>NZ_VJNO01000016.1 GCF_007096885.1 Streptomyces sp. 130 | reverse complement strand
GACCGGTTCGACCGGCCCGCAGCCCCTCCCCCCCTTTTTTTTCTACGCGTGCGCTCAGGCCGCCGCGCCGGCCTTGCGGCGGCGGACGACGACCACGGCCGCCCCGCCGAGCGCCACGGCGGCGGCTCCGGCGATGCCGAGCGGGACGGTGGCGTCGGACGAGCCCGTGGAGGCGAGGTCGCCGCCGGTGGACGTCCCGTCGGACGTCGAGCCCTGGCCCTGCTGCCCGGAGGTGCCGGTCGAGCCGGTGGTGCCCGCGGAACCGGTGGTGCCCGTGTCGCCGGTGGACCCGGTGCTGCCTCCGGTGCCGGTGCCGCCGGTCGTGCCGGTCCCCGAGCCCGCGGCCTTGACCGTGAAGGCGGTCGTCTCCCCGCCGGGGGCGCCGCCGCAGGAGCCGTCCTTGTTGACGTACTCGGCCGAGGTGAGCACGACGCCGTTGCCGGCCGGAGCCTTGGCGTCGGCGGTGAGCCGGAGCTTGAGTTCGGTCTGCGCGCCCGCCTTCAGCGCGCCGAGGCCGACGCGGTGGTCCTTGGCGACGGCGTGCCACTTCGGCGACGCGGCGGTGGACCACTGGAGGTGCATGTAGCCGTCGGTGGTCTTGAGGCCGGACGCGTCGGTGGTGTGGACGTACGCGTACGCGGTGACCGCGTCGAGGGCCTGCTCGGTGCCGTTCTTCACGCGCAGCGAGAAGGTGGTGCTGGTGCCGGCGACGACCGAGGAGGGCAGGCCGGTCACGGTGGCGCGGAGGTCGGCGGGCACGCAGTCGGGACCGCCCTCCTCCTCGCGGGCCTTGGCCAGCGCCTCGTCGGCGGCGGTCTTGGCGGCGAGCGCGTCGGCCACGGCCTTCTGCAGCACGCTGTAGGCACGGGCTGCGGCGACGCGGGCGTCGTCGCTGGCGGTCTCGGCCTTGGTGGCCTCGGCCTCGGCGTCGGTCTTCGCGGTGGCCGCCTTCGTGGCCTTGGCCTCGGCGTCGGTGACGGCCTTCTCGGCCTCGGTGCGCTCGGCGTCGGTCGCGGTGCCGGGCAGTGCGGCGAGTGCGGCCTTGGCGTCGGTGACGGCCTTGTCCGCGGCGGCCTTGGCGGCAGCGGCGTCGTCCGCCTTCTTACGGGCGGCCTTGGCCGCCACGGCGAGCGGCGCCTCGTCGGAGAGGGCCGTCTTCAGGACCCCGTAACCGGCCTTCTGCGCGGCGAGAGCGTCGTCGTAGGCCTTCTGCGCCTCGGCGGCGGCCTTCTCGAGTTCCTCGATCGTCGGCTTGGCCGGGGCCTCGGCCGCCGGCTTGGAGTCGGCGAAGGCCGGGGTGACGGAGAGGAGCGCGGCGGGAGTGGTGACGGCGACGGCCACGGCCGTGGCGAGTATGCGGCGAATCTTCACATGAGCCCTTGGGGTCGATCCGGACAAGCGGTCGGTTCAGGCGGTGCCGGCCACAGCGGAGTGAACACGCGGGCGGCTGTGCAGATCCTATGAGGTATGTGCGTGGCCTCTGCACGCGAGGGGGCGTTACGCGGTGACGGCGTCCGGCGGCGGCTGCGGTGCTCCCGGGAGGTTGATCACGGCTTCGGTGCCGCCGCCCTCGGCCGGGGTCAGGGCGATGTCGCCGCCCGACTGCCGCACCGTACGGGCCACGATCGACAGGCCCAGGCCCGAGCCCGGGAGCTGGCGGGCGGACGGGGAGCGCCAGAAGCGTTCGAAGACGTGCGGGAGTTCGTCGGCGGGGATGCCGGGCCCGTGGTCCCGGACCGTGAGCCGGCCCCGGTGCAGCACCACGTCGATGGTGCCGCGCGACGGGCTGAACTTCACCGCGTTGTCCAGGACGTTGACGATCGCCCGTTCCAGGGCCGCCGGTTCGGCGCGTACGTACCAGGGGGCCAGGTCCTCCGTGATCGTCAGCTCCGGACCGCGCAGCCGGGCGCGGCGCAGGGCGGCCCGGGTGATGTCGTGCAGGGCCACCACCTGGAGCGGGCCCGGCTGGGCGGCGTCCGGGCGGGCCAGCTCCTGGAGGTCGCCGATGAGCGCGGCCAGCTCCGTCATCTGCGCCTTCACCGACGCCATCAGGGCCCTGCGGTCGTCCGGCGGGATCGCCCGGCCGGTCTCCTCGCTGCGGGCCAGCAGCTCCACGTTGGTGCGCAGCGAGGTGAGCGGGGTGCGCAGCTCGTGGCCCGCGTCCGCGATGAGCTGCGCCTGCCGGTCGCGGGAGGTCGCCAGCGAGGCGGTCATCGAGTTGAACGAGTGGGAGAGCCGCGCGATCTCGTCCTCCCCCTCGACGGGGATGCGGACGGTCAGGTCCTCGGTCCTGGCCACGTGCTCGACGGCCTCGGTGAGCTCGTCCACGGGGCGCAGCCCGGAACGGGCGATCCAGAGGCCGGCGGCGCCGGCGCCCACGACCCCGATGCCGCTGACGAGGAGCAGGACCCAGGCGAGGGTGGAGAGGGGGTCGCCGACCTCGCTGAGGGGGCGGGCGATGGAGACCCCGAGCTCGGTGTGCGGTTCGGCCGGTCCGCCCGTCGCGGTCACCGGGTAGGTGAACACGCGCATCCTCGCCCCGTCGGAGGCGGTCTCCGTGTGCAGCGGGCCGGGGCGGTCGCTGCCGACCACGTCGAGGTCGTCCTCGGACACCGGGAGTTCGGGCGAGCCGGGAGCCACGCAGGCGTTCCCCTGGGCGTCGATGAGCTGCACGGTGAAGCCGCTGTACGCCGTGGGCGGCAGCTTGGTGGTCCCCTTGCAGTACCGGTACAGGTTGACCAGGTACGTCTGGTCGACCTGCGTCCCCCGCAACGCCTCGTCCTGCCGGTCCTCCAACTGCTCCCGCGTCACGAACCAGCAGGCCACCGCGACCGCCGCCACCGCCGCCGCGACGGCCGTCGCGACCAGCAGCGCCAGCCGGGAGCGCAGCGGCAGCGCGCGGACCCGTCGCAGCGGGCCCGTCATCCGTCGCCCCCGCCCGAGCGGAGCGCGTATCCCACACCGCGCACGGTGTGGACGAGGCGCGGTTCGCCGCCGGCCTCGGTCTTGCGGCGGAGGTACATCACGTACACGTCCAGGGAGTTGGAGCTCGGCTCGAAGTCGAAGCCCCAGACCGCCTTGAGGATCTGTTCGCGGGTCAGCACCTGGCGCGGGTGCGCGAGGAACATCTCCAGGAGCGTGAATTCGGTGCGGGTCAGCTCCACGCGCCGGTCGCCGCGCGTGACCTCGCGCGTCGAGAGGTCCATGCGCAGGTCGGCGAAGGACAGCACGTCGTCGTCGGGCACGGGGCCGCCCGAGGCCGCCGCGTACGAGCTGCGGCGCAGCAGCGCGCGGATGCGGGCGAACAGCTCGTCGAGCTCGAACGGCTTGACCAGGTAGTCGTCGGCGCCCGCGTCGAGTCCGGTGACGCGGTCGCCGACGGTGTCCCGGGCCGTGAGCATCAGGATGGGCGTGGTGGCGCCCGTGGAGCGGATGCGGCGCGCGGCGGTCAGGCCGTCCATGCGGGGCATCTGGATGTCCAGGACGATGAGGTCGGGGGCGTACGACTCCGCCCTGGCGAGGGCGTCGAGGCCGTCGACGGCGACCTCGGTGCCGTATCCCTCGAAGGCGAGGCTGCGCTGCAGGGCCTCGCGCACGGCGGGCTCGTCGTCGACGATCAGGATGCGCTGCGGATCGTCTTCGGCGGGGCTCATCGCTGTCTCGTCCTCTTCTCGGTCGTATGGGCCGGAGCGCGGGAGCCCCAGTTTCTCAGCCCCGTACGGTCAGGAGCCGTTCCCGGCCCGCAGGGTGTCGAGGTCGGCCTTCAGGGTGTTCACCGGGATGGCGAAGCCGAGCCCCACGCTGCCCGCGCTCGAACCGCTCTGGCCGCTCGCCGAGCTCGCCGAGTACATCGCGGAGTTGATGCCGATGATCTCGCCGTTCATGTTGATCAGCGCACCGCCGGAGTTGCCGGGGTTGAGCGAGGCGTCGGTCTGGATGGCCTTGTACGTGGTGGTGGACTCGCCGGTGTCGCCGTTGAACTGCCGTCCGCCGAACTCGAAGGGCCACTGGCGCCCGCCGCCCTGCTGCTCCTGGCCCTGGCTCTGCCCGGTGTCGCCCTCCTTGGCGACCGTGACGTCCCGGTCGAGGGCGGAGACGATGCCGCTGGTGACGGTGCCGGTCAGGCCCTCGGGCGAGCCGATCGCGACGACCTCGTCGCCGACGGCGACCTGGGAGGAGTCGCCGAGCGTGGCCGTCTTCAGGCCGCTCGCGCCCTGCAGCTTGATCAGCGCGAGGTCCTTGTCGGGGTCGGTGCCGACGACGTCGGCGGTGTACGTCTTGCCGGTGCTGAGGGTGACCTTGATCTGGGAGGCGTCCGCGATGACGTGGTTGTTGGTGACGATCTCGCCGTCCGAGGTGATGACCACGCCCGACCCGGTGGACTGGCCGGCGGTCGAGGTCGCGCCGATCTCCACGATGGTGGGCGAGAGCGCCTTGGCCACACCGGCCACCGTGCCCTTGTCGCTCTGCGAGACGGTGGTGCCCGGCACGACACCGCTCCCGGCGGCCGTGGTGGCGGGGTCGTCGGCGAGCCTGCCGATCACCGTGGCCGTGCCGCCGCCGACGATCGCCGCCGCGAGGGCCACCGCGGCGACGAGCGCGACCGGCTTGCGGACCCGGCGCCGGGCGGCGGGCGGCTCGGGCGCGGGGCCGGGGCCGGCCGGGCCCATCGGGTCGGGGTGGACCGGCTGGGCGGGCTGGTATGACGGCGGCGGCGGGTAGGCCGCTTCGCCGTTGCCGTACGAGGGGTACATCGGGTACTCGCCGCTCGGGCGCTGGCTCTCTGTCATGTCTATGAGCCTGTCCGGCGAAGATGAGAGGAGCGTGAGGGCGCCCTGAGAAGCCCGGCAGAACCGCGTATGCCCGATATGAAGGCCGGGGTTCAGGCGGACGCCGGCGGCTCTCCGCAGCCGCAGGAGCGGCGGATCACCAGCGCCGAGGGGAACTGTTTCAGCCTCTCCCGCCGCGATCCGGACACCCGCAGCGAGTCGTCGAGGACCAGGTCCACCGCCGCCCGGGCCATCGCCGGGCGGTCCGAGGAGACCGTGGTGAGCGGCGGATCGGTCAGCCCGGCCTCCTTGACGTCGTCGAATCCGGCGACGGCCAGCTCGCCCGGCACGTCGATGCGCAGTTCGCGCGCGGCCCGCAGCACGCCGATCGCCTGGTCGTCGGTGGCGCAGAAGATGGCCGGCGGCCTCTCCGGCCCCGAGAGGAGTTTCAGGGCCACCTGATAGGCGTCGTAGCGGTTGTACGGGGCCTGGAAGAGGCGGCCCTCGGTCGAGCGGCCGGACTCGTGCATCGCGCGCCGCCACCCCTCGACGTGGTCCGCGACCGGGTCGCCGACGGACGGGGTCTCCTCCGTGCCGCCGAGGCAGGCCACGTAGGCGTTGCCGTGCTCCAGGAGGTGGCGGGTGGCGAGCTGGGCGCCGCCGATGTCGTCCGTGACGACCGCCACGTCGTCGATGGCCTCGGGCCGCTCGTGCAGCAGCACGACCCGGGCGTCCCACGCCTCTATCTCCGCCGCGGCGCGCTCGCTGGGGCCCTGGCTGACCAGGATGAGTCCGGAGACCCGCATGCCGAGGAAGGCCCGCAGATAGTGGACCTCGCGCTCGTCGCGGTAGTCGGAGTTGCCGACGAGGACCATTTTCCCGCGCTCGGCGGCGGCCTGTTCGACCGCGTGCGCCATCTCCGCGAAGAACGGCTGCCGGGCGTCCGGCACGATCATCCCTATGAGATCGGTCCGCCGCGAGGCCATGGCCTGGGCGACCCGGTCGGGCCGGTAGCCCAGCTCCTTGATCGCGGCGAGCACCCGCTCGCGCGTGGCCGGGGCGACCGGCCTGGGTCCGTTGTTGATGACGTAACTGACCACTGCGGTCGACGTCCCCGCCAGTCTCGCCACATCGTCCCGCGTCACCTTGGCCACGCGCGGCAGTCTACGCGGATGGAACTACCTCTTGGCAGGCCGGACCGGGGCTTCTTCCGTGACCTCGGCAACGCCTGACTGCTCCGGACGGGTGACACCCCGCTTGGCCGCCTTGGCCTCCTCGGCCGCCCGCTCGACCTTCTCGGGAGCGACGAATCGGTAGCCCACGTTCCGGACGGTTCCGATCAGCGACTCGTGCTCGGGGCCGAGCTTGGCGCGCAGCCGCCGTACGTGCACGTCCACCGTGCGCGTACCGCCGAAGTAGTCGTAGCCCCAGACCTCCTGGAGCAGCTGGGCGCGGGTGAAGACCCGGCCCGGGTGCTGGGCCAGGTATTTGAGCAGTTCGAATTCCTTGAACGTGAGGTCGAGGACGCGGCCCTTGAGTTTCGCGCTGTAGGTCGCCTCGTCCACGGAGAGATCACCGTTGCGGATCTCCATCGGGGAGTCGTCGGCGGTGATCTGCTGCCGGCCGGTCGCCAGCCGCAGCCGGGCCTCGACCTCGGCGGGGCCCGCGGTGTCGAGCAGCACGTCGTCGATGCCCCAGTCGGCGGTGACGGCCGCGAGGCCGCCCTCGGTGACCACGAGGATCAGCGGGCAGCCGGGCCCGGTGGACCGCAGCAGCTGGCAGAGCGAGCGGACCTGGGGCAGGTCGCGGCGCCCGTCCACGAGGATGACGTCGGCACCCGGGGTGTCCACGAGCGCCGGGCCCTCGGCGGGTGCGACGCGCACGCTGTGCAGCAGGAGGCCGAGGGCGGGCAGCACCTCGGTCGACGGCTGGAGGGCATTCGTCAGGAGCAGCAGGGAGCTCATCGCGGCCCACCTGCCCGGTTCATCGGTCGTTGATGGTGCTCGGTCGGCTCGCCCATGAGGTTCGGTCCTCCTCGTTCCCTGCGAGAGGGGCACTCCCGGGCGGGGGCCCGGGGGAGTATGCGGCTCTGCTTCGTACGGTTCCGCTGAGCTTGCCGAAACGTTGCCGTAACAACATCCGGAAAGCACAAAAGGACCCGGGGGCTGCTCTGCCCGGATCCTCTTCACAGGAGAATAACCCACATGAGTTCTGTGTCCGAGGGGAGAATTCCGGATTCCGCTGTTCGACCCGTCACGCGCGTCCCGCTGCGGGCCGCGTTGCGGGCGGATGACGGGACCTGGATCGAGGCGGTGTACGACCCGTGTACGGGGGATGACGACGGGGAAACGGCGATCGTCGTCGCGCACGGTTTCACCGGTTCGGTGGACCGTCCGGCGGTGCGGCGGGCGGTGCGTACGTTCTCCCGGTACGCGGCGGTGGTGACCTTCTCCTTCCGGGGTCACGGCAGGTCCGGCGGCTACTCCACGGTCGGCGACCGGGAGGTGCTGGACCTGGCGGCGGCGGTCGCCTGGGCGCGTTCGCTCGGACACCGGCGGGTGGTGACCGTCGGCTTCTCGATGGGCGGCTCGGTGGTGCTGCGGCACGGGGCGCTGTACGCCTCCCCGGCGGCGGAGGACGGGGAGGGCGGGGGCAGCGGCGGGGACCGGGGCGTTGCGGAGCGCGGTGGGCGCGTAGGGGCGCTTATGGGGGCGCACGCGGACGCGGTGGTGTCCGTGAGCGCCCCGGCGCGCTGGTACTACCGGGGGACGGCCCCGATGCGCCGCCTGCACTGGCTGGTGACCCGGCCCGCCGGACGGCTCGTCGGGCGCTACGGCTTCCGCACGCGCATCCACCGGGAGGCGTGGGACCCGGTCCCGCTCTCGCCGGTCGCGGCCGCCGCTCTGATCGCACCGGCGCCCCTGCTGATCGTGCACGGCGACCGGGACCCGTACTTCCCGGTCGACCACCCCCGCATGCTCGCCGCCGCCGCGGGCGACGGGGCGGAGCTGTGGCTGGAGCGCGGGATGGGGCACGCGGAGAACGCGGCCGACGAGACCTTGCTCACCCGCATCGCGGACTGGGTGGTGCGACGGTGAACCATGATGGGGAGCCGGTGTCCCCCGAACCGGCACCGGAGGAACGCAACGGAAGGAGCGCCGCCATGCCCGCGGGAACGATCCGCTACTGGGCAGCCGCCAAGGCCGCGGCCGGGACCGCGGAGGAGCCGTACGCCGCCGCGACCCTCAAGGAGGCGCTCGACGCGGTGCGCGAGCGGCACCCCGGCGAGCTGAGCCGCGTACTGCGCAGGTGCTCGTTCCTCATCGACGGCGACCCCGTCGGGACCCGGAGCCATGAGACCGTACGCCTTGCCGAGGGCGGCACGGTCGAGGTGCTCCCGCCGTTCGCAGGAGGGTGAACGCCAGCACATGAGCAACGATCAGCAGCATCCGTACCACCCGGGCCAGGGCCCGGAGCAGCAGCCGCCGTACGGGTACGGGCAGGACCAGCAGCACGGCCACCCGCAGCAGCAGTACGGGTACGGGCAGGACCAGCAGTACGCGTACGGGCAGGACCAGCAGCACTACGGCTACCCGCAGCAGCAGGCGTACCCGCAGCAGGCGTACCCGCAGCAGGGGTACTACCCGGACGCCTCGGCCGGGCAGCCGGACCAGGGCGCCCAGACCTGGCAGGGGCAGACCTGGGACACCCAGTACCAGCCGGCCGTGCGCCCGGCGGACCCCGTGGACCCCGCTCCGCAGGGGCAGCACGCCGCCCCGGCCGGCACCGGCTCCTACCCGCTGCCGCCCGAGGTCCACGCCGAACCCGCGCCGCCCGCCCCCGCCCCCGCCCCGGCCCCCGTCGCCTCCGGCACCGACGGGTACGGCGCGCCCACCACCCTGGGCAACGCCCGGATCACCGACGCGCAGCGCGCCCGGGCCGAGGGGCGTTCCCCGATCATCGCGCCGGGAATCCAGCCGGCCGCGATCACCGCGGTGCTCGGGCTGCTGCTGGCGCTCGGCGCGGCCCTCGGGTCGTACGCCCTGGCCGTCCCGCTGGTGCTGCTCCAGGCGGTGACGGCGGCGGGCTGGTTCCGGCTCAACGGCATGTGGCCGGCCCGGCAGGGCATCGCGCTGGCGTTCGCCGGCGGCCTGGTCGCCGATGTGGCGCTCCTCGCGGCGGGCCGGGAGCACGGTCCGGCCGCGACCATCGGCACGCTGGGCGTCTGGGTCCTGCTCACCGTGGTCCTCCAGCTGCGCAGCCGGGCCGGTGCGGACGAGCGCATGCAGGGGCTCATGGCCACCGTCGCGTCGGCCGCGCTCGCGGTGCTGGCGGCCGGCCACCTCGCGGCCGTCCCGGACGCCGTGACGGTGGGCGCGGTCGCGGTCGCCGCCGCCGTGATCGTACGGGCGCTGCCGCTGCCCGCGCCGGTGTCCGTGGTGGCCGCGCTGGCCGTCGCGGCCGGGGCGGGAGCGGTGGCGGGGGCGGCCACGGACCTGGGCGCGAAGGGTGCGCTGCTCGGCCTCGCCGCCGGGGTCTGCGCGCTGGTCGGGCTGCGGGTCGCGAGCTATGACTACCCGTCACGCTTCGTGCACATGACGGCGGGTGTGGCCCTGCCGCTGACCGCGGCGGCGCCGGCCGTCTATGTGCTGGGACGCCTCCTGACGTAGTCCCGTAGCGCTCGAATCCGTACCGCTCCATCCGCATGGCGAAGCCCTCCACGGGGAACCGTTGGGGGGCTTTCGCACGTCGATCACGCCGTACGGACGGCAGGGCGGGGGAAGGACAGGCATGCGTGCACTGCGAATATGGGCCATCGCCCTGGTGATCCTGGCGGCGCTGCTCGTGGCCGTGGACCGGGTGGCGGTGAACATCGCCGAGTCGCAGGCCGAGGACCGGGTGCAGGTTCCGGGCGCGCGGATCGGCTCCACCGAGGTCTCCATCAAGGGCTTCCCGTTCCTCACCCAGGTCGCCGGCTCCGAGCTGGACGAGGTCGACGTGACGATCACCGGCATCGAGACGCGTGCCGCGGGACGGACGCTCCGGATCTCCACCATGAACGCCGAACTGCGCGACGTCCGGCTGACCGACGGCTTCTCCGGCGCCACCGCCGCCCGCGCCACCGGGACGGCCGTCATCTCGTACGAGGACCTGACCGAGGCCGCCAGCGACGGCGTCGAGGTCGCGTACGGCGGCAAGGGCAAGGTGAAGGTGACCGGGACGGTCACCGTCCCCCTCCTGGGGCGCCCGATCTCGCGCAGCGTGCTGTCCACCGTCACCCTGGTCGACGGCCACACCGTCCGCGTCCACGCCGACAAGGTGCCGGGTGAGGGCATTCCCGGCCTGGAGAAGCTGATCCGCGGGAAGACCGACTTCGAGCGCGAGGTCGGCGGGCTGCCGAACGGCCTGAAGCTGGAGGGCATCCAGCCGACCGAGGACGGTCTGGAGATATCGGTGACGGGGACCGACGTGCGTCTGGCGGGATGACCGGGTGGGCGAGCGGACAGGGGCGACGGGACGCCCGGTCACATAGTGAGACGGACCGGTCCGGTCCGCAGATGGCCGACCGCCCCGAGGTCGCGCGCGACCGTGCCGCGCTCGTGCCGTAGCGGAACTCGTTCCGTATTACGGATGATCCTGTCTCATTATGCGACACAGCGGTGACATGTCCGCCCGTACGTCCCTACGATCGGTCCCATGCAGTGCTCTATTGGCGGCCTCCCTCAAGGTGGTCAGGCGGATCTCACGAAGCGGCGGGCAGTGGACCTGTGCCGCGTCGCCGCCATGCTCTGTCGCACTGTCTGAGCGGGACGCCCGGTCTCCCGCGTTCCCAGGCCCTTCGACCGCACGTCGGGGCCGTCCCGCATGCCGCCCGCGGACACGGGCCCGGCCCGCGCCCCGCACATCCGCATCACGCACGACCCGTGCACCATCTCGCCGCAGACTGCCCCGGAGGAGAAACACAATGAGCCGCAGTGACGTCCTCGTAGACGCCGACTGGGTCGAGGCCCACATCGACGACCCGCAGGTCGCCATCGTCGAGGTCGACGAGGACACCTCCGCGTACGAGAAGAACCACATCAAGAACGCGATCCGGATCGACTGGACCAAGGACCTGCAGGACCCGGTCCGCCGCGACTTCATCGACCAGGCGGGTTTTGAGGCGCTGCTGTCCGCGAAGGGCATCGCCAACGACACCACGGTCGTCCTCTACGGCGGCAACAACAACTGGTTCGCGTCCTACGCGTTCTGGTACTTCAAGCTCTACGGCCACCAGGACGTCCGCCTGCTCGACGGTGGCCGCAAGAAGTGGGAGCTCGACTCCCGCGACCTCGTGGACGGCGACGAGGTCCCGTCCCGCCCGGCCACGCAGTACAAGGCCCAGCCGCAGGACGAGTCGATCCGCGCCTACCGCGACGACGTCGTGAAGGCCATCGGCACCCAGAACCTGGTCGACGTGCGGTCCCCCGACGAGTTCAGCGGCAAGCTGCTCGCCCCGGCCCACCTCCCGCAGGAGCAGTCGCAGCGCCCCGGCCACGTGCCGAGCGCCCGCAACATCCCGTGGTCGAAGAACGCCAACGACGACGGCACCTTCAAGTCGGACGACGAGCTGCGCGCCCTCTACGAGACGGAGCAGGTCGACCTGTCGAAGGACACCATCGCGTACTGCCGCATCGGCGAGCGCTCCGCGCTCACCTGGTTCGTGCTGCACGAGCTGCTCGGCCAGGAGAACGTCAAGAACTACGACGGTTCGTGGACCGAGTACGGCTCCCTCGTCGGTGTGCCGATCGAGCTCGGCGCCAACAAGTAACCCGTACGACCCGGACCAGCACGTTCCCCCGACCAGAAGGACTGAACCATGTGTGGAGCAAAGGCCGGCGGCCCCGACGCTTCGAGCATCAAGCCCGGTGAGACCACCATCCAGGGCAGCGTGACCCGCGACGGCGAGCCCGTCACCGGCTACGTCCGCCTGCTGGACTCGACCGGCGAGTTCACCGCCGAGGTCCCGACCTCGGCGACCGGCCAGTTCCGCTTCTACGCGGCCGAGGGCACCTGGACCGTCCGCGCGCTCGTGCCCGGCGGCACCGCCGACCGCACGGTCGTCGCGCAGACCGGTGGCCTGGCCGAGGTGGCCATCGCCGTCTAGGACGACGACCGTCGGCGCAGCCGATGACCGGCCGGAGGGCCGTACCCCAGGGGGTTTGGACGCTTGCCTGGCGCGGGTACGGCCCTTCGTGCTGCCCGCCCCACGTGCGGGTTCGCTCCGGACCGGCCGAGTGGGCCGATCGGGCCTACGCTGGACTCATGTACCGCCGACGCCGGCGCGCCTACTTCGTGCTGATGGGCGTATGCCTCGTCCTCTTCGTCTCGGCCTGGGCCTTCGTGAGGCTCTGGTCGATGCCCGCCGCCATCGCGATGTGTGTGGTCGCGATGGTGATCCCGCCCGTCGCGGCGATGGTCGGCAACCGCAAGGGGCCGGAGGACCGCTGGTGGGACGAGCCCGGCGGGCGGCAGCAGCCGCCGCCCCGCGACGCCCGGCCGGACAAGGGCGGGGGTGACACCGGCGATCCGGAGTCGGACGCGTGGTGGGACGAGCTGGACGGCAGGAAGCGGCGCGGCTGAGAGGGCTCCCGGTGACCGGGAAGCCGTTCAGTAGACGAGCGCCTGCACCCCGTCGGCCATGATCTCGCTGACGAAGACCTGCGCCCCGGCGATCCGCACGCCCTCCAGGACGTCCTCCTCGGTGATGTCGCGCCGGGCCGCGCACTGCGTGCACAGCGTGATCCGGCCGCCCGCCTGGATGGACTCGATCAGATCCGGCAGGGGCGCGGCGTGCGGCAGTTCGAACTCGGCGGCGCGGCCCGGCAGCGCGAACCACGCCGATTCCCCGGTCAGCCAGAGCGAAACCTCCACCCCGCTGGCGACGGCCACCGCCGCCACGGTGAACGCCTGCGAGCAGCGCTCGGCGGAGTCGGCACCTGCGGTCACCTTGATCACGAGCTTCTTCGACATATACGGAACTGTAATCCTCGGCCGCACAACCCCGCCCCGGACCTGTGGGTCAGTTGTGTGCGCGGATAACGGAATTCGCGCTTCAAGGGCTCGTGGGGGGACCCAACTTGCATCCGAATGACAGTATTTCCGACGGGCAGCCCGAGCCGCCCGTCGATGCGGCCGAGGCGGCCGGGGCGGGGGAGCGGCCGGAGGCCGAGGCGGAGCCCGCCGCCTCCGTGAAGCGGCGCCCCCGCGGGCGTACGGCCCTGATCATCGCCGCCGCGGCCGTGCTCGGCGTGGCCGGCGGCATCGCGACGGGTTACGGCATTCAGGCCGACCGCGCCCCGACGCCCCTGGCCGCGCTCTCGCAGCCGGACCTGGCGTACCCGGCGAAGGCCCTGCCCGCCGGCCAGGAGCCCGACCCGCTGCCGGCCTCGCAGGACCGCCAGGTCCGCACGGAGGGGGACCTGCGCAAGCTGATCATGCCCCGGCCGAAGGGCTGGCAGGAGGACAAGGGCCTGACCGCCCTCACCCAGGACGGCTGGATGGGGGTCGAGAACTACGCCATGAACTTCGAGAACGAGGAGTACATGTACGGCGACCTCCTCGACCAGGGCCTCCGCCGGGTCGCGGGCGCGAGCTGGAAGAAGGGCGAGTACCGGGCGGCCGACGTGTACCTGGTGCAGTTCAACTCGGGCGCCGCCGCCGCGGCCCTCGCCGAGGACCAGCGTTCGTACATGCCCCAGAAGCGGGCCGCCGGCAATGGGGGCACCCCGATCAAGGGCAGCGCCGAGGGCCGCTATTACGTCTTCCCGGCCGAGCGCGAGGCCGGTTACCTGCCCTTCTACCAGGCCAGGGCGATCTTCAGCCGGGGCGACGTGATGGTCGACATCCACATCTTCGACAGCGCACCCATCAGCGAGAAGGACATCCGGACGCTGGCCGAGCGACAGCTGGAGCGCCTGTGAACGACGACCGCACCCCGGAGCCCGTCCCGCCGGTGGCCGACGACCGTACCCCCGAGTCCGTCCCGCCGGTGGACGACGGCAACCCCTTCGCGGCGCAGGCCCCCGTGAGCAAGGGCAGGGCGCGCCGGGTGGTCCTGGCGGTCCTTCCCGTCGTGCTGGTACTCGCCGCGGTCGGCGGCGCCGCCGCGTACACGAAGGTCACCGTCGACGGCGCGGACCGCACCGTTCCGACGCAGCTGTGGCGGAAGCCCGGCCACGCACCCGCCAAGGACCCCGCCGGGGACCTGGCGCGGGGC
This sequence comes from Streptomyces sp. 130, assembly GCF_007096885.1. GTDB lineage: Bacteria > Actinomycetota > Actinomycetes > Streptomycetales > Streptomycetaceae > Streptomyces. The sequence goes on along the minus strand of NZ_VJNO01000016.1, from coordinate 116,729 downwards.
AGGGCCACCACCGAGCTGAGCAAGCTGCTGCTGCCCGTCCCGGCCGGCTACCGGCTCGGCCCGGACTCCGGTACGTACGGCAACGACGCCGAGCTCAGCGGCGCCGCGGCCACCGCCGAGATGAAGGACGGCGGGCGCGGCCTGTCGGGCCGGCAGCGGCGGGAGTTCGAGAAGCGGATCGACAAGCTCCGCATCCAGGGCCTGGCCGTGCGTACGTACGCCTCGCACGACAACGACCTGGTCATCGACACCCAGTTGGTGCGGATGAAGGACAAGAAGGCCATCCGGGACCTCTACAACTTCCGGCACGAACTCTTCGACAGCGTCGGTGTCCTGCGCGACGGCCCGAAGATCGCCGGCCACAAGCGGAACGCCTCCTGCTTCCTCGACCCCAAGGACGACGAACGGCGGATCGAGGGCATGTTCTGCATGGCGTACGAGGGCGAGGTGATGGTCACCTTCTCGGCGTCGGGCATCGAGCCGTTCCGCAAGTCGGCCGTCGCCGAACTGGTGAAGGACCAGCTGAACCACATCAAGTCCCCGGGGGAGTACGTATGACCGAGCAGACGGCCGCGCCCGCGGCCGGGCCGGAGCCCGTGTCGGCGCCCCCGGCCCCCGACCTCCCGCCCATGCCGCCGGCCCCCGTGGTGCAGGGGCCCCGCCCTCCGCGCCGGGTGCTGCGGGCCGTGGCGCGGTGGACCGCCGCCGTGCTGGTGTTCGGCGCGGCCGGGGCGGGTACGGCGTACGGCATCACCTCGATGGAGCGCACCGACGTGCCCGGTCTCGCCACCGAGGACGACGGGCGCTGGGACTACCCGGCACTCGCCCTTCCCGCGCTCCCGGCGGACAAACCGCGCCCCTACAGCGACGGCAACCCGTCCGAGATCCACCACGCCGACCTGCGCGAGCTGCTGCTGCCCGCGCCGGCCGGGGCCACGGTGGACAAGAAGCTCAAGGGCGGCTGGGTCAGCACGGAGCAGTTCGCGTCCGAGTTCCTCAAGAGCGCGCGCCCCAGCCTCGGCGACACCCTGCGCGAAGGGACCCTGCGGCACATCGCGGCACGCGGCTGGACCATGCCCGACGGCACGTCCAACCGGATCTACCTGCTCCAGTTCAGCTCGGCGGACGACGCCGATGCCTTCCGCGACGAGCGGTACATCGGGGCGTCGTCGGCCGGTGACCCGCTGCTTGGCACACACGGGGACCAGAAGCTGGACGAGAGCTGGAAGGGCGGAGGAAGGGTCGAGTCCACCGTCTCGTACGTCTTCAGCGAGCCGAAGCCGTACGGTTCCGCCCAAGTGCGGGCGGGCTATGTGGTCGCGGGGGACACGGTCGCGCTGGTCGTCCAGTCCCGCGAGGGCGGCGGCACGCCCCGGGTCCCGTTCCACCAGACGGTCATCCTGCAGAACCAGCTCCTGGGCTGACCCGCCCCGGACGCCCCGGAACGGCAGGGCCGGGCCCCACCCATTAGGCTGGGGCCCGGCCCTGTACTGCCCTGTACGGCCGTCACACCGCTCGTCCGAGGAGCCCCCCGTGCTTGAGGCATTCTTCTCCGCCCTGCTGGTCCTGGTCTGCGTCGGCGTCCTCGCCTTCGCCGCCGTGACCGTGAAGAAGCTCTACCAGGGTCAGCGCTGACCACCTCCCCGTTCTCTGCCTCCCCGCCTCCCGCCTCACAGATCGACTGAGCCGCTCATGATCGAGATCCCGTCAGACCTCCACCCGGACCTCGTCCCGCTGGCCTTCCTCCTGGGCAACTGGGTGGGCGCGGGCGTCTCCGACTTCCCGGGCGCCGAGAAGTGCAACTTCGGGCAGGAGGTCACCTTCAGCCACGACGGCCGTGACTTCCTGGAGTACACCTCGCGCTCCTGGGTCCTCGACGGCGACGGCAACAAGGTCCGCCCGCTGGAGACCGAGACCGGCTACTGGCGCATCGACAAGGACCGCAAGGTCGAGGTCGTCATGGCCCGCGACCAGGGCGTCATCGAGATCTGGTACGGCGAGCTGGCCGACAAGAAGCCGCAGATCGACCTGGTCACCGACGCGGTGGCCCGCACCGCGGCCTCCGGCCCGTACAGCGGCGGCAAGCGGCTCTACGGCTATGTGAACAGCGATCTGATGTGGGTCGGCGAGAAGGCGACGCCCGAGGTCGAGCTGCGGCCCTACATGTCGGCGCACCTGAAGAAGACCGTCACGCCCGAGGAGGTCGAGGCGATGGCCAAGAGCCTCGGTGACCTGCCGGACGACGGGATCGCCTTCTTCAAGTAGCCTCCGTTCGCGCCGGGTAGCCGTCCGCCCGGACCTACACTGGGGGCTGTGGTGAGCACCGACTGGAAGACCGATCTCCGCAAGCGCGGTTACCGGCTGACCCCGCAGCGCCAGCTGGTCCTGGAGGCCGTCGACACGCTCGAACACGCGACGCCCGACGACATCCTCGTCGAGGTGCGCCGGACCGCCTCCGGCGTGAACATCTCGACGGTCTACCGGACGCTGGAGCTCCTGGAGGAGCTGGAGCTGGTCAGCCACGCCCACCTGGGGCACGGCGCTCCGACGTACCACCTGGCCGACCGCCACCACCACATCCACCTGGTGTGCCGGGACTGCGCGGACGTGATCGAGGCCGATGTGAGCGTCGTCGCGGAGTTCACCGAGAAGCTGCGCGGCGACTTCGGGTTCGAGACGGACATGAAGCACTTCGCGATCTTCGGCCGCTGCGCGGACTGCACGGCGAAGGCGGCACACGAGGGACCGGACGCCCAGGGTCCGGCAGCGGCGGCCGGGGCCTGAGGCACCGGGCGGCCTGGGCCCTGAGCGCCGGGCCGTCGAGGCCGGACCAGTCGTACGCTGGTCGCATGAAGAGCCCCCTGCTGTCCCTGCCCGGCGCCGTCCCCGCCGAGGGCCGCGACGAAGGCGTCGCCGCGCACTACGGCGACCTGTTCCGCGAGCAGCGCGCCCTCGCCGACGGTTCGGGCCTGGTCGACCTCTCGCACCGCGGCGTCGTCACCGTCAGCGGCGCCGACCGGCTGGCCTGGCTGCACCTCCTGATCACACAGCACGTCACCGAGCTCGCCCCGGGCCGGGCCACCGAAGCGCTCATCCTCAGCGCGAACGGCCACATCGAGCACGCCCTCTACCTCGTGGACGACGGCGAGACGGTGTGGATGCACGTCGAACCGGGTACGCGGGGCGACCTCATCGCCTACCTGGAGTCGATGAAGTTCTTCTACCGGGTGGAGGTCGCCGACCGCACCGAGGACTTCGCGGTGGTGTACCTCCCGGCCGGCTCGATCGCCGAGGTCCCGGACGGGGCCGTCGTACGCGAGACGCCGCACGGCCGCGACCTCTTCCTGCCGCGCGCCGGGCTGGAGACGTACGCGGCGGTGCACGGCCCGCTCGCCGGGGTGCTCGCGTACGAGGCGCTGCGCGTGGAGGCGCACCGGCCGAGGCTCGGCTTCGAGACCGACCACCGCACCATCCCGCACGAGCTGGGCCTGATCGGCGTCGCCGTGCACCTCCAGAAGGGCTGCTACCGGGGACAGGAGACCGTGGCCCGGGTGCACAACCTGGGCAAGCCGCCGCGTCGCCTGGTCTTCCTGCACCTGGACGGCAGCGAGGTCCACCTGCCGGGCCCCGGCACCCCGGTCCGGCTCGCGTCGGACGGGCCGGAGGGCCGCCAGCTGGGCTTCGTCACCACGTCCGCCCGCCACCACGAGCTGGGCCCGATCGCCCTGGCCCTGGTGAAGCGGAACGTGGCGGTCGACGCGCCGCTGCTGGCCGGGGACACGGCGGCGGCGCAGGAGACGGTCGTCGAGCCGTGAGGGCCTCGGGTACGGGGCTCAGACCTCGATGATGACGGTGAACGGGCCGTGGTTGGTGAGCGAGACGCGCATGTCCGCCCCGAACCGGCCCGTCTCCACCGTCGCCCCGAGCGCCCGCAGCCGGGCCACCACCTCGTCCACCAGCGGCTCGGCGACCTCGCCGGGCGCGGCGGCGTTCCAGGTGGGGCGGCGGCCCTTCCGGGCGTCCCCGTAGAGGGTGAACTGCGAAATCACCAGAAGCGGCGCATTCACGTCGGAGCAGGACTTCTCGCCCTCCAGGATGCGGACCGACCAGAGCTTGCGGGCGAGCTGCGCCGCCTTCTCGGGGGTGTCCTCGTGGGTCACCCCCACCAGCACACACAGCCCCTCGCCGGTTATCTCTCCGACGACGCGGGAACCGCCGTCGCCGTCCGCGGCGTCCGCCACCGTGACGCTCGCACCATCCACCCTCTGTACCACTGCACGCATACAGACCAACCTATCTTGGGCCGAACGGGTACAGAGCAACCTCAGAAGGCCCCTCGGGGTGGCACGATGCTCGGGAGGCGGTGCGCCGACGCACCGGGTCGAGGGGATGGACACAAGCATGAGCACCCATGGAACCGGGCAGTCCCCGGGCGCAGTGCCGGTCGCGCGCCCCGGTGTCAGCAGCAGCACGGGCAGCGGTACGAACATCAGCACCATGCGCCCGCCCGTACAGCGGACCGGGCAGGGCGACGACGCCGGCGACGGCCCGGCCCGGGCGGAGCTGGCCGCCCTGCGCCTGCCGGAGCTGCGCGCCCTGCGCCGCGACGCCCAGCGCGACGAGGCCGACCTCAGCTATGTGCGGCGGCTCGTGCAGGGGCGGATCGACATCCTGAGGGCCGAGCTGGCCCGGCGCCGGGGCCCGGAGTCGCCGGTGGTGGACCGGCTGTCGGAGATCCTCGCCGACGCCCCGTCCCCGCAGCGCGCGTCCGCCCGGCACGTCACGCTGTCCACGCCGCGCAGCGACGAGTACCGCAAGCTCGCCGCCGAGACGCTGGCCGAGATCGAATTGTCGGACCTGGACGCCCGGACGGACGAAGAGCTGCACACCGCGATGGGGCGCCTGGTCCGCTACGAACAGCAGGTTTCCCGACGCCGGCACCGGCTCCAGCGTGCGGCGGACGGTTGCGGCGCGGAGATCGCCCGCAGGTACCGTGACGGGGAAGCACACGTAGACGACCTGCTCGCCTGAGGCGATCCCTCCGGGGACGGGCGGGTCCCTCCCGTCCCCGGAAGGCCACCATGACCTCCAGCGCAGCCCGCACCCCTGCCATATCCGACCCGGCCCCCGGCCTGCCCGTGCTGGCAAAGGTCGTGCGGTCCGGCTTCACCGAGGGCCACCACCGCGGCTCACTGGTCGTGCTGGCCGCCGACGGCAGCGTGGAGCTGTCCCTGGGCGACCCGGGGGCGCCGGTCTTCCCGCGCTCCTCGAACAAGCCGATGCAGGCGGCGGCGGTGCTGCGGGCCGGGCTCGACCTGTCGGGGGAGCGGCTGGCGCTGGCCGCCGCGAGCCATTCCGGCGAGGGCTTCCACCTCGACCTCGTACGCAAGATGCTCACCGAGCACGGGCTGTCGCCCGAGGACCTGCGGACCCCGCCGGACCTGCCGCTGGACGCGGTGGAGGCCGAGACGTATCTCGCCGCCGGCCACGTCCGCGAGCGCGTCACGATGAACTGCTCCGGCAAGCACGCGGCCATGCTCGCCGCCTGCGCGCACAACGGCTGGGACATGACCGGCTACCTGGACCCCGCGCACCCTCTCCAGCGGCTGGTGCACCAGGTCGTGGAGGAGGCGGCGGGCGAGCAGGTCGCCGCCGTCGGCACGGACGGCTGCGGGGCGCCGCTGATGGCGGTCTCGCTGGTGGGCCTGGCGCGCGCGTTCCGCGGTTTCGTCCTGGCGGAGCCGGGTACGGCGGAGCGCCGGGTGGCGGACGCGATGCGGGCACACCCGGAGTACGTGGCGGGCACCCGGCGCCCCGACACCTGGCTGATGCGCGAGGTGCCCGGCACGCTGTCGAAGATGGGCGCGGAGGCCGTGCAGGCGGTGGCCCTGGCGGACGGCCGGGCGCTGGCCTTCAAGATCGACGACGGCTCGACCCGGGCGCTGGGCCCGGTCCTGGCCCGGGCGCTGGGGCTGCTCGGGATCGACGCGCCGGTGGTCGGGCGGATCGGCCGGGCGCCGCTGCTGGGCGGCGGCGCGGAGGTGGGGGAGATCCGGGCGGCCTTCTGAGGCCTCGCCGTTCCCCGCGTACGGGCGGCAAAACCATGCGACATCCCGCACCGTGCTCCCTAGCGTGAGGCGCATGACCGACCTCGACATCCGCCTCATCGCCCCGTCCGAACTCCCCGACTGGCTGCGTGCCCTCAACACCGGATTCCTGCGGGCGCCGACGCCCACCGACGAGCAGGTGGCCGGGCGCCGGAGCCACATGGACTTCTCCCGCACCCGGGGGGCGTTCGACGGCGGGCGGTGCGTGGCGACGTTCCGCTCGCTCGCGCAGGAGCTGACGATGGTGGGCGGCGCCCGCGTGCCGACCGACGCGATCACCAACGTCACGGTCTCCGCCACGCATCGCAGGCGGGGCCTGCTGACCAGGATGATGGCCGCCGACCTGGCGGCGGCGAAGGAGCGCGGCGACGTGGCGGCGACGCTGATCGCCGCCGAGTACCCGATCTACGGGCGGTACGGCTTCGGTCCGGCGGCCTGGACGACGCATTGGGAGATCGACGTCCACCGCACGGGCCTCGACCCGCACCGCCGGGTCCCGGCGGACGGGGACGGCGGCCGGATCGACCTGGTGGACGGCGCGGAGGTCCGCCGGGTCGGCCCCGCCCTGCACGAGCGGCTGCGGGCCTCCCGGCACGGAGTGGTGGACCGCGACGAGCGCTGGTGGGAACAGCTCACCGGCGAGGCGGCCGTCCAGTTCGCCGTCTGGACCGAGCCCTTCTACGCCGTGTACCGGGGACCCGGCGGCACGGTGGACGGCCTGCTGGTCTACCGCGCCGACGACAACTGGGGCGACGCCAAGCAGCCGCTGAACGGCGCGACGGTCCGCGACATGATCGCGGTGACCCCGGCGGCCGAGCGTGCGCTGTGGCACTTCCTCTGCTCGGTGGACTGGATCTCCACCATCCGGTCCGGCAACCGCCCGGCCGACGACCTCCTCCCGCTCCTGCTCCCGGACCCGCGCGCGGCGCGTGTGGTGACCCAGGCGGACTTCCTGTGGGTGCGCGTCCTGGACGTCGTACGCGCCCTGGAGACCCGCACCTACGCGGTGCCCGGGTCGCTGGTCCTGGAGATCCGGGACACGGCGGGCTACGCGGCCGGCCGCTTCCACCTGGACGCCACGCCGGACGGCGCCACCTGCGCGCCGACGACGCGCTCGGCGGACCTGGCGATGGACGTCCGGGAGCTGGGGACGCTCTGGCTCGGTGACGAATCGGTCCTGCGGCTGGCGGCCCTGGGCCGGGTGGAGGAGCTGACCCCGGGCGCGGCGGCGACGGCGGACCCGGTGTTCCGGGCGGCGCGGCGGGCGTGGTGCCCGGACGTGTTCTGAGGGCGGCTCCGCGTGGTTGCGGCCGGGCCCGGCGGGGAAAGGCCGCGCGCACCAGCGGAGGAACGCCCTCCGGGGCCGCTGGCTGCGGGGCGCCGCCGACGCGGGGCGCCACGCGCCGCCGGGCGAGACCGTCGACGCCCGCCGGTCCGCCTGCGCCCGGATCTCGTCGTACGCGTCATGGGCGGTCACCCGGAACGCCTCGCCCGTAGGACGCCGGCGCGGCCCGCATCACCGGTCCGGCGAGCCCACATCGACGGCGCGCCCCGGCGCCCGTCGCTTTGTTCGGCGTGCTGCAGGACGCCGGTCCGGCCCGCTTCGTCGGGTCGGCGAGTGTGCGCTGCCGGCAGGCCGCGGGGAAGCCCGCCGGTCCGGCGAGCCCGCGCCCCGGGGCCCGCCCCGGCGCCCCTGAGCCCGTCGCCCTCTTCGGCGCCGAGGGGGGCGTTCGATCCGCCGGCCACCCGCAAGGCCCTCGCCGCGCCCTTCGTGCGGCCGGGGGCGGGGCGGTATCCGTGGGCGGATGACGCGGAGGCATTCGGGGCGGGGGTGACCGGGTTCCTCGGGGTGCGCGGCTGAGGAGGAGACCGCCCGGCCCCTCAGCGCGCTCAGGACCGGGCCGGCTCCCAGACGGAGCAGTCGTGGGCGAAGAGCACGCGGCGCGGGTCGAATGCGGCCAGCCGGTCCAGCCAGGGCCGGTACGGCGGAAGCGGCGGCTCCACGCCTCCCAGAGCCGCCTGGCGCGCCAGCTGGTCGGACGCGAAGCCGGAGGCGAAGTCGTGCGCCTGTCCGGCGAGGACCACCGTGCCGTCGCTCTGCCGAAGCACCAGTGACTGATGCCCTTCGGTGTGCCCGGGCGTGGGAACGACCCAGATCCCCGGCCGGACCTCGACTTCACCGGTGACCTCCTCGTAGACCGCGCCGGGGAAATCGATCAGCGCGTCGACGGTGTAGTCGCCCGCGCGGGCGGTAGCCAGCTCGACGTCCTGGACCAGGACGGGCTTGCCGCGCAGGAGGGGATTGCCGCCGCAGTGGTCGAAGTGCAAATGGCAGTTGACGACCAGGGAGATGTCGTCGAGGGCCACACCGGATGCCGACAGGGCCTCCTGTAACGGACGTCGCCGGGGCCGGTAGTGCGCCTCGGTCTCTGGCCCCGCGTCACCGATGCCGGTATCGAAGAGGATCAGCCCGTTGTCGTGCCGGACCAGGTAGGCGAGGACGGGCTCGACGCGCGGCAGCGGACCGTCCGTCTCCGCGGCGGGCCGGACGAAGTACCCGAGGTCGAGCCGACGCACCGACATGTTCCCCATCCACCCATCCTGGCAGCCTGCCGCCCGGCATTGACCCGCTTCGCCGGAAGCGGAACCAAGTGTGGATGGGAACACTTTTGCAAGCAGCCGCTTGCAAAAGTTAGCAAGGCGGGGCAGCATCGGGGCATGGCCTCACTCAACGTCGGCAATCTCGGCGAGTACCTGCGGGAGCAGCGTCGTAGCGCGCAGCTCTCCTTGCGGCAGCTCGCGGATGCCGCCGGCGTGTCCAACCCCTACCTCAGCCAGATCGAGCGCGGGCTGCGCAAGCCGAGCGCCGAGGTGTTGCAGCAGGTCGCCAAAGCGCTGCGCATCTCCGCCGAGACCCTGTACGTACGGGCCGGGATTCTGGACGAGCGGCAGCAGGACGAGCTGGAGACGCGGGCGGTGATCCTCGCCGATCCGTCGATCAACGAGCGCCAGAAGAGCGTGCTGCTCCAGATCTACGCCTCCTTCCGCAAGGAGAACGGGTTGGACGACGAGTCCGGCGCGGACGCCTCCTTCAATGCCGACGGCAGTGCTGCCGATACAGGTTGAGAGCTCCGTCACCCTCACACCCAGTCTGATGATCCGGGAGGACCACAGTCATGGCCATCACCGATGACCTGCGCAAGACCCTCACCGACCCGACCCCCCTCTACTTCGCCGCCGGCACCGCCGACCTCGCCGTCCGCCAGGCCCGCAAGGTGCCCGCGCTGCTCGAACAGCTGCGGGCCGAGGCCCCGGAGCGGATCGAGGCCGTACGCAACACCGACCCCAAGGCGGTGCAGGAGAAGGTCACCGAGCAGGCCCGGGAGGCGCAGGCCGTCCTTCAGGCCAAGGTCACCGAGGTGATCGGCGCCTTCGACACCGACCTGAAGAAGCTCGGCGAGAACGCCCAGGACCTGGCGTTGCGCGGGGTGGGCATGGCCGCCGAGTACGCCGTACGGGCCCGCGAGACGTACGAGAAGGTCGCCGAGCGCGGCGAGCGCACCGTGCGGACGTGGCGGGGCGAGACCGCCGACGAGATCGTAGAGATCGCCGTCGTCGTGGAGCCGCGCAAGGAGTCCGAGCCGGCCGCGGCCCCGAAGCCGGCTGCTCCCGCGAAGGCCGCTCCCGCGAAGGCCGCTCCCGCCGCGAAGCCGGCCGACGTGAAGCCCGCCACCGCGGCCAAGCCGGCCGCCGCCGCCAAGCCGAAGCCCGCCGCCGCGAAGCCGGCCGCCGCCAAGAAGGCGCCGGCGCGGAAGCCCGCCGCGAAGAAGACCACCCCGCCCTCCGGCAAGTAGCACCGGTGCCTCCGGCAGGTGTGCCGGGGCGGCGGGTGGGCACATTCCGGGTGGCCCGTTCGTTGTCCCGGTACCTTGGCCGCGAGGCGCTTTCCACTGACTAGGCGGTGCACATCATGTTGCTCGAAGGCTTCAACTCGTTCCTCGGGCTGCTCTACACGGCCATGCTCGTCCTCGCCGTGGTCGCTCTGGTCATGGCCCTGATGGTCCGCGAGGACGCCTATCGCGCCGCGGACAAGCAGAAGAAGTCCTTCTGGCTGATCATCCTCGGTGTCGCGGTGGCGGTGAACCTCTGGGTTCCGTGGCTCTTCCTCCAGCTCGCCGGGCTGATCGCCACCATCGTCTTCTTCGTGGACGTACGGCCCGCCCTCAAGGCCGTCACCGGCGGTGGCCGCCGACGCGGCGGCTCCAGCAGCGACGGCCCGTACGGCCCCTACAACGGCGGGCGCTGAGCCCCTGCCGGCGAGCCCGGGCGCGGGCGCGGGATGTTCACGCTCCGCGCGCCGCCGGCAGCCCGGTGCCGGGCGGTGTCCTGGTCGCGGTCGAGCAGCAGGACCGCGACGTCGTCCGTCAGCTCGCCGCCGTTCAGCTCTCGCACCTGGGTGACCGCCGCTTCCAGCAGCTCCTCGCCGGTCAGCCCCTCGGCGAGCTGGCGGTTGACCATCGCCACCATGCCGTCCTGGCCGAGGCGCTGGGTGCCGTCGCCGACGCGGCCCTCGATGAGGCCGTCCGTGTACATCATCAGGCTCCACGAGCCGCCCAGCTCGACCTGCCGACGCGGCCACCGCGCACGCGGCAGCAGCCCCAGGGCCGGTCCGCCGTCCTCGTACGGGAGCAGCTGCGCCGCCCGTCCGTGCCGGGCGATCAGCGGAGCCGGGTGCCCGGCCAGGCACAGGCCCGCGCGGCGTCCGTCCGGGGCGATGTCCACCGTGCAGAGCGTCGCGAAGATCTCCTCGCTCTCCCGCTCGTGCTCCAGGACCTCCTGGAGCGTGGACAGCAGCTCGTCGCCGCACAGCCCCGCCAGCGTCAACGCACGCCACGCTATGCGGAGTTCCACGCCGAGCGCCGCCTCGTCCGGGCCGTGGCCGCACACGTCGCCGATCATCGCGTGCACCGTGCCGTCCGGGGTGCGGACCGTGTCGTAGAAGTCCCCGCCGAGCAGCGCGCGGCTGCGGCCGGGGCGGTAGCGCGCCGCGAAGCGCAGGTCGGAGCCGTTGAGGAGCGGGGTCGGCAGCAGCCCGCGTTCCAGCCGGGCGTTCTCCTGGGCGCGCAGCCGGGACTCGGTGAGCTGGTGCTGTGCGACGTCGGCCCGTTTGCGTTCGACGGCGTAACGGATGGCCCGGCTCAGCAGCCTGCTGTCCAGCTCGCCGCGGAAGAGGTAGTCCTGCGCCCCCACCCGGACCGCCTCGGCGGCCAGCTCGGCGTCGTCCTCCGCCGTGAGGGCGAGTACGGCGTGCCGGGGCGCGATACGCAGCACGTGCTTGAGCGTGGCGAGCCCGTCCTCCTCGCCCTCCCCGTCGCCCCGCGCCTCGGCACCGGCCGGCAGGGCCAGGTCCAGCAGGATGCAGTCCACGTCGTCGGTGAGGAGCCGGCCCGCCTCGGTGAGGTTCCGGGCGGCACGGATACGGACCCGGGCACCGGCCGCGGCGGAGAGCTCCGGGGCGGTGAAGGTGCCCGCCGGGTCGTCCTCGATCACGAGGAGGGTGAGGCCGGCGCCGGAGCTGTTCTCCGCAGCGGGCGCGGAACACGGCTGCGGTACGGGTACGGGCATCGGTTCGGGTTTCCTTCCCTCCCCCCGAGGGCACGGAGGGGCGCCGATCGACGACCCGCCAGACGGGGACCATAGCGGTACGGACCACGGGAACGGAATGGCGACCCGCCCGTGGTGCCGGGCATATGCACCGCCATAAGCCGCGTCCCACCACGGATCAGGCACGGTGGGCCGCGTTGGAGCGGCCGATCCCGACATGACAAAGCTCACGCCGCCGGGGCCACGCGCAGTGGCCCGCCTCACGGTGGCCCGCTACGCGGACACGTCCCCGCCGAGGCCCCGGCCCGGCCCCCGGCCGCCGGACCGCGAACCGGGCCGCGCCCCGGGGGCGCGCCCCCGGGCCGGGCTGGGCACTGGGTCGTGCCGCCGGATCGCGTGCCGGGTCGCGCGCGGGGGTGTGCCTGCCGGGCTGGGCTGGGCGCTGGGTCGTGCCGCCGGATCGCGTGCCGGGTCGCGCGCGGGGGTGTGCCCGCCGGGCTGGGCTGGGCGCTGGGTCGTGCCGGTGGGGCCGCGTACCGGGCCGCGCCCGGGGGAGCGCCCCGCCGGGCTGGGTTGTGCCGGTGGGGCCGCGTGCCGGGCAGCGCACGGGGGCGTGCCGGTGGGGCCGCGCGCGGGGGCGTGCCCGCCGGGCCGGGCTGCGCACGGGGGCGTGCCGGTGGGGACGCGCACCCGGGCCGCGCTCACCGGGCCCCGCCAGGCCACGCACCGGACGCGCATCGGGTCCCGCGTACCGGGCCCCGCGTACCGGGCCGTGTCCGCCGGTGCGGGGTGACGGCGGGCGGCCCGGCGGCGCCGTGGCGCGCGGCCCGCAACGGCCCGGTGGTGGCGCCGCCCCGCACTACTGGGCCGCGTACCCGCGCGCAAGTCAGCGGAGGGCGCCCCGGGGCGTGTGCGCTGCGCCCACCCGTGCCAGGCGTCCCGCCGGGCAAGCGCGTCGGGCTCGGCGACGCACCACCGCGTCCGCAGCGGGGTCTGCCCGCGTCGGCCCCCACAGGGCGTGCCCTGCCCCCGCCGTCCGCCCGAGGACACCGCGGGCGCGCCCCCGACTGCCGTCCGCCCAAGGACTACGCGTCGGGGTCTGCCCGCGTCGGCCCCCACAGGGCGTGCCCTGCCCCCGTCGTCCGCCCGAGGACACCGCGGGTGCGCCCCCCGACTGCCGTCCGCCCAAGGACTACGCGTCGGGGCGGACCACGCCGAGTATCTGCATGGAGCCCGCGCCCGCCAGGGTGACATCGCGGCCGGGGCGTGGGGCGTGGACGATCTGGCCGTTGCCCACGTACATGCCGACGTGGGTGGCGTCGGCGTGGTAGATGATCAGGTCGCCGGGGCGCATGTCCTTGATCGGGATGTGCGGGAGCAGCCGCCACTGCTCCTGCGAGGTGCGCGGGATCGGGCGGCCCGCCGCCGCCCATGCCTGGGACGTGAGTCCGGAGCAGTCGTACGACGCGGGACCCTCCGCTCCCCACACGTACGGCTTGCCGATCTGCTCGGTCGCGAAGGCCACCGCCTTCTTGCCGAGCGGACTGGCGTCCCGGTTGATCTCCCGCAGCGCGCCGGAGTCGAGCCACGCGCTCTGCGCCTGCCGCGCAGCCTCCCGCTCCATTTCGAGGAGCCGGGCGCGCTCCTCCTTCTCCAGCTGGGACTCCAGCTTCTTCGCCGCCGCTATCTGCGAGTTGATCTTCTTCTTGGCCTTGGCCTGCTTGACCCGGTTGGCTTCCAGCTTGGTCCAGTTGGTGCTGGCGTCCTTGGTGTAGGTCTCCAGGTCCTGCTGGGTCCTGGTCAGCTGCTCCAGGAGCCCCTTGGTGGCCTGCTGGCCCTGGCGCGTGCGGCTGATGCCGTCCAGGAAGAGCTGGGGGTCGCCGCTGAGCATGAGCCGCGCGCCCGGCGGGAGGCCGGCGTTGCGGTACTCCTCGCGGGCCTGGGCGCCGGCCCGGTTCTTGAGGGCGGCGATCTTCGCCTGGCCCTCGACTATCGACTGGGCCAGCTCGACCAGCTCGCCCGACTGCTTCCTGGCCTTCTCCTCGGCGAGGTTGTACGCGTCCGTGGCGGCGCCCGCCTTCAGGTACAGCTCGTCGATCTCCGCGCGCACCTCTTCCAGGCTCTTCCCGCCGGAATCGGCGCTGCCTGTCGGTGTCGGTGCGGCGAATGCCTGGACCGGCGAGGCGAGGACCGCCAGCGCGCAGACCAGAGTCATCGCGGCGGCGGCACAGTGGCGTCGGTACACAAGCTCCCCCTCCGAGCAGTACCCAACTGTTCGAGCAGCGCCAGCGATCTGATGGATCGACTAGCTGATTAACCGTCAGTAACATGTTGTGTCGACCAGATCGTGCCATGCCGTACTGAAAAGCAACAGAGGCAGACACACTCCGGCCTTCGGGCGGCACTCCGCTATTCCGTCACTCCCCGCCACCCCGACGCCCCGCGCCCCCCGGTTCCACTCACTCCGACGAACGATGCCCGCCCGCCGTTCCCGCTCCGGGGGTGAATTCCGGATGAACCAGGGCGCGCGCCCACGCCGCCCGAGTGCGCCCCCTCACCATCCCCGGGGCTCCAGTGCCTCCCACGCCACCGTGACCTCGCCCTGGCGCCACCGGCGCACCCCGTCCGCCAGCGGCCAGTCGCCCGAGAGCGCCCGCACCGCCGTGATCCAGCGCTGCCGGGCCCCCAGCGAGGCGTAGGGCGCCGCGGCCGCCCACGCCCGGTCGAAATCGCGGAGGAACGCGTGCACCCGCTCACCCGGGACATTGCGGTGGATCAGCGCCTTCGGCAGCCGTTCGGCCAGATCGGACGGCCGGTCCAGCGAGCCGAGCCGGGTCGCGAAGGTCACCGTGCGCGGCCCCTCCGGCCCCAGCGCCACCCACACGTGCCGGCGCCCGATCTCGTCGCAGGTGCCCTCCACCAGCAGCCCGTCCGCCGCCAGCCGCTCGCACAGCCGCTGCCAGACGCCGGCCACCTCGCCCTCGTCGTACTGGCGCAGCACATTCGCCGCCCGGATCAGGGCGGGCCGCTCCGGCAACGCGATCTCGAAGCCGCCGTGCCGGAAGGTCAGGCCCTCGCGCGCGTACGGCTGCGCGGCGGCGACCCGCTCCGGGGAGATCTCGATGCCGACCACCGCCGTGCGTGGTTCCGCGGTGCGCAGGCGCTCCAGCAGCTCGACGGCGGTCCAGGGGGCCGCCCCGTAACCGAGGTCGACGGCGACGGGGGTGTCGGCGCGGCGCAGGGCGGGGCCGTGCGTGGCGGCGATCCAGCGGTCCATGCGGCGCAGCCGGTTCGGATGGGTGGTCCCGCGCGTCGCGGTGCCGATCGGGCGCATGACACAGAGCGTAACGATCCGGGCGGAGACGGGCGCCGGGCGGGCGGGAAGCCACCGGGAGGGCCCCGCGTCCGCACCGTAATGATTTGGCAAAGCGGAAATGAAAGGAGGTATTCCGCTGTTCCCCACCTTCGAAGGGACCGTGCGCCCCTTCGGTGCCATGCCGTGAACCGTGCGGGCGCCGGGGCCCAGCGAGGAGGACGGACGACGTGACCCAGTACGTCTCTCGGCTCGGCAGCAGCCGTGGCGCACCGCGTCGCAGGTTCCCCGCAGGTCTCACCGGCTCCTTCACCGCCGGTCACCGCAGGCCCCGCCGCATCGCGATGCTCTCCGTGCACACCTCCCCGCTGCACCAGCCGGGGACGGGCGACGCCGGCGGGATGAACGTGTACATCGTGGAGCTGGCCAAGCGGCTCGCCGCGATCAACATCGAGGTCGAGATCTTCACCCGCTCCACCACCGGCGGGCTGCCGTCCGCCGTTGACCTGGCGCCCGGCGTCCTCGTGCGGCACGTCGACGCGGGGCCGTACGAGGGTCTGGCCAAGGAGGAGCTGCCGGCGCAGCTCTGTGCCTTCACGCACGGGGTGATGCAGGCGTGGGCCGGTCAGCGTCCCGGCTACTACGACCTCGTCCATTCCCATTACTGGCTCTCCGGACACGTGGGCTGGCTGGCCGCGCAACGCTGGGGCGTTCCCCTCGTGCACGCCATGCACACCATGGCCAAGGTGAAGAACGCCGCGCTCGCCGAGGGCGACACCCCCGAGCCCGCCGCCCGGGTCATCGGTGAGACCCAGATCGTGGACGCCGCCGACCGGCTGATCGCCAACACCGCGGAGGAGGCCGGTGAACTCGTCCGGTTCTACGACGCCGACCCGCGGGCCGTCGCCGTCGTCCACCCCGGCGTCAACCTCGACCGCTTCCGCCCGGGCGACGGCCGGGCCGCCGCCCGGGCCCGCCTCGGCCTTCCCCAGGACGCCCTGATCCCCCTCTTCGCGGGCCGCATACAGCCGCTGAAGGCGCCCGACGTGCTGCTGCGGGCGGTCGCCGTGCTGCTCGACCGGGACCCCTCGCTGCGGTCCCGGATCCTGGTGCCCGTCGTCGGCGGCCCCAGCGGCAGCGGCCTCGCGAAGCCGGAAGGGCTGCAGAAGCTCGCCGCCCGGCTGGGCATCGCGGACGTCGTGCGGTTCCATCCGCCGGTCGGGCAGGACCAGCTCGCCGACTGGTTCCGGGCCGCGTCCGTGCTGGTCATGCCCTCGTACAGCGAGTCCTTCGGGCTCGTCGCGGTCGAGGCCCAGGCGGCCGGGACGCCGGTCGTCGCGGCGGCCGTGGGCGGCCTCCCGGTGGCCGTGCGCGACGGGGTCAGCGGCTTCCTGATACCCGGGCACGACCCGGCGGCCTACGCCCAGGCGCTGGAGCGGTTCGCGGGGGCGCCGGAGCTGGTCGCCCGGATGGGCGGGGCGGCGGCGGAGCACGCGCAGCGGTTCGGCTGGGACACGGCGGCCGCCGCCACCGCGGAGGTGTACACGGCGGCCGTTCAGGAACACCGCAGGCGGGCCCGCGCGCGTTGAGCGTGACCGGGCCGTACCCGCCGGGCTCCACCGCGTAACGCCCGCGGCACCCACCCCGGCCGCGCGCCTTTGCCGCCTGACGTACGCTCGAAACATGGCTGACGCACCCGTACCGGCGAAGAACGAGGCCACCCGGGCCGCCCAGGTCCTCGAAGCGAGCTTCGCCGACGCCGGGCTCGACTGGGAGAGCCCCGCACCGGGCAGTTACGTCGTCCAGCTCCCCGGCACCCGCAAGCTGGCCACCACCTGCTCACTGATCGTCGGCGCGCACAGCCTCTCCCTCAACGCCTTCGTCATCCGGCACCCCGACGAGAACGACGCGGCGGTGCACCGCTGGCTGCTGGAACGGAACCTGCGCCTGTTCGGGGTGAGTTACGCGATCGACCGGCTCGGGGACATCTACCTCACCGGGAAGCTGCCGCTGTCCGTGGTGACGCCCGACGAGGTGGACCGGCTGCTCGGCTCCGTGCTGGAGGCGGCGGACGGGGCCTTCAACTCCCTGCTGGAGATCGGCTTCGCGACCGCGATCCGCAAGGAATACGCCTGGCGGGTCTCGCGCGGCGAGTCCACCCGTAATCTCGAAGCCTTCGCGCACCTCACCCAGCGCCCGGCGGACTGACCGCCCGTCACCCCTGCACGCGCGTCGCCGACCGGATCTCGTCGAGTGTGGCCGCCAGCCGGGGTGCGACCTCGTTCCAGGTCCACTCCAGCTGTTCCCCGGCCGTGGCGCGCGGAACGGTCTCCACCAGCATGATCAGGTACAGGTAGGCCCGGTAGAGCGCGAGCCGCAGCCGCAGCGAGCGGTCGAACTCCACGGGCCCGCCCGGCGCCTCTTCCCCGTAACCGGCGAGGAAATCCTTGTCGTCCTCGATGTCGCCCAGCAGAGCGAGCGACACGAAATCGGCGACCGGGTCGCCCCAGAACATCCTTTCCCCGTCGATGACCCCGCCCACCCGCCGTGCGCCCGGCGCCCCCGTGACCAGGATGTTCCCCTGCCACAGGTCGAAGTGGACCAGGGCCGGCCGGGTCACGTCGTCCAGCACGTACGAGGCGGCGGCGAGCGTGTCGCGGATCTCCGCGACCTCACGGGGGAGCCGGGCCGTGTAGGTCCGCGCGTCGGCCAGGACCGCGTCCGTCATCGTCGTGAACGCCTGTCGCCAGGTGGGCGCGAGCGGACCGAGCGCCTGCGAGGGGTAGCCGAAGCCGCCCGGCGCGGGCGCGCCGTGCAGCCGGCCGACGACCCGCCCGAGCTCGGTGCGCAGCCGCGCCTCCTCGCCGTCGGCCATGGCGCCGGTCAGCTCGTGCCAGGGGCGGCCGGGGCGGGCGGACATGACCACGTACGGGCCGGTGGGGGCGGCCGGACCGAGCTCGGCGTGGACGACGAGGGGCACGGCGGGCTCCCCGGCGGCGGCCCGGTAGAACGTCACCTCGTTGACCAGCAGGCCGTGTTCGTAGGACAGGCAGTCCCCGGCGCCCGGCGGAGGCGCCTTCACCACCCAGTCCCGCCCGTCCGTCAGCCGGACGCGGCTGACGGCGTTGTACGTGCCCCCGGTGAGCGGTTCGCGAGAGGCGACCAGGCCGGGCGATATGCCCAACGCGCCGAGGACGCCGGAGAGAACGGAATCGATCGGCACGGCGAGCTCCCCCTGAACGGTGTGCGCGAAGTGATCACGACGTCGTCACGATCACGTGCGTTGCCCAAAGTAAAGGATTGCCAAACCACAGCGGACTCATAGAGTTGGCTCACCCCCACGCACCCCCATTCCAGCCGCGCCGAACCCGACGGGGCTGCTCGCGTGCGGGCGAAACACTTTGAGCAGAAGGACGGGCCATGCGACCCACTGTCATACGCCGTACCGCCGTTGCCGCCACCGTGATGTCCTTGGCACTGTTCACCGCCGCCTGCGGTTCGGACGGCGACGACACGGACAGCGGCAAGGCGGCCGGCTCCTCGGCCCAGCCGTCGGAGAAGGGCGCCGACAAGGGCGCGGAGGCCCCCGCGAAGGCGCTGTCCGCCGCCGAGCTGGAGAAGGTCTCGCTGGCGCAGGGCGACGTCAAGGACCACAAGATCACCAAGGCCGGTCCGGCCGACCTGATCGACGCCAAGGACGTGACCGCGGACAAGGAGTCCTGTGACGTCATCGGCGACGTGCTGATGGGGGCCAAGGCCGGTTCGCCCGCCGCCGCCACGCAGCGCAAGGTGGCCAGCGTGCCGAAGAAGGGCGCGGACGAGGACACCACCGACCCCGAGGAGGCGTTCAAGGCCGCCTTCGACATCACGACCACGATGACCACGCTCGCCTCGTACGACGGCAAGGGCGCCGAGGAGACGCTGGCCGCGCTGCGCACCGCCGCGACGGACTGCGCGGGCGGCTTCACGTTCACCGTCGCCGGTGACAAGCAGAAGGTCGTCAAGATCGCGGAGGAGCAGGTCGAGGGCGGCGACGAGGCGGCGGCCTGGACGGTGACCGTGGAGTCGGACGGCGAGAAGAACTCCCTCAAGCTCACCGCGCTGCGCAAGGGCGCGACGCTCGCCACGCTCAGCTCGATGAACCTCGCGGCCGCGGGCTCCGGCGAGGACTTCGACCTGCCGACCGCGGTGATCGACGCGCAGGCGAAGAAGCTCGCCTGACCTCCCGTCAGGGAAGCGGAACGAGCCGTACGACGGTGACGGTCAGGACCGACCCGGAGACGTAATAGAGCACGATCGCCCCGGCGACCGTCGCCTCCCGGCGATCGTGCTCCCCCTTGACGGCGGTCGACCCGTGCCCGTACGGCTCGTGCCCCAGGGTCGCCGCCATCTCGTCCCGGAATGTTTCACCGTCCGTCATCTTGGCAAGGGTGTCGTCGGCGGGCGGCGCGTAGGAGATCCGGAAGCTCAAGCGACGCTCCGCCTCTCGGCCTCGTCCTGCGCCAGCCGGTCCAGGATTCGCTCGGCCTCCGGATCGGGCACGGCCTCCAGCATCCAGTGCCGCATCACGGCCTGGATCTCATGCACCCCGGCCTCATTGATGGCCCGCTCGAACTCCGCCCGCCGCCCCTCCGGCAACGCGTCCCGGATCGCCGGAATGCTGTTGGGCACCTCGACCTCGGCACCCCCGACAAAGGTCTTCAACGGCTCACCCATAACCGCCCTCCCGCTCTTCCCCGCATGGGGCCCAGGGTACGGGGCGGGGTGACGCGCGTCACTTCCGCTACGGGGCCCGGGCTGCCCGCCGAGCGCCGGCCGTGGTGCTCGCGGCACCGTCCCCGCACGGGGCGCAGACCGCCGCCGCGGTGCTCCGGAGTGGAGGGCCGGAGCCGGCTGCGCCCGTGGACGGCTCCGTAACGCGCGAAGGCCCCCGCCTGACCGTGCAGGGCGGGGGCCTTCTCGGGGCAGTCGTTACTTCTTCTTGCCCTGGTTCTTCACGGCCTCGATGGCCGCCTTCGCGGCGTCCGGGTCGAGGTAGGTGCCGCCCGGGTTCAGGGGGCGGAAGTCCGCGTCGAGTTCGTAGGTGAGCGGGATGCCCGTGGGGATGTTCAGGCCCGCGATGTCGGCGTCGGAGATGCCGTCGAGGTGCTTGACCAGGGCGCGGAGGCTGTTGCCGTGGGCGGCCACCAGGACCGTGCGGCCGGTCAGGAGGTCCGGGACGATGCCGTCGTACCAGTACGGCAGCATGCGCGTGACGACGTCCTTCAGGCACTCCGTGCGCGGGCGCAGCTCCGGCGGGATCGTCGCGTAGCGCGCGTCGTCGCTCTGGGAGAACTCGGTGCCGTCCTCGAGGGCGGGCGGCGGGGTGTCGTACGAGCGGCGCCAGAGCATGAACTGCTCCTCGCCGAACTCGGCGAGCGTCTGGGCCTTGTCCTTGCCCTGGAGCGCGCCGTAGTGGCGCTCGTTCAGGCGCCAGGAGCGGTGTACGGGAATCCAGTGGCGGTCCGCGGCCTCCAGCGCGAGCTGGGCGGTGCGGATGGCGCGCTTCTGGAGGGAGGTGTGCAGCACGTCGGGGAGCAGGCCGGCGTCCTTCAGCAGCTCACCGCCGCGGACCGCCTCCTTCTCGCCCTTCTCGGTGAGGTTGACGTCCACCCATCCGGTGAACAGGTTCTTCGCGTTCCACTCGCTCTCGCCGTGGCGGAGGAGGATCAGCTTGTACGGTGCGTCGGCCATGAGCCCGAGCGTAATCGAACCCGTCCGAGCCGCGCGCGGCCGGTCACAGAGCGGACAGGGCCGGAGGGGGCCTTTTGACGTTTGACGGCGCGTGTCAATTGAGTGGCAGGCGGGCCTCGCGGATTCGTAATGTTCGGATCGCCGGTGGGCCACTTACTCCCCCGGTCCCATCCGCCGTACGTCCCTGGGGGGAACCCGTATGTCTGCCACCGGTCTCGGACGGGCCACGCGTGCCACCCGGGAAACCGTCTCCGGGCTCCCCAGGGAGTTCTGGTGGCTGTGGACCAGCACCCTGGTCAACCGCCTGGGCGGGTTCGTCGCCACCTTCATGGCCCTGTATCTGACCCTGGACCGCGGCTACTCCGCCTCGTACGCCGGTCTCGTCGCCGCCCTCCACGGGCTCGGCGGGGTCGTCTCGTCACTCGGGGCCGGGGTGCTGACCGACCGCGTCGGGCGCCGGCCCACCATGCTCGCCGCGCAGCTCTCCACCGCCGCCGCGGTCGCCGTGCTCGGCTTCATGACGCATCCGGTGGCCATCGCCGGGGTCGCCTTCGTCGTCGGCATGGCGAGCAACGCCTCGCGCCCGGCGGTCCAGGCGATGATCGCCGACATCGTCCCCGCGAAGGACCGGGTGAGGGCCTTCTCGCTCAACTACTGGGCCATCAACCTCGGCTTCGCGGTCTCCTCCGCCGGCGCCGGGTTCGTCGCCGAGTACAGCTATCTCGCGGGCTTCGTGGGCGAGGCCGCGATGACCCTCGTCTGCGCGGTCGTCGTCTTCCTGAAGGTGCCGGAATCCCGTCCGGAGCGCTCGGCACCGGCCGTGCCCGGCGGCGTGCCGGCCGACGACGGCGTACGGCTCTCCACCGTGCTGCGCGACGGACGGTTCATGGGCGTCGTCGGCCTGTCGTTCGTCATCGCGCTGATCTTCCAGCAGGGTTACGTGGGCCTGCCGGTGGCCATGGGCGCCGACGGGCTCAGCAGCTCCGACTTCGGTACGGCGATCGCCGTCAACGGCGTCCTCATCGTCGTGCTCCAGATCCCCGTCACCCGGTTCATCCAGAGCCGCGACCCGCGCCGGCTGCTCGTCGCCTCCTCGCTGCTCGCGGGGTACGGCTTCGGGCTGACCGCCTTCGCCGGTTCCGTCGGGGTCTACGCGCTGACCATCAGCGTGTGGACGGTCGCCGAGATCATCAACGCGCCCGTGCAGAACGGCCTGGTCGTCCAGCTCTCCCCGGCCCACGGCAGGGGCCGCTACCAGGGCATGTACACCCTGTCCTGGTCGGCCGCCGCGCTCATCGCCCCGCTGATGTCCGGTGTGGTCATCGACCACTTCGGCGCCGGCTGGCTGTGGGCGACCACCGCCGTCCTGGGCACCGTGGCCGCCGCCGGCTACTGGCTGCTCATGCGGACCCTGCCGGCGGCGGAGACGGCGGCGGCGGAGACCGCCGCACCGGCGCCGCGGACCGGGGCGCGGGTCACGAAGGCGGAGGCGTCGCCCTCGTGACCCGTACGGCCCGGCGGCGTCAGCCGGAGCAGCCCCCGCACTGGCACGGCGCCCCGGACTGGCAGCCGCACCCGCAGCCCGAGCCGCAGCCGCAGGCGCCCAGGACGGTCAGCGGCACCACCTCGGCGGGGGCCTCCCGCTCCGGTTCGGTCATGGGGGAATCGGCCATGGTTCCTCCTCAAGGCGTACGACAGGGCCGCACGCCCACCGAGGGGCCCGCGACCGGGGCGTACGGACACGTCGTGCCGCCCCGTCCCATTGCATGCCCACCCGGACGGGCGCATCAACGGCGCACATGTGCAGGAACGTGTGTACGAGCCGTGCGCGCGGGCGTGCGCCGGGCCGCCGAGCGCCCCGCCTTTCCCGCGCCGGTGCCCTTCTAAGCCCCTTCGACCGGCCCGGGCTGCTGGATCTCGTCCGCGTGCTCACCCGTCACCAGGTAGACCACGCGCTTCGCCACCGACACCGCGTGGTCGGCGAACCGCTCGTAGTAGCGGCCGAGCAGCGTCACGTCGACGGCCGTCTCGATGCCGTGCTTCCAGCGGTCGTCCATCAGGTGCTGGAACAGCGTGCGGTGCAGCAGGTCCATCTCGTCGTCGTCCTGCTCCAGCTGGAGCGCGAGGTCGACGTCCTTGGTGACGATCACCTCCGCCGCCTTCGCCATCAGGCGCTGCGCGAGCTGGCCCATCTCCAGGATGGTGGCGTGCAGGTCGTGCGGGACCGCGGACTGCGGGAAGCGCAGCCGGGCCAGCTTGGCGACGTGCTGGGCGAGGTCGCCCGAGCGCTCCAGGTCCGCGCTCATCCGCAGCGAGGTCACCACGATCCGCAGATCGGTCGCCACCGGCTGCTGCCGGGCCAGGAGCGCGATGGCCCGCGCCTCCAGCTCGTGCTGGAGGTCGTCCACCTTCTGGTCGGCGGCGATCACCGACTCCGCCAGCTTCAGGTCGGCGTCGAGCATCGCCGTCGTCGCCCGGCCTATCGCCGAGCCGACGAGCCGGGCCATCTCGACCAGGCCCTCGCCGATCGAGTCGAGTTCCTCGTGGTACGCGTCACGCATGGGTGTCCCTCTCCAGTCCTTGACCGAGGCCGGGGCCCGCCGACGTCCGGCTCCGAACCCCACGGCACCACCGTGACGGGCGTACGCGTCGGATTCCGACCGGCCAAGTGAACCAGCCCTAGCCCCTCGGTGAACTCTGGGCGACGAGTGGCCGTGGAGGGCATCGGACGGCTGGGAGAGTGTCGGAGGTGCCGCATAACCTGGGGACATGGACGTGAACGCGGCGGTCGCCGCAGCTGCCGCGATCGCCGGGGTCGGTACCGGCGTGATCGCCATGCTGGCGTTCCGCTGGAGCGAGCGCGACCAGAAGAAGCCGACGCGCACCTCCCTGCGGCCCGACAGCGGTGCCCCGCTGCCCCCGGGCGTCGACACGGTCCTGTCCGTGCTCAGCTCCTCCGCGGTGGTGCTGGACGAGAGCGACAGCGTCGTCAAGGCCAGCTCCGCGGCGTACGCGCTGGGGCTCGTCCGGGGCGGCCGCCTCGCCGTCGAGCCGATGCTCAACATGGCGCGGGACACCCGCCGGGACGGCGAGATACGGCAGGTCGAACTGGACCTCCCGCGCCGCGGCACGGGCCGGGGCGAGGCCCTGGCGGTCTCCGCGCGGGTCGCCCCGCTCGGCTCCCGGCTGGTGCTGCTGCTCGTGGAGGACCTCACCGAGGCCCGCCGCATAGAGGCGGTCCGGCGCGACTTCGTCGCCAACGTCAGCCACGAGCTCAAGACCCCGACCGGCGCGCTCTCCCTGCTGTCGGAGGCCGTGCTCGACGCCTCCGACGACCAGGAGGCCGTCGAGCACTTCGCCCGCCGCATGCAGATCGAGGCGACCCGGCTCACCAATCTCGTGCAGGAGCTGATCGACCTCTCCCGGGTGCAGAACGACGACCCGCTGGAGGACGCCGAGCCGGTCCGCGTGGACGAGCTGGTCGCCGAGGCCATCGACCGCTGCCGCCAGCAGGCCGGCTCCAAGCAGATCACGATGGCCGCCGGCGGCACCGCCGACCTGCGGATATGGGGAAACCGCGGCCAGCTCGCCGCGGCCCTCGGCAACTTGGTCGAGAACGCCGTCAACTACAGTCCCGCCCGCACCCGCGTCGGCATCGCCGCCCGCCGCGTGGTCGTGCCCGGCGGGGACGAGATCGAGATCGCCGTGACCGACCAGGGCATCGGCATCTCCGAGAAGGACCGGGAACGGGTCTTCGAACGCTTCTACCGCGTCGACCCGGCCCGCTCGCGTGCCACCGGTGGTACGGGCCTCGGCCTGGCCATCGTCAAACACGTGGCCGCCTCGCACGGCGGGGAGGTCACCGTGTGGAGCTCGGAGGGACAGGGCTCCACCTTCACCCTGCGGCTGCCCGAAGCGGGCTCCGCACGCGGCCGGGACCGTGCGTCCGGCGGCCCGCTCATCGTCAACGGCGACGAGGCGTCCGACCCGGACGCCGCTCCCGACTCCTTCGATTCGTTCCCTTCCCCGGAGGCCCTTCCGTGACCCGAGTGCTTGTCGTCGAGGATGAGGAATCCTTCAGCGACGTCCTGTCCTACATGCTCCGCAAGGAAGGCTTCGAGGTCGCGATCGCGGCCACCGGACCCGACGGCCTGGACGAGTTCGAGCGCAACGGCGCCGACCTCGTGCTGCTCGACCTGATGCTGCCCGGACTCCCCGGCACCGAGGTCTGCCGCCAGCTGCGCAGCCGCTCCAACGTGCCCGTGATCATGGTGACCGCCAAGGACAGCGAGATCGACAAGGTCGTCGGCCTGGAGATAGGGGCCGACGACTACGTCACCAAGCCCTTCTCCTCCCGCGAGCTCGTCGCTCGCATCCGTGCCGTCCTGCGCCGCCGCGGCGAGCCCGAGGAGGTCGCCCCCGCCGCCCTGGAGGCCGGACCGGTCCGCATGGACGTCGACCGGCACGTCGTCACGGTCTCCGGCGGCAAGGTCGACCTGCCGCTGAAGGAGTTCGACCTGCTGGAGATGCTGCTGCGCAACGCGGGCCGGGTGCTGACCCGGATGCAGCTCATCGACCGGGTCTGGGGCGCGGACTACGTGGGCGACACCAAGACCCTCGACGTCCACGTGAAGCGGCTGCGCGCCAAGATCGAGCCTGACCCGGGCGCGCCCAGGTTCCTGGTGACGGTGCGGGGCCTCGGGTACAAGTTCGAGCCGTAAGCCGGCCCGTGGGCATGACATGGCCGAGGCGCCGCCCCCCGGCGGGGAAGGCGCCTCGGCCATGTGCGGTGCGGGGTGCGGCTCAGCCGGGCTGGCCGGACTCGGAGGCCGAGGACGAGGCCGTCGCCTCGCCGGACGGGCTCTCCGACGAGTCCGGCGACGCGGAGCCGGAGGGGGAACCGGACGGCGAGGCGTCCGGCGACGTGGACGGCTCGGGCAGCGCGCTGGGGCCGAAGTCCTTGAAGTAGTGGGTCGCCGGGACGACGGAGGCGCCCAGCGAGATGTCGCCGGTACGGCTGAACTTGAAGACGAGCGGCTGCACGTTGCCGTTCTCCGTGGCCTCGCCGCCGTTCTCGATCACGGCGGAGGCGTTGCCCTGGCCGCCGAGGATCACCCGGCCGCCGGCCGGGACGACGACCGGACCCGAGCCCTCGGCGGGGTGCAGCTGCACGGTGCCGCTGCCGCCCTTCAGCGTGATGGAGTCCAGGGTCTCCGGCTTGTTGCCGTTGTTGAACAGCGTGGCGGTGACGACCGCCGGGCCCTCGGCGTCGCGCTCGGGCTGGGTGATGACGTTGGCGTTCTGGATCTTGATGTCGCCGGACCGGGTGGAGGCGTTGTCCGGGCGGACTTCGAGCGTCTGCGCGTTGTTGCCCGCGCCGCATGCGGTGAGCGCGGTGATCGAGAACGCGATGGCAGTGGCGGCGAGGGCGCCGTGTCGAAGGCTGCGGCTCACGGCGGCGGCAACTCCTTGAACGTGCGGACGGTACGGACGGGTCGGGCGCCTGGGGTAAAGGCGCCCTAAGGGTCTGTCAGCGGTCAGGTTACCGAGCCCTCCTCGCCGCCCCGCACCCGACCCGCCCCTGAGGGGCCCGTGATCGCGGGGCTCGGACGCGTACGGACATTCGCGGTCCCTTCACATAACGCGCTTGATCAAATTCCGGCCACGCGTTCGTCCCGGGCTTCGTGGCTGTTCACGGACGGTGGCGCATTCATTGCGCATAATCCCCGCCGGGGCCGTACGTTGATCAATTTCATTGGCCATCGGCACTTACGTCCGAACGAGTGACCCATCACCGAACGGACTACGGAAAGTGCGGCAAGCGGAACCCGACAAAACGGGACGTTCGACCCCTTCGAAGTGAGCTGGAGGGTGTGTAACGTCCGCGTTTCTCCGTCGCCGGACAGCGGCTCCGACCTGCGAATACCGTCCTCCGCGCGCCCTCCGCAGCACGTCCCCGTCTCTCTTGTCAAGCCCCGAGATATGCCCTGACCTGCGAAAACGCCATTCAGGAGTAGCGATTCTCGTGTTACGCTTGATAGCCACGGAAGGGGTACCTGTCACATGACGTTCAAGGTTGGCGACACCGTGGTCTATCCCCATCACGGGGCCGCGCTGATCGAGGCTATCGAAACTCGCCAGATCAAAGGCGTGGACAAGACCTACTTGGTGCTCAAGGTCGCTCAGGGCGACTTGACGGTGCGTGTGCCGGCGGACAATGCGGAGTTCGTGGGCGTGCGCGACGTAGTCGGGCAGGAAGGGCTGGACCGCGTCTTCGAGGTGCTGCGCGCACCGTATGCCGAGGAGCCGACGAACTGGTCCCGGCGCTACAAGGCGAATCTCGAGAAGCTCGCGTCCGGCGATGTCATCAAGGTCGCCGAAGTCGTGCGCGACCTGTGGCGTCGTGAGCGCGAGCGCGGACTTTCCGCAGGTGAGAAGCGCATGCTCGCCAAGGCCCGCCAGATTCTGGTGAGCGAGCTCGCTCTCGCGGAGAACACCAACGAGGACAAGGCCGAGGCTCTCCTCGACGAGGTCCTCGCATCCTGAACCGGATGGCACCGGTCGGGACGACCGGATCGCACCGGCCGTAGATAATGTGCCGCGGTGCCCGCTGACCAGCCGTATTCACGCTGTGTCGTCGGGCGCTGCGGCATGTCCGGACACACTGCCCGGCGACCCAACGGCGAATTCCGGCCACTTGCCGACGATCCCCCGGTACACGTCCTTGGTACGTTGCTCGCGATTCCGCTGAACCCGGCGTGCGAGACCGACCCCGAACGGCCGGGGCCCGTCCCGGCTCGCCCGGGGTCACGGAAAGGGTCCCGGTCGAGTCATGGCGCAGCGCCCGGCTCGCTTGTGGCCATACCCACGTCGGCCGTGGACACAAACATGCCGAAGCCTCGGAGTGCAACCGATGTCTGAACAACCGCGTCCTTACCGCACGGCCGCCGTGATCCCCGCGGCCGGCCGCGGCGTACGGCTCGGCCCCGGCGCCCCCAAGGCGCTCCGCGCGCTCGGCGGTACGCCCATGCTCGTCCACGCCGTCCGCGCCATGGCGGCCTCCCGGCACGTGTCCCTGGTCGTCGTCGTCGCACCGCCCGAGGGCACCGCCGAGGTCCGCAACCTCCTGGACGAGTACGCCCTGCCCGAACGCACCGACTTCGTCGTCGTGCCCGGCGCCGGCACCCGCCAGGCATCCGTGAAGTGCGGCCTCGACGCGCTGCCCGACACCATCTCCGCCGTCCTGGTCCACGACGCCGCCCGGCCGCTGGTGCCCGTGGACACCGTCGACGCCGTCATCGAGGCCGTACGCGACGGCGCCCCCGCCGTCGTTCCCGCACTGCCGCTCGCCGACACCGTCAAGGAGGTCGAGCCCGGGGCCCCCGGCGCGCCCGAACCGGTGCTGGGCACCCCGGCCCGCGCCCGGCTCAGGGCCGTACAGACCCCGCAGGGCTTCGACCGGGCCACCCTCCTGCGCGCCCACGAGCAGGTCGCCGTCAGCGGTGAGGGCGCGACCGACGACGCCGGCATGGTCGAACAGCTCGGCTCGCCCGTCGTCGTCGTCCCCGGACACGAAGAGGCATTCAAGGTCACCCGCCCCCTGGACCTGGTCCTGGCCGAGGCGGTTCTCGCACGCAGGAGGGCCAACGATGGCTTCTGAGACCCCCGCCCCCGCGCCGGTGATCCCGCTCGTCGGCATCGGCACCGACATCCACGCCTTCGAAGAGGGCCGCGAGCTGTGGTGCGCCGGACTGCGCTGGGACGGCGAGGGCCCCGGCCTGGCCGGCCACTCCGACGCCGACGTCGTCGCCCACGCCGCGTGCAACGCGCTCTTCTCCGCCGCCGGCCTCGGCGACCTCGGGCAGCACTTCGGCACCGGGCGCCCCGAGTGGTCCGGCGCCGCCGGGGTCACCCTGCTCACCGAGGCCGCCCGTATCGTCCGCGCGGCCGGTTTCGAGATCGGCAACGTGGCCGTCCAGGTCGTCGGCGTACGCCCGAAGATCGGCAAGCGGCGCGAAGAGGCGCAGCGGGTCCTGTCCGACGCCGTCGGCGCCCCCGTCTCGCTGTCCGCCGCCACCTCGGACGGACTCGGCTTCACCGGACGCGGCGAGGGCATCGCCGGCCTCGCGACCGCCCTCGTCTACCGCACCGGCTGACCCCCGCGCCCGGACGCCCGCACCCGCCCCCCGTAACAACCGTGCCCGTGTTGTCCACAGGGGCGCGGGGCACTGGTGCGGGCCCACTACCCTTGAGGGGTGACTATTCGCCTGTACGACACCAGCGCCCGGCAGATCCGTGACTTCGTCCCGCTCACAGCGGGCTGTGTCTCGATCTACCTCTGCGGCGCCACCGTCCAGGCCGCCCCGCACATCGGGCACATCAGGTCCGGACTGAACTTCGACATCATGCGCCGCTGGTTCGCCCACCGCGGCTACGACGTGACGTTCGTCCGGAACGTCACGGACATCGACGACAAGATCATCACCAAATCCGGTGAGCAGGGCCGCCCCTGGTGGTCCATCGGTTACGAGAACGAGCGGGCGTTCAACGCGGGCTACGACGCGCTCGGCTGCCTCCCGCCCACCTACGAACCGCGCGCGACCGGGCACGTCCCGGAGATGATCGAGATGATGCGCGGCCTCATCGAGCGCGGCCACGCCTACGCCTCCGACGGCAACGTCTACTTCGACGTGCGCTCGTTCCCCGGCTACCTGGAGCTGTCCAACCAGGAGCTGGACGACCTGCGCCAGCCGTCCGGCGAGGGCGAGACCGGCAAGCGCGACCAGCGCGACTTCGCCATGTGGAAGGCGTCCAAGCCCGGCGAGCCCAGCTGGGAGACCCCCTGGGGCCGCGGCCGTCCCGGCTGGCACCTCGAGTGCTCCGCCATGGCGCACAAGTACCTCGGCACCGCCTTCGACATCCACGGCGGCGGCATCGACCTGATCTTCCCGCACCACGAGAACGAGATCGCCCAGGCCAAGGCGTTCGGCGACGACTTCGCGCGCTACTGGGTGCACAACGGCTGGGTCACCATGTCCGGCGAGAAGATGTCGAAGTCGCTGGGGAACTCCGTCCTGGTCAGCGAGATGGTCAAGACCTGGCGCCCCATCGTCCTGCGCTACTACCTCGGCACCCCGCACTACCGGTCCATGATCGAGTACAGCGAGGAGGCCCTGCGCGAGGCCGAGTCCGCGTTCGCCCGCATCGAGGGCTTCATCCAGCGCGTCACCGAGAAGGCCGGCGAGACCGTCGCCCCCGCCGCCGAGGTGCCGCCCGCCTTCGCCGAAGCCATGGACGACGACCTCGGCGTCCCGCAGGCCCTCGCGATCGTCCACACCACGGTCCGCCAGGGCAACTCCGCCCTCGCCGCCGACGACAAGGAGGCCGCCGTCGCGCGCCTCGCCGAGGTCCGCGCCATGCTCGGCGTCCTCGGCCTCGATCCGCTCGACGACCACTGGGCCGGCGAGAGCGACCGCGGCGACGACCTCCACGGCGTCGTCGACACGCTCGTCCGCCTCGTCCTCGACCAGCGGCAGTCCGCACGCGCCCGCAAGGACTGGGCCGCCGCCGACGCCATCCGCGACCAGCTCAACCAGTCCGGACTCGTCATCGAGGACAGCCCGTCCGGCCCCCGGTGGACACTCGGCCCCCGCCAGTAGCCACCACATGCCGCCCGGTCCGCCGGGCGGCACACTGCACTTATACGTACGCACGACCGAAGCAACGAAACAGGTAGGTCATGGCCGGGAACAGCCAGCGCAGGAACCGCCGCACGTCCAACAAGAAGGGCGCGCAGGTCGGCAGCGGTGGCCAGCGACGCCGGGGCCTCGAAGGCAAGGGCCCGACCCCGCCCGCCTCCGCCCGCAAGGGGCACAAGAAGAACCGCGTCGCCAACGCCCAGGCCAGGCAGGCCGCCGCCCGCCGCCCCGCTCCCCGGCGCGGCGGCGTCAAGGGCACCTCGGAGATGGTCGTCGGCCGCAACCCGGTCTACGAGGCCCTGCGCGACGGCGTCCCCGCCACCACCCTCTACGTCCAGCAGTACATCGACAACGACGAGCGCGTCCGCGACGCCCTCCAGCTCGCCGGTGAGCGCGGCAACATCAACCTCATGGAGGCCCCGCGCCCCGAGCTCGACCGCATGACGGGCGGGCTCAACCACCAGGGCCTCGTCCTCCAGGTCCCGCCCTACGAGTACGCCGACCCGCAGGACCTCCTCGAAGCCGCGTACGACAACGGCGAGGACCCGCTCATCGTCGCCCTCGACGGCGTCACCGACCCGCGCAACCTCGGCGCGATCGTCCGTTCCGTCTCCGCCTTCGGCGGCCACGGCGTCGTCGTCCCCGAGCGCCGCGCCGCCGGCATGACCGCCGGAGCCTGGAAGTCCTCGGCCGGCACCGCCGCCCGCACCCCCGTCTCCAAGGTCACCAACCTGACCCGCGCCCTCGAAGCCTTCAAGAAGGAGGGCATCGCGGTCGTCGGCCTCGCCGCGGACGGCGAGCACACCGTCGAGGACCTCGAAGCGCTCGGCGGACCCGTCGTCATCGTCATCGGCAGCGAGGGCAAGGGCCTCGGCCGCCTCGTCGGCGAGACCTGCGACTACCGCGTCCGCATCAACATGCCGGGCGGCGCCGAGTCCCTCAACGCCGGTGTCGCCGCCGGCATCGTCATGTACGAGGTGGCGCGCCGCCGCGCCTGACCGGACGCGTCCGAGGGGCCACCCGGGGGCGCGCGCGCACGTGCACGCGCCCCCGCGCAACCCCCCACCACCTGTTGACGGGTCTCGGACACCTTCGGCGCGGTCAAGGCAGTGTCCTAATCACACATCACTCGGTTAGATGAGTGTGGACACCAGAACGCCTCGGTTCGACGAACTACCCGCCCTGAGCATGACCAAGGTGGACTGCGACCCTGCGCAGGTCATCGTCAACCACGCCAGCTTCCGGGTGCAGCTCGCCCCCGGCCAGCGCGCACGGCTGCGCGGTGTGACCCCCGCCGGCGCGCCCAGGATTCCCGCCATGAGCGCCCCCGGAGCCGGCCGCGGCCGCCGCGCCCCCGTCGTCTGGAGCGGCAAGTCCGCCCCCGGCGACCCCGGCGCCACCGGCCTCCTCCAGGCCGTACGCAACTCCACCGCCGGCCTTCCCGAGGCCGGGTACGACCCCTACGATCCGTACGCCTCCTATGAGTTCGACCACGGACGCGGCGGCGCCGGCACCCAGGTCATCCCGCGTCTCGACGAGTCCTCCCTCGAAGAGACCCAGCCCAACCCCGTCATCGGCGCACCCCGCCCCGGCGGCCCCCTGCTGCCCCCGATGCGCCGGGCGGTCGGCGCCTACGACCCCGTAGACCCCGGCCCGTACGGCGCGGACGGCTACGACGAACGGGGCCCGTACGACGACGCGCCCGCCGTCGACCTCACCGACGAGGAGGCCCACGGCCGGCGCCAGGGCGGCGCCGACGACGTGCGCCACGCGTACTACCCGGGCCGCCGGATGAACCTCGGCGTCGTCCTCCTGCCGATGCGGGTCTTCCTCGGCTTCATCTCCATCTACGCCGGCATGGGCAAGCTCTGCGACCCCGTCTACTTCGACGGCGGCGAGCGCGGCTCCATGGTCAAGTGGCTCAACTCGCTCCACCCGTGGGCACTGGCCGAGCCGCTGCGCGAGTTCGCACTCGCGCACCCGGTCGGCGCCGGGCTCTCGATCGCCTTCCTCCAGGTCGTCGTCGGCGTCCTCACCGTGCTCGGGCTCTGGCAGCGCGTCGCCGCCACCGTCGGCGCCCTGCTGTCCGCCGCCCTCCTGGTCACCGTCAGCTGGCGCACCGTCGCCGCCTACGACGCCCCCGACATCATCTACCTCGCCGCCTGGAGCCCCCTGATCATCGCGGGCGCCCCCGTCTACTCCATCGACGGACGGCTCGCCGGCGAGGCCTGGCGCAAGCTCGGCCCCCGCTCCGAGATCTGGGACCTGCGCCGCCGCGTCCTGCGCCGGGGCGCCGTCGTCGCCAGCGTCGTCGTCGGCCTCACCCTGCTCATCGGCTCCGTTCTCGGCGGTGCCGTCCGCTCCACCGAGGTCGTCACCGTCCCCGGCCCGAACGGCGTCCCCACCAACCAGCTCCCCGGCGCCCCCCTCCCCGACGAGTCCCGCAAGGGCAAGGCGTCCAAGAGCCCCACCAGCCGGCAGCCCCCCCCCTCCCACAGCACCGCGCCCCGCTTCCATGTCCTACCGCCCGTCCAGTTCCTTGGCGGCCTCCGTCAGGTCCTTCGCGGTGTCGATCGCCCGCCAGTACGCCCCATGCGGCAACGGGTAACCCGCCAGCCGGCGCTCCCGGGCCAGCCGCGGAAACGTCGTCCGTTCGTGGTCGCCCCGGTCCGGCAGCATTCCCGTGAACGCGGGGGAGAACACGTACACCCCCGCGTTGATCAGATACGGCGACGGCGGTGCCTCGATGAAGTCGGTGATGTGCCCGAACGCGTCCGTCTCCACCGCACCCCACGGAATCCGGGGCCGCGCCAGCGCCAGCGTCGCCGTCGCGTCGCGCTCGGCGTGGAACGCCGCCATCTCGCGCAGCGAGAACCGCGTCCAGATGTCCCCGTTGGTCGCGTACCACGGCTCGTCCGGCTCGGGCAGCCGCGCCGCCGCGTACTTCAGGCCACCGCCGCGTCCCAGCGGCTCGGACTCCACCACCGTCGTCACGCGCAGCGGCAGCACCGCGTCGGCCAGCCACTCCTGGAGCACCTCGGCCAGATGCCCGCACGACACCACGGCGTCGGTCACGCCCTCGGCGGCCAGCCAGGAAAGCTGATGGCCGATGATCGGCGTCCCGGTCCCCGGGATCTCGACCATCGGCTTGGGGCGGTCATCGGTATACGGGCGCAGCCGTGACCCCTGGCCACCCGCCAGGATCACGGCCTGCGTCGGAAACGTATGCATGCCAGGCACGATAGGCCGTGCCCGGCAGCGGGAAGTGTCGCGTCGGTCAGCTGAACTGGGCGACGCCCGAGGCGAACGAGGTGTCGCAGACGGGGCGCGAGAAGCGGTGCGCGCGCGTCGGGCCGTACTTCTCGACGGCCGCCTTGCCCAGGGTCTTCGCGATGGACATGCAGTGCTTGGCGAGCGACGGGCGCCCCTCCACGGCGCGCTGGAGTTCCGTCAGCGCGACGCCCGGGTCCTTGGCGCGGAGCTCCTGGACGAGCCGGTCGCGCAGGACGTCCTGCGGGGCGCGCGGCTTGACCGCGGCCTCGGCACCCTTGGCGTCGGAGACGGTACGGGCCGACGCGGCGAGGAGCTGCGAGTCGGAGTTGCTGGCTGCCCACGGCACGGCGGTGACCGCGAGGGTCCCGGACAGGACCATGACGACGGGCAGTACGAAAGCGAGAGTTCGGCCGATACGGCGCACGGTGTGGGTCACGCAGCGAGCGTAGCGGCCGGTGACAGCGCGGCGACATTACGTCACCCTCGCGGGGGACGGTTCGAGCGTGCTTTTCGAATCGCGCGTTGACGAACGGGGCCGAAATGACCGTTCTGGCGGGGAATTCGCCCCTGCGGCTTTTAAACGCCTCCGCCGCTTCGAACCCTTCCCGCGACGCGCGGTGGCCCCGCACGGAGATCGTGCGGGGCCACCGTACAGCGTGTGCGACGTCAGGCGGTGAGGCGCTCGCCGGTCGACGTGGCGAAGACGTGCAGCTCGTCCGGGCGGGGCACGACGTGCAGCTTGGTGCCCTTCTCCGGGATGGCACGGCCGCCGACGCGGACGACCAGGTCCTTGTGCTCGCCACCGACCTCGGCGGCACCGTAGACGAAGCCGTCGGCGCCGAGCTCCTCGACGACGTTGACCGAGACGGCCAGGCCGGCCGGGGCGTCCGAGGAGTCCTTCGTGAGGGACTTCGCGGCGGCGCCGCCGTGCTCGACGATGTCGAAGTGCTCGGGGCGGATGCCGACCGTGACGGTGGTGTCGCCGCGGTTCGCGGCGGCGGTCAGCGCCTCGCGGGAGACCGGGACGACGCTGTTGCCGAACTTCACGCCGCCGTCGGTGATCGGGACCTCGACCAGGTTCATCGCCGGGGAGCCGATGAAGCCGGCCACGAAGAGGTTCGCCGGCTTGTCGTACATGTTGCGCGGCGTGTCGACCTGCTGGAGGAGACCGTCCTTGAGCACCGCGACGCGGTCGCCCATGGTCAGGGCCTCGACCTGGTCGTGGGTGACGTACACGGTCGTGATGCCCAGGCGGCGCTGGAGCGAGGCGATCTGCGTACGGGTGGAGACACGGAGCTTGGCGTCGAGGTTCGACAGCGGCTCGTCCATGAGGAAGACCTGCGGCTCACGCACGATCGCGCGGCCCATCGCCACACGCTGGCGCTGACCACCGGAGAGCGCCTTCGGCTTGCGGTCCAGGTACTGGGTGAGGTCCAGCATCTTGGCGGCCTCTTCGACCTTCGCCCGGATGTCGGTCTTGTTGACACCGGCGATCTTGAGCGCGAAGCCCATGTTGTCCGCGACGGTCATGTGCGGGTACAGCGCGTAGTTCTGGAACACCATGGCGATGTCCCGGTCCTTCGGCGGCAGGTGCGTGACGTCGCGGTCACCGATGCGGATGGCACCGCCGTTGACGTCCTCAAGACCCGCGAGCATGCGGAGCGAGGTGGACTTGCCGCAACCGGAGGGACCGACGAGGACGAGGAACTCGCCGTCCGCGATGTCGATCTCGAGCTGGTCGACCGCGGGCTTCGTGGAGCCGGGGTAGACGCGGGACGCCTTGTCGAACGTGACACTGGCCATGCTGATTCTTCTCCTCCACCGGCAGGAACGTGCCGGACGATCCGTTGTAAGGGAGTGGTCTGGTCCATCGGAGTGAACCTGCAAGGACGCTACCTGGCGGTTTCGGATCTGTCAGTAGTTCCATGGCTGTGAGATTTCCGCACTGTGCCGGCGGCCGGGTTGGTTAGACTGCTCCGGCACGCCTCCTTAGCTCAGCTGGCCAGAGCAACGCACTTGTAATGCGTAGGTCGTCGGTTCGAATCCGACAGGGGGCTCCACCGAAACCCCAGGACGGACGCGCTCCGGCCTGGGGTTTTGTCATCAGCGGATGCGGCGGCGGCGCCGGGTGCGGGCCGCTCGGGTGTCGGGGGTCTCGGCTTCTGGTCTCGGCAGGGCCGGATTCGGGGCCCGGATCGGGGGCCGGGGGAGTGGGCACGAAGAACTCGCTCATCCGTCGCGCCGCTCATGCGACGAGCATCCCCCGGGCGAGCTCCGTCAGGCGTTCGGCCACGATGCGCGGACCGTCCTGGGTGAGTATGGATTCCGCGTGGAACTGCATCGAGGTGAAGCGCGGGGCACGGAGCGCGTGCACCTCTCCGGTGTCCTTGTCCCGGCTGACTTCGACGACTGTGCCGTCCGGCGCCTGGAACGTGTCTGCGGCACTGTGTGCGGCGAAGGTGTTGTAGAAGCCGACCCGCTCGCTCGAACCGAAGAGGTCGATCTTCCGCTGCACACCCTGGTTGGGAACGGCCCTGCGGCGCAGAGTGAGGCCCAGGTCCAGGCTGAGCACCTGGTGGCTCAGGCAGACGGCGAGGAAGGCGCGACGCTCCCGCAGCAGGGTCCGGACCGCCCTGCCCAGATGCTCGATCCTGGGATCGCCGGTCTCGCGCGGGTCCCCGGGGCCGGGCCCCATCACGACGAGGTCGTGGTCGTCGAAGGTGTAGGGCTGGTCGAAACGGCGGACCGTCACCTTCATCCGCATGGACTTGAGCTGCTGCTCGATCATCGAGGTGAAGGTGTCCTCCGCGTCCACCACCAGAACCCGCCGCCCGGCCAGTTCGGGGACGGACAGTCCGCGCTCGGCGAGGTCGGCGAGCCAGAAGTCGGCGATCGAGCCGTTGCGTTCGGCGAGCGCGGCACGCACCTGCGGATGCTCGCCGAGCCGGGCCGGAGTGCCGTCCTGCAACGCGGCCACCAGCCCCGCGGCCTTGGCCCGTGTCTCGGCGACTTCGGAGCGCGGGTCGGAGTGGCGTACGAGGGTGGCCCCCACGCCGATCCTGACCTTCCCCGTGTTCCCGATCTCCGCCGTGCGGATGAGGATCGACGAGTCGAGGGTGCGTCGGCCTCGTGCGTCCCGGCCGATCAGCGCGGCGACGCCGCTGTAGTAACCGCGCCCGTGCGGCTCATAGCCGACGATGACGCGGCAGGCGCTCTCCAGAGGGCTGCCGGTGATGGTCGGTGCGAACATGGTCTCGCGCAGGATGTCCCGGGGGTCACGGTCGGTGCGTCCCTCGATGAGGTACTCGGTGTGGGCGAGCCGGGCCATCTCCTTGAGGAACGGTCCGGTGACCCGGCCGCCTCCTTCGCAGATCCGCGCCATCATCTTGAGCTCTTCGTCGACCACCATGTAGAGCTCGTCGGCCTCCTTGCGGTCGGCGAGGAAGTCCATGACCCCGGCGAGTGTGGGGCCGGTGGCGGGATAGCGGTAGGTGCCGCTGATCGGGTTCATCACGGCGACACCGTCGGCCATGCTGACGTGCCGTTCGGGGGAAGCACCGACGAAGGTGCGTTCACCGGCGTGCACCAGGAACGTCCAGTACGCGCCCTGCTCCCGCTCCAGCAGACGGCGGAAGAGCGTCAGGGCCCGGTCGAGCCCGTAGTCGGTGATCTCGGCGGTGAAGGAGCGTTTGATGACGAAGTTGGCGCCCTTGCCGGTGCCGATCTCGTCGGTGATCACCCGGCGCACGATGTCCGCGTAGGCGTCGTCGTCCACGTCGAAGTGTCCGTCGCGCAACGCCAGGGGCAGGTCGGGCACGCGCCGCAGCACCTCGGTGAGCGACACGCGCTGCTGATCGGTGACGGTGAGGGCGATCAGCGGGGAGCCGTCGTCGGTACAGGCGAAACCCCGTTCGGAGATCTGCCGGTAGGGCACGAGGGCGAGGACTTCCTGGTACGGCTCTCCGGTCGGGGCAGCCGCCTGCGGGACCGGTATCTCCGCGAGGGTCCCGGGCAGGGTCACGGTGCCGAGGAGCACATCGACCAGGCTCGCACCGATGGTCTCCGGACGGTGTATCAGGGCGAAGGCACCTGGGTCCGGCGCGAGCACCCGGCCGAGGAGGTCGCTGGTCATCCGGTGACCTCCTTGGTCGTGGTGACCACGGCGCAGCGGCGCGCCGCGTAGGTGAGGGCCAGCCAGTGGTCCTCCTCGGTGAAGTCGGCGACCGCGTCGGCCACCAGGAAGGGCTCTATGTCGTGGGTGAACGCCTCCACGGTGCTCATCAGCACACCGACATGGGCGTACACACCGCAGACGATGAGCTGGTCGCGCCGGTGGAAGCGCATCCGCTGCAACAGATCGGTGTTGAAGAACGCGCTGTAGCGCCACTTGGTGAGCAGCCAGTCGCCGGGAGCGGGCGCGAGCGCGTCAACCACCTCCCGGTCCTCGGGGGCGGTACGCATGCCCGGCCCCCAGAAGTCCTTCAGCAGACCCCGCTCCTGGGGGGTCATGCCGCCGGGCTGCGCGGTGTAGGCGACCGGAATGTTCTGGGACGCGCAGTACGCGCGCAGTGCCGCCGCCCGGGTGATCAGTTCCTCGCGCAGCGGAGCCGCGAACGGTTCGAGGAAGTAGCGCTGCATGTCGTGGACGAGCAGGAGCGCCCTGCTCGGGTCGATGGACCACTGCGGCACGGGGGAAGGCAGGGATTCGGCGGTCGGCAGCGGGTAGCTGGCGATGGGGGGCAGGCCGGCCATGGAGTCCTCTCACATGCGGGAACGCGGAAAGCGGCAGGGGCAGAAGCCGGCGGGCTAGGCGCCGAGCGTCGCCCCGCCGTCGACGGTCAGGTCGTGCAGGGTGATGTGGGACGCCTCGTCCGAGAGCAGGAAGGTGACGGCGGCGGCGATGTCCTCGGGCTGGGCGACCTTGCCGAGCGGAATGCCGAGCCGGAACTCCTCGGGCCGGCCCTCCACGGTGTGCTTCGGGCCCGTCTCGTCGTGCCACATGGAGCGCAGCATCGGAGTGTCCGTGGACCCGGGAGCGACGAGGTTGCAGCGGATGCCGTACGGAGCGGCCTCCAGGCCCAGGGACTTGGTGAAGAGGGTCGCGGCGGCCTTGGACGCGGCGTACGCGGCCATTCCCGCGCGGGGTGTGCTCGCGGCATTGGAGGCCACCGTGACGACGGAGCCGCGGCGGCGTTCCATCATCCGGTCGATGACGGCACGGGACACGTGGAAGACCGCGGTGGTGTTGACGGCGAACGTCAGCGCCCAGTCCTCCGCGCTGAACGTACGGACGTTTCCCAGGCGCAGTACACCCGCGCCGTTGACCAGGTACTCGATGGGGCCGAGCCGTTGTTCGACCGTGTCGACCAGCTCGCGTACGGCACCGGCGTCGGTGATCTCGACGACGTACGGATGGACGTCGTGGCCCTCCGCCCTGAGCTCGGCCACGGCGGCGTCGAGGGCCTCCGCGTCGCGGTCGACGGCGGCCACGGTCGCTCCGCGTTCGGCAAGTGACCTGATCACGGCTCGGCCGATGCCGCCTGCCGCTCCCGTGACGACGGCTGTCCTGTTCTCCACCAGGTGACTCCTTGTCTGGGTCTGGGTCTGGTTTCCGGTCGCGGCCCGGCACCGGTCGGTGGGGCCGAGCGGTCAGCGGCGCCAGGCGGTCAGCACCGAAACGGCCTGCCCGGGGTTGAGCCGTGGGTCGCAGAAGGTCGTGTACGTGCCGACGCTCCGGTCCGCGGACTGTTCGCGCGACACGCACTCACGGACGTCGTTCGGGGTCGTCTCCAGGTGCACTCCGCCGGCGACGCCGCCTTCGGCGACCACTGACTCCTGGAATGCCCGGATCTCCCGCTCGACTGTCTCCGTGCAGCGGGTCTTGACGCCCTCCGGCGTGCTGACGGTGTTGCCGTGCATCGGGTCGCTGAGCCAGATCGCGGGGTGTCCTGCCTCGCGCACGGCCGCCACCAGGGGCGGCAGCCGGTCGGCGACCCGGTCCGCCCCCATGCGTGCGATGAGGGTGAGCCGTCCGGGCCGGCGCTGCGGGTCCAGCCGGTCGCACAGGGCGAGGAGTTCCCCGGGGGACATCCCGGGGCCGACCTTGCAGGCCACGGGGTTGGCGACCTCCGCGAGCAGTGCCACATGGGCGCCGTCGACCTGCCGGGTGCGTTCGCCGATCCACGGCCAGTGCGTGGAGGCGAGGAAGAGACGGCCTTCGGCGTCCCTGCGCAGCATGGGGACCTCGTAGTCGAGCAGCAGCGCCTCGTGGCTGGTCCAGATGACGGGGTCGATGACCGGCCGCGCCTGCGGGGAGGACCAGCCGAGATGGCCCATGACTTCCCGGGCCGCCATGTACCCCGTGAGTATCCGCAGCGGATCGGGACGGCGGCTCTCGGGGTCGGGCTCGGGGGCGTTGACCATGTGGCCCCGGTAGACGGGGAGTTCGACGGCGCCGACCCGCTCGGTCGGACTGGAACGGGGCTTGGCGAACTGGCCGGCGATCCTGCCCACGCGGAGCACCGGCGCATGGGTGATCATCTTCAGGGTGCCGGCGAGCAGGTCGAGGACGGCTGCCTTCCGGGCGACGTCGGAGGCGCTGCACTCGTCGGGGTCCTCGGCGCAGTCGCCGGCCTGGATCACGTACGCCTCCCCGGTGGCGACGCGGGCCAGCAGGCCGGTCAGGGTGTCGAGGTCCTCGGCACGGACCAGGCCCGGACGCTCGGCGAGCTCGCCGTGGACCGAGCGCAACTGGGCCT
This sequence comes from Streptomyces sp. 130, assembly GCF_007096885.1. Taxonomy (GTDB): domain Bacteria; phylum Actinomycetota; class Actinomycetes; order Streptomycetales; family Streptomycetaceae; genus Streptomyces. The sequence goes on along the minus strand of NZ_VJNO01000016.1, from coordinate 76,243 downwards.
CGCTCTCCCACGGCGGTTGGTGGAGTGCGGTCCTCGCCCGCAGGTCGAGCAGGGCGTTGTCCACGGAGATCTCCCAAGACGTAGATGGCGTAGGAACGTCGTGTGTCAGGTCTGGCCGGGGTGGTGGGCGGACCGGCGGTCCCGGTCCTGGCCGGTCCGCGGCGCATCCCGGCTCGACGGTGAACAGATGGTCGGGCAGCCCGCGGTCAGGCGCCGGGGAACCTCTGGCGGACGCGGTCGGCGGCCCGGCGCCCGGGCCCGCGCGCGGCGTCCTCACGTCATGTGCGGTCCGGTCCGCTCGTACGGGGAACCGGGCGCACGGACGGCACCCAGCCGGCGTGATCCCAGTAGCGAAGCTGACGGCTCTTGGGGAGGGGCCCGATCCGCGGCCGGTCGGTGCCGCCGAGGACGAGAGTGGACGCGCGCCCCGGGGTGAACTCCGGCCAATGGGGGGCCGCGGGGCTGCTTGGCACTCCGTGGTGGGAGAAGGAGGCGATCAGGTCCATGAACGTGCGGCTCACCCGCTCCTCGCGCGGACCGTCTCCGAGCTGCGCGACGTTCTCGGGGAGAGCGTACGTCCCGAAGAGGAACTTCGACGTGGCCTCGTGCGGTGTGCCGAACCACGGCGCGCGGACCGGGTGCGCGAAGTCCATGACGTACACCGGCGTACCACCGACACGAGCATGGCGCTCGGCAAGACGTATCCCCTGGTACCGGAAGAGGCCGTCCCCCCAGATCTCGGTCCACAGGGAGAGCGGGGTGTCGGACAGCCCGTCGGCGGCGGCGGCCTCCCGGTACGCGGCGATGCACGCGTCCACCTGCGCGGCGGAGATCTCGGCCGTGCCCTTGAGCAGCACTCCGCGGACGGCGTCGTGCAAGGTGGCCGCGTCGGTGGGCGCCGGCGTCGGCGGTGGCGTCGGCGGATTCGGGCCGGTGAAGAACGAACCTTCCGTGTGGGTCCCGATCACCATCATCGGCACGGAGGGCGTGGGCAGGTCGCTGTCGTTGCCCCGCATCCACCGCCCGTCGAGTACCGGGCCCTGGTACTCGCGCCCGCTGCTCAGCGCCCGGTCCCCGGGCGCCCCGGAGAACAGCTGCTGCCACGAGTCGCGCAGCGCCCGCGCCGGCACCTCACGCAGCCCGCGGACCGTCGTGCCGTGCCGGTGCGCCATCCGCTCGTACGCCTGCCGGGCATCGTCCGGGGTCAGGCCGATGGCCGGTGCCCAGGCGTGTGCCGCGCTGATGGGCACCGTCCGGCGCACGACCCCGCGCAGTTCGGGCAGGAGGGAGAGCTGCCAGGCGCTGCTGCCGCCCGCGGAGGAGCCGCACAGGGTGATGTTGGCCGGGTCCCCGCCGAAGGCCGCCGCGTTGTGCTGCGCCCAGTGCAGCAGCGCCGCTTGGTCCTGGAGTCCCCAGTTGGCGCAGTCGCCGGTCAGCGGGTCGGACAGGTCCTCGTGCAGCCCCCACCCGAACGCTCCCAGCCGGTAGTTGAAGGTGATGACGACGAGACCGCCGTGCCGGGCCAGCCGGGCCCCGTCGTACGTCGGCAGGCTGCCCGCGCCCGTGCGCCAGCCGCCGCCGTGGATGAACACGAACACCGGACGACGGCCGGCCGTGTCCGGGGTCCACACGTTCGCGTACAGGCAGTCCTCGCTGCCCGACCCGCCGGTGGACTGCAGGGCCGTGGGTGCGAACCGGGTCGCCTCACGTACCCCGCTCCACGGCCGCGGCGGCCTCGGCGCGGCGAAGCGCAGATCTCCCACCGGAGGCCGTGCGTAGGGCACCCCGCGGAACACCGAGACGTTCCCGATCCGTTCGCCCTGCACCAGGCCGGCGGTGGTGCGCGCCAGGGCGCCGCGAGCCGTGCCGGTGCGGCGGGCCGCCGCCCGTGCCGTACCGGCGGAACCCACCAGTGCCGACGCGGCGCAGGCGGTACCGATCGCGAAGGTTCGCCGTTGCACGGCTACCAGACCTGCCGGAGCGCGACCGCCGGTGCGGCCGCGGCGAGTATTTCCTGCACGGTTGCTCTCCTCGAAGGCGAAGGTGTGACCCCGGGAATGTTGGGGTCGAGCTCCGCCATCGGCCAACGAGAGCCCGGTGAGTCTGTCAAGTACGGACCGGAACCGAACCACTACGGGCGCGAGGGGCCCTGACCCGAGCTGACCTGACGTACTTTCGGTGAAGGGCTGCGGACCTCCATTCAGGACATGTAATGTCCTCGTTATGAACATGGGTGAGGGAGTCGAGTGGGGACTGCACTGCTGTCTGGCCCTGGCGTGGGTGGGGGAGGAGACCCCTGTCCCCGCGGCGAAACTCGCGGCCTGGTTCGACCTGCCGCAGGCGTACCTGAGCAAGTGCCTGCAGGCACTTGTCCGGGCGGACATCCTCGGGTCGACCCCCGGGGTCCGCGGCGGCTACCGGCTGGCGCGCCCGCCCGAGCGGATCACGCTCATGGACGTGGTCACCGCCATCGAGGGCCGGGAAAGCGTCTTCCGCTGCACCGAGATCCGGCAGCGCGGCGAGTCGGCCGCTGCTCCCGCCGGGGAGTTCCGCCGCAGCTGCGGCGTGGCGGTGGCGATGCGCCGGGCCGAGCTGGCCTGGCGGCGTGAGCTCACCGCGCAGACCGTCGCGGACCTGATGGCCACCGCACCTGCGAAGTCCCCCGAGCGCGCCCGGCGCCACTTCGCGGCCACCGGCAGCTGACCTGTCCCCCGCGCGTTCCACTCTCGCGCCGAATCGAACGGCCGGGAACCCAAGCACACTTCGAGGGAGATTCCGGATGTCAGATGTCTCGATTAAGTCGGACCGGGCCCCCGCCGGACCCGGCCCGGCCGAGCAGAAGGGGCTGTCGTCGACCCTGGTGCTTGCCCTGGGCACCTTCGCGGTGGGCACGGACGCCTTCGTGGTCGCCGGCTTCCTGCCGTCGATCGCCGCCGACCTGCAGGTCTCCGTCGCCGCGGCCGGCCAGGCGTCCGTCACCGTGTTCGCCGCCGCCTACGCCGTGCTCTCGCCGGTGCTGGCCACGGCGACCGCGCGACTGCCGCGAAGGGCTCTGCTGGTCACCGCTCTCGTCGTGCTCGGCCTGGCCAACCTCTGCTCCGCGCTGGCCCCCAATCTCCCGGTGCTGATCATCAGCCGGATCCTCGCGGCCGTCGGCGCGGCCGCCTACACCCCCAGCGCGGGCGCCGTCAGCGCCGCACTGGTCAGGCCCGAACTACGGGCCCGGGCACTGGCCGTGGTGATCGGCGGTCTGACCGTGGCGACCGCCCTCGGAGTACCGCTGGGGAACCTGGCCAGCCACTGGCTCGGCTGGCGCCCCGCCCTCGGCATCGTCGCGGCTCTCTGCGTCCTCGTGGCCGTCGGTCTGCGGCTGATCATGCCCGCCCTGCCGGGCAACGCGCGGGTGCCGCTGCGCACCCGGCTCGCCGTGCTGCGCCGTCCGGCCGTGCTCGCGGTGCTGCCGCTGACCATCCTGGGCATGGGCGCCTGCTACACCGCGTACGCCTACAGCGTCCCGGCCCTGCGCTCGGTGCACATCCCCGACAGCGCGCATCTGCTGATGCTCTTCCTCTACGGACTCGGCGCCGTCCTGGGCAACATCGCCGCCGGCTACGCCACCGATCGCTGGGGCTCCCGCCCGGTGCTGACCCTCGGCTACCTCGCGATGACCGCTTCGCTCGGCCTGCTGGCCTGGCTCTCGGCGAACGACGCCTCGCTGGAGACCGTGGTCGGCCTGCTCGTCCTGATGTGGGGAGCGAGCAGCTGGTGCCAGACGCCGCCGCAGCAGCACCGGCTGATCGAGGTGGCGCCGCACGAGGCACCCCTGGTGGTGTCGCTGAACTCCTCCTCCATCTACCTCGGCATCGGCCTTGGCACCGTGCTCGGCGGCATCGCACTGCCCTCCGGGATGACCGCGGTCTACGGACTGGGGGCCGCACTGGCCCTGGCCGCCCTGCTGTTCCTGCAGCTCACCGCTCGCACGAAGGCCCCCGCCGCGGACTGAACCGCCCGGCAGGTCCGGGTCGAGCACGCACGGCAACACGCCGAACCGCCCGCTGAAACACCCCTCAGCACCCGACACCGAACGACCGGCACGGAGAAGGACCCTGCCGCCCGGTTTTCGAGACAACGGCCCCGGCCGGTACGAGCGCCCACCCGGCGCAGCCGCCGCGGCCCGCAAGAGGCCCCTGTCAGGAGCCCACAAGTCGACGAAACCGAGAGGTCGCCCTGATGATCCAGCAGTCGCCCACCGAATTCCCGCTTCTGTCGGACCCGCAGCTCATGACGGGTGCACAGGCCCTGGTCCGCTCGCTCGAAGCCGTCGGCGTGGACACGGTCTTCGGTATCCCGGGCGGTGCGATCCTGCCCGCCTACGACCCGCTGATGGACTCGACGGCGCTGCGCCACATCCTGGTCCGGCACGAGCAGGGCGCCGGGCACGCCGCCACCGGCTACGCACAGGCCACCGGCAAGGTCGGGGTCTGCATGGCCACCTCCGGCCCGGGGGCCACCAACCTGGTCACGGCGATCGCCGACGCGCACATGGACTCGGTGCCGATCGTCGCGATCACCGGGCAGGTGCCGTCGTCCCTGATCGGCACCGATGCCTTCCAGGAGGCCGATATCTGCGGCATCACCCTGCCGATCACGAAGCACAACTTTCTGGTGACCGACGCGGACGAGATCCCGCAGACGATCGCCGCGGCCTTCCAGATCGCCGGCACCGGACGTCCCGGCCCGGTCCTGGTGGACATCACCAAGGACGCCCTCCAGGGCAGTACGGCCTTCACGTGGCAGCCCCGGGCCGACCTGTCCGGCTACCGGGTCGTCGCGCAGCCGCACACCAAGCAGATCCGGCAGGCGGCCGAACTCCTCGTGGGTGCCGAGCGCCCGGTGCTGTACGTCGGCGGCGGGGTGCTGAAGGCAGGGGCCGCCGCCGAACTGCGGGCCCTCGTCGATCTGACCGACATCCCGGTGACCACCACGCTGATGGCCCTGGGCGCGCTGCCGGACTCCGACCCGCGGAACCTGGGGATGCCAGGCATGCACGGTACCGTCGCCGCCGTCACCGCGTTGCAGAAGGCGGACCTCATCCTCGCGATCGGCGCCCGCTTCGACGATCGGGTCACCGGCAGGGCGGACACCTTCGCCCCCGGGGCGACCATCGTGCACGCGGACATCGACCCGTCCGAGATCGGCAAGATCCGACATGCCGACGTGCCCATCGTCGGTGACGCCCGCGCGGTCCTGGCGGAACTGGCTGAGGCGGTGCGGGCCTGCCACGAGAATGGTGGGCGCGCGGACTGCTCCGCCTGGTGGGACCAGCTGCGCGACTGGCGGGACCGCTACCCCCTCGGTTATCCGCCGGCACCCGACGGGCTGCTGTCGCCCCAGCAGGTCATCGAGCGCATCGGCCAACTGGCCCCCGAGGGCACGGTCTTCGCGTCCGGTGTGGGACAGCACCAGATGTGGGCCTCGCAGTTCCTCACCTTCGAGCAGCCCCGCACCTGGCTCAACTCCGGCGGCGCGGGAACCATGGGATACGCGGTCCCCGCGGCGATGGGCGCGAAAGCCGGCCGGCCCGAGGCCACCGTCTGGGCCGTCGACGGGGACGGGTGCTTCCAGATGACCAACCAGGAACTGGTCACCTGTGCGCTCAACAACATCCCGATCAAGGTCGCGGTCATCAACAACGGTGCTCTGGGCATGGTCCGTCAGTGGCAGACCCTCTTCTACGGCGGGCGGTACAGCAACACCGCTCTGAAGAAGGGGAGTGCGGGAGACGCGGGGCTTCCTGCCACCGGCACTCGTGTCCCCGACTTCGTCCTGCTCGCCGAGGCGATGGGCTGTGTCGGCCTGCGCTGCGAGAGCCCCGCCGAACTCGACGCGGTCATCGAGAAGGCCAACGCGATCGACGACCGCCCCGTCGTCATCGATTTCGTCGTGCACGAGGACGCCATGGTCTGGCCCATGGTCGCGGCCGGCGCCAGCAACGACGACATCCAGGTCGCCCGGGGCATGCGTCCCGACTTCGGCGACGAGACGGACTGAAGGGCCCTCGGCGACGGGCGACGACGCGCGCAGCGACGCCGGCCCACGGACCCGGCGCTCAGCCCATGAGGGCGCCGGGCCCCCCGGGGCGCACGAGACCGCGGCGGAGTTGACACAGTGCGGCACCGGCGGTGGCCCCCCGCCCGGCGCGGAGCACAGAATCTCCGGCGAGGCTCCGCGCTCCGCCGCTACGAGAACTGCCGCCTTCCCCGGCAGAGCCGGGTGACGGCCGGGCAGGCCCGCCGTGGAGCACCTCCCACGCCCACCCTGCCCTCGTACCCGGCGTACCTCGTTCTGGCCCAGTCGGCTCCAACCGAGGGAAAGAGAAACATGATCTTGCAACGCGTCGGCAAGGGCATCCGGCTCGGCACGGTCTTCGACCGCGCCGCCGCCCGGCATCCCGCAAGCCCCGTCTACCTGGACCATGACCTGGATGTGGCGCCGGAGCTGGGCCGTCGGCTCACCCTGACCGAGATAGCCGATCTGATCGACGACTTCGCCTCCCGGCTCTGGGCGGCCCGGGTGCGGCCGGGGGACCGCGTCGTGGTCCACAAGTCCGACAACTTCGACATCTCCCTGCTCGCCTACTGCGTGGCACGCGTCGGTGCGGTTCCGGTGCTGCTCTCACCGAAGCTGGACGGCGCCACGACCGCCCGGCTGCTGGAACGGCTCGACCGGCCCGCGCTGGTCACCGACCAGGCCAAGCTGGAGCAGGAGCTGCCCTCCGAGGTCTTCGACCTGGCCGAGCGGGTGATCACGGCCGCGGGCACCTTCCCCGGTGCGTGCGCGCTGGCCGAGCTGGCGGGGACTCCTCGGGTGCCTGCGGTCACCATGCCGCAGGACCTGCCGGCACTGATCACCCACACCTCGGGGACGACCGGACTGCCGAAGCTGGCGGTGCAGTCGGGCCGCACGATCCAGGCGCGCTGCCGCCCGCAGTCCACTCTGCTGGCGCCGGTCGGCCGGCACGAACCCATCGCCGTACACGTCTCCTTCGCACACTCCCGGATGATCAGTGGAGCCGCGCTGTTCGCGCTGCGGGGGCACCCCCTGATCATGATGCGCGACGACGATCCCGAGCGCGCGGCCGAGCTCTTCGCCCGGGTTCCTCCGGGGGTGATCGAGTCCCACCCCAACACCCTGCTGCACTGGGAGAGCCTGGCGCACCACCCGGCCCGGCCGCTGGCGCGAGTACGTTGCTTCAGCAACACCTTCGACGCCATCCATCCGCGTACCGTGGCGAGCCTGCTCGCGGCCTCGGAACGGAACCTGCCGTTCTTCGCCCAGACCTACGGCCAGAGCGAGACGGGCGCGATCGCCGCGCGCACCTACACCCGCCGCCACCGCGAGAGCGCGGACGGCCGCTGCGTGGGCCGGAACTTCCCCGGGCTCACGGAGCTCAGGGTGGTCAGCCGGAACGGCCGTGCCCCGGCCAAGGACAACCCGGGGCGCATCGAGGCACGCAGCGCCGGGCGGATCATGACGTACCTCGGAGAGCAGCAGCGCTTTGACGACCAGTTCTCCGAGGGCGGCTGGTGGCGCATGGGAGATCTCGGCTACCGGACCAAATGGGGCTGCCTCCACCTGCTGGACCGTGAGGTGGACGAGATCCCCGGGATCAACAGCACCTTGGAGCTGGAGGACAAGCTGTTCACCCGGCTGCCGGAGCTCATCGAGGTCATCGTCATCCCGGACTCCGCCGGTGTGCCGGTGCCGGTGGTGTGCACCCGCGACGACCAGCCGCTGGATCACGCCCGGTGGCGCTCGGCCGTCGCCGACCTCCCCGAGCTGGCGCCGCCGTTGCAACGTCGGCTGGACGAGCTTCCGCACACCGCGACCACGAAGGTGAAGCGCTTGGAGCTGGCCAGACTGCTCGGGTGACACGCCGACAGCCACGGGGCAGACCCGTCTTTCGAACAAGACCTCGACCGGATGCCGGGCGTTCCGGGTGACCTTCTTCCTGACGGAGAGCGAACAGAGATGAGTGCGAGTGCTGCGGCCACCGCAGGCGTCTCGGCCCGCAGTGGTGTCATTTACATAGCTTGCGCAGCGACGGCGTGGGGGACCGGAGGCGCAGCCGCGGCCCTGCTGTACAGGGACGCCGGGCTGGGCCCGGCCGCGGTGTCGTGCTGGCGATTCCTCACCGGCACCCTGCTGCTGCTCCTGTTCCGCGCACTCGGGCGCGGCCGGGCCGCCACGCGGGCCGGCGACGCTTCACTGTGGCGGACGCTTCGTTCCCACCGGCGTCAGATCCTGACGACCGGGTGCGGACTGGCGGTCTACCAGACCGCCTACTTCGCCTCGGTGGAGCAGGCCGGCCTCACCGTCGCGACCGTGGTGACACTCGGCTCCGGCCCCGTACTGGTCGCCGCCGGCGCCCGCCTGCTGCTCGCCGAACGGATCGGAGCCGGTGCTCTGGCCGCTCTGGCCGCCGGTGTGCTGGGGCTGGTCCTCCTGGCCTCGGGGGCGGACAGCGCGGTCGGCCCCGAACCCGTGCTCGGTCTCGGCTACGCGCTTCTCTCCGCCACCGGCTACGCGGGCATCACCCTCCTGGGACGCGCGCAGGGCAGCCGCACATCATCCGGCGCGGCCAGGACCTTGGAATCCCTCCCGCTCGGTTTCGCGGTCGGAACCCTGTGCCTGCTGCCCCTCGCGCTGGCCGAAGGCCCACTGCCCGCGGCGGGCCGAGAGCTCGACGCTGTCATGCCGGTGCTCTACCTCGGCCTGGTGCCCACGGCACTCGCGTTCCCGTTGTTCTTCGCGGGCCTGCGCACCGTGCCGGCCGCGACCGCCTCCGTCGTCGCTCTGGTCGAACCGCTGGCCGCCGCCGCGATCGGCGTCACCCTGCTCGGCGAGCGGCTCACCCCCCTCGGCGTCACCGGCACGGTCCTGATGCTGAGCGCTGTTCTCTGTCTGGCGACAGCCGGCAGACCGGACGTCTCCGGTGGGCGGTACGCCCCGCACGAGCGCACCGCTCACCCGCCTCCCGATGTGGCCCTCGAAGAAGCGGCCGCGCCACACCTCATGAGAAAGGAACCGCATGAACACTCTTGACATTTCCCGGACCCTGTCGGAACTGGAGAAGATCAAGGGCGAGTACGTACGCAACCGAATGGTCTTCATCGACGGCGCACGCGTCGTCGAGCTGCTCAAGGGGCTCGGCGCCACCGACGCCGACCTCGAACAGCTGAAGTCCGTCAGCGACCACCTCGGTGTGGACCCTACGCTGCCGTTCCGCGAGTCGAAGAACTGCCGCTTCGTCTACGACGGTGAGCAGCGGCGCATCGAGCGCGGTGAGTTCCAGCCGTTCGTCCTGTCCGCCGAAGAGGACTTCGTACGCCATGACTCCGGGCAGATAAGGAAGTTCGACGAGGTCGAGAACGACCTGCAACTGAACACCGCCTTCCAGCAGCTTCTGCGCATCAACGAGTTCATGGCCCGCGGCGTCGACATCGAGCAGCGCCCGGGGATGGACTACGACAGCCCGCACTGGGTGTGCACCCTGTTCCACCTGCGCACCGTCACCACGCCCGAGCTCGTCGGCGAGCCGGCCCTCGAAGGCGTGCACAGCGACGGCGTGGACCACACCATGACCACCCTGCTCGGCACCCGGAACATGACCGAGGACAGCGCGGTCACCTACCTGCACGACATGCGGCAGGAGAACGCCGTGGCCTGGGACAAGGCAGATCCGGACCTGGTGGTGGGCAGCTGCCAGCACCGCCATTTCCTGGACACGATGCTGGTCGTCGACCACGAGCGCAAGCACAGCCTCTCTCCGGTGCGGGCGCTGGATCCGCAGCAGAGGTCCACTCGCGACATGCTGGTCTTCTTCACGCGCAAGCCGGCGATGGAGGGCCACGTCTCCTATCCGTACGACTCCCTGGGACGGCATGTCGGCCTGCCGATGTCGGTCGACTACCTCGACCATGAGGCAGGATCCCGTCATGACTGAGTCCGTGCCACAACAGACGACCATCGAGGGGTTCCTCGCCGTCGACATCCGTGTCGGCCGCGTCGTCCGCGCAGAGCCGTTCGAAAAGGCGCGCAGGCCCGCCTACAAGCTGTGGGTCGACTTCGGACCCGAACTGGGCGTACGGAAGTCCAGCGCCCAGGTCACCGACCTGTACACCGTGGAGGACCTCAAGGACCGGCAGGTCATGGCTGTCGTGAATCTGCCGCCCCGGCAGATCGCCGACTTCATGTCCGAAGTGCTCGTTCTGGGCGTTCCTGGCGAACGCGGCGGCGACGTCGCCCTGATCGCCCCCGACCGCGACGTCACCCCGGGCCTGCGCCTGCTCTGAGCGGATCGCCGCCCCGGCACATGCGCCGGGGCGGCGGTCGCGCTCGGGCACCTCACCCTGCCGGGCAGTACCACCCGGTGCCGTCCGGCGGAACCCGAACCGTCTGCGGCCGGCGTCCGCCCCTCAGGCGGCGGGCAGGAGAGGGCGGAGACCTCCGCGTCGGCCCCGCCGGTACGGCCGGGGGCCGCCCGTTGCCCTGCCGACGACGCCGTGGCCGCTCCACCGGAGCCGGCCCGGCACCGGGCCAGCAGTGCGCGTGACGGATCACGCCGTGCGCGCCGCGGGCCCCGGCCCCGGGGCCAGCAAGGGCACGGTGGTCACCGGGTCCGGCATGAGACGTGGCGGGGCCGTGGCGGGGAGCGGGCGTCCGAGGCGGGCCAGCAGGTCGGGGTAGGCGCGGGTGTCCCCGATCAGGATGCCCCCGAGCAGACGACTCGCGTCGGCCGAGAGCACGACCTTGAGATAGCTGCCGGCCGCGTGATCGCTCTGGGCCAGTTCCAGCGCGCCCTCGGTCGTGGCGAGCGCATCACCGAAACTCGCCACGTCCACACCGAGCACCTTCAAGCGGGTCGCCGGGGCCGGCACGGTGAAGGGACGATCGTCGAGTGAGAGCAGCTGCCGGGCGACGGATGCGGCCATCCGGTGGCCCGGGGCGACGAGGCCGTGGCACCGGCCGTGCAGGGCGGCACACTCTCCGATCGCCCAGACGCGTTCGTCCTCGGTGCGCAGCCGGCCGTCGACGAGGAAGCCGCCGCGCGGCCCCAGCGGCAGCCCGGCCGGCCCGGCGAGTTCGTCCCGCGGACGGATGCCGGCGGAGAAGACCACCAGTTCCGCGGGCAGCACCGTGCCGTCGGCGAGCCGGACACCGCGCACCCGCCCGTCCGGGCCGCTCTCCAGCTCATCGGTCACCGCCGCGCAGTGGACACGCACGCCCAGATCGCCGACGAGTGAGGCGAGCAGACCGCCGCCCTCCGCATCGACCTGCTGAGGCATCAGACGAGGAGCGACCTCCACGATGTCGACCCGCATCCCGAGGTGCCTGAGGGCATTGGCCGCCTCCAGGCCGAGCAGGCCGCCGCCGATCACCACACCGGGCCGCCCCGCGACGGCCGCGGCCCGGATCGCCCGCAGGTCGTCCAGGGTCCGGTACGTGAAGCAGCCGGCCGCGTCCCGGCCGGGCACGGGGGGCACGAACGGACGTGACCCCGTTGCCAGCACCAGAGCGTCGTACGGGATGCCCGGGCCGTCGGCGCAGTGCACCGTACGGCCCGTCCTGTCGATACGGTGCACCGGATTCGCCGTGCGCAGTTCCACCATCGGGTCGCCGGAGCCGAAGGACGGGGTCAGCGTCAGATCCCTGCCCTCCGGGACGTCGAACCAGGAGGACAGGGCCATCCGGTCGTAGGCGGGCCATGGTTCCTCGGCGAGCACGACGACGCGCCAGGAATCGGTCCGGTCCAGCGCACGTACCTCCCGGACGAGACGGTGTCCGACCATGCCGTGTCCGACCACCACCAGTGTGCGGGTCACGCCACCTCCTCCGGCACGTTCGCGGGCGGCTGCACCGCGGCCCGGACGGACGCGTCGGCGCACAGCCCGCGCACGGTCTCCTTGCAGGTCCCGCACCCGGTGGTGGCGTGCGTCGTCTCCACCAGAGCCGCCCACTGCCCGGCACAGGCGTGCCACGCCCGCAGCAACTCCCCCTTGGTGACGTGGTTGCAGTGGCACAGGACGGCGTCGCCGGGCAGCTCGTCCTCACCGCGGGGCACCGCGGCCGCGCCGAGCAGCAACTCCAGCCGGTCCGAAGGCACGGGGCGCCCCTGCGCGTACCACTGGCCCACAGCCGCTGCTGCTTCGGGCAGACCGAACAGCACGGCCCCGAGCACTCTGTGGTCCTCCAGGGTCAGCCGGGCGTACCGCCGCCCGGCGCGGTCGGTGAAGGTGAAAGTGACCGTCCGGGTGCCTTCGCGCTCCCCGGGAGGTCGCCGGCTCTCTCCCATGAAGGCCAGGTCGGCTCCGGGCAGACGTGGTCTGACGGGTGCGCGCGTGCCCTCGTACCGCGCGTCATGGCCGGTGAGCAGGGCGGCCAGGACCTCGGCCTGTTCCCATGCGGCCGCGACCGTGCCCCGGCTCCCGGCAGGAGGCTCGGCGCAGTCGCCGATGGCGTGGATGCGCGGGTCGTCGGTGCGCAGGAACGCGTCGACCACGACGCCGGTGCGGACGGTGATCCCGGCAGCGGATGCCAGTCGGGTCTCCGGCCGCATGCCGGTGCACAGCAACAGGTTGTCGGTGCGTACGGCGGACCCGTCGTCGAGTACGGACTTGCCCGGTTCGTACGCGACGACGGTGCGCCCGCCACGGACCTCCACCCCCAGTTCCTCCAGCCACCTCGCCAGCAGCTGTCCGACTTCGGCGTCCAGATGGCGGTGCATCGGGTGGGGACCGTCATGCACGAGGAGTACCTCCGCGCCACGGCGGCGCAGTGCGGCCGCCGCCTCGGCACCGAGCACGCCGCCGCCGACCACCACGGTGGCCCCTGGGAAGGGCGCGCAGTCATCGAGGGTGCGCAGGCTCCGTACACCTGGGGCCAGGGTGCGGTCATGGTGGCGGACACCGGTGATGTCCGGCACGCGTGGTTGTGCTCCGGTGGCCAGGACCAGCGTGTCGTAGCGCAGCGCTGTGGTGCCCGCCCGCGATGTGGTGTGCACCAGCTGCCGCCGCCGGTCGATCGCGACGACCCGCACGCCCAGTCGCACCCGCGCGGGCTCCGGGAGCGGTGGCAGGGTGAGTGCCGCTGCGGGTACGGACCCGTCGAGCGCGTATGTCAGCAACGGCCGGTGGTAGGCGGGCCGGTGTTCGTCACCCAGCACCGTGACCGTGCCCCGGTGGCCGTAGTGGTGCAACCGCTGGACGAGGCGATGGGCCGCGGGCCCGTTGCCGACGATCACCACATGGTTCACGACGCCGTCCGGCATGGCTCGATGCGCACCGCGCAGACCTTGAACTCGGGCATCTTGCTCCGTGGGTCGAGGGCGGGGTTGGTGAGCAGATTCGCGCGGCCCGACCCGGCGAAGTGGAACGGCAGGAAGACGGTGTCGGGGCGCATGTCGGCGACCGCGCGCACTCGTGCCACGGTGCTGCCGCGCACCGAGGTGACACGCGCGAGAGCGCCGTCGGTGAGCCCCGAGCGGCGCATGGTGTCCGGGTGCACTTCCACGTACATCTCGCCCGCCGCGTCGTTCAACTCCGGGACGCGGCGGGTCTGAGCGCCGGACTGGTACTGCGCCAGGACCCTTCCGGTGGTGGCGAGCAGCGGGAAGGCGGAGTCCGGTGTCTCCGCGGCCGGCCGGTGCTCCACATCGGCGAACCGGGCCCGGCCGTCACTGTGGGCGAAACCGTCGAGGAACAGGCGCGGGGTGCCGGGGTGCGGTTCACCGGGCCGCTCCGGACAGGGCCAGTGCAGCGCCTCGCCCGCGTCGAGGCGCGCGTAGGTCACGCCCGAGTAGTCGGCCCGGCCGCCCCGCGTGGCACGCCGGAGTTCCTCGAACACCGCACTCGGACGGGACGGGTAACGCCCGGCCGGTTCACCCAGGCGTGCGGCGAGCCCGCCGAGGACTTCGAGATCACTGCGTACGCCCGGAGGCGGCGGGACCAGGGCACGGCGGCGCACCACCCGTCCCTCCAGGTTGGTGAGCGTGCCCTCCTCCTCGGCCCACTGCGTGACGGGGAACACCACGTCGGCCAGGGCGACGGTCTCCGACGGGACGAAGTCGGCGACCACCAGGAGATCCAGTGCGGCAAGGCGTTCTGCCACGTTGCCGGCGTGCGGCGCCGAGACCACGGGGTTCGAGCCGAAGACGAGCAGGGCGCGCGGACCGCCGGGCGCGCCGAGCGAGTCGAGCAGCTCGTAGGCGCTCGGCCCGGCCCCCGGCAGAGCGTCCGCCGAGACTCCCCAGACCTCGGCCACCTCGGTCCGGGCACGCGGGTCCGTGATGGACCGGGAGCCCGGCAACTGGTCCGACTTCTGGCCGAGTTCGCGTCCGCCCTGGCCGTTTCCCTGGCCGGTCAGCGTGCCGTATCCGCTTCCTTCACGGCCCGGCAGTCCGAGCACGAGAGCGAGGTTGATGAACGCCCCCACCGTGTCGGTGCCCTTGCTGTGCTGTTCGGCGCCGCGGCCGGTGAGGACGTAGGCGCGGCGGGCCGAGGCCAGCCGCCGCACGGCCTCCCGTTGAGCGGGGACCGGCACACCGGTGACCTGCTCCACCCGCTCGGGCCACCAGGAGAGCGCCGTCTGCCGGGCGGCATCGAATCCGGTCGTGCGCGCACGGAGGTAGTCGGCATCGATGAGGCCGTCGACCACGGCGATGTGCAGCAGGCCGAGCGCGAGTGCGAGGTCGGTACCGGGGGACGGTTGCAGGTGCAGTGCGGCGGCCCGTGCCGTCGGGGTGCGGCGTGGGTCGATGACGACGAGATCCGGGTGCTCCAGGTGTCGCATCAGCGGGGGCATCGTCTCGGCGGGATTGGCGCCGGCGAGGAGGACGACGTCGGCGCGGCCCACATCGGCGACGGGGAACGGCAGGCCCCTGTCGACACCGAAGGCGGCCCGGCCGGCCGCGGCGGCAGAGGCCATGCAGAACCGGCCGTTGTAGTCGATGTTCCTGGTGCCCAGCGCGAGGCGGGCGAACTTGCCCAGCAGGTAGGCCTTCTCGTTGGTCAGTCCGCCGCCGCCGAACACCGCGACGGCGTCCGGGCCGTGGTCCGCGCGAATCCGCAGCAGCCGTTCGGCGACCGTGTCGAGTGCGGTGTCCCAGCTCGCGGGTGCCAGGTCGCCGTTCGCGGCGCGGACCAGGGGCGTACGCAACCGGTCGTGGACCTCCAGCACGGCGGGCGCCGTCCAGCCCTTGCGGCACAAGCCGCCCTGGTTGACCGGAAAGGCGTCGTCGGGCCGCACCGACACCCGGTCCTCGCCCTTCCGCGCCAGTACGGTGCCGCACTGCAGGGCGCAGTAGGGGCAGTGGGTCCGCACCTCGTCCGGATCAGACACGGCCGACGCCTTCTCGCAGCGCGGACGGTCCCGTACCCTCGCGGCGGTGCCCACCGCGCAGATACAGCCTCCATGTCAGCACCATGCACCCCGCGTAGCAGACAAGGAACGTCACGAAGGCGGTCGAGCCGCTGCCGCCGCTGCTGTAGGTCGCGCGGAAGACGAGGTTGACCAGCGCCCCGCCCAGCGCGCCCGCCGCTCCCGCGATTCCGAGCACGGCTCCCGACATCCGTCGGGCCCGGTCGAAGGCGCTCCGGGCGTCCCTGCCCGCCACCACCTCGCGCTCGGCCTGTCGGGCGAAGGCCGTGGGGATCATTTTGTAGGTGGAGCCGTTGCCGAGCCCGGTGAGGACGAACAGGACGGTGAACCCCGCGACGAACAGCCCGAAGGAGCCCCGGGACGACGCCACGAGAAGGACCGCGGTGCCCGCTGCCATGGCGGCGAACGCGACGAAGGTGACCTGTGCCCCGCCCCACCTGTCCGCCGCCCGTCCGCCCAGCGGACGGAACACCGACCCGAGCAGAGGCCCCAGGAACGTGTACGAGGCGGCCTGCGCCGGAGTGGCACCGAACTCCGTCTGCAGAACCAGCCCGAAGGCGAACCCGAAGCCGATGAACGAGCCGAACGTGCCGATGTAGAGGAGAGATATCGCCCACGTGTGCCGGCTGCGCATCGCCTCGCGCCGGGTGCCGGGCTCGGCGCGAGCGACGCTCACGTTGTCCATTCTCATCGCGGCCAGCAGCGCCGCGATCACGATCAAGGGCAGGTAGACCGAGGTGACGTAGGCGGGATGGGTGTCGCCGGCCGTGGCGATGACCAGCAGGCTCAGCAGCTGGATCACCGCCACCCCCAGATTGCCACCGCCCGCGTTGAGCCCGAGAGCCCAGCCCTGGTGGCGCTGCGGGAAGAAGGCGGAGAGGTTCGTCATCGACGAGGCGAAGTTTGCCCCGCCCAGGCCGGTGGCCGCTCCGATGGCCACGAACACCCAGAGCGGGGTGCCCGGACGCTGCACGAAGTACGTCGTCAACGAGGCCGGTACGAGCAGCACGGCGGTGGAGCACACCGTCCAGTTCCGGCCGCCGAAGCGGGTCACGGCGTAGCTGTACGGAATCCGCAGCACTCCCCCGACGACGGTGGGCACCACCACGAGCAGGAACTTCTCACTCGGCGAGAACCCGAGACCGATCCGGGGTGACATGAAGAGCACCAGGACGGACCACATGCTCCACACGGAGAACCCGATGTGCTCACAGAGCACCGAAAGGGCGAGGTTGCGCCGTGCGATCCGGCGGCCGTGCCGTTGCCAGAACTCCCGGTCCTCCGGGTCCCACCGAACGACCTCGCGGCTCGAAACACTCCGTCTCACGGTGTGTTACTCCTCATCTGCGGGATCGGTGTTCCCGTGGTGCGCCCGCACGCGTACGACGGTGCCCCGCCCCGGTCGGCTACTTCTGCGCGGACCGGGCCGCGACCAGTTCGGCCAGCTCCAGGCGCTTGATCTTGGTGGTCGCGGTCTGCGGCAGCTCCCCGATCCGCCACTGCACGGGTTCGGCCATCGGCGGGAGCCCCGAGCAGGCCGCCTTCCAGGCAGCCAGGTCGAGCGGCTTGTCGTCCTTGGTGCAGACGACCGGAACGGCACGACCGTCCGGCCCGGGGATGATGATGACCTCGGCCAGGTCCTCCAGCTTGCCGAAGAGGGCGTCCTCGGCGGCCAGGGTCGAGCCGAAACCCTCGATCACGTCGACCTCGCGATCGAGCAGGTGCACGCAGCCCCACTTGGTGCGGTAACCGACGTCGCCCATGCGCCACCAGCCGCCCTCGGACACCTGCTGGTCATAGCGTTCTTGTTCGTCCAGGTACGTGACGATCCGGCCGTCGCTGCGGACCTCGATGAAGCCCGGGTTGGCCGCCGAGGGCGGGTTGCCGTCCCGGCTGACGACGCGCACTTGCGTCATACCGGGGAACGGGACGCCCACGCACCGGCCGTCCTCGTCGAGGGAACGCCGACGGGTGAAGCCCCGGACGACCGCCGGGCCCACCTCGCTCTGTCCGTAGAGCTGGCCGAATATGGGCGCCCGGCGCTTGGAGGCGCGCAGCAGGCGGTGCACCGTGCGCGGGTGGATGGCGTCGAACGTACTGCTGAACAAGGTGACGTTGGACAGCGGTCCGCGCGGGTCATCGGCCATCGCCTCCCACTCCATGAAGGAGTTGGGATGCGCCTCGAGGATGCCCGGCTTCATCCGGGCGAAGAGGTCGGCGACCTGAGCAGGCGCCGAATCGGCGAGCATCACGACGGGGAACCCGCGCAGCAGCGATATCGCCAGGGCGGTGAACAGGCGTGAGTGGACGAAGGACACGTGCATGGCGATGGTCTCGCGGTTGCGGATCAGCGGCTTGATGATCGATGCCTGCGGCCGGTACCGGGCCTGCAGCGTACGGCCGGTGTGCACGGCGAGCTTGGGGATGCCCGTGGTGCCCGAGGTGTGCGTGATCAGTGCCGGGTGCTCGGGGGGCATGATTGTCGTGGGTACCCGTGGGGACCCGGCGAGTCCGTGCAGGTCCACCGCGGCCTCGTGGGTGCCGGAGGTCAGCAGGACACGGCTGGCCAGCTCGAAGGTCCCGTCGGGCAGTTCATGCTCCAGCTTCGTCTGATCGGTGACGAGGAAGGGGCGGTCGGTGCGGCGCACCAGCTCGGCCGCGGTGGCGCCGTCCAGCTTCGCCGAGAACAGGACCGGGACCGCGCCGATGCGGGAGATGGCGCAGGACAGCAGTGTGATGTCGAATCCGTCGCTCTTGTAGACGACGACCCGGTCGCCGGCCCGGACCTTCGCCGCCCACAGCCGGGCGGCGTAGTCGTCCACCAGGTCGGCGATCTCGGCAATCGTGGCCCGGCGCCCCAACTGCGGTGCGATGTCGAGATCATGGTCGAGGACCATGATGTTCGCCGGGTGCAGGGCCGCGGCCCGCTCAAAGAGGGTGCCCAGCCGGATGCCCCGGTTGGCGATGCGCTGCAGCAGCATGTGTCCAAGCTCTCGTCAGATGGATACGCCGACTACGGCCGCCCGTGCGCGAGTGCGGCGGCGGTGTGCTCTCGGTCGTGCGCCCGGCTCAGCCGCCCTCGACGGCTGCCTTGATGCGGGCGACGGTGGTCTCGAGGTCCTTCTCGATCTTTTCGCCCCACTCCCGGAAGAAGCGCCGGCGCTCCTCGGACGTCATTCCGGAGGTGATGCCGCCGATGCCCTCCGTCGGCGCTCCCATCCGGAAGCGGTGGGTCAGCACGCTCTCGCCGTCGAGCGGCTCGATGTCGAAACCCCAGACGCTCTGTTGCTTCCGGCCGGCGCTGTCCCGCATCGCCCAGCTGAAGGTGCGCCCCGGCTCCGCGGCGACCACCTCGGACTCGGTGAACCAGGTGCCGCGCACTACCGGTGCCCACGCGACGACCTTCTCGGAGCGGAGGTTCTCGCCGCGGAACACCGAACCCACCGCGCCCGGGGCTCCGGAGACCCACTCACCACCGAGGCACTCCGGGCTCCAGTCGCCGCTGCGGCCCAGGTCACTGATGACCTCGTAGATTTCTTGCGGTGAAGCCGAGATGCGGACGGCGGCTCGGGCCTGGAACAGGCTGTTCCCGGCGGTCTCTCCGTCGCGGCCAATGTTGTGTTCAGTCACAGACATGCCGGAAGGCTGCGCCCGGCCACGGATCGAGGTCAAAGCAACCGGGCGGGATCCGTCAAGTCGGAAAGCCACTTCCCGCGGTCGCGTCCGGAGTCCCGGAAGCCACGTCACGGACGAAGTGCAGGGCGCCCAGCCGCATGCCCAGGGAGTGGTAGAAGCTCTGGGCGCGGTGATTGGCCGTGCCGGTGTCGAGCTCGATCCGGTCACAACCGGACTGCCGGGCCCGCCGCTCGACCTCGTCCATCAACTGCCTGCCGATGCCTCTTCCCCGCAGCGCCGGATCAGTGACGAGGTCCTCGACGAACAGGAGCAGGCCTCGACTTGTGGCGAGCGTCCGATGGGTGACGACGCCTCTGCAGCGTCCCGAACCGTCGTGGGCCGCGGTGAACACAAGCCCCTGCCGACAGGACCGCAGGACGAAGTCGGCGAACCCTCCGGGGTCGAGTGAGGGACGCAGTGTGCGGATGAGCGGTTCGACATCGGTCGTCATCGCGGGGTCGCCGGGCGCGATGTCCGTGAAAGCTATCTGCATGGGGAGGAAAGTAGGCCGGAACAGCGACAGGGGCCAGGCGCTGCCGGGCAGGCAGGGCCCGCAGTCCGGCGGAGTCGCCCACGCATCGCGCTCACGCACCGGCAGTGCCGCCACACGTCGGCCCTGTTCGGCCGCATCCGTCCCGCCCCCGGGGAGTTGACATACTCTGCGGCACAGAACGGATGCCGGTCGGGGAACGTGCCGACTCTGTGCATCATGAACGCCATGCGTGCTGCATTCATCGAAGAGCTCGGCTCCCCGGACGCCATCAAGTACGGGGAGTTGCCTTCACCTCTCGTAGGGCCGACCGATGTCCTGGTCGATGTCTTCGCGACCACCGTGAACCCCGTGGACACCTTCGTGCGTTCCGGAGCGTTCCGCACTCCGGTCCCCTTCCCTTTCGTGATCAGTCGTGACCTCGTCGGAACCGTGGCCCAAGTCGGCCCCGGCGCGGCCGGGTTCGCCGTGGGAGACCGGGTGTGGTGCAACTCTCTCGGGCACGACGGCCGGCAGGGAGCGGCCGCCGAACAGGCGGTCGTGTCCGCTGATCGCCTGTACCGACTTCCTGAGGGAGTGGACCCGCAGACAGCGGTCGCCGTGGTCCATCCTGGTGCTACCGCCTACCTGGCACTGTTCACCCACGGCCGGCTGCGTACCGGCGATACGGTCGTGGTCGTTGGTGCCGGCGGCAACGTCGGCAGCGCGCTGACCGTTTTCGCCTCGCAGGCCGGAGCCCGCGTCATTGCCGTCGCTTCGGCCCGGGACGCCGATTACTGCCGCTCCGTGGGAGCCCACGAGGTGTTCGACTACCGGGACCCGGCACTCTTCGACAAGATCCGAGCGGCCAGTCCCGGCGGTGTCGATGTGTATCTCGACACGGCGGGCGTCAACGACCTGGCGAACAGCGTCGGCCTTCTCGCCCGGCGTGGTCGTGTCGTCCTGCTGGCCGGCGCGCGGTCCACGCCCGTGCTGCCGGCCGGGCAGCTGTACATGAACGACTGCTCGGTCGTCGGGTTCGTGATCTCGCACGCCACCACGGCCGAACTCGCCGAGGCCGCGGACGCTGTCACTCGCATGCTGCGGTCCGGGCGGCTGCGGCCACGGGCCACGGAAGTGATGCCGCTGAGTGCCGCGGCCGACGCACACCGGCGTCTGGAGGGCGGTGAATGGCACGGCCGCCGGGTGGTCCTGCGCACCGCCGCCACGGATACGGGACCGTCGGATTCTACGGACTACCGGCAAGCGGCGTTGTTGGCGAATTCCGAACGGTTCATATAGACCCGTCCTGCTCTCTCGTTGATACTTGCCCGATGTACACGTTGATCTTAGCCACACGGAATCCGGGAAAACTGACCGAGTTGAAGGCGATTCTGGCCGATGCGGAACTCGCTCATGACCTCGTGGGCGCTGACGCCTATCCCGACATCCCGGACGTCAAGGAAACAGGGGTAACCTTCACGGAGAATGCGCTGCTCAAAGCGCATGCTCTTGCCCGGGCCACGGGTCTTCCCGCCGTCGCCGACGATTCTGGTCTGTGCGTCGACGTTCTCGGAGGAAGTCCGGGAATCCTGTCCGCCCGCTGGGCCGGCAGGCACGGCCAGGATCTGGCCAATATGGAACTGCTGTTGGCGCAATTGAGCGACATCGCCGCCCCGCACCGTGGCGCCCGCTATTTCTGTGCGGCTGCACTCGCACTGCCCGATGGCACGGAACGCGTCACGCACGGGGAATTGGCCGGCGTGTTGCGCACCGCCCCGGCTGGAACCGGCGGGTTCGGCTACGACCCCATTTTCCAGCCGGACGGCGAGAGTCGGACTTTCGCGCAGATCCCCGACGGCATCAAGAACTCCCTCAGTCACCGCGGCAAGGCGTTCAGATCCCTGTTGCCGGTGATCAGAGAACTGGTGAAATGACGTGACGGGTGAGCCGGGGCCATTCGGACCTGACACAGACCGCACTCTCCTCTTTACACCTCCGCACGGGGCGGTGAATGGTCGAAGGGCAGTCCCGGCCACCTCGCCACGCTTTCCCTGCCATCGGGCACGTCCGGAGCACGCGGCAGACGCGGGGGAGGGGCTGCCGCCCGCTGAGAGTCCGTAGAGAGGGAATGAGAATGAGTCGCTTCGAGGCCATGTGGGACCGTTTCTGGACCGACCTCCCTCACACCGCCGGCGCATCGCCGTGGGACGTGGACCCCACCTATGTCGCCCACGCCCACTTGAAGCTGTTCGGCAGTGTGCTCGACCCCTCCAAGCCGGTCATCGACGTCGGGTGCGGCGACGGCACGCAGACCGCGGCCATCGGGCAGCACTTCGAGCGGGTGATCGGCGTGGACGTGGCCCCGAGCGCCGTGGAGCGCGCCCGCAAGTATCACGACGCTCCGGGCGTCTCGTACGAGCAGCTGGATCTGCTCAAGCCCGAACAGGCCGTCGCCCTGCACGACCGGATCGGCGACGCCGGCCTGTACGTCCGCACGGTCCTGCACGCGTTCACCCCTCAGGAGCTGAAGCTCGCGGTCACGTCGCTGGCGACCCTGGCCGGCAGCACGGGTGGTGCCTTCTTCTACGAACTCGCCCCGGCCAGCGGCGAATTCATCTCGGCCAAGCTCAAGGGCGAGGGAGTTCCCGCGGAGAAGTTCGGATTCGTCTTCGAACGGGTGCCCCTGCCCGTCGCCCGCGCGGAGGACGCCTTGCAACGTGAGCTCGTCGAGGCGGGTTTCGACATCGTCTCCACCGCGCCCATCGATTATCAGGGAACGGTCACGGAGGGCAAGCGGTACGTGAACGTACCGGCATTCTTCGTGGTGGCGAGGGCCAAGGGCGCACCCGCACACTAGACACCGCCACACAGTCCGGATTCCGGAGGTCGAGATTTCCGGGACCGGCGCGTCGAACCGGACCGAAGCAGGGCCGGGAGGGGACAGCCCCCTTCCGGCCCTGAGGGTATTTTCTCCCAAGAGCAGGGTGGTCTTCGCGTGCCGCTCGGCGTCGAGAATGTGACCAGAAGAATCGACGAAAAGGATGCCCTGCCCCAGCAGTTCGGGACCTGACACATTACCGGCGTCGTCGTTGACCGCCGAGCAACGCCATAGTTAGCGTCCTCTGCATGGGAACCATCCTTTCAGTCAATACTGGCCCCTGTGTTGTTCCCGAATTCGCAGTACGCCGCGGGAGGACGGCGATCAGAAAGCTTCCCGTCGACAAAAGTGTCAGGCTGACCAAACTCGGTTTCGAAGGTGACGAGCAGGCCGCGGACTTTCACGGAGGCGTGCTCCAGGCGGTCTATGCCTACGCCCGGGAGGACCTCGACTGGTGGTCGAGCCAGCTGCAAAGGCCGTTACGGAACGGGATGTTCGGAGAAAATCTGGATCTCATCGGTTTCGATGCCAGCAATGCCGTACTCGCTGAGAAGTGGCAGGTCGGTGAAGTGCTCCTCCAGGTCATGGCACCCCGTATGGCCTGCGGCACGTTCGGGTCCTGGATGGATGAGAAGGGCTGGGCCAAGCGTTTCAACAACGCCCGGAGGCCAGGCGTCTATCTCCGTGTGCTCGAGGAAGGCCGGGTCTCCGTCGGTGACAAAGTCGACGTGGTCTGGAGGCCGAGAAAGCACGTCACGGTGGCCGAGGCCGTCGGGGCGATTCTCGACGAGCAGGACGTGCTCCGGCGGATCACGGACATGGCCGACGAAGAACCCGCGTGGGACCGCTCGGCGATGATGTTCCACGTCTCGAACCGGACCCGCTCCGCTGTCCCCAAGAAGGAGCCGGCGGCGTCCGCCGTTCCTGATCCGCACGCCGGGGGGACCCGTGCTTGACGTGTTCGGGGACTACAGCTCCCGCGACCCGGTCCTGGCGCTCGCCGAAGCCGCGAAGGGCTGCCCGCTTCAGGAGGCGTCCGAGAACGGCGGCATGTACGCCTTTCGCGCGCGCGACGTGGAGAGAGCGCTGACCAGCGCGGACTTCTGGTCGCAACGGTCTGCGGACCAGCGGCTCGCGGCCTTGACGGACGAGGACAGAGAACGCCGGAAGAGGCTGAAGACCTTCTTCTCCCTCTGGCCCGTGTTCTCCGACGGCGCGTACCACAAGCAGGCGCGGCACGCCTCCATCCAGCTTCTGCGGGGAACGGTGACGCCCGGGCTTCTGGCCGCGTGCCGGCGGCTGGCCGACTCCCGCCTCGCGGCCGGCGGCGGCGAATCCTTCGACTGGGCGGACACCGTGGCGCGCCCCATGGCGCGGGAGGCCATCGCGGCCCTTACGGGGAATGCCGATGCCGTCCGGCTGATCGAGCTCGGCGTCGGGGTCATGGACGAATTGGCCACCCCCAGGATCGACATGGCGAGGGTGGATCGCGCGCTCCGCTCTGTTGACGCGCTGTCCCACTGGCTCGGCCGGGCGAGGGCCGAGCCGCCGACGCCCTTCGTCGCGGGGCTCGGAGAGCTGTGGGACGACCCGGCCTTCGGCCCGGAAGCCGCTACGGCCCTGCTCACCCAGGTCGTCACGGGTGCGTACGAACCCATCACCACGGCGCTGTGTGTCGTGGGGGAACGCATCCACGGTGACGTGCTCGCACGCATGCCGGTGGCGAAGGTCAGGGAAGAGGTACTGCGTCTCGCGGCGCCCTTCCGCTTCGCGAGCCGCTACGCGCGCCGGCCGGTGTCCATCGGCCCGTACCGCCTGGAGACGGGTGCCAGAGTCAACCTGTGCCTGGGGACGTCCAACCTTGATCCGGAGCGCTATCCGGGCCCACTGGAGATCCGCGACCGGGGCGTGCGCTCCCGCTCCTTGAGCTTCGGCGCCGGCGCCCACTACTGCCCCGGGGCGGCTCTGGCGAGGGCCGTGGTCGACGTACTTCTGGAGTCCCTCAAGGAGTCCGGGGTGCATTTCCGTGCCGAACGCGTCGACCGGGAGCCCGAACTCCCGATGCTTCGCTACCGCGCGCTCAGCGGACGCCTCGTGCGCACGGCCTCGACCGCGGACTGCCGAGACCGGGTGAGCGGAACCACCAACCCCTTGAGCAACGGGAGGGCACGTTGAGCGCGCTGGTCATCGACACGGACCCCGGGCTGGACGACGCCCACGCCCTTGCCATGGCTCTCACCCCGTCGGCGCGACGGCCCCACGTTCCCGTCGCCGCGCTCTGTACGGTCGCGGGCAACACGGGCATAGACGCGGTGACCGCCAATGCGCGCTGGCTGCTCGGCGCCTACGGAGAACAGGCCGCCCGCACCCCGGTGCACCGGGGTGCCGCGGGCCCCCTCGCCGGGCACGGGGCCGCAGCCCCCCACATTCATGGCAGTGACGGACTCGGCGACCTGACGCGATGGCCTGTCACCGAGGTGATGGAAGACCACGTGCCGGCCGCCCGCGCACTCATCGACAGCGCCCGGCGCGACCCCGGCCGGATCACGCTCGTCGCTCTGGGGCCGCTGACCAACGTCGCCCTGGCGCTGCGCCTGGAGCCCCGGCTTCCGCAACTGCTGCAACGGGTGGTGGTGATGGGAGGTGCGGTCAACGGCCGCGGGAACCACACGATGAACGCCGAGTTCAACATCGTCGCCGATCCGGCCGCGGCCGACCTGGTCCTCGCGCACTTTCCCCGCCTCACACTGCTCACCTGGGACGCGACGCTGGCCTGCCCCTTCACCCCGGACGAACTCGAATCCTTCTTCGAGGGCGAGACCGCGGCCGCGACCACACTGCGGCGCATCGTGCACAACCGGTACCTCACCGACCCGGGGTACGCCGGCCGCTCCCACTATCTGCGCCCCGACCCTCTGGCCATGGCCGTGGCTCTCGACCCCACCGTCGTGACCAGGTCCGTACGGCACCGTGTCTACGTGGGCTACGGGCCCGGAACGCTTCAGCACGGTGTCACGGCCGTCGACTGGCAGGACACGCGGTCGGACCGGCCGCCCATCACGATCGTTCAGGAACTCGACAGGGACCGGCTGCTCGAACTCCTCCGGGTCTGAGCTACCGCCTGCCCCATGCCCGACGCCGCCCCTGTGACAGGAGAGTAGACATGAGTGCACCGCAGCCCACGTCCGAGGGCGCACAGCGCCTCCTGGACCTCGACGGACTGGCCCCCGACGTTCCGGCACGCCTCATGGCGCAGATCGAGTTCATAGCCGAGATCGACCGGCTGAAGACGGTCCTGCGGCTGAGCCCGCTGCTCGCCGACGACCGTCGGGAGAACGACGCCGAGCACTCCTGGCACATGGCGTTGATGGTGCTCGTCCTCGCGGAGTACGCGAACGAACCCATCGACGTCGGACGCACTCTGAAGCTCACCCTGGTGCACGATCTCGTCGAGATCTACGCGGGTGACACCTGCCTGTTCGACGACGCCGGCCGGAAGGACCAGGCGGAACGTGAGGCGGCGGCGGCCAGGAAACTGTTCGCTCTGCTGCCGGCCGACCAGGAGAAGGCGTTCCACGAGTTGTGGAACGAGTTCGAGGAGCGGCGGACCCCCGAGGCGAAGTTCGCCAAGGCCATGGACCGGCTGCAGCCCCTGCTGCTGAACGCCGGGAACGGCGGCGGCACCTGGCGCGCGCCCGGAGTCGACGAGGCTCGTGTCCGGGAGCGCACCTCTGTCATCGAGGAGGGATCGGCCG
Source organism: Streptomyces sp. 130 (assembly GCF_007096885.1). GTDB lineage: Bacteria > Actinomycetota > Actinomycetes > Streptomycetales > Streptomycetaceae > Streptomyces. Next base: position 50,025 of record NZ_VJNO01000016.1, on the reverse strand, counting down.
AACTGTGGGACTACACGCGGAAGCTGCTCGCCCTCAGCGTCCGTAAGGGCTGGTTGTGAGATGGACCCCGGCGGTCGTCGACGCGGTTCACGGCGTCGGTCCCGGGGTCGGCAGAGCCGATCCCCTGCTCCCGGGGAAACGGCTTCGGGTCAGGGACAGCAGCGGGGCCGATTTGACGGCGGTCTCCTCGAATTCGTCCTCGGGCGAGGAGAGCGCTATGACGGCGCCTCCCGCGCCGTACCGGACCCGGCCGGGCGTGATCACCACGGTGCGGATCACCACGCTGAGATCGGCGGCTCCCGACAGCGAGAAGTACCCGAGCGCCCCCGAATAGACACCCCGCGGGCCGCCTTCGAGATCGTCGATGATCTCCATGGTCCGTACTTTCGGCGCCCCCGTCATCGAGCCGGGCGGGAACGCGGAGCGCACACAGTCCACCGCGGAAGCGTCCCTCCGCAGCTGCGCCCGCACCGTGCTGACCAACTGATGGACGCTCTCGTACGTCTCGACCTGGAAGATCTCGTCAGCCTCCACCGAGCCCGGCTCGGCGCAGCGCCCCAGATCGTTGCGGACCAGGTCCACGATCATCAGGTTCTCCGCCCGGTCCTTCTCGTCGCTCAGGAGGTCCGCCACGAGATCGGCGTCCTCCCGGGCGCTTCTTCCTCTCGGTCTGGTTCCCTTGATGGGCTTGGACTCGGCCCGGCCGTCGGCGCCGACCTTCACGAACCGCTCGGGCGATGTGCTGAGCACCGAGGTGCTGCCCAGCCTCAGCAGGGCCCCGAACGGTGCCGGACTGCTTCTGCGGAGCAGCCGGTAGCTCGGCAGCGGTGCGAAGGTGCCCCGCGCTTCGGCCATGTTGGTCAGGCAGACCTCGTAGCTCTCTCCGGCCGCGATCTCCTCCAGGGCCCTGTCCACCAGTCCCAGATAGGCAGCCCGGTCGTGGCGCAGCGTCACCTCGGCGTGCGGGACCGGGTCGGGGTTCAGCCGGGGGGAACGGCCGCGAAGCTTCTCCAGAGCCTTACGGGTGTCACGCAGCCAGCGGACCGCTTCCCTTTTCTGCCCGTCCTCGACGAGGGCCAGCAGATAGGTGACGCGGCTGTGGTGGTCGAACACCACCGCACGGTCCGCGAAGATCATGGCCGCGTCCGGCTCCGAGGCCTGATGGGCGAGTCGGCCGCCGCACTCGGCCTTGAGTTCGTAACCGAGGTAACCGACCCAGCCGAGACTGAAGTCGAACGGCAGGTCGAGCGGAGGGATACGGGCAGCGGCCAGGTCCCGGTCGAGCCAGGAGAACCACTCGCCCGAGACCACTTCCGTGCCCTTCGAGGAGCGCACCGTCACGGTCTGCGCCCGCACGTCAGCCTCGGCGATCCGCGACAGGGGCCCGCCGGCATCCCCCATGACGGAGAACCGGCCGAGGGCCGTCTCCGAAACGGCATGGGCGCTGCTGTCCAGCCAGAAGGCGTGCTCGGCGTGCCCGAAGAGCGCTTCAAAGGCGACCTCGTCGTCCCAGCCGGTATCGAGCCGCTCGACTCTCACCTGGAGGGAGCGCCGGGGCAATGCGGCTTCGGCCGGTGCCCGGGGAACCGGTGCCACGAGCGCCGGCCGGTCCCCGTGCCATGCGCGGCTCAGCTCCACGAAGTTACGCAGCAGCTCCATGCCGTATTCGGTGAGAATCGACTCGGGATGGAACTGAACCCCCCACATCGGCTTGCTCCGGTGCTCAAGGCCCATGAGCACTCCGTCCGGGGTCCACGCGGTGGCCCGGAGGCTCTCCGGAAGATCATTGACCGCGAGCGAGTGGTAACGCACGACGTTGAAGGGCGAGGGCAGCCCGGTGAACAGACCGGTGCCCTCGTGGAGCACCGGCGACAGCCGTCCGTGCCGAGGCTCGGGCGCACGGCTGACGACGGCCCCGTGCCACTGGGCTATGCCCTGGTGTCCGAGGCAGATGCCGAGCAGGGGCAGGTCACAGCTCTCCACCAGCTCCCGGCACCTCCCGAAGTCCTCGGTGCGAGCGGGAGTTCCGGGCCCGGGGGACAGGACGACGGCATCGAACCCGCTGAGCAGGCCCAGGTGCAGGAGCGGCGAGTCGTTGGGTAGGACGACCGGCTCCTGACCGGTGATCACCGCCAGATAGTGGGCGAGGTTGTGGGTGAACGAGTCGTAATTGTCAACAAGCAGGATACGCACGGGCTTTCCAAGATCCCTCGTGAGCCGGAACAAGGAGAGGGGCAGGACACGAAAGGCTGCTCAGCTTCCTTGCCGATTGCTTGTGGCGGCACCCACGCGCTTCGGGCGAGGGCTCGACGCGTCCCTCCGCGCGATCTCGATCAACAGGTACTCGATCGTGTCCCGGCCCTCTTCGACGTGCATGCTGCGCACCACGCTCAGCTCGCGCTCCGTCTCATCCGCGAGAGCGTGCAGACGTGCCAGGTCACCCCGGTTGCTGAAGTGCAGCAGGACCCGGCCGCCCTCCGTGGTCCACTGCGGTGCCTGCTCGAGGTAGCGGCGGTGTGCGGCGTAACCGGGGTCCACGTACGCCCGCTCGTGGAGGGAGGCGTAGCGGTAATCGGACGGCGCGAGAACGAAGTTGGAGTGCCAGTACACGGTGTCGAAACGCGCATGGGGGTCGAGGGCGTCGAAAAGGTCGCTCTGCTGTGCGCGGACGCGGTCGGCGATCCCGTGGCGCTGTGCGTTCAGGGCTGTGTTGCGTACGGCCAGCGGATTGATGTCCGTAGCCAGCACCCTCTCGCAGCCACTCAGTGCGGCGCTCACCGCGATGACTCCGGTGCCGCAGCCGATCTCCAGAAAGGAGCCATTTCCGGCCAGTTGGTGGTCCTCGTGGAAACCCAGCAGCTCCATGGCCGCGTCGGTGGACGTCGTGTAGGGCGGGGCGAAGACGTCCGGAAGCAGGGTCCACTCCCGCCCTCGCAGGCGGAAGCTGTCGGGGCGCCTGCTGTCGCTGCGTGCCTCACGGCTGCGCTGCAGCGACTGGACATAACTGCGGATTTCCACCGTAACTCCCCCTGCGGGCAGGGGAATTTCCCCTCCCCGGTACACGAGCGTCCGCGATGCGGCGTGGCGACCGGAAGGTGATCTCAGGACACTCTTGCCGGTGCCTATCGGTGGTCTCACCACCACGCAACGGAATCAGCCCAGGTCCGGGCCGTTGACCTGCTGATCGGTCGACAGCTATCTTCACCGGGGCGCCGGAGTGGGGGAGGGTGCGTGGCATGCCGGGAGAGATATCGACCGGGGATGACGAACTGCTGACCATTCTGCGGCTGTTGGCCGAAGGGGCGACCGCGGGGCAGCTGGAGGCCCTGTTGCAGCGCGTGCGCCGAGAGGGCCGGCACGGGCCCGAGCAGCTGGCCCGTATCGAGTCCGTGGTGCAGCTGGCGCGCGAGGTGAGCCTCGCCACTGCCAGGAGTCACCAGCGGGAGGCCGGACTCGTGGCTCTGATCGACACGGCCCGGGACCTGTCGGCCCCGGTGGACCTGGACGGCCTGCTGCCGCTGATCGCCCGTTGGGGCAGGCGTCTGTTGCATTTCGACATGACGTACATCACCCTGCCGGACGACGAGGGCATGTACGTGCGCTGCTCCGAGGGTTCCACCACGGCGCTCAACACCGGTCTGCGGATCGTGGGCGGCCGGGGGCTGGGGGCGCAGGCCATGCGGTGCCGGGCACCGCTGTGGACCGCCGACTACTCGGAGGACGGCTCCATCGCGCACTCCGACACCATCGACGGGGTGGTCGAGAAGGAGGGACTGCGCGCGCTCATGGCCGTCCCCCTGCTCCAGAACGGTGAGGCCGTGGGGGTGCTGTACGGGGCGGACCGCAGGGTGCGCCACTACACTCCCGACGAGATCGGTCTGATCTGCTCGCTGGCGGACATCGCCGCGGAGGCGATCGGGAGGGTGGAGCAGCTCCAGCGGGCGCGGGAACAGCTTGCCGAGTTGAAGAGCGACGGAGCGCGCGTCCGTACCCGGCTGGCACGCCTCGGGCAGATAAGTGCGACGTACCGCCGGATCATGGACCTTCTGATCGACGGCACGGACCTGGGCGTACTGGTCGATACCGCGGCTGCGGCGCTGGACAGCACCCTCCAGATACGGGATATGGCCGGGCATGTGATGGCGGCCGGCGGCGAGATCGCCGACGTCGACGAGGACGCGCTCAACGAGGCAGCACTTGAGGCGTACACCTGCGGTGGCCCCGTCCGGGCGGGTGACCGGGCCTGGGTCACCCCGGTCACCGCCGGGAAGGAAGGGCTCGGGGCGCTCGTCCTGTGTCCGGCTGCCGAACTCCTCGGAGAGGACGTCTGGCTGCTGCGGACGGTCGCCCAGGTCTTCGCGCTGCAGCTCGTGATGGAACGCAGCGCGGCCGTCGCGAAGGGCCCGGTCCGCGACGAGCTGCTGGAGGAACTGCTGAGCCTGCCGACCGGTGCGCCCGTGCCGCGCCAGATCATTCAGCGCGCCACCCGGCTCGGGATCGACCTGGACAAACCGCACGTTCTGCTCGTGGTCCGGCCGGAGGGCGGGGAGCCGAAGCGAGCCGGGGGATGGGCGTCCTCGTACGTCTTCCGCGTGAACGGCCTGAAGATGATCGACAACGGCCGCCTCGTCCTCATCGTGCCGGGCACCGACGCCTCGGCCACTGCCCGGGCCGTGGCCGACGAGCTCTCCCCGCTGCTCGGCAACCCCGTCTCGGTGGGCGCCGCGGGCCCGCAGACCTCGGCAGCGGAAGCCGGCCGGATGTACCGGGAAGCGGTGCGCTGCCTGGACGCCCTGACCGCCCTCGACGGGGTGGGGGGTGTGGCCTCCGCACAGGACCTGGGATTTCTGGGACTGCTCCTCTCCGACGACCACGATGTCGACGGATTCATCGAGTCGGTCCTGGGTCCGGTCCTCGACTACGACACGGACCGCACGACGGAACTGATCGCCACCTTGGAGCAGTACTTCGCGGCAGGCTCCAGCCCCACCAACGCGGCGGAGAGACTGCACGTGCACCCCAACACGGTCGCCCGCCGCATCGAGCGCATCACCGAACTTCTCGGCACACGGTGGAACGAGCCCGAGCGTGCCCTCGAAGTGCAGCTGGCCCTCCGGCTCCGCCGCGCCCGCCAGGTCCTGTACGCACGCCGAAACAGCTAGGCACTCAATAAGTCCTCCGCGCTTTCTGCCGGTTGATGGTCAGGATGCTCGCGGCATGGGCGGCGGAGGCGAGAGTGACGTGCCGGTGCCAGCCGTGGAAGGAACGGCCGACGTAGTCACGCAGACCGACCGCTTCGCCGATCTCGGCGAAGTCCTGCTCGACACGGTGGGCAAGCTTCGCGATCCGCAGCAACTGCGTCACCGGAAGGTGCGGCAGGTTGGTGAGCCACATTCCGACGGGGGGCCGCTGCGGGTCGTGCCACTCGCCGAGCAGCAGCATGGGGCGCGGCCGCTCCGTGGGGCCGTGGGGCAGCGCCACCCGGACCGCGGAGACCAGCGAGGTGCGAAGGGCGTGCCGCCGAGTGGCGTCCGGCCAGTGCGCCGGCCTGCGCAGGCCCCTGGTCGACTCCAGGATCTGCTGCGGGTTCAGTGGACCCGCACCGAAACCCGGCATCGTCTGGTCGGCCACCAACAGCGGCACGGAGGTGCCGATACGCCCGAGCAGGGGGATCCCGGCCGCCCTGAACCGGGAGACCGCCGGGCGCACCTGGCCCCCGCGCAGGTCGATCACGACCGGCAGGACGCCGGACCGCGCAAGGTGCGCTGTCTCCAGGGCGACGCTCGTGGCACAGGCGCCCAGGCTCTCGTGTCCGACGGTTTCGGGGAGATCGGAGCGTTCGAGCCGATCCTGGTCGCCTCCCCAGGGCTCGGGAAGATGCAGCCGCCAGTGGACCGGGGAGCTCAGCCGCTGGGAGGCCAGCCAGACGCCGAACGCGTGTTGGCCACGGAACATGCGGCCCAGCTGTGGGGCGAACAGCCGGTTCACCCCCACGGAGTGTTCCCCGGTCTTCGGTATGTGCATCGTCTGCACCACCAGGGCCTGCGGGGTGCAGGTGCGCATCAGGTGCGCGGCGAGCGCCGCGCGCAGCGGCTCCCAGTCCCAGGTTGACCCGGTGATGAAGTGGTGCAGACTCTGCTCGGCGGTGCCACCGCCCACCAGCGCCGCGATGTTGCGTACGGACTTGCGTCCCTCGGCACAGACAAGACCGCGCAGATACTGCTCGGCCTTCTCCCGCTGGTCCTTCCTGCGGAACTCGGCGAACAAGGCCGGCGGAAGTCCGGCGAGGACGTCGTCGGCGACCGCCGGGTCGAACAGGCCGCGCTGTGAGGTTCGTTCGGCCACGGTGGCGGCAGGGACCATCTCAGGGAAAGGAGAAACCTTGGTATTCACCATGCTCCAGCCATGCGGTAAGGAGATCCGTCAGGTCACGCTGCAACCCTGGCCAATGGGGAACGTGTGAACGAGGTGTGCAGGTCCCCGACTTGGGCTGCGCAGACGTGGCTGGGACACCGCCCGTGGGGCGCGGTCGCGAAGGGGCCGGCGCGCGGGGCACCGCAATGTGCGGCAGCGGTACCGCTCACCGCTCTGCCGGTGCCCGCATCACACACCCGGTGGCGCCGCCGCATCGCGCGACCTTCCGCCCCCGACGCCGTGCGCCGCGTCCCTATGATCGGGGGCGTGATCGAGATTCCGGATGCGCTCGTCGCCACTCAGTCCGCTCACAACGGGGAGGCGGGCCGGGCGTTCGTGGCCGCGCTGCCGGGGATGGCGGCCGGTTTCCTGGAGCGCTGGGGGCTGCGCCGGGACGGGGCGGCGATGCACGGGGTGTGCGCGCTGGTCCTGCCGGTGGTGCGGGTGCGGGACGGGCGGCGGGCGGTGCTGAAGTTGCAGCCGGTGGACGTGGAGACGGTGGGGGAGCCGGTCGCTCTGCGGCTGTGGGGTGAGGCGGGGGCCGGGGCGGTGCGGTTGCTGGAGCACGATCCGGCGTCCGGGGCGATGCTCCTGGAGCGGCTGGACGGGAGCCGTTCGCTGGAGGGTCATCCGGACGTGGACCGGGCGGTCCGGGTGATCGCCGGGCTGCTGGCGGAGCTGACCGAGGTGCGGCCGGGGGCCGGGCACGGGCTGCGGGGGCTCGGGGAGGCCGCTTCCCGGATGCTGGCCGCCGCGCCGGAGGTCGTGGCGGCGCTGGTGGACGAGGAGGAGCGGGGGCTCGTACGGGACTGTGCGGCGGCGGTGCGTGAGGTGGCGGGGGAGCCGGGGGACCGGTTGCTGCACTGGGACCTGCACTTCGGGAACGTGCTGGCGGCCGAGGGCGGCGGGGCCGCGTGGGTGGCCATCGATCCGAAGCCCTTGGTGGGGGACGCGGGGTTCGAGCTGCTGCCGGCGCTGGTGAACCGGTTCGACGCGGGCGCGGTGGGGAAGCGGTTCGATGTGCTGACGGGGGTGCTGGGGCTCGACCGGGGGGGGGCGGTGGCCTGGACGCTGGGCCGGGTGCTGCAGAACGCCCGCTGGTCGGTGGCGGGCGGGGCGCGGCGGCTGGCGCCGGAGCAGGCGGAGATCGCGCGGGTGGTGCTGGGCCGGGGGTAGCCGTCGGCGGGGCGCTGTCTACGCTGCCCCCATGATTCGTACCGCTACCCCCGCCGATGTCCCCGTCATCCACGCCATGGTGTGTGAGCTGGCCGATTACGAGAAGGCGCTGCACGAGGTGCGTGCGACGCAGGAGCAGTTGCGGGAGGCGCTGTTCGGTGAGCGGCCGGCCGCGTTCGCGCACATCGCGGAGTCGGACGAGGACGGCGAGGTCGTCGGCTTCGCGCTCTGGTTCCTGAACTTCTCGACGTGGCGCGGGGTGCACGGGATCTATCTGGAGGACCTGTACGTACGCCCGGAGCGGCGGGGCGGCGGACACGGGAAGGCGCTGCTGAGGGAGTTGGCGCGGATCTGTGTGGAGCGGGGTTACGAGCGCCTGGAGTGGTCGGTGCTGAACTGGAACGCCCCGTCGATCGCGTTCTACGAGTCGCTGGGTGCGCGTCCGCAGGACGAGTGGACGGTGTACCGGCTGACCGACGGGGCGCTGGCGGAGCTGGGCGGCGCGTGAGGCCGAGCGCCCGTGGGGCGTTGTCAGTGGCGTGCGTCACGATGGGGGCATGGTGCGGAGTGGTGGTCGGAGTGGTGGTCTGAAGGCGGCGCGGCGGCCGGAGGTGCGGCTGCCGCCGTTGGTGGAGTTCGAGGAGGGCGGGCTCGTACCGGACGGGGATTACGACGGGGTGCGGTTCGGGGCGTCGGTGGACCTGGCGGACGCGTCGGGGCGGGGTGCGCGGTTCATGGACTGTGCGCTGGAGGGGTGCGCCCTGGACCAGGCGGAGCTGGCGCGGGCGCGGTTCATGGATTCGGTGCTGACGGGCGTACGGGGGGTGGGCACCGATCTCGCGGAGGCGTCGCTGCGGGACGTGGAGGTGGTGGACGCGCGGCTGGGCGGGACGCAGTTGCACGGTGCGGTGCTGGAGCGGGGGGTGGTGCGGGGCGGGAAGATCGACTACCTGAATATGCGGGAGGCCCGGCTGACGGATGTGGTCTTCGAGGGCTGTGTGCTGGCGGAGCCGGACTTCGGGGGTGCGCGGCTGACGCGGGTGGAGTTCCGGGACTGCGCGTTGAGGCGGGCGGACTTCAGCGCGGCGCGGATGGAGTCGGTGGATCTGCGGGCGGTCGCGGAGCTGGACATCGCGCGGGGGGTGGATCGGCTGGCGGGTGCCGTGATCAGCCCGGTGCAGCTGATGGAGCTGGCGCCGGCGTTCGCGGCGCAGATCGGGGTGCGGGTGGAGCCGTGAGGGGGTGGCCGGGCCGGGTCAGACGCGGGGGAAGCGGGCCTGGAGGTCCCAGACGGCCGGGTTGTCGGCCAGGCCCTCGTGCATGTCGGCGAGGTCGGCGATCAGGTCGTGCAGGAAGTCGCGGGCTTCGCGGCGCAGGAGGGAGTGGCTGAAGGTCAGCGGGGGTTCCTCGGGGTCCATCCAGTCGGCCTCGATGTCGACCCAGCCGAAGCGGCGTTCGAAGAGCATGCGGTCGGTGGACTCGGTGAAGTCGAGTTCGGCCTGCTGGCGGCGGTGCGAGCGGCTGCCGCGCGGGTCCTGGTCGATGCGTTCCACGATGTCGCACAGCGCCCAGGCGAAGTCGAGCACCGGCACCCATCCCCAGGCTGTGGATACTTCGCGGTCCTCCTTGGTGTCCGCGAGGTAGACGTCCCCGGAGAACAGGTCGTGCCGCAGCGCGTGGACGTCCGCGCGGCGGTAGTCGGTCTGCGGGGGGTCCGGGAAGCGGCGGGAGAGGGAGTAGCCGATGTCGAGCACGGTCCGATGGTGTCATGCCCGGCGTGTCGCTCGTATCGGCGAGGCGCCTCGTCACGGCAGCAGCCGCTGTTCCTTGGCGACGGCGACGGCGCCCGCGCGGGTGTCGACGCCGAGCTTGTCGTAGATGCGGCCGAGGTGCGTCTTGACCGTGGCCTCGCTGATGAACAGGGCGCGGGCGATCTCGCGGTTGCCGAGGCCCCGGGAGAGCTGGCCGAGGATGTCGCGTTCGCGGTCGGTGAGGGTGGGGCGGGGGGCGCGCATGCGGGCCATGACGCGGCTGGCGACGGGCGGGGAGAGCGTGGTGCGGCCCTGGGCGGCGGAGCGGATGGCGGCGAACAGTTCCTCGGGGCGTTCGGCCTTGAGCAGGTAGCCGGTGGCGCCGGCCTCGATGGCGCGGGTGATGTCGGCGTCGGTGTCGTACGTGGTGAGCACGAGGACGTGGGTGCCGGGGCCGGCCGCGATGCGGCGGGTCGCTTCGACGCCGTCGATGCCGGTGCCGAGCTGGAGGTCCATCAGGACGACGTCGGGGGTGAGCCGGGCGGCGAGCGCGACGGCTTCCTCGCCGCTGCCCGCCTCGCCGATGACCTCGATGTCGGGTTCGCTGCCGAGGAGGGCGAGGAGCCCGGCGCGTACGACGGCGTGGTCGTCGCAGAGCAGGATGCGGATGCGGTCGGCGGTGCGGTCGGCGGTCATGCGGGGTCCTGAGGTGTGGGGTCCTGAAGTGTGGGCGCCTGGTGCGGGGGTGCGGGAGCGACGGGGACGGTGGCGGTGACGACGGTGCCTTCGCCGGGGGCCGATTCGATGGTGAGGGTGCCGCCGAGCTGGTGGAGCCGGGCCCGCATGGCCGGGAGCCCGTGGCCGCGCACCCCGCCGGGGGCCCCGGTGGCGGCGGTGGGCGTGAAGCCGTGGCCGTTGTCGGCGATGTCGAGGACGGTGCGGTCGTCCAGGTGCGTGAGCGTGAGGGCGGCCTCGGTGGCGTGCGCGTGTTCGGTGACGTTGGCCAGGGCGCCCTGGGCGATCCGCAGCAGTGCGGACTGGGTGCGGTCGGGCAGGACGGTGTGCGGGGCGCCCTCGATGTGGCAGCGGACGGTGAGCCTGCCCTGCGCCTGGGCGGTTTCGCGGGCGGCGAGTGCGTGCAGGGCGGCGTCGAGGCCGCCGCCCTGGGCCAGGTCGGCGGGGGCCAGGTCGTGGACGAAGCGGCGGGCCTCGGCGAGGTTGCGTTCGGCGATGCCTTCGGCGGTACGGATGTGGCGTCGGGCGGTGGCCGGGTCGGTGTCCCAGGTGCGGTCGGCGGCCTGGAGGAGCATCTGCTGGCTGGACAGGCCCTGGGCGAGGGTGTCGTGGATCTCCATGGACAGCCGCTGGCGTTCGGCGAGGGTGCCTTCCCGGCGCTCGGTGGCGGCGAGTTCGCGGCGGGTGCGGAGCAGGTCGTCGATGAGCCGGCCCTGCCGTACGGCCTGGCGCCGCATGTGGACGAACACGGCGGTGGCGACGGCGGCGACGGCGGGCGGGGCGAGCACGAGGTTGGGGTCGAAGCCGTGCGCGAGGCGGAGTTGCGCGGCGACGACGAACAGCGTGAGCAGGGCGACGAGGGCGTACGCGGCGCGGGGCGGCAGGATGCGCAGCCCGGTGTAGAAGAGCGGCACCGCGCACCAGGCGAAGCTGGGCGCGAGGACGACCACCACCATCCAGACGACGACGAGCCCGCCGAGCCAGACGAGGCTGCGGGCGGTGGGGCGCGAGCCGAGCACCGGCCCGATGACATAGAGCGCGGCCAGGGCGATGGACAGCCCGATGATCCAGGGCGTGCGGGCCTCACCGGGGTGCCGGAGCAGGAACCGGGCGAGCGACGCGCCGAGGAGCAGGAAGAACGCGGCGTGCATGAGGAGGGCGAGGGGACGGGTGCCGGCGTCGTCGGCGTCCCGCTCCGGCGCGATGCCGGCGTCGTCGGCGTCCCGCTCCGGCGCGGGCCGGGGCCCGTCCTCGTACCGGTGCTCCACCTCGTACCCCTGCTCTCCGGTCCCGGAGGGACCCCGCTGACCTGCGTGGACATTCCATCGTCACCCCGGACGGGCGCCCGCGCATCAACCGATCGGCCGATGGGTACGTCAGCCGTCCCGGGCGCCGGGTCGAGCCGGTACGACGACCGTCCGGGGGCGGTGGCGGGCCAACGATGGATGGCAGGACGCGGGAACCGCCCGCCTCCGCCCCGCTGAGGAGCCCCTGATGAAGAAGATGTCGCCGCGTACCCGTGTCCTGACCGGTGCCGCCGTCGCCGCCGCCCTCGGGGCCGGCACGTTCGGCGCGATGTCCGCGAACGCGTCCACCCCGGCCGCCGCCCCCGCGACCACCGTCAAGGCGGACACCGCGCACCGCAACCTCCAGCAGACGACGCACCTGACCCTCGACGCCGCGACGAAGGCCGCGAAGGCCGCCCTGGACGCGGCGAAGAAGGAGAACCAGCGCGTCGCGGTCTCGGTGGTCGACCGCAACGGCAACACGATCCTGACCCTGCGCGGCGACGGCTCGGGCCCCCAGGCGTACGAGTCGGCCGAGAAGAAGGCGTACACCGCCGTGTCGTGGAACGCCCCGACCTCCGAGCTGGCCGGACGGCTCGCCCAGGCCCCGAACCTGAAGGACATCCCTGGCACGCTGTTCCTCGCGGGCGGCGCCCCCGTGCAGGTCAAGGGCGCTCCGGTGGCGGGCATCGGTGTCGCGGGCGCGCCCAGCGGCGACCTGGACGAGAAGTTCGCGCGGGCCGGCGTCGCCGCCCTCGCCAAGTAGGACGTACGCGCACACCCCCGGGAGACGGACATGAACGCCCTCGATCACCAGCTGCTCGACGCCGCGCGCACCGGCGACACCGCCGGGGTGCGGACCGCGATCGAGGGCGGCGCCCGGGTCGACGCCCGCGACGAGGAGGGGCGCACCCCGCTGCTCCTGGCCGTCCACGGGGAGCACGTCGGGGCCGCCCGGCTGCTCGTCGCTGCGGGCGCCGACCCGGACGCGCAGGACCGGCGCGAGGAGAGCCCCTGGCTGGCGACGGGCGTCACGGGCAGCGTGGAGATGCTGCGCGTCCTGCTGCCGGCCGGGCCCGACCTGAAGCTGCGCAACCGGTTCGGCGGGATCGCGCTGATCCCGGCGAGCGAACGCGGCCACGTCGCGTACGTACGGGAGCTGCTGAGGCTCACCGACATCGACGTGGACCACGTCAACCGGCTGGGCTGGACGGCCCTGCTGGAGGCCGTGATCCTCGGCGACGGCGGCCGGGCGCACCAGGAGATCGTGGAGCTGCTGCTCGCGGCGGGCGCGAAGCCGGGACTGGCGGACGGCGACGGGGTGACGGCGCTGGAGCACGCGGAGCGGCGCGGCTTCGCCGGGATCGCGGCGCTGCTGCGGGGCGCGGAGGGCGCCGAAGGCGCCGAAGGCGCGGATGCGCCGGACAGCGGGGGCACGCGGTGAGCGCCCACCACGGGCCGCGCGCGGAGGCGGCCGAGGCCACGCGCACCGCCGCCGCCGGGGCTGTGGATTGTCCGGTTTGCGTGCGCCGTGCTGGGGCTGTGGAGTGTCCGGTCTGCGTGCGCCGTGCTGGGGCTGTGGAGTGCCTGGTCTGTGTCCGCCGTGCTGGGGCTGTGGAGTGTCCGGTCTGCGTCCGCCGTGCCGGGGCTGTGGAGTGCCCGGTCCGTGCTCGCCGCGTCGGGGACCGCGCTCGCCGCGTCGGGGGCCGCGCTCGCCGTGCCGGGGCTTCGGTCTGCCCGGTCCGCGTCCGCCGCGTCGGGGACCGCGTCCGCCGTGCCGGGGACCGCGTCCGCCGCGTCGGGGACCGCGTCCGCCGCGTCGGGGACCGCGCTCGCCGTGCCGGGGCTTCGGACTGCCCGGTCCGCGCTCGCCGTGCCGGGGACCGCGCTCGCCGCGCCGGGGCTCTGGGCTGTCCGGACTGCGTCCGCCGTGCCGGGGACCGTGTCCGGCGCTCCCTGTCCGCTCTCCTGGCCGCCTTCGCCGCCGTGGCGGTGCTCGTCGGGTGTGCCGGGGGTGCCGCCACCGACGGGTCCGGGTCCCCCGGGGCCTCGCCCGCCGCGCGGGCCCCGGTGCCCACCGCCTCGTCCGGGTCCGGGGTGACCCCCGCAGGGACGTTGCTCGTCGCCGACTTCGGGGCCGACACCGTGTCCTTCGTGGACCCGGTCCGGGGTGCCTTCGACCGGGTGGAGGTCGGTACCGCCCCCTACGGCGTCGCCGTCGGCGCGGACGGGCGGGCGTGGGTCACCACCGCCGAGGGCGTCGCGGTCGTGGACACCGGGAAGCGGAAGCGGCTGGCCCGGATCGCGTACTCGACGCGGACCGGGCCCGTGACGACGGGTGAGTACCGGGGCGGCGGGATGGGTATCGCGCTGGCCCCCGACGGCCGGCACGCGTACGTCGGGGTCAACGTGCCCGGCGGCAACGGGGTCCTCGAGGTCATCGACACCGCCACCCGGAAGGTCACCGGCACGGTCCCCGTGGGGCGCCGGCCCTTCGACGTGGACGTGTCGCGCGACGGCTCGGAGGCGTACGCCACCGGCCACGACTCGTTCGACGTGACCTCCGTCCGTACGGACACGCTCCGCGCGCGGCGCATGGAGGTCGCCCCGTACGGGACCGAGGGCGGGCTGGGGTCCTGGCTGAAGCCGCACTACGCGGTGGTCCGCCCGTCGGACGGGAAGCTGCTGCTGCCGTTCGAGGGCGAGCGGCTCGCCGTCCTCGACCCGCGCACCGGGGAGGTGGCCGTCGAGCGGATGACGGCCGACACCCACCAGCACGGGGCGGCGCTCGCCCCGGACGGCACGCTGCTCGTCGTGGGCACCGGCCCGATCGCCTCCGGCGACGAGGAGGCGTCGCTGACGATCCGTGAGCCCGGCGGCTCCGAGCGCCTGGTGAGGCTGGACGGGCCGCACGAGGATGTCGCCGTGTCGCGGGACGGCCGTACGGCGTACGTCACGGGAGGCTTCACCCGGGACGGCTACTGGAACGGCATCACGGTCGTCGCCCTCGACGGGAAGACGCCCCCGGTCCGGCTGGCGGCGGGCGAACGGCCGCTGGGGATCGCGGTGCTGTGAGCCCCGCGGACCACATCGGATTACGACATTCCGCACATAGGATCATTCGTGTGGACCAGCGAACCCCGGCACGCCGCAGGACGGCCCGCGCCGCCCTCCCCCTGCTCGCCCTCGCCCTCCTCGCGCCCGCCTGTTCCGGCGGCGTCGAGGGGAAGCCGGGCGCGTCCGGGGTGCGCGATCCGTACTTCCCGAAGCTGGGCAACGGCGGTTACGACGTCACGCACTACGCCCTCACGCTCGATGTGGACCCGGACGAGCGGACGCTGCGCGGGACGGCCGAGATCACCGCGCGGGCCACCCAGGATCTCAGCTCGTTCAATCTGGACCTGGCCGGGCTGACCGTGGACTCGGCGACCGTGGAGGGGCGTCCGGCCGCCGTGAACCGGGCGGGCGACGAGGTGACGCTCCGTACGGACGGGAAGGTCGAGGGCCGGCTGCGCAAGGGCGGGACGTTCCGTGCCGTCGTGCGCTACTCCGGGGCGCCGAAGACGATCACCGACCCGGACGGGTCGGAGGAGGGCTGGCTGCCGACCGACGACGGGGCGCTGGCCCTCGGTGAGCCGACCGGTTCGATGGCCTGGTTCCCGGGCAACCACCACCCGGGCGACAAGGCCGCGTACGACCTGGCAGTCACCGTCCCGAAGGGGCTCACGGCGGTGTCCAACGGGGTGCTCGCCGGGCCGCCGGTGACGGAGCAGGGCCGTACCACCTTCCGCTGGCACACCGCCGAGCCGATGGCGAGCTATCTCGCGACGCTGGCGATCGGGCGGTTCGAGACGAGGACGTCCACGATGGCCGGCGGCATCACGGTGTTCACGGCCGTGGACCCGGAGGTGGCGAAGGCGAGCGCGCGGACCGTCGCCCGGGTCCCGGAGGTCGTGGCGTGGGAGGCGGAGCACTTCGGTCCGTATCCGTTCTCCGCGACGGGCGCGATCGTGGACCGCGAGGACGACGCGGGGTACGCCCTGGAGACGCAGAACCGGCCGTTCTTCCCCGGCCCGCCGAGCGTCGGGCTGCTCGTCCACGAGATGGCGCACCAGTGGTTCGGTGATTCGGTCACGCCGGAGAGCTGGCGCGACATGTGGCTGAACGAGGGCCTGGCGACGTACGCGGAGTGGCTGTGGGAGGAGGAGAAGAACGGCATCCCGGCCGACGAGTCGTTCGACGTCGCCTACGAGGACGAGGACAACTGGGCGTTCCCGCCCGCCGATCCGCCGTCGGCCGCGGCCATCTCGGACGATCCGGTGTACGGGCGCGGGGCGATGGTCATCCACATGATCCGTGAGGCGGTGGACGACGACGGGGAGTTCTTCGCGCTGCTGCGGGGCTGGACGGAGAAGTACCGGCACCGCAACGCGTCGACGGCCGACTTCACGGCGTACGTGGAGGGGGAGACGGGCCAGGACCTGTCGGGGCTGTGGAAGTCGTGGCTGTACGGCGGGGGCCGGCCCGCCGCGGACGGCTGACGGCCTCCGCTTCCGCTCCCACGGCGGCCGGGGCGGCGTCGCGACGGGCGGTGAGGTGGGGGCCTTCAGACGCCGTTGCTCGGTCCGGGGGACGCCCGGACACGCGGGAGCCCCCGGCCGCAGGACGTTCGGCCGGGGGCTCCCGTACGGGCTCGCTGGGCGTCAGAGGCTGACGCCGAAGTCCTGGGCGATGCCGCGCAGGCCGGAGGCGTAGCCCTGGCCCACGGCGCGGAACTTCCAGTCGGCGCCGTTGCGGTACAGCTCGCCGAAGACCATGGCGGTCTCGGTGGCGGCGTCCTCGCTCAGGTCGTAGCGGGCGATCTCGGCGCCGCCGGCCTGGTTGAGGATGCGGATGTACGCGTTGCGCACCTGGCCGAAGTTCTGGCTGCGGGTCTCCGCGTCGTAGATGGAGACCGGGAAGACGATCTTGTCGACGTCGGCCGGCAGGCCCGCCAGGTTGACGTTGATCTGCTCGTCGTCGCCCTCGCCCTCACCCGTGACGTTGTCACCGGTGTGCACGATGGTCTGGTCCGGGGTCGCCTTGTTGTTGAAGAAGACGAAGTGCGCGTCGGAGTAGACCTTGCCGCCCGCGTTGACCGCGATCGCCGAGGCGTCGAGGTCGAAGTCTGTACCGGTGGTGGTACGGACGTCCCAGCCGAGGCCGACCGTGACGGCGGTGAGGCCGGGGGCCTCCTTGGTGAGGGAGACGTTGCCGCCCTTGGACAGGCTTACTGCCATGGGAAGTCCCTTTCATCTGTCGGGTGCGGGCTTCGCGGTCACGAAGCTACCGTCACAGGTCTTAACGCCGACAGGGGACCGTGAGGTTCCGCGCGCCTTTACTTTCTTTGCCGAAGGGGGCCGGGGCGCCGCAAAAAGAGGTGACGAACCGCCGGCGGGGCGGGGAACATGGGTGACATGTCCGGGCCCTATGTCATCCGAGGTTCGGTCTCCCTGCCGGAGGCCGAGCTCATGTGGCGTTTCTCGCGGTCCTCCGGCCCCGGCGGCCAGCACGTCAACACCAGCGACTCGCAGGTCGAGCTGCGCTTCGACCTCGCGGCCACCGAGGCGCTGCCCGAGGTGTGGAAGGAGCGCGCGCTGGAAAGGCTGGCGGGCCGGCTGACCGGCGGTGTGATCGCGGTACGCGCCTCCGAGCACCGTTCGCAGTGGCGCAACCGCGAGACGGCCGCGGTACGCCTCGCGGCCCTCCTGGCGGAGGCGTCCGCCCCGCCGCCCAGGCCGCGCGTGAAGAAGAAGGTCCCCCGCGGGATCAACGAGCGCCGGCTGCGCGAGAAGAAGCAGCGCGGCGATACAAAGCGGGGCCGCTCGGGGCGCGACTGGTAGGCGACTCCCAGCGCCGCAGACGCCCCGGCCCCGGCCCGCCAGGCCCCGGTCCGCCTGGTGCAGGGCGCGCTCGCCCGGTCCGTCTGGCCCCGGTCCGCCTGGCCCAGGCCCGACCGGCCCCGGCCCGCCCGGCCCCTGCCCGGCCGGCCCAGGCCCCCGTCCGCCCGGTTCAGCCCAGCTGCCGGTACTTCCCCCGGAAGTACGTCAGGGGCCCGCCGTCCCCGTTCGGCACCCGGGCCGCCAGCACCCGGCCGATCACCAGGGTGTGGTCGCCCGCGACCACCCGCTGCTCCGTGCGGCACTCCAGCGTCGCGAGCGCGCCGCCCGCCAGCGGGGCGCCGCTGACCTCGCCGCGTACGTACGGGATGTCCTCGAAGAGCAGCCGGTCGCTGATCCGGCCCTTCATCGCGAACCGTCCCGCGATGTGCCGCTGGCTCTCCGCCAGCACGGACACCGCCCACAGCGGCTGCTCCGCGAGCAGGTCGTCCATCCGGGAGTCGTTGCGCAGGCTCACCATGACCAGCGGCGGGTCCAGGGACACGGACATGAAGGCGGTCGCGGTCATGCCGACGTCCTCACCGCGTCCGCCCTCGTCGAGCGGCGGCTCCTGGGCGGTGACCAGCACCACGCCGGCCGCCAGCCGGGACAGGGCGGCACGGAACTCTTCGTTGCTCACCCCCTCAGCATGGGGGACGGGCTCGGTACGCGGGGTGGGGGGTTTCGTCTGCAACACACCGGGAACGCTAGCCGCGCGCCGGGGCCGCCCGCATCGGGCCAGGGGACCAGCCGGGTCCTAGGACCCCGGGCTCCCGCCACCCCGCTGACCTGCGGTGGCCTCTTCCCGCTCGTCTGTGACTTGAGTCACAGAGTGCAATATTTGCTGACCCTGTGTACCGAGTGCACAGCTCGCTGTGATTCAGTGGCGGTGACACTGCAGTAAGTACGTCAAGTACGTCGATATGAATTCTGGAGTGCTGTCGAGGTCTCGGGGAGTGCGAGCGATGGACGCCGAGTCGGAGCCCTACGTCCGTCTCGCGACGATGCGGCAGCTGCACCAGGCCGTGGCCGACCTCAACACGGCGCGGAGCCTGGCCGACACATTGCAGACCGTGGCCGACGGGATCGTCGCCAATCTCGGTTACGAGCTTGCCTGCGTCAACCTCGTCCGCCCCGACGGCGACCTCGTCGTCGCCGCCCTCGCCGGGAACCACGCCGCCGAGGCCCTGATCACCGGCCGGGTCGGCTCCCGGGCCTCCTGGGAGCGCCGGCTCCTCATGGGCGAGGCGTGGGACGGGCTGCGGTTCATACCGCACACCGAGGGCTGGGTCCTCCTCGACGACGACGTGCCGCAGTGGCACACGGAGGGCCCCGAGCCCCGCTTCGAGGACGAGTGGCACCCGCAGGACCGGCTGTACGCCCCGATGTACACGTCCGGCGGCGGCTCGGACCTCCTGGGCGTCATATCCGTCGACCGGCCGCGCAACGGACGCCGCCCGGGCGCCTGGGGCCGCGAGGCGCTCCACATGTACGCCTCGCAGTCCGCCATCGCGATCAGCAACGCCCGGCTCCGGGCCAACATGCAGCGGGCCCTGGTCCGGCTGGAGCGCGAGCAGCAGGCGCTCCGGGCCAGTGAGGAATCCTTCCGCCAGGCCTTCGAGTACGCCCCCAGCGGCATGGCGATCGCCGAGCTCGGCGGTGACCAGCAGGGGCGGCTGCTGCGGACGAACGACGCGCTGTGCCGGCTGCTCGGCCGCCCCGCGTCGGTGCTGCGCCGCTACTCCTTCGCCGACCTGGTCCACCCCGAGGACATCGGCACCCTGCTCCGCACCTCCGCCGAGGGCGGCCGGGCCGAGCTGCGCCTGGGCCGGCGGGACGGCACGTACGTGTGGGTGTCGCTGCGCAACTCCGTCGTCGCGGACACGGCGGACGGGCCGCGCTTCCTGCTGACGCACGTGGAGGACATCGAGGAGCGCAAGCGCCATGAGCTGAACCTCGCCCACCGCGCCTCGCACGACGCGCTCACCGGGCTGCCCAACAGCGCGGAGCTGCGGACCCGGCTCGGCGCCCGGCTGTGCGCCCGCCCGGACGCGGCGGCGACGACCGACGTGGAGGCGCTGGACGCGGCGTACGGGGACGTGGACGAGACGCGGGGCTACCCGGCCGGCGGTCCGGGCGCGCACCCCTTCGACCACCATGTGCACGTGGTGGCGCCGGACACATCGCTGGACGACGGGGCGAAGGGGCTCGCGGTCCTCTTCTGCGACCTGGACGGCTTCAAGTCGATCAACGACCGCTTCGGGCACCACACGGGTGACGCGGTGCTCATCGAGGTGGCCCGGCGGCTGACCACCTGTGTCCGGGACGGGGACACCGTCGCCCGGCTCGGGGGTGACGAATTCGTCGTCCTCGCGGACGGCCTGGGCGCGGCGGACGCGGCTGACCTGGCCGTTCGCCTGCGGAACGCGATCATTCCGCCCATTCGGGTCGACGGCCGCGCGGTGCGCGTGGGGGCGAGTTTCGGCATCGGCTGGGCGGCCTGCGGGATGACCGCGGAAGAGGTGCTGGCCTCCGCCGACCAGCGGATGTACGTGGAGAAGCGGTCGCGTTCGAAGGTTCACCGCAGGGCCGGCTGACGTTCTTCCGCGCGTCTTCGGCCGGGTTCCCGCCGAGGCCCGTGTCAATTCTTGACATCGTCCATTCGAGGTAGGCTCGGCCGGTCGGCGACGGCTGGCGATATTCGGCGACGGCTGGCGACATGGTGAGGAGTGACCCAGGGATGGCCGGGAACAACGGCGCGAGCACACCCGAGGACGACGATCCGTTCGGCTACCTCTACGCGGACGGGCAGGCGGCCGGTGCGCAGCCGCCGGGGCAGGGCGGCTACGGCTACCCGGGTCCCGCCGCCCAGCCGGGTGTGCCCCGGACCTCGTACAACCAGGTGCGAACCGTCGGCGAGCGCCAGTACGGGCAGCAGGCGCCGCAGCAGCAGGCGTACGGCTATCCGCCGCAGGCGCCCCAGGGCCAGTACGGCCGGCCCAGCCCGCAGTACGCCGCTCCGGAGACGTATCCCGGCGGCGCGGCCACCGCGCAGGTGCCGCACCAGGGCGGGCGCGGTGGTTCCGGCAAGGGCGGCCCGAACACCAAGGGGCTGCTGATCGCGGCGGTCGCGGTCGTCGCGGTGGTGCTGGTCGGCATCGGCGTGGCGCTGATGACGAGCGACGGCGACAAGGACAAGAAGGCCGAGGCGACGGCCTCCGAGAGCCCGGGCGAGCAGGTCGAGCAGTCCCCGACCCCGGAGTCCTCCCCGAGCTCGTCGGCCCCGGCGGAGCTTCCGAAGCAGGACGCGGCCTCGCTCCACCTGGGCGGCACGGCGCGGCTCGACAACTCCGTGAAGGGCGCCAAGAGCGCGAACGGGCAGTACATCAACCTCAACGAGGTGGGCCGCTCGGCGACCTGGACGGTCGAGGTGCCGGAGGCCGGTGAGTACACGCTGTTCGTGACGTACGGCGTGCCGGGCAAGGACGCCAAGACCTCGCTGACGGTCAACTCCGAGGCCCCGCGCGGCATCAACATGAAGAACTTCGCCAACGCCCCCGAGGGCGATCTGGAGAAGGGCTGGACGACGACGTACGCCTACGTCAACCTCGTCAAGGGCCAGAACACGCTGATGATCTCGTGCAACGAGGGCGATCAGTGCGACGCCAATCTGGACCAGCTGTCGCTGGAGGCCGGTCACCAGACCCGCTGACCGGCGCCGCACACCATCCGGCCCCCTCGCCTCCGGGCGAGGGGGCCGGTGCGTTTCCCGGGTCCGGTCAGCCCATCAGGGCGAGGAAGGCCGCGACCGTCGCGGCCATGGCCTCGCGGCCGGGGGCGATGTACTTGCGGGGATCGACGCCCGTGGTGTTCTCGGCCAGGTGGGCGCGGACGGCGCCGGTGAACGCGGTGTTCAGGGCGGTGCCGACGTTGATCTTGACCATGCCGGACGTGGCGACGGCCTGGCGGATCTCGTCGTCCGGGACGCCGCTGGAGCCGTGCAGGACGAGCGGGACGGGGACGGCGGCGCGGAGCCGGCCGATCAGCTCATGGTCGAGGGCGGCGGTGCGCTCGGTCATGGCGTGCGAGGAGCCGACCGCGACGGCGAGGGCGTCCACGCCGGTCGCGGCGACGTACGCGGCGGCCTCGGCCGGGTCGGTGCGGACGCCGGGGGCGTGGGCGTCGAGCGGGGCCTCGCCCTCCTTGCCGCCGACCTTGCCGAGTTCGGCCTCGATCCAGATGCCGCGCTCGTGGCCCCAGGCGACGGCCTCCGCGGTGGCCCGGACGTTGTCCTCGTAGGTGAGCTTGGACGCGTCGAACATCACGGAGCCGAAGCCCTCGTCGTGGGCCTGGTGGAGCAGGTCGACGGATTCGACGTGGTCGAGGTGCAGGGCGAGCGGCGCGGACGAGGTGCGGGCGACCGCGGCGGCGGCCGCGGCTATGGCGGTGAGCCGGCCGCCGTGGAACTTCACGGCGTTCTCGGAGATCTGGAGGATGGCGGGCGCGCCGGCGCGTTCGGCGCCGGTGGCGATGGCCTCCGCGTGTTCCAGGGTGATGACGTTGAAGGCGGCGATCCCGCGTCCCCGGGCCTGGGCGGCCGAGACGAGTTCACCGGTGCTGACGAGCGGCATTGCTGACCTCTGATTGTTTCTCCGGTCCGGCGGGCGGGCCCGGTGCGGGGCGGGGCGCGGCGCTCAGGCCGCCCCCGCTGCGTGTTCCTCGATGGCGACGCGCGGCAGCAGCTCCTCGTACGCCGTGCGGTCGAAGTCGCCCGCGGTGGGGGCCAGCACGGTCGCCGTCGACAGTGCCACCGCCCGGCGCAGCCGGTCCGGCCAGCTCAGGGACTCCACGAGGCCGGAGAGCAGCCCGGCCACCGCGGAGTCGCCCGCTCCGGTCGGGTTGCCCTTGACGGGTGCGGGCGGCGAGGCCCGCCAGACGCCGTCCGGGGTGACGGCGAGCATGCCGTCCGGGCCGAGCGAGGCGATGACGCCGTGGGCGCCCCGGCGGCGGGCGTCGCGGGTGGCACGCAGGGGCTCGCGGGAGCCGGTGAGCTGGGCGAGTTCGTCGGCGTTCGGCTTGATCAGGTCGGGGCGGGCGGCGATGCCCCGGCGCAGCGGTTCGCCGCTGGTGTCCAGGAGGACGGGGACGCCGGCGGTGCGGGCGAGCCGGACGAGTTCGCCGTACGCGCCGACGTGGATGCCGGGCGGGAGGCTGCCGCACAGGGCGACGGCGTCGGCGGTCTTCAGCAGACCGGCGTACGCGTCGAGGAAGGCGGCCCATTCGCCGGCGGTGACGTGCGGTCCGGCCTCGTTGAACTGGGTGGTGTCGCCGGTGGCCGCGTCGGCCACGGCGATGGTGCGGCGGGTGTCGCCGGAGACGGGGACGAGCGCGTCGGTGAGGGAGGCGTCCTGCCGGGGGAGCGCGGCGAGCAGGTCGCGCAGGACGGTCCCGGTGGTGCCGCCGGCGAAGCCGGTGACGACGGTGTCGTGGCCGAGGGCGGTGAGGACGCGGGCGACGTTGATGCCCTTGCCGCCGGGGCGCTCGGAGTGGTCGGTCACCCGGTGGCTGGAGTGCGGTACGAGGGCGGGAACGGAGTAGGTGAGGTCGAGTGCCGTGTTCAGCGTGACCGTGAGGATCACCGCGGCCGCCCTTTCGCGTTCGGTCCGTGCTGCGCGCTGTTTCCTTGCCGGAACGCGCTTTCCGTGCTGGTTTCCCAGGTGATCATGCCAAAGAGGTGGCGGTCGGCCCAGACCTCGGGGCCAACCGCCGTCTCTTCGTTACGTACGCGTTCAGCCCGCCGCGGCCTCGGGGCGGACGATCCATTCGCCCTTGCGCATGACGCCCTTGAGCCGGAAGTCCTCGTCCAGGACGACCAGGTCGGCGTCCTTTCCGGGCTCCAGCGAGCCGACCTTGTCGTAGACGCCGAGGAGCCGCGCCGGGTTGGCGGAGATGGAGGTGACGACGTCCTCGACGGGGATGCGGTCGATGGTCACGGCGCGGTGGAAGGCGGTGTCCAGGGTGAGGGTGGAGCCGGCGATGGAGTTGCCCTCGACCAGCCGGGCGACGCCGTTCTCGACGTTCACGGCGAGCGGGCCGAGCTGGTAGCGGCCGTCGCCGAAGCCGGCCGCGTCCATGGCGTCGGTGATGAGGGCGACGCGGTCGGCGCCCGCGTGGTGGTAGGCCAGTCCGAGCGCGGCCGGGTGCAGGTGCGTGCCGTCGTTGATCAGCTCGACGGTGATCCGCTCGTCCTCCAGGAGCGCGGTGATCGGGCCGGGCGCGCGGTGTCCGATGCCGGGCATCGCGTTGTAGAGGTGCGTGGCGACGGTGGCGCCGGCGTCGATCGCCTCGACGGTCTGCTCGTACGTGGCGTCGGTGTGGCCGATGGCCGCGATGACGCCGTGCTCGGCGAGCAGCCGTACGGAGTCGATGCCGCCGGGCAGCTCCGTGGCGAGGGTGAACATCTTCGCGGTGCCGCGCGCGGCGTCCATCAGCTTGCGGACCTCGGCCGGGTCCGGGTGGCGCAGGAGGGCCTCGCTGTGGGCGCCCTTGCGGCAGGGGGAGATGAAGGGGCCCTCGAAGTGGATGCCGGCGAGGTCGCCCTGTTCGACCAGTTCCGAGAGGATGCCGGCGCGCTCGGCGAGGAAGTCCATCTCACCGGTGACCGTGGAGGCGACGAGGGTGGTGGTGCCGTGCTCGCGGTGGGTGCGGACGCCGGTCAGGACCTCGTCCACGGTGCCGGAGGTGAAGGACGCGCCGCCGCCGCCGTGGTTGTGCATGTCCACGAAGCCCGGGACGATCCAGTGGCCGGAGAGGTCCAGGACCGGGGCGTTCTCGGCCTGGGTGCCGGAGATGCGGGTGCCTTCGACGGTCACCCGGCCGCCCTCGACGGTGCCGGTGGGCAGTACCACCCGGGCCCCTGCGAGAACGGTGCTGTCTGCGCGTCCGGCCATCAGGCGGATACCTCCGTGGAGAGTAGATCCCAGGCGAGCAGCCCTGCGCCCAGGCATCCGGCGGTGTCCCCGAGGGCCGCCGGGACGATGTGGGGCAGCTTCTGGAACGTGACGCGTTCCTCGACGGCCGCACGGAGTGGTGTGAACAAGGTTTCCCCGGCCTCGGCGAGCCCGCCACCGATGATGAGCGTGCGCGGGTCCAGCAGGGTGAGCGCGGTGACGAGTCCGGCGGCGAGCGCGTCGACGGCGTTCTGCCAGACCTCGACGGCCTTCGGGTCGCCGGACTCGACGGCCTTGGCGCAGTCGGCGGCGTCCGCCTTCGGGTCGCCGGACGCGACCGCCCAGGCGCGGCTGACGGCGGAGGCGGAGGCCAGGGTCTCCAGGCAGCCGCGCTGGCCGCAGCCGCACTCCGGGCCGTCCGGCCGGATCACGATGTGGCCGATCTCGCCCGCGTAGCCGTGGGCGCCCTCCTCGATCGCGCCGGCGATGCCGATGGCTCCGGCGATCCCGGTGCCGAGCGGGATGAAGAGGAAGCGGTCGGCGCCCTGGCCGGCGCCGATCCGGCCCTCGGCGAGCCCGCCGGTGCGGACGTCGTGGCCGAGCGCCACGGGCACGCCGCCGAGCCGTTCGCCGAGCAGCCGCCGCATGGGTACGTCGCGCCAGCCCAGGTTCGCCGCGTAGACGGCGATCCCCTGCTCCGCGTCCACGATGCCGGGCACGGCGACACCGGCCGCGAGGGCGCTCTCGCCGTAGTGCTCCTCACCGTACGCGCGCAGGTCGGCGGCGAAGGCGAGGATCGACTCCACGACGGCGTCGGGGCCGCGCTCTCTGCCGGTCGCGCGCCGTGCCTCGTGGAGCAGGGCGCCGTCGGCCCCGACCAGTGCGGCCTTCATTCCGGTGCCGCCCACATCGAGGGCGATGACGTGTTTCACGTGGAACAGTTTCGCCCGAGCGATCCAAAAGGTCTAGTCCACTAGTGCTGTTTGTTGCGCATCCATACAAAATCCCGGTACCGGTTGCGCCCGCTACGGCAGGATCACGCTGCGCGAGAGGTTGCGGGGGTGGTCGGGGTCGTACCCCTTCGACTCGGCCAGGACCACCGCGAGCCGCTGCGCGCGGATCAGGTCGGCCATCGGGTCCGCCGTCCCGTTGGCGACCAGCGTCCCGCCGACCGCCGCCACCTCCCCGGCCAGCCCTTCGGGCAGGGCGCCGAAGACCCAGGCCACCCGGTTCGGACCGGTGATCGCGATCGGGCCGTGGCGGTACTCCATCGCCGGGTACGACTCGGTCCAGGCGCCGGCCGCCTCGCGCATCTTCAGCCCGGCCTCCTGGGCGAGCCCGTAGGTCCAGCCGCGCCCCAGGAACGTCCACTGCTCGGCCGCGACCACCGCCTCGTCCAGCGGCTCGGTCACCGCCAGCTCCGCGTCGACCGCCGCCTCGGCGACCGTCTTCACACCCGCGGGAAGCGGACCGGCCGCCTCCAGGCCCGCCCGCAGGAAGGCGAGCGCGGTCGTCGCGAACCGGGTCTGGACCACGGACTCCTCGTCCGCCCAGTCCAGCACCGCGACCGCGTCGGCGGCCTCCATGACCGGCGTCTTCGGGTCGCCGGTCAGTGCGACGGTCGCGGTCCTTCCGCGCAGCTCGCGCAGGAGCGCCAGCACCTCGCTCGTCGTACCGGAACGGGTGATCGCGACCACCCGGTCGTACGGGCGCCCCACCGGGAACTCCGAGGAGGCGTACGCGTCCGTCTCGCCCTGCCCCGCGGCCTCCCGCAGGGCTGCGTACGCGATGGCCATGAACCACGAGGTGCCGCACCCCGTGACGGCGACGCGCTCGCCGGGCTTCGGCAGCCCCTCGAACTCCGCGCCCGCCTGCGCGGCACGCCGCCAGCAGCTGGGCTGGGTGGCAATCTCGGTTGCGGTACGCGACATGCGGAGCGGCTCCTCGGTCGGGGCGGGGTCGGGGCGACGGGCTCGGCCCGTACGGAAACTGACGCACCGTCGATTGAAGGTCTGGACCAATAAGGCCCGTACGTCCAGACCTACTTAGCAGTCGCCGTGGGCCCCGTGCAATGCTGCTGCGTTGTGGAAGCGATACCTCCGTGGTGTAGACCTCTGTGTCGGTGGCGGGGAAAATCGCAGCTCACCCGGAGTGCCCCGTGCGTATGCGGGAGGCGCGGGCAGTGCAATCGACGAGGACGGACTGAGCTGTGCAGCGGCGTTACTTGGGACTGACGGCGGCTGTCGCCGTGCTGGGCATGACGGCGACGCTGTCGGGCTGCGGCTCCGGCGGCGGCTCCGGCGACGTGACGCTGAAGCTGGTCGCGGCCGACTACGGCACGAGCGAGGCGAACAAGTCCGACAAGTACTGGGACGGCATCGCCCGCGGCTTCGAGGCGTCCCACCCCGGCATCAAGGTCGAGGTGACCGTCCTGCCCTGGACCGACGTCGACCGCGAGGTCGCCAAGATGGTCAAGGACGGCAAGGCCCCCGACATCGCGCAGATCGGCGCCTACGCGGACTACGCGAAGGCCGGGAAGCTCTACTCGGCCGACGAGATGCTGAGCATCCCGACCCAGGCCAACTTCCTGCCGAAGCTGATCGGCGCGGGCCAGGTCAACCGCATCCAGTACGGCCTGCCGTTCGTCGCCTCCACACGGCTGCTCTTCTACAACAAGAAGCTGTTCTCGCAGGCCGGCCTGCACGCCCCCAAGACCTGGAGCGACATAGCCTCCGACGCCACCGCGCTCGAACAGCGCGGGGTGTCCTACCCCTTCGCGCTGCCGCTCGGTCCGGAGGAGTCCCAGGCCGAGACGCTGATGTGGATGCTCAGCGGGGGCGGCGGCTACACCGACGAGGTCGGCTCGTACGACATCGCCTCCGAGGCGAACGTCAAGACGTTCGACTGGCTGAAGACGAACCTCGTGGACAAGGGCCTCGTCGGCCCGGTCGCCCCCGGCAAGCTGAACCGCGCGAAGGCGTTCGAGGAGTTCTCGAAGGGGAAGGTCGGCATGCTCAACGGCCACCCCACGCTGATGGAGGAGGCGCAGAAGCAGGGCGTCGAGGTCGGCATGGTCCCGCTGCCCGGCGAGCACGGCCCCACCGAGGGGTCCATGGGCGTCGCCGACTGGATCATGGGCTTCAAGCAGAACGATCACCGGGTCGAGATCGGGAAGTTCTTCGACTACCTGTTCACCGACAAGAACGTGATCGAGTTCGCCGACATGTACGACATGCTGCCGGTCACGGGCAGCGCGTCCGCGGCGATGGAGGACGACGCCAAGTACAAGCCGCTGCACCAGTTCCTGGCGGCCCTGCCGGAGTCGGAGTTCTATCCGTTCGGCAAGACGTCCTGGGCGGCGGCGAGCGAGTCGATCAAGGAGAACATCGGCAAGGCGGTGCAGCCGGGGGCGAATCCGGAGAGCGTGCTGACGCGGATATCGCGGGACGCGGTGCAGGCGGAGGCGGCGGAGTAGTCTCCGCGTTCCATGAGGACGGGACGCGCCATATATTGGCTGATATGACCGCCCACCCCCCGAACGGCCCCGCCGACTCCGCGCCGCTGTCCGACCGGGACCGCGCCGTCCTCGCGGTGGAGCGGCAGTCGTGGGCGGGGGCGGGGGCGAAGGAGCGGGCGATCCGCGAGCGGCTCGGGCTGTCGCCGACACGGTATTACCAGCTGCTGAACGCGTTGCTGGACGACCGGCGGGCGCTGGAGGAGGACCCCGTGACGGTGAATCGCCTCCGGCGCGTACGGGAGGCTCGGCGGGGGAGGCGGTAGGGCGCGCGCGGTTGCGGTACGCCTGCGGCGGGCCCGTTCCCCTACCCGCCCCTCCCCGAACCGGGCCGCCGCCCCGGCCCCCGGCGCCTCAATCGCCGGCGGGGCTTGGTTTCGCGCCGAGGCCCGGTTTCGCGCCGGGCCCCGTTTCGCGCCGAGGCCCGGCTCGGGGCTCCCACCCCTGGACCTGCGGCTTGATCGCCGGTGGGGCTGGGTAGCGCGTCGGCCACATCAAGCCCCTGCGGCGATTGAGCAGCGGGGGTACGGGGGCAGCGCCCCCGCATCAGGGACGCGCGGCGATACGCTCACCGTATGGGCACCCCGCAGACAATCGCAGGCCGCACTGGACTCGACGCCATCCTCGCCCGGCCGGCCGAGGCCCTCGTCGCGCTCGACTTCGACGGGACGCTGGCGGACATCGTGCCGGACCCGGAACAGGCCCGGGCGCACCCCGGAGCCGTGCGGGCGCTCGCCGCCCTCGCGCCCAAGGTCGCGTCCGTGGCCGTGATCACCGGGCGCCCCGCCGAAGTCGCCGTGCGGTATGCCGGGGTCGCCGGGGTCGAGGGGCTCGACCACCTCGTCGTGCTCGGGCACTACGGGGCCGAGCGCTGGGACGCCGCGACCGGGGCGGTGCGCGCCCCCGCCCCGCACCCCGGCGTCGCGGCCGTGCGCGCCGCACTCCCCGGCGTGCTGGCGGATGCCGGCCTCCGGGACGAGACCTGGACCGAGGACAAGGGCCGCGCCCTCGCCGTGCACACCCGGCGCGCCGCCGACCCGCAGGCGGCGTTCGACGCGCTGCGCGGGCCCCTGGGCGCGCTGGCCGCGCTGCACGGACTGATGGTGGAACCGGGGCGGCTGGTCCTGGAACTGCGCCCCCCGGGCATGGACAAGGGCGTCGCGCTCACCGAGTACGTGCGCGAGATCGGCGCCAGGTCCGTGCTGTACGCGGGCGACGACCTGGGCGACCTCGCCGCGTACGCCGCCGTGGAGAAGCTGCGCACGGACCCGGCGGTCCCCGTCCCCGGCCTGCTCATCTGCAGCGGGAGCGCCGAGGTGCCGGAGCTGGCCGAGCGCGCCGACCTCGCCCTGCCGGGGCCGGGTGCGGTCGTGGAGTACCTGCGGGAGCTCGCCGACCGGATCGGCGGGGGAAAGCCGTAGTCGCGCCGAAGCGCCTCCGCGAGCGCGTCGGCCGGATCGGCGGGGGATCGTCCTAGTCGCGCCGCAGCGCCTCCAGCTGGTCCAGGAACCACTGCTGCGGCGGCAGCGCGGTCGCCGCCTCGGCCAGCCGTTCCGTGCGGGCGGCCCGCACGTCGTCCGGGAGCGTCAGCGCCTCGTGCAGCGCGTCCGCCGTGGCGGAGACGTCGTACGGGTTGACCGTGAACGCGTTCTCGCCCAGCTCCTCGTACGCGCCGGCCTCCCGGGACAGGACCAGCGCGCAGCCCTCGTCGGAGACGACGGGGACCTCCTTGGCGACGAGGTTCATGCCGTCGCGGATCGGGTTGACGAGGGCGACGTCGGCCAGCCGGTACGCGGCGAGCGAGCGGGCGAAGTCGTCCTTGACGTGCAGGACGACCGGGGTCCAGCCGGCCGTGCCGTACGTCTTGTTGATCGCGTCGGCGACCTGCTGGACCTCCGCGGTGTACTCCCGGTAGACCGCGAGGTCCTGGCGCGAGGGGTAGGCGAAGGCGACGTGCACGACGCGTTCGCGCCACTCGGGGCGTTCCTCCAGCAGGGTGCGGTAGGCGTGGAGGCCCCGGACGATGTTCTTGGACAGCTCCGTGCGGTCGACCCGGACGACGGTCTTCCGGTCGGGTCCGATCTGCTCGCGCAGGGCCGCCATGCGCTCGTCCACGTCCGCCTCGTGCGCCCGGCTCCGCAGGAATCCGGCGTCGGCGCCGAGGCCGTGCACGCCGACGCGGGTGCGGCCGGTGCCGCCCAGGATCTCCGTACAGCAGCCGATGAAGGCGTCCGCCCAGCGGCGGGTCAGGAAGGCGGCGCGGTCGGCGCCGAGGATGCCGTGCAGCAGCTGTTCGGCGATGTCGTCGGGGAGCAGCCGGAAGTAGTCGACGGGTGCCCACGGGGTGTGTGAGAAGTGGCCGATCCGCAGGTCGGGGCGGAGCTCGCGGAGCATGCCGGGGACCAGCGAGAGGTGGTAGTCCTGCACGAGGACCGCCGCGCCCTCGCCCGCCTCCTCGGCCAGCGCCTCGGCGAAGGCGCGGTTGTACGTCTCGAAGGAGGCCCACTGCCTGCGGAACTCCGCGTCGAAGACGGGCTCGACGGGCGTCTGGTACAGCATGTGGTGGACGAACCACAGCACGGAGTTGGCGATGCCGTTGTACGCGTCGGCGTGCACCCCGGCGTCGATGTCGAGCATCCGGACGCCCGGCTCGCCGACCCCTCGGCGCACCGCCTCGCGGTCGCCGTCGCCGAGGGCGGCGCAGACCCACATCTTGTCGTCGACGGCGCTGAGGCCGGAGACGAGTCCGCCTCCGCCCCGTTTCGCTTCGAGGGTGCCGTCGTCGCCCAGGGCGTACGAGACGGGGCCGCGGTTGGACGCGACGAGGACCTGGGCAGCGGGCTGGGGGGCGTGCTCGGAGACCATGGCCGGAATCTAGCCCGAACCCGATCCGCCCAAACGTACGAAGTCGGACGGAGTGGGATCGCGATCAGGCCGCACGGCGTGCCAGGTACTCCTCGATCTCGCACATGGGCGGCCTCTCCCGCGTGTCCACCGGGTAGGTGTGCGGGACGAATCCGTCCGGTCCCCGTTCGAACTGGGTCAGCGAGGGGCGCACCAGATGGCCCCGGGAGAGCCGCACCTGCGCGGTGCGGTAGATCGCGGCGGCCATCCGGCCGAGCGCCTGGCCGTCCTGGTGGCGGTGGACGCGGACGCCGACGTCCACCTGGGCCAGGGCGTCGAGGCCCACGGTGTGCAGCGCGTCCACGAGCAGCCCGAGCTCGACCCCGTAACCGACCGGGAACGGCAGCCGCTCCAGGAGCGAGCGGCGTACGGCGTACTCGCCGCCCAGCGGCTGGACGAAGCCCGCGAGGAGCGGCCAGTGCAGGTTCAGCAGGGGGCGGGCCACCAGCTCGGTGACGCGGCCGCCCTGGCCGGGCAGCTCGCCGAGCGGCCGGTCGTACATCGCCTTGACGAACTGCACCTCGGGGCGGGCGAGGAGCGGGCCGACGATGCCGGAGACGAAGTCGGCCGAGAAGTCCTTCAGGTCCGCGTCGATGAAGCACAGGATGTCGCCGCTGGTCACCAGGAGCGACCGCCACAGCACCTCGCCCTTGCCGGGGACGGCGGGCAGCCGGGGCAGGATCGCGTCCCGGTGGACGACCCGGGCGCCCGCGCGGCGGGCGACCTCGGCGGTGGCGTCCGTGGAGCCCGAGTCGATCACGACCAGCTCGTCGACCAGCGGAACGCGCTCCATCAGCTCGCGCCGGATCGTCGCGACGATGTCCCCGACGGTCGCGGCCTCGTTGAGGGCCGGTAGAACGACGCTGACGCCCGTACCGTCCGCGGCACCCCGCACGCTCGCCGGCGGGTGGTCGGCGGCCGACCAGGAACGCCTGGTCAGCCAGCGTTCGACCTCTTCGAGCACGGTCGATACTCCCTGTATGTGATCCATCTCGCGGTACGGACGCCTGTCTCACCCGCCCGGTCCTTCGGTTACAGTCTTGAACAACGCGGACGGCCATCGCATGCCGGGGTCGGTCCGCCGACAAACGCGCGGATCCATGGTCCGTCGCCACAGCGCTCATCCAGAGGGACAGAGGGAACGGCCCGTTGAAGTCCCGGCAACCCTCCTGCCGACCGCGAGGTCAGGTGGGGAAGGTGCCAATTCCGTCTCGCGGCGAAACGCGTCGTGAGGAAGATGAGGAGAAAGGGCCTCGCCATCATGGCTGTTGAGACTGTCGCAGCACACACCGGAACTTCCGTGGACCTCGGTCCCGCCGCGGCCCTTTCCTGCCGCGAGTGCGGTGAACGGTTCGCACTCGGTCCCATTTTCGCCTGCGCGTCCTGTTTCGGGCCGCTCGAAGTGGCGTACGACCTGCCGAGCGGTTCCCCCGACGAGCTGAAGAAGCGCATCGAGGCCGGCCCGAACAGCATCTGGCGTTACGCGCCGCTGCTGCCGGTGCCCGCCGACGTGGCCGACAAGCCCAATCTCAACCCCGGCTTCACCAAGCTGGTCAAGGCCGACAACCTCGCCCGTGAGCTGGGTGTGACCGGCGGCCTGTACGTGAAGGACGACTCCGGCAATCCGACGCACTCCTTCAAGGACCGCGTCGTCGCGATCGCCGTCGAGGCCGCCCGCGCCTTCGGCTTCACCACGCTCTCCTGCTCCTCGACCGGCAACCTCGCCGGGGCGGTCGGCGCCGCCGCGTCCCGGGCGGGCCTGCGCTCCTGCGTGTTCATCCCGCACGACCTGGAGCAGGGCAAGGTCGTCATGGCCGCGGTGTACGGCGGTGAGCTGGTCGGCATCGAGGGCAACTACGACGACGTCAACCGCTTCTGCTCCGAGCTCATCGGCGACCCGCTGGGCGAGGGCTGGGGCTTCGTCAACGTGAACCTGCGCCCGTACTACGGCGAGGGTTCCAAGACGCTGGCGTACGAGATCTGCGAGCAGCTCGGCTGGCGGCTGCCCGACCAGATCGTCATCCCGATCGCGTCCGGCTCGCAGCTGACGAAGATCGACAAGGGCCTCCAGGAGCTGATCAAGCTCGGCCTGGTCGAGGACAAGCCGTACAAGATCTTCGGTGCCCAGGCCGAGGGCTGCTCCCCGGTCTCCACCGCCTTCAAGGCCGGTCACGACGTGGTCCGCCCGCAGAAGCCGAACACGATCGCCAAGTCCCTCGCGATCGGCAACCCGGCCGACGGGCCGTACGTCCTGGACATCGCCCGCCGCACCGGCGGCGCCGTCGAGGACGTGAACGACGAGCAGGTCGTGGACGCGATCAAGCTGCTGGCCCGCACCGAGGGCATCTTCGCCGAGACGGCGGGCGGGGTGACGGTCGGCGTGACGAAGAAGCTGATCGAGGCCGGCCTGCTCGACCCGGCGCTCACCACCGTCGTCCTGAACACGGGTGACGGCCTCAAGACGCTGGACGCGGTGGCCGACACCTCGCAGGCGACCGCCACGATCCGCCCGAGCCTGGACGCCTTCCGCGCCGCCGGACTCGCCACCAGCTGACCACCCGAGACTTCAGGAAGGCACCGCCATGAGCGTCAAGGTCCGCATTCCCACCATCCTCCGCACCTACACCGGCGGCCAGGCCGAGGTTCCGGCCGAGGGCGCGACCCTCTCCGAGGTCATCGCCTCGCTGGAGAAGGACCACCCGGGCATCGCCGCCCGCGTGCTGGACGACCAGGGCAAGCTGCGCCGCTTCGTCAACGTGTACGTCAACGACGACGACGTGCGCTTTGAAGGCGGCCTGGACGCGGCGACCCCGGACGGTGCCGGCGTCTCGATCATCCCCGCCGTGGCCGGCGGCTGCTGAGCCGACGACTCCGCTGCGTCACCGTAGTTGCCCCCTCCGCGAGAGAAGCGGAGGGGGCAATTCTGCATGGTTGAGCGGGGTAGAGTGTGGGAAGTCCCCTTCGCTGCCCGTGCCCCTCGCATATGAGAATGCGCCGCGCCACGATCAGAAGCAGCCAATGTGCCCGGCCCACTTGCGCCATAAGTCGTCTTTGCCGGGCCCGACTTGCCCCGCAAGCTCATGAATTCCCCATATTCGGGCGATCGGTGCTGCGCAGAATTGTCGTCCGATTGACCTGTCGCACAGGGCAGTTGGGCAGATACATTCAGCCGCGGTCGACGCGCTTCGGCGCACACACGTTACAGGGGAGTTAGGCATGGCTCAGGGCACCGTCAAGTGGTTCAACGCGGAGAAGGGGTACGGCTTCATCGCGGTCGACGGTGGTGCGGATGTATTCGTCCACTACAGCGCGATCCAGATGGACGGGTACCGCACCCTCGAAGAAGGTCAGCGGGTCGAGTTCGAGATCTCGCAGGGCCAGAAGGGGCCGCAGGCGGACATGGTCAAGCTCGCCGTCGGCTGAAGCCCGGCACGTCGGCCGCGACGCCACGCACGTACGAAGGGTCCGTACCTAGGGGTACGGGCCCCTTCGCGCGTCCGGGGCGTGTCCGGGGGCGGCCCGGAGGCGATCCCTGGGGTGACCCGGTGGTTGTCCACATGCCGAGGCCGACGCTTGCACTCTCGGGGGTCGAGTGCTAATCATTGGGCTTAGCACTCTCCAGGTGAGAGTGACAGAATTTGGACCGGGCCGGTGAGGCCCGCACGCCAGGCGGGGAAGGAACCGCAGGGCACGCAGGCCGTCCGTCGCGGGCGCCACTCGGTCCGGAGCAATCCACCCCTGTCCGGGAGGACCACTTCACATGGCCAAGATCATCGCGTTCGACGAGGAGGCCCGGCGCGGTCTCGAGCGCGGCATGAACCAGCTCGCCGACGCCGTCAAGGTCACCCTTGGCCCCAAGGGTCGCAACGTCGTCCTCGAGAAGAAGTGGGGCGCCCCCACGATCACCAACGATGGTGTGTCCATCGCCAAGGAGATCGAGCTGGAGGACCCGTACGAGAAGATCGGTGCGGAGCTGGTCAAGGAGGTCGCCAAGAAGACGGACGACGTCGCCGGCGACGGTACGACCACCGCCACCGTTCTCGCCCAGGCGCTCGTCCGCGAGGGCCTGCGCAACGTGGCCGCGGGTGCGAACCCGATGGCTCTCAAGCGGGGCATCGAGAAGGCCGTCGAGGCCGTCTCCGCCGCCCTCCTGGAGCAGGCCAAGGACGTGGAGACCAAGGAGCAGATCGCTTCGACCGCCTCCATCTCCGCCGCCGACACCCAGATCGGCGAGCTCATCGCCGAGGCCATGGACAAGGTCGGCAAGGAAGGCGTCATCACCGTCGAGGAGTCCCAGACCTTCGGTCTGGAGCTGGAGCTCACCGAGGGTATGCGCTTCGACAAGGGCTACATCTCGGCGTACTTCGCCACCGACATGGAGCGCATGGAGTCGTCCCTGGACGACCCGTACATCCTGATCGTGAACTCCAAGGTCAGCAACGTGAAGGACCTCCTTCCGCTGCTGGAGAAGGTCATGCAGTCCGGCAAGCCGCTGCTGATCATCGCCGAGGACGTCGAGGGCGAGGCCCTGTCGACCCTGGTCGTCAACAAGATCCGCGGCACCTTCAAGTCCGTCGCCGTCAAGGCCCCGGGCTTCGGCGACCGCCGCAAGGCCATGCTCGGTGACATCGCCATCCTCACGGGCGGCACCGTCATCTCCGAGGAGGTCGGCCTCAAGCTGGAGAACGCCGGTCTCGACCTGCTCGGCCGCGCCCGCAAGGTCGTCATCACCAAGGACGAGACGACGATCGTCGACGGCGCCGGTGACAGCGACCAGGTCCAGGGCCGCGTCAACCAGATCCGTGCCGAGATCGAGAACTCCGACTCGGACTACGACCGCGAGAAGCTCCAGGAGCGCCTGGCGAAGCTGGCCGGCGGCGTGGCCGTCATCAAGGCCGGTGCCGCGACCGAGGTCGAGCTGAAGGAGCGCAAGCACCGCATCGAGGACGCGGTGCGCAACGCCAAGGCCGCCGTCGAGGAGGGCATCGTCGCCGGTGGTGGCGTGGCTCTGCTCCAGGCTTCGGCCGTCTTCGAGAAGCTGGAGCTCTCGGGCGACGAGGCGACCGGCGCCAACGCCGTCAAGCTCGCGCTTGAGGCCCCGCTGAAGCAGATCGCCGTCAACGGTGGTCTTGAGGGTGGCGTCGTCGTGGAGAAGGTCCGCAACCTCCCCGTCGGCAACGGCCTGAACGCCGCGACCGGCGAGTACGTCGACATGATCGCCGAGGGCATCCTCGACCCGGCGAAGGTCACGCGCTCCGCCCTGCAGAACGCCGCGTCGATCGCCGCGCTGTTCCTCACCACCGAGGCCGTCATCGCCGACAAGCCGGAGAAGGCCGCCGCGGCCGCTCCGGGCGGCATGCCGGGCGGTGACATGGACTTCTGATCCTGACGGATCGGCAGTTCCAGCAGTACCGAGACACCGGCCCCCGGGGATGCGTCCCCGGGGGCCGGTGTCGTCGTGTGTACGCGTGCCTCGCCGCGTGTACGCGTGACGGTGCACGCGGACTCGGAGGTCACGCTGCCGGTGGGACCGACCGGGCAGGGGTCAGTGGCGCCCGGGGCCCCGGCCGAGGGTCTTCAGGAGGGCCTGTGCCATGACCTCCTCGCCCTTCGCGTTGGGGTGGGCCGGAGCGGCGGGCGCCGCCGGGACCAGGGGCTCGATCCACCGGTCGGCGGGTGCCTTGCACATGTCGTGGCCGACCGTCGGCCCGTAGGTGTCCACGTAGTCGGCCCGGTTCAGCAGCGCCACCGCGCGCAGCATCAGGTTGAGGCGCTTCTCGGTGTCCCGCAGGTAGGGGAAGTCCTTCGCGGCGAACGGGACCTGGGGGTAGCAGCCGGTGCCGTCCTCGGGAAGGAGGTCCGGATAGCCGACGACGACCACGCGCGCGTGGGGGGCCTTGCGGTGCACTTCCCGCAGCACGCGGGCGACCTTGGGCGCCGTCTGGAGGATCTTCAGCGTCAGCTGGTCGTGGCCGGCTGCCGTGTAGTGCTGCTTGCAGGGATTGCCGGCGAGGTCCTTGGCGCCGAGGGCGGCACAGGTGCCGATGATGGAGCCGAAGCCGATGTCGTTGCCGCCGATCTGCAGGGTCACGAGATCCGTGTCGCGTTTCACCGCGTCCAGCTGGGGCCCGTTGGTGCCCTGGGCCTGCCACATCTCCGCGGTCGTCGCGCCGCCGCAGCTCACGTCGGTGAACGAGGAGATGTGGCGCTCGCGCGCGGTGATCGACGGGTAGTTGTGGTCGGACCGGGCGCAGTTCGCGTCGACCTGCGTGGGTATCAGCGGGCCGGAGGTGTAGGAGTCGCCCAGCGCCACGTAGGAGGTGCGGGGTGCGCCGTGCGCGCCCCCCGGCGCCGCCGAGGCCGTGCCGGTGAAGCCGGCCGTGAGCGCGCAGCTGCTCAGCGCGGCCAGCGCGACGGCGGTGCGTCGCTTGGATACGGCCCGGCCCGGACGCGTCCGATGCGTCATCATGTCCTCCCCTGGAAGTCCGGCGGTCCGCGGACGGACGGGCGGCGGTGGCCGGGGCGCGCATGAGGTCAGAAGGCGCCCGGTCGCTCGGCGGCTCGTGTCCGGCGGACCCAACCCCGCCTGTATACCGGCCGGTAGACCGTGAGGGCCAGTGATCGGACAGGTCCTAGTCGGCGGCCGGTCCGGGCGGGCCGGCGACCCCTACGCAGGCCTCGTTGCCCTCGGGGTCGGCGAGGACCCGGTTGTGCGGGGCGTCCGCGTCGTTCAGCAGCCGGCCCCCGGCGGCCAGCGCCGCGGCGATCCGGGCCTCGGCCTGGTCGTACGGCACCCATACGTCGACGTGGAGGCGGTTGCGCTGGGGGCGCGGGGTGTCCATCCGCTGGAAGTAGAAGGGGGCGCCGCGCCGGTGCGGGTCGACCAGGTCCTCGGGGCTGCCGGCGCGGTGCTCGTAGCCGAGCAGGGCGCGCCAGAACGCGACCCCGGCGGGGCCGTCGAGCGCGTCGACGGTGACCTGCACGGTCTGTATGCGGGAAGGGTCGGCGGTCAGGCCCAGGGCGCGGGCGGCCTCCGATATCCGCTGGGCCACCTCGATATGGCGGCTGGTCATCCCGAAGTACTCGTCTGTGAGCGTGATCAGCCGTACGGTCACGCCGTCCCGCCGCACGTCGATGTCGGGGTGGTCGTCCCCGAGGCCGGGCAGCTCGCCGATGGCCTGGACGAAGCGCGTACCGGCCGCGAACGATCCGTCGGTGCGGAAGTAGGCGCACGCGCCCTCGCCGACGACGCGCCAGTCATCGAGGCCGGCGGTCTCGTGGAACCGCTGCGGCCTGATGCGTACGGTGGTGCTGCCCCCAGTGCTCATAGGCTCAATCTAGCGCGCGGGTCCGGCAACGGCCCCCGCGCGCAGGGAAATCAGCCGTCCACGCGACCCACGGGAGACCCTCCGGCATGGCCGTCATCCACCGCACCACCCTGGCGCCGACCAAGCTCGAACTGCTCACCGCCTGGCTTCCCACCCGCCCCTGGTACGTGGGCCCCACGCGTCCGTCCCTGGTGAAGTCCGGCGGCTTCCGGCTGGACGACCCGCGGGGTGAGGTGGGCATCGAGTTCATGGTGGTCACCGACACCTCGGGCGCCGAGCCGGTGCCGTATTTCGTGCCGCTCACCTACCGGGGCGCGCCGCTCGCGGGCGCGGAGGACGCGTTGGTCGGCCTGACCACGCACGGTGTGCTGGGCAGGCGCTGGGTGTACGACGGCTGCCACGACCCGGTCCTGGTGGCGCAGCTGTTCGCCTTCCTGGACGGCCGCGCGGTGCCCCAGGCCCAGAGCGTCAGCGACACGCCGGACCCGACGATCACGTGTTCCGGGGCCGGAAGCGCCCCCGGCGTCGCGGCGGCCAGGGCCACGGACAGCCCCTCGGGCACGGACCTGTCGGCGAGGGCCGTGACCCTCCGCGTGAACCGCCTCCTGCGTCCGGCGGACGGCGACGCGCTGCCGGAGGGCGCGGTGGGGCACGTCTCCGGCCCGTGGCGCACGCCGGAGGGCGCGGAGGTGCGGGGGGTGTTCGCGGAGCTGCGTATCTGAGGCGTCGCTCGGGAAGGCCGACGGGTGTGCCGGGCCCGCCGGCGTCCTGCGCGAGGGCCGGGCCGCCTGGGCGACAGCACACCTAGCGTGCTGGTGAGTGCCCGGTGCGGGGCGGGGAAGGCGTCGGGCCGGCGCCTCCGCGGGTGCGTTCGTAGGCCCCGGGGGTCGTTCCCACGTGGCGGGTGAAGTGCCGGTTCAGATGGGACTGGTCGTGGAAGCCCACGGCGGTGGCGACCTCGGCGGGCCGGTGGCCGTCGAGGAGGAGCCGGCGCGCCCGTTCGATGCGCAGGCCGGTGAGGTAGGCGTGGGGCGGCAGCCCGAAGGTCTGTTTGAAGCAGCGGACCAGGTGGGTGGGGTGGGCGCACAGGATGCCGGCGGCCTCCTGCAGGGCGATGCCGGCATCGATCCGTGAGTCCAGGAGTTCCCGAAGCTCGACGGCGAGCCGGTTCGCCTCGCGCCCCGGCGCCCGGGGCCGGAGTGCGCCGAGGTGGAAGTGGAGCCGTTCACGGATGAACGCGAGGCGGGACTCCGCCTCGAACCCGTCCTCGGCATGGACGAGCGTGCCGTGCAGCTGGTCGATCCGGTGCCGCAGCAGCCCGTCGCTGAAGACCGGGACGTCCACGGCGCGGCCCGTCAGACGCTCCGGGAGCACGGTGCTGTCGAGGTAGAGATTGCGCTTGCGGAAGCCGGTCGCCGTGACGGTCCGGCCGTCGTGAGGGACGCCCGGCGGCAGCAGGAGGACGTCGGCGGTTCCGGTCGCGCCGTGGCGGCGGCGCTCCAGCGCGAAGTCGACCGAGCCCTCGTCGAGGATCATCAGGTCCCACGTGTCGTGGGTGTGGGCCGGATACGCGTGGTCGGTGAAGTGTGCGTGGAAGACCTCGGCTATCCCTCGTACCGGCGGCCTCCAGGCGCGGACCGACGTACGGGGGCGGGCTCCGGATTCCATGCCAGGAACGTACAAGACCGGCGATATCGATGCGTGGCATGGTCGTGTCGCCGGCCGGAGGGCCTGAGAGGCCGCTTCCGGTTGTCCGGCCCGAGGAAGGATGCCGTATGCCCGAGTCCGTCGCCCCGGTGAATCTCGCCGACAAGCTGTCGCGGTTCAGCGAGTTGTGGTCGCAGAAGAAGGTGGCCGTGCTGAACGACTACGAGGTCAAGCTGGCCAAGGTGAAGGGGGAGTTCGTCTGGCACACCCACGCGGACACGGATGAGCTGTTCCTGGTCATCAGCGGGCGGCTCACGATCCAGCTCAGGGACGCCGATGTGGTGCTGGAGCCCGGTGAACTGTTCGTCGTGCCCCGTGGAGTCGAACACTGCCCCGTGGCGGACGAGGAGACGGCGATCCTGTTGTTCGAACCGGCGGGCACGCTGAACACCGGTGACGCCGGTGGGCCGATGACCAAGGCGGCCGGGACCCTCGACTGACACCTCCGCGCCGCCAGAGGTCCGTTTCATCCCCTTCGTGGCATTCTGGGGCGGGTCGAGTGGCGCGGAGGTGGCTGTGGGAGGCCGTTGGGAGCGGGTGGTCGGGTCGCCGAGAGGGCTGCCGTTGGCCGTCATGCTCGGGACGGCGGTCGTGGACGCGGTGACCGGGCCCGAGTACAACCTGCTGCCTGTTTACGCCGCCGGTCCCGCGCTCGCCTCCGCGCGCGGGCCCGTGCGCAACGTCGCCGTGATGGGGGGTCTCGCTCTCGCCCTGTGCCTGCTCTTCGCGTGGAAGGGCGACCGCTTCGGCAATCTGCGCATGTGGGTCGCCGTGGCGGCGATCCTTTACGTCACGCTCGCCTCCGCCTACGCGGCCCGGGCGCGCCGGAAGGTCGAGCGGCGCCTGATCGACGTCGGGGACGTGGCCCGCACGCTGGAGGACGTGCTGTTCACCCCGGTCCCCCCGGAGCTCGGGCCGGTCCGGCTGGGCACCTCGTACGTCTCCGCCGGCCGCGCCACCCGGATCGGAGGGGACCTGTACGACGTGGAGCCGTGGTCCGGCGGCGTCCGTCTGGTCGTCGGGGACGTCCAGGGCAAGGGCCTCGAAGCCGTCCGCTACGCCTCGGTCGTCCTCACGGCCTTCCGGGAGGCGGCCCCCGGGGCCGGGCAGCTGGCCGAGGTCGGCCGTCGCATCGAGGCGGCCCTGGAGCGCAGGACGGACGGCCGGCGCTTCGTGACCGGGATTCTCGCGCAGCTCGGGGCGGACGGCGGTCTGCTCGTCTACAACCACGGCCACCCGCCGCCCCTGCTCCT
Organism: Streptomyces sp. 130; assembly: GCF_007096885.1. GTDB lineage: Bacteria > Actinomycetota > Actinomycetes > Streptomycetales > Streptomycetaceae > Streptomyces. The sequence goes on along the minus strand of NZ_VJNO01000016.1, from coordinate 9,089 downwards.
CCCGCGCGAGGGCGAGGCCGTGGCCGTCGCGTCCGACGAGCCCGTCCCGCCGTTCGGGCTGACGGCGCTGACGGGCCCCGCCGATCTCCGGGGCAGCGTCGCCCGCACCACCCTGCGCGTCGGCGACCGGCTGTTCTTCTACACCGACGGGCTGAGCGAGGCCCGCGACGACGAGGGGCGTTTCTACCCGGTCCATGAGCGCGTCACACCGCTGCTGGCGACCGGCGAGCCCGAGGAGGCGCTTCGCCGCGTACGCGCGGACGTCGCCGCGTATTCCGGCGGCCCGCCCGATGACGACTCTGCGCTGCTCCTGCTGGAGTTCCGGGGGCCGCCCGCCTGAGCGGTCAGCGCTTGGGGCGGTCCGATTTCGGGATCAGGCCCGCTCGTACGGCTCGCGCCTGGGCCCTGACCTGTTGGGCGGGGAGGCCCGGGGTCCTGCGGGCGGGCGCGCCCGCGCAGGCCCGGCACTTGCCGCCGGGGAGGGCGTCCGCCGTGCCGGGGGCCCGGCACTCGCTGCATTCCAGGGTGCGCAGGACCGGGACCGGTTCACGGGCCGGGGGCAGCTTCACCTGGAGGCGCTTCGCCACGAAGGCCGCCGGGTGGTGGATGGGGGTCGGGAGGCCGGTGCTGAGGGCCCGGAAGACTTCGTCCTCCGTGGCGCCCCGGCGCAGCCACTCCGACACCTCCGGCTCCAGGGCCACGCATTCGCGGTGCGACAGCGACAGCACGGGGGCCTTGCGGCCGAGCGCCGCCAGCAGGATGAACGCCCTCGAACGCGTTTCCCGCCGGGCTTCCTTGGGTACGTCGCCCCGGCTGAACGCCGCCCACCAGGTGTCGTCGCGCGCGGTGCGGGAAAAGTACGTCCGCGTCACCCACAGCAGGTTCGTCCCGCTCGCCACGCACTCGCTGCCCCGGCGCAGGTGCCCCGCCTCCTGGAGGCGGTTCAGCGACGTCCGGATCGCGCACTGCCCGTACGGAAGCGCCTTGGCCAGCGTCTTCACGGAGATGTCGGCGCCGTCGCGCAGCCCGTCGATGTACGCCGCGATGGCCGCGTCACGCGGGTTGAGGTGAGTGAAGTCCTGACCGGTACGGGGGTGCTGGTCCGGGGCGGAACGTTTGCCGTAACCGGGGTTCGCCATCGGGTGGTCGGGGAAGGGTGCGCTACTAGACTGCTCGTCAGCCATCTGATCGTCTCCGTCAGCCTTCGATCGAGGTGGTCAGGCCCCTGGCGGTGTGCCAACACCGGCGGGGGCCGACTTCAAGGTCTGTTTCCTCGCTGAAGCTAGAGCGTGCCTACCCTCCGTCGCAACTCGGTCGCGAAAAGTGAACCCTTGCGGGTAACGGGGGCGGGTGGGCGGGCAAAGACCCACCCGACCATTCCTCAGAAAGAGCGCTCGGAACCCGCGACTTGAGCCCCGGGAGGGTGCGGGGTCGGCGGTCCTTGCCGGTGACCGGGTTGCCGCAGGTTGCCTCAAGCCCGGTGGTACGGCGTCCCCATCAGGTGCATCGCGCGGGTGTTCGCGGTGAAGCCCAGCGACGCGTACAGCGCTCTTCCCGCGTCGCTGGCCACCAGGTTCATCAGTGTGCAGCCCTGCCCGGTCAGCCATTCGACGAGCGCGTTGGTGACGGCTCGGCCGTAACCACGCCGACGGAACCGCTACTCGGTGACGACGGTCTGGATCTGGCCGAAGACACCGACGTGATCGGGGCCAGGCAGCCCTTGATGGACGACGCCGATCGCGCAGGCCGCGAGACCGCCGTCCGGATCGTCCACCACGAACGCGGCGAGCCGAGGCCCGCCCAGGCGTTCCCGAAGGTGGTCGGCGAGTTGAGCCCGCCACGGTCCGGTGGCGTCGACCCCCACCATTTCGGCGTGGACACGCGCCAAGTCCTCGGCGTCGTCCGGAGAGGCGGGGCGCACATTCACGGAGACACCTCCGACAGACACCCGGCGATTTCGCCGGCCGTCGGCCGGTCGGAGGCACGGGCGGTCAGGACATCGGCGAGGACGCTCTGGAACCGAGGCCACGGCCGTGCGTCCGTGAGCGGGAAACCTGCGGCGATGGCCTGTCGCAGCTTTGAGGGGCTGGTGTCCTTCACGGCGATGCCGACGGCCTCGTAATCCAGCGGCCATCGTCCTGTCGCGCAGGTCCAGAGCGCTCCTGCCAGCGCGTACGCGTCCGCGGCGGGCGAGGGCTTCACCGGCTGCGGGCCGTTGGTGATCCACGCCGCGAGTTCCGGGGCGACCAGGTGCGTGATGCCGCCCTCGTACTCCCGCAACGGCTCGGTTCCCTCGCGCCACGACCACGCGAAGTCGATCAACTCCACACCGGAGGCGGTGTGAATGCCGTGGGCGGGCTGCAGGTCGCCGTGAACCCAGCCGGCGGCGTGGAAGTCGGCGACCGCCCGGCACAGCGCCAACGCGCCGCCGAGAGGGGCCGCGCGGTCGTGGGAGCCGTCCCGTACCGGCCGGAAGACTTCCCAGGTGGACGGCCCGTCCAGCCACGGCGTGACGTGCCAGACACCGGCGCCGCTGCGGCCGGCGACCACGCTGCGGTCCGGTAGGGCGTCGAGCGTCGCCGCTTCCCGCGCGGTGGCCTCAGCGCTCCCGGCGCGGTATCCGAGCTTGATGGCGGCGGCGCCGAGCGGGCCGGCAGCCCTCCAGACCACGGCACCGCGCCGTGCGGTGACCTCCGTCAGCGAGACGGGGCCGCAGATGGCCTCCGCCGCCGCTACCGCTTCCGGGGGACAGGGAGCGAAGCCGCCCATGCCTGTACCGCCTTCCAGTCGCAGGGGATGTGCTCGAACACGTCACGGCCGTCGTCGCAGCCCGCCGCCAGGCTTCGCGCGAGGTCGGGGGTGTCCTGCAAGAACTGCGGATCGCGTGGCCGGACGGACGCTCGTACCGGGAGGAACGAGACCGGTGCGGGCGGGATGCTCCGGCCGAGCCTGTCGTGCTCCTGCACGTTCCGAGCGAACTTGCCGAACATCACCCCCACCGGTCCGTAGAGGTGCTTGAGGGCCCAATGCGGCCAGCCCATCAGCTCACAATGATCGGCGTCCCGAGCGTCGCCGAGGAGGACCAGGTTCTCGCACGCGAGGACGCCGCGACGGTGGCCCATCAGTTGCCTCACACTTTCCGCGGCTTGCACGCCGGCATGGAACAACTCGGCTGCTACGTCGTTTCGGTGAGCCGCGGGACTGATCTCGTACACGGTCCAGCGGGTCATCTCCTGCGCCATGGAAGCTTCTAGGTACGGGCAGTGCGTGAACAGGGACGCGGCATAGTCATGAACATCCACGCACGTCGGGTTCACCGACCTGGACTCGACGAGGCGGAGCGCCCCGGCGGTCGGCCGGGACGCTCCATGAATGGGCGTGGCAAGCAAGGGTCACCGATCCCCGTCGCTGGGAGCCGGGGAGCAGTTCCACTCCGCAACCACGCGGCCGGTTTTCCGGTAGGCGGCGAGGGCAGCGGTGTCGAGGCTGCCGTCGGCGGCGGTGAACCAGATGGCCGGCAGTGGGCCGTACGCCGCCTCGTACGCCCCCACCCAGGCGATGGGGCCGCGCCCCGACGCCTCGGAATGGGTCAGCTCCCGCCCCGCATGCTCGGCGGTGAACGAGCTGTGTGCCTGGGGGTCCTGCGCAAGCCGGTGCCACGCGGCGTCGATCGCCGTGCTGAACATCTCCGGCGCGGACTGTCCCGCGTCGAACCGGCGGGCTGTGATGGTGAAGAACTTGCCCAGTTCCGCCAACTGCGTGGTCATGCACGTGGCAGTACTCATGTGGTCCTCCTCTGGCCGGACTCCGACGATTCATCACCACGTTGCGTGGTGCCCGGAATCGCTTGTGTAGTCAAAGTGGCGCAGGGAGGAGGAACCGACGAAGAAATTTCTAAGTATTTCTCAAGCCCAGTTGTGAGCGGATGCCGTGAGCAACTGCCGCGCCTCCGCGTCGTACAACGCGCTCTGTGCCAGCAAGTCGAACACCTTCCGGTACTGGGCGACCTCCTCGGGCAGCCCCAGCCGGAGCTCGGCACTGACGACCTCGACGATCACCTGTCGGTCGTCGAAGATCCAGAAGCCGTGCACGGGCGAGACGGGGAGCCGGACCCTCAGCGGCACTATGCCGAGCCGCACCGCGGGGAGGGTGCTCGCGGAGACCAGTCGGTCGATCTGCGCGCGCATCACCGGGGCCGGCGCCAGTCCGTACAGCAGGGCCGCTTCCGTCAACAGGAGGTGCCACCGCTTGTGGCCGGGTGAGTACAGCGCTTGCTGCCGGGCGAGTCGGGCGGCGACGGCGGCGCCCGTGTCCGGCGCGCTGCCGTGCAACCGGGCGTGCTCGCGGAAGCGGGCGGCGGCGTAGTCGGCCGTCTGCAAGAGACCGGGAACCCAGCATGGTTCGAACGCGCGGATGGTCCTGGCGGCGGCTTCCGTCTCTGCCCATGACCGCTGGACTGCTGCGTGACCTTCCCGCAGTTGCCGACGCCACTCCGCGTACCGGCTGTCCAGGTCGCGCAGCAGCACCAGCAACTCGGCTGCTGACTCAGGGGCTCCGCAGGCAGCCGTCCAGGCCGTGATGTCGCCTGCGCTCGGGGCCTGGCGGCCGAGCTGGATTTTGGAGACCTTGCTCGGCGGCCAGCCCAGACGCCGCGCCAGCGTGCGGCCGTCGATACCGGCGGCCGCACGGACGGCGCGCAGGAGTCCGCCCAGTTCCTCTCGGGCTTCGTGGACGCCCTTTCGTGCGGTGCTCAACGCGGCGGATGCTCCTTGACGAATTCCGAGAAGGGCTGGGCGTGGTGGAAGGCGGCGTCCAGCCAGCGTGCGTGCTCGACGACGACGGCGGGGTCGGTGATGATCTCCGCCCCGAGCAGATGGCCTTCGTCGGTGAAGTGCAGGACCGCAAGGGTGTGTGAGTCGAACAGCCAGAAGTCCCGATCGGGCAGCACGAACCGGTTGGCGGTCTCTCTGTCCAGATATCGGATGTCCTCGCCCGCAGCCGTGTTGCTTTCCGCGAGGTGGAGTTCGTACCGCAGGTAATCCGTCAGATCCGAAGGCACGACACGGACCCGGGCCACGGTCTTCCCGGCAGCGGTCTGCTCGCGCATGGTGTCGAGCCACGGCGAGAACCAGGCGAGATCGACTTCTTCGCCGTTGAGGAACTGCGCGAAGGACTCACGCTCGTTCTCGATGTCGTAGTACGCGCGAGTCTCCAGCCGGCGGGCCGTGTGCTCGAACGTGGTGAACAGCTCGTCGAACGCGGGACCGCTGACGAGCTCGGGGGCGTCGGCCGAGCGCCTCGGAACAAACCGTTGCAACAGCTCTCGGGGCACTTCGAGAACGTCCTCGTCGCCGGCCAGGTCCCGTACGTCGCCGTACGCCTGGTCACTCGGGTTGATCTTCCAGCCTTGGACAACCACGGTACCCCGGTCGGTCTCGTAGACCGAGGGGCATCCGCCGCCGCCACTGGTGCTGCCGATGAACCGTAATCTCATGGCGTTCTCCTCACGGAAGAAATTTCTTGCAGTTTCTCTCCTGGCTCCAGGGTCTGGGTAGCCCGATTCTCGTCACATGCTCACGGCCAGCCCTTGGCACACGCGCACAGGGGTGTCGCCCGGGCGCCACTGCGGGGGGCTGCTCGCCGGCTGTGTCGCGAGCACGATCTACCTCGGTGAGGCCGGCGTTGTGGCGGTCGCCTTCGACGGCGGCTACGGACCGGTTCTGCTCTCGCTCCTTCTCACGCCGGTGATCGGTGAGGTGGCGGCGGCTCACAGCGGAGACGTACTGGGTCGCACGCGCCATTAACCGTGGTTGGCGAGGTAGGTGCGACTTGAGGGGCCGCCGGTACCACCGCGCGGCGGTGGTACCGGCTTCCGGTCGTCGCCCTTCGCGTCAGGCGTGCTTCAGGTCGGTGACGAACTGCTGCCAGGCGGCCGTCGCGAAGACGACCGCCGGGCCGTCGGTCACCTTGGAGTCGCGGACGGGGACGACGTCCGGGACGCCGTCGAGGACTTCGAGGCAGTCGCCGCCGCTCGGTCCGCTGTACGTGGACTTGCGCCAGGTGGCGACCTCTACGCAGTTGCCACCGCTTGCGTCGCTGTACGTGGACTTGTGCCAGATGGCCGTGGACAGGTCGTAGTCAGTGCCTCTGTGCTTCATGCTCGTAATCCTCCGCCACCGACTCGATCAACGCCAGGGACGCTGCCGGTGAGAGCGCGCTGGCCACGACCAGAACGTAGGTCAGTTCGTACTGCCGGACCGTCGCTGGATCGTCCTGCAACTGCCCGGTCCAGGGCTTATGAGCTCCGGGGGCGCTTACGGCGGCGTGGTACCCCGCGACCGGGCTCGGACCTTTCTGCGTGTGCGCCCCTGCCGCGCTCTTTCCCGCCCCTGGATGCCGACAGTATGTCGGTATCTACTCTCTGCATGACCGTTCTCATTCAGCGCTAAGCGCAGACATCCGATGGCATCAACCCAGCGCGCGCCCGCCGCGCCGTCCGTGACCTCTACACCGGCCCTTCCCTGACGGCCGCCGACCTGAGCGCGCCGCTCCTCGTCCTCCCCAGCAGTACGCCCGACGGCCGACTCCCCGGAGCCGTCTCCCTCGACAGCGTCAAGGCCACGCTCGCCCGCTGGGCCGAGCTCGGCATCCAGGGCATCAAGGTCTTCGCGTACGGACACGATCGCGACGGTCGCGCCTCCGGCGCTACGGCCCCCGGCAACCGCATGGTCCGCGCCATCGCCGCCGCCAAGGCGGCCACCCCAGACACCGCTGTTACCACCGAGGTCTGCGGCTGCTCCTGGACCGATCACGGCCAATGCATCCTGCGCACCGAGGACGGCGGCATCGACCTCGGGGCCACCTATCGGCTCATGGCCGACATGGCCGTCCAGCACGCCGACGCGGGTGCCGATGTCGTGTCGCCGACGGCCATGCTCGACGGCTCGGTCCGCGCCGTTCGGCAGGCGCTTGACGACGCGGGGCACCGCGACGTCGGCGTGAACCCCAACCTGGCCATCCATACGGGCCTGTACGGTCCGTTCAAGACGCTCATGGAGACCGACCCGCGCGCCGGTCACCGCCGGGGCCTCCAGCTCGAACCCGGCCGCGCCGAGCGGGACACGATCGTCCAGGCTCGCCGCTGGATCACCGAAGGCGCGGACTCCCTCACTCTTCAGCCCGTCATGACGGCTGTGGACGTCCTCGTACGGCTCCGCGACGACCAGAGGGTCCCGCTCGTCGCGTACTCCACGTCAGGGGAGTGGGCGGCGCTCCAGACCCTTGGCGAGACCGGCATGGTCGAATACCTCTTCATGCTCAAGCGGGCGGGCGCCGACCAGCTCCTCACCTTCGCAGCGGAGAGCGCCGCCCGTCACCTGGGGGCTGCTCGTGCATGACGTCCCGTACCAACGCCCGCCGCAGCTCGCCGGCATCCTCGCCGACGCCGACGGTGCCGGCTTCGCGATGTCCTGCGAAGACCGGACCGGCTCTCTGCTGGCCACGCTCGCCGCGTCCAAGCCGGGCGGCCTGTTCATCGAGCTGGGCACCGGCGTCGGCGCCGGTGCCGCCTGGCTCGCTGGGGGCATGGACGCCACCGCTCGTCTTATCACCGTCGAACAGGACCCGGACGTGCAGGCCATCGCGAGCAAACACCTGGGCGATGACCCCCGCATCGACTTCGTCACTGCGGACGTGGACACCTGGCTGAGCGAACAGGAGCCCGGGGAGCGGTTCGACTTTGCCTACGTCGATTGCAGGCCCGGAAAGTACCTGCGCCTACCCGACCTCCTCGCTCTCCTTCGTCCGGGCGGACTGTATGTCGTGGACGACATGCTTCCGCAGGTCACATGGCCCGATGACCACCAGTCTCGCGTCGACGACTTCCTCGAACGGATGCCCGAAGTGTCCAACTGGCTCGCCACACCCATGAACTGGGCCTCCGGACTGGTAGTGGCCGCGCGAATCTGAGGGTCTATCGTGCCCTCATGCCGGTTGACCTGATTCGTATCGTTTCTCGTGACTCCCCGATGGCGCTTGCGCAGGTGGAGCGTGTTCGTGCCGAGTTGGCCGTGCTTCACCCCGGGATCGGGACCGCTGTTCTGCCGGTGAAGACGACCGGTGACAAGTGGATGGGTGACCTCAGCGAGGTCGAGGGGAAGGGAGCGTTCACCAAGGAGGTGGACGCGGCCCTTCTCGCCGGTGAGGCCGATCTTGCCGTGCACTGCGTCAAGGATGTCCCGGCGGACAGACCCCTCCCGGCCGGCACGACCTTCGCGGCCTTCCTCAAACGGGACGACATCCGGGACGCGCTCATCCATCCCGGCGGCCTCACCCTCGACCAGCTCCCGGCCGGTACCAGGATCGGGACCTCCTCGGTGCGCCGCGTCGCGCAGCTGTCCGCCTCGCACCCGCACCTCGAATGCGTACCGATGCGCGGCAACGCGAACAGCCGGCTGGCGAAGCTCGATGCCGGGGAGGCCGACGCGCTGCTCCTGGCCCTCGCCGGCCTGGAACGGATCGGCCGTACCGATGTCGTCACCGAAGTCTTCTCGGCCGAGACGATGATGCCGCCCATCGGTGCCGGGGTCCTCGCGCTTCAGTGCCGCGAAGGTGACGCCGAGCTCATCGACATCGTCAGCCCGCTCGGTGATCGCGACGCCTACCGGGAGACGCAGGCCGAGCGGATGCTTCTGCATGTCCTGCAGGGGCACTGCAACAGCCCGATCGCCGGATTCGCCAGGGTCGAGGGCAACGGCGAACTGTCGCTCCGCGCCTGTGTGTTCTCCGCGGATGGCAAGACGGTCCTCAACGCCCACGAGTGGGCGGGCCGCCTCGACCCGGCCACCCTCGGTACGTCCGTCGCCGTCGCCCTCCTCCGGCAGGGCGCGCGCGAGGTGATCGACAGCATCGCGCATTGACCGGGACGGGGCGGAAGCCGGTCGCACCGCGCGGCGGGGGGACCGGCTTCCGGTTCACGTTGTGTCAGGCGCGCTTGAGGTCGGTGACGAACTGCTGCCAGGCGGCCGTCGCGAAGACGACCGCCGGGCCGTCGGTCACCTTGGAGTCGCGGACGGGGACGACGTCCGGGA
>NZ_VJNO01000015.1 GCF_007096885.1 Streptomyces sp. 130 | reverse complement strand
GTCGCCCTTGCCGTCGACGCCGACCAGGTCGGCGAAGCCGTCGCCGTCGAGGTCGCCGGGGGCGGCGAACTGCTTGTACGTGTTGTAGCCGTAGCCGATCTTGACGCGGGCCGAGAGCGGCTTGGCGGCTTTGCCCGTGCCCTTGTACAGGTACAGGTCGCCCTTGGTGTCGCGGGCCACGACGTCCGCGATGCCGTCGCCGCTGAGGTCACCGGCGCCGACCAGCGCGGTGTACGTGTCGTAGCCGTAGCCGACCTTCACCTTGGCCGCGAACTTCAGGCCGAGCCCGTCGCCCTGGTACAGGTACAGGTCGCCCTTGGTGTCGCGGGCCAGCAGGTCGCCCTTGCCGTCGCCGCTCAGGTCGCCGGGACCGGTCAGGTTGTTGTAGACCTGCCAGCCCTCGCCGATGAACTCGTCGTTGATGTAGAGCGAGCCGTCGTAGTTCTGGAGCAGCTCGCCCAGGCCGTCGCTGCCGAGGGACGACGGCATCGCCAGCCCCACGTCGTTCCAGCCCTCCGCCTCACCGTTGTGCCCGCGCGGGCGGAACGTCCCGTTGTTGCGGGAGTCGTACCAGTACAGGCCGCCGGCCTTGGTGCGGGCCAGCACCCTGTGCTTGCCCCAGTCCGGGTTGCCGCCCGCGCCGACGATCAGCGCATATCCGTCCCACCCCGTGGAACCGGCCTCGCGCGCCCTGAAGGTGCCGTCGCCGATGGGGACGTACACATAGCTGTCGCCGTTCGGCTTGCGCGCGACGAGCTCGCCGAGGCCGTCGCCGTCGAGGTCGTCGACCCCGATGATCTGGTTGTAGACGTCCCAGCCGTAGCCGACCTTGACGCGTGCCTTGAAGGGCTTCGCCGCGTCGCCGGTGCCGGCGTAGAAGTACACGTCACCGGCGGGCGTGCGGGCGATGACGTCGCCGAGGCCGTCGCGGTTGATGTCGTTGACGCCCACGACCTGGTCGTAGGTGTTCCAGCCGTAGCCCACCTTCACGCCGGGCTTGAAGGGCGCGCTGTTCACGGTGCCGGTGGAGATGTAGACGTAGACGTCACCGGCGGGCGTGCGGGCGAGCAGGTCGGCGCGGCCGTCGCCGTCCAGGTCGCCGGGTGAGACGACCTTGTTGTACTTGTGCCAGCCGTTGCCCGACCAGGTGGCGCGACCGGTGCCCTTCTCGCCGGTGCTCCGGAAGAGCGAGAGCTTGCCCGACGCGGACAGCGCCAGGATCTCGGGCTTCCCGTCGCCGTCCAGATCACCCGGCGTGATGATGTCCTTGAACATCTCGTACCGGTCGCTGCCGTCGATCTTGTACGGGTGCGTGCCGTACGTCTTCGTCGACGTGTAGAGGATGCCGTCCAGGTCGCGGTACAGCAGGTTGCTGACCCCGTCGCCGTCCAGGTCGCGCAGCGGCTCGGCCGGGACGACGGAGGACGGGGACTGCGCGCCCGGCGTACCCGGCGCCGGGTCGTCGGCCGAGGCCGGAGCCGCCAGCAGCAGGCCGGCGGAGAGAACGAGTGCGGTGCAGGCCGCGATGCGGCTCGCGCGCTTCGAGCGCACGGCGCGACGGCCGGATTCCACAGAAGACAAAGCCCCCCCAGGCATTACAGCGCCCCGCCCCGCGGCTGCGGGGACGGGGCGCGTGGTTACCGCGGTCACGCGGTCATGCGGGCGCCGGCCTAGTACAGGCCGTTGAAGATGTCCCAGCCGTAGCCGATCTTGGCGCGCTTCTCGATCTGGCCGGTGCCGGTGGACGAGTAGCGGTAGATGTCGCCCTTGCCGTCGACGCCGACCAGGTCGGCGAAGCCGTCGCCGTCGAGGTCGCCGGGGGCGGCGAACTGCTTGTACGTGTTGTAGCCGTAGCCGATCTTGACGCGGGCCGAGAGCGGCTTGGTGGCGTTGCCCGTGCCCTTGTACAGGTACAGGTTGCCCTTGGTGTCGCGGGCCACGACGTCCGCGATGCCGTCGCCGCTGAGGTCACCGGCGCCGACGATCTTGTTGTACGTGTTGTAGCCGTAGCCGACCTTGATCTTGGCCGCGAACTTCGTGCCGAGCCCGTTGCCCTTGTAGAGGTACAGGTTGCCACTGGTGTCGCGGGCCAGCAGGTCGCCCTTGCCGTCGCCGCTCAGGTCGCCGGGACCGGTCAGGCTGTTGTAGACCTGCCAGCCGGAGCCGATCTGCTCGGCGCCGACCCAGAGCGTGCCCTTGTAGACCTGGAGGAGGTCGGCCCAGCCGTCGTTGTCCAGCGAGGAGGCCAGCGACAGGCTCACCTGGTTCCAGCCGGTGTCCGTGCCGTCCTTGTAGAGCGGGAAGAAGTTCCCGTTGTTCCGGCTCTGGTACCAGTACAGGCTGCCGCCCTTGGTACGCGCCTCCAGCTCCTGCTTGCCCCAGCTCGGGTTGCCGCCCGCGCCGACGAACAGCGCCGCCGCGTTCCAGCCCGTGCCGCCCTCGACGCGCGCCTCGAAGGTGCCGTAGCCGGTCGAGTAGTACGTGTACAGGGTGCCGCCCGGCTTGCGGGCCACGATGTCGCTGAGGCCGTCGCCGTCGATGTCGTCGAAGCCGATCAGCTGGTTGTAGATGTCCCAGCCGTAGCCGACCTTGGCGCGCGCCTTGAAGGGCTTCGCCGCGTCGCCGGTGCCGGCGTAGAAGTACACGTCACCCGCGGGCGTACGGGCGATGACATCGCCCAGGCCGTCGCCGTTGACATCGTTGGCGCCCACGACCTGGTCGTAGACGTTCCAGCCGTAACCGACCTTGACGCCCGCCTTGAAGGGGGCGGTGGACGTGTTGCCGGTGGAGATGTAGACGTAGATGTCGCCGGAGGGCGTACGCGCGAGCAGGTCGCCGCGGCCGTCGCCGTCCAGGTCACCGGGGGCGGTGACCTTGTTGTACTTCTGCCAGCCGACGCCCGACCAGCTGACGGAGCTGGTGTCGCCGGCTCCCCAGCTCTGGTAGAGCGAGAGCTTGCCCGACGCCGACAGCGTCAGGACCTCGGCCTTGCCGTCGCCACCGAGGTCGCCCGGCGTGATGATGTCCTTGGGCGTCTCGAACTCGTCGTCACTGAAGATCGTGTAAGGGTGCGAGCCCGAGTTGTCGGTGATGGCGTACAGATTGCCGTCCAGGCCCCGGTACAGCATGTCGCTGACGCCGTCGCCGTCGAGGTCCGCGCGCGGCTTGGCCGGGACGACCGAGGACGGGGACTGGGCACCGGCCACGCCCGAGGCGCCGGCCTTCTTCTTCGCCGTGCGCTTCGGCAGGGTGAGCGTCGGCTGCCCGCCGAGCTCGGGGGTCAGGTGCGCGGTGGCGCCGCTCGGAGCGGGCGCCGAGTCATCGGCCGAGGCCGGAGCCGCCAGCAGCATGCCGGCGGAGAGAACGAGTGCGGTGCAGGCCGCGATCCGGGTCGCGCGCTTCGAGCGCACGACGGAACGGCCGGGTTCCACAGAAGTCAAAGCCCCCCCAGGGGTAAGTGGTGGAACCGGGGCAAACGCTTTCACGGGCACAGTACGTGGTACGTGCAAGGGTGAAGCATTCCCGGGATGTTCACAGACTCTACAACTGTGCACACCGGGACTGAAGTGGTTTAGCAATGGATCAAGGTTGCGGCTTGGCCACATCGGCCCGCCCGCGGACCCGCCCCCCCACGGGCCGTCAGCTCTTGCGGTGCCCTATCAGCCGCGGCTTCGACTCCAGGTTCTCCAGACCGTGCCAGGCCAGATTCACCAGATGGGCCGCGACCTCCGCCTTCTTCGGCTTGCGCGCGTTCACCCACCACTGGCCGGTCAGCGCCACCATGCCCACCAGCGCCTGCGCGTACAGCGGGGCCAGCTTCGGGTCGAAGCCCCGGGCCTTGAACTCCAGCCCCAGGATGTCCTCGACCTGGGTCGCGATGTCGCTGATCAGCGAGGCGAAGGTGCCCGTCGACTGGGCGACCGGAGAGTCCCGGACCAGGATGCGGAACCCGTCGGTGTACGTCTCGATGTAGTCCAGCAGCGCGAACGCCGCCTGCTCCAGGAGCTCCCGGGGATGCCCCGCGGTCAGCGCACCCGTCACCATGTCCAGCAGCTGGCGCATCTCCCGGTCCACCACGACCGCGTACAGCCCCTCCTTGCCGCCGAAGTGCTCGTAGACGACCGGCTTCGACACCCCCGCACGGGCCGCGATCTCCTCGACCGACGTGCCCTCGAAGCCCTTGTCGGCGAACAGGGTGCGACCGATGTCCAGCAGCTGCTCGCGGCGTTCCTTCCCGGTCATCCGCACCCGGCGGGCCCGCCGGGACGAAGGTGCACGGGTGTTCTCGCTGCCTGCGCTGGAGTCGGTCGCCACGTCGTCCATCATGCCGCGTCGGCCGCCGCGCGGTTGCGCCGGGACTCGATACGGGCATCGTCCGGCCACCGCACGTCGTAGGCCCAGCCGGCCTGCTCGAACCAGCGGATGAGACGCGCGCTCGAATCGATCTGACCGCGCATCACACCGTGCCGCGCGCTCGTCGGGTCCGCGTGGTGCAGGTTGTGCCAGGACTCACCGCAGGACAGGACCGCCAGCCACCACACGTTGCCCGACTTGTCCCGGGACTTGAAGGGGCGCTTGCCGACCGCGTGGCAGATCGAGTTGATCGACCACGTCACGTGGTGCAGCAGCGCCACGCGTACCAGCGAACCCCAGAAGAACGCCGTCGCCGCACCCCACCACGACATCGTCACCAGACCGCCGACCAGCGGGGGAATCGCCAGCGAGATGATCGTGAAGGTCATGAAGTGACGCGAGATCCGGCGGATCGCCGGGTCCTTGATCAGGTCCGGGGCGTACTTCTGCTGCGGCGTCTGCTCCTCGTCGAACATCCACGCGATGTGGGCCCACCACAGGCCCTTCAGCAACGCCGGCAGCGTCTCCCCGAACCGCCACGGCGAGTGCGGGTCGCCGTCCGCGTCCGAGAACCGGTGGTGCTTGCGGTGATCGGCCACCCAGCGCACCAGGGGACCCTCCACCGCCAGCGAACCGGCCACCGCCAGCACGATGCGCAGCGGACGCTTCGCCTTGAACGAGCCGTGCGTGAAGTACCGGTGGAAGCCGATCGTGATGCCGTGGCAGCCGATGAAGTACATCGCCACCATCAGACCCAGATCGAGCCAGCTCACACCGCGGCCCCAGGCCAGCGGCACCGCCGCCACCAAGGCCACGAACGGCACGACGATGAACAGCAGGAGCGCGATCTGCTCGATCGACCGCTTGTTGTCCCCGCCGAGCGTGGCGGAGGGAAGAGCCGGATCACCGGCCGCCGGGGCGGCGGCCTCGATCACATCGGGGCTGGTCTTCATGGGGAGTCCCCTGAGGGTGAGAACGGGACGGACAACCGTGGTTACGCATCCGTAACCTACGGCTTCGTAAGTATGGCAGCGAGGAGGCCCGCCCACGAGAGGGCGAAACACCGCGCACAGACGCACGAATACCGGGTAGACACACTCCGCGTACCCCGACCGGACCCCCCGGCAACACGGACGGCCGTCCGGGGCGCGAACAGCACCGAAAGCACGGACACCTATCCTGGAGAGGTCGGACAGCGCGGTCCGCACCCTGCTTTCCGGGGTGGCGTCGGCATCCGCCGACCGCGGTCCCCGGGTCCCGTGCACAACCACTGCAAGGAGCCGCACACTGTGAGCAGTGCCGACCAGACCCCCGCCGCCAGCCCCGAGCTGCGCGCCGACATCCGCCGCCTCGGCGACCTCCTCGGCGAGACCCTGGTACGCCAGGAGGGTCAGGAACTCCTCGACCTCGTCGAACGCGTACGCGCCCTGACCCGCACCGACGGCGAGGCCGCGGCCGAGCTCCTCGGCGACACCGGCCTGGAGACCGCCGCCAAGCTCGTCCGCGCCTTCTCCACCTACTTCCACCTGGCCAACGTGACCGAGCAGGTCCACCGCGCCCACGAGATGCGCGACCGCCGGTCCGCCGAGGGCGGCCTCCTCGCCCGCACCGCCGACCGGCTCAAGGACGCCGACCCCGAACACCTGCGCGCCACCGTCAAGAACCTCAACGTGCGCCCCGTCTTCACCGCGCACCCCACCGAGGCCGCCCGGCGCTCCGTCCTGAACAAGCTCCGCCGCATCGCCGCCCTCCTGGAAACCCCGGTCATCGAGGCCGACCGCCGCCGCCAGGACCTCAGACTCGCCGAGCACATCGACCTCATCTGGCAGACCGACGAACTCCGCGTCGTCCGCCCCGAGCCCACCGACGAGGCCCGGAACGCCATCTACTACCTCGACGAGCTGCACGCCAACGCCGTCGGCGACGTCCTGGAGGACCTGGCCGCCGAGCTCGAACGCGTCGGCGTCGAACTCCCCGCAGGCACCCGCCCCCTCACCTTCGGCACCTGGATCGGCGGCGACCGCGACGGCAACCCCAACGTGACCCCCAAGGTCACCTGGGACGTCCTCATCCTCCAGCACGAGCACGGCATCACCGACGCCCTCGAACTCGTCGACGAACTCCGCGGCCTGCTCTCCAACTCCATCCGCTACACCGGCGCCACCGACGAACTCCTCGCCTCACTCCAGGCCGACCTGGACCTCCTCCCCGAGATCAGCCCCCGCTACAAGCGGCTGAACGCCGAGGAGCCCTACCGCCTCAAGGCCACCTGCATCCGCCAGAAGCTGGTCAACACCCGCGAACGCCTCGCCAGCGGACGCCCCCACCGCCCCGGCTGCGACTACCTCGGCACCGCCGAACTCGTCGCGGACCTCGCCCTCATCCAGGACTCCCTGCGCCGCCACAAGGCCGGCATCGTCGCCGACGGCCGCATGGACCGCACCATCCGCACGCTCTCCGCGTTCGGCCTCCAGCTCGCCACCATGGACGTCCGCGAACACGCCGACGCCCACCACCACACCCTCGGCCAGCTCTTCGACCGGCTCGGCGAGGAATCCTGGCGCTACGCCGACATGCCCCGCGACTACCGGCAGAAGCTCCTCGCCAAGGAACTGCGCTCCCGCCGCCCCCTCGCACCCACCCCGGCCCCGCTCGACGCCGCCGGCGAGAAGACCCTCGGCGTCTTCCACACCATCAAGGAAGCCTTCGAACGCTTCGGCCCCGAAGTCATCGAGTCCTACATCATCTCGATGTGCCAGGGCGCCGACGACGTCTTCGCCGCCGCCGTCCTCGCCCGCGAGGCCGGCCTCATCGACCTCCACGCCGGCTGGGCCAAGATCGGCATCGTCCCGCTCCTGGAAACCACCGACGAACTCCGCGCCGCCGACGTCATCCTCGACGAGATGCTCGCCGACCCCTCCTACCGGCGCCTCGTCTCCCTGCGCGGCGACGTCCAGGAGGTCATGCTCGGCTACTCCGACTCCTCCAAGTTCGGCGGCATCACCACCTCCCAGTGGGAGATCCACCGCGCCCAGCGCCGCCTGCGCGACGTCGCCCACCGCTACGGCGTACGACTCCGCCTCTTCCACGGCCGCGGCGGCACCGTCGGCCGCGGCGGCGGCCCCTCGCACGACGCGATCCTCGCCCAGCCCTGGGGCACCCTGGAAGGCGAGATCAAGGTCACCGAACAGGGCGAGGTCATCTCCGACAAGTACCTCATCCCGGCCCTCGCCCGGGAAAACCTGGAACTCACCGTCGCGGCCACCCTCCAGGCATCCGCCCTGCACACCGCCCCCCGCCAGTCCGACGAAGCCCTCGCCCGCTGGGACGCGGCCATGGACACCGTCTCCGACGCCGCCCACGCCGCCTACCGCAAGCTCGTCGAGGACCCCGACCTCCCGGCCTACTTCCTCGCCTCCACCCCGGTCGAACAGCTCGGCAACCTGCACCTGGGCTCACGCCCCTCCCGCCGCCCCGGCTCCGGCATCTCGCTCGACGGACTCCGCGCCATCCCGTGGGTCTTCGGCTGGACCCAGTCCCGCCAGATCGTCCCCGGCTGGTTCGGCGTCGGCTCCGGCCTCAAGGCCCTGCGCGAGGCCGGCCTCGACACCGTCCTGGAAGAGATGCACGAGCACTGGCACTTCTTCCGCAACTTCCTCTCCAACGTCGAGATGACGCTCGCCAAGACCGACCTGCGCATCGCCCGGCACTACGTCGACACCCTCGTCCCCGACGAGCTCAAGCACGTCTTCGACGCCATCGAGGCCGAACACGCCCTCACCGTGCAGGAAGTCCTGCGCGTCACCGGCGGCGAGAAGCTGCTCGACAGCAACCCGGTGCTCCAGCAGACCTTCGCCATCCGCGACGCCTACCTGGACCCGATCTCCTACCTCCAGGTCTCCCTGCTCGCCCGCCAGCGCCAGGCAGCCGAACGCGGCGAGGAGGAGGACCCGCTCCTCGCCCGCGCCCTGCTGCTCACCGTCAACGGCGTCGCCGCCGGCCTCCGCAACACCGGCTGACCCGGCACCCAACGACGACGGGGCGCGGGGAACTCCTCCCCGCGCCCCGCCGCGCACTCAGCCGTTGTACGCGGACTGCGCCCGCTCCAGCCCCTCCGCCAGCAGACACTCCACCGCGTCCGCCGCCCGGTCCACCTCCAACGCCAGCTCCTTGCGCTCCGCGGACGAGAAGTCCTTCAGCACGAAGTCCGCGACCTGCATCCGCCCCGGCGGCCGGCCGATCCCGAACCGCACCCGGTGATAGTCCGCACCCATCGCCTTCGTCATCGACTTCAGCCCGTTGTGCCCGTTGTCCCCGCCGCCCAGCTTCAGCCGCAGCGTCCCGTAATCGATGTCCAGCTCGTCGTGGACCGCCACCACGTGGTCCAGCGGCACCTTGTAGAAGTCCCGCAGCGCCGCCACCGGTCCCCCGGACAGATTCATGTACGACATCGGCTTCGCGACCACCACCCGGCGGCTCAGCGGGCCGGGCGGACCGATCCGGCCCTCCAGCACCTGCGCCTGCGCCTTCGGGGCACGCTTGAACTTCCCGCCGATCCGCTCCGCGAGCAGGTCGGCGACCATGAAACCGACGTTGTGCCGGTTCGCCGCGTACTCGGGGCCGGGATTGCCCAGCCCCACGATCAGCCAGGGGTCGGTGGCGTCGGACATCGCGCGAAGTCTCCTCGTTCGGACGCGTACAGCGGCGTGGACAGGAAGCCGTAAACAGGAAGCGGACAGGAAAACGGGGCGGCGGCTCCCGGAAAGGGAGACCACCGCCCCGTCAGTCAAGCAGGCGGGACGGGACTCAGCCCTCCTCGCCCTCACCCTCGGCGGCCTCGGCGGCCGGCTCCTCGGCCTGCGCGGCGACGACCTGGAGCACGATGGCGTCCTCGTCACCGGCGAGCACGGAGCCCTTCGGCAGCTCGATGTCCTTCGCGAGCACCGAGGCACCGGCGTCCAGGCCCTGCACGGAGACCGTGACGGACTCGGGGATGTGGGTGGCCTCGGCCTCGACGAGCAGGGTCGCCTGCACGTACTCCAGCAGGTTGCCGCCCGGGGCCAGGTCGCCCTCGGCCTGCACCGCGACCTCGACGTTGACCTTCTCGCCGCGCTTCACGGTCAGCAGGTCGACGTGCTCGATGTCGCCCTTCAGCGGGTTGCGCTGCACGGCCTTCGGGATGACCAGGGCGTCCTTGCCGTCGATCTCCAGACCGATCAGGACGTTGGCGGTGCGCAGCGCGAGGAGCACCTCGTGGCCCGGAAGCGTGATGTGGACCGGCTCGGCACCGTGGCCGTAGACCACCGCGGGAACCTGGTTGGCGCGACGCGCGCGACGGGCGGCACCCTTGCCGAACTCGGTACGGACCTGGGCAGCCATCTTGATCTCGGCCATAGCGGCACTCCTCGTGAGGTGACGGAAAACGGACGGTCACCCGGCCAACAACTGGCCTGCTACGAAGAGCGCGCCGATAACGGATCGCCGTACATGAGTACGGCCTCCCTCGCCGAGCAACTCGCTGAGTCTACCCGGCGGGGAGGCCGCACCCCAAAGTGGATCAACGGCGGCCCACCCGGCCGCCCCGTCCCACCGCTCCTACTGCCTGCTCCTACTGCTCCTACTGCTCCTCGAACAGGCTCGTCACCGAGCCGTCCTCGAAGACCTCACGCACCGCGCGGGCGATCGTCGGGGCGATCGACAGCACCTTGATCTTGTCGAGCTCCAGCTCACCCGGCGTCGGCAGGGTGTCCGTGAACACGAACTCGCTGACCTTCGAGTTCTTCAGGCGGTCCGCCGCGGGGCCCGAGAGCACACCGTGCGTCGCCGTCACTATGACGTCCTCGGCGCCGTGCGCGAACAGGGCGTCGGCGGCGGCGCAGATCGTGCCGCCCGTGTCGATCATGTCGTCGACCAGGACACAGACCCGGCCCTTCACATTGCCGACGACCTCGTGGACGGTCACCTGGTTGGCGACGTCCTTGTCACGGCGCTTGTGCACGATCGCCAGCGGGGCGTCGAGCCGGTCGCACCAGCGGTCGGCGACGCGCACCCGGCCCGCGTCCGGCGAGACGATCGTCAGCTTGGAACGGTCCACCTTGGCGCCCACGTAGTCCGCCAGGATCGGCAGCGCGAACAGGTGGTCCACCGGGCCGTCGAAGAAGCCCTGGATCTGGTCCGTGTGCAGGTCGACGGTCAGTATCCGGTCCGCGCCCGCCGTCTTCATCAGGTCCGCGATCAGACGGGCCGAGATCGGCTCGCGGCCACGGTGCTTCTTGTCCTGGCGGGCGTAGCCGTAGAACGGCACGATCACCGTGATCGAACGGGCCGACGCGCGCTTCAGCGCGTCGATCATGATCAGCTGCTCCATGATCCACTTGTTGATCGGAGCCGTGTGGCTCTGGATCAGGAAGCAGTCCGCGCCACGCGCCGACTCCTGGAAGCGGACGTAGATCTCACCGTTGGCGAAATCGAAGGCCTTCGTCGGCACGAGACCCACACCCAGCTGGTGTGCGACCTCCTCGGCCAGCTCGGGGTGGGCGCGGCCGGAGAAGAGCATCAGTTTCTTCTCGCCGGTCGTCTTGATCCCGGTCACAGCACAGTCTCCTCAGACGTGTTCCTGGCGCCGCACGCAGATGTCCCGATGTGCAACGAGCCAGCCGAAATGGGGTGAGCATCTATCACGGTACGCGGTGCTGGACGCACCTGTTTCCGGTCAGCTTTCGCCGGCCGGCCTCTCCTCCGCCGCCTGAGCCGCCAGAGCGGCGGCGCTTCCGGGACGCTTCCGCGCCACCCAACCCTCGATATTCCTTTGCTGGCCCCGGGCCACGGCCAGCGAACCGGACGGCACGTCCTTCGTGATGACCGAGCCGGCGGCGGTGTAAACCCCGTCCCCGACCGTGACAGGCGCCACAAACATATTGTCCGATCCGGTACGGCAGTGCGACCCGATCGTCGTGTGGTGCTTGGCCACCCCGTCGTAGTTCACGAACACGCTCGCGGCGCCGATGTTGGTGTGGTCGCCGATGGTCGCGTCGCCCACGTACGACAGGTGCGGGACCTTGGTCCCCTCGCCGATCGTCGCGTTCTTCATCTCGACGTACGTCCCCGCCTTGGCCTTCGGGCCCAGCTTGGTGCCCGGCCGCAGGTAGGCGTACGGGCCCACCAGCGCGCCCGGGCCCACCTCGGCGCCGTCCGCCACGGTGTTGTCCACCCGCGCGCCCGCGTGCACGACGGTGTCCGTCAGCCGCGAGTTCGGGCCGACCTCGGCGTCCTCCGCGAGGTGCGTGGCGCCCAGCAGCTGCGTCCCCGGGTGCACGATCGCGTCGCGCTCGAAGGTCACCGTGACGTCGATCAGCGTCGAGCCGGGGTCGACCACGGTCACACCGGCCGTCATGGCGCGCTCGAGCAGCCGCTCGTTCAGCAGCCGGCGGGCCTCCGCCAGCTGGACGCGGTTGTTGATGCCCAGGATCTCCCGGTGGTCGCCCGCCACACAGGCGCCGACCCGGTGCCCGGCCTCGCGCAGGATCGACAGCACGTCGGTGAGGTACTCCTCGCCCTGGCTGTTGTCCGTCCGCACCTGCCCCAGCGCCTCGGCGAGCAGCTTCCCGTCGAACGCGAACACCCCGGAGTTGATCTCCCGGATCGCCCGCTGCTCGTCGCTCGCGTCCTTGTGCTCCACGATCTCGGTGACCGCGCCGCTCGCGGCGTCGCGCACGATCCGCCCGTAGCCGGTGGAGTCCGGGACCTCGGCGCTCAGCACGGTGACCGCGTTGCCGTCGGCGGTGTGCGTGGCGGCGAGCGCGGCCAGCGTCTCGCCGGACAGCAGCGGGGTGTCCCCGCACACGACGACGACGGTGCCCTCGACGGCCCCGCCCAGCTCGTCGAGCGCGACCCGCACCGCGTTCCCGGTGCCCTTCTGCTCGGCCTGGTAGGCCGTACGGACCTGCGCGTCGGCGCCGGCGAGGTGGGCGGTGACCTGCTCGTGCGCGTGGCCCACGACCACGACGAGGTGCTGGGGGTCCAGCTCGCGGGAGGCGGCGACGACATGACCGACGAGCGAGCGCCCGGAGATCTCGTGCAGAACCTTGGGGGTCTTCGACTTCATGCGGGTGCCCTCACCCGCTGCGAGGACGACGACGGCTGCCGGGCGTACGGAGCTCACGGATAGGCCCTTCGGCTTCGGGTGGTGGACATCCGCAGGATACCGGGGGGCGTCGGACCGGACATGGGCGCGGGCCCCGACGGGGGGGGGCGGGGCCCGCGCGAAGAGCTCCCGGGGAAGGAATCGAACCCTCATTCAATGGACCAAAACCATTTGTCCTGCCATTAGACGACCCGGGATGGTTCTACCGTTATGTCCGATTCTCTTGATCGGCTCGTTCGGCAGCACCTACTATGCCGCACCACCAGCCCTCGATGCGACGGTACAGCTCAGCGCTTTTGTTCACGCGCACCACCAGGCATCCGTGGTAACGCTCGCCCGTGTTCTTGCGGTTGGTGACCGGATTGTGCTTCTTGAGCGTGGTCTTGCCGAACAATCCTGACCGGCCGACCTCCTCCCTCCAGAACCGCTCCGCCTCGGGCACATCCGCCGACTCGTGGATGTGCACGTGAAACCGAAGGTGCTCGGGCGGGACGTCCAAGAGGCGGAGCCAGGCCAGGAAAATGCGGATCATGTGCGGGTCGCTGTTGATGAAGGTCACCCGCTCCTGGCGACGGTGAGGTTTGGCCTTGGTGCCCTCGGCCCAGTAGAGCCCGACCCCGAGCATGAACAACTCCCGCTCGGTCATGGTTCCGATCTCGGCGGCCGCGTCGCGCTTGGTCTGCTGCCGCTCTGCCTCGCGCCGCTCAAGGATGGCCTCCCATCCTCGCCTGGCGATCGCGGAAGCCTGCTCGCGTGAGCGTTTCGGCGGCTTCGGCAGATCCCTCACCCATAGCGAGATCGACCCCTTCGAGCACCCCAGCTCCACCTGGATCTGGTCGTACGTCTTCCCCTCCAACCTCAGCTCCCGCGCCTTCGCCCGCAGGTCGTCCTTGGCTCGCGGGCGCTTCGTCCACTCCGGCGGAGGCTCGCCCTCCAGCAGGCGGTTGAGGATGTCGTTGTTGTCGACGTGCAGCCGGTCCCGGATCTGGCGGCGGCTCAACCCCTCCCGCCGCAACGCGACCGCGCGCTCGCGCAGGCCCTCGAAATCCGCGTACTTGCTCGTGATCTCCGTCATGCGCCAAGCGTTGTCCGGAATCCGGACGTCCGGGTCGAATGGGTGGTCGATTCGCTATATCGGGCGGTTGTTCATCATTCGGCCCTCGATCGAACGTACGACGTGCTGTGCAGGTCACCCGAAAATGGGATGCGGGCGCCCGTACGCTGGATGCCATGACCGCAACGGGGGAAGACCGGGAAGCGGCGGGTCCGACCACCCGTGGCTACTGGTGGTGGGAACGGCGACGGAGTGTCGCGCTGGATGTGGGGCTCGCGCTCGGTTCGGCGGTGGAGTGCGGGTTCGAAGGGGTGGCGTTCGCGGGGGACGCGGGACTGCCCGTGCCGCTCGGAGTGGTGTTCGGGGTGCTCGCCGGGTCCGTGCTGCTGGTGCGGCGGCGGTGGCCGATCGCCGTGGTGCTGGTCTCGATCGCGACGACGCCCGCGGAGATGGGCTTCCTGATGGGCCTCGTCGGCCTGTACACGCTGGCCGCCTCCGAGGTGCCCCGGCGGATCACCGCGGTGCTGATGAGCATGTCCCTGGTGGGAACGTTCATCGTGACGTACGTACGGCTGCGCCAGGGCGTCGACGAGAACGCCGACTTCGGGCCCGGCGACTGGTACGTGCCGATGCTGTCCCTGTTCATGGCCGTCGGGCTGACCGCCCCGCCCGTGCTGTTCGGGCTGTACATAGGGGCCCGGCGCCGGCTGATGGAGAGCCTGCGGGAGCGCGCGGACTCGCTGGAGCGGGAGCTGTCGCTGCTCGCGGACCGGGCCGAGGAGCGGGCCGAGTGGGCCCGTACGGAGGAGCGGACCCGGATCGCCCGCGAGATGCACGACGTGGTCGCCCACCGGGTGAGCCTGATGGTCGTGCACGCGGCGGCGCTCCAGGCCGTGGCCCCCAAGGACCCGGCGAAGGCCGTGCGCAACGCCGCCCTGGTCGGCGACATGGGCCGCCAGGCGCTCACCGAGCTGCGCGAGATGCTGGGCGTCCTGCGGGCCGGTGAGCCGATGCGGGCCCCGGTGGACAAGGTGCCGCTGGCCTCCGTGGGCCGGGCGGCGCAGGCCGCGGCGGAGGACGGGCCGCGGCTGGACGAGGTGGAGGCGCTGGTCGGCCAGTCGCGGGCGGCGGGCATGACCGTGGAGCTGTCGGTCGAGGGGGCCGCCCGCACGTACGCGCCGGAGGTCGAGCAGACGGCGTACCGGGTGGTCCAGGAGGCCCTGACCAACGTCCACAAGCACGCGGCGGGCGCGAAGACGTGGGTGCGGCTGGCGCACCGGGAGGCCGAGGTCGCCATGCAGGTGGAGAACGGTCCGACGGACGCGGCGACGGCCGACGCGGGCCTGCCGAGCGGCGGCAACGGCCTGGTGGGCATGCGCGAACGGGTGCTCGGCCTGGGCGGGGTCTTCGTCTCGGGCCCGACCGACGCGGGCGGCTTCCGGGTCTCGGCGGTCCTCCCGGACGAGGGCGGGGCCTGAGCCTGCGGGCCTGTCGAGCCCGTCCGGCCTTTGCGGACGGGACCGTGGCGGGGGTGACCGCCCGCCCGGCGTGCACCGGCGCGCCGGAGACCCGGGATCAGCCCGGACTCAGCCCGTGACCAGCCGCTCCGGCTGCAGCCCGGTCACCAGCGTCGCCAGTGCCGTGTCGATGTCCTGGCCGAGGTACCAGTCTCCGGTGTGGTCGATGGAGTAGACCCGCCCGGTCAGGTCGATCGCGAGGACGGCCTGCCCGTCCCCCTCCTCGCCGAGCGGTGCGACCTCGGTCGCCAGCGCGCGGCCGAGGTCGCCGAGGGTGCGGGCCAGGTGGAGTCCGCTCAACGGGTCGATGCGGACGGCCGGCGGCGCGATCTGGCGGCCGGGCGCCGTGGCGGTGATGTGGAGGCCGCCGAACTCGGCCCATGCCTCGACCGCGGCCGGGAAGACGGCGTGCTGGTGCCCGGCGGGCGAGGAGTGCGCGCGCAGGGCGTCGGCCCATTCCTCGGCCTGGCGGATGTCCCAGCGGCCGGGTGTCCAGCCGGCGGCGCGCAGGGCGGCGTCGACGGCGACGGGGAAGCGGGTGGCGGACTGGCGGTCGGGTCCGGTCTGCCGGGGCAGGTCGGTGCGGTCGTGCATGGGCGCGGTCAGCTCTTCTCTGCGGTGGTGGCCGCGCCGGTGGCGGTGAGGTCGACGGGGCGTACGCCGAAGTGGGCGAGCATGACGGCGCAGGAGCGGCAGGGTGCCGCGTAGCTGCCGTGCAGCGGGTCGCCGTCCTCGCGGATGCGGCGGGCGGTGAGCCGGGCGTGCTTGAGGGCGCGGCGGGCCTCGCCGTTGGTGAGGGGCTTGCGCTGGGCGCGCTTGGAGCGTCCGGCCTCGGCGGCGGTGAGGTGCCGGGAGAGGAGTATGGCCTCGGGGCAGCGGCCGGTGAAGCGTTCGCGCTGGGCGCTGGGGAGGGTGTCCAGGAAGTCCTGGACGAGGTGGTGGAGTACCGGTGGCCGGTCGCCCTTGCCGGCGGTGCAGGTGAGTGTTTCGCCGCGTACGGACAGGGCGGCGGCGACGGCGGGCAGGATGCCGTCGCGGCGCTGGCCGAGGCGGGGCGCGGGGCTCTTCTCGGTGCTGCTCCAGCTGAGTCGCGGGTCCCCGGTCGTGACGGTCTGTGCAGAGTGTGCGGTGTGCATGGTGCTGTGTCCCTCCCGTGCCCGCAGCGGCCGCTGCCTTCTGTGCACGCCCCCGTGTTTGCGGGTGACAGCCTGCCAAATGTGTCGGGTGCTGTGAAAGCTGGGTCGGTGAAACGTGTCTGCGTGTCGCGGTTCGGTGGCGCTGCCGTCGCCCTTCCGTCACGCGGTTGTGACGTTTGGTGACGGTTGTGGCCAGGGGATGGCGGGGCCGGTTCCCGTACGGGTGTCACCGCTTAGGCTGTGCCTGGACCGCCTCCTGGGCAGGTCGGTCCTCATCAGCCAGACGCAGCAGGGGGCAACCGCCATGACGACAGGTCGGCTCGGGCAGCAAGCCGCGCCACCGAACGCGGCCTACGCCGGGCAGCTCGTGCACTTCCCGGACCCGGTCCGGGCGTCCCGTCATCCCAGAGGGGTGCGGATGGACGAGAGCGGCTGTCCGGACTTCTCGCCGTACGCGCGTGCCGCGGCGGAGATCGCGGAGCCTCCGCAGGGTTTCGGTGTGGACGAGCTGCGGCTCACGGACTACGTGTCGGCGAACGCGGCGCTGGCCGCGGCCGGTCATGAGCTGTGGGACACGATCTCGCCGGTGGCGACGCCGCACGGCTGGACGTGGCACCACGTGCCGGGCGGCCGTCGGATGGAGCTGATCCCGGTCGAGGTGAAGGCGCTGCTGCGCCATCACGGCGGGCTGGCGTCCACGGAGGTGGACCTGGACAAGCGGGGGACGCGCCCGCTGCAGGAGACGCGGCCCGCGCATTTCCGGCTGCCCAAGGGTGCCGTGGCGGTGAGCGAGCAGCAGATCCTGGGTGTCGAGGAGGATCTCGGTTACCGGCTGCCGGGGGCGTATCGCTCGTTCCTGAAGGCGGCCGGCGGTTCGGCGCCGGTGGGTGCGGCGCTCGACGCGGAGCTGGGGCTGCTGATCGACCAGCCGTTCTTCACGGTGCGCGAGGAGGCCGCCGTGAATGATCTGGTGTATGTCAACAAGTGCCTGCGGGACCACCTGACGAAGGACTACCTCGGTGTGGCTTTCGTGCAGGGCGGTCTGCTCGCGGTGAAGGTGCGGGGCGACGCCCTGGGTTCGGTGTGGTTCTGCGCGTACGACGACGCGCGGGACCGTGACGGCTGGACGGTGCAGGAGCGGGTGGACCGGTTGCTGCTGCCGTGCGGTGCGGACTTCGACGCGTTCCTGCAGCGTCTGGCGGGGAATCCGCCGGAGCTGGAGACGGTGGCGAACCTGATGGTGGACGGTGGCTTCGCGCAGGCCGTCCCGGTGGAGGGGTGAGCGCGATGGTGACCTTCGCTCAGGCGCAGGAGCGTGCGGACGAGTGGGTGAACGGTGACGTTCCGGCGTACCAGCATCGTGAGGTGCGGGTACGTGAATTCGAACTCGGATTCGTGGTGTGGGCCGAGGACCGTGCGGAGGGACCGGTCTCCGACGGTGGCCGGCAGCGGCTGGTGATCGCGCGGGACAGCGGTGAGGCGACGCTGTGGCCCGGTCTGCCGGTCGGTGAGGTGATCCGGCGGTACGAGGAGGAGTACGGCGCGCCGGAGGTGGAGCCGGCGGCCCCGGCGCCGCCGCCCGAGCGGGTGGACCTGAATCAGACGTCGTTCCTGCTGAGCCCGCCGGAGTGGTTGCAGGAGGCTGCGGACAAGCTGGGCATTCCGGATCGGCGTGCGGAGCGGGACGACACCCCGCCGCCCGCGCCCCGGGCCCCGTCGTCCTTCCCGCCGCCCGCCCCGATCCCGTCGCCCTCGGCGCCCTCGCAGGGCGGTTCGGTGGCGTACGAGCCGACCGCTTCGGACGGCGTGCCGGCGTCCTCGCTCCAGCCGCCCGTCGGGGCCACGCCGTGGGCGGGGACCGATGTGAACGCGGACTCGGAGGGCGCGGAGGTGGAGCTTCCGGCGACGGTGTTCGCGCCGCCGCTGTCGGGCGCCGACGACGAGGAGGAGCTGCCCCCGGTCGTTCCGGCGGACGCGCCGACGGCGCTGATGTCGGGCGGCAGCCAGCTGCCGAAGACCGCGATCGCGCCGAGCCTGGGCGGCGAGCGCCCGCCGGCGGGTCCGCCGGTGCCGGGCCCGCCCGTGCCGGGGACCGCGGTGCCGGGTCCGCCGATTCCCGGGACAGCCGTGCCGGGCCCGCCGGTGCCGGGGCAGCCCACGCCCCCGCCGGCCGTGCCCGCGCCCCCGCCGGCCCAGCACACCCCGCCGCCCGGTCCGCCAGGCGGGCCCGGGGACATCGCGGACGCCGCGACGAGCAAGGCGGCCGTCGCGCCGCGCGCCCCGCACGGGGGCACGCCTCCGCCGCCGCCCGGTGCCCCCGGCACCCCGGGCGCCCGGCCGGGTGCTCCGGTGCCGCCGCCTTCGGGACCGGGTGCGCCCGGCGCGCCCGCGGGCGGCTATGTGCCGACGCAGCTCGTCTCCCAGCTGGGCCCGCCCGGGGCCCCGCAGCCGCCCGGCCCGCCGACGCCGCCGCCCGCGGGCGGGGTGCACCAGGCGGCCACGATGTTCGCCGACCCGAACGCGTCGTCCGGTGCGGGCGTTCCGCAGCCGCCCGGTCCGCCGGGTGTTCCGGGCGCGTCCCAGCCGCCCGGAGCGCCCGGTGCGCCGGGCGGGCAGCAGCCGCCTCCGCCGCCGGGTGCGACGCCTCCGCCCGGTCCGGGCGGGGTGCACCACGCGGCGACGATGCTCGCGGGGCCGGGGCAGGGCGGTCCGGGGGCGCCGCAGCCGCCGGGTCCGCCGGTGGGCGCGCCGCCCGCGTACGGGTATCCGCAGGCGCCGCCCGGTCAGCCGACCGTGGGTCCGGGCTATCAGGCGGTGCTGCGGTTCCGGGCGCCGGACGGCAGTGAGCAGCAGCTGATCCGGCGTTCGGCGCCGGGTACGCCGCACCCGGAGTGGCAGATGCTGCACGAGCTGCGGGCGATGAACGTGCCGCCGCAGCAGGTGATCGAGCTGCACACGGAGCTGGAGTCGTGTGAGCTGCCCGGTGGTTACTGTGCCCGGATGATCCGGGAGACCTGGCCGCAGGTGCGGATCACCTCCGTCGCCCCGTACGGCACGGATCACGCGAGCCGGCAGCAGGGCATGCGGCATCTGCTGACGCACCAGGGTGAGCTGCACCAGGTGGCGGACGGTCCCGCGCGGCCGGCGCCGGTGCGGGCGCCGCTGCCGCAGATGCAGCCGGCGCCGCCGGTGCCGCCGGAGGCGCTCGCCGAGGAGATGATGCAGACCTTCGGTCCGCAGGGTGTGCTCCGCTTCGACCAGCGGGCGGTGTCGCGTCAGGGCGTGCCGGAGATCGTGGCGCGGACTCTGGTGTGGGCGGGTCTGCCCGCCGACTTCGGGCCGTTCTTCTGGGCGCAGCCGGGGCAGCCGGTGGTGCCGACGCTGGCGGAGCTGGCGGCCCAGCGGCAGGTGCAGCCCGCGTCGGACGCGGGGTCGTATCTGGTGGTGGGTTCGGACTTCGGCCGGGCGATCTGCGTCCAGTACGGGACCGCGCACATCGTGGCGGTGCCGGTGGAGGCGGGTCCGGGCGGTGCGCCGGTGCCGCCGCAGTTCGTGAACACGGGGCTGCCGGAGTTCGTGCGGTGCATGGCGTTGCTGGGCCGGATGTGGCGGCTGCGGTACGGGCTGAACCCGGAGCAGGCGGGCCGCTGGACGGTGGATTTCCAGGCGCAGTTGGTGGCGTTGGACGCGGCGGCGCTGGCGTCGCCGGAGAGCTGGTGGTCGGTGCTGCTGGAACAGATGTGGGACGGCCTCATCTGATCGTTCGGTGCGCTGGGCGGGGTGCCCGGTCCCTTTCGGGGGGCCGGGCACCCCGCCTTTTCCGTGTGTGATGCCGGTCGCTTCCGTCCGGAAAGCGCCGCATCGATTCCGACTTCACGGCCAATTGCCGCATCCTTGACCTATCGCTCGGTGGCCGGAGCGTCGGATTCGGGAAGATCGGAAAGAGGCGTCAGGGATGAGTTCTGCACCGGTGTCCGCGTACGGGTTCGTCGGTGTGCGGGGGCGTGGGTACCGCCCGGAGCAGGTGGACCGTGCGGTGGCGGCGCTGTCCGCGGAGCGCGACGAGGCCGTGGCGCGGGTGGCCCGGCTGACGGAGCGGGCGGAGGAGCTGGCGGCGGAGTCGGCCCGGCTGGCGGAGGCGGTGGCGCGGCTGGCCCCGCCGGACTACGGGCCGCTGGGGGAGCGGGCGCTGCGGATTCTGGCCCTGGCGGAGGAGGAGGCCGGGGAGCTCCTGCGCGCGGCGGGGGAGGAGGCGCACGCGCTGCGGGACGAGGCGGACGCGGCGGCCCGGGCCCTGCGGGACGCGGCGCGCGCGGACGCGGAGGCGGTCCGGGCGGCGGCGGAGAGTGCGGCCGGTGAGCTGGTGGGGGCGGCGCGGGCGGCGGCCGGTGAGGCGCTGGAGGCGGCTCGTGCGGAGGCGGTGCGGCTGCGCGAGGAGGCGGAGTCCGCGATGGCGGCGACCCGTAGCCGTACGGCGAGCGTGCTGGCGCATCAGGAGCAGGAGCACGCCGAGCGGCTGAAGGCGGCGGAGCGGGAGCTCGCGGACGCGGAGGCGGCGCAGGCCGCGGAGCACGCCGGGCTGCTGGAGCGCGCGGAGGCGGATCTCGCGGCGGCGCGCCGGGCCCGGGCGGAGGCGGAGGAGGCCGCGCGGCACGGTCAGGAGGACGCGGAGGCGCGGGCGGCCGAGCTGATCGCGCGGGCGCGGGTGCGTGAGGAGCGGGTGGTGCGGGAGACCGAGCGCGTGCTGCGGGTGCACGAGGAGGGCCGCGAGGAGGTCCGGGCCCACATGGCTCACGTACGGAGTTCGCTGGCGGCGCTGACGGGCCGGGTGTCCCCGGCGGCGGAACCGGAAGCGGAACGGGCGGCGGAGCCGGAAGCGGAGCCGGAGCCCGCGCGGGAGCGGGCCCGGGGCTGACGGCTCCTCAGGGGCGGGGCCAGGGGCGGCAGGAGAGCTGTTCGATGCTGCTGTTGAAGCGTTTGAGGTAGCCGGCGAAGGCCGCGATGTCCTCGTCGGGCCAGTCGTGCATGACCTGGTCCAGGGAGCGCACGACGCGTTCGCGTTCCGCGTCCAGGAGGCGCGCGCCCTCGTCGGTGATGCGGAATTTGCGGGCCATGCCGCCGTCGGGGTCCGGGATGCGTTCGGCGAGTCCGGCGCGGGTCACGGCGGCGGTCTGGCGGTTGAGGGTGGAGGCGTCGAGGCCGAAGGCGTCGCTGAGTTCGCCGTTGGACATGGGGCCCTGGACGCGCAGCCGGCTCAGCAGGATGTACGCGCTGCGGTCCAGGAGGGCGTATTTGTGGCGTCCGCCGCGGTGGTCGGCGAGGCTGTGGCGGCCGAGCAGCATCTGCTCGTACTCCACCTCTTCCGTGGGCCTGGGCATGGCGACGGCCTCCTGGTTCAGCTGCTTGTGGGCGGCGGTTCATTCTCGCATGGGGTGTGTACGTGGCACATAATGTGTATGACACATTGGGCATGTACGATGCATGTCGCTGTCCCGGCAGGCGGGACCACGCCCCAAGGAGTCCCCCTCATGGATGCCCCCCAGCCGTCGGCGAGGACAGGCGCCATCGTCGCCACCCTGGCCTTCGCCGGCACCGTGGCAGCGGTCATGCAGACCCTGGTCACGCCCCTCATCGCGGAGCTGCCCACGATCCTGGACACCTCGTCCTCCAACGCCGCCTGGGTCATCACCGTGACCCTGCTGGTCTCCGCGGTGTGCGTGCCGGTCTCCGGCCGCCTCGGCGACCTGCTGGGCAAGCGGCGGATGCTGCTCGCCTGCTCGGTGCCGCTGATCGCCGGCTCGGTGGTCTGCGCGCTCTCGTCCTCCGTCGTGCCGATGATCGTCGGGCGCGGGCTCCAGGGCATGGGCATGGGCATGGTGCCGCTCGGGATCGCCCTGCTGCGTGACGTGGTGCCGCCGGAGAAGATGAGCTCGTCCATCGCGCTGGTCAGCGCCTCGCTCGGGATCGGCGGAGCGCTCGGCCTGCCGATCGCCTCGGCGGTCGCCCAGTACGCCAGCTGGCGCGTGCTGTTCTGGGGCTCGGCCGTGCTGGCCGCCGCGATCTGCGCGCTGATCTGGTTCCTGATCCCGGACGTCCCGGCGGGCGCCAAGGGCCAGCGCTTCGACGTGCCCGGCGCGCTCGGCCTCGCGGCCGGCCTGGTCTGCCTGCTCCTCGCCGTCTCCAAGGGCGCCGACTGGGGCTGGGCCTCGACGACGACCATCGGCCTGTTCGCCGCCGCCGTCGTGATCCTGCTCGCCTGGGGCTTCTGGGAGCTGCGCACCACGGACCCGCTGGTGGACCTGCGCACCACGGCCCGCCCCCGGGTGCTCATCACCAACATCGCGTCGCTCTTCGTCGGCTTCGGCATGTACGCCGGCATGCTGATCGCGCCGCAGCTGCTCCAGTTCCCCGAGGCCACCGGCTACGGGCTCGGCCAGACCATGCTCCAGGCCGGTCTGTGGATGGCCCCCGGCGGCATCATGATGATGGTCGTCTCCCCGTTCGGCGGGAAGCTCACCGACGCCCGCGGCCCGAAGTTCACCCTGATTTGCGGCGTCCTCGTCATCGCCGCCGCCTACGGCCTGGGCATCCTGCTGATGGGCTCCGCCTGGGGCCTGATGCTGTTCCTCATGGTCAGCAGCAGCGGCGTCGGCCTCGCGTACGGGGCGATGCCCGCCCTCATCATGAGCGCGGTCCCGGCCTCCGAGACCGCCGCCGCGAACGGCTTCAACACCCTGATGCGCGCCCTCGGCACCTCGGTCGGCGCCGCCGTGATCGGCGCGGTCCTCGCCCAGATGACCACCGAGACGGCCGGCTACACCTTCACCTCCGAGTCCGGCTTCCGCACGGGTCTGGCCCTCGGCTGCGCAGTCGCCCTGATCGCGGTCGCGATCTCCGCCTTCATCCCGGCGGTACGGGGCTCCGCCACGGCCCCCGGCAAGACGGACACCCCGGCCACCCCGGAGACGGCGACGGCCAAGGGCTGACCCTTCACGCACACCCCGGTCCGCCCGGCTCACCGCCCCCGCAGGGGGGCACCGAGCCGGGCGGTCGGCATTCGGCGCGGCCCCCCGCCCCCAGGCCGTGGTGCGCCGCGCTCACTCCGGCCGTCCGCGCGGCACCCGCCTCCCCCGATGCAGGCAGGGCGTCGGCTCCACCCCCCGGCGTGACCCCCTGGGTGCGGTCCCTGAGACCGGGCGCGTCCGGGGGGCCGGCCCCCTAGGGGGAGCTCTGTGCGGTGGGCCAGGGGCCGTTCCTCCCGGTGGAGGACGTGCGGGGCGCGGCCTCTCCGTAGCGTGGTCGTCGTACCGAAGACGTACCGCAGACGCACCGCCGAAGGGCGGACCGCAGGGGGCGGGGTGGGGAAAACCCCACCCGAAGACTGCGCTGGGCACCAGCGCGCCCGACCCCCTCCGCACAGCAGACTTCACAGCAGACGGCGACAACCCGTCGCTGACCGACATAGGAGAAAAACCGTGACAACGGCTGTAACCATTCCCAGGCACGGGGGCACTGGAGGGCGTACGGCCGTGGCTGCGCGGGCGCGGCAGGTCGTCAAGGCGTACGGGTCCGGAGAGACCCGGGTCGTCGCGCTCGACCACGTCGACGTGGACATCGCCCGCGGGCAGTTCACCGCGATCATGGGCCCGTCCGGCTCCGGCAAGTCGACGCTGATGCACTGCCTGGCCGGCCTGGACACCGTGACGTCCGGCCAGATCCACGTCGCCGACACCGAGATCACCGGGCTCAAGGACAAGAAGCTCACCCAGCTCCGGCGCGACCGCATCGGGTTCATCTTCCAGGCGTTCAACCTGCTGCCGACGCTGAACGCGCTGGAGAACATCACGCTGCCGATGGACATCGCCGGCCGCAAGCCCGACTCCGCCTGGCTCGACCAGGTCGTGGAGACCGTCGGCCTGGCCGGCCGCCTCAAGCACCGTCCGACCCAGCTCTCCGGCGGCCAGCAGCAGCGCGTCGCGGTGGCGCGGGCCCTCGCCGCCAAGCCGGAGATCATCTTCGGCGACGAGCCGACCGGGAACCTCGACTCCCGGGCCGGCGCCGAGGTCCTGAGCTTCCTGCGCAGGTCCGTGGACGAGCTGGGCCAGACGATCGTCATGGTCACCCACGACCCGGTCGCCGCCTCCTACGCGGACCGGGTGCTCTACCTCGCCGACGGCCGCATCGTGGACGAGATGCACAACCCCACCGCCGACCAGGTGCTGGACCGCATGAAGGACTTCGACGCGCGCGGGCGGACGTCATGACCGTCTGGAAGACCTCGATGCGCAACTTCCTCGCGCACAAGGGACGCATGGCGCTCTCCGCCGTGGCCGTCCTCCTGTCGGTGGCGTTCGTCTGCGGCACGCTCGTCTTCACCGACACCATGAACACCACGTTCGACAAGCTCTTCGCCGCCACCTCAGCCGATGTCACCGTCAGCCCCGAGAAGGCCGATGTGACCGACATCCCGGAGAACGGGAAGCCCGCGTCGCTGCCCGCCTCCGTGCTCGCGAAGGCCGCGCGGGCCGACGGCGTGAAGAAGGCCGAGGGCGCGGTCTCCAGCTCCTCCGTCACCGTCGTCGACAGCCACAACGAGAACATGGGCTCCGAGACCGGCGCCCCCACCCTCGCCGGCAACTGGACGCAGAACGACCTGCGCTCCATGGAGATCACCTCCGGCCACGCCCCGCGCGGCCCGACCGAGATCATGGTCGACGCCGACACCGCCGAGAAGCACCACCTGAAGATCGGCGACGAGCTGCGCACCATCGCGGCCACCGGCGACCTCAAGGGGAAGATCACCGGCATCGCCGCCTTCAAGGTGACCAACCCGGGCGCGGCCGTCGTCTACCTCGACACCGCCACCGCCC
The DNA here is from genome assembly GCF_007096885.1 of Streptomyces sp. 130. Lineage (GTDB taxonomy): Bacteria > Actinomycetota > Actinomycetes > Streptomycetales > Streptomycetaceae > Streptomyces. The sequence continues at coordinate 116,244 of NZ_VJNO01000015.1, read as the reverse complement.
AGCGCGCCCTGCTCGGCGCCCCCGACCGCTTCACCCACCTCTCCATCACCGCCGAACAGGGCGTCAGCGACGCCCAGCTGAAGCGGAACGTGGCCCAGGCGCTCGACGGCTCCGCCGCGTACAAGATCCAGACGCAGGCCGAGGCCGCCGCCGACAACAAGGACTCCATGGGGTCGTTCCTCGACGTCATGAAGTACGCGATGCTCGGCTTCGCCGGGATCGCCTTCCTCGTCGGCATCTTCCTCATCGTCAACACCTTCTCGATGCTGGTCGCCCAGCGCACCCGCGAGATCGGCCTGATGCGGGCCATCGGCTCCAGCCGCAAGCAGGTCAACCGCTCGGTGCTGCTGGAGGCGGTCCTCCTGGGCGTCTTCGGCTCCGTCCTCGGGGTCGGCGCCGGCATCGGGCTCGCCGTCGGGCTGATGAAGGTCATGGGCGCCATCGGCATGGAGCTGTCCACCGAGGACCTGACCATCTCCTGGACGACCCCGGTCGCCGGGCTCGCGCTCGGCATCATCGTCACCGTCCTCGCCGCCTACATCCCGGCCCGCCGGGCCGGCAAGGTCTCCCCGATGGCCGCCCTGCGCGACGCCGGCACCCCGGCGGACGCCAAGTCGGGCTGGGTCCGGGCCGTCCTCGGCCTCGTCGTCACGGGCGCCGGCGCCGCCGCCCTGTGGGCGACGACGCGGGCGGACGAGGCGAGTGACGGCTCCGGCCTCCTCGGTCTGGGCGTCCTGCTGACGCTCGTCGGCTTCATCGTGATCGGCCCGCTGCTCGCCGGAGTCGTCGTACGGGCGCTGAGCGCCGTCCTGCTGCGGTTCTTCGGCCCGGTCGGCCGGCTCGCCGAGCGCAACGCCCTGCGCAACCCGCGCCGCACCGGCGCCACCGGCGCGGCCCTGATGATCGGCCTCGCCCTGGTGGCCTGCCTGTCCGTGGTCGGCTCGTCCATGGTCGCCTCGGCCACCGACGAGCTGGAGAAGTCGGTGGGCGCGGACTTCATCGTCCAGTCGGCCAACGGCCAGCTGATCGTCCCGCAGGCCGCCGAGGCCCTGGCCTCCGCCCCGGGCATCGACCACCTCACCCACTACAAGGTCCTCGCCGCGAAGCTGACCGGCCCGGACGGCAAGGCGTCCGAGGAGCACGTCACGGCGGCCGACCCGTCGTACGCCCAGGACGTGCGCCGCGTGGTCCTGTCCGGCGACCTGGACAAGGCGTACGGCAAGGACGCCATGTCGGTGGGCGAGGGGTACGCCACCGCGCACCACATCGAGGTCGGTGACACGATCACCGTCGCCTTCGAGGCGGGCGCCGAGGCGAAGCTGAAGGTCGCCGCGATCACCTCGGACGAGACCGCCCTCGACCAGGGCGCGATGTACCTGAACACCTCGACCGCCCAGCGGTACGTCCCCGCCGACGAGATGCCCCAGAACATGCTCATGTTCGCCAAGGCGAAGGACGGCCAGGAGGACGCGGCGTACGCGGCGCTGAAGAGCGCGGTCGCGGACTACCCGCAGTACGAGGTGCAGAATCAGGCCGACTTCAAGGAGGATCTGAAGGACCAGATCGGCCAGCTCCTGAACGTCGTGTACGGGCTGCTCGCCCTGGCGATCATCGTCGCGGTGCTCGGTGTGGTGAACACCCTGGCCCTGTCGGTGGTCGAGCGGACCCGCGAGATCGGCCTGATGCGTGCCATCGGCCTCTCCCGCCGCCAGCTGCGCCGCATGATCCGGCTGGAGTCCGTGGTCATCGCCCTCTTCGGCGCCCTGCTCGGCCTCGGCCTGGGCATGGGCTGGGGCACCTCGGCCCAGAAGCTGCTGGCCCTGGAGGGCCTGGGCGTCCTGGACATCCCGTGGCCGACCATCGTCACGGTGTTCGTCGCCTCCGCCTTCGTCGGCCTGTTCGCGGCCCTGGTCCCGGCCTTCCGGGCGGGCCGGATGAACGTCCTGAACGCGATCGCCACGGACGGGTGAGACGGACGGCCGCGGACTGACCGGATCCGGCCCCGGCGCGCTCCTCGGAGCACGCCGGGGCCGGTGCGTGTGCGGCCTGCGGGGCCCCGGTCGCGCAAGCGGCGGTCCTCCCCGGGTCGTACGCTGGAACCCCCGGTGCGTTTCACGTGTCGGGCCCTTCGCGTTGCCCCCGGGGCAGCGCGCCCTGGCGGCAGCCGGCCGTCAGGCCCTTCTCCTCACCCGGACGGAAGCCCTCCATGAGCCTGAACGGTCTGCTGGACGTCGTCGTACGTGATCCGGCGCTCGACGAAGCGGTGAAGGCCGCCGGTGACGGCCACCGGATGCACATCGACCTGGTGGGTCCGCCCGCCGCGCGGCCCTTCGCCGTCGCCGCGCTGGCCCGGGACGCCGGGCGCACGGTCCTCGCGGTCACCGCGACCGGCCGGGAGGCGGAGGACCTGGCGGCGGCGCTGCGCACCATGCTGCCGCCGGACACGATCGCGGAGTTCCCGTCCTGGGAGACCCTGCCGCACGAGCGCCTGTCGCCCCGCTCGGACACCGTGGGCCGCCGGCTCGCCGTGCTGCGGCGCCTGGCGCACCCGCGCGCCGACGACCCGGAGACCGGGCCGGTCTCCGTCGTCGTCGCGCCGATCCGCTCCGTGCTCCAGCCGCAGGTCAAGGGGCTCGCGGACCTGGAGCCCGTGTCGCTGCGCACCGGGCAGAGCGCGGACCTCGGCGAGACCGTGGAGGCGCTGGCGGCAGCCGCCTACGCCCGGGTCGAACTGGTCGAGAAGCGCGGCGAGTTCGCGGTGCGCGGCGGCATCCTGGACGTGTTCCCGCCCACCGAGGAGCACCCGCTGCGGGTGGAGTTCTGGGGCGACGACGTCGAGGAGATCCGGTACTTCAAGATCGCCGACCAGCGGTCCCTGGAGGTCGCCGAGCACGGCCTGTGGGCGCCGCCCTGCCGTGAGCTCCTGCTGACGGACGAGGTGCGGGAGCGGGCCGCCGCGCTCGCCGAGGCCCACCCGGAGCTGGGCGAGCTGCTCCACAAGATCGCCGAGGGCATCGCGGTGGAGGGCATGGAGTCCCTGGCGCCGGTCCTCGTGGACGACATGGAGCTGCTGCTCGACGTGCTGCCCGAGGGCGCGATGGCCGTCGTCTGCGACCCTGAGCGGGTCCGGACCCGGGCCGCGGACCTGGTCGCGACCAGCCAGGAGTTCCTGCAGGCGTCGTGGGCGGCGACGGCGGGCGGCGGCGAGGCCCCGATCGACGTCGGCGCGGCCTCGCTGCGGGGCATCGCGGACGTCCGCGAGCGGGCCCGTGAGCTGGACATGATGTGGTGGTCGATCTCCCCGTTCGCCGCGGACGCGGAGCTGGACGCGGACACGCTGGCGCTCGGGATGCAGGCGCCGGAGATGTACCGGGGGGACACCGCGCGGGCGTTCGCCGACACCAAGGGCCGGCTGGCCGACGGCTGGCGCACGGTGTACGTCACGGAGGGCCAGGGGCTCGCCTCCCGTACGGTCGAGATGCTGGGCGGCGAGGGGATCGCGGCCCGGCTCGACCCGGACCTGGACGAGATCTCCCCGTCCGTGGTGCACGTCTCGTGCGGGGCCATCGACCACGGCTTCGTCCACCCCGGCCTGAAGCTCGCCGTGCTCACGGAGACCGACCTCACCGGGCAGCGCACCGCCACCAAGGACCTGGGCCGGATGCCGGTGCGGCGGCGCAAGACGATCGACCCGCTGACGCTGGAGACCGGCGACTACATCGTGCACGAGCAGCACGGCGTGGGCCGCTACATCGAGATGGTGCAGCGCACGGTGCAGGGGGCGACGCGCGAGTATCTGCTGGTCGAGTACGCCCCCGCCAAGCGCGGGCAGCCCGGTGACCGGCTGTACATCCCGACCGACCAGCTGGAGCAGGTCACCAAGTACGTCGGCGGCGAGGCCCCGACCCTGCACCGGCTCGGCGGCGCGGACTGGACGAAGACGAAGGCGCGCGCCAAGAAGGCCGTCAAGGAGATCGCCGCCGACCTGATCAAGCTGTACTCGGCCCGGATGGCGGCCCCCGGCCACACCTTCGGCCCGGACACGCCCTGGCAGCGCGAGCTGGAGGACGCGTTCCCGTACGCGGAGACGCCCGACCAGCTGACGACGATCGCCGAGGTCAAGGAGGACATGGAGAAGTCGGTCCCGATGGACCGGTTGATCTGCGGCGACGTGGGGTACGGCAAGACGGAGATCGCGGTCCGCGCCGCGTTCAAGGCGGTCCAGGACGGGAAGCAGGTCGCCGTCCTCGTGCCCACCACGCTGCTCGTGCAGCAGCACTACGGCACGTTCACCGAGCGCTATTCCCAGTTCCCCGTCAACGTACGCGCGCTCAGCCGCTTCCAGTCGGAGGCCGAGTCCAAGGCGACGCTCGCGGGGCTGAAGGACGGCTCCGTCGACCTGGTCATCGGCACCCACCGCCTGTTCTCCTCGGAGACGAAGTTCAAGGACCTGGGCCTCGTCATCGTGGACGAGGAGCAGCGGTTCGGCGTCGAGCACAAGGAGCAGCTGAAGAAGCTCCGCGCCAACGTGGACGTGCTGACCATGTCCGCGACGCCCATCCCCCGTACGCTGGAGATGGCGGTCACCGGCATCCGCGAGATGTCCACGATCACCACCCCGCCCGAGGAGCGCCACCCGGTCCTGACCTTCGTCGGGCCGTACGAGGAGAAGCAGATCGGTGCCGCGATCCGGCGTGAACTGCTGCGCGAGGGCCAGGCGTTCTACATCCACAACCGGGTCGAGTCGATCGACCGGGCGGCGGCGCGGCTGCGCGAGATCGTGCCCGAGGCGCGGATCGCCACGGCGCACGGCCAGATGACCGAACAGGCCCTGGAGCAGGTCGTGGTGGACTTCTGGGAGAAGAAGTTCGACGTGCTGGTCTCCACGACGATCGTGGAGTCGGGCATCGACATCTCCAACGCGAACACGCTGATCGTGGAGCGCGGCGACAACTTCGGCCTCTCCCAGCTGCACCAGCTGCGCGGCCGGGTGGGCCGTGGCCGCGACCGGGGCTACGCGTACTTCCTGTACCCGCCGGAGAAGCCGCTGACGGAGACCGCCCACGAGCGCCTGGCGACGATCGCCCAGCACACCGAGATGGGCGCGGGCATGTACGTCGCCATGAAGGACCTGGAGATCCGCGGCGCGGGCAACCTGCTCGGCGGTGAGCAGTCCGGCCACATCGCGGGCGTCGGCTTCGACCTGTACGTACGCATGGTGGGCGAGGCGGTCGCCGACTACCGGGCGTCCCTGGAGGGCGGCGTGGAGGAGGAGCCGCCGCTGGAGGTCAAGATCGAGCTCCCGGTCGACGCGCACGTCCCGCACGACTACGCCCCCGGCGAGCGGCTGCGCCTCCAGGCGTACCGTTCGATCGCGTCGGCGTCCTCGGAGGACGACATCAAGGCGGTCCGCGAGGAGCTGACCGACCGCTACGGCAAGCTTCCGGAGCCGGTCGAGAACCTGCTCCTGGTGGCCGGGCTGCGCATGCTGGCCCGCGCGTGCGGGGTCGGCGACATCGTGCTCCAGGGCCCGAACATCCGCTTCGCGCCGGTGGAACTGCGCGAGTCCCAGGAGCTGCGCCTGAAGCGGCTGTACCCGAAGACGGTCATCAAGCCGGCGGTCCACCAGATCCTGGTGCCGCGCCCGACGACGGGCAAGATCGGCGGAAAGCCGGTGGTGGGACGCGAACTGCTGGCGTGGACGGGGGAGTTCCTCACGACGATCCTGGGGTCGTGACGCCCGGGGGACGGTAACGGGAACGGGTGCGGTACGCCGACGGCGTACCGCACCCGTTCCCGTTCTCGCGAAGGTGTCAGCCGATGGAGTCCAACCGCATCGCGGCGGGGCCCTGGCCCGGGGTGTTGGTGCAGCGGCGGTCGCCCGAGGGCTGTTCCAGCTGGAGGGTCAGGCAGGTGCCGAGGGCCTGCTGGCCGTAGCGGTTGGGGTGCAGGGACTCCTGCTGCTGGCCCTGCCCGTAGCCGGAGGTGACGAAGCGGATCCACTCGCTGGTGTCACCGGAGGGGGCGTGGGTGGCGTCGGCCTGCCGGGTGGAGGTCGAGCACACCTCGCGGCCTTCGAACGACCGGGACAGGTCCAGGAACTCCGCGCCGCCCTCGTCGGCCGCGTCCGCCAGGACCGAGCTGATCTCCGGGACCAGCTCGTCGTGCGCCCAGGTGAGGTCCTTGTCGAAGAAGGGGCAGCCGCCGGACTTGAGCCGGTCGTACTTCTCGCCGGGGTAGCGGATGCGGCCGGCGTCCGGGAGCGGGGAGGGGTACGACTGGAGGATCAGCCGGTACGAGCCGGCCGGGTGGCCCGCCCGGTCGAGCGCGGTCCGCACGTCGGCCAGGGTGTTCACGGCCGCCTGCCGCACGCCGGGCAGGCGCTCGGCGACCTGCTCGGCCGCGTCCGGTGCGCACGGCTTGCCGCCGAAGGGCTTGACGAACTCGGTCGCGCAGCCGGTGATGATGTCGGAGAAGCCGAGGTCGTTGCCGCCGATCGACACGACGACCGCGTGCACCGCCCGGCCGATCGCCACGTCCTCCAGCTCCCTGGCCTGCGAGCGCTCGCCCTTGAACGGCGCGCCGCCGCTCTCCGGGAGGAGCACCGCCTTCGAGGTCGCGCCCGAGCAGGCGAGGTTGAGGCGGCTGACGTCGAGCGTGACGGACTGGACCTCGGCCACGTCGGAGCGGTTGCAGCCGTTGTCGTAGGACGACCCGTACACCCGGTACGGGTCGCTCTTACGGGTCGCCGGGTCCCAGGCCCGGTCGGTGCCGGAGTATCCGTTGGCGCTCTGGTTGCTGTTGCCTGCCCAGCGCCCGGCCTCACCGGAGATGAAGCTGTCGCCCACGGACACCAGCAGGGGCGCCTCGGCGGCGGCCGGCACCGCACGGGAGCCGGAGGCGGAGGCGGGCAGCGCGCCCGAGACGGTGAGCGCGCACAGGGTGGCTGCTGCGGCGGCGAGGGCCTTGGAACGTCGTGAGGGAGAAATGATCATGCGTTGGTTGTCGGCAGCCGGGCGGAGGGGAATGAAGTGCGATCGCTCGTTTGCAGCCGAATGGACCAGTTGTGGAGGCGAGTTGTTGACCGGGGGCGACAGGAGAGGTCGGGACTGATCACGCCCATGGCGAAACGCGAGAGTTGACCCTCATGACGAGGTCTTGAAGATCAGCCATACGGTCTTGCCGACGACGTGGTCATCGACTCCGAAGTCGTCGGCGAGTTCCCGGACGAGGTGCAGGCCGCGGCCGGAGCAGGCGACTTCAGCGGCCTGCTGGACGCGTGGTTGACCGGGTCCGCTGTCGCGGACCTCCAGCCGTACCTGGTCCTCGGCCCGGTGGAGCGCGACGCTGAACTCGCGGCCGGGCGGCACACCGTGCAGCAATGCGTTGGTGGCGAGTTCCGAGACGCACAGCCTTATGTTTTCGATCAAGGTGTGGAGCTGCCACTCGGCGAGGACGCCGGTAACGAACGCGCGTGAGGCACCGACAGAGGTGCGCCTGCGGGTGAAGCGTCGTTGCTGCACCAGGGACACGGGGGTTCACCGCCTTGCTTGCGGGTTGTAACGTGGCGACGATCTTACTGCTATTCGTGAAAGGCGGCAAGGTGCTCTCTGGTGGGGAGGCGACTGGGCCTCCCGTCCGGAGATGAGGCACGCTGGGTGTCGTGTCGGTGGGAGCTGCGGAGGAGAAGCGCATGGGCGGTAATGAATGGGTCAGTACGTCGACGCCCTACCTCGCCGCGCCCTCCGGCGCTCCGGGCGACACCTGGGCGGCCGAGGCCGCCGCCGAGGGGCGCCGGGGGAGCCAGCGCATCGTCCAGGCGGGCGAGGTGGAGGCCCCGGAAGTGGTCGCGGAGCTGCTCGGGGTGGCGGCCGGGGAGAGCGTCGTCGCCCGACGCAGGATCATGTACCTCGACGGCGAGCCCTGCGAGTTGACGGACACCTACTACCCGCTGGCCATCGCGGGCGGCACCGGCCTCGCCGGGACGGCCAGGATCCCCGGTGGGGCGGTCAGGCTCCTGGCGGAGCTGGGCCACGTCGGCGTACGCGTACGTGAAGAGGTGACCGCGCGGCGGGCGACCGGGTCCGAGGCCGAGCAGCTGGCGATGCCGGAGGGAGACCCGGTCCTCCAACTGACGCGGCTCACCCTGGACGAGGCCGGCCGGCCCATTCAGGTCGACGTCATGGCCATGCCCCCGCGACGCCAGAAGCTGCGTTACGAGACCAGGATCGGATGACCGTGCCCAGACCCGAAGCCGACGCCGCCGACCGACGTTCCCTGCATGAGCGGATCGCGGCCGATCTCAGGGACCAGATCATGGGCGGAGACCTCGCGCCCGGCGCGAACCTGCCCTCGACGGCCCACCTCAAGCAGCGGTTCGACGCCTCGAACGCCACGGTCCAGGAGGCGGTGCAGCTGCTCAAGGACGAGGGGCTGGTGATCGGCAGGGCGGGTGCGTCGGTGACCGTCCGCGAGCACCGCCAGCGGACCGTTCGCCCGGCCGCGTCCATGGCCCCGGCAGGTGCGGGGGAACCGTACCGCTGGCTGACCGAAGCGACGAAGGGCGGCTCCCGGGCTCACAGCACGCTGCTCGAAGTCGCCGAGGTCCAGCCACCGGCGGATGTCGCGGAGGCGTTGAGGCTTCCGGGAGGTGATCCGGCACTGCTGCGGCGCCAGCTGCTCGTGATCGATGACGAACCCGCCGAGCTCGTTGCCTCGTACTACCCGCTGGACATCGTCAGCGGCACGGCAATGACGGCTCGCCGCAAGATCCCGGGTGGAACCCCGACGCTTCTCGCGGAGCTGGGGTACCCGCCACGGCTCAGCGTCGACCGCGTGTCCGCACGGGTGCCCACCCAGGAGCAGTACCAGGCGCTGCGCCTGCCCGGAGGGCTGCCGGTGCTGCGTACGCTGCGCGTGGTCTACAGCGAGGACGAGCGGCCCATCGAGGCCACGGTCATGGTGAAGGCCGGGCATCTGTACGAGGTCCAGTACGAGTTCACGGCCGAATAGGCCCTCACTGGCCGGATGCGTCCCCGGGGCTGAACACCAGTCGGCCCACGCGGCGGAAGACCTCCTCCGGGTCGCGGTCGCCCACCGCGTCCGTCAGGTTGCCGCTGAGGAGCAGTGTGGCGAAGCCGTGGGCGAGGGACCAGGCGGCGATGCCCGTGAGGCGGGGGTCGTCGGCGGGGCTCAGGGTGGCGACGCCCGCACGTAGTTCCGCCGTGGCCCGGGCCTTCGCCGCCAGGAGGTCCGGGTCGTCCGTGCGGTACAGGTCCGGCTGGAACATCACCTGGAAGTGCGCCGGGTGCGTCGCTGCGAACCGTACGTACGCCACGCCTCGTTCGCGGAGATCCGGGGCGGCGGCGAGGGCGTCCGCGAACAGGCCGTAGCCCTCGGCGGCGATCGCGGTGAGCAGGCCCGTGCGGTCCTTGAAGTGGTGGGCGGGGGCGGCGTGGGAGACGCCGGCCCGGCGGGCCAGGTCGCGGAGGCTGAGCGCGGCGGGGCCCTCGGTGCGGATGACGTCGAGGGCGGCGGTGAGGACGGCCCGTCGCAGGTCGCCGTGGTGGTAGGCGCGGTCGCTGGTCATGGACAGCAGGTTACGCCGGATCTAGTCGTTGACAAGTTCGCGGATCGCGCGCACTCTGGGGATCTAGGCAGTGGCTAGATGGTGGCCGGTGTGTGGCGGAAGGTGTGGACATGTCCGATGAGCTGGGTCGCGTACGGCAGCTGTGGCATCTGCTGGAGCCCGTGCACGCCGTTCTCTATTACGCACCGGAGGCGTACGAGGAGGCCGCCGCCCTCGGGTACGCGGTCGATGAGCGGTGGCCGAGCTACTTCGCCTGGCGGGCGGCGCCCCGGGGCGCGGCGGGGGCGGACCGGGTCGGGAAGACGTTCTACAGCTTCAGCCCGCGCATGGTGGGCGCGTACGTCCCCGCCGTCTGGACGGTCGCCTCGCCGGACGCGGTGCTCGCGGCGCGCGGCCGGGCCGTCGACCGTGCGTACCGGTCGCTCCTGGGGGACAGGACCGCCGCACCGGACACGGCCGAGGCCGCCGCGCTGCTCCGGCGCGTGGTGGAGGCGGCCGACACGGCGGACCGGCCGCTGGCCGCCGCGAACGCCGCGCTGCCCGTCCCGGACGAACCGCACCTCGCGGTCTGGCACGCGGCGACCGTCCTGCGCGAACACCGGGGCGACGGCCACCTCGCGGCGCTGGCGGACGCGGAGCTGGACCCGGTCGAGGCGCTGGTCTCCTTCGCGGCGATCGGGGCGGCCCCGGCCGAGGTGTTCGCGAGCCGGGGGTGGGACGCGGGTGAGTGGCGGGCGGCGCGCGAACGACTGGAGAAGCGGGGCCTGGTGGCCGCCGACGGCACGGCGACCGAGGCGGGCCGGGCGCTGCGGGCGGAGGTCGAGCGGCGCACGGACGAGGCGGCGGCGGGGCCGTGGCGGGTGCTCGCGGCACAGGAGCGGGAACGGCTCGCCGAACTGCTGGGGCCGCTGTGGGTGGCGGCGATCGGCTCGGGGCTGCTGCCGTCCGAGAACACGTTGGGGATCGGGAAGGTGTGAGGGGTGAGGTGTGGTCCGGCCCGCACGCGGGAAGACCGCGCAGCCATGAAATCCTCCTCGCGGGGAAGGCATTCGTAGTATTCCCTGGTTGGTTCGGCTTTCTCACCGTCAGGACGGCTACGAGTGATATCTCCCCGCGTGTGTCGAGCGATGGTGCCCGCCCTGGCCGCCACGGCCGTGCTGGTGCTGGGCGGCTGCGATCCCGATCAGCTGCCCTCGGACACCGGTGCCTCCGGCGGCGGCGCGGACGGCGGCGGTCAGTCCGTCTCGGGTTTCGGCGCCAGCCCGCTGGTGAATGGCGACGGTACGAAGCCCGGCCTCGCCCCCCTCACGTCGGAGCAGGACCGGGCGGCGGCGCGGAAGATCATCGAGAAGGTCGCCACCAAGGGGCGCGGCCCCAAGACCGGTTACGAACGGGACGAGTTCGGGTACGCGTGGAAGGACTCGGTCGATGATGTGCCCCTGTCCCACAACGGCTGCGACACCCGCAACGACCTGCTCGCCCGGGACGGCAAGGACGTCCGGCTGCGTTCCGGTTCGAAGTGCGTGGTCGTGTCCATGACGCTCAAGGACCCGTACACCGGCAAGACCATCGAGTGGCGCAAGCAGCAGGCGACCAAGGTCCAGATCGACCACGTCATGCCGCTGTCGTACGACTGGCAGATGGGCGCCGCCCACTGGAATGACGCCAAGCGGCAGCAGATCGCCAACGATCCGCTCAACCTCATCCCCGTGGACGGTCCGGCCAACAACGCCAAGCGCGACGCGGGCCCCGCGACCTGGCTGCCGCCGTACAAGCCGATCCGCTGCGCGTACGTGCTCCGCTTCGCCCAGGTCTCGCTGAAGTACGACCTGCCGGTGACGAGCGCGGACAAGGACATGATGCTGAAGCAGTGCGGCGGCTGACACACCGTCAGGGCGGGCCCCGTGAAGTGGCTCGTGAAGGGGGCCGTGGAGGGCCCCGTGAAGGGGCCCGCTCCGCTCAGAGCCCCGAGCCGCCCGTCGCGTCGATCACCGTCCCCGTCACCCAGCGCGAGTCGTCCGAGGCGAGGAACGCCACGACGTCCGCGACGTCGCGCGGCTGTCCGACCCGGCCCAGGGCGGCCACTGAGGCGGCGCCCCGCTCCGCCTCGGCGTCGCCGCGCAGCCAGTCCGCGTTGATGTCGGTGTCGATGATGCCGGGGGCCACCGAGTTGACCGTGATGCCGCGCGGGCCCAGCTCCTTGGCGAGGTTCAGCGTGAAGTTGTCCAGGGCGCCCTTCGTCGCGCTGTAGGCGATGATGCTCGGCATCGCGATCCGGGCCGCGCCGCTGGATATGTTGATGACCCGGCCGCCGTCGCGCAGCCGGCCGAGCCCGTGGCGGACGATGAAGAACGGCGCCCGCACGTTGACGGCGAAGACCGCGTCGAACGCCTCCTCGGTGAGCGAGGACAGCTCGGAGTAGAGCCCGGCGCCCGCGTTGTTCACGATGATGTCGACCCCGCCGCCCGGAGCGTACGTGGTGATCCGCTCGTCGAACGCCTCCCACAGCGCCGCGGCGTCGCCGTGGGCGCCCAGCTCGGCGCGGAGGGCGAACGCCGTGCCGCCGTTCTTCCGGATGACCTCGACGACCTCGTCGGCCGCCGCCGCGTCCCGGGCGTAGCCGACGGCGACGACGGCCCCGTCCCGCCCCAGCCGTTCCGCGATGCCCCGGCCGATGCCCCGGCTGCCGCCGGTGACCAGTGCGACCTTGCCCTCAAGTGCGCGTGCAGACATGGCTGTTACCTCTCAGCAATTTGTTGAGTGATCGCTACAGAAAGAACGTAGCACGACTTCTTGAGTGGGCGCTCTAGAATGTGGGGCATGGGTGAGACAGGTGCGGCGCGCGGGCGCCCGCGCTCCTTCGACCGGGACGCCGCGCTCGCGGCGGCCGTCCGGCTGTTCTGGGAGCGGGGCTACGGGGCGACCTCGATCGGTGAGCTGACGGAGGCGATGGGCATCCGGCCCGCGAGCCTCTACGCCGCGTTCGGCGACAAGCGGTCCCTCTTCGAGGAGGCGGTCGCCGCGTACGGGAGGACGCCGGGCGGGAGCTTCATGCGCGACGCCCTGGAGCAGGAGCCCACCGCCTACCGCGCGTTCGCGCGCATCCTGCGGGAGGCCGCCCGGATCTACGCCGACCGCTCGCACCCGGCGGGCTGCATGGTGATCACGGCGGCCACGAACGTCGCCCCGCAGGACGCCGAGGTGGGCGCCCGGCTGCGGGAAGTGCGCAACGGCAACATCGAGGCGTGGGAGGCGCGGCTGCGGGACGCGCAGCGCACCGGCGAACTTCCGGAGCGGGTGGACCCCCGGGTCCTCGCCGGGTACTTCGCCACGGTCGTCCAGGGCATGTCGCAGCGCTCCTGCGACGGGGCGGGCCCGGACGAGCTGGCCGAGATCGCCGAACTCGCGCTGGCCGCCTGGCCGGGGGAGCGCCCCTGAGGGGGCCCCGACGCGCAGAACCCGCCCTGGGGGCGGGTTCCATGGGGTGCGGGCGCGCCGCGCGGGTCAGAGCTTCAGGTCCCACTGCGTCGAGTCGTACGAGAAGTCGGGGTTGACCTCGACGGTCAGGTTCTTCACGTCGGCCGGCGCGTCGAAGGCGTAGAGCACCGTGACCTTCTTGCCGGGCAGGATCGTGCCGCTGAAGCCCTCGCCGACCTTGTCGTCGAAGATCTGCTCCGCTTCCACCCCGTCCTCGCCGGCCCGGGCCTCGACGGTCACGAGCGCGGAGTCGAACTTCTCCTTGCCCGCGTTCTCGATGATGACGGGGACGCGGTACGCCTTGTTGCCCTTGGTGTGTCCGATCGCGTATTCGCCGGGGGTGTACGTGGTGGCGTCGCCCACGGTGACCGTGAGGTCGTCGTCGTACACCGCCGCGTCACCGGCCTCCAGCGCCTCGCCGGTGGGCTTCTCCTCCTTGCCGGCCTTGTCGTCGCCGGCCTTCTCCTTCTCCTCGCCCTTGCCGGCGTCCCCGCCCGCCTTCGGCTTCGCGGACGCCTTCGTGTCGGACACCGCCGTGCTCAGGTCGTCCACCGCGTCGTCCACCGCCTTGAAGGTGATCACCGCGCCGACCACCGACATCACCAGCGCGATCAGCGCGAGGACCGTGCCGAACGTGGCCATGCCCTTGTTCGTGGCCTCGCCCCTCTTGGCGCGGCCCCGGCCCACCAGCCCCAGGACCAGCGCGATCGTGCCGAGGATGCCCGCCAGCCAGAAGAGGATCGGGATGAGGCCGGACACCGCGCCGATGAGCCCGAGGATCAGGGCGGTGACGCCCAGCCCGTTGCGCGCGGGGCGCAGGCCGGGCGCGTGGGCGGGCCCGTACGGCGGCTGCGGCTGGGAGTACGGGGGCTGCGGGGACTGCGGCGGCTGCGTGAACTGGGACATGGGTCTGCCCTTCGGCAAGTACGGAAGTGAGCGGTGAGCGGTTCCACCGGGCGCCGCTCGTTCAGCGACGGGTCAATCACAGCATCATCTGTGAACCGAGTCAACAGCATTCACGCGCAACGGGTTCGTGCACGCCGTGAATCGATGGCGGGTGCACCGCTGTGTACGGGTCGGTATGCTCGCCCCCGACCAGCGCACAACGTTGTGCGCCGGGTTGCGGCCGACCCGCCAGCGGTACAGCACAGGGAGACAGCAAGTGCCGGAGAACGCGACAGAGGTGACCGCCGCGGGAATCGCCCGCCTGGCGGGCGTGGGACGCGCCGCCGTCAGCAACTGGCGCCGCCGGCACGCCGACTTCCCCCAGCCCGTGGGCGGCACCGAGACCAGCCCGTCCTTCGCCCTGTCCGAGGTCGAGCGGTGGCTGCGCGACCAGGGCAAGCTGGTCGAGGTCCCCCTCCGCGAACGCGTCTGGCAGCAGCTGGCCGGCCACCCGGCGGGCCCCGTCACCGCGCTCATCCACACCGGCTGCGCCCTGCTCCTGGTCAACCGCAGCCCCGCCGCCTGGCGGGAGATCACCGGCGTGTCCGACGAACGGATGGCCGGTGTGCTCTCCCTCGCGCTGGCCGAGACCCTCGCCGACCGCTTCGGGCCCGCCGGGAACGGCCGCGCCGTCCGCGCCCCGGACCGCGCCGAGCTGCTGCCGTCCGTGCCGCTGCTGCGCGGCGCCGCCGAGCTGGCCGCCGGGACAACCGCCGGGGAGACGTACGAATTTCTGCTCGGCCGTCAGCTCGACGCCAACCCGCGCCAGTACACGCTGACCCCGCCCGGTCTCGCCGAGCTGATGGCGGAGCTGGCCGGCACCGGCGGACCCGGCGTGCGCACGGTCCTCGACCCGGCGGCGGGCACCGGCGCCCTGCTGACCGCGGCCCTGGGCCCGGCGGGCGCTTCGGGAGGCCCCGCCGCCACGAGCCGCCCCACCGCCCTCCACGGCCAGGAGAGCGACCCCGGCCTCGCCGCCGTCACCGCGCTCCGCCTCGCCCTGCGCACCGGGGGTACCCCCCGCACCGCCCCCGCCGGCCGCACGGTCGACGTGCGCACCGGGGACACCCTGCGCACCGATGCCTTCCCGCACCTGGCCGCCGACGCGGTGCTCTGCCACCCGCCGTTCAACGAGCGCAACTGGGGCCACGACGAACTCGCCTACGACCCCCGCTGGGAGTACGGCTTCCCCGCCCGCACCGAGTCCGAACTCGCCTGGGTGCAGCACGCGCTGGCCCGGCTGCGCGACGGCGGCACCGCCGTCCTGCTGATGCCGCCCGCCGCCGCCTCCCGCCGCTCCGGCCGCCGCATCCGCGCCGACCTCCTGCGCCGGGGCGCCCTGCGCGCCGTCATCGCGCTCCCGGCCGGCGCCGCACCCCCGTACGGCATCCCGCTCCACCTGTGGGTGCTGCGCAGGCCCGGCACCGAACCGCGGCCCAACCCCGAACTGCTCCTGGTCGACACCGCCGAGCCCGCCGAGCAGACCACCGGCGGCGGCCGGGACCGCCTCGACCTGACCGCCCTGCGCCACGCGGTGCTCGACGCCTGGCACGCGTACGAGGGACAGCGCCCGCAGCCCACGGCACCGCACTCCGCCGCCGCCCGCACCGTCCCCGTCATCGAACTCCTCGACGACGACGTCGACCTCGCCCCCGCCCGCCACCTCCCGTCCCCCGCCGCCACCGGCGGACCCGCCGAGCTGGCCGGCGTACGCGAGCGGCTGACCAGGACCCTGGGCCTCGCCACGACCCTGACCCCGGCGCCCCCCGCCGCCACCGCACCCGCGCACCGCCCGCTCACCACCCTCGGCGAACTCGCCCGGGCCGGCGCCCTCCAGCTCCGCCACGGCGGCGCGGGCACCGGGACCGGCCCCGTCCTCACCGAGCACGACGTGCTGGGCGGCACCCCGCCCTCCGGCGCCCCGGCCGCCGGCGGCGGCCCCGAGGAGCCGGTCCTCGTCGCGGCCGGCGATGTGGTCGTGCCCGTGCTCGGCGGTGTCACCGTCGTCCGGGTCGTGGACGAGGCCACCGCGGGCGCCGCGCTCGGCCGCAACCTCCAGCTGCTGCGCCCCGACCCGGCCGTGCTCGACCCCTGGTTCCTCGCCGGCTTCCTGCGCGGCACCACCAACAACCGGCAGGCCAGCAGCCACGCCTCCACCGCGACCCGGCTCGACGCCCGGCGCCTCCAACTGCCGCGCCTGCCCCTGGCCGAGCAGCGGCGCTACGGCGAACGGTTCCGCGCGCTGGCCGCGTTCGAGGACGCCCTGCGTCTCGCCGGACGCCTCGGCGGACAGCTCGTCCAGGGCCTCTACGACGGTCTGACGGACGGCACGGTCACGCCGGAGTGAGCGGAACCACAACGGTTCCGTACAACCCCGGGCCCTCTGTCGGTGTCGCCCCTTACGCTCGGATCCGCACGCACGCCCGTGTGCGCGCGGACGTTCCACGACCAGGCAATCCAGGAGCAGCCATGTACGCCCCGGGTCTTCCGCCCACGGCGCCGCGCCGAGTCCCCGGCAGGGCCTGGATCGTCTCCATGCGCGTGCTGTTCCCCGTGGTCGCCGTCTGCTCCCTCGGGCTGCTCCTGTGGGCGCCGCTGCTCAGGCTGGCGTTCGTCCGCCGCCGGGCCCTCGACTGGTGGACCGCCGGCGCCGGCTTCGTGTTCGTCTGCGTGCTGCTGCCCGTCCTCGGCAGGGACGAGCCGAACGTGGAGGCGCACGGCATCGACTTCGTGCTCATACCGCTGCTGCTCCTGGTGCTGGCGGGCGCCTGTGTGCACTACCTCGTCGCCGACGTGCGTTTCTACGCCCGCCTGACGGGGAAGGCCGCCGGCCTCCCGCAGCCGGGGCCCGGATACGCGTACGCCACCACCGTGCCCACACCGCCGTACGGACAGCCGCGGCCCTACTCGCCGCACCCCGGGCAGCAGCATGCCGGGCAGCAGCACCCCGGCCAGCAGCGCCCCTACCCGCTTCCCCCCACGCGCTGCCCCCAACCGGAGGACGCCCGCCCCGCCCCGCAGCACCCCGCCCCGCCCCAGCACCCCGCTCCGCCCCAGCGCATCGACCAGGTCCGCGCCGAGCTGGACGAGCTGAGCGACTACCTCCGCAAGGAGGAGGGGCGGTGAGCGGTCGCCTCGTCGGCGGGCGGTACGAGCTGGCGACGATCCTCGGCCAGGGCGGCATGGGCCAGGTCTGGACGGCCTACGACCAGCGCCTCGACCGCCGGGTCGCGGTCAAGCTGCTGCGCCCCGACCGGGTCACCGGGCCCATCGACGGCGAGGCCGCCGACGAGCTGCGCCGCCGCTTCGTCCGCGAGTGCCGGGTCACCGCACAGGTGGACCACCCCGGCCTGGTCACCGTGCACGACGCCGGCAGCGACGGCGACGACCTGTTCCTCGTCATGCAGTACGTGGAGGGCGCCGACCTCGGCGACCACCTCGCCGAGCACGACCCCTACCCCTGGCCCTGGGCCGTCGCGGTGGCCGCGCAGCTGTGCGCCGTCCTCAGCGCCGTGCACGCCGTGCCCATCGTCCACCGCGACCTCAAGCCCCGTAACGTGATGGTCCGTCCGGACGGCACCGTCCTCGTCCTCGACCTCGGTGTCGCGTCCGTCCTCGACACCGACACCACCCGCCTCACGCACACCGGCTCGCCCATCGGCTCCCCGGCCTACATGGCCCCCGAGCAGGCCATGGGCGGCGCGGTCGGCCCGTACACCGACCTCTACGCCCTCGGTGTCCTCCTGCACGAACTGCTCAGCGGCGACGTGCCGTTCGCCGGGTCCACCGCCCTCGGCGTGCTGCACCGGCACCTGTACGAACCGCCGCTGCCGGTCCGCCGGATCCGGCCCGACACCCCCGAGGCACTGGAAACGCTCGTGCTGCGGCTGCTCGCCAAGGACCCGCAGCACCGCCCGGCCAGCGCCCAGGAGGTGTACGAACACCTCGCCCCCCTGCTGCCCGCGCGCGGCTCCCGGCCGCCCGCCGGACCGCTCGACCCCACCCGCCCCTTCCTGCGCCCGCACGCCCCCTGGCCCGACCGCGCCACGGCCCCGCCGCCGGCCGTGCCCGCCGCCCCGCCCGCCCGCACGGACGTCGCCGCCGCCGTGGACGAGGTCAAGCGGCTCCTCGGCGAGGGGCGCATCACCCAGGCCGTCGACATGCTCGGCGGGCTGCTCCCGGTCGCCGCCGAACAGCACGGGTCCGGCTCCCCGGTGGTCCGCATCCTGCGCAAGCAGTACGCCGCCACCCTCATGGACGACGGCCAGTACCGTCGCGCCCTGCCCGAACTGCGCCGGCTCGCCGACGACCGGGCCGCCGAGGCGGGCCCCGCCGACCCGCAGACCCTCGGCTACCGCTGCGACGTCGCCCAGTGCCTGGAACAGCTCGGCGAACCCGCCGCCGCGCTCGCGGAGTACCGCGCCGTGCTGCCGTACTACGAGAACCAGTACGCCACGGGCAACGACCCGGCACGCTCGTACGAGATCCGCCACCGCATCGGGCAGCTGCTGCTCGCCCTCGGCGACCACGCGAACGCGCGCGCCCAGCTCCAGTCCCTGCTGTACGACACCGAGCGCGCCTACGGGCCGCACCACCCGCTGCCCGTCGAGCTGCGCCGCCAGCTGGAGCGCCAGCTGGAGGTCAGGGGCGGTTGAGGAGGCCTGCTCCGGGGAAGGCGTCCGTGGCCGTTCACCCGATGGCCGCCCACCGGCCACACCGGGCTCCGGAGGGCGACACGTTGACCGGTTGATGTACATGGGTGCTGATCTCGCTGGTGGTGCCTTGTTTCAACGAGGAAGAGATCCTCGAACGCTTCCATGAACGCGTCACGGACGAAATGTCCCGCCTCGGGCACGCGTTCGAGGTCGTCTATATCGACGACGGAAGCGCCGACCGGACCCTGCCCCTCATCCAGGAGCTGGCCACCGCAGACGCGCGTGTCCGCTACGTCTCCTTCAGCCGCAACTTCGGCAAGGAGGCCGCCATGCTGGCCGGACTCCAGCATGCCGAGGGGGACGCCGTCGTCCTGATGGACGCCGACCTCCAGCACCCGCCGGAGCTGGTCGGCCGCATGCTCCAGGAGCACGCCCGGGGATACGACCAGGTCATCGCCCGCCGCACCCGCGCCGGCGACCGCGTCACCCGTACCCTCACCGCCCGCGCCTACTACTGGCTGATCAACCGTCTCGTGGACGTCGAACTGGTCGACGGCGTCGGAGACTTCCGGCTCCTGTCCCGCCGCGCCGCCGACGCCGTGCTCTCCCTCACCGAGTACAACCGCTTCTCCAAGGGCCTCTTCGCCTGGGTCGGCTTCCCCACCACGACGTTCAGTTACGAGAACGCCGTACGGGAACAGGGCCGCTCCGCCTGGACCTTCGGCAAGCTCCTCAACTACGGCCTGGACGGGCTGCTCTCCTTCAACAACAAGCCCCTGCGCGCCGCCGTCTACCTCGGCCTGCTCCTGACCTCCGTCGCCCTCGCCTACGCCGCCTGGATCGTCGGCGTCGCCCTCGTCCGGGGCGTCGACACCCCCGGCTACGTCACCCTGCTCGTCGTCGTCACCGCGCTCGCCGGCGTCCAGATGGTGCTCGTCGGGGTCGTCGGCGAATACGTCGGCCGCATCTACTACGAGGTGAAGCGCCGCCCGCACTTCCTGGTCAAGGCCACCAACGCCCCGACCCGGGAAACCGCCGCCGAGCCGGAGTCCCGGGAGTTCGTACGCCGATGACGGTCACCGCCCAAATAGCACGTTTCGCCCTCGTGGGTGCGGTGAACACCGGTACGTACTACTGCCTCTACCTGCTCCTGCTGCACCGGCTGCCGTACATCGCCGCCCATGTGCTCGCCTTCGTGCTCAGCATGATCGGGTCGTTCTTCCTGAACTCGTACTTCACGTACCGCACCCGGCCCACCTGGCGGAAGTTCCTGCTCTTCCCGCTCACCAACGCGGCGAACTTCGTCATCACCACCGGCGGCGTCTACCTCCTGGTCGACCTGGCCGGATTCAGCGACCGCTACGCCCCGCTGGTGGCCGCCGCGGCCGCCATCCCCATCACCTTCGTGGTCTCGCGCACGATCATGCTGCGGCCGGACGCACCCCCGAAGGCGGCCGGACGCGTCGGGTGAGCCGCCCGTCGCAGACCACATCCCCAACTCCTCCCGAATCGTTGGTCGAATCAGTGGCCCGGACCGGTTCCACTCCCTAACATCGATCACCGCAAGGCTTTGTGCTCCGCCGCACAATCTCCTCGGGAGGCTCCTTTGCACCGCCGCCGTCGCACCGCGCTCACCGTCTCCGCCGCGCTGCTCGCCGCAGCGCCGCTCCTCACCGCCTGCGGCAGCCAGGCCCACCCCGGCGCCGCGGCCGTCGTCGGCGGTGACCGCATCACGGTGTCCACCGTGCAGGCACAGGTGGCCGACGTGCGCGAGGCGCAGGGCGCGTCCCCGCAGTCCGCCCAGCTCACCGACCAGTCCGGCCAGCTCGCCCGCGCCAAGCTGCACGGGCTGATCCTGGACCGCGTCCTCGACCGGGCCGCGGCGGACGCGGGCGTCACGGTGAGCCGTGCGGAGATCCAGCAGATGCGCGAGTCGGCCGTCGCGCAGTACCACGGCGAGGAGGGGCTGCGGCAGGCCGTCCTCCAGGAGCGCTGGCTCGCCCCGGGCCAGATCGACGCCTTCCTGCGCGAGCAGATCCAGATCACGAAGCTCGGCCAGGCCCTCGGCGCCGACCCCTCCACACCCGAGGGCACGAAGGCCATCGGCGACGCGCTCACCAAGGCGTCCAAGGCGCTGAACGTCGACGTCAACCCCCGCTACGGCACCTGGAACAACCAGCAGATCCAGCTGACCGACTACAAGGCCCCCTGGATCTCCCAGGTCACCAAGCCCGCCCAGGCGGCGGCCGAGGCCGGGGCCTGAGAGCCGTCGCGCGCGGCCGGGTAGATTCGGTGCGTGAACGCTGAAGACCCCGGCCGCATCGTCCTGCTCACCGTCAGCCACCGGGTCGCGCCCGGACTGCTGTCCTGGCCCGCCTGGCAGGCGCTGCACGGCGCCGACGAGGTGCGCTGCGGCGAGCCGGGACAGCCGGGGCTGCCGTATCTGAGCGAGGCCGGCGTCACCGTCACCCCGGGCGTCCCCGAGGCGCAGGAGCTCGTGGACGCCTGCGCGGGCGGCCGGACCGTGGTCGTCCTCACCGGCGGCGCGGGCGACCAGCCGCTCACCGACGGCCTGGCCCGGCTGGCCGGGTCCGGACGGGTGCGGATGCCCGACCTGGAGCTGCTGCCCGGCTCGTACGACCTGCCGGGAGCCCGGCTCCTCGACCTCGTCCAGATCATGGACCGCATCCGCGTCGAGTGCCCGTGGACCTCGCGCAAGACCCACCGGGGCCTCGCCAAGTACGCGATCGAGGAGGCGTACGAGCTGGTCGAGGCGATCGAGGACGGCGACCGGGAGGAGCTGCGCGAGGAGCTGGGGGACGTGCTCCTCCAGGTGGTCTTCCACGCGCGCATCGCGGAGGAGGACGAGCAGGAGCCGTTCTCCGTGGACGACGTGGCCGGCACGCTCATCGAGAAGCTGATCCACCGGCACCCGCACGTCTTCGGCGACGAGACCGCCGAGGTCCCGGAGGACAGCCGGGCCCACTGGCTGCGTACCAAGGCGATCGAGAAGCAGCGTGCGTCGGTGACCGACGGCGTGCCGCTCGGCCAGCCCGCCCTGGCGCTCGCCGCGAAGCTCGCGAGCCGGGCCCGTACCGCCGGGCTCGACGTGCCGCTCCCCGAGGGCGACGGCATCGGCTACCGCCTCCTGGCCCTCGCCGTACGGGCCCAGGAGGAGGGCGTCGACCCGGAGGCCGCGCTGCGCGCCGCGGGCCGCGCGTACCGGGACGCGATCCGGACGGCGGAGGCCACCGGATAACGTCGGGGAGTGAACGACAGCCCCGCCGACAGCCCTGCCGACAGCCCCGCCGAAGCCGCGTCCGTACCCGCGGGCTGCCCCGCCCACACCTCGGCCGCCGCCCTGCCGCCCGCGCCCGAGCTCTTCACGTGGGAGTTCGCCACCGATCCGTACCCCGCGTACGCCTGGCTGCGCGAGCACAGCCCCGTGCACCGCACCACGCTCCCCAGCGGGGTCGAGGCGTGGCTCGTCACCCGGTACGCGGACGCCCGGCAGGCCCTCGCGGACTCCCGGCTGTCCAAGAACCCGGCGCACCACGCCGGGCCCGCGCACGCCAAGGGGAAGACCGGCATCCCGGGGGAGCGCAAGGCCGAGCTGATGACGCACCTGCTCAACATCGACCCGCCCGACCACACCCGCCTGCGCCGCCTGGTCTCCAAGGCGTTCACGCCCCGGCGCATCGCGCAGTTCGCGCCCCGGGTGCAGGAGCTGACGGACCGGCTCATCGACGGGTTCGCGGAGAAGGGGGAGGCCGACCTCATCCACGAGTTCGCCTTCCCGCTCCCCATCTACGCGATCTGCGACCTGCTCGGCGTGCCCCGCGAGGACCAGGACGACTTCCGGGACTGGGCGGGCATGATGATCCGCCACGGCGGCGGGCCGCGCGGCGGGGTCGCCCGGTCCGTGAAGAAGATGCGGGCCTATCTGCTCGAACTGATCCACCGCAAGCGCGAAGACCTGGGCGACGACCTGATCTCCGGGCTGATCCGGGCGAGCGACCACGGCGAGCACCTCACGGAGAACGAGGCGGCCGCCATGGCGTTCATCCTGCTCTTCGCCGGTTTCGAGACTACGGTGAACCTGATCGGCAACGGCGTCCACACCCTGCTGAACCAGCCCGCCGAGCGCGAGCGGCTGCAGCGCTCGCTGGCGGCGGGTGACACCGGGCTGCTGGCCTCCGGGATCGAGGAACTGCTGCGCTACGACGGCCCGGTGGAGCTCGCCACATGGCGGTTCGCCACCGAGGCGCTGACCATCGGCGGGCAGCGCGTCGAGGAGGGCGATCCGGTGCTCGTGGTGCTCGCGGCGGCCGACCGGGACCCCGAACGGTTCACCGGACCGGACACGCTGGACCTGTCGCGGAGCGACAACCAGCACCTCGGTTACGGCCACGGCATTCATTACTGTCTGGGAGCGCCGCTCGCCCGGCTGGAGGGACAGACCGCGCTGGCCACCCTGCTGACGCGCCTTCCCGATCTGCGACTCGCGGGAGATTCAGCCGATTTGCGGTGGCGTGGCGGGCTCATCATGCGCGGATTGCGCACCCTGCCGGTGCGGTTCGCACCGGGGGAGCGCACAGGCGAAAGTGACGCTCTGTCAACTCTGTGACTTTCACGTGATCTGCGCTGCATCGACTTGTGACTCACGTTCGAGTTTCGCTAGGTTCACCGTTCGACTCACCAGTCGCTTGTCAGTCACACGGAAGGCATCTCCCATGGGCTCCGCGAACGGCAGACACCGCCGCCCTCGTCAGGCACCCGCCATCGTCGTCGCCGCAGGCGTGACCGGCTCGGCCCTCGCCATTCCGCTGCTCGGCGCGGCGAGTGCGCACGCGGCGGACTCCGGGACCTGGGACCGGGTGGCCGACTGCGAGAGCGGGGGGAGCTGGAGCGCCGACTACGGCAACGGCTCCTACGGCGGCCTCCAGTTCACGCCGGAGCTGTGGAAGGCGTACGGCGGTGAGGCTTACGCCGAGCGCGCCGACCTCGCCAGCCGCTCGCAGCAGATCGCGGTCGCCGAGCGGGTCCTGGCCGCCAAGGGCCCGAAGGCGTGGCCGAGCTGTGCGGTGGTCTCCGGGCTCACCAAGGCCGCGGGCAAGGCGGACGTGGACCCGGGCGACGAGGACGCGGACGAGCCCGCCCGGAGCGCCGACGCCGGCCTCGACGCCGGTCTCGGCACCGACCCGGTGGACGACGCGTCCTCGGCCACGCCGTCGAAGACGGCCGCCGCGGGCGAGGAGGCGGGCAAGGGCTCCGGCAAGCACG
Organism: Streptomyces sp. 130; assembly: GCF_007096885.1. Taxonomy (GTDB): domain Bacteria; phylum Actinomycetota; class Actinomycetes; order Streptomycetales; family Streptomycetaceae; genus Streptomyces. The sequence continues at coordinate 92,295 of NZ_VJNO01000015.1, read as the reverse complement.
CGGGCCGGAGCGCGGAGGAGAGCGGCAAGGGTGAGGGGTCGGCATCCCGGTCCGCCGCCCCCTCGGGCACCCCGTCCGCCGATCCCTCCGCCGGCCCCGGCACCCCCTCCGCCGACCCGTCCGCCACGCCTTCGGCCGACGCCTCGGCCGACCCGTCCGCGGACCCCTCGGCCGGCGCCTCGGACGACGCGCGGGCGAAGGGCGGCAAGCACCGGGGTGCCCCGGCCGCCGACGAGGCCGCGGGGGCGGCCGACGGGCGCGACGCGGGCCGGCACGCCTCGCGGGGTGACGGCGACGCACGCGACGGCGCCACGCGGCCGGCTGACGGCACGTACACCGTGCGGCCGGGCGACAACCTCTGGGCGATCGCCGACGCGCAGGACCTGCCCGGGGGCTGGCCCGAGCTGTACGAGGCGAACAAGGCCGAGGTGGGTGCCGACCCGGACCTCATCCTGCCCGGCCAGAACCTCGATCTGGGCCTGGACGCCCCGGCCCCGGACAAGGCCGCCGAGAACGCCGGATGAGCCGTTAGAGCCCTCTGTGCTTTGGGTGGTTTAAGAGGCCCATGTCCCACTTTTGACCGAGTGAGACATGGGTCTCTTTGCGTGAACTCACGCTCCTTGTCCGGGAGGTCCCGCCGCATCCGTTCCGACCTGCGCAAACGAGGGTTCTTCGGATGCTCTTACGGGATGATTATCCGGTATGTCCGTCTTTGAATATGAGCGTTGGGTGTGATTACGGTCAGAACCGCTCGCACCGCGGGCCCCGTCGACCGTCACGCCGAATCCTGCCGTCGGTCGGGGGGAACAGACGCGAAAGCGCCGTAGGCAGGAGCGGGGGACCCAGGTAGGCGCTGGGCCTGATCGTCGGGAGACGTTTCAGGACCGGCTAGGGGTGAAGCCGCGCCAGGAGCGCGGCCGGGCAACTCACTTGGCCCGAACCCGACAGCTCACCTCGCAGGCGTCGGTGAGGAGAAGACTCGATGCTGCTCAACCGCAAGGGCAACAAGCACCGCCGCCCCTCCAAGGCCGTCCGTCTCGCGACGCTCGCCGGTGTCGCAGGTGCGGCCGTCGCCGTACCGCTGATGGGCGCCACCAACGCCTCCGCCGCCTCCGTCGCCACGTGGGACGCCGTCGCCCAGTGCGAGTCCGGTGGCAACTGGTCGATCAACACCGGCAACGGCTACTACGGCGGCCTGCAGTTCTCCCAGTCCAGCTGGGCCGCCGCCGGCGGTACGCAGTACGCGCCCCGCGCCGACCTGGCCACCAAGGCCCAGCAGATCGCCACCGCCGAGAAGCTCCTCGACATGCAGGGGCCGGGCGCCTGGTCCTGCGCCGGTGCCGGCAACCTGACCAACGACGGTGTCGACCCGGGCGTCGACACCGGCTCCGGTGCCGCGAAGCAGGAGGCCGCCCCCAAGCAGGAGGCCGCCCCGAAGAAGGCCGAGCGCACCGAGGCCCCGGCCACCAACCGCTCCGACCGCTCGGACGCCCCGAAGAAGACGGTCACCACCCCCACCGGCAAGAAGGTCGCCAAGGGTGACGGCGAGTACAAGGTCGTCGCCGGTGACACGCTGAGCAGGATCGCCGCCGACCACCACGTCAAGGGCGGCTGGCAGCGGCTGTTCGAGCTGAACAAGGACATCGTCCAGGACGCCGACCTGATCTACCCGGGCCAGCAGCTCCACCTGACGAAGTAACGAAGCAGCCGCGATCCTCCTCGCTGATCGCTCAGGCCGCCCCGGCCCGGCACGCACTCTCCCCCCGTGTGTGCCGGGCCGGGGCACGCCGCGTCGGGGGAGTCCGCGCCGCGCGGACCGTTCAACTGTTGTAGTTACTGGCCGGTAAATATTTGGCCTTTCGTCCTGATACGCCCGCCCTTGGGTCCTTTTTCGTCCCAGGGGGCGGGCGGTCGGCCGACGCGGACGGCCGGGCCGGTTAGGCTCTTGTCGCAAGGCCAAAGTGACCCTGCACAACCAGCGTCATATCCCAGAAGGAGATGCCTCGTGCCGTCCATCGACGTCGTCGTAGCCCGGGAAATCCTCGACTCCCGGGGCAACCCCACGGTCGAGGTCGAGGTCGGCCTCGACGACGGCAGCACCGGTCGTGCTGCTGTTCCGTCCGGCGCCTCCACCGGCGCGTTCGAGGCCATTGAGCTTCGCGACGGCGACCCCAACCGCTACCAGGGCAAGGGCGTCGAGAAGGCCGTCCTCGCCGTGATCGAGCAGATCGGCCCGGAGCTCGTCGGTTACGACGCCACCGAGCAGCGCCTCATCGACCAGGCGATGTTCGACCTGGACGCCACGGAGAACAAGGGCTCGCTCGGCGCCAACGCCATCCTCGGCGTCTCCCTCGCCGTCGCCCACGCCGCCTCCGAGGCCAGCGACCTCCCGCTGTTCCGCTACCTCGGCGGCCCGAACGCGCACCTGCTGCCCGTTCCGATGATGAACATCCTGAACGGCGGCTCGCACGCCGACTCCAACGTGGACATCCAGGAGTTCATGATCGCGCCCATCGGCGCCGAGTCCTTCTCCGAGGCGCTGCGCTGGGGCGCCGAGGTCTACCACACGCTGAAGAAGGTCCTGAAGACCAAGGGCCTGTCCACCGGCCTCGGCGACGAGGGCGGCTTCGCGCCGAACCTGGAGTCCAACCGCGCCGCCCTCGACCTCATCATCGAGGCCATCAAGGAGGCCGGTTACGCCCCGGGCAAGGACATCGCGCTCGCGCTCGACGTCGCCGCCTCGGAGTTCTACAAGGACGGCTCGTACGAGTTCGAGGGCAAGTCCCGCTCGGCCGCCGAGATGACCGAGTACTACGAGGAGCTCGTCTCCGCGTACCCGCTGGTCTCCATCGAGGACCCGCTGTACGAGGACGACTGGGCCGGCTGGAAGGTCATCACCGACAAGCTGGGCGCCAAGGTCCAGATCGTCGGCGACGACCTCTTCGTCACCAACCCGGAGCGCCTGGCCCGCGGCATCGAGGAGGGCTCCGCCAACGCCCTGCTCGTCAAGGTCAACCAGATCGGTTCGCTGACCGAGACCCTGGACGCCGTCGAGCTGGCCCAGCGCAACGGCTTCAAGTGCATGATGTCGCACCGCTCCGGCGAGACCGAGGACGTCACCATCGCCGACCTCGCCGTCGCCGTGAACTGCGGTCAGATCAAGACCGGCGCCCCGGCCCGCTCGGACCGCGTCGCCAAGTACAACCAGCTGCTGCGCATCGAGGAGATCCTCGACGACGCCGCGGTGTACGCGGGCCGCTCGGCGTTCCCCCGCTTCAAGGGCTGACGCCCCTCGCGGGTGACCCCCGCCTCCGTCCGTCCCCGCGCCCGGTCACGTACCGTGTGCGGGGACGGACGTCGTAACGGGGAGGCGGGAACATGGCCGTGAAGGACCGGGACCGGTTCTCCACCGCGACCCGGCTGCGGCTGCTCGGTGAGCAGACCGCCGCCCGCGTCTACCGGTCCCAGAACCGGCGGCAGGCCCGCCGCTCCCGGCTCACCGGCCGGGCCGCCTTCCTGGCCCTGGTCCTCTGCTCCCTGGTCGTCGCCCTCGCGTACCCGATGCGGCAGTACGTGTCGCAGCGCGACGAGATCGCCGACCAGCGCAGGCAGGCGCGGGAGGCCGAGGCGCGCACCGAGGAGCTGCGGGACCAGAAGGCCCGGCTCCAGGACGACGCGTACATCAAGCGGCTGGCCCGCGAGCACCTGCACTACGTTCTTCCCGGGGAGACCGGCTACACCGTGGTCGACCCCGACGCGGTCGAGGAGCGCAACGGGACGCCCGCCGAGACGGACCGGCCCTGGCACTCCAACCTGTGGGACGGCGTGGACAGCGCCGACCGCGGCTGACGGCCGTCCCCACCCCCGTACCTCTGCAGAACCCGCGGTTCGAGCAGTCCGATCAGCACCCTAGGCAGGCATGGAAACGCCCCCTCCCCAGACCGAGCCCACCGTCCCCACCGAGGCGGACATCGCCGCGTTCCAGCAGCAGCTGGGCCGCCCGCCGCGCGGGCTGCGCGCCATCGCGCACCGCTGTCCGTGCGGCAATCCGGACGTGGTCGAGACGCAGCCCCGGCTGGAGGACGGCACGCCGTTCCCGACGACGTACTACCTGACGTGCCCCCGTGCCGCGTCCGCGATCGGCACGCTGGAGGCGAACGGGGTCATGAAGGAGATGACCGAGCGCCTGGGCAAGGACCCCGAGCTGGCGGCGGCCTACCGGGCGGCGCACGAGGACTACATCGCGCGGCGCGACGCCATCGAGGTCCTGGAGGGCTTCCCGAGCGCCGGCGGCATGCCGGACCGGGTGAAGTGCCTGCACGTGCTCGTCGGGCACTCGCTGGCGGCCGGTCCCGGCGTCAACCCGCTGGGCGACGAGGCGATCGCGATGCTGCCGGAGTGGTGGCGCAAGGGCCCGTGCGTGTCGCCGTGCGGCGAGCCGGACACGGACGAGGGCTGAGGGGGCGCCGGACATGACGCGCGTGGCCGCCATCGACTGCGGCACCAACTCGATCCGCCTGCTGGTCGCGGACGCCGACCCGGTCACCGGGGAGCTCGTCGAGTACGCCCGGCGCATGGAGATCGTCCGGCTCGGGCAGGGCGTCGACCGGACCGGCCGGCTCGCCCCCGAGGCGCTGGAGCGCACGTTCGCCGCCTGCCGGAGCTACGCGGCGGTGATCAAGGAGCACGGGGCCGAGCAGATCCGCTTCGTCGCCACCTCCGCCTCCCGGGACGCGGAGAACCGGGACGACTTCGTGCGCGGGGTGCTGGACATCCTGGGCGTCGAGCCGGAGGTGATCAGCGGGGACCAGGAGGCCGCGTTCTCGTTCACCGGGGCGACCAAGGAGCTGACCGGGCGCGCGGACCTGGCGAAGCCGTACCTGGTCGTGGACATCGGCGGCGGCTCCACCGAGTTCGTGGTGGGCGACGACCGGGTGCGGGCCGCCCGGTCCGTGGACATCGGCTGCGTCCGGATGACCGAGCGCCACCTCGTGCGCGACGGCGTCGTCGTCGATCCGCCCTCGTCCGGGGGGATCGACGCGGTCCGCGCCGACGTGGCCGCCGCCCTGGACCTGGTGGAGGAGACCGTTCCGCTCGCCTCGGCGGCCACGCTGGTGGGCCTGGCGGGGACGGTCACCACGGTGGCCGCGATAGCGCTGGGGCTGGAGGAGTACGACTCCGAGGCGATCCACCACTCCCGCGTCTCGCTGGAGCAGGTCCGGGACATCACCGCGCGGCTGCTGGCCTCGACCCACGCGGAGCGCGCGGCGTTCGGCGCGATGCACCCGGGCCGGGTCGACGTGATCGCGTCCGGTGCGCTGATCCTCCAGGCCGTGATGGAGCGGACCGGGGCGCGCGAGGTCGTGGTGAGCGAGCACGACATCCTGGACGGCATCGCTCATTACGCGGCGAGCGAGGCACGTTGAGGGGTGGTGCCCGGCGATATGGGTGCCGGGTGGGGCGTCACGGGTTGCGGCAGACGTCCCGCCGGTCGCCCACCTTGACGACCAGGATGACGAGTTCGCCGTCGTTGATCTGATAAGCGATCCGGTAGCTTCCGACCCGCAGCCGGTAGAGCCCGGACGGGCCGGTGAGCTTCTTGACGTCGGCGTCTTGGCGGTACGGGTCGTCACCGAGTGCGGTCAGCGCGGTCAGGATGCGCATGGCGTCGGGTCGGCTGATGGCACGGAGTTGCCGCTGCGCCGCCGTGGTGAACCGGAAGGCGTACTTCACGCCGCCTCGCCGTCCCGCTCGGTGAACAGGTCCGCCAGCAGTTCCGCCATGGTCACGGTGGTGCCGCCCTCGGCAAGCACCGCTTCGGCCTCGCGCGCCAGCATCACGTCGGCCGCTTCCTCCAGCGCTTCGAAGTCCGAGATCGGAACCACGGCCGCCACCGGGGTGCCATTGCGCGTAATGACGGTCGGGACGCCTTCCTCGGCTTGGTTGATGTGGTCGGCGAGGTGGGCTCGGGCTTCCCGTACGGTCACGGTGTTCTCAGTCATGAGCGCAGTGTACGCGCAACCGTGTACACCTGGGGGTGCCTGTCGGGGATGCGTGCGTGAGCGGTCCCCGATGGAATCGCCCTTTCGCCGACGTGAGCCGGGCGCTCATGCGTCGTCCCGCCCGCACTGTTGAGTGGGCGGGACGTGCCTGGTGGGGCGGGGTCCGGACCGCCTCGCCGCGAGCTTCGTGAACTTCTTCACAAGGAATTGCCCACCTCGGGTGGGTCTTCTGCTCCGGATGGGTCGCGCCGGGGGTGAGCGGGGTCACTCAGGGGCCGGACCGGAAGGTTCCGGGAGCGTTACAACCGGGTGGACCGGGAGGGCCCCGCGCCCGGGGCCGGGGGTCAAGGGCCAGCTCGCAGGCGGTGAACAACGTTCACCACTGTAACGGGGTTCCCGGGGCGGGCCATGACCTGGGTCACGTGGGCGGCGAACTATAGCAGAGGGTGGGCACAACCTTGTGAAGGGGCTCACGAGCATGCCCCCCGAGCGGGGTGGATACTCGATGGCATGAGCACCACGGAGCGTCCCAGGATCCTCGTAGTAGGCGGTGGGTACGTAGGTCTGTACGCAGCTCGGCGCATCCTCAAGAAGATGCGCTACGGCGAGGCGACCGTCACGGTCGTCGACCCCCGGTCGTACATGACCTATCAGCCCTTCCTCCCCGAAGCTGCCGCCGGCAGCATCTCGCCCCGGCATGTCGTCGTCCCGCTGCGACGCGTCCTGCCCAAGGCCGAGGTGCTCACCGGTCGTGTCACCACCATCGACCAGGACCGCAAGGTCGCCACGGTCGCGCCGCTCGTGGGCGAGGCCTACGAGCTGCCCTTCGACTACCTGGTCATCGCGCTCGGCGCGGTCTCCCGCACCTTCCCGATCCCCGGCCTCGCCGAGCAGGGCATCGGCATGAAGGGCATCGAGGAGGCCATCGGCCTGCGCAACCACGTCCTGGAGCAGCTGGACAAGGCCGACTCCACGACCGACGAGGACGTCCGCCGCCGGGCCCTCACCTTCGTCTTCGTGGGCGGCGGGTTCGCCGGTGCGGAGACCGTCGGCGAGGTCGAGGACATGGCCCGCGACGCGGCGAAGTACTACACCAACGTGAAGCGCGAGGACATGCGCTTCATCCTGGTCGACGCCGCCGACAAGATCCTCCCCGAGGTCGGCCCGAAGCTCGGGACCTGGGGCCGCGAGCACCTGGAGTCCCGTGGTGTCGAGGTCTTCCTCTCGACCTCCATGGATTCCTGCGTCGACGGCCACGTGGTGCTGAAGAACGGCCTGGAGGTCGACTCCAACACCATCGTGTGGACCGCCGGTGTGAAGCCGAACCCGGCGCTGGCCCGCTTCGGCCTGCCGCTCGGCCCCCGCGGCCACGTGGACACCTCCGAGAAGCTCCAGGTGCAGGGCACCGACTACATCTGGGCCGCCGGCGACAACGCCCAGGTCCCGGACCTGGTCGGCCGCAAGGCGGGCAACCCGAACGCCTGGTGCCCGCCGAACGCCCAGCACGCGCTGCGTCAGGCCAAGGTCCTCGGCGACAACGTCATCTCCGGGATGCGCGGCTTCCCGCAGACCGACTACAGCCACGCCAACAAGGGCGCGGTGGCCGGCCTGGGCCTGCACAAGGGCGTGGCGATGATCGTCATGGGCAAGATGAAGATCAAGCTCAAGGGCCGCCTCGCCTGGTACATGCACCGTGGCTACCACGGTCTGGCGATGCCGACCTGGAACCGCAAGATCCGGATCTTCGCCGACTGGACCCTCGCGATGTTCCTGAAGCGCGAGGTGGTCTCCCTCGGCGCCATGGAGACGCCGCGCGAGGAGTTCTACGAGGCCGCCAAGCCGGCCCCCGCGCCGGCCGCCGCCAAGCCCGTGGGCGAGAAGGCCAAGGCCTCCTAGCTCCGCGAGGCCGCAGCGGCCGCAGTACGACGCCCGAAGGGGCCGTCCGCCATCCGTGGTGCGGACGGCCCCTTCGGCGTATCCGGGTGCGAGTGGGCGGCGCGCGGCGCGGGCCGCACTCCCGGCGGATGCATGTGCTGTGCACGTATTTTGCCGTTCCCTTGCCCGGTAGCGGGATGGCCGGGCCGCCGCAGACTGTTGTGGGGGGTGTACCACGCCGAGGCGCCCCGGGTGCCGGGGCGTGGTCCGGGACATGTGTGGGCATGTCCGGTCACGTCGGGAAGCACCGTCACGGAGGTGTGCGCCATGGCAGACGCCGCATTGCGGCTGACCGCTCTCGCCCAGCAGTTGCTGGGCCAACCCCTACCGGTCCGCGTCCGGGCCTGGGACGGCAGCGAGGCCGGACCGCCCGGAGCCCCCGTCCTCGTCATCAGGAACCGCCGGGCCCTGCGCCGGCTGCTGTGGAAGCCGGGTGAACTGGGCCTGGCCCGCGCCTGGGTGGCCGGCGAACTCGACGTCGAGGGGGACCTCTACGAGGCCCTGGACCTGCTGGCCGCGCTCATCTGGGAGCGCGGGAGCGACGTGCCGGGCGGCCTCCAGATGCTGCGCGACCCGAAGGCGCGCGCCGCCGCCAAGGACCTGCTGAAGCTGTCCGGGCCCTGGCTGCCCCCGGCCCCGCCGCCCGAGGAGGTGCGGGCGCGCAGCGGGGCCCTGCACACCCGGCGCCGCGACAAGGAGGCCATCAGCCACCACTACGACGTGGGCAACGACTTCTACGAACTGGTCCTGGGGCCGTCCATGGTCTACTCCTGCGCCTACTGGGAGGACGCCGGAACGCTGGAGAGCGCCCAGCGCGACAAGCTCGACCTCGTCTGCCGCAAACTGGCCCTCAAGGAGGGCGACCGCCTGCTGGACGTCGGCTGCGGCTGGGGTTCCATGGCCATCCACGCCGCCCGCGAGTACGGCGCCCGCGTCACCGGCGTCACCCTCTCCACCGAGCAGGCCGCCTACGCCCGCAAGCGCATCGCCGACGAGGGCCTGACCGACCGCGTGGAGATTCGGGTCCAGGACTACCGGGACGTCCGCGACGGGCCCTACGACGCCATCTCGTCCATCGGCATGGCGGAGCACGTCGGCTCCGTCCGCTACCGGGAGTACGCCGACGACCTCTTCGCCCTCCTCAAGCCCGGCGGGCGCCTCCTCAACCACCAGATCGGGCGCCGCCCGGAGAAGGACGAGTCGGCGTACGAGATCGACGCGTTCATCGACGCCTACGTCTTCCCGGACGGGGAACTCGCGCCGGTCGGCCGGACCCTCGCCATCCTGGAGGAGGCCGGCTTCGAGGCCCGGGACGTCGAGGCGCTGCGCGAGCACTACGCCCTGACCCTGCGCCAGTGGGTCGCCAACCTGGAGCGGGGCTGGGCGAGCGCCGTGAAGATGGTCTCGCCCGGGCGGGCCCGGGTCTGGCGGCTCTACATGGCCGCGTCCGCCCTCTCCTTCGAGCACAACAAGATCGGGGTCAACCAGATCCTCGCGGTGCGCCCGGAGGCGGACGGCGCCTCACGCATGCCGCTGCGCGCCCGCGTCTGGAAGGCCGACGCGACCGCCTGAACGACGTACGGCACGGCAGTACGCACGGCAGTACGCACGGAAGGGGCCGGTGTCCGCGGACACCGGCCCCTTCCCCCGTACCGCCGCGGCTACTCCGTCTTGATGGCCGTCAGCATGTTGAGTCTGGCGGCGCTGCGGGCGGGCCACAGGGCGGCGAGCACGCCGACCAGGCCCGCCAGGAGCAGGAAGACCGCGATCCGGCCCCAGGGGACCACCAGCACGTACTGCGGGATGCTCGCGGCGACGGTCTGCCCGATCGCCCAGCCGAGGAACAGCCCGAGCCCGATGCCGACGAGCGCGCCGAACAGCGAGATCACCACGGCTTCCAGCCGGATCATCCGCTTGACCCGGCGCCGGTCGAGGCCGATCGCCCGCAGCATGCCGATCTCCTGCTGGCGCTCGAACACCGACATGGCCAGGGTGTTGACGACCCCGAGCACCGCGATGATCAGGGCCATGCCGAGCAGGCCGTACATGATGTTCATCGCGAGGTTGACGCCGCCGCCGAACAGGTCCCGGATGTCCTGACGGTCCATGATGCTCATGCCCGGGTTGTCGCCCAGCGCGTCCACCAGCGCCTGTTCGTTGGCCGCGCTCGCGCCGCCGTCCGTCTTGACCCAGACCTCCTGGATGTCGCCCTTGCCCTCGTGCGGGGCGACGGTGGCGCGGGGGATCAGGACCGGCGAGAGGAACTCGTTGTCCTTGTAGAGCGCGCCGACCTTCAGCGTCTCCTTCTCCTTGTCGCCGTACGTGACCGGGACGGTGTCCCCGGGCTTCCAGCCGTGCGACTTCGCGGTCTTCTCCGCGACCGCGATCTGCCCCTGCTCCAGGGTGTCCAGGGAGCCCGCGACGGTGTCGAGGGTGAGCACCTGCCGCACGTCGCCCGGCGTGACGCCGGACGCCGAGACGCCCTGCCCGCCGATCGTCAGCCAGACGGCCTGCTGGGGCGAGGCGGCGGTGACGCCGTCGGCCTTCTCCAGGGCGGTCAGCGCCGACTCGTCGAGCGCGTCCCCGCTGGCCATCGAGACCATGTAGTCGGCCTTGATGTTGTCCGTGGTCACCTTGTCGACCGCCTGGCCGAGGGTGACGCCGAGGACCGAGATGCCGGTGACGAGGGTGAGGCCGATCGCCAGCGCGGAGGCGGTGGCACCGGTGCGCCGGGGGTTGCGGACGGCGTTCTGCGCGGCCAGCTTGCCGGAGACCCCGAACAGCCGCCGCAGCAGCGGGCGCACCAGGGCGATCACCGGGCGGGACAGCAGCGGGATGAGGACGATGACGCCGATCAGCGCGAGGAAGGTGCCGCCCGCGATGAGCAGCTGGCCGTCCGACCCGGCCTGGGCCGCGCCGCCGACGATCGCCGCCGTGCCCAGCAGCGTGATGACACCGCCGATGGTGTTGCGCACGACGAGGGACTTCACCGTGGCCACCGCGTGCGCGCTGTTCATCGCGGCGACCGGCGGGATCTTCGCGGCCCGGCGGGCGGGCAGCCAGGCGGCGAGGACGGTGATCAGGACGCCCACCGCGAACGCGGCGATCACCGTGACCGGGGCGATCACCAGCGGCCCGGCCGGGATCTTGCCGCCGAGCAGGCTCATCGCGGACCGCAGCCCGGTCGCGAGGCCGAGGCCCACCGCGAAGCCGACCACGGAGGCGATGAGGCCGACCACGGCCGCCTCCAGGAGCACCGAGCGCTTGACCTGGCGGCGCGAGGCGCCGACGGCGCGCATCAGGGCCAGCTCCTTGGTGCGCTGGGCGACCAGCATGGTGAAGGTGTTGGCGATCAGGAAGACGCCGACGAAGAGGGCGACCCCGGCGAAGGCGAGCAGCAGCTTGTTGAGGTCGCTGAGCCCGGCCTCGATGTCCGCGGCCTGCTCGTCCGCGCGCGCCTTGCCGGTCTTGGCCTCGGCGTCCTTCGGCAGCAGCGGCTCGACGGCCGCCAGGAGCTCCTGGTCGGAGGCGCCGGGCTTAGCCGCGACGGAGACGTCCTTGAACTCACCGGGGCGCAGGAACAGCTTCTGCGCGACCGGGGTGTCGAAGAGGACCAGGCTGCCGCCGGCGTTGACCGCGCCGTCCTCGGTCGTGAAGACCCCGGACAGGGTGTACTCCTTCACCGGCCCGTTGGTGGCGACGCGGACCTTGTCGCCGACCTCGTACTCGCCCTTCTCCGCGGTGTCGCGGTCCAGCGCGACGCTGCCGGGCTCGGTGGGGCCCGTGCCGTCGGTGAAGGTGTACGCGGGGTCCTCGCCGTCCTCGCCGGGGGCGAAGTTGGAGCCGGTGTTGGACCAGCCGTCGCCGATGAGCTTGCCGTCGGGGTCGGCGACCCCGGCGAAGCCGTCGACCCGGCCGGTGACGGACGCGACGCCGTCCAGGGCCCGGATCTTCTCCAGGGCGGCCTCGCCGACGGCCGCGGTCTCCTTGTCGCGCTGGTCGGCGTGGGTGGTGACGGCGACGGCGATGTCGTCGTAGCTCTTGGCCGACTGGTTGCGGAAGGCGTTGCCGAGGGTGTCGGTGAAGACCAGGGTGCCGGAGACGAAGGCCACGCCGAGCATCACGGCGAGGATCGTCATCAGCAGTCTGGCCTTGTGCGCGAGCACATTGCGCAGGGCGGTACGGAACATGTCTGTGAGTCCTGGGAGTCTGCCGGCCCGGGGAGCCAGGAGCCGGAGGAAGGGGTACGGAGCGCCGGTACGGGCCGGTTCAGCTGGTGCGGCCCTTGGCGTCGAACGCCTTCATCCGGTCCAGCACCCCATCGGCGGTGGGGTGGATCATCTGGTCGACGATCGCCCCGTCCGCCAGGAAGATGACCCGGTCCGCGTAGGAGGCGGCGACCGGGTCGTGGGTCACCATCACCACGGTCTGGCCCAGCTCGCGCACCGAGTTGCGGAGGAAGCCCAGGACCTCGGCGCCGGAGCGGGAGTCGAGGTTGCCGGTCGGCTCGTCCCCGAAGATGATCTCGGGCTGCGAGGCCAGGGCGCGTGCCACCGCCACGCGCTGCTGCTGGCCGCCGGAGAGCTCGGTGGGGCGGTGCTTCAGCCGTTCGGAGAGGCCCACCATGTCGATGACCCGGCGCAGCCACTCCTGGTCGGGCTTGCGGCCCGCGATGTCCATCGGGAGCGTGATGTTCTCCAGGGCGGTGAGCGTCGGCAGCAGGTTGAACGCCTGGAAGATGAAGCCGATCTTGTCCCGGCGCAGCTGCGTGAGCTGCTTGTCCTTGAGCGCGCCCAGCTCCGTCTCGCCGATGCGCACCGAACCGCCGCTGAAGCTGTCGAGGCCGGCCACGCAGTGCATCAGCGTGGACTTGCCGGAGCCCGACGGGCCCATGATCGCGGTGAACTCGCCCCGCGGGAAGTCCACGGTGACCCGGTCGAGGGCGGTCACCCGGGTCTCGCCCTCGCCGTAGACCTTGGACAGTTCCGTGGCGCGGGCGGCCACCGCGGTGGCGCGGTGAGCGGTGGACATGGTGGTCACAGCAGACTCCAGGGTGGGGTGCGTACGGGGCGGGGCCCGCCCGGCGGCCCGCCGCGTCGGCGTCGGCCCCGGGTCAGGGGTACCGCTCCATCGTCCCCGCCGGACGGGCACCGGTCGTCACTCCCGGTGCCCGTTCCCGGGGCCCTCTTGAGTCGCATGACCGGGCTTCCGGCGTCCTCCTCGGGTATGACATCCGGCCCCGTGCGCTCTACGGGGCCGACCTCGGCGCCCCCGTGGATCCGCGCGGCACCAGGCGGGCCGCCTCGTCCTCGGCCGCCTCCGCGCCGCCGTCCGTGACCAGGGACAGCAGGGTGCGGGCCGCGAGGCCCCCGTAGGCCGGGATGTCGCGGCTCAGCGCGGTGAGCGGGGGCCGGACCACCTGGGAGAGCTGGGAGTCGTCCCAGGCGACGAGCGACAGGTCGCCCGGCACGTCGAGCCCCATCTCCTGGGCGACCGACAGCCCGGCGACGGCCATGATGTCGTTGTCGTACACGATCGCGGTGGGCCGCCGGGGCGCGCTCATCAGGCGGCGAGTGGCGTGCGCCCCGTCGTCGCCGGAGTAGCCCGTGTGCACGACGACCGGCTCGCCGAGGCCGAGTTCGGCGCAGACCTCGCGCTGCGCCCGGTCCCGCAGGGCGGTGTGGTTCAGCTCCGGCATCCCGGCGACCCGGGCGACCGTGCGGTGGCCGAGGGCGGCGAGATACGCGAAGGTGTCGCGGACCGCCGCCGCGTCGTCGGACCACACGGCGGGCAGCGGACCGGCCGCCGAGGGGTGGCCGATCGCCACGGCGGGCAGGCCGAGTCCGGCGACGCCCTCGATGCGGGGGTCGGCGCTCCGCAGATCGGTGAGGAAGACGCCGTCCACCCTGCCCTCGCCCCACCAGCGGCGGTAGACCTCCAGCTCCTGCGCCGGGTCCGTGACGACCTGGAGGAGCAGGGCACAGCCGCGCGGCGAGAGTTCGGACTCGATGCCGCTGATCAGCTCCATGAAGAACGGCTCGACGCCGAGCAGCCGGGCGGGCCGGCACAGCGCGAGGCCCACCGCGTCGGCCCTGGCCCGGGTGAGGGCGCGGGCCGCGCTGTTGGGGCGCCAGCCGATCTCCTGGGCGATGGCCTTGATGGCGGACCGGGTCGCGGGGGAGACGCCCGGCCGGTCGTTCAGCGCGTAGGACACGGCGACCTTGGACACCCCGGCGCGGGCCGCGATGTCGGCGATCGTGGGGCGGTGCTTGGGCATCTGACCTCGCTTAACCGGTTCGTTCGGCGTGCGCATCCTAGCGGCGACGGCGGGTGCGGGCGGACCTGGCCGCCGCCGTCACCGACCGACTCGCCTGTCCCGTACACGGAATGGGAGCGCTCCCGCACCCTTGACAGGGGCATGATGCGGTCTTAACTTCACGGCACTTACCCGGTTCAGTAACTCCGCCCGGCAGGGACGGCGGGGAGAAGGAGGGGACGATGGGCACGGGATTCCGGGGACGGGTCGCGGCCACGCTCGCCGTGATCGCACTCGCCGCCACCGCGTGCACGGGGGGCGGCTCGTCGGGCGGCTCGGGCGGTTCCGGCGGCGGGGGAGGCGGCGCCCTTCCCCGTAACGAGACGCTCTACACCACCGGCACCCAGTGGGGGCCGCCGGCCAACTACAACCCGCTGCACAACTGGGACCACGCCACCGGCACCAAGGGCCTCGTCTACGAGACCCTGTTCCACTTCGACCCGGGCGCGGGCAAGCTGACGCCCTGGCTCGCCGAGTCGGGCAGCTGGACCGGGGACAAGACCTACGAGGTGAAGCTGCGTCCCGGCATCACGTGGTCCGACGGCAAGCCCCTCACCGCGAAGGACGTCGCCTACTCCTACGGGATCGGGAAGATCGAGGCCTCCGCCTTCCACAGCCTGTGGAGCTGGCTCTCCGGCGCCGAAGCGGTGGACGCCACCACGGTCCGCTTCACCTTCAAGGAGGCCCGCTACCAGGAGTGGGACTACACGCTCTACGGGCAGCCCGTCGTGCCCGAACACATCTGGGGCGAACGCTCCGACAAGGAGGTCCTGGACGGCGTCAACGACAAGCCCGTCGGCACCGGCGCGTACACGCTGAAGAGCCACACCCAGGACCGGGTCGTCTGGCAGCGGCGCGACGACTGGTGGGGCGTGAAGGCGCTCTCCATGAAGCCCGCGCCCCGCTACATCGTGGACGTCTCCAACCCCAGCAACGAGGTCGTCATCGGCCAGCTCGGCCAGAACCAGCTGGACCTGAGCAACAACTTCCTGCCCGGCGCCGCCTCCCTGGTCAAGAGCAAGAAGGTCGTCTCGTACTACGACCAGCCGCCCTACATGCTCTCCGCCAACACCGCCTGGCTGGTGCCCAACACCACGAAGAAGCCGATGGACGACGCCGCCTTCCGCCGCGCGCTCGCCGCCTCCGTGGACACCGGGAAGATCGTCAAGGGCGTGTACGGGGGCCTGGTCAAGGCCGCCGACCCGACCGGGCTGCTCCCGCAGTGGGACAAGTACATCGACAAGGACCTCGTGGCGAGCGAGGGCTTCACCTTCGACACCGCCGAGGCCAAGCGAATCCTCGCGGACGCCGGCTACAAGGACACCGACGGCGACGGCCTGGTGGAGAACAAGGACGGCTCGAAGATCAGCCTGAAGCTGGCCGTGCCCACCGGCTGGACCGACTGGATGGAGGCCGCCAAGGTCATCGCCTCGTCCGCCAAGGACGCCGGGATCAAAATCACCACCGAGTTCCCCGACTCCAACGCCCTCAACGAGCAGCGCGGCAAGGGCGCATTCGACCTCGTCGTCAACAACGAGCGCCAGCTCTCCAACACCCCGTGGACGTACTACGAGTACATGTTCCAGCTGCCCGTGCAGAAGCAGCAGAACACCGTCAACTTCGGCCGCTACGAGAACGAGGACGCCTGGCAGCTCGTCCAGGAGCTCGGCGCGGTGAAGACCGACGACACCGAGGGCATGAAGAAGGTCATCTCCGAGATCCAGGACATCCAGCTGAAGGAGATGCCCGTCATCCCCCTCTGGTACAACGGCCTGTGGGCCCAGTCCACCACCGGCACCTGGACCAACTGGCCCTCGGACAAGCCCGGAGCGCCCAAGTACGCCCCCGCGCTGTGGCGCAACTGGCTGGAGATGGGCGGCTTTGAAGCGCTCACCCAGCTGAAGCCCGCCAAGTGACACGGCAGTTCTGAGAGCGGCCGGTCCCCGGGGGCGCCCTTCCCCCGGCCGGCCGCTCCCATTCCACGACCGCCCCGCCGTGCGCGCCGACCTGACCGCGGCCCGCGCGGCGGGGCTCTCCCCGGGGAGCCCTCTTGCGCCGCTACTTCGCCCGCAAACTACTCATCTACGCGCTGACCTTCGTCGTCGCCGTCACCGTCAACTGGATGATCCCGCGCTTCATGCCCGGTGACCCGGTCGCCGCCATGGTGGCCCGCGCCCGGGTCTCGCAGCCCGAGGCCGTCGAGGCCATGCGCGCCTACTACAACAACCTCTTCGGCTTCGACGAGCCCGTCTGGCAGCAGTACCTGCACTTCTGGAGCGCCCTCCTGCAGGGCGACTTCGGCCTCTCCATCTGGGTGTTCCCCAAACCCGTCGCCGACGTCCTGCTCGACGCACTCCCGTACACCCTCGGGCTGATGATCCCGGCCGTCCTGCTCAGCTGGTTCGTCGGGAACTGGGCCGGGGCGCTCGCCGCCCGCCGCAAGGTGCTCGACAACACCGTGCTCCCGGCCGGCTACCTGCTCACCGCCATGCCCTACATGTGGATCGCCGTCATCCTCGCCTGGGCGCTCGGCTCCAAGGCGGGCTGGTTCCCGCTCTCCGGCGGCTACAGCCTCGACATCCAGCCCAGCTGGTCCTTCGCCTTCGCGGCGGACCTCTTCCAGCACTGGGTGCTGCCGTTCCTGTCGCTGTTCCTCGTCGCGCTCGGCGGCTGGGCCATCGGCATGCGCAACATGATCATCTACGAGCTGGAGTCGGACTACTCCAACTACCTCTCGGCCCTCGGCGCACCCCAGCGCCTCATCCGCCGCTACGCCTTCCGCAACGCCGTCCTGCCCCAGATAACCGGACTCGCCCTCCAACTGGGCGTCCTGGTCGCCGGAGCGCTGGTCACGGAGATCGTCTTCGCGTACCCCGGACTCGGCTCGCTCATTCTCGCCGCGATCCAGAACCAGGACTTCTTCCTGCTCCAGGGCGCGTTCCTGTTCATCGTCATCGGCGTACTGATCGCCAACTTCCTCATCGACATCGTGTACGTCCTCGTCGATCCCCGTACCCGTACCGGCATGGCAGGAGGCCAGTCATGAGCACCGTGCCCGAACCGGCCACCGAGCCCGCCGCGCCCGCCGCCCGGCCCGGACGCGAGACGCTGCACTACGCCGTCCGCAACCCGAAGCTGCTCATCGGGTTCACCGTCGTCGTGCTGCTCCTGCTCGTCGGGATCGTCGGCCCCCCGCTCCTCGACAACGCCGACCCCAACGAATACGTCGGCCCGCAGGCCGCCCCGCCCGACTCCACGTACTGGATGGGCACCACCACCTTCGGGCAGGACGTCTACGCCCAGTTCGTGCACGGGCTGCGCTCGACGTTCCTGGTCGGCGTCGTCGGCGGGGCCATCGCCGCCGCGATCGCCATGCTCGTCGGCTTCCTGGCCGGCTACCGAGGGGGCGCCGTGGACGAGGTCCTCAACATGCTCACCAACGTCGTCCTGGTGCTGCCCGCACTCGCCGTGCTGCTCATCATCAACGCGTACCTCGGGGTCCGCTCGGTGCCCGTGCAGGGCCTGTTCATCGGGCTGACCTCCTGGCCCTGGGCGGCCCGGGCCATCCGCGCGCAGACCTTCTCGCTGCGCACCCGCGAATTCGTGGACCTCGCCCGGCTCAGCGGCAGCGGCACCTGGCGGATCATCTTCCGCGAGATCGCGCCCAACATGAGCTCGTACCTCTTCATGATGTTCATCCTGCTGTTCGGCGGCTCGGTCCTGATCGCCTCCTCGCTCGACTTCATCGGGCTCGGCCCCACCGAGGGCGTCTCGCTCGGGCTGATGCTCCAGAGCGCCCAGCAGTGGAGCGCCCTCCAGCTCGGGATGTGGTGGTGGTTCGTCCCGCCCGGCGCCGGGATCACCGCGATCGTCGGAGCGCTGTACGTCGCCAACGTCGGCCTCGACGAGGTCTTCAACCCCAAGCTGCGGGAGGCCTGACCATGACCGCGACCGCTCTTCGGGAGGGCTGAGCGCATGACCCTGACCGTGACCGACCTCCGGGTCCACTACCGCACCCTGCGCGGTGAGGTACGAGCCCTGGACGGCGTCTCCTTCGACCTCGCCGACGGGGAGATCCTGGGCCTGGCCGGTGAGTCCGGGTGCGGCAAGAGCACCCTCGGCAAGTCGCTGATCCGCCTCGACGGCCGGATGCGCCACGCGGGCGGCACCGTCACGCTCGACGGCGACGACGTGCCCGTGGCCGACGACCGGGCGATGAACGCCTTCCGCTTCCACCGGATCTCGCTCGTCCCGCAGTATTCCATGAGCGCCCTCAACCCCACCCGCCGCATCGGCCGCATGATCCGCGAGCTGCTCGCGTCGCGCGGCGCGAGCGTGGACACCGCCGAACTGCACCGCAGACTCGATCTGGTGGGCCTGGACCACGACGTCCTGGACCGCTATCCGATCGAGCTGTCCGGCGGGATGAAGCAGCGCACCGTCATGGTGATCTCCACCCTGCTCGACCCGTCCGTCCTCATCGCCGACGAGGTCACCTCCGCGCTCGACGTCTCCACCCAGCGCGCCGTCGTCGGCGCGCTCACCGGGCTGCGCGACAAGGGCCTGGTCACCAGCATGATCTTCGTGACCCACGACCTCGGGCTCACCTCGCACATCGCGGACTCCATCATGGTCATGTACGCGGGCAAACTCGCCGAGAAGGCGCCCACGAAGACCCTGACGACCGCGCCCCGCCACCCGTACACCAAGCTCCTGCTCGGCGCGCTCCCCGAAGTCGGGGCCCGGCACGCCGACCGCCCCCTCACCGGCATCGCCGGCGCCCCGCCCTCGCTCCTGAACCCCCCGGCCGGCTGCCGCTTCCGCGACCGCTGCCCCGTCGCGGACGAGCGCTGCGCCGAGGAACCCCCGGTCGTCGAGATCGCCCCCCGCCACTCCGTCGCATGCTGGAAGGCCTGATGCTGACCCTCGACCACGTCACCAAGACCTACCGGGCCGGGGCGTTCGGCGGCGGCTCCGTCACCGCCGTCGACCGGGTCTCCTTCACGGCCGCGCCCGGCGAGGTCGTCTCCCTCATCGGCGAGAGCGGCAGCGGCAAGTCCACCATCGGCCGCATGATCCTCGGCCTCACCGGCGTCAGCTCCGGCACCCTCACCCTGGACGGGCGGCGGGTGCGGCCCGGCAAGGACTTCTACCGCCGCGTCCAGGGCGTCTTCCAGGACCCCTTCTCCTGCTACAACCCGGTCTTCCGCGCCGACCGCGTCTTCGACCTGGTCCGCCGCGCGTACCACCCGGGCGTCCGCGACGCGGAGTGGGCCGACCGCGTCGAGAAGGCGGTACGCGATGTGCGCCTGGACCCGGCGCAGGTCCTCGGCCGCTATCCGCACCAGCTCAGCGGCGGCCAGCTGCAACGCCTGCTCATCGCCCGGGCCCTCCTGCTCGACCTGAGCTTCCTGGTCGCCGACGAGATCACCAGCATGCTCGACGCGTCCACCCGCATCGACGTCCTCAACCTCCTCGCCGGGCTCAAGGAACGCGGCCTCGGCGTCCTCTACATCACGCACGACCTCGCGCTCGGCACATACCTGGCGGAGAAGACGGTCGTGCTGCGCCGGGGCCGCGTGGTCGAACGCGGCGACACCCGCCGGGTGTTCGGCAACCCCCTCCACCCGTACACCCGCACCCTGCTCGCCGCCGTGCCCCGCCTCAACCAGCCGTGGGACCCGGCGGAGCCGGTGACGTCCTGTGCCTTCCACGAGGCGGCCGGCGGCTCGTCCGGGGGGCCGGGGGCGGCCACCACCGACCTCCACGAGACCGAGCCGGACCACTTCGTCGCCTGCGCACAGCTCCCCGACTGCGGAAGGACCCCCGCGTGACCCTTCGCCACCTGCCCCTGCACGACGGCTGGACGCTCCACCCGGCCGGACCCGTACCCCCCGGGCACCCCGCGGGCGGCATTCCCGACGGCGTCCCCGCCACCGTCCCCGGCTGCGTCCACACCGACCTGCTCGCCGCCGGGCTCATCGAGGACCCCTACCTGGACGACAACGAGACCCGGCTCGGCTGGATCGGCCGCACCGACTGGACGTACCGGACCGCCTTCGACTGGGCGCCCGACGGGCACGACCACGCCGCCCTGTGCTTCGACGGGCTCGACACGGTCGCCACGGTCCTGCTCAACGGCACCGAGATCGGCCGGACGGCGAACCAGCACCGCTCCTACCGCTTCCCCGTGCGCGGGCTGCTGCGCGAGGGGAGGAACACCCTCGACGTCGTCCTCACCGCGCCCTACACCTACGCCGAGGACCTGCGCGACCGCCTCGGCGACCGCCCCGGCGCCTACGCGGAGCCGTACGCCTTCATCCGCAAGATGGCCTGCAACTTCGGCTGGGACTGGGGCCCGACGCTGGTCACCTCCGGCATCTGGCGCCCGGTCGCCCTGGAGACGTGGAGCGGTCCGCGCATCGCGTCCGTGAAACTGCTGCCCGACCTGGACCCGGAGGGCGTGCCGTCCCTCACCGCCGAACTGGAGATCGAGCACGACGGCCTCGAACCGGTCTCGGGCTCCGTCGGGGTGGTCGGCGCGGCGGCCGGGTTCGTCCTCGACGAGGACGAGCACCGCGTCGCCGTCAGCCTGTCGGTCCCGCAGGCGGAGCCCTGGTGGCCGCACAGCCACGGCGAACAGCCGCTGTACGAGGTGGAGGTCCGCGCCGGCGACCACGTCCGCCGCCTGCGCACGGGGTTCCGGTCCGTCACCCTCGAACAGGAGGCGTTCCGGATCTCCGTGAACGGCGAGCCGGTCTTCGTGCGCGGGGTGAACTGGATTCCCGAGGACTGCTTCCCGTCCCGCCTGACCAGGCAACAGCTCTCCGACCGCCTCGACCAGGCGGTCGCCGCCCACGTCAACCTCGTCCGGGTGTGGGGCGGCGGGCTCTATGAGAGCGACGACTTCTACGAACTGTGCGACGAGAAGGGGCTCCTGGTCTGGCAGGACTTCCCGTTCGCCTGCGCCGCGTACCCGGAGGAGCAGCCGCTGTGGGACGAGGTGGCGGCGGAGGCGCGGGAGAACGTCACCCGTCTGGCCCCGCACCCTTCCCTGGTCCTGTGGTGCGGAAACAACGAGAACCTGGAGGGTTACGCCGACTGGGGCTGGCAGAAGGAGCTCGGAGACCGCACCTGGGGCCACGGCTACTACCACCGGCTGCTGCCCTCGATCGTCGCCGAGACCGACCCGACACGCCCGTACTGGCCGGGCTCGCCGTACTCCGGCAGCCCCGGCACCCACCCGCAGGACCCGGAGCGGGGCACGATCCACATCTGGGACGTGTGGAACCGCGCCGACTACCGGGCGTACGCCGACCGGGTGCCGCGCTTCGTCGCCGAGTTCGGCTTCCAGGGCCCGCCCGCCTACGCGACTCTGCGCCGCGCGATCAGCGGCCCGCTCACCCCGGACGTCCCGCTCCTGGCCCACCACCAGAAGGCCGAGGACGGCGACGCGAAGCTGCTGCGCGGCCTGGGCGACCACCTGCCGCAGCCCGGCGCGGACTTCGACGACTGGCACTGGCTCACCCAGCTCAACCAGGCCCGCGCCGTCGCGTTCGGCATCCGCCACTTCCGCTCGCACGCCCCGTACTGCATGGGCACCATCGTCTGGCAGCTCAACGACTGCTGGCCGGTCGTCTCCTGGTCGGCGGTCGACGGCGACGGCCGCCGCAAGCCGCTCTGGCACGCCCTGCGCTCGGTGTACGAGGACCGCCTGATCGCCGTCCGCGACGGCTCCGTCCACCTGGTCAACGACACGCCGGCCCCCTGGGCGGGCACCCTCCGCCTGACCCGGCACGCCCTGGACGGCACGGTCCTGGCCGAGGAGACGGTGCCGGTGACCACGGCCCCCCGCACCACGTCGAGCGTCCCCCTGCCCGCCGCGCTCGCGACCCCCGCCGACCCGGCCGGCGAACTCCTGTCCGCCCGCCTGGACGACACCAGGACCCTGCACTTCTACGAGGAGGACACCCGCCTCGCCCTCCCGCCGGCGCGCTACGGGGCCACGGTGACGGCTGAGGACGACGGGGACGCCGGGACCCCCGCGTACCGCGTCGAGGTGACGGCCAAGACCCTCCTCCGGGACCTCTGCCTCTTCCCGGACCGCCTCCACCCGGACGCCGAGGCCGACACCCTCCTCGTCACGCTCCTCCCCGGCGAGAGCACCACGATCCGGGTCACGGGCGCGGTCCTGGAGGACCCCTCCGCACTGGCGACCCGCCCGGTGCTGCGGTGCGTGAACGACCGGATCGCCGCCTAAAATCAGCCACGCGGTGGCGCGCCCCTGGCGATCGGTGGCGCGCCCCTGGCGCATGGACTGTGTCGGTGCGGCGACTTTCCGTCAATTCGCCCGGCACCCCTGCGCCGCCGCCATCTTGCGCGGGCATGTGGGTATGCCTCCGACGTGCGCTGACGGGGACTCAAGAGATCGATAAATAAGACAACATCGAGCCACTGTTCGGCTGATCGCGCCGAGCCCCCCGGATAGGGTCATGTGCCAACGCGGAGCCGCGCGCCACGCCCGGATGGTGGAATGCAGACACGGCGAGCTTAAACCTCGCTGCCCCTCGGGGGCGTACCGGTTCGAGTCCGGTTCCGGGCACCATCGCGTACCAGATCCCGAGCCCCCAGGTACCCAAAACGATCACCTCCGAACCACGGAAACGGCAATCCCCACGACGCCGGCCAGGCCCAGGGCCGCGTGCAGCGCGCCCATGATGCGCAGGTTCCGGAATCGGTCCTGCGCCTGCACGTAGTGGTGGAACGCGGGGTGTTCGATGCCGTTGCGGCGGCGGATGCGGCGGATGCGGCGGAGCTCGCGGGGCGTGAAGTGGACTGGGTTCAGCCAGGTGTCCCGGACGTACTGCGCGAACCCACGGTGGTTCGTGGCGAGGGCCAGCCCCAGTAGATGCAGTGCGGCGAAGGCCAGCAGGAACATGACGGCCTTCATCCGGCCCTCCCGTGTCGGTCGGTGAGCCGCCGACCGTACGAGCCGCCCCGGTGCGGCCGACAGGTTCGGTACCGGCAGACCCGCGGGGCGGCTCGTTGCCGTGATGGGGCGGGGAGCGTCCACGGGCTGAGAAACACGGTGGGCCCGGGGCCGGCCGACCGGCAGGTTGGACGCATGACGGATGCGGACCAGTTCAAGCACGACCTGCGGCTCTACCTTCAGGACGCCCGCGACGCCTTCCTCTGGAAGCTCGACGGGCTGTCCGAATACGACATACGGCGGCCCCTCACCCCCACCGGCACCAATCTGCTCGGGCTCGTCAAGCATGTGACCGGGGCCGAGGCGTTCTACCTGGGGACCGCCTTCGGGCGGCCCGTCGACGCGCCGGCCCTGTGGATCACCGGGGACGCCGAGCCGAACGCCGATCTGTGGGCCACGGCCGACGAGTCCCGCGAGGAGGTCGTCGGGCGGTACCGGCGGGTGTGGGCGCACTCCGACGCGACCGTCGACGCGTTCGGGCTGGACGCGGTGGGGGTCCTCCCCGGGGAGGAGGGGGAGGGCGGGCCCGCGCTGTCGCTGCATCGCGTCCTCGTCCACCTCGTCGCCGAGACCCAGCGCCATGCCGGGCACGCCGACCTCGTCCGGGAGCTGATCGACGGGGCGGCCGGGCTGCGGAGGGGGAATGAGGACATGGCGCCCGGGGACGAGGCATGGTGGCGCCGGCACCGGGAACGGGTGGAGAGCGCGGCCCGGGAGGCGGGCGGCCGGTCCGCCGGTGAGCCCGTCCGCCGGCGGAGGCGACCGGACGCACCCTGACCGCGCACGGCCCGTGCCCGGGGAAAGATCCTCCTTCGGCACTAGGACGATTGCTTTGCCTACCCATTACTCTTGTGGGAAGGCCACGCTGGGTGGCCATGGAGGAGTGAG
Organism: Streptomyces sp. 130; assembly: GCF_007096885.1. Taxonomy (GTDB): domain Bacteria; phylum Actinomycetota; class Actinomycetes; order Streptomycetales; family Streptomycetaceae; genus Streptomyces. Next base: position 68,165 of record NZ_VJNO01000015.1, on the reverse strand, counting down.
ATGAGGAGCAGCAACCCGGTCTTCTCGCGACGGGGCTTCAGCCGCGACAACGGTTACGCGGGCTTCAACGCGGCGCCGCAGGCCGGGGCCCCCGCAGCGGGTGCCAACCCGTACGCGCAGGGCACCGCCCCGAACCCGTACGCGACGAACCCCTACGCCCCCACGGGCGCCCCCGCGCCCGCCCGCACCGGCGCGATGACGATCGACGACGTCGTCACCCGCACGGCGATGACGCTGGGCACGGTCGTGCTCGGTGCCGCGCTCGCCTGGGCGCTGCTGCCGGTGGACGAGGGCAACCTCAACAAGTCGTACGGCATCGCCGTCGGCGCCGCGCTCATCGCGTTCGTGCTGTCGATGGTCCAGTCCTTCAAGCGCAAGCCCGTTCCCGCGCTGATCCTCGCCTACGCCGCCTTCGAGGGTGTTTTCCTCGGCGTCATCTCCAGCGCGGTCAGCACGTACATCGGGCCCGGCGTCGTGATGCAGGCGGTGATGGGCACCATGTGTGTCTTCGCCGGTGTGCTCCTCGCGTACAAGATGCGCTGGATCCGCGTCACCCGCCGGTTCTACGGCTTCGTGATGGCCGCCGCCATGGGCTTCCTGCTCCTGATGGCCGTCAATCTGCTCTTCGCCGTCTTCGGCGGCGGTGACGGCCTCGGCTTCCGCAGCGGTGGCCTCGGCATCCTCTTCGGTGTCATCGGCATCATCCTCGGCGCCTGCTTCCTGGCCCTCGACTTCAAGCAGGTCGAGGACGGCATCGCGTACGGCGCTCCGCGCGAGGAGTCCTGGCTGGCCGCCTTCGGCCTCACCATGACCCTGGTGTGGATCTACCTGGAGATGCTGCGCCTGCTCTCCATCCTCAGCGGCGACGACTGATCTGCCCTGCGGACCCGAAGCGGCCCGCGGTCTCCCTCCGGAGGCCGCGGGCCGCTTCCGTGCGCACGGCGATAGGGTCGCGGGGTGCTCGATACGACCCCCCTGATCATCGCCGTGGACCGATTCGCCGACCGGCTGCGCGCCGCCCCGCAGAGCAGGCTGCAGCGGGGAGCGGCGGCCCACGGCCTCGCCGCCGCGCGCGAGCTGTCGGCGCGGGCCCAGCGCGCCGAGGAGCCCGGACGGGAGCCCCGGACGATGCCGGACGCCGGGGTGTTCGCCGTCGGCGACCAGCTCGCCGTCGCCGGCCGGGACCTGGCCGTGGCACTGGAAACGGCCCCGCCCGAGGAGCTGGACGAGGCCGTGCGATGCGTCGAGGAAGCGGCCGCGCGGGCCTTCGAGTAAGGCGCGCGGCGCGCGGGGAGGCCGTAACCGGGATCCCCGCGTCGGTGCGGGCTCAGAAGCTCGCTATGACGCGGTCGGCGAGTATGTACACGTTCTCCCTGCCGCAGGAGAACGTCAGCGCGTACGCCCCCGAGACGCCGGAGCCGCCCAGCAGCACCGGGTGCTCGCCCGCGCGCAGCGACTCGGCCAGGCGCTCGGCCGTCTCGCGGTGGCCGGGGGTCATGCAGAGCGTCGTACCGTCGGCGAACACGTACACGTCGAGCGTGCCGAGCGGGCCCGGGCGGACGTCGGACAGCTCGGTGCGGCTGTCCGCCAGCTCCTCCAGCCGGTTCACCGTGCGCTCGTGATCGGTGACCACGGGCGCCTGTACGGGGACGAAGTCGGGGTGCGAGGGGTGGCGGCGGCGGGCCGCGGCCAGCTCGGGGGAGTCCTCGGCGAACTCCGCCTCCGGCAGCTCCGCCAGCCCGGTCAGCTCGTCCAGGGCGTCGGCCGCTTCGAGGTCCATCGACTCCAGACCGGCGAAATCGCTCTGGCGCGGCAGGAAGAACGGGGCGTCCTCGCCCAGCCCGGCAAGCCCGCCCAGCAGGGACGGGGCGTCGGCGGCGTCGCGCGCCTCCTGCGAGGCCCAGAACGCGCGGGCCTCGGCCAGCTCCCGCTCGCGCTCCTCGGCCAGCGCGTCGGCGACGGCCGCGCGTATTTCTTCGGCAGAAGTGGTGTCGTTGCGGGTCTGAGGGGGTATGGCCGCTGTAAGGGCGTGACCGTCGGCCAGCTCCTTCCGGAGCGCCGAGACCTGCCTGCGCAGCCCGTGAGCGGCGTGCAGAGCGGCGACGCCCACAGCCGTGGCAGCGGCGGTGGTCAGCAACAGGGCAAGAGGCATGGCGCTCACTGACATACTCCCGGTTTCAATCGATCCCCCGACTTCCTACATCAGCTTGTGCCCTGACGGCACCATGTGTCAGTGCATTACGTCATGAAATGGACAGGACTTTGGGCCCTGTGTAAACGGCTGTTGTAGGTGTGACCTGCGCAAACGAATCCCCCCCAGGAGACAGATCACATCCTGGGGGAGATTCGGTCACGGTCGGGGCTCGGTGGCGCGCAGGGGCCCGAGCCCGCCCTGATCAGCTCAGACGCTCGATGACCATGGCCATGCCCTGGCCGCCGCCGACGCACATGGTCTCCAGGCCGAACTGCTTGTCGTGGAACTGGAGGCTGTTGATCAGCGTGCCGGTGATCCGGGCGCCGGTCATGCCGAAGGGGTGGCCGACGGCGATCGCGCCACCGTTGACGTTGACCTTCTCCAGCGGCAGGCCGAGGTCGCGGTAGGAGGGGATGACCTGGGCGGCGAACGCCTCGTTGATCTCGGCGAGGTCGATGTCGCCGATGGTCAGCCCGGCCCGCTCGAGCGCCTGCTTGCTGGCCTCGACGGGGCCGTAGCCCATGATCTCGGGGGAGAGGCCGGAGACGCCGGTGGAGACGATCCGGGCGAGCGGCGTCAGGCCCAGCTCGCGCGCCTTGGTGTCCGACATGATCACGAGCGCGGCGGCGCCGTCGTTGAGCGGGCAGCAGTTGCCCGCAGTGACCAGGCCGTCCGGGCGGAAGACCGGCTTCAGGCCCTGGACGCCCTCCAGCGTGACGCCCGCGCGCGGGCCGTCGTCCTTGGCCACGACCGTGCCGTCCGGCGTGGTCACCGGGGTGATCTCGCGCTCCCAGAACCCGTTCTTCAGGGCCTCCTCGGCGAGGTTCTGCGACCGTACGCCGAACTCGTCCATGTCCTGGCGCGTCACGCCCTTGAGCCGGGCCAGGTTCTCCGCGGTCTGGCCCATCGCGATGTAGGCGTCCGGGACCAGGCCGTCCTCGCGCGGGTCGTGCCAGCTCGCACCGGACTCCTCGGCGCGGGCCGCGGTGCGGGCCTCGGCCTCCGCGAACAGCGGGTTGTGCGTGTCCGGCAGGCTGTCCGAGTTGCCCTTGGTGAAGCGGGACACCATCTCGACACCGGCCGAGATGAAGACGTCGCCCTCACCGGCCTTGATGGCGTGCAGCGCCATGCGGCTGGTCTGCAGCGAGGACGAGCAGTAGCGGGTGACCGTGCAGCCGGGAAGGTGGTCCATCCCCATCTGCACGGCGATGATGCGGCCCAGGTTGTTGCCCTGCTCGCCGCCGGGCAGTCCGCAGCCCAGCATCAGGTCGTCGATGTCCTCGGGGTCCAGCTCGGGGACCTTGGCCAGCGCGGTCTGGATGATCGTCGCGGTCAGGTCGTCCGCGCGCAGGTCCTTGAGCGAACCCTTGAAGGCCCGGCCGATGGGCGAACGGGCGGCAGAGACGATCACGGCTTCGGGCATCACGCGGCTCCATGAGGGCTGAGGGCGGACAGGCTGCCTGACGGATGCGGCAGACCCGGCGGTACGGCACGACTGCTCTGGAAATTACCCGGACGTAGCGCCGGGGTCACCCGACGCGGCATGTGATGCGGGCCTCTTTTCTAAGCGAGCGCTCAGTCAACGTCTCCGCGTCGGGAGTCGGGACGCCGGTCCGGTCGACGTCTCCCCGTGCGGAAGCCGGCGGCCCGGCCGGCGCCTCCCTCTCCGGGGCGCCCGCTCAGCCGGCGCCTCCCTCTCCGGGGCGCCCGCCCGGCCGCCGGACCCACGCGTGTCCCGGCGGGCCGTCCGCGTCCGCGTGCGGCCGGTGGCCGAGGCGCGACGAACCCCCGGGCTCCGGGTGCGGATGCGGGTGCGGCTCCGTGGCGGCGGGCAGGCGCCGCCGCCTGCGGTGCTTGAGCAGGGCCCAGGGCGCCCGGGCCCCCGTGACCTCCGTGCCGGCCTCCTTGGCCGCCTGGGAGGCCGCCTTCGCCACCGGCAGCATGTCCTCGCGCCGGGCACCGTCCAGCCGGTCGGACTCCGGCCACAGACCGAGTACCGCGCACAGGGTCGGCAGCACCGCCATGGAAGCGGTCGCGTACCCCTCGGCCGACGGGTGGTAGTTGTCCGGGCCGAACAGCTCCCGCGGATTCGCCTCGAACTCCGGGCCCAGCAGGTCTCCCAGCGACACGGTGCGCCCGCCCTGCTCCACCGTGCCGATCGTCTGCGCCGCCGCCAGCTGCCGGCTCACCCGCCGGGCCAGCCAGCGCAGCGGCTGGTACACCGGCTCGATCGTGCCCAGGTCCGGACAGGTCCCGACGACGACCTCCGCCCCGGCCGTCCGCAGCCTGCGCACCGCCGTGGTCAGACAGCGCACCGACTGCGTGGCCGGCATCCGGTGCGTCACGTCGTTCGCCCCGATCATGATCACGCACACGTCCGGCGTCCGCGCCGGGTCCGCGAGCATCAGCGAGACCTGCCGCTCCAGATCGTCCGACCGGGCACCCGGCAGCGCGACGTTGCGCAGGTCCACCGGCCGCTCGGACACCGCCGCCAGCCCCGACGCCAGCAGCGCCCCCGGGGTCTGCCCGGCCCGCCGCACCCCCTGCCCGGCCGCCGTGGAGTCCCCGAGCAGCCCGAGGCGCAAGGGCTCGGCCGGGCCCGTGAACGCCACTCCGTACCGTCCGTCCGCGCTCGGCGGGACCGGGGCGATACCGCCGCCGACCTGCCGCTTCGCCAGCTGGACCTCCGCCAGCAGGACGCCCACCGCGGCGGCGCCCAGCAGCCCGATGCTGCCCCCGCCGTACGCCGCGCCCGCCGCGATCCGCCGTGCCACTCTCGCCGTCGACACAGTCAGGTCCACCTCCTCGTCCCACGTACCGCAGTAGAGCCGTACACAGAGCTACCTGCCCGCTACCGGCCGTTGTTCAATCGCACCGCCCGATCCCGTGCCGGTACGCATACGCTTGCCGGACCATCTCGGAGACCCCGGAGTACACGGTGCGATACCACGATTCGATGATCAGTCTCGTAGGCAATACCCCGCTGGTGAGGCTGCGCAGTGTCACGGCCGGAATCCAGGCGACGGTCCTGGCCAAGGTCGAGTACTTCAACCCCGGCGGGTCGGTCAAGGACCGCATCGCCCTGCGCATGATCGAGGCCGCCGAGCAGAGCGGCGAGCTGAAGCCCGGCGGCACGATCGTCGAGCCGACCAGCGGCAACACGGGCGTCGGCCTGGCGATCGTCGCGCAGCAGAAGGGGTACAAGTGCGTCTTCGTCTGCCCGGACAAGGTGTCCACGGACAAGATCAACGTACTGCGCGCCTACGGTGCCGAGGTCGTCGTCTGCCCCACGGCGGTCGACCCCGAGCACCCCGACTCGTACTACAACGTCTCCGACCGGCTGGTCCGTGAGACGCCGGGCGCCTGGAAGCCCGACCAGTACTCCAACCCGAACAACCCGCGCTCCCACTACGAGACCACCGGTCCCGAGCTGTGGGAGCAGACGGACGGGAAGATCACGCACTTCGTGGCGGGCGTCGGGACCGGCGGCACGATCAGCGGCACCGGCCGCTATCTGAAGGAGGCCAGCGGCGGCCGGGTCAAGGTCGTCGGCGCCGACCCGGAGGGCTCGGTCTACTCCGGCGGCTCCGGCCGGCCCTACCTCGTGGAGGGCGTCGGCGAGGACTTCTGGCCCTCCGCCTACGACCGGACGGTCACCGACGAGATCGTCGCCGTGTCCGACAAGGACTCCTTCCAGATGACCCGCCGGCTCGCCAAGGAGGAGGGGCTGCTCGTCGGCGGCTCCTGCGGCATGGCGGTCGTGGGCGCCCTGGAGGTCGCGAAGCGGCTCGGTCCCGATGACGTCGTCGTCGTCCTGCTCCCGGACAGCGGGCGCGGCTATCTGTCGAAGATCTTCAACGACGAGTGGATGGCGGACTACGGCTTCCTGGAGGACAGCGGCCCCTCGGCGCGGGTCGCGGACGTCCTGGACCACAAGGAGGGGCCGATCCCCACCCTCGTCCACATGCACCCGGAGGAGACGGTCGGCGAGGCGATCGACGTGCTGCGCGAGTACGGCGTCTCGCAGATGCCGATCGTGAAGCCCGGCGCGGGCCACCCGGACGTGATGGCCGCCGAGGTCATCGGCTCGGTCGTGGAGCGCGAGCTGCTGAACGCCCTGTTCGCCCAGCGCGCCTCGCTCAGCGACCCGCTGGAGAAGCACATGTCGCCGCCGCTGCCGCAGGTCGGCTCCGGCGAGCCGGTCGAGGACCTGATGGCGGTGCTCGGCGGCACCGGCGCGGCGGACGCGGCGATCGTGCTGGTGGAGGGCAGGCCGAAGGGCGTCGTCAGCCGCCAGGACCTGCTGGCGTACCTGGCGAAGGGCGCCCCGGCCGCCGCGAAGTAGCCGGGTGGCCGCGCGCTTCGCGGAAACGGTACGCGCGCGTCACGTGGGCGCAGCACCGGCTTAACACGGCACGGGCACAGTAGTGGGTGTCGGCGGGGAGGCCCGCCGGCACCGGAACGGCGACAACGGACTACGGAGCGGCTCCCGGACCTCCACCGTCGCCCGGACGCGTCACCCGGCCCTGACCCGGACCGCGTCCCTCGCGGGGACCGCCGTCGTCCCGCCCCCTGGGAAACCGGGGGTGCGGCGGTCCCCGCGACTGCCGTTTCCCGCGCGGCTCGCCGCGTCCCCTGCCACGCACGCGTCCGGCCGACCCGTCGGGCGTGCGGCTCAGTCCTCCCAGCCGGAGGCCGTCCGCCGCTCCTCGCCGCCCCGGAACAGCCGCCTGCCGTGGCCGGCCTGGAAGGCGTTGACCCCGACGATCCCGAGCCAGGCCACGACGAGCCCGCCGATGCCCGCCTGCGCGACGCCGATCGCGGACAGCGGAATGGCCAGGACCAGCGAGATGATGCCGAAGCCGTAGCGCTCGCCGAAGTGCCCGTACGGCCGCTCCGGGGACCGCATGCCCCGCGCGACGGCGGTCCGCTCCTCGGCGAGGTGCCGCCGGACCCTGCGCTCGAGCGTGGCGTCGAGCCGCTGCTCCACCTTCTCCAGGAACGACTCGGCGAGCGCGGAGTCGTAGTCGGCCCCCAGCTCGCCGCGGGCCTGCAGAGTCGCCTTGAGCTCCTTGTCGAGCTCGATGTCGGGTGCGTCCATGGTTCTCACGGTACGGAGCGGAGGCGGCCGGGACAGTGGGGCTAGCCCCCCGGTTTCGGGGCCGGCGAAGGGTCCGTACCGGCCCGTTGCATATGGACATGCAGACACCTTGCTGGCTGAATGGATTCGTCGGCGCCGGGCCGCGGCGCGGGCGGACCTACCGAGGGGACAGGATGAGCGGGAGCAGCCCGGCCGCGCGGTTGCAGGAGCTGTTCGAGGGGCGCCGGCTCACGCCCACGCAGCGGCGCATCGCGCACTCGATGGTGCGCCGGGCCGGAGACGCCCCGTTCCTCTCCAGCGTCGAGCTGGCCGAGCTGGCCGGGGTCAGCCAGCCGTCCGTCACCCGGTTCGCCGTCGCGCTCGGCTTCGACGGCTACCCGGCGCTGCGCAAGCACCTGCGCGAGGTCGCCCCGGCCGGGGCGGAGGCGGGCGAGGGCGACGAGACGTACAACGAGTACCAGCAGGCCGTCCTCGGGGAGATCGAGAACCTGCGCCACCTCGCCGAGCTCCTCGCCGACCCGGGCCCCGTCGAACGGGCGGGCCGGCTGCTCGCCGCGTCCCGTCCGCTGCCGGTGCTCGGACTGCGCGCGGCGTCCTCGCAGGCGCGCGGGTTCGGATACTTCGCGGCGAAGGTGCACCCGGACGTGCGGGTGCTCGACGAGGGCGGCAGCATGCTGCACGACCGGATCGACGCCGCCCGGCGGGCCGGGGCGACGGCGCTGATCTGCTTCGCGCTTCCCCGCCACCCGCGCGAGGTCGTGGACGCGCTGGCGTACGCGCGCGGCCGGGGGCTCACCGTGGTGTCGGTGGCCGACTCCGCGTTCGCGCCGGTGGCCCGCCACAGCGACCTGCTCATCCCGGCCGCCGTCGGCACCGGCCTCGCCTTCGACACGGCCTGCGCCCCGATGCTGCTGGGCCGGGTCCTCCTGGAGGCCATGTGCGACGGCCTGCCCGACGCCCAGGCCCGCCTGGAGGAGTTCGACGCGGGGGCGGTGGCGCGGGGGCTGTTCGTGGAGTGAACCGGGGCGGGGGCGGGCCGCGCGGACGGCCCGCCCCCGGGGACGGCCCCGGTCAGACCTCCAGGTCCGCCTCGATCTTCTTCAGCTGGTGGCGGGCCATCGCCAGGTTGGCGCGGCCGGCGTCGAGGACCAGGTAGAGGAACAGGCCGTTGTTGCCGCGGGTCTTGAGGAGGCGGATCAGGTGGTACTGCGTGCCCAGGGTGATCAGGATGTCCTCGATCTCGTCCTTGATGCCCAGGTGCTCCATGGTGCGGAGCTTGGCGCGTACGACGTCGGTGTTGCCGGCCGCCGCGACCTCCAGGTTGAAGTCCTTGCCGCCGCCGAGCGTGCCCAGTGCCATGCCGCTCGTGTAGTCGACGAGGGCGACACCGGTGGTGCCCTCGATGGACGACATCGCTTCCTTCAGTGACGTTTCGGTGTTCGCCATGAGTGGTGCTCCCTTTCTCTGACCGGCCACCACGGCCGGTTCGGTTGCGTGGTGCGGGTGGTGCGAGAGACGTTCGGTGCGCTCAGGTCGGGCGCTGCGGGAGGGCGCCCGGCTGTTGCGGGGCGCGCGGTGCGGGGGCCGGCTGCGGGGCGCGGGCCAGGGCGCGGTCGATCAGTCCGCCGATCCGGGAGCCGGCCCGGCGGCCCTCCAGATGCAGGCGGCCGACGTTGATCCGGTCCTCGGCGAGCAGGGTCAGGACGGCCTGGGACCCCGCCGCGTACGTCGCGATGTAGCCCGTCTCGCCGCGCACGAGCAGCTCGCGGAAGCCGCCCCGCCCGGTGGCCTCGGTCATCCGGATCGCGACGCCGAGCGCGGCGGCGGTGAGCGCGGCGACCCCCTCGGCCTCGACGCCCGGGGTGTCGTGCGCCAGGACGAGCCCGTCGGTGCTGGCCGCCAGGGCGCCGGAGAGGAGCGGGACCCGTGCCCGCAACCGCTGGAGCTCGGCGAGGACGTCCTGCGCTTCGGCTTCGGGCACCATCAGCTGTCTCCTTCCGGCACGCTGTCTGAGCGCGCGTATCACAGGGCCTCCAATGCGTCTCGGAGCCGGCGCAGCAGGGCGACGTCGGGGTCCGCCGTGACTTCGGGGAACGCGATCCGGGCCGGGTCCGGGGTGCCCGGGGCCGCCGGCGGGACCGGCTCGACCAGACCGGCCGCCGCGAGCCGCCGCAGGTCGACCAGGACGTGGAACGCGGACCTGCCGAGCTCCTGCGCGATGCCGGTGGCCGTACGCACCCCGTCCACCCGCTCCAGCACGCGGCGCCGGCCCGCCGGCACGGGCGCGTCGGACGGCCGGCCCGTCCGCGTCAGCGGGGCCGTGTCCACCGCGGCGTCCGGCCAGATCCCCTCCAGCAGTTCGCGGCGCCGCAGGGTCTCGCGCTGCACCGCGTCCACCGGGACCGGCCGCACGGGCCCGATCCAGTGCGCGACCCCGTACCGGAAGCGCGCGGGCGTCCGGGTCGGCGCGAGGGCGAAGAACGCCGCGTCGTACAGGGCGCCCAGGTGGCACAGCTCCAGCGCGCCGCCCGGCACCCGGCCGCTGTCCACGAGATGCCGGCCGACCCGCTGCCCGGCCCCCGCCTCGGCCACCGCGTCCCACCAGCCCTCGCGGCGCAGCGCACCGCCCCGGGTCAGCAGCACGTCGATCCCGGGCGTCGAGGGGGACTCGGCGTGGACGACCTCGCCGTCGGCGAGGTACAGCGTGCCCCGGTCGCGCATCAGGGCGCCGGTGGCCCGTTCGGCGGCGAGGCGCTGGAGCATCGGGGAGAGCACGGGGGCCGCGGTGTCGTCCGCGAGGGCGGCGGCGGTCACGCGAGGACCAGCCGCTCGGCGATCTCACCGAGGCGTATCCGGGCGAGCGCGAGATTGCCCTCGGCACGGTCCAGCCACAGGTGCAGGAAGACGCTGCTGTCGAAGTCCGTCTCCACGAACCGGAGGATGTGGTACCCGGCGCGGGTGGTGACGATGACGTCCTCGACCGGCGGGACGCTCCCGGCCGCGCCCGCCGCCGGCTCCGGCGACCCGAGGGCGAAGGCGGGCTGTTCGGCGGCCATCCGCGCCACCTCCGCCGTCTCCGCCGCGGTGGCCTCGTGGTCGCCGTTGGGCGACTCGCCGACGGTGCCGAGGGCGAGACCGCTCGTCCAGTCGACAACGGCGGCGCCCCTGGCACCGGGCAGTCTCATGACGTCGAGCAGGCACTCGTCGATTCCGGGCACGCGAATTCCCCTCCGACACGGCGTTCGGCTGTGACCCAGAGGCTACGCATCGTGCTCTCTCCTGGTGGAGGTTCTGGCATTTTCCATCGGTACATGCGGGTGGTTGGTGGAGAATGCCCCGCCGCGCGCGGCTTCTGACGTGCCGGTGAACCCTTGCGGCCCCGCCTGTTGACTGGGGGTATTCAGCCACTCAAGATGTGAATAGAAAAATCACAGTCGCGAGGAGGCACCGCCATGTCAGGACCCCGCCCCGTACGGGCGCCGCGCGGTACGGAACTGACCGCCCTGGGATGGCAGCAGGAGGCCGCCCTGCGGATGCTCCAGAACAACCTCGACCCCGAGGTCGCCGAGCACCCCGACAAGCTCGTCGTCTACGGGGGCACCGGCAAGGCGGCCCGCGACTGGCGCTCCTTCGACGCGATGGTCCGTACGCTGCGCACGCTCAAGCAGGACGAGACGATGCTCGTCCAGTCCGGGCGGCCGGTCGGCGTCATGCAGACGCACGAGTGGGCGCCGCGCGTCCTGATCGCCAACTCCAACCTGGTCGGCGACTGGGCGAACTGGGAGGAGTTCCGCCGCCTGGAGGCGCTCGGGCTCACCATGTACGGCCAGATGACCGCCGGTTCCTGGATCTACATCGGCACCCAGGGCATCCTCCAGGGCACCTACGAGACGTTCGCCGCCGTCGCCGCCAAGAAGTTCGGCGGGACCCTCGCCGGGACGATCACCCTGACCGCCGGGCTCGGCGGGATGGGCGGCGCCCAGCCGCTCGCCGTGACCATGAACGACGGCGTCGCGATCTGCGTCGACTGCGACCCGCGCGCCATCGAGCGCCGCATCGGGCACCGCTACCTGGACGTGCAGGCGGACTCCCCGGAGCACGCGCTCCGGCTCGCCGTCGAGGCCCGCGACGCCCGCCGCCCGCTCTCCATCGGCCTCCTGGGCAACGCGGCGGAGCTGCTGCCCCGGATGCTCGCCGAGGGCGCCCCCATCGACATCGTCACGGACCAGACCAGCGCGCACGACCCGCTGGCCTACCTCCCGGTCGGCGTCGACTTCGACGACATGGCCGCGTACGCGGCCGAGAAGCCCGCCGACTTCACCAGCCGGGCCCGCGAGTCGATGGCCCGGCACGTCGAGGCGATGGTCGGCTTCATGGACGCCGGCGCGGAGGTCTTCGACTACGGCAACTCGATCCGGGGCGAGGCGCGGCTCGCCGGATACGAGCGGGCCTTCGACTTCCCCGGCTTCGTCCCCGCCTACATCCGGCCGCTGTTCTGCGAGGGGAAGGGTCCCTTCCGCTGGGCCGCCCTGTCCGGCGAGGCGTCCGACATCCGCAAGACGGACAAGGCGCTGCTCGACCTCTTCCCGGAGAACGAGTCCCTGCGCCGCTGGATCGACATGGCCGGGGAGCGCGTCCACTTCCAGGGCCTGCCCGCCCGCATCTGCTGGCTGGGCTACGGCGAACGCGACCGGGCCGGCGAGCGCTTCAACGACATGGTGGCGAGCGGCGAACTCGCGGCGCCGCTGGCGATCGGGCGCGACCACCTGGACTGCGGGTCCGTGGCCTCCCCGTACCGCGAGACCGAGGCCATGCTCGACGGCTCCGACGCGATCGCCGACTGGCCGCTGCTGAACGCCATGGTCAACGTGGCGTCGGGCGCCTCCTGGGTCTCCCTGCACCACGGCGGCGGGGTCGGCATGGGCCGGTCCATCCACGCCGGACAGGTGACCGTCGCCGACGGCACGCCGCTGGCCGGCGAGAAGATCCGGCGGGTCCTGACGAACGACCCGGGCATGGGCGTGATCCGGCACGTGGACGCGGGGTACGAGGCGGCGGACGAGGTCGCTTCGGACAAGGGCGTGCGGGTGCCGATGCGGGAGGGCGACGCGTGACGGCCGGGCGGCCGGGGGGCCCGGACGGCGGCAGCGGCCCGGTGGGGGGCGCGGGCCCGACGCCGGGTGCGCGAGCCGCCGCGCCCACCAGTTCCGCCGTACGGAACGACTGCCCGCGCCCCGGCTTCCAGGCCATGTGGGCCGAGCTGGCCCCCATCGGACGGCACCCCGGCAGCGGGGGATACCGGCGGTACGCCTGGACCGGGGCCGACGCCGAGTGCCGGGCGTGGTTCCGGGCGCAGGCCGAGGCGCGCGGACTGGCGGTCGAGACCGACCGGAACGGCAACCAGTGGGCGTGGCTCGGGGACCCGCTCGCCGGGGACGCCGTCGTCACCGGCTCGCACCTCGACTCGGTGCCCGACGGCGGCGCCTTCGACGGGCCGCTCGGCGTCGTCTCCTCGTTCGCCGCGCTCGATGAACTCCGCCGCAGGGGAGCGGAGTTCACCAAGCCGCTGGCCATCGCCAACTTCGGCGACGAGGAGGGCGCCCGGTTCGGCCTCGCCTGCGTCGGCTCCCGGCTCGCGGCGGGGCAGCTGACCGTCGAGGCCGCGCACCGGCTGCGCGACGCGGACGGCGTCACCCTTCCCGAGGCCATGGCCGCCGCCGGGCACGACCCCGACGCCATCGGCCCCGACCCCGAACGGCTCGCCCGGATCGGCGCGTTCGTGGAGCTCCACGTCGAGCAGGGCCGGGCCCTCGACCTCACCGGCGACCCCGTCGGCATCGCCTCCGCGATCTGGCCGCACGGACGCTGGCGGTTCGACTTCCGGGGCGAGGCGAACCACGCGGGCACCACCCGGCTCGCCGACCGCCGGGACCCGATGCTCACGTACGCCGAGACCGTCGTCGCCGCCCGCAGGGTGGCGGAACTCGCGGGCGCCCTCGCCACCTTCGGCAAGGTCGCCGTCGAGCCCAACGGGGTCAACGCGATCCCCTCCCTCGTGCGCGGCTGGCTCGACTCCCGCGCCGCCGACCAGGGCACCCTGGACACCGTCGTCGCCGCCGTCGAGCGCGCCGCCCGGGAGCACGCGGAGCGGGCCGGCATCGGCCTCGACGTCGTCCGCGAGTCGTTCACGCCCGTGGTCGAGTTCGGGCACGCCCTGCGCGACGAGCTGGCCGCCCTGCTCAAGGGCTCCGAGCACGGCACCGGCCGCCCGGTCCCCGTGCTCGGCACCGGCGCCGGGCACGACGCGGGCATTTTGTCCGCCTCGGTCCCGACCGCCATGCTGTTCGTACGGAACCCGACCGGGATCTCGCACTCGCCGGCCGAACACGCCGCCGAGGACGACTGCGCGGCCGGGGTCACCGCACTCGCCGACGTACTGGAAGGTCTCGCGTGCCGCTGACCACGGAGGCGACGGGCACACCCGTCACCGAGACGTACTGGCTGTCCCACGCCTGGCTCGGCACCCATGTCGAGCCGGGCGTCGCCCTGGACGTGTCCGACGGGCGGATCGCCCGCGTACGCACCGGAGTGGACGCCGCGCCGCCCGGCGCGACCGCGCTGCGCGGGCTCACCCTGCCGGGCCTGGCCAACACCCACTCGCACGCCTTCCACCGCGCCCTGCGCTCGACCGTCCAGGTCGGCTCGGGCACCTTCTGGACCTGGCGCGAGACCATGTACCAGGTCGCGTCCCGGCTCACCCCCGACACCTACTACGCGCTCGCCCGCGCCGTGTACGCGGAGATGGCGCTCGCGGGCATCACCGCGGTCGGCGAATTCCACTATCTGCACCACGCGCCCGGCGGCACGCCCTACGACAACCCCAACGCCATGGGCGAGGCCCTGATCGAGGCCGCCCGCGCGGCCGGCATCCGGATCACCCTGCTCGACACCGCCTACCTCTCCGCCGGATTCGGCTCCGGGCCCGACGACCACCGCGAACCCGACCGGCACCAGGCGCGCTTCAGCGACGGGACCGCCGACGCCTGGGCCGAACGCGCCGCCCTCCTCAAGGGCGACGACCACACCGTCATCGGCGCCGCCGTCCACTCCGTGCGGGCGGTCCCGGCCGGGCAGCTCGCGACCGTCGCCCGCTGGGCCGAGGAGCGGCAGGCCCCCCTGCACGTCCACCTCTCCGAGCAGACCGCGGAGAACGACGCCTGCCTCGCCGCCCACGGACGCTCCCCGGCCCGGCTCCTCGCCGACCACGGCGTCCTCGGGCCCCGCACCACCGGCGTCCACAACACCCACCTCACCGACGAGGACATCGCCCTCATCGGCTCGACCGGCACCGGCACCTGCATGTGCCCGACCACCGAACGGGACCTCGCCGACGGCATCGGCCCCGCCGCCGCCCTCCAGCAGGCCGGCTCCCCGCTCTCGCTCGGCAGCGACAGCCACGCGGTGATCGACCTCTTCGAGGAGGCCCGCGCGATGGAGCTGAACGAGCGCCTGCGCACCCGCAGGCGCGGCCACTGGACGGCCGCCGCCCTGCTGCGCGCCGCCTCCGCCGACGGCCACGCCGCGCTCGGCCGGCCCGGAGCGGGCGTCCTCGAACCGGGCGCCCCCGCCGACCTGGTGACCATCGCCCTCGACTCCGTCAGGACCGCGGGGCCGGTGCCACGGCTGGCAGCGGAGACCGCCGTATTCGCCGCCTCCGCGGCGGACGTCCGCCACACCGTGGTGGCGGGGCGCCACCTCGTACGCGACGGACGGCACACGCTGGTGGACGACGTCCCGCGAGCGCTCGCCCAGGCCATCGCCGCCCTGCGCCCCTGACCAGCAGTCCGGCGTACTCCCCCGGCTCCCACCGCAAGGAGAGCAGTCCCCCCATGACGACGACCGCCATCACCCACATCTCCGCACTGGTCACCAACGACCCCTCCCTCGGCGACGAGTCCCCCCTCGGACTGATCCAGGACGCGGCCGTCGTCATCGAGGGCGACCGCGTCGTCTGGACCGGTGCCTCCAGCAAAGCACCCGCCACTGACAACGCCGTCGACGCGGGCGGCCGGGCCGTGCTCCCCGGCTTCGTGGACTCCCACTCCCACCTGGTCTTCGCGGGCGACCGCACCCAGGAGTTCAACGCCCGGATGTCCGGCCGCCCCTACAGCGCGGGCGGCATCCGCACCACCGTCGCCGCCACCCGAGCGGCCACCGACGAACAGCTCTCCGCCAACGTCGCCCGCTACCTCGCCGAGGCGCTGCGCCAGGGCACCACCACCTTCGAGACCAAGTCCGGCTACGGCCTCACGGTCGAGGACGAGGCCCGCGCCCTGCGCGTCGCCGCCCGCCACACCGACGAGGTCACCTTCCTCGGCGCCCACATCGTCTCCCCGGACTACGCCGACGACCCCGCCGGATACGTGGACCTGGTCACCGGACCGATGCTCGACGCCTGCGCCCCGTACGCCCGCTGGATCGACGTCTTCTGCGAGCGCGGCGCCTTCGACGGCGACCAGGCGCGGGCGATCCTCACCGCCGGCCGCGCCCGGGGCCTGCACCCCCGGGTCCACGCCAACCAGCTCGGCCACGGCCCCGGCGTCCAGCTCGCCGTGGAGCTCGACGCCGCGTCCGCCGACCACTGCACCCACCTCACCGACGCGGACGTGGACGCCCTGGCCCAGTCGGACACCGTCGCCACGCTGCTGCCCGGCGCCGAGTTCTCCACCCGCGCCCCCTGGCCGGACGCCCGCCGGCTGCTCGACGCGGGCGCCACGGTGGCCCTGTCCACGGACTGCAACCCGGGCTCCTCGTTCACCTCGTCCCTGCCGTTCTGCGTCGCCCTCGCCGTGCGCGACATGGGCATGACCCCGGACGAGGCCCTCTGGTCCGCCACGGCGGGCGGGGCGGCGGCGCTGCGGCGGGACGACATCGGCCGGCTCGTCCCGGGCGCCCGCGCCGACCTGGTGATCCTGGACGCGCCCAGCCACGTCCACCTCGCGTACCGGCCGGGCGTGCCGCTCGTGCGCGAGGTGTGGCGCGCGGGCGCACGCGTGGTCTGACCCCCGGCCGGGCCCGGGAACGCGGAAGGACCCGCCCCCGTCCGGGGCAGGTCCTTTCCGGCTGTCCGCGCTGTCCGTGCGCCCGGCGCGGGAGGCGGCTCACTCGTCCAGCGTCAGGCCCTTGCGGAGCTTGACCAGGGTGCGCGAGAGCAGTCTCGACACGTGCATCTGCGAGATGCCCAGCTCCTCGCCGATCTCCGACTGCGTCATGTTGGCGACGAACCGGAGCGAGAGGATCTTGCGGTCGCGGCCGGACAGCGACGCGATGAGCGGCTTCAGGGACTCGACGTACTCGATGCCTTCGAGCCCGTGGTCCTCGTAGCCGATCCGGTCGGCCAGCGCGCCCTCGTGGTCGTCCTCCTCGGGCTTGGCGTCGAGCGAGCTCGCGGTGTACGCGTTGCTCGCGGCCATGCCCTCCACGACCTCGTCACGGGTGAGGCCGAGGCGGTCGGCGAGCTCGCCCACGGTGGGCGCCCGGTCGAGCCGCTGGGCGAGCTCGTCGCCCGCCTTGGCCAGGTCGAGCCGCAGTTCCTGCAGGCGGCGCGGGACGCGCACGGACCAGCTGGTGTCGCGGAAGAAGCGCTTGATCTCGCCGACGATGGTCGGCATCGCGAAGGTCGGGAACTCGACGCCCCGACTGAGCTCGAAGCGGTCGATCGCCTTGATCAGGCCGATCGTGCCGACCTGGACGATGTCCTCCATCGGCTCGCTCCGGGAGCGGAACCGGGAGGCGGCGAACTTGACCAGGGCCAGGTTCAGCTCGACGAGGGTGTTGCGTACGTAGGAGTACTCCGGCGTGCCCTCTTCGAGGTTCTCCAGCCGGGTGAAGAGCGTCTTCGACAGGGCCCTGGCGTCCAGCGCCCCCACCTCGGTGTAGGGCGGGATCTCGGGAAGTCCTTCGAGTCCTTCGAGTCCGTCGAGCGCTTCGGTGTGTGATTCGGTCAGTCCCTGAGGACATGCCGACGGCGCGTTGTGGGTACGCGGTACGTCGAGCCGGGGTGACATGAGGGTCTCCTCCATCGTTCTCGGCATATGGCTGCCGATGCCCATACGTGTTCCTGCGGTGAAGCGGCGCCTCCGAAGCCGGTCGCGTTTTTTTGGGGTCCCTCTACCCTTACCCGCTCGCCATGACTCGGTACAACCACCAATTGACCAGCTATGTCCGCTTTGTTGAGGTCTCCGGCTACCGCGTGGCCCAGGGAACGCGTAGTGTTCCAAGAACATCAGTGACAGCTGGACACGCATCCGCAGGTGTGGTGATGCGGACAGTGACGAGCGGTGAAGAGGGACGGGCATGGACCGCGGGACGGTCGGCAGTGCGAACCGGGGTCGGCTTCAGGTCGAGGTCCGGACCGAGGGGCGCAGCGAGGTGGTGACGCCCGTGGGTGAGCTCGATCACCACACGGCGGATCTGCTGCGCGAGCCGCTGGAGAGCGCGGTCGACCAGGGGCGTGCGCGCCTGGTGGTCGACTGCTCGCGACTCGACTTCTGTGATTCCACCGGGCTGAACGTGCTGCTCGGTGCACGCCTCAAGGCGGAGGCAGCCGGGGGAGGGGTTCATTTGGCCGCGATGCAGCCCGTGGTGGCACGGGTCTTCGAGATCACCGGGGCCGAGGCGGTGTTCGCCGTGCACGCCACCCTCGCCGAGGCCCTGGAGACCTGACCGCGCCGCGTTCCGGTGTGGCCGGCCGCCTCGCGCGTCGCGTGGGTTACGCGATACGCGAAGCGGTAAGGGGTGTCGTCCCGGTTCGGCCGGGCAGGAGATCTTCCGGCGAGCCCGGGCGGCCCGGCCCTCCGTGCCTGTGAGGTTCCTGTATCAGTGTCCGTATCGGTATTCGTACCGGTATGGGTAGTCGTATCTGTTCAATGGTTCGTGTCCGTCCAAGGGCGACATGGTGAATCGGTGAGGTGAAGCGCTGATGAGCACCACCCGGCAGCATCCGCCGGGCGACCTCGGCCGCGAGCCGGAGGGCGCGGGCGTTTCCTCCGCCGAGCCCGTCCGGCCGCCCGAGGCCGCCGAGCGGCAGTGGCGCACGCTGTCGTTGCGGGAGGCCACCGGCATCGTGCCGACGGCCCGTGATTTCGCCCGCCAGGCGCTCCACGACTGGGGCTGGCTCCCCGCGGCCGGCGCCGACCGCCGTGCCGCCGCGGAGGACGTCCTGCTGGTCGTCTCCGAGCTGGTCACCAACGCGTGCCTGCACGCGGGCGGCCCCGACGAGATCCGGATCGCCCGCAGCGCCAAGGCGCTCCGCGTGGAGGTCGCCGACGGCGGCGCGGGCCAGCCCGCGCCGCGTACGCCGCACCGGGCCGGGCGCCCGGGCGGCCACGGCATGTTCATCGTGCAGCGGCTCTGCCTGGACTGGGGGGTCGTACGGGTGCCGGGCGAGCCCGGCAAGACCGTGTGGGCGGAGCTGGCCGCCCCGGCGTAACGGCACACCAGCACGGCGTACGGAAGGGGCCGCCGGATCAGCGCACGTCGCCCATGTGCTGGGAGACCTTCTTGCGGTACATCCAGATGCCCACACCGGCGATGACCGCGAGGACCGCCTCGACGGCGACCGCCCCGGTGGTGTTGAGATCGACGTTGAGCTGCGGGGACGTGAGGAGGCCGGCCACGGAGTCACCGGCGGTGACGGCGAGGAACCAGACGCCCATCATCTGCGAGCTGTACTTCGCCGGGGCCATCTTCGTGGTGACGGACAGGCCGACCGGGGAGAGGCACAGCTCCGCCACCGTCTGGATGAAGTAGATCGCGACGAGCCACATCGGGCTGACCCTGCCGCCGTTCGCAGCGGTGTCGAGCAGCGGGATGAGGAAGACGACGAAGGAGATCCCGATCAGGATGAGGCTGGATGCGAACTTGACCGCGGTGCTCGGCTCCTTGCCGCGCTTGTTCAGCCACAGCCACAGCGAAGCGGCCACGGGAGCCAGCGCCATGATGAAGATCGCGTTCAGGGACTGGTACCAGGACGTCGGGAACCCGAACCCGAGCAGGCTGTTCGTCGTGGAGTTCTCGCCGAAGATCGACAGGGTCGAGCCGTTCTGGTCGTAGATCATCCAGAAGACGGCGGCGACCACGAAGAACCAGATGTAGCCCGAGACCTTGGACTGCTCGGTGGCCGTCAGCTCCTTGTCGCGCTTCATGCGGGCGAGGACGGCGATCGGGATGATCAGGCCGGCGATCGTGATCGGCAGCAGAGCCCAGTCGGCGAAGTTGCCGGTGACACCGAGCAGGCTGTAGAAGACGACCGCGACGACGAGCCAGACCAGGCCCTTGCGCAGGACGGAGCGCCTCTCCGGCTCCGTCGCCGGCGTGGTGACGACGTCGCTCTCCGGGCTGAGGTGGCGCGAGCCGAGCAGGAACTGGGCGAGCCCCAGCGCCATGCCCACGGCGGCGAGCGCGAAGCCGAGGTGCCAGTTCACGTTCTCGCCGACCGTACCGATGGTCAACGGGGCCAGGAAGGCTCCCAGGTTGATGCCGATGTAGAAGAGCGTGAAGCCGCCGTCGCGGCGCGGGTCCTGCGGTCCGTCGTAGAGGTGGCCGACCATCGTGGAGATGTTCGCCTTCAGCAGCCCGGAGCCGAGCGCCACGAGCGCCAGGCCCGCGAAGAAGGTCGCCGAGTTGGGTACGGCGAGCGTGATGTGGCCGAGGATGACGACGGCGCCGCCGACGGCGACCGTCTTGCGCGGCCCCCAGAAGCGGTCGGCCATCCAGCCGCCGGGCATGGCGAGCAGGTACACCATCGCCATGTAGACCGAGTAGATCGCCGTCGCAGTGGTCACACTCATGTGCAGGCCGCCGGGCGCGATCAGGTACAGCGGGAGCAGCGCCTTCATGCCGTAGAAGCTGTAACGCTCCCACATCTCGGCCATGAAGAGCGTGGCCAGGCCCCGGGGGTGGCCGAAGAAGGTCTTCTCGCCACCAGCGGTGCTCGACGAGTCCTTCGTCAGGCTGGACGCCATGATCGATCCTTGTGTGCTCGGGACGCGGCGCCTCGACGAAGCGGGTACGCGCCCGGTGGGGGGAGGCCGGCACCGCCGCGGGCACGCCCTTCCGCGACGGGATCCACACCCGGAGCGCCCTCATCGGCGGTCCGGGCCCGGCCCACAGGTCATTCACTGAGAATTCCGGGCCGGCGGGTACCGGCCCCGCACACAAAAGAGACCCTCGGTGCTCAGAGCTGCCCAAGGGTCCTTGAGTAGTGCAATAGGCGTTGAAACACCATACGACACGACAGAGCCCGATATGAAAGGACTTGAGAGATGGATCACAGGTCCAGGTGCAACCACGCTCCCATATTCGAAGGTCCTACCGGTAACGGCGCCCAGTCCCGCAGGGCTCTTGGATCACCTCCCGAGCTGTCCTCCTCGCGGACTACCATCAGTGCATGACCCGTGTACTGCTCGCCGAGGACGACGCATCCATCTCGGAGCCGCTGGCCCGCGCCCTGCGGCGGGAGGGTTACGAGGTCGAGGTGCGGGAAGACGGACCGACCGCGCTCGACGCCGGCCTCCAGGGCGGCATCGACCTGGTCGTGCTCGACCTGGGGCTGCCCGGGATGGACGGCCTGGAAGTCGCCCGCCGGCTGCGTGCCGAGGGTCACACCGTGCCGGTCCTGGTCCTGACCGCCCGCGCGGACGAGGTGGACACGGTCGTCGGGCTCGACGCGGGCGCCGACGACTACGTCACCAAGCCCTTCCGCCTCGCCGAGCTCCTCGCCCGGGTCCGGGCCCTGCTGCGGCGCGGCGCCACCGAGCCCGCCCCCCAGCCCGCCACGCACGGCGTCCGCATCGACGTCGAATCGCACCGGGCCTGGATGGGCGAGGAGGAGCTGCAGCTCACCGCGAAGGAGTTCGACCTCCTGCGGGTCCTCGTCCGGGACGCGGGCCGGGTCGTCACCCGCGACCAGCTGATGCGCGAGGTCTGGGACACCACGTGGTGGTCGTCCACCAAGACGCTCGACATGCACATCTCCTGGCTCCGCAAGAAGCTCGGCGACGACGCGGCGAACCCGCGCTACATCGCCACGGTCCGGGGCGTCGGATTCCGCTTCGAGAAGAGCTGAAGGACACGCGCCGGGGCGCACAGCCCTCCGCCCGAGCCGACTGACGTACAGAAGCAGGCATGCGCCGACGACTGATCAACTCGACCCTCGCCGTCGTGCTCGTGGTGATCGCCGTCTTCGGCGTGTCCCTCGTCCTCGTCGAGACCCGCACCATCAGCAGCAGCGCCCAGGAGAGCGTCGACTCCGAGGCGCTGCGGCTGATCAGCGTCATCGAGAGCCGGCTCCTGGGCTCCGAGCGGATCAACCCCGAGGTGCTGGACGAGCAGATCGACGACAGGCGCTACGCCCTCGTCAAGATGCCCGGCCGCGCCCCCATCGAGGTCGGCGAGCGCCCCCGCGGCAGTGTGATCACCGCCACGGAGACGGGTGAGCACGGTGAGACGGTCACCGTCGAGGAGTCCCGCTCCGCCGTCACCCGCGAGGTCGGCCGCACGCTGATGATCATCGGCGCGGTGGCGCTGCTGGCCATCGTCTCCGCCGTCCTCCTCGCCGTACGCCAGGCCAACAAGCTCGCCTCGCCGCTCACCGACCTCGCGGAGACCGCGGAACGCCTGGGCTCCGGCGACCCCCGTCCGCGCCACAAGCGGTACGGGGTGCCCGAGCTGGACCGCGTCGCCGACGTCCTGGACGCCTCCGCCGAGCGGATCGCCCGGATGCTCACCGCCGAACGCCGGCTCGCCGCGGACGCCTCCCACCAGCTGCGTACGCCGCTCACGGCCCTGTCCATGCGGATCGAGGAGATCTCGCTGACCGACGACCCGGAGACCGTCAAGGAGGAGGCGCACATCGCCCTCGCCCAGGTCGAACGGCTCACGGACGTGGTGGAGCGGCTGCTGACCAACGCCCGGGACCCCCGGACCGGCTCGGCGGTCGTCTTCGACCTGGACGAGGTCGTCAAGCAGCAGATCGAGGAGTGGCGGCCGGCCTACCGGGGCGAGGGGCGCGCCATCGTCTGCTCCGGCAAGCACGGGCTGAGCGCCGTCGGCACCCCGGGCGCGGTCGCCCAGGTCCTGGCCGCGCTGATCGAGAACTCCCTGATGCACGGCGGCGGTACGGTCGCGCTGCGCACGAGGGTCACCGGCAACCAGGCGGTCATCGAGGTCACGGACGAGGGCCCCGGCGTCCCGGCGGACCTGGGCGCCCGGATCTTCGAGCGGACCATCAGCGGCCGCAACTCCACGGGCATCGGCCTCGCGGTCGCCCGCGACCTCGCCGAGGCGGACGGCGGGCGCCTGGAACTCCTCCAGCAGCAGCCCCCGGTCTTCGCCCTCTTCCTGAGCCGCACGGGCCAGGACCGGACGGAACCGGAACGCCCGGTGCGCTAGCGTCGCGCGGGATCGGGCTCGACCCGTACGGCCGGCGCCGGCACGGTCACGAGGGCCCCTTTGCCGGGGGCCGCCTCCGCGGGGGCGGGCAGCGCCTTGAAGACCCACGTCCGGTACGACCAGAAGCGGAACAGCGTCGCGACGCCGATCCCGACGATCTTGAAGACGTTGCTCTGGACCGGGGTGTCCCAGCCGAAGCCGTACGTCGCCACGTACAGCACGCCCGTCTCGATCACCGCGCCCGCCGCGCTGAACAGCAGGAACAGGGTCAGCTCACGCGTGCGGCCGGTCTTGTCGCGGTCGCGGTAGGTCCAGTGGCGGAAGCCCACGTAGTTGCAGAGGATCGCGACGAACGTGGCGAGCAGCCCGGCCCGCACGGTGGGGATATCGGTGTAGCGCCACAGCAGGTTCGACACGGCGATGTTCACGACGAGGCCGACCGCGCCGACCACGCCGAACTTGGCGATCTCCCGGGCCAGCAGCTCCAGCCGGGCCCGCAGTGCGCCTCGCTCGCTCATGTGATCGCTCGTCCGTCCGTAGGTCCCGCTCCATGTTCCGTCAACCCGGCCATGCTAACCAGGACACCCGCCGGACGCCTGTGCGTACGGGGGACGGGTGTGGCGGGCCCGGCCCCCGCCCACGGGCGTGGGCAGGCGGTGCGGATACCCTGGGAGCGTGACGTTCCCGGTAGTCGGCATGGTCGGTGGCGGTCAGCTCGCCCGTATGACCCACGAGGCGGGCATCCCCCTCGGCATCAAGTTCAAGCTCCTCAGCGACACCGCTCAGGACTCCGCGGCGCAGGTGGCGGGCGAGGTCGTCGTCGGCGACTACCGCGACCTGGAGACGCTGAGGGCCTTCGCGCGCGGCTGTGACGTGATCACCTTCGATCACGAGCACGTGCCCACCGAGCACCTGCGGGCCCTGGAGGCGGACGGCATCCCCGTGCGCCCCGGCCCCGACGCCCTGGTGCACGCCCAGGACAAGGGGGTGATGCGCGCGAAGCTCACCGAGATCGGCGCGCCCTGCCCCCGCCACCGCATCGTGAAGGACCCGGCCGACGTCGTGGCCTTCGCCGAGGAGGGCACGGGCTTCCCGGTCGTCCTCAAGACCGTGCGCGGCGGCTACGACGGCAAGGGCGTCTGGGTGGTCCGCTCCGAGGCGGACGCGGCCGAGCCGTTCCGGGCCGGTGTCCCGGTCCTCGCGGAGGAGAAGGTCGACTTCGTACGGGAGCTGGCGGCCAACATCGTCCGCTCGCCGCACGGCCAGGCCGTCGCCTACCCGGTCGTCGAGTCCGTCCAGGTCGACGGCGTCTGCGACACGGTCATCGCCCCGGCCCCCGAGCTGGACGAGGCGCTGGCGGGCGAGGCCCAGCAGCTCGCCCTGCGCATCGCCTCCGAGCTGGGCGTCGTCGGACACCTCGCGGTCGAGCTCTTCGAGACCGGCGACGGCCGCATCCTGGTCAACGAGCTGGCCATGCGCCCGCACAACTCCGGCCACTGGACCATGGACGGCGCGATCACCTCGCAGTTCGCCAACCACGTCCGCGCGGTCCTCGACCTCCCCCTCGGCGACCCGCGCCCCCGCGCCCCCTGGACGGTCATGTGCAACGTCCTGGGCGGCGACTTCCCGGACATGTACCAGGGCTACCTGCACTGCATGGCGCGCGACCCGCAGCTCAAGATCCACATGTACGGCAAGGACGTGAAGCCCGGCCGCAAGGTCGGACACGTCAACACCTACGGCGACGACCTGGCGGACGTGCGCGAGCGCGCCCGGCACGCGGCCGACTACCTGCGAGGAACGATCACCGAATGACCTCCCCCGCCTCCGCCGCCCCGGTCGTCGGCATCGTCATGGGCTCGGACTCCGACTGGCCCGTCATGGAAGCGGCGGCCAAGGCCCTGGACGAGTTCGGCATCCCGTACGAGGTCGACGTCGTCTCCGCCCACCGCATGCCCCGCGAGATGATCGCCTACGGCGAGAACGCGGCGGGCCGCGGCCTCAGGGCGATCATCGCGGGGGCGGGCGGCGCCGCCCACCTGCCCGGCATGCTCGCCTCGGTCACCCCGCTGCCGGTCATCGGCGTACCGGTCCCGCTGAAGTACCTGGACGGCATGGACAGCCTGATGTCCATCGTCCAGATGCCCGCCGGCATCCCCGTCGCCACGGTCTCCATCGCCGGCGCGCGCAACGCCGGACTGCTGGCCGTCCGCGTCCTGGCCGCCGTCGACCCCGGGCTCCAGGGCCGGATGACAAAGTTCCTGGGGGACCTGAACGACCAGGCCACCGAGAAGGGCAAGCGGCTGCGCCAGAAGGCGGCGGGCGCGGAGTCCTTCGGCTTCGGGAAGTAGGCACACCATGACGGACCGACTGGACCGGGCACGGGAGCTCCTCGCCGAGTACCCCGTCGTCGACGGCCACAACGACCTCCCGTGGGCGCTGCGCGAGCAGGTCGGCTACGACCTGGCCGTACGCGACATCGCCACCGACCAGTCGGCCCACCTGCACACCGACATCCCCCGGCTGCGCGCCGGGGGCGTCGGCGCCCAGTTCTGGTCCGTCTACGTGCGCTCCGACCTCGCGGGCGACGCCGCCGTCAGCGCGACCCTGGAACAGATCGACGCCGTCGCCGAACTGCTCGACCGCTACCCGGGCGACCTCCGGCGCGCGCTGACCGCCGACGACATGGAGGCCGCCCGCGCCGAGGGCCGGATCGCCTCCCTGATGGGTGCCGAGGGCGGCCACTCCATCGCCAACTCGCTGGGCACCCTGCGCGGCCTGCACGCCCTGGGCGTCCGCTACATGACGCTCACCCACAACGACAACATCGCCTGGGCGGACTCCGCGACCGACGAGCCGGGAGTGGGCGGCCTCTCGCCGTTCGGCCACGAAGTCGTCCGCGAGATGAACCGCACCGGCATGCTGGTCGACCTCTCGCACGTCGCGGCGACGACCATGCGGGACGCGCTCGCCACCTCCGTCGCGCCGGTGATGTTCTCGCACTCCTCCGCGCGCGCCGTCTGCGACCACCCGCGCAACATCCCCGACGACGTCCTCGCCCAGCTCCCGGCCAACGGCGGCATCGCCATGGCCACCTTCGTACCGAAGTTCGTCCTGCCCGAGGCCGTCGCCTGGACGCGGGCGGCCGACGAGAACCTGCGCGCGCACGGGCTGCACCACCTGGACACCACCGAGCGCGCGATGAAGCTGCACGCGGCGTTCGAGGCGGCCAACCCCCGCCCGGTCGCGACCGCGGCCACCATCGCCGACCACCTCGACCACATGCGCGAGGTCGCGGGCGTCGACCACATCGGCATCGGCGGCGACTACGACGGCACCGCCTTCCTCCCGGAGGGCCTGGAGAGCGTCGCCGGCTACCCGAACCTGATCGCGGAGCTGCTGCGCCGGGGCTGGTCCGCCGCCGACCTGGCCAAGCTCACCTGGCAGAACGCCGTACGGGTGCTGCGCGCCGCCGAGGACGTGGCGCGGGACCTGCGCACCCGGCGCGGCCCGTCGCACGCCACGATCGAGCAGCTGGACGCCCCGGCGGCCTGAGCCACCGGGGCGCGTTCGTCCCGAGCCGCGCCACCCGCGCGCGCCGGGCCGGGCAGGCCGCCCGCGTGCGCCGGGCCGGGTCAGGCCGTCGGGCGGCCCATCGCGCGGAAGGTCCAGCCGGCCTCGCGCCACGCGGCGGGGTCGAGGGCGTTGCGCCCGTCGAGGATGATCCGGTGGCCCGCGACCGCGCCCAGCGCCTCCGCGTCCAGCTCGCGGAACTCGCGCCACTCCGTCAGGTGCAGCACGACGTCCGCGCCGCGCACCGCGTCGAGCGCGCTCTCCGCGTAACCGAGGGTGGGGAAGACGCGGCGGGCGTTCTCCATGCCCTTCGGGTCGAAGACGGTGACCTGTCCGCCCTGGAGGTGGATCTGGCCGGCCACGTTGAGCGCGGGCGAGTCGCGTACGTCGTCCGAGTCCGGCTTGAACGTGGCGCCCAGCACGGCGACCCGCTTGCCGAGGAAGGAGCCGCCGCCCACGGCCTCGCGGGCCAGCTCGACCATGTGGCCCCGGCGGCGCATGTTGATCGAGTCGACCTCGCGGAGGAACGTCAGCGCCTGGTCGGCGCCCAGCTCACCGGCGCGGGCCATGAAGGCGCGGATGTCCTTGGGCAGGCAGCCGCCGCCGAAGCCGATGCCGGCCCGCAGGAACTTCTTCCCGATGCGCTCGTCGTGGCCGATGGCCTCGGCCAGCTTCGCGACGTCGCCGTCGGCGGCCTCGCACACCTCGGCCATGGCGTTGATGAACGAGATCTTGGTGGCCAGGAAGGAGTTGGCGGCCGTCTTCACCAGTTCGGCGGTCGGGTAGTCCGTCACGACGAACGGGGAGCCCTCCGCGACCGGGCCGGCGTACACCTCGCGCAGCACCTTCTCGGCCCGTTCGCTCGTCACGCCGACGACGATCCGGTCCGGGTGGAGCGTGTCGTCCACCGCGAAGCCCTCGCGCAGGAACTCCGGGTTCCAGGCGAGCTCCGCGTCGGCGCCCGCGGGGGCCAGCTCCGCGAGGCGGGCGGCGAGGCGGGCGGCGGAGCCGACGGGCACGGTGGACTTGCCGACGACGAGGACGGGGCGGGTCAGGAGCGGGGCGAGCGAGTCGAAGGCGCTCTCGACGTACGTCATGTCGCAGGCGTACTCGCCGTGCTTCTGGGGAGTGTTGGTGCAGACGAAGTGCACGTCGCCGAAGTCGGCGACCTCTTCCCAGGAGGTGGTGAACCGGAGCCGCCCGGTGGAGCCCTCGATGCCCGCGACGTGTCGCTGGAGCATCTCCTCGAGGCCCGGCTCGTACATCGGGACCCGTCCGGCGGACAGCATCTCGATCTTCTCGGGCACGACGTCGAGGCCCAGGACCTCGAAGCCGAGCTCCGCCATGGCCGCGGCGTGCGTGGCGCCCAGATAGCCGGTGCCGATCACGGTGATCCTGAGGGCCATGAAGTGCTCCTGTGAGACGCGGGCAGAAAATGCGTGCGGTGACGCGGTGAACGAGCATAGTCCCGCCCGTGAAACCTCCCATTTCCGGCTGTCGCGCAGCTCACGGCCCGAGCGCGTATGCCGGGGGTGGGTGGAACACCTAAAATTGGGTTACTTAACGGTAGTTAGCACCCTGGGGAGTGAGCGTCTTGGCGGGTTCGACCGATTTCGACCTGTACCGTCCGGCTGAGGAGCACGAGATGCTCCGTGAGACGGTGCGTGCGCTCGCCGAGGCGAAGATCGCCCCGTTCGCGGCCGCGGTCGACGAGGAGGCCCGCTTCCCGCAGGAGGCGCTGGACGCCCTCACCGCCGCCGATCTGCACGCGGTCCACGTACCGGAGGAGTACGGCGGCGCCGGCGCCGACGCGCTCGCCACGGTCATCGTGATCGAGGAGGTGGCCCGCGCCTGCGTGTCCTCCTCCCTGATCCCGGCCGTGAACAAGCTCGGCTCGCTCCCGGTCGTCCTGTCCGGCTCCGAGGCGCTGAAGAAGAAGTACCTGGGCCCGCTGGCCAAGGGCGACGGCATGTTCTCGTACTGCCTCTCCGAGCCGGACGCGGGCTCCGACGCCGCCGGCATGAAGACCCGCGCCGTGCGCGACGGCGACTTCTGGGTCCTCAACGGTGTGAAGCGCTGGATCACCAACGCGGGCGTCTCCGAGTACTACACGGTCATGGCCGTCACGGACCCGGAGAAGCGCTCCAAGGGCATCTCGGCCTTCGTCGTGGAGAAGTCCGACGAGGGCGTCTCCTTCGGGGCCCCCGAGAAGAAGCTCGGCATCAAGGGCTCCCCGACCCGGGAGGTCTACTTCGACAACGTCCGCATCCCCGCCGACCGCATGATCGGCGAGGAGGGCACCGGCTTCGCCACCGCCATGAAGACCTTGGACCACACCCGCATCACCATCGCGGCCCAGGCCCTCGGCGTCGCCCAGGGCGCGCTGGACTACGCCAAGGGCTACGTCCAGGAGCGCAAGCAGTTCGGCAAGCCGATCGCGGACTTCCAGGGCGTGCAGTTCATGCTCGCCGACATGGCCATGAAGCTGGAGGCCGCCCGCCAGCTCACGTACTCGGCCGCCGCCAAGTCCGAGCGCGTCGACGCCGACCTCACGTTCTTCGGCGCCGCCGCCAAGTGCTTCGCCTCGGACGTCGCGATGGAGATCACCACGGACGCGGTCCAGCTCCTCGGCGGCTACGGCTACACGCGGGACTACCCGGTGGAGCGGATGATGCGCGACGCGAAGATCACGCAGATCTACGAGGGCACGAACCAGGTCCAGCGCATCGTGATGGCGCGCAACCTGCCGTAGCAGAACTCGCACGGGCCAATGGCCCTTCCGGGCGGTCCGGGAGCCCTGAACGGCTCCCGGACCGCCCGAGCCCGTTCCGGGCTGTTCCCGGCCGTCGTGCCGGGGAACCCTGGGCCGGGAACTGTCCCGGCCGCGATGCCGGGGGCCGTCGTGTGCGTGCGTTGATCAACGCCCCCGAAGCCGTTGTTAGGCTGCGGGCGTTGGCCGGTGCATCACAGTGGGGGAGCGGGCCGATGGACGTGACGGATGTCTTCGAGCCACTTCAGACGACCGATCCGGCCGAGGTCGCGGGCTACCGGCTCGCCGCCCGGCTCGGCGCGGGCGGCATGGGCCGGGTCTACCTCTCGCACACCGAGGACGGCCGGGCCGTGGCGATCAAGGTCGTACGTCCGGAGCTGGCGGACGACCCGGCGTTCAGGAAGCGGTTCGGCCGGGAGGTCCGGGCGGCCCGGCGGGTGCGCGGCGCGTACACGGCCGAGCTGGTCGACGCCGACGCCGAGGCCCCGACGCCCTGGCTGGCCACGCTGTACGTGCCCGGCCCGTCCCTCACCCAGGCCGTGGCCCGGCGGGGCCCCCTGCCGGTGTCCGCGGTGCTGTGGCTGATGGCCGGGATGGCCGAGGCGCTCCGGGCCATCCACGCCGAGGGCATCGTGCACCGGGACCTGAAGCCGTCCAATGTGCTGCTGGCCGCCGACGGGCCGCGCGTGATCGACTTCGGCATCGCCCTGGCCACCGACGCGTCCTCGTACACCACGACGGGGCACCCGATCGGCACCCCCTCGTACATGGCCCCGGAGCAGGCGTCCGGGGAGGGGGCCACGGCGGCGAGCGACGTCTTCGCCCTGGCCCAGACCGCGGCGTACGCGGCGCTGGGCAAGCCGCTCTACGGTGACGGCCCGGGCGTCTACGTGCTGTACCGGATCATCCACTCCGAGCCCGACCTGACCCTGCTGCCCGAGCCCCTGCGCCCGCTCCTCGCCCGCTGCCTGGCCGCCGACCCGGCCGAGCGGCCCGCCCCGGCGGGGATCGCGAAGTGGTGCCGGCAGCGGCTGGGCGCGGAGGCCGAGGCGGACGGGGCGCCCGCCGCGTGGCGGGAGATCGGCGGCCCGGAGGTCGCGGTCCCGTCCCCGGTCTCGGCTCCGGTTCCGGTCCCGGTGGCCCATTCCACCCTGGTGCGGACGAACCCCTGGGCCGCGCCTGAGCCCCGGCCCGTGGACCCGGCCGAGCGAAGGGCGCGCAGGAGGCGCGTCGCGCTGGTGTCGGGCGTCGGCGTGGTGAGCGCGCTGCTGGCCCTCGGTCTGGCCTGGCAGGCGATGGGGTCCATGGGCGGGGGAGAACACCGGAACGAAGCCGGTGCGCCGGCGTCGGTGTCCGCCACCCCGCCCGCTGGGGCGGGGAGGACCACGCCGGAGCCCGCGGGTTCCTCGGCGGCGGGCCGGGCCGCCGACGCGCTGACCGTTCCGAGCGTGTCACCCTCGCCCCGGGAGCCGCAGGCGGAGCCGCACCCCCAGGTCATGGTGGACGCGAAGCACTCGGTGAACCTCGCGGAGCCGGACAAGGAACTGGACGGCCGCACGGGCGACATCCGCTTCAGCTGCGAGTCGGTCGGCTGCGAACTCAAGAGCGACACGAGCGTCTTCATGGCGATGCCCGGCAAGCCGGGCGCCACGCTCGACGAGTGCCGCCTGTTTCTCAACCACACCAAGAGTCACAACCTGCCGCTGGCCACCTCGGCCAACGGAAGCGAGATCTGCGTCAAGAACGCCTCGGGAGACATCGCGCTGTACGTGATCGCGACGAAGTCGACCGCGCTGCCGGAGCTGGCCTTCGTCACGGGAGACCTGACGGTCTGGCGCAACGCGGCCTAGCGTGGCTCAGGCCCCGCCCTTGCGCCGCACCATCTCGCCGATCCACACCGGCGCGTACGGCGACGTGCAGCCCCGGGGCGTCGGATAGTCCTTCAGCACGCCCAGCCGCTCACCGATCGCGAGGGCACGGGCGCGGTGCTCCGGGTGCTCGATGCCGATCTGGGCGAGGCAGGTGTTCATGGCCCACTGGAGGCGGTCGGGGGCGTCGCGCATCTCCGCCTCGATGACGTCGAGCAGCCCGCCCAGGTCGAGCCCGTCGGGCTTCTTCACGACCCGGTCGGCGGTGAGCGCCCACCCGGCGCTCGCGACGACCGGATCGGCGTCCGCGGTCCAGGCGAGACGCAGCTCCTCCGCGTACGGGCTCTTCTTCACCACGTACCCCACGAGCCAGTCGTGCACCTTCGGCGCCCGCGCCTCGCGCAGCATGCGGTCCAGCTCGTCCCGCGGGTACGCCTTCGGCCGGCAGACCAGCAGCGCCACGAGCCGCGCGGCGGTGTCGTCCGTCTCCCACAGCTCGACGGCCAGCTCCTGCCGCTTCCCCAGCCGCTTGGCGAGGGCGCGCAGTTTGGTGAGGTTGACCCCGTGGTCGTCCCCGTGCCGCGCGTTGACGGCGCGGGCCTTGGGGTCGTCGAGCGCGGCGAGCTCGGTGAGGACGTCGGTGGCGGTCGGATCGGTCACGGGGCGCGGAACACTTCCTCGGCGGAGGCGGCCGTCGCGGCGCGCTGGAGCCACTGGTGCAGGAGCTGGGGGTCGGTGCAGGTGGTGATCTTGTCGCGGTCCGCGTCGGTGAGGGCGATGCCACGTACACCGAGAAGCAGGAGGAGACCTTCGGCCCGGCCTTCCGCCCGGCCTTCCGCCCGGCCTTCCGCCCGGCCTTCCGCCCGGCCCTCGTCCCGGATCTCCTCCGACATGGCGGACTTGTAGAAAGAGGTGTCCACGGCCACCAGGTTCCTCCACTGTTGTGCGACCGGACGACTGCCCAGGCCCTGTGCGGTGAGTATGGCAGCGATGCCGGCATGGTCGGCGCGGGCCAGGACCTGGGCGCGGAAGTCGCCGTCAGGCGGGGTAGAGCGTGTGCCGTTCCGCGATCTGGTCGGGGGTGAGTCCGTCGACGGACAGGTTTCCCGTCCAGAGGTGGTCACGATTGGCGTACGTCGACTCGAACCGAACGCGCTTGCCGCCAGGTTGCAATTTCCACCCGCGTTCACGCAATTGTGCGATGCGGCCGCTGCCGCACACGAACGCCCGCGTGGCTTGCGCCAGTACCCACTGGGCAAGTTCTGTTTCGCCCGCACTGGGCCGTCCGCAGTGGCGGGCCATCTGCCACAGGCGGCCCCACTCGACCCCGGGCGTCAGGGGGCCGACAACGGCAATGTCCCCGAGCCGCCGTTCGTCGCGGTGGTGGGTGGCGTACCCGAAGACCACGCCGAACATGACGTACACGGTCACTCGGCTGCTGCCGGTGAGCGCGCCGCCGGAGGCCACGGGCGGCGCGCCTTCGCTCAGCAACCGTCGCCGTCGCCGCAGCAGGCCGGAGCGTTGCATTCCTTCGCCACGCCCCACATCCGCTCGTCCACGTAGAAGCCGGCTGCCCTGACTCGCTCCACCACGGAGCCGATCAGCGGGCGTGTGCGGACGGCGGCCCCGGGTTCGTGGTCCAGGAAGTAGCCGAACTGCTCCTGGCACCAGGCGGCGTAGGCGCGCGTATGGAGCGCGAACGAGTGCCAGCCCGGGTCAACGATCCGGGACGGCGACATGTCGAACGCTCGGGTATCGCCCATGACCTTGAGAAAGGCGAGGGCCTGGTCCACGACATTTCGTGCCGTGCACATCTCGTGGCCGTACTCCGTGGCGCAGAACTCGGACACCTTCTCGAACAGTTCGGGATCGAGGAGGTCCCGTCCGCGTCGCAGGGCGACAGGGGATTTGACCGTGGTTGCCATGGTGCACCCTTCGTCACTTCGGGATTCGTCACCTCATCGTGACTGGGTGCGGGGCCGATTCCTAGGTGGTTTCCTGTTCGCGCAAAAGTTCGTCCCGGAGGTGCCCGATCAGCGCTCTCATTTCCTCACCGGAACAAGCGGACGCGCTGAATCCTTCGAACTTGGAAACGTATAGGGCGATGTCCCTGGGATCAGTAACCACCATTTCTGCGTGGACTGTCTCGATGGTGACAATGCGGTCATCCTTGATCGAGAACGAGTGCCCCGGAAAATCGCGTTGCGGGGCCGATGACCTGATGACTCTGATGTCCACGTTGGGTAGCCGGGACGCTGAAATCAGCCGATCGAGCTGCCCGACGAGCACCAGGGGTGGAACGATCCGCCATCGGAGAACCGACTCCGTGATGACGAAACGGAATGTCTTTCCTTCTGAGTACAGGACACTCTGCCGCGCCAGTCTTGCGCCGATCGTTCGTTCCAACTGTGCTTCGCTCAAGTGTCGTCGAGCGAAGACTGCCCGCACGTACTCAGGTGTCTGGAGCAGGCCGGGGACCAGAGAAGGCTGGAACAGGCGCAGCAGCGTGGTCTGTGATTCGAGGGCCTGCACCTGCTGCTGCTTGCGGCTGTAGCCCAGCCGTCGAATCAGCCGCCATGCTGTGGCTTCCGTCGCTGCTTCTCTGGCTGCGACCATGTACTCGGCCTTCACTTCATCCGATACGCCTATCGCGGTGAGGATGCAGTCGACGTCGGTGACGCTCGGAGCCGTGTTCGCATTCTCGATCTTCGACAGCTTGGACCGGGACATGGCAGCGCCACGGGCAACTGCTTTGGCTTCGAGTCCGGAAGCCTCGCGCAGTTCCCGCAGCGCAGGTCCGAGGCTGTGTTTGTTCACTCGCCGTACTTCGCCCACCATTCGGTGAAGGGGATGGCGTGCTCCATCGCCTTGTCCCTGAACGTCAGGTATGCCGACAGCTGGTCCTCTCCGAGGAATTCGGAGCCGGTGTACCGGCCGTCCCGTGTGTAGCGCATCTTCCCGACGGCTCGCTCGTCGAACATCCAGAAGTCCGGTGCATCCGCGATGGGGTTGCCCTGTGTGGTGGTGTCCAGGATGTACAACTCCTCACCGGCAGCCATGTTGCGGCGGTATCCCCAGGACAGCTCGAAACGTAGATAGTCCGTCAGTGGGCGAGCGAGGATGTGTACGCGATAGATGCGCTTTCCTGACCGAACTGCGTCTCCGACCGTGGTGATCCAGCCGGATTTCTTGTAGCTCTCCGGCTGCGGCTCTCCCGCCAGAAAAGCTTGGTAAGCCTCCACTCCGCCTGATTTGCTGTAATCGTCCAGAGTCTCAAGCCGGAACGCTTCCCGTTCGAAGCCTTCGAGCCACTCTCCAAGGGACTTAGATGAGGTTGTCACGCACGGCCTTTCGGATGAGCTCGACGGGGACTTCCACCAGTGTCTCGTGAGCGGGAATATCCAGTCCGTGGTCGGCTAAACGGCCTCCTTGGACGGCGAGTGTCCCCCGGTCCGTCATGTAGATCGCAGGGCACTCGCCCTCGTCGCACTGGCCAACCAGTCGTGTCAGCTTCACGGAGTCTCCTTACGGACGAGTGCGGCGATCCGATGCTTGCTGTCGCGTTGCTCGGGAGCAAGAGGGTGGAGTTTCCGTTACTGGAAACCGCCCGTCCGG
This sequence comes from Streptomyces sp. 130, assembly GCF_007096885.1. Classification (GTDB taxonomy): domain Bacteria; phylum Actinomycetota; class Actinomycetes; order Streptomycetales; family Streptomycetaceae; genus Streptomyces. The sequence goes on along the minus strand of NZ_VJNO01000015.1, from coordinate 33,591 downwards.
CAGTCGCGGCAGGCTCCCGGTTCCGGGGCGCGGAAGGCGCGGTTGCAGTCGTCGCAGTTCTGGAGGGGGATGACGGCGGGCGTTGCGGCCGGGGCCGGGAGTGGGGGTGGCAGGAGGGCCGTGATCCGGTGGCGGAGGAGGCGCGCCGGGTGGGCGAGGGGCGCCGGGAGGTCTGCGGTGAGGGCCCGGCGGATGGCGTCGGGGTGCGCGCGCTCCAGCCAGGCGGCCACCCCCGGGGCGAGGGCGGCCACGTCCGCCTCGGAGAGCGTCAGCACGGGTGCGTGGCGGCGGAGGTCCGCGAGGAGCAGGGCGGCGGTCTCGTGGAGTGCGGGGGTGCGGGGCCGGGGGAGCGGCTTCAGCACGCGTGCGGCACCGGGTTTCCGCTCGGGGCGTGCTTCGCGGGGCGGGGGCGTCGGGGCGGGGGTGGCGGTGCAGTCGTACGGCGCGGTGGGCGGCGGGTCCGTCTCGCGCGGGGCGTCGCGTGGCACCGGGGCCGGCGGAGCCGTGGCGTACGGCCGGTTGTGCGACTCCGTACGCGTGCGTACGCGGCCGTCCCGCAGGCGGACGCGGATGCGGCGCAGATAGCCCGCCGCCTCCAACTCCCGCAGTGCGGCGGCGATCCGCATCTCGCTCTCCGGGAAGCGCGCGGCGAGCACCTTGACGCCGATCTTCGCGCCCTCGGGCAGCGACTGGATGTGGACGGCGAGACCGATCGCGAGGAGGGAGAGGTCGCCGTGCTGGGCCAGGTGGTTGCCGATGACCGTGAAGCCGGACGTGTGGCGGGAGTTGACGTGGATGACACCGGAGGTCGGTGTGACGCCGCCGGTGGAACCGGGCGGGGCGCACTGGGGCGCGATAGCCTGCTGGGCAGTCATCGGGAAGGTCTCTTCTTCCTCGGTGGTCAGGCCCCGTCCGGGATTCGCTGTCCCGGTCGGGGCCGACTCGTGTCTGTGGTTGGTGCCGCGAGCATATGCCCGACAACCGGCCCCAAATCCAGCTCAGTTGCCATTTGTCACCCGCGCGAGTGATCAGCGTTCGTACCGGGTTCGGGTGGGGTGGGGTTGGGTTCTTTCCCGGGTTCTTTCAAAGCGTTTGGCGTCGTGGCGCACCGGGTCGCGGGGCTCCGTGTCCTGGCGCACCGCGTCGTGGTTTCCCGCGACCCGGTGGCGCTGCATCGGTTCCGCGAAGGCGGTCCGCCCCTCCGGCCGCGGGCCCGCTCCCGTGCTCGTCCTGTACTCCTCCCCGGGGCCCCGGGGAGGGCTGACCGTGGCACGATGACCGGCATCGGCCATCGCTCTCGCGCGATACGCGCGCAGCGGCTGAGGGGAGTGCGGTGGAGGAGGACACGACGCGGCTGGCCCGGCTGTTCGACGCGCTCGGGGCCGAGGACGCCGAGGGGTGGGCCGAGTCCGAGGCCGAGGAGGGGCTGCCGCAGCTGGCCCGGTTCCGGTTCCTGCGGACGGTGTGGCAGGACATCGACGCCTGGAGCACCACCGCGTCCGACTGGGTCGCCGCCTACCGCCGGGCAGGCGCGGCCGGGGGCGCCGTCGAGCGCGCCGTGCGCCTCGGGCTCACCGCCGAGGAACTGGGCGAGATCGCCCGCGAGGTGGCCAGGGAGACCGCGTTCGCCCTGCTCCAGGCGCTGGACGATCCGGAACGGGGCGACGAGCCGGAGGAGGTGGCCGGCCGGCTGCCCGGGTGGGCCCTCGCGGAGCTGTCCGCGCGCGCCGAGCCCACCGGGCGCGTCCTCGGCGCCCTGCACGAGGACCTGAACGAGACGGAACCGCAGACCCCGACCAGCCGTACCGGAGGAGACACCGGATGACCGCGTTCGACGTGATGGAGCGGCGGATATGGGACGGGCAGGCCGATGCCTTCGCCCGCACCGCCGCCCTGCTCTGTGTCCGCACCGTGCCCGCCCTGCTGGACGCGGCCGGCGTCGGCGCCGGTACGCGCCTGCTCGACGTGGGGTGCGGCACCGGGAACGTGACCGTAGCCGCCCTGGCCCGGGGCGCCGCCGTCCGGGCGGTCGACGCCGAGCCGGACATGGTCGCGGCGACCCGGCGGGCGGCGCCCGGGGCCGAGGTGCGCTCCGGGACGCTGCCCCGGCTGCCGTATCCCGACGGGGAGTTCGAGGCGGTCGTCGGCAACTTCGTGCTCAACCACGTCGGCCGCCCCCTGGAGGCGCTGGCCGAGATGCGCCGGGTCACCCGCCCCGGGGGGACCGTCGCCGTCACCGTCTGGCAGCTGCCGGGCACCCCGGGGCAGGCGCTGGTCGGGCGGGCCGCCCAGGCCGCCGGACTCACCCGCCCCGACTGGGTGGCCACGGTGGACGAGGAACGCGACTTCGCGCGCACCCCGGACGGCTTGAGCGCGCTGCTCGCGTCGGCCGGGTTCGCGGACGTACGGAGCGCCACCCACGCCTGGGACCACCGGGTCGATCCGGAGGAGTGGTGGGCCGGGCCCGCCGCGGGGATCGGCGCGATCGGCGGGATGGTGACCGGCGCCGGCCCGGAGGGCGTGGCGGCGGCCAAACGCGAGTACGACGTGCTGTGCCGCGAATTCCTCGCGGACGACGGTCTGCTGACCCTGCCGCACGCGGCGGTGCTCGCTCAGGGCAGGGTGTAGGAGAGGCCCGGCCGCCACGGCGGCGGGTCCGCGACGACGCTCTCCAGCCGGGCGCGCATTCCCGCAGCGTGCGTCCTTGCGGGAGGACCGGGGACGGCTCACCGGCGAATGCGATGCGGGCCGTCTCCACGGCGCGCGCCGGGTCAAGGTCCAGACGGCGTCGAGCCCGGTGCCGCGCCGCCGGTCGCCCGGTTCGGCGGCCCGGCGGCGTCCGGTGGGGGAGAGCCGGCCCGGGCAGCCGTCCGGCGGGGGAGAGCCGGCCCGGGCAGGCGTCCGGCGGGGAGAGCCGGTCCGGGCAGGCGTCCGGCGAGGGAGAGCCGGCGGCAGCCGTCCGGTGTGGCAGAGACGCGGCCCGGCAGCCGTCCCGTGGCGGTACCCGCCTCGTTGCCGGTGGTCGTGGCGTGCGACTCGTACACGATCCGGACGGGCATGGCGGCGCCGCGTAAGGGGAAGAGGCGCGCCCGCGCGCCCCCTCAGTTCTCCGTGACCGTGACCTTCTCGTCGTTCTTCAGCTGCTCCACCAGCTGCTTCACCTTCGCCTTGTCCCAGGCCAGATTGGAGCCCACGTTGCCCGCGATCGGGATGTTCATCGACGTGCCCTCGCCGCCGGTGACGCCCTTCATCGCGAAGAACATCTTGCCGAGCGACCAGAGCGACATGTCCTTGTCCACGATCAGCGTGTCCAGCCCCGCGCCCATCGTCGGGTACAGCTTGAACGGGTTGGCGATCGTGGAGAAGGTCGCCGTCTGGCTCGCCAGGGCCGCGAGGAACTTCTGCTGGTTCTTCGTACGGTCCAGGTCCGAGGTGAAGGCGTGGCGGGTGCGGACGAAAGCCAGGGCCTCCTGGCCGTTCAGGGTCTGCTTGCCGGCCTCGAAGTCGGCCCCCGACCACTTGTCCTTGAACGCCTTCGGGATGTCCAGCTCCACCCCGCCGATCGCGTCCACGACCTTGGCGAAGCCGCCGAAGCCGATCTCGACGTAGTGGTCGATGTGCAGACCGGTGTTGTACTCGACCGTGCGGACCAGCAGCTCGGGCCCGTCCGAGGCGTACGCGGCGTTCAGCTTCGTCGTCCTGCCCGTGGCCGGGTACTTCTTGCCGGACTCGGAGCCGACGAACGACGGGATCTCGACGTTCGAGTCACGCGGCAGCGAGACCAGCGTCGGGCCGTTGTCGCCGGTGTGCAGGATCATCATCGAGTCGGTCCGCTTGCCCTCGGCCGAACCCGTGTGGAGCCGCTTCTTGTCCTCGGACGTCATGCCCTCGCGGCTGTCCGAGCCGACGATCAGGTAGTTCGTCCCCTTGCCCGCCTCCGGCCGCTCGATGACCTTCGACAGGTCCACGGCGCGGTTCAGCTTGGAGTCGGCCCAGAAGTACGTGCCCACGGAGACGCCGAGCAGCGCGACGACCAGGACCAGCGCGCCGATCTTGATCCGGCGGCCCCAGTTGGGCGCGGGTCTGGGGCGGCCCTGCGCCGGGCCCCTGCCACCGCCGGAGCCCGGGCCGTGGCCGCCGCTGCCGGTGCCGTAGACCTGGCCGGTGTTGTACCCGCTGTCGTAACCCTCGTCGTACTGCGGGTAACCACCGTCGTAGCCCGAGGGCTGCTGCGGCACCGGGCGCTGCCTCGGCGGCGCGGGGCGCTGCTGGGGCGGGGCCGGGCGGCGCTGGACGTGCGGCATCGAGCGGGCGCTCTCGGGTCGCTCGCTCGCGCTGCCCTGCCCGTAGCGGTTGCCGCTGCGGTTGTCGTCGGTCCAGCCGTCGGGCCAATCGTTCATACGGACCAGTGTGCAGGCCGGGGCCGTCCCGCTTACAGGGTGCGAGGAAAATCGCACCGGGGCTGTTGCGAAGCTGATGCATTGCGACGGCCTACGGGCCCACGCATAAGGTGGACGGTATGACAGATCAGGCTCCGCGCCCGGAGAGCGACATTCCGGGCAAGCCCACCGCGGCCTCCCGGACCACCCTCAGCCACATCATGACCGGCAGCGACACCAATCTGCTGGGTACGGTGCACGGCGGCGTGATCATGAAACTGGTGGACGACGCGGCCGGCGCCGTGGCCGGCCGGCACTCCGGCGGGCCCGCCGTCACGGCCTCGATGGACGAGATGGTCTTCCTGGAGCCGGTCCGCGTCGGCGACCTCGTGCACGTGCGCGCCCAGGTCAACTGGACCGGGCGGTCCTCCATGGAGGTCGGCGTCCGGGTCATGGCCGAGCGCTGGAACGAGTCGACGCCCGCCACCCAGGTCGGCAGCGCGTACCTGGTGTTCGCTGCGGTCGACGCGGACGGCCGGCCCCGCCCCGTGCCGCCGGTGATCCCGGAGACGGAACGCGACAAGCGGCGCTACCAGGAGGCGCAGATCCGCCGCACCCACCGCCTGGCACGGCGCCGCGCGATCAGGGAGCTCCGCGAGAAGCGGCTGGCCGACGGCATCGAGGACTGAGGTCGCGGGCCTCCGCGAGGGGCGGCTGAAGGCGCGAGGCCGGCCGAGGCGCGCGGGGCTCACCCCCGACCGGTTCCGTCCTCACGTGCCGGACGGGCTGGGGTTCCCCGTCTCACGGGCACACCACCTCGTCCCCCCTCACCGCGCCGAACCTCCCCGGCTCCGGCTCCTCCGCGTGGACCCGCTCGACCGTGTGGTGCTCCGTGCCCGCCGTCACCCGCATCGTCGCCCCCTGTCCCGGCACCGCCCGCAGCTCGGCGCCCGGCAGTGCCGCCGCCAGGGTCTTCGCGGACCGGTCCCAGCGCGGGTCGTACGTGACCAGGGTGCGCTTCAGGTCGTGCTGCGGTGCGGTGAGCGGGGCCCGGGTCGTGTCGAAGCCGGTCGCGTGCAGCGCGGCGTCGACCTCGGAGCCCAGGCCGTCCTTGGCGGTGCCGTTGTAGACCTGGACGCGGATCTGCCGCGGCGGCACGTCCACCTTCTTCGCGGGGTCCTGCTCGGCGGGCCGGGCGGTGGTGAGGGGTTTGTCCTCGCGCAGGGCGGTGAACAGCTGCTTCGACTTGACCGGGTCCCACTTGACCGTGGAGCCGATGCCCTTGACCTGGTACGCGACATCGCCCATCGGCACCGAGGCGAACTCCGACGACGCGGGGGAGAAGCCCCGCATCGCCTGGCCGAGGGCGAGCATCCGCTCCGTGTCGAAGCCCCGGTCGGCCCGTACGGACTTCAGCGTCGTCGAGGCGACCTCGCGGAACTTCACCGGGTTCAGCAGCACCCCGCTGCTCGTCGCCTGCTTGATCAACGACGCCAGGAACTTCTGCTGGCGCTGCATCCGGCCCAGGTCGGCGGCCCCGTCGATGTGCCGGGACCGTACGTACTGGAGCGCCTGGCCGCCGTCGAGCGTGTGGGGCCCGGGCGCGAGGTCCAGGCCGGTGTAGGAGTCCTTCAACGGGCGGGGCGTGCAGATCTTCACACCGCCGAGGGTGTCGACCGTGGTCATGAAGCTGGTGAAGTCGACCTCCAGATAGTGGTCGATCTTGACGCCGGTCATGTGTTCGACGGTACGCACGGTCAGGGCCGGCCCGCCCTCCGCGTACGCCGCGTTCAGCTTCACCGGATGCGCCGCGTGCTCCTTGCCGGTCGTACGGTCCCGATGGGCCGGGACCTCCGCGTAGCTGTCGCGGGGGAGGCTGACGACGCTGGCGCGTTCCTCGTCGGCCGACAGGTGGACCAGCATGATCGTGTCCGTGCAGTGGCAGGGCTCACCGCCCAGCCGGTACTTCCGCTTCTCGTCCTCGCCGATCTTCTCGCGGCCGTCGGTGCCGACCAGCAGCAGATTCAAGCCGCGCCCGCCCGCAGGCCGGTTCTTCATGTCCTTGAACGGGTCGACGCGGTCGATCCCGCTCTCCAGATTCGTCACGACCGCGTGCCCGATCCCGCCCGCCCCGAGCACCAGGACCGAGAGGCCGGTCGCCACCCGCGTGCCCCAGCGCGGCCGTCCGCCCTGCCTTCTCGGCCGCCGGCGCCGCGCGGGCGCGGGGCGGGGCCGGACGGGGCGGGGGGAGCGGTGCGGCGTGGGCACGGGGAGACACCTCCGCGATGCGAGGGGGACCGTTCGCACGGTAGGCCCATATGATCCTCATCCCGGTAGGCCACCCGGCGGCGCGCGCCGCTGTCCCCCGTTCGCGGTAACGTGGCGGCCGAATACCGCCTGGTGGGGTACGAGCCCCCGGCGCCCCCGAGGACCACCCGAGGACCACATGTCTGCCGCGCAGCCTCCCGCCGTCTCCGTGATCATGCCGGTGCTCAACGAGGAGCGCCATCTCCGTAACTCCGTACGCCACATCCTGGAGCAGGAGTACGCGGGCGAGATGGAGGTCGTGATCGCGCTCGGCCCGTCCACGGACCGTACGGACGAGATCGCCGCCGAGCTGGTCGCGGAGGACCCCCGTGTCCACACCGTGCCGAACCCGACCGGCCGCACCCCCGCCGCCCTCAACGCCGCGATCAAGGCGTCGAGCCACCCGATAGTCGTCCGCGTCGACGGCCACGGCATGCTCTCGCCGAACTACATCGCGACCGCCGTCCGGCTCCTGGAGGAGACGGGCGCGCAGAACGTCGGCGGCATCATGCACGCCGAGGGCGAGAACGCCTGGGAGGACGCCGTCGCGGCGGCCATGACCTCGAAGATCGGCGTCGGCAACGCGGCCTTCCACACCGGCGGCCAGGCGGGCCCCGCCGAGACCGTCTACCTGGGCGTCTTCCGCCGCGAGGCGCTGGAGAAGGCAGACGGGTACAACGTCGAGTTCATCCGCGCCCAGGACTGGGAGCTGAACTTCCGCATCCGCGAGTCCGGCGGCCTGATCTGGTTCTCGCCCGAGCTGCGCGTCCAGTACCGCCCCCGCCCCTCCGTCCGGGCGCTCGCCAAGCAGTACAAGGACTACGGCCGCTGGCGCCACGTCGTCGCCCGCTACCACGCCGGGTCCATCAACCTGCGCTACCTGGCGCCCCCGACCGCCGTCGTCGCCATCGCGGCCGGCCTCGTGGTGGGCGCGGCGGTCACCCCGTGGGCGCTGATCGTCCCCGGCGGGTACGTCGCGGCGATCGTCGCGGGCTCCCTCCCGGCGGGCAAGGGCCTGTCGCTGAAGGCCCGCGCGCAGATCCCGGTCGCGCTGGCGACCATGCACATGTCCTGGGGCTACGGCTTCCTGACGAGCCCGCGCTCGCTGGCGAGGAAGGTCATCGCGAGCCGCCGCCCGGCGATCGCCGAGCCGGGCGCGCCGGTGGCCTGACCCGCGCGGACGACGAGAGGGGGCGCCCGGCCGGACCGGGCGCCCCCTCTCGCGTACCGCCTGTCAGCTCTTTCCGTCCCACTTGTAGACGGAGTAGATGTCCATGCACTGACCCTCGTCCGCGGCGTTGAGGTCGTCCGCGCCCTCCGGAAGATCACCCGCCTCGACCTTGGGGGCCTTGTACACGGTCCCCTCGCGCCAGTCCGCGCCGACGACGACGGTCAGCCCGCCGGCCTTCGGGTCGGCCTTGACCGCGGTCGTCGGGAGGCCCAGCGCCTTGGCGACGGACAGCGCGTCCGACCTGCCCTGGTCGCCGTCCTCCTTCGCGTACCGCACCGCCGTGTCCTTGACCGGCTCGGCGGTCTGCGAGGTCTCCGCCTCGGCGAAGCCCTTGTCGTGCAGGATGCCGGCGACCTCGGAGGCCCGCCCGTCCTTGGGCGCCTGGCCGACACCCGTGCCGTTCACCACCGAGACGCCGAGCGTCGCCGGATCCGCGGCGGGCGGGCCGGAGGGGGACGCGGAGGACGAGGGCTTCTTCTTCTCCTTGCCGTTCTTGTCGAACGCGACGTCCTCGCGGACCAGGCGCCACAGGGCGTCCGCGGACTTCTCGACGGGGACGAGCTTGTTCTTGTCCTGCGACCACTCGGCCGTCGGCATCGTCGTCATGGTGATGCGGTTGATCGGCACGCTCTTGAGCTGCATCGCCAGGTCGTAGAGCTTCTTGACCGAACGGATCTCGTCGGAGACCTGGAGGGCCTTGGTGGCCGTCTCCGCGAGGTTCATCAGCCGGCCCGCGTCCGACCAGAGGTTCTGCTTCTTCAGCGTGCGCAGCATGGAGTTCATGTACATGTGCTGTGCCTTGGCCCGGTTCTGGTCGTTGCCGAACGCGTGCCGGGTACGCAGCCACTGCAGCGCCTGCTCGCCCTGCACCGTGTTCTTGCCGGCGGGCAGCTTCAGACCGGAGCCGCCGGGAACGAGGCGCGTGGGCTTGTCCCACACTCCCGTCTTCACACAGACCTCCACGCCGCCGATCGCGTCGGCCATGGCCACCACACCCGCGAAGTCGAGCATGATCCAGTGGTCGATGTAGACGCCGGTCAGCTTCTCCCAGGTGGTCAGCGTGCAGCCGGGGCCACCGCGCTGGAGGGATTCGTTGATGGGCCTGTTGTCGGTCGCCGGGTACTTCTGGCCGGTCTCGGAGTCCGTGCACTCGGGGATCTCGAGGATCGTGTCGCGCGGAATGCTGACCAGCGAGGAGTTCTTCCGGTCCGCCGAGATGTGCAGCAGCATCTGGACGTCGGCCCGGGGCTTGTCCCCGACCGTGTCCCTGCTCCCGCCGAGCTTCACGTTCTCCGCGGTGTTCCGGCTGTCCGAGCCGATCAGCAGGATGTTGAGCGGCGTATCGCCCTGGGCGTTCGGCGCGGCCTTCTTCACACCGCTGTCGCCGCCGGTGCGGGCGCTGCTGCGGATGTTGTTGTTGAGGTGCCGGTAGTAGAGGTATCCGGCGGTGGCGGTGCCCAGGACCAGCACCGCCATGGATATCGCCATCCACCGGAGCACCCGGCGTCTTCGGGACTTCTTCGCAGCCCGCTTACGCGGCTTGGCACGCCGATGGCCCGACCGCCCGCCGCCGTCGCCGCCCGGCCCGGTGTCACCGGGGTGCGCGCCGGCCCGGTCGCCGTCGCCCCCGTCCCCGGCCTTCCGGCGGGAGTGCGTCCGCGACCGCGTCCCCTCCCCGGCTGTGCTGCTCCGTCCCACCAGGTCCCCCCTGCTGCTCAGACTCGTATGGCGCGGTGGCCCGGTGTCACTTGGAGCACCCCGCGGATTCGGCGCTGGACTTCGGAATGTCGATCTTCTTCGGCGCCGTGATGGGCGTGCCGGCCGCCTGGAAGTCCTTGCCCAGCGTCAGCACCATCGCCTGAAGTCCCTCGGCGTCGGTGGTGCCCGGCTTCATCGCGGAGCCGGGCAGCCCCATCATCTCGGCCAGGGCACGGGCCTGGTCCGCCTGGTTCGGGGCGTACTCCAGCGTCGTCTTGGCGATCTTCTCGGGCGCGTTGGCCTTGTTCGTGGACTTCAGGACGCCCTTGGTGTTCTGCAGCCAGGTGACCGTCTGCTGGGCTCCGCCGGGGACCTCGCCACCGTTGTACACATCGACCCGGACGTCGGCCGGCGCGGCCTTGGTTCCCTTGAGCAGCGCGTCCTGCTTGCTCTTGGCCTTCTTCTTCTGCGCGGCGACCTCGGTCAGCGAGGTGTCGTCGCGCAGCATCGAGAACAGCTGCTCGGCCTGTGTCGGGTGCGGGACGACCGTGACGGGCTTGGGCTCGTCGGGGTTGTCGATCACGGGCATGGTGACGAACGTGATGTTCTTCGTGTTCGTCTTGGTGATCTCCTTGGCGAGCGTGCTGAGCTTCTTCACGTCGCCGATGGCCTTGTCGACCGTCAGGGCCTTGGTCGCCGCGTCCGCCAGCTTGAACAGCTTCGTCGGGCTGGTCAGCGTGTCGTCCGACTTGGCCTGCTTGATCATCGACCCGATGAACTGCTGCTGGCCCTTGATCCGGTCGAGGTCGCTCCCGTTGCTGTAGGCGTGCCGCGTCCGTACGAACGCCAGCGCGTCCTCGCCCTGGACCTTGTTCGGGCCCGCGGGCAGATTCAGGTGGGACTTGGGGTCGTTGATGGCGTGGTCGAGGCAGATGTTGACGCCGCCGACCGCCGTGGACAGGGTCTTCACCGCGTTGAAGTCGACCATCATGAAGTGGTCGATCTTCACCCCGGTCAGCTCCGTGACCGTCTTCATCGTGCAGCCGGGGTCGCGGCCCTCCTCGCCGAGGCTCCGGTTGAACCGGACGTGCTTCAGCCCCGGGATGTCCTTCTCCGAGCCGTCCTCCTGCTTGGAGGTGCAGTCCGGGATGTCGGTGATGAGGTCGCGCGGGATGCTCATCGCCGTGGCGTTGGTGCGGTCCTCGGAGACGTGGAAGAGGATGTTGGTGTCCGCGTGGCCGACGCTGCCCTTGTCGCCGTAGCCCTCGTTGCCCTTACCGGTGCGTTTGTCCGTACCGATGATCAATATGTTGATCGGGGCGTTGGCGGTGACGACGTCCTTGTTGCCGGCGTCGCCGATGTCCACGGTGTTGATGTTGCCGTTGAGGCGCTGGTACAGCCAGTAGCCGCCGGCCGCGACCCCCACGAGCACGAACGCCATCACGCCGCCCGTCCACATCAGCGCCTTCCTGCCGCGCGACTTGGCGGCCTTGCGCTTACGACGCCCCGGGCCGGCGTCGCCGGGCGCGGGGCGCTGCCGGCCGCGCGGGCCGTTCGCCGACCGGCGCCCGCCCTGGCGCGGCACCTCGGTTGCGCGCCGCGGGGAGTCGGCCGCGGGGGCACGGCGAGGGGTGCTCGACGGGCCGCGCTGGGCCGGAGGGACCGAGGACCGGGGGGTGTTCCCTCCGGAGTGGTTCAGTCGCAGTTCGTAATCGCCGGTGTCCGGGTTGAGAACCCACTGGTCTGCGGGATCCATGTCTTCCGCCCGCCCACGGCTTTGCGCATCCACGGTTGCTCGAGTCCTCCGTCGGTGCCACGCGAGGCGCCTCCCCCGAAAAGGCGCTCAGTCTTTCTCTCCGGAAGTGCGCGGCCGGACGGCCGGTAGCACCGGATCGCGTCACACTATCCGTCTCATTCGGCGTCCAGCGACGCGCGTGACACATTCCACGCCCCTTACAACCGGGCATTCTTCCCATTGCGCGCGGAATGTTGGTGTCTGTTTGGCCATTGCTTTACTGCTCGCACAGGTCGGTCGCGGCATTGTTCCCCGAATACGTGGGTGTGGGCGACGGCCCCGAGGCGTCGGCCGGGTCCGGGCTCTTGTCGCCGCCCTTGAGCTTGCCGGCGGGCACCACGGCGACCGGCTCGTCCTCGCGGAGCTGTTTGAACAACTTGTCCGCGTCGGGCTGCACCAGCTCGTCCCGGTTCCTGTTGAGGTGGTACGGCTGCCGGGGCACCGTCAGGAACTGCACCTTCTCGGTGGGGACGTCGCGCATGCCCCGCACCAGGTCGTAGAGGTCCTTCAGGCTGTCCAGGCCCGGGTCCGTGGTCAGCGCCTTCGTGGCCGCGTCGAGCACCGGGTAGAGGCGCGTCGGGTTGAGCAGGACGCCGTTGCTCTGCACCTTGTTGACGAGCGCCCCCAGGAACTGCTGCTGGCGGTCCATGCGGTCGGTGTCGCTCCCGTTGCCGAGCGACTTCCGGGCCCGTACGTAGCCCAGCGCCTGCTCGCCGTCGAGCTTCTGGCGGCCCGCCTTGAGCTTGAGGTGGGCGTCCTTGTCGTCGACCGGCTCCTTGAGGCAGACCTCCACCCCCTGCACCGCGTCGACCATGTCCTTGAAGCCGTTGAAGTCGATGACCATGTGGTGGTCGATGCGGATGCCCGTCATCTTCTCGACGGTCCGGATGGTGCAGGCGGTCCCGCCCATCTCGAAGGCCCAGTTGAACTGCGCGAACTGGGCCCTGGTGGCGGCCTTGCCGGCCTGGTGGCAGGCCGGGATGTCGACCATCAGGTCGCGCGGGATCGACATCGCGGTCGCGCTCTTCCGGTCCGCCGCCAGGTGCAGCAGGATCGTCGTGTCCGAGCGCTGGCTGCCGCCGTCGTCGCGGCCGTACTCGCGGTTGTCGCCGGCCCGGCTGTCCGAGCCGATCAGCAGGATGTTCTCCGCGTCGTGCACGACGGAGACCGGCCGCTCCTTCTCGTACGCCTTCAGCTCGGCCGCCGCCGAGGTGTCCGTCCGGATGTTGCCGTCCAGCTTCTTGTACAGCCACCAGCCGACGCCCGCCGCGACGAGCACGACGAACGAGGCGCCGAGCGCGGTCCAGCGCAGCCAGTGGTGCTTGCGCCTGACCGTGATGTCGAGGCCCCCGCCGCCGTCCCCCGAGGGTTTCTCCGGGGCGGGCCCGGGGCCGCTCCCGGACCCGCTGCGGGTCTCACCGCCGGGGGCGGCCGCCGCGCCGGGCGGTGGCGCGTCCGGTGTCCGGTCCTCGCCCGCGGCCGAGTCGTCGGGGTCGCCCGGAGTGCCGGCGCTTTCGGTCACGTCTGCGTCCATCCTTCACGTTCGGCGGCGCGCTGGGCCGCCGGTCGCAGAAGTAGACGGCTGAACCTCACGCTTGGTTGTGCCTCGGCTGGTCTGTACGGCAGATCATGTACCGGAGTTGAGCGCCGACACGGGGGACTCGGCCCACGATGGGCCGGACGAGTGCCCTCCCCGGGCCTCTTGTCATACCGGCCCCGGGCCCACCCCCGCCGTCACACCGTCAGCGTGACCCGCTCGCTCTCCACCCGCTGCGCCAGCGCCTGGGCGCCCACCCGGTCGAGGTGGCGGCACAGGACCACGGAGCCCCCGGTCGCCAGCGGCGCGTAGAGCCCCGCGCTGAGCCCGTCCCAGGTGTCGTACGTACGCCCCGACAGCAGCCGCGCACCGGGGCCCAGGCCCAGCGCCGCCCCGTCCTCGCGCCCCCGCGCCACCAGCTCCGCCGCCGTGAAGGAGACCCCGCCCACCGTCAGCGCCGGCGCGTCCGGGTCCACCGGGGCGAACGGCGCGAACCGGTCGCCCTGCCCCGGCACCTCCACCGCGTAGTCCGCGAAGCCCTCGGGCGCCTGCGGGAACCGCCCGCCCAACGGGCGCAGCGCCAGCGCGATCCGCTCGCCCCGGCAGGCCCGCGCCGCGTCCAGCGTGTCCGGGCCGGAGACGACCAGGTCGGCGGCGGCCGGATCGCCCCCCACCTCGGCGACCACGCCGACCGAGGCGCACGCCAGCAGCCAGACCGCGGACTGCCAGTGCGCCGGGAGCAGCAGTGCGAGCCGGTCCCCGGGCTCGGCAGCCAGATCGCCCTGGAGCAGGTTGGCGGTCTTGGCCACCCAGTTGGCGAAGGTGGCCACCGACAGTTCGACGCGTTCTCCGGTGGCGTCGTCGTAGAAGGTGACCAGGGGGCGGGCCGGGTCCGCGGCGAGCGCGGAACGCAGCAGGTCGGCGGGGGTGCGGTCGCTGGCGTTCATGGCGGAAGCGTACGTGGCGGGGCCGGCGGCAGCCGCGTACACCGTTTCACCGGACGCGCAACCGAATGGCCGGGAGCGCGTCTCTACAGAGAACCGGGGCCGGCCGGGCCCCACCGTCCGAAGGCGCCCCCCTGCGGCTGCATACACTGGCCAGCCGTAACGACGCCCGGCCCAGCAGGAAGCGAAGACAGTGCTGTGACAGAGGCAAAAGAAGCGATCCTCCTGGTCGGCGGCAAGGGAACCCGGCTGCGCCCGCTCACGGTGCACACGCCCAAGCCCATGGTCCCGGCGGCGGGCGTCCCCTTCCTCACGCACCAGCTGGCGCGTGCCCGGGCCGCCGGGGTGGAGCACATCGTCCTCGCCACCTCGTATCTCGCCGAGGTCTTCGAGCCGTACTTCGGCGACGGCTCCTCGCTCGGCCTGCACATCGAGTACGTCACCGAGCGCGAACCGCTCGGCACCGGCGGCGCCATCCGCAACGTCGCCCACCGGCTCGCCTCGGGCCCGGACGAACCGGTCCTCATCTTCAACGGCGACATCCTCACCGGGCTCGACATCCGGGCCCTGGTCACCTCGCACGCCGACTCCGGCGCCGACGTCTCCCTCCACCTGACCCGGGTCGAGGACCCGCGCGCCTTCGGCCTCGTGCCCACCGACGACACCGGCCGCGTCACCGCCTTCCTGGAGAAGCCGCAGACGCCCGAGGAGATCGTCACCGACCAGATCAACGCCGGCGCGTACATCTTCCGCCGCTCGGTCATCGACACGATTCCGGCCGGCCGCCCCGTCTCCGTCGAACGCGAGACCTTCCCCGGTCTCCTCGCCGACGGCGCCCACCTCCAGGGCATGGTCGACTCCACGTACTGGCTGGATCTCGGCACTCCGCAGGCGTTCGTCAGGGGCTCCGCCGACCTGGTGCTCGGCCGCGCGCCCTCCCCGGCGGTGCCGGGCCGCTGCGGCGACAGCCTCGTCCTGCCGACCGCCTCGGTCGCCCCCGACGCCAAGCTCTTCGGCGGTACGGTCATCGGCGACGGCGCGGTGATCGGCGCGGGTGCCCGGATCGACGGCTCCACCGTGCTCGCGGGCGCGGTCGTCGAGCCCGGCGCGGTGATCACGGACTCCCTGGTCGGCGAGGGCGCCAGGGTCGGCAGCCGTACGGTGCTGGCCGGCGCGGTCGTCGGCGACGGCGCGGAGGTGGGCGCCGACAACGAGCTCCGCGAGGGCGTCCGCGTCTGGTGCGGGGCGCGGCTGCCGGACGCGTCGGTACGGTTCTCCTCGGACGAGTGAGCGACCCGGCCACTCCGGCCCGTACGGGGACCGAGTGGCCGAAAAGCGCCGTACCCTCGACAGGCAGCCCCGACGACCGAGGACCTCTTCCGTGGCAGGACGATTCGCTCCCCGCAACGCCCGGCGCGCGCCCGTCCCGCACCAGGCGGCGGCCACGCCCGTACCGGCGGCGCAGACCCGTGTCTGGACGCCGCCGGGCCCGCTCGACCTGAGGCTCGTACTCGGCCCGCTGCGCCGGGGCCCCGCCGACCCCACGTTCCGGATGGTCGCCGACGGCTCCGTACGCCGGGCCAGCCGCACCCCCGAGGGCCCCGGCACGCTCCACGTCGTCGCCCGCGACGGCCGGATCGAGGCGTCCGCCTGGGGGCCCGGCGCGCCCTGGCTGCTGGACCAGCTGCCCACGCTGCTCGGCGCGGGCGACGACCCGGCGGCCTTCACCCCGCGCCACCGCCTCCTCGCCCAGACCCAGCACCGCCGCCCCGGCCTGCGGCTGCTGCGCACGGGCCTGGTGCTGGAGTCGCTGATCCCGTCGATCCTGGAGCAGAAGGTCACGACGGACGAGGCGTACCGCGCCTGGCGCCTCCTGGTGCGCCAGTACGGGGAGCCCGCGCCCGGCCCGCAGGAGTACGGCCTCTACGTCATGCCGGACGCCCGCACCTGGTCGCTGATCCCGTCCTGGGACTGGCACCGCGCGGGCGTCGACAGCAAGCGCTCGGCGACGATCCTGCGCACGGTGCGGGTCGCCCGCCGCATGGAGGAGGCGGCCGCGATGGACCTCCCCGACGCGCTGACCCGCCTCCAGGCGATCCCGGGCATCGGCCCCTGGACGGCGGCGGAGACCCTGCAACGCTCGAACGGCGCGCCGGACGCGGTGACGGTGGGCGACTTCCACCTCCCCGGCATCGTCGGCCACGCCCTGGCGGGCAACCGCCACGCGGACGACGAGGAGATGCTGAACCTCCTGACCCCGTACGAGGGCCAGCGCCACCGGGCGACCCGCCTGATCCTGCTCTCAGGCGCGACGCCCCCGAGAAGGGCCCCGCGCTTCCAGCCGAGGGACATCGCCCGACTGTGACCCCACCCCCGCCGCCTGCCGAAACCGGGCCCGCCGGGCGGTGAAACCAGGCCCGCCCGGCGGTGGAGCCAGGCGCGCCCGGCTGCCGAAATCGGGCCCGTCCGGCGGTGAAGCCAGGCCCGCCGCCTGCCGAAACCGGGCCCGTCCGGCGGTGAAGCCAGGCCCCGCCGGTTGCCGAAATCAGGCCCGCCCGGCTGCGAAATCAGCCCCGCCGCCTGCCGAAACCGGGCCCGCCGGGCGGTGAAGCCAGGCCCGCCCGGCGGTGGAGCCAGGCCCGCCCGGCGGTGGAGCCAGGCCCGCCCGGTTGCCGAAATCGGGCCCGTCCGGCGGTGAAATCAAGCCCGTCCGGCGATTGAGGACCGGGGTCCGGGGCAGAGCCCCGAAACCGCCCACCGGCGCTCAGGGCTCAGGGGCACCGAGCCAGAGCCCCGAAACTCGGCGCCGCAGGCGCCTAACGCACTACGAGGAAGTCCTCCGCGGAACGCCCCACCCGCGGCCCGGGCGCCGAAACCGCGTGTCCCACGGCCACCGCGCCCAGCGGGTCCCAGGACGACGGGAGCCCCAGAACGTCCCGCACCACATCCCGGCAGAACATCGTCGAGGACACCCACGCCGACCCCAGCCGCTCACCGGCCAGCGCCACCAGGAAGTTCTGGATGCCTGCCCCGGCCGCGACCACGAACATCTCGCGCTCCGCGCCGTCCCGCCGCTCGTCCCCGTACGTGTGCGAGCCGTCCATCACCATGCACGGCACCACCAGATACGGCGCCCGGCGCAGCACATCGCCCCGCCGCACGCGCTTGGCGACCGACTCCTCGCTCTTGCCGTCGCGCCGCAGATCCGCGATCCACGCGTCCCGCATCGCGTCCAGCAGCCGGGTCCGCGCTTCCGGTGACTCCAGCAGCACGAACCGCCACGGGGTCGTGTGGTGCGGCGCGGGCGCGGTCACGGCGGCGGCGACCGCACGCCGTACCGCCCCCGCGTCCACCGGCTCGTCCGTGAACTCGCGCACCGTACGCCGCTGCGTCACCGCCTCACGCACCGCCTCGGAGGTGCCCAGCCGGAACATGTCGTCGGCCGCGACCCGCACCATCGCACGGGCACCCTGCTCGTCCGCCGCGTCCACGACGTGCCCGAGCCCGCGCACGACGGCGACGGGCAGCCCGTCCGTCTTGCCCTTGACCAGGTCACCCGCGGCGGCCAGCTCGTCGGCGGTGGCGATCACGGTCGCGTTCAGCGGATTGCCGTGCGCGTCCCGCCCGCCCCGCAGGTCGTCCAGCACCCGCACCCCCGCGGCGCCGATGGCGACATCGGTCAGCCCGTTGCGCCAGGGCCGCCCGAAGGTGTCCGTGACGAGGACGCCGACCTCGACGCCGAGCGCCGCCCGCAGCCCGTCCCGGATCGCCCGGGCCGAGGCGTCGGGGTCCTCCGGGAGCAGCAGGACCGTTCCGGCGGGGGTGTTGGACGCGTCGACACCGGCGGCGGCCATGACCAGGCCCTGCCGGTTCTCCACGATCCGCAGCGGACCGCGCCGCGCCACCACCCGTACCGTCTCCGCGTCTATCGCCGCCTCCCGGTCGGGGGCCTCGGCGATCCGGCCCTCCGCCTTGGAGACGATCTTCGAGGTGACGAGCAGCACGTCACCGTCGGCGAGCCCCGGTTCGGCGGCCGCGATCAGCTTCGCGAGGTCGTCCCCGGGCCGGACCTCGGGCAGCCCGGGAAGGGCCCACACCCGGTAGGAGGGGGCGTCGGCGGAGCTCACGCGCGGACCTCCTCGGCGAGGGCGAGCGCCTGCCGGGCCATCTCGGCGGTGGCGGCGGCATCGGTCATCATCAGCGGTACGGCCCGGCAGCGGATGCCCGCCGACTCCACCCGCTCGACCGCCCCCGCGTCCACGGTGTCGACCAGCCAGCCGTCGAGCAGCCCGGACCCGTAGTGCTCGGCGACGGCGGCGGCGGTCGACTCCACGCCCACCGCCGCGAGGACCTTGTCGGCCATCCCGCGCACCGGCGCGTCACCGACGATGGGGGAGAGGCCGACGACCGGCACCCCGGCCTCGGCGATGGCCTCGCGGATGCCGGGCACGGCGAGGATCGTGCCGACGGAGACGACCGGGTTGGACGGCGGGAAGAGGATGACGTCGGCCCCGGCGATCGCCTCCAGGACCCCGGGCGCCGGCTTCGCCTGCTCCGCGCCGACGGGCACGACCGCCCGCGCCGGCACGGCGGCCCGCAGCTTCACCCAGTACTCCTGGAAGTGCACGGCCCGGCTCTCGCCGTCCTCCTCGATCGCCACATGGGTCTCGACGCGGTCGTCGGACATGGGCAGCAGCCGGACGCCCGGCTTCCAGCGGGCGCAGAGCGCTTCGGTGACGGCGCTGAGCGGGTAGCCCGCGCCGAGCATCTGCGTACGGACGATGTGCGTCGCGAAGTCGCGGTCGCCGAGCCCGAACCACTCGGGACCCACGCCGTAGGCGGCGAGCTCCTCCTTGACGTGGAACGTCTCGTCGGTGCGGCCCCAGCCCTGCTCCTCGTTGATGCCACCGCCGAGGGTGTACATCACGGTGTCGAGGTCGGGGCAGACCTTGAGCCCGAACAGATGGATGTCGTCACCGGTGTTGCCGATGACCGTGATGTCCGCGTCGGGCGCGGCCTCCTTGAGACCCCGCAGGAAACGAGCACCACCGATACCGCCGGCCAGAACCACAATGCGCATGCAAACAGTCTGTCAGGCGAAGCCTGATCTTCGTCGGGGTGGTGGCGGGCGACGGGGCGTCAGGCCGTTGCTACCGCCTGGGCGCACCGCGCCGCGTGCATCGGCATGTCGGTGAGTCCCGGGTAGTAGATGTGCAGGCTGACGGCCGGTTCCAGGGAGTCGTTGACGACCTCGTGGCGGTAGCCGGGGGCGAAGACGCGCTGCGCGCCCGCGCCCAGCGTCCGCTTCCCCCGTTCCGTACGTTCGGTCAGTTCGCCGTCGAGGACGGTCAGGACGCCGGAGGACGGCCCG
Source organism: Streptomyces sp. 130 (assembly GCF_007096885.1). Taxonomy (GTDB): domain Bacteria; phylum Actinomycetota; class Actinomycetes; order Streptomycetales; family Streptomycetaceae; genus Streptomyces. The sequence continues at coordinate 14,329 of NZ_VJNO01000015.1, read as the reverse complement.
TGGTCGTGCGGCCCGCTGCCCTGCCCGGGCACCCAGCTCAGCAGCCAGACCTCGTAGCCGAGCGGGGTCTCCCCCGGTCGGGCGGAGCCGAGACCTCGGGGGACTTTGCGCAGCCGGTGGTACCAGCGGGTGGTGGCGTCGTACCGGACGAGCGGCGCCCACCGGTCGCGGTCGGCCGCGATCGTACGGGCGAGGCCGACGAACTCCGCGACGGTGGCGGGGTGTTCGGGGGCGGGGCGGAGAAGGTGCTGGACCTCCAGGAGGTCGCCGGCGATCTGGAGGTCGCTGTCGCTGCTGTTCATGGAGCGTGGTTCCTCGGCGGGGTGCGAGTGCGGGTGCGGCGTGCGGTGGGTCCGTCGCGAGGCCCGGTGGACCGGGAACGGAGGCCGGAAGGGCCATGGGCTCCGGGTGCGGGGCGGGGCGGGACGGGCGGTGCCGGGCCGGAGCGGGAGGGCTACGACGGCGTCGGCGGCATCAACAGCTGAGACAGCTGGAACAGCGACAGCGAGCCTGGACAGCGCTGCGGAACCCACGGGCGCGGGTCGCGTGCGTCGCTGAGGTCGCTGGCATGCCATCAAGGAGAACCGGAGGGTCGCCCGGTGTCAACCCAATGCCCGGTTTGGCGGCAATGTTTCACCTCATCCGGTTACTCCGATCGGAGAAAGGTTTTAGCGGGCCGTGGTGGGGACAGGTGGCGCAGCAGTCGTGCTGCCAAACATGGGCACGGCACCGTGACCCGAATGTGATCTTGGTCGCTTCGGTGATCGAATCGCAACGTGTCCGAGTCCGCGACAGTTTGTCTCCATGGCAGGCGGGTACGCGGTAGGGCCCATGGCATATGTCAGGTTTTTGGTGATTTGAACACTTAACGCATACGGTTGGTGCCGCAGGGTGAATACCGAGGCCAATAGCAGATCCGGGCTTGACCAGCCAGAGCTACACGCTTGTAATTCCACCCGTGTCGTTCGGCCGTTTCGGTAACGGCCGCATCACGGGACGCAAGAGACAGACGAGGGGCGCACATGACCGAGCTGTTCCAGCAACTGCTGGTCGAGGACGCGGACGAAGAGCTCGGCTGGCAAGAGCGCGCGCTGTGCGCCCAGACCGATCCCGAGTCCTTCTTCCCCGAGAAGGGTGGATCGACCCGAGAGGCGAAGAAAGTCTGCCTCGCCTGTGAAGTCCGGTCCGAGTGCCTGGAGTACGCCCTCTCTAAGGACGAGCGGTTCGGCATCTGGGGCGGCCTCTCCGAGCGCGAGCGCCGACGCCTGAAGAAGGCGGCCGTCTGACCGGTCCCGACCGGCCCGGCCCACCGCGCGCGAGCACCGAGGCCCGCCGCCCGCACCCCCGCGGGCGGCGGGCCTTCGCCGTACCCGGAAAGCGCCACCACCATGCCGGCACCCCTGCGGAACGCGCGTCGGCCGCTACCCTCCCGCGCCCTCGTTCAACCGCACCGCGCCACCCCGGTTACCCCTACCGTTAGTGTGGGGCCCCGTCCGAGACGCGCCAACGACCCGACAGAGCGCGCGTGTACACCGATGCAGCCCCCGGGGGGACGTCCCCCGGACCCGGCCGGAGGGCCCGTACCTCGATGTCCGTGCACAGCCAATCAACGGCGCCGTACGCGGCCGCCGCCGCCCCCGAGTTCCCCCGGCATGTCGTCACCGCCGTGCTCGTCTCCCACGACGGCGCACGCTGGCTGCCCGACGCGCTCGCCGGACTGCTCGGCCAGGAACGCCCCGTACAGAACGTCATCGCCGCCGACACCGGCAGCGCCGACGACTCCGCACGCCTGGTCACCGAGGCACTCGGCGCCGACCGGGTCCTGCACCTGGCGCGGCGTACGAGCTTCGGCACCGCCGTCGACGAGGCGAGCCGCACGGCCGGCGTCCTCACCCCGGACGACCTGCCCTACCTGAAGCGGCCCAGCGGCTGGGACCCGGTCACCCGGACCTGGCACGACGAGGCGTACGAGATGCCCGAGCTGCCGCACGGCGAGCCGGTGCAGTGGCTCTGGCTGCTCCACGACGACTGCGCGCCCGCGCCCGACGCGCTCGCCGAGATGCTGCGCGTCGTGGACAACGACCGGCACGCCGCGATCGTCGGGCCCAAGCTGCGCGGCTGGTACGACCGCCGCCAGCTCCTCGAAGTCGGCGTCTCCATCGCCAACAGCGGCCGCCGCTGGACCGGCCTCGACCGCCGCGAGCAGGACCAGGGCCAGCACGACCAGGTCCGCACCGTCCTGTCCGTCTCCACCGCCGGCATGCTCGTCCGGCGCGACGTCTGGGAGGAGCTGGGCGGCTTCGACCGCGGGCTCCCGCTCATGCGCGACGACGTCGACCTGTGCTGGCGCGCCCACATGGCGGGCCACCGGGTGCTCGTCGCCCCCGACGCCGTCCTGCGGCATGCCGAGGCGTCCGCGCGGGAACGCCGCCCGATCGACTGCGCCGGCCGCACGGTCGCCAGCCCGCACCGCGTGGACAAGGCCGGCGCCGTCTACACGATGCTCGTCAACGCACGCGGCAAGAAGCTGCCCTGGGTGCTGCTCCGGCTCGTCCTCGGCACCCTGCTGCGCACCCTCGCCTACCTCGTCGGCAAGGTCCCCGGCCAGGCCATCGACGAAGTCACCGGCCTCCTGAGCACCCTGCTGCGCCCCGGCCGCATCCTGGCCGCCCGCCGCGCCCGGGGGAAGGGCGCCGTCGACGCCGCCGAACTGCGCGGCCTCTTCCCCGCACCCGGCGCCACCGTCCGCGCCACCGTCGAACAGGTCGCCGGGAACTTCGGCGGCGGCTCCGACGCCGACTCCGGCGGCTCCCGGCACGGCGCCGTCGAGTCCGGGCCGGGCGGCGACGACGCCGACTATCTGGAGATCGACCAGTTCGCCCGGCTGAAGAAGGTCGGCCGCAAGCCGGGACCCGTCCTCTTCGCCCTGCTCCTCCTCGTCTCCCTCGTCGCCTGCCGCGACCTCATCGGCGGCGGCGCACTGGCCGGCGGCGCCCTGCTGCCCGCCCCCGGAGACGTCTCCGACCTCTGGGCGCGGTACGCGGACGGCTGGCACACCGTGGGCACCGGCGGCACCCAGACCGCCCCGCCCTACCTGGCGGTCATCTCGGCCCTGTCCGCGCTGTTCCTCGGCTCCACCGGCTTCGCGCTCACCCTGCTGCTCGTCTGCTCGGTCCCGCTCGCCGGACTCACCGCGTACTTCGTCACCCGCCCGCTGCTGCCCTCGCGCCTGCTGCGGGCCTGGGCGAGCGTCGCGTACGCCTTCCTGCCCGCCGCGACCGGCGCCCTGGCGACCGGCCGCCTCGGCACCGCCGTCCTGGCCGTCCTGCTGCCGCTGCTCGCGCGCACCGCCGTCTCCGCACACGGCATGCGCGCCACCGGTGACGCCCGCGGCAGCTGGCGCGCCACCTGGGCCTACACCCTGCTCCTCACCCTCGCCATGGCGTTCACCCCGATCGTGTGGCCGCTCGCCGTGGTCCTCGGCCTCGGCGTCCTGGTGCTGCGGCGCCGCGACATCACCGCGTACGGGCTCCGCTTCCTCGCCGCCGTCGGCACCCCGGTCCTGGTCCTCGCACCCTGGTCGCTCTCGCTGCTGAGCAGCCCGTCCGCGTTCCTGGAGGAAGCCGGACTGGAGACCGGTACGGGCTCCGCCTCCGCGCTGGACCTGCTCGGCATCAGCCCCGGCGGGCCGAAGGCGGCGGGCGGCGTCCTGCTCCTGGGCATCGTCCTCGCGGCGCTGGCCGCCCTGCTGCGCGGGGAGCGGCAGTTCGCCGTCCGGACGGCCTGGGTGGCCGCGCTGGTCTCCCTCGCGTTCGCCGGCCTCGCCAACGGCTCCGGCTGGGCGGGCCCCGCGACCCTGGTCTACGGCGCCGCGCTCATCGCCGCCGCGCTGGTCGGCGCCGACGGTGCCCGCATCCGCGTCGCCGAACTGAGCTTCGGCTGGCGCCAGCCGGTCGCCGCGTTGATCGCCCTCGCGGCGGGCGCGGCCCCCGTGCTGGCCGCCGCCGGCTGGATGATCGGCGGCGCGGCGGGCCCGCTGGAACGCCGAGACCCGGTCCAGGTGCCCGCGTTCGTCGCGGAGGAGAGCGGCACCCGCGACCAGCCGCGCACCCTGGTCCTGGGCGGCACCTCGTCCGCCTCCGTCGACTACACCCTCGTCCGCGGCTCGGGCGCCCGCCTCGGCGACGCGGAGCTGGCCGAGGCCCAGGGCGGCAACGGCCACCTCGACAAGGTCGTCGCCAACCTGGTCGCCGGCTCCGGCGCCGACCAGGGCAGCCAGCTCAGCGGCTTCGCGATCCGTTACGTCCTCGTGCGCGACGGTGCGCCCAAGCAGATGAGCCGGGTGCTCGACGCGACCCCGGGCCTGAGCCGGCTCAGCCAGCTCGACGGCAGCGCCCTGTGGCGGGTGGACCGGCAGGTCGCCCGGATCATGATCGTCCCGTCCGAGGCCGGCGACGAGCCGCTCCCCGTGGGCTCCCAGCCGGTCGAGGCGCACACCAAGATCCCGGCGGGCGGCAACGGCCGGGTGCTGCGGATCGCCGACGCCGCCGACCCCGGCTGGCAGGCCACGCTCAACGGCCGCGCGCTGACCGCGAAGACCGTGGACGGCTGGGCCCAGGGCTTCGAACTGCCCGCCGAGGGCGGCACCCTGGACCTGACGTACGAGGAGCCCTTCACCCACACCGTGTGGATCTGGGCGCAGATCGCGCTCGCCGTGGTCCTCGTGGTCATGGCCCTGCCCGGCCGCCGCCGCGAGATCGACGACGACCTGCCGGAGGAGGCCGAGGCCCTCGCCGCCGAACCGGTCGCCGGCGAGGGCCGCCGCGCCCGCAGGCTGCGCGCCGCCGCCCTGGCCGAGAGCGAGGCCGCCGAGGCAGCCGAAGCCGCCGAAGCCGCCCCCGGCCGGCAGGACGCCGAGGGCGCCCCGGACCCGGCTCCGGTCCAGGACGAGGAGACCGGCGAGCAGCCCGCGTACGTTCCCGCCCAGCAGAGCGCCGAAACCGGTCCGGCGGCCCCGGAGGACGACGACGTCTTCGTACCGCGGCAGCAGTACGGCGACTGGGACAACGGTCAGGGCCAGTACCAGGACGCGGGCTATCCGCAGTACCAGGACGGCGCCCCCTACCAGGACCCGTACGCCGAGGGCCGGCAGCAGCCGGAAACCGGTGGCTACGACCCGTACGGCTACCCCCAGCAGTATCAGGACGGCCAGTACCAGGACGGCCAGTACCAGGACGGCCAGTACGCGGGGCCGTACGACCCGCCCGCGTACGACCCCCGGACCTATGACCCCAACGGGTACGCCCCCGAGGCCGGGCCGTACGGCGAGCAGCACCCGCACGACCCGCAGAACCCCGAGAACCCCGCCCCGGGGCAGAACCCGTGGCCGACCGGCAACGCATCGCGAGGCGAGTCCGAGTGAAGTCCACCAGCGCCCTGTCCCTCATCGCCGGAGCGGTCGCCCTGGCCGCCGTCACCGGGTTCGCCGCGCTCAACGAGCCGTCGGGCGGCGGCACGGCCGAAGCGAAGACGGCCGCACGGCTGCCCGTCGAACGCACCAGCCTGCTCTGCCCGGCGCCCGGCCTCTCCGACCTCTCGGAGACGGCGTACACCGCCTTCACGCCGTCCGGCGGAAGCGGCGGCTCCGCCACGGCCGGCTCCGCCGGGCTCCTGTCCTCCGCGAAGTCCGACGACAAGTCCGACGAGAAGTCCGACGACAAGGAGAAGAAGGGCAAGAGCGAGAAGGGCGGGAAGGACAAGCCGGTGGTCTCCCTCAAGGAGCCCGGCAAGCCCGCCACCGGCGAGGCATCGGGCGCGGACTCGCCCGCCCTCATCGGCACCGCGACGGGCCGCTTCGCCCCCGGCTGGACCGCCCAGCAGACCACCACCATCGAGGCGGGCGACGGACGCGGCCTGCTCGGCATCAGCTGCACCGTGCCCGACACCGACTTCTGGTTCCCGGCGGCGAGCACGGCCAAGTCCCGCGAGGACTACGTCCACCTCACCAACCCGGACGACACCGCCGCCGTCGCCGACATCGAGCTGTACGGTCCGGACGGCTCCCTCAAGTCCGACGTCGGCGAGGGCATCACGGTCCCGGCGGGCTCCGGCGTACGCGTCCTCATCTCGACGCTCACCAGCAAGGCCGCCGACGACGTCACCGTCCACGTCACCACCCGCACGGGCAGGGTCGGCGCGGCCGTCAGGACGGCGGACGACGAGACCGGCAGCGACTGGCTCACCGCCTCCGCCGAACCGGCCGGCACGGTCGTGCTGCCCGGCATCCCGGCCGACGCGACCTCCGTCCGCCTGGTGGCCTTCGCCCCCGGCGACGACGACGCCGACCTCGATCTGAAGCTGCTCGGCAAGACCGGCGCGGTCACCCCGGCCGGCCACGAGGAGCTGCACGTCAAGTCGCACATGACCGCCGGAATGGACCTGAAGGACATCACCCGCGGCGAGGCGGGCTCGCTGATGCTGGTGCCCTCCGAGAAGGGCAGGGCCACCCCGGTCGTCGCCGCCCTGCGCGTGGTCCGGGGCAAGGGCGACAAGCGGGAGGTCGCCTACATCCCGGCGACCGGCCCGGTGGGCGCGCGCGCGACCGTCGCGGACAACCGGTCCAAGGGCTCGGTCCTCTCCCTCACCGCCCCCGGCGCCGCCGCGACGGTCAAGGTCACGGCGTCGGCGGGCAGCGGCGGCGGTACGCCGGTCAGCAAGACGTACAAGATCGCGGCGGGCACGACCACGGCGGTCACCCCGCCCGTGCCGACGGGCCTCAAGGGCACCTACGCCCTGACGGTCGAAACGCAGTCGGGCGGCCCGGTGCACGCCGCGCGCACCCTCACGGAGACGGTGAACGGCATCCAGATGTTCACGGTGCAGACGCTGCCGGACGACCGGGGCACGGTGGAGGTCCCGGCGGCCCGGCAGGACCTGTCGGTGCTGGACGACTGAGCGGGCGGCCGAGCGGGCCGCTACTCCTGCCCGTACCGGGGATCGACCGACTCCGGCGCCAGCCCCAGCAGCTCCGCGACCTGCTCGACCACGATCTCGTGGACGAGCAGGGCGCGCTCGTCGCGGCTCTTGGTCCGCAGCTCGACGGGGCGCCGGTAGACGGCGACGCGGGCGGGCCGGCCCTTCTCGGCGGAGACCGCGTCGCCCAGCGGAACCGTCTCCTCCGCCGTCTCCGGCACCTCCAGGACGACGAAGTCGACCTCGGCCAGCTGCGGCCAGCGCCGCTCCAGCCGCTCCACCGAATCCTGGACGAGATCGCGGAAGCTGTCCGCGCGGCTCGTCGACAGCGGCACCTGCGGCGGGGCGACGGGCCCGCGCATGCCTCGGCCGTGTCGGTCCCGGCGCCGCGGACGCGGCTCGGACGGGCTGGGCGGTACGGAACTGTCCATCACCGACGCAGCCTAACCCCCGGCGGACCGCCCGGCCGGAGGACGAGCGGGCCCACCCCGTCCTGTCCGCTCCTGAGCGATCCGGTCACACCGGAGCCCGTTTCCAGCCCCGCTCGCGACCGCCGGGCCGATGCCTTCTGAAAGATTCGCGGCGCAGCGGTGACCGGAATCATGGCCGTCAGGACCCTCTCCATCTCCTCCCGCGCAGGTCAGCGGAGTTGCCCGGGGGGCGCATGTGCCGGAGGTCACAGGGCGACACGGAGGAGTGAGCTGGGGGAGAGTCGTCGCAGCCCGCTCAAGAGTGCGGTACCGTCCAACATCGTGAGCCCTGTACGTCGCTGTTCGCGCACCGCGTGCGGCCGCCCTGCCGTCGCGACACTGACGTACGTCTATGCCGACTCGACTGCGGTCCTCGGCCCGCTCGCCACCTACGCCGAGCCCCACTGCTACGACCTCTGTGCCGAGCACAGCGAGCGGCTGACCGCGCCGCGCGGCTGGGAAGTCGTCCGGCTCTCCGACCCCTCCGCGCCCAGCCGCCCCAGCGGCGACGACCTGGAAGCGCTGGCCAACGCCGTACGGGAAGCCGCGCGTCCGCAGGAGCGCGGCGACGGCGCCCAGGGCGGTGGCCGCCGGACCGCCGACCCGATGGAGGTCGCCCGCAGGGGTCACCTCCGCGTCCTGCGCTCACCCGACTCCTGAGGGACCGTCGGCCGCCGGGTACGTTGGGCGGTCCGAAGCAACCCCCTGGAGGACCGGCCCGTGACCGCAGACCTGTCGCAGCTCGTGAAGGCGTACGACGTGCGCGGAGTCGTGCCCGACCAGTGGGACGAGAAGCTGGCCGGACTCTTCGGGGCGGCCTTCGTCGAAGTGACCGGCGCGGACGCGATCGTGATCGGCCACGACATGCGCCCCACCTCCCCGGCCCTGTCGGGTGCGTTCGCCCGGGGCGCGGCGGGACGCGGCGCCGACGTCACCATGATCGGCCTCTGCTCGACGGACCAGCTGTACTACGCGTCCGGGGCGCTGCACCTGCCCGGCGCGATGTTCACCGCCTCGCACAACCCCGCGCGGTACAACGGCATCAAGATGTGCCGGGCGGGCGCGGCACCGGTGGGCCAGGACACGGGCCTCGCCGAGATCCGCGCGCTGGCCGAGGAGTGGTCCGAGAAGGGCGCCCCCGAACCGGTCGCGGCCCCGGGGACGGTCACCGAGCGCGACACCCTCACGGACTACGCCGCCCACCTGCTCTCCCTGGTGGACCTGACGGAGATCCGCCCCCTCAAGGTCGTCGTGGACGCGGGCAACGGCATGGGCGGCCACACCGTCCCCACGGTCTTCGCCGGGCTGCCCGTGGACCTGGTCCCGATGTACTTCGAGCTGGACGGCACGTTCCCGAACCACGAGGCCAACCCCCTGGACCCGAAGAACATCACGGACCTCCAGGCCCGCGTGGTGGCCGAGGGCGCCGACCTGGGCCTCGCCTTCGACGGCGACGCGGACCGCTGCTTCGTGGTGGACGAACGGGGCGAAGGCGTCTCCCCGTCGGCGATCACCGCCCTGGTCGCGGCCCGGGAACTGGCCCGCAACGGCGGCCGGGGCACGGTCATCCACAACCTGATCACCTCCCACTCCGTCCCCGAGGTCGTACGCGAACACGGGGGCACCCCCGTCCGCACCAGGGTCGGCCACTCCTTCATCAAGGCCGAGATGGCCGCCCACGGCGCGATCTTCGGCGGTGAGCACTCGGCCCACTACTACTTCCGCGACTTCTGGAACGCCGATACGGGCATGCTCGCCGCCCTCCACGTCCTGGCCGCCCTGGGAGGCCAGGAGGGGCCCCTCTCGGCCCTGGTCGCCCAGTACGACCGCTACGCCGCCTCCGGCGAGATCAACTCCACGGTCGACGACCAGCAGACCAGCACGGCGAAGGTCGCCACCGCCTTCGCCCACCAGGAGAACGCCACCGCGGACACCCTGGACGGCCTCACGGTGACCACCCCCACCTGGTGGTTCAACCTCCGCCCGTCCAACACGGAACCGCTGCTGCGCCTGAACGTGGAGGCGAGGGACGGGGAGACGATGAGGCGCGTGAGGGACGAGGTCCTGGCCCTGATCCGATCCACCCCCAGCGCGAACCCCAGCCCCGCCGACGCTTGAGGCGCGGAACCCGGGGCAAAGCCCCGAAGCCCACCCCAGCCCCTCCGGCGCTTGGGGAGCGGGGCCCGGGCCAGCGCCCGAAACCCGCCCCGCCGCGCACCCCCAGTCCCTCCGGCGTTTGGGAAGCGGGGTCCAGGGCAGCGCCCCGAATCTCCAGCCCCGCCGGCGTTTGAGGCGCGGGGCCCGGGGCGGAGCCCCAAAACCCAGCCCCTCCGGCGCTTGAGGAGCGGGGCCCGGGGCGAAGCCCCAAAACCCAGCCCCTCCGGCGCTTGAGGAGCGGGGCCCGGGGCAGCGCCCCGAATCTCCAGCCCCGCCGGCGCTTGAGGCGCGGGGCCCGGGGCGAAGCCCCAAAACCCAGCCCCTCCGGCGCTTGAGGAGCGGGGCCCGGGGCAGCGCCCCGGTTTCGGGAAGGGGCGGGGAGGGGAACAGGCCCGCCGCAGGCGCAACGCACCCGCACCGCCCAACGCACCCGCACCGCACTCCCGCACCGCCCCCCCCGCCCCCCGCCCCCCGCCGCCCCACGACACGCACCCCACCCCACCCCAGCGGTAGGCTGACCACGCCCCCACAAGGGCCCCGACAACAGACCGCCCGAAGGGACACCCCATGCCGCTCGAAGCCGGCCTCCTGGAGATCCTGGCCTGCCCCGCCTGCCACGCCCCCCTGGACGACCAGACGGCAGCCGACACCCCGGAACTCATCTGCACCGGCACCGACTGCGGCCTCGCCTACCCCGTCCGGGACGGCATCCCCGTACTCCTCGTCGACGAGGCCCGCCGCCCGGCGTAACCGGCCCGCAGCGGCCGCACCGCACCCGCACCAGCCGGTGACCGGCATGTGATCGGAGGACCGCCCCATGCTCGACGAGTCGTTGCTCGACGCCCCCGACGCCCTGGCCCGAGCCGACCGCCGCGACCTGCTCCGCGGCGCCGCCGAGGCCGGGGCCCGGGTCCGTACCGCCGCGCGGCACGCGACGGAGGCCGGGATCACCGAGCTGAAGCCGGAGGGCCGCCCGCGCGCCGTCCTGGTCGCGGGCCCCGGAACCGCCGCGACCGGCGTCGCGGACCTGATCGCCGCACTCGCCGGCGCCTCCGCCCCGGTCACCCGCATCCCCCCGACCGGCGTCGCCCCCGCCCCCGGCGCCCTCCGCTGGACCCTCCCCGGCTGGGCCGGCTCCGTGGACCTGCTGCTCATCGCCACGGCGGACGGCTCCGAACCGGGCCTCGCCCTCCTCGCGGAGCAGGCGTACCGCCGCGGCTGCACGGTCGTGGCCGTCGCCCCGCTGCGCTCCCCGCTCCGGGAGGCGGTCCACGGGGTGCACGGCCTCGTCGTACCCATGGCCTCCGCCCCCCACGGCGAATACGACGCCGAGACGTCGGCCGCAGGCCCCGGCACCCTCTGGGCCCTGCTCACCCCGCTCCTCGCCCTGCTCGACCGCGTCGGCCTCGTCACCGCCCCCGCCGACACGCTCCAGAGCGTCGCCGACCGCCTGGACCGTACGGCGGAGCGCTGCGGCCCGGCCATCGCCACGTACAGCAACCCGGCCAAGACCCTCGCCGCCGAACTCGCGGACACCCTCCCGCTGATCTGGACGGAGGGCGAAGCGGCCGGCCCCGTCGGACGCCGGTTCGCCGCGGTCCTGGCGGAGCTCGCGGGGCGCCCGGCCCTCGCCGCCGCGCTCCCGGAGGCGCTTCCCGCGCACGGGGGCCTGCTGGCGGGCGCCTTCGCCGCGGGCGCGGACCCGGACGACTTCTTCCGCGACCGCGTCGAGGAGCCGGAGACCCTGCACGCCCGGGTGGTGCTGCTCCGCGACCGCCCGACCGGCGGCCTCAGCGCCGCCCCGGCCGCCCGCGAACTGGCCCTCGGCCACGACACCGCGATCAGCGAGCTCGAACCGGAGGAGGGCGGCATCCTCGAATCCCTCGCGGAACTGCTCGCCGTCACCGACTTCGCCGCGGTCTACCTCTCGCTCGCCTCGTCGGCCGACGCCTGACCACCTCGTACCACGTCAACACAGCGCGGCGACACCGCACCGCACACAGCAACACAAGGACTGATCCATGGACCGGCTCTCCAACACCGTGCGCCCGTATGCCTGGGGCTCGACCACCGCGATCCCCGCCCTGCTGGGCGTCGCCCCGACCGGCGAGCCACAGGCCGAGATGTGGATGGGCGCCCACCCGGGCGCCCCTTCCCGGATCACCCGCACCAAAACCGCCGGCACCACCGCAACCGGTACCGCCCCCGAGCAGTCCCTCACCGACGTCATCGACGCCGACCCCGCCGGCGAACTCGGCACGGCGACCGTCGAGAAGTTCGGCCCCCGCCTCCCCTTCCTCCTCAAGCTGCTCGCCGCGGGCGCCCCCCTCTCCCTCCAGGTGCACCCCAACCTGGACCAGGCCAAGGCGGGTTACGCGGACGAGGAGGGCCGGTCCGTCCCGATCGACGCCCCCCACCGCACGTACAAGGACGCCAACCACAAGCCCGAGCTGATCTGCGCGCTCACCCCCTTCGACGGCCTGTGCGGATTCCGCCGCCCCCTGGAGGCGGCCGAGGCGATGGAGGGCCTGGGCGTCGACTCCCTCAAGCCCTACGCGGACCTGTTGCGCGCCCAGCCCGAGGAGGCCGCGCTGCGCGAGGTGCTGACGGCGATCCTCACCGCGGACCCGGACGAGATGGCCGAAACGGTGACCGCCGCCGCAGCCGCCGCAGAACGGATCGGCGGTGCCTACGCCCCGTACGCCCGCATCGCCCACCACTTCCCCGGGGACGCCGGCGTCATCGCGGCTATGCTGCTCAACTACGTACGGCTCCAGCCCGGCGAGGCGCTGTTCCTCGGCGCCGGCGTCCCGCACGCGTACCTCGACGGCCTCGGAGTCGAGATCATGGCCAATTCGGACAACGTGCTGCGCTGCGGCCTGACGCCCAAGCACATCGACGTACCCGAACTCCTGCGCATCGTCCGCTTCGAGGCGACCGACCCGGGCATCCTGCGCCCGGAGGCCTCCCCGTCGGGCGAGGAGCTGTACGAGACGCCGGTGGACGAGTTCCGCCTCTCCCGCTTCGACCTGTCGCCCGGCGCCGCCCCCGCCGACCTGACCGCGCCCACCCCGCAGATCCTGCTGTGCACGGCGGGCGCCCCGAGCGCCGGGGACCTCGCCCTCGCACCCGGCGAATCGGTCTTCGTACCGGCGGGCGAGCGGGTACAAGTGTCCGGAGCGGGCACGCTGTTCCGTGCGACAGTGGTGGCCTGACGCACCGTCCGCGACGACGGCTGCAACAATGTGCCGCCACACCGCGGCCGTCGGAGCCGCAGACCGAAGAAGGGACACCAGGCACCCATGAGTGCGTCAGGCGGAACCAAGGCGATCGTGGCGGCACTCGGCGCCAACCTCGCGATCGCAGTGGCCAAATTCGTGGCGTTCCTGTTCAGCGGGTCCTCGTCGATGCTCGCGGAGAGCGTCCACTCGCTCGCCGACTCCGGCAACCAGGGACTGCTGCTCCTCGGCGGCAAGCGGGCCCAGCGCGTGGCCACCCCGCAGCACCCCTTCGGGTACGGCCGCGAGCGCTACATCTACGCCTTCCTCGTCTCCATCGTCCTGTTCTCCGTGGGCGGCATGTTCGCGGTGTACGAGGGCTACGAGAAGATCAGGCACCCCCACGAGCTGGAGGCCTGGTACTGGCCCGTCGGCGTCCTGGTCTTCGCGATCATCGCCGAGGGCTTCTCCTTCCGTACGGCGATCAAGGAGTCCAACGAGTCGCGCGGCTCGCTCAGCTGGACGGAGTTCATCCGCCGCGCGAAGGCACCGGAACTGCCCGTCGTGCTCCTCGAGGACTTCGGCGCGCTGATCGGTCTGGTCCTCGCCCTCGGCGGAGTCGGGCTGGCCCTCGGCACGGGCAACGGCGTCTGGGACGGCATCGGCACCCTCTGCATCGGCATCCTGCTGATCGCCATCGCGATCGTGCTGGCCGCCGAGACCAAGTCCCTGCTGCTCGGTGAGGCCGCGGGCGCCGACCAGGTGGAGAAGATCAAGGACGCGGTGGTCGACGGCGACACCGTCACCGGGGTCATCCACATGCGCACGCTCCACCTCGGCCCGGAGGAGCTGCTGGTCGCCGCCAAGATCGCGGTCCAGCACGACGACACCGCCGACGAGGTCGCCAACGCCATCAACGCCGCCGAGTCCCGCATCCGCGCCGCGGTTCCCATCGCCCGGGTGATCTATCTGGAGCCGGACATCTACAACGCGGCGGCGGCAGCGGCCGGCACCAACCCGGCCAAGGCCCCCGGCGGCACCCACGCCACCCCCGCACCAGGAGCCGCCGGCCCGGGCTCCGAGGCGGCCGACACCCCGGCGGGCACGGAGGACACCGGCCCGGCGGAATCCGGCCACTGACCGCACCGGACCCGCCATCGCGCACCCGACACAGCCGCTCCCACCCCGGACCCGCTCCGGTGGACTGGGAGCGGCTGCGCCGTTCGGTGTAGATTCGACGGCAGTGTCAGACGTCGCTGCTGATGGCGGTCGATCGGTCCGTACGCCGGACCGGCCGAGGGAGAGAGGGCCTCCGACGGACTGCGCTGCGAGCGCCCGGGCATTCGTGTGCCCGCCGCCGCAGAGCCGCCCTACCCACCCACAACTCCACAACGAGGAGCAGCCCGTTATGACGACGGTCGCCAACCAACAGGACTTCAAGGTCGCCGATCTCTCCCTCGCCGCTTTCGGGCGGAAGGAGATCACGCTTGCCGAGCACGAGATGCCGGGTCT
>NZ_VJNO01000134.1 GCF_007096885.1 Streptomyces sp. 130 | reverse complement strand
CGGTCGAACCACACCCCCTGCACCATCACACCCGCCGCAGGAGACAACCGCCCCTGCGCCGCACCACGCTCCACCACAACAAGGTCACTGAGCGCGTCCTGCGACATTCCCTCGGCATCGACACGCCTCACTACAGCGGCAGTTGAGGTATCGGCGGGGACCGTCAGCCGCCATATGCCGTCCGTGGACAGCTCTGCCCGCATCCGCAACACATCGTGATGCTTCAGGACCGCCCGGACCGCAGCCTCCACGTCCCCCAGCCCGGCACCCGCACGCACCGCCACACCCATCGACTGGTAGAAGCCGTCCAGGGCCCCGCCCCGCCCGCCGAACAACGCCATCACCGGCGTCGCAGGCACTTC
>NZ_VJNO01000108.1 GCF_007096885.1 Streptomyces sp. 130 | reverse complement strand
GATCGACGTCACCGCGCTGCGGGCCCGTACCGACACCATCCCCGCACTCCTCCGCGACCTCGCACCCACCACCACCAGACGACCCGCCGCCCGCGCGGTGGCTGGAGCCGGAGACGGGCAGGAGCTGCTACGCAGCCTGGCGGGACTCGACGACGACGAGCGCGCCCATAAGCTCCTGGAGATGGTCCGCGGCCGAGTGGCCAAGGTGCTGGGCCACGCGTCGGCCCAGGCCATCGAGGCGGATCGGCCCTTCCAGGACCTCGGCTTCGATTCGCTGAGCGCAGTCGAACTCCGGAACGAACTGAACCTGACGACCGGGCTCAGGCTTCCCGCGACGCTCGTTTTCGACTACCCCACCTCACGGGCCGTAGCGGGGTACATCGACGGCGAGCTGGACGGAAGCGGGACGCGGGAGGCGGAACAGAGTGGCAGCAGCCTCGCCGTGCAGGCCCTGGACGACGAGCCGATCGTCATCGTGGGCATGGCGTGCCGCTACCCGGGCGGAGTGACTTCCCCCGACGACCTGTGGGATCTCGTCGCCGAAGGCCGTGACGCGGTTTCCGGATTTCCGCTCGACCGCGGCTGGGACATCGACGGCGTGTACGACCCCGAGCCGGGCGTGCCGGGCAAGACCTACGCGAACGAGGGCGGCTTCCTCTACGACGCCGGTGACTTCGATCCAGCGTTCTTCGGTATCAGTCCGAACGAGGCCCTGATCATGGACCCGCAGCAGCGCCTCCTGCTGGAGGCGTCGTGGGAGGTCTTCGAGCGGGCCGGCATCGATCCCCGGTCCCTGAAGGGGACCAGGACGGGTGTCTTCGCCGGTCTGATGTATCACGACTACGGCCAGGGAACGGAGGCCGCCGCGACCACAGGAGGCAGCCTGGTGTCAGGCCGTATCTCCTACACGCTGGGCCTCGAAGGGCCTTCCTTGACGGTGGACACGGCGTGCTCCTCGTCGCTCGTGAGCCTGCACTTGGCGGTCCAGGCGCTGCGGTCGGGCGAGTGCTCGATGGCGCTGGCGGGCGGCG
The DNA here is from genome assembly GCF_007096885.1 of Streptomyces sp. 130. Classification (GTDB taxonomy): domain Bacteria; phylum Actinomycetota; class Actinomycetes; order Streptomycetales; family Streptomycetaceae; genus Streptomyces. The sequence continues at coordinate 103 of NZ_VJNO01000108.1, read as the reverse complement.
TGGCCGTGATGTCCACCCCGGACATGTTCGTGGAGTTCAGCCGGCAGCGGGGGTTGGCGAAGGACGGGCGGTGCAAGTCGTTCGCGGGTGCCGCGGATGGTGC
>NZ_VJNO01000014.1 GCF_007096885.1 Streptomyces sp. 130 | reverse complement strand
GTTCCTCTTCCCCACGAACAGAGCAACGAGCATCTGAGCTGACAGTCACACCATCAGCCGACTTCTGTTAGGACCTCTTAGTCGTACGCCAGGCGCGGGCGGCACACCCGCTGCTTCCGCTGCGCGTGTTCCGGTCCCGTGCCGTCGCCGGGGCGATGGGCATCCAGGCCCTCATGATCGCCGGGATGTTCAGCTTCCAGTTCCTGTGCGTGCTGTACGTGCAGAAGGTGCTCGGCTTCGACGAGATCCACACCGGTCTCGCCCTCTTCCCGGTCTCCGTCGCCATCGGCGCCCTGTCGCTCGGCCTCGCGCCCGCGCTGATCGCCCGCTTCGGCCCACGCCGGGTCCTGCTGCCGGGGCTCGCCCTCATCGCGGCGGGGCTCGCGGTGCTGGGGCGCGTACCGGCGGACGGGAGTTACGCGGCGGACGTCCTCCCGGCGCTGCTGCCGCTGGGCATCGGCTTCGGCCTCGCCATGCCGTCGCTCGCCACGCTCGCGATGTCCGGGGCGACGCCGGAGGACTCGGGCATCGCGTCCGGCATGTTCAACACCATGCAGCAGATCGGCAGCGCCTTCGGCCTGGCGGTCCTCAGCACCCTCGCCGCCTCGCACACGGACACCCTGCTCGGCGAGGGCGCGAGCACGGCGGAGGCCCTGACGTCCGGCTACCGGCTGGCCTTCCTCACGGGGGCGGGGCTGGTCGTGGTGGCGTGGGTGGCGGCGGCGGTGGTCCTGCGGAAGGCGGCTCCGGCGCGCGGCGGAGGAGCATGCGGTGGAGGAGCGCGCGGCCTCCACGGAAGCGGAGGCGCCCCGGCAGCCGGCCCGCTGAGCCGCCGGAGGGCCTCGGGCGTCGCGGCGCCGCCGGTGCCTCGACGCCCGCCCCGGCGCCCCGCATCATGGACGCATGCGCACCCCGCCCGACGAGTGGATCACCGTCGCCGCCTACGAGAACCTGCCGGGCCGCCTCACACCGATGGCGGCCGTGCGCGGTTGACTGCGAGACCGGGGCATCGACTGGATGCCCTTCGCGCCGGACGAGATCCAGGTGAACCTGGCCTGCGGGGTCGGCGCGGACGGGCACTGGCACGGCTGGTTCGACGTCCGCGTGCCCGCCGACGCGCTGCGGCCGCTCGGGCTGCATCCTGACCAGCCGCTGTCGCGGGTGACCGGCGTCTCCCCGCCCCGATGGTGGCACGCCGAGGCCGAGCGTCGGGCGCGCTGACCGGCACCGGCGGAGTAAAAAATCATGCAAGCATGCTTGATTGTTTTACGCTCCCCTGGCAGGCTCCCGGGCACGCCGTCACGCCCCGAGGGGAGCGCACCGTGTCCGATGCCTCAGCCGTGCTGGACGATCTGCGCAGCGAGAGCCTGGAGCTCGATCTGCTCGTCGCCGGGGCGACCGCGAGACAGTGGGCGGGGGAGACCCCGGCCGAGGGGTGGACCCTGGCCCATCAGATCGCCCACCTGAGCTGGACCGACGACGTCGCGCTGATCTCCGTCACCGACCCCGGCCGCTTCGGGGACGAGGTGGCGAAGGCCGTGGCGGACCCCGAGGGCTTCGTGGACCGGGCCGCCGAGGAGATCGTCGCCGCCTACCCGCCCGACGCGCTGCTCGTCCGCTGGCGCGAGGGCCGCGAGCGGCTGGGGGAGGCCCTGCGCGCGGCGCCCGCCGGGGTGAGGTTGCCCTGGTACGGACCGCCGATGAGCGTCGCGTCCATGGCCACCGCGCGGCTCATGGAGACCTGGGCGCACGGCCAGGACATCGCCGACGCCCTCGGGGTCACCCGCGCCCCGACCGCCCGGCTGCGGCACGTGGCCCGCATCGGGGTCCGGGCCCGCGACTACGCCTTCCTCGTACGGGGCAAACAGCCGCCCGCCGAGGAGTTCCGGGTGGAACTGGTCGCGCCCGGCGGCGAGTTGATCACGTACGGCCCCGAGGGCGCCGGCCAGCGGGTCACCGGGTCGCTGCACGACTTCTGCCTGCTCGTCACGCAGCGCGCCCACCGCGACGACCTGGCGGTGTGCGCGCAGGGGGCGGACGCGGACGACTGGCTGTCCATCGCGCAGGCGTTCGCGGGGCCCGCGGGGGCGGGCCGGGCGCCGAAGGGGGAGCGATGACGGAGCCCCGGCCCGCGCCCGCGCCCCTGCGCATCGGCAACGCCTCCGGCTTCTACGGCGACCGCTTCGACGCCCTGCGCGAGATGCTCACCGGCGGCCCGCTCGACGTCCTCACCGGGGACTACCTCGCCGAGCTGACCATGCTCATCCTCGGCCGCAGCCGCCTCAAGGACCCGGCGCGCGGCTACGCCACCACGTTCCTGCGGCAGCTGGAGGACGGGCTCGGGCTCGCCCACGAGCGCGGGGTGCGGATCGTCACCAACGCGGGCGGCCTCAACCCGGCCGGGCTCGCCGACGCCGTCCGGGAGCTGGCCGAAAAGGTGGGCGTGCCGGTGCGGGTCGCGCACGTGGAGGGCGACGGCATCCCCGTACCGGACGGCTTTCTGACCGCCAACGCGTACCTTGGGGGAGCGGGCATCGCGGCGTGCCTGCGGGCCGGTGCCGAGGTCGTCGTCACCGGCCGGGTGACGGACGCCGCCCTCGTCACCGGCCCAGCCGCCGCCCACTTCGGCTGGGGGCCCGAGGACCACGACGCGCTCGCCGGGGCCGTCGTCGCCGGGCACCTCCTGGAGTGCGGCACGCAGGCCACGGGCGGCAACTACGCCTTCTTCCGCGACCACGACGTCCGCCGCCCCGGCTTCCCGGTCGCGGAGATCCACGCGGACGGCAGCTCGGTGATCACCAAGCACGACGGCACCGGGGGCGTCGTGGACCTCGGCACGGTCACGGCCCAGCTGCTGTACGAGACCGGCGGCGCCCGGTACGCGGGACCGGACGTCACCGCCCGGCTCGACACCGTACGGCTGAGGCAGGACGGTCCCGACCGGGTCGCGGTCTCCGGCGTACGCGGCGAGGCCCCGCCGCCCACGCTCAAGGCCGGGCTGACCCGGTTCGGCGGCTGGCGGGGCGAGGTCGTCTTCGTGCTCACCGGTCTCGACATCGAGGCCAAGGCGCGGCTGGTGCGGGACCAGTTCGCGGACGCCTTCGCGCGCGCCGGACGGGAGCCCGAGGAGGTCCGCTGGGAGCTGGCGCGTACGGACCGGGCCGACGCCGACACCGAGGAGACCGCGAGCGCCCTGCTCCGGCTGGTGGTCCGGGACCGCGAACAGGAGCCCGTGGGCCGCGCGTTGTCCGGTGCGGCGATCGAGCTGGCCCTCGGCAGCTACCCCGGCTTCCATGTCACCGCCCCGCCCGGGAAGGGCGCGCCCTACGGGGTGTTCGAGGCGCGGTACGTACCGGCGGGGGACGTGGAGCACGTCGCCGTACTGCCCGACGGGACGCGCCTCGAGTTGGCCCACCCCGCGCGGACGCTGGAGCTCCGAGACGTCGAACAGCCCCCGCTGCCCCCGCCGTCGGAGCCCGGCCCCACCCGCCGTGCCCCCCTCGGCCGGGTCGCCGGGGCCCGGAGCGGGGACAAGGGCGGGGACGCCAACGTCGGGGTGTGGGTCCGGGACGAGGACGCGTGGCGGTGGCTGGCGCACGAGCTGACCGTCGACCGCTTCCGCGCGCTCCTCCCGGAGACCGCCCGGCTCACCGTCGTACGCCATGTCCTGCCCAACCTGCGGGCGTTGAACTTCACCGTGCACGGGCTGCTGGGGGAAGGCGTCGCCGCGCAGCACCGGTTCGACCCGCAGGCCAAGGCGCTGGGGGAGTGGCTGCGCGCCCGCCATCTGGAGATACCCGTGACCCTTCTGGAGGTGCCCGCATGACCGTCCTGCCCACCGGCCTCGACACCGCGAGCCCCGACTACGCGGCCAACCGGGCCGCCATGCTCGACAAGCTGGCCGAGCTGGAGGCCGCGCACGCCAAGGCGCTGGAGGGCGGCGGCGAGAAGTACGTCGAGCGGCACCGGAGGCGCGGCAAGCTGCTCGCCCGCGAGCGCGTCGAGCTGCTTCTCGACCCGGACACGCCGTTCCTGGAGCTGTCGCCGCTGGCCGCCTGGGGCAGCGAGTACGCGGTCGGCGCGTCGCTCGTCACCGGGATCGGGGTGGTGGCGGGCGTGGAGTGCCTGATCACCGCCAACGACCCGACCGTACGCGGCGGGGCGTCGAACCCGTGGACGCTGAAGAAGGCGCTGCGGGCCAACGAGATCGCCTTCGCGAACCGGCTCCCGGTCATCAGCCTGGTCGAGTCCGGGGGCGCGGACCTGCCGTCCCAGAAGGAGATCTTCATCCCGGGCGGCGCCCTCTTCCGCGATCTGACCCGGCTCTCCGCGGCCGGCATCCCGACCGTGGCCGTGGTCTTCGGCAACTCGACCGCCGGAGGCGCGTACGTCCCCGGCATGTCGGACCACACGGTCATGATCCAGGAACGGTCGAAGGTCTTCCTCGGCGGACCGCCCCTGGTCAAGATGGCGACCGGTGAGGAGAGCGACGACGAATCGCTCGGCGGCGCCGCGATGCACGCCCGCACGTCCGGGCTCGCCGACCACTTCGCGGTGGACGAGCACGACGCGCTGCGCCAGGCCCGCCGCGTCGTCGCCCGCCTCAACTGGCGCAAGGCGCACGCCGACCCGGGCCCGGCCGAGCCGCCGAAGTACGACGCGGACGAGCTGATCGGCATCGTGCCCGGGGACCTGAAGGTGCCGTTCGACCCGCGCGAGGTGATCGCCCGGCTGGTCGACGGCTCGGACTTCGACGCGTTCAAGCCGCTGTACGGGACGAGCCTGGTCACCGGATGGGCCGCCCTGCACGGCTACCCGGTCGGCATCCTCGCCAACGCGCAGGGCGTGCTGTTCAGCGAGGAGTCGCAGAAGGCCGCGCAGTTCATCCAGCTCGCCAACCAGCGCGACATCCCGCTGCTGTTCCTGCACAACACCACCGGTTACATGGTCGGCAAGGAGTACGAGCAGGGCGGCATCATCAAGCACGGCGCGATGATGATCAACGCCGTCTCGAACTCCAAGGTCCCGCACCTGTCGGTCCTGATGGGTGCCTCCTACGGCGCCGGGCACTACGGGATGTGCGGCAGGGCCTACGACCCGCGCTTCCTCTTCGCCTGGCCGGGCAGCAAGTCCGCCGTCATGGGCCCGCAGCAGCTGGCCGGGGTGCTCTCCATCGTCGCCCGCGCCTCGGCCGCAGCGAAGGGCCGCCCGTACGACGACGAGGCGGACGCCGCCCTGCGCGCGATGGTCGAGCAGCAGATCGAGTCCGAGTCGCTGCCGATGTTCCTGTCCGGGCGGCTGTACGACGACGGGGTCATCGACCCGCGCGACACCCGGACCGTCCTCGGCCTGTGCCTGTCCGCCATCCACACCGCACCGGTCGAGGGCGCCCGGGGCGGCTTCGGCGTCTTCCGGATGTGAGGGGGCTCCCCTTCCGCGGCTGTGCCGCCGCCGCTCTCGCGGAGGTGGTCGCTCGCCGCCGGGTTCCTCAATCGATGGTCGCGGTGTTCTAGCGGAAAGAGTTCTCCCTTGACAGTCACCGTTCACTCACTGCTCGTCGCCAACCGGGGCGAGATCGCCTGCCGGATCTTCCGTACCTGCCGGGCCCTCGGCATCGCCACCGTCGCCGTGTACTCGGACGCGGACGCCGGCGCGCTGCACGTCCGGGAGGCCGACACCGCCGTACGGCTGCCGGGCGCGGCCCCCGCCGATACGTATCTGCGCGGCGACCTCGTCGTGGCCGCCGCGCTCGCGGCCGGGGCGGACGCCGTGCACCCCGGATACGGGTTCCTCTCCGAGAACGCCGACTTCGCCGCCGCCGTGCTGGACGCCGGGCTGCGGTGGATCGGGCCGCCGGTGAAGGCGATCGAGCTGATGGCGTCGAAGACCCGCGCCAAGGAGCTGATGGCCGCCGCCGGGGTGCCGCTCCTCGCGCCGGTGGACCCGGCCGCCGCGACCGCCGAGGACCTGCCGCTGCTGCTGAAGGCGGCGGCCGGCGGCGGGGGCCGCGGGATGCGGATCGTACGGGAACTCGGCGACCTGCCTGGTGAGTTGGCCGCCGCCCGGGCCGAGGCGCGGTCCGCGTTCGGGGACGGCGAGGTGTTCGCCGAGCCGTATGTGGAGCGCGGCCGGCATGTCGAGGTCCAGGTGATGGCCGACGAGCACGGCGGGGTGTGGGCGCTGGGGACCCGGGACTGCTCGCTCCAGCGGCGGCACCAGAAGGTCATCGAGGAGGCGCCGGCGCCGGGCCTGCCGGACGGGCTGCGGGGGCGGCTGCACGAGGCGGCGGTGGCCGCCGCCCGGGCCGTGGGTTACCGGGGGGCCGGGACCGTGGAGTTCCTGGTCGCTCCCGGCGGGCGGCCGTACTTCCTGGAGATGAACACGCGCCTCCAGGTGGAGCATCCGGTGACCGAGGAGGTGTTCGGGCTCGACCTCGTCGCGCTCCAGCTCCGGATCGCGGAGGGCGAGCCGCTGCCCGCCGCCGCGCCCCCGGCACCGGCCGGACACGCCGTGGAGGCCCGGCTGTACGCGGAGGACCCGGCGCGGGACTGGCAGCCGCAAACCGGAGCACTGCTCTCGCTGGATGTGCCGGAGGAGCCGGGGGTGCGGCTGGACACGGGGTACGCGGGCGGCGACACGATCGGCGTGCACTACGACCCGATGATCGCCAAGGTGATCGCCCGGGCGCCGAGCCGGGCCGAGGCGGTGCGGCTGCTGGCCCGCGCGCTGGAGCGGGCGCGGATACACGGGCCGGTGACCAACCGGGACCTGCTCGTGCGGTCGTTGCGCCACCCGGACTTCGTGGGCGGGCGGCTGGACACGGGGTTCTACGACCGGCACCTGGCGGAGCTGACGGGGGTTGTCGATGCGGCCTCCGCCCGGCTCGCGGCGACCGCCGCCGCCGTGGCCGAGGCGGCGCGGGGCGCCGGGGCGGGCGGCGTCGCGCGCTTCGGGGCCTGGCGGAACCTCCCCTCCCGGCCCCAGACCCGGGGGTACCGCAGCGAACCGGACGGCGGCGAGCACGAGATCGCGTACCGCTCGGCCCGCGACGGGCTGTCCGTCGCCGACGACGGCGTCCGCGTCGTGGCCGCCGCCCCCGACCGCGTCACGCTGGAGACCGACGGGGTGACGAGGACCTTCCGCGTAACCCTCCACGACACGAAGGCGTACGTGGACACGGCCTCCGGCGCGTACACCTTCACCGCCCTGCCCCGCTTCACCGACCCCGCCGGCCGCGCCGAACCCGGCTCCCTGCTCGCACCCATGCCCGGCACGGTGGTCCGCCTCGCGGACGGCCTCGCGGAGGGGGCCGCCGTGGTGGCCGGGCAGCCGCTGATCTGGCTGGAGGCGATGAAGATGGAGCACCGCGTCCTCGCCCCCGCCTCCGGCACGCTCACCGCCCTGCACGCCGCGCCCGGCCTCCAGGTGGAGGTCGGCGCCCTGCTCGCCGTAGTCACCGACCCCGCTGAGGAGCAGCCCGCATGAGTACGAGCACCGTCCTCGAAACCGAAGAGCACCAGGCCCTGCGCGCCGCCGTCGCCGCCCTCGGGAAGCGCTACGGCCGCGCCTACACGCAGTCCCTCGCCGGCGAGGGCGGCCACCCGCGCGAGCTGTGGGCGGAGGCCGCGAAGGCGGGCTTCCTCGGCGTGAACCTCCCCGAGGAGTACGGCGGCGGAGGCGCCGGCATGGCGGAACTGTCCATCGTGCTGGAGGAGTTGGGCGCCGCCGGCGCCCCGCTCCTGATGATGATCGTGTCGCCCGCGATCTGCGGCACGGTGATAGCCCGCTTCGGTACAGAGGAGCAGAAGCGGCAGTGGCTCCCGGGCCTCGCCGACGGCTCCCTCACCATGGCGTTCGGCATCACCGAGCCGGACGCCGGTTCCAATTCGCACCGCATCACGACCACGGCACGCCGGGACGGCGGGGACTGGCTGCTCACCGGCCGCAAGGTGTTCGTCTCGGGCGTCGACATCGCGGACGCCACGCTGATCGTCGGCCGCACGGAGGACGCGCGGACCGGCAAGCTCAAGGCGTGCCTGTTCATCGTCCCGCGCGAGACGCCCGGCTTCCAGCGGTCGCGGATCGACATGGAGGTCCAGGCCCCGGAGAAGCAGTTCGAACTGGTCCTGGACGACGTGCGGCTGCCGGCGGACGCGCTGGTCGGGGATGAGGACGCGGGGCTGCTCCAGCTCTTCGCGGGGCTGAACCCCGAACGCATCATGACCGCGGCCTTCGGCATCGGGATGGGCCGCTACGCGCTCGGCCGGGCCGTCGACTACGCGAAGACCCGCCAGGTGTGGAAGGTGCCCATCGGCGCCCACCAGGCCATCGCCCACCCGCTGGCCCAGGCCCACATCGAACTCGAACTGGCCCGCCTGATGATGCAGAAGGCCGCCCGGCTGTACGACGCGGGCGACGACTTCGGCGCGGGCGAGGCGGCGAACATGGCGAAGTACGCGGCGGGCGAGGCGTGCGTGAAGGCGGTGGACCAGGCGGTGCACACGCTGGGCGGGAACGGCCTGACGCGCGAGTACGGGCTGGCCTCGCTCATCACGGGGGCACGGGTGGCGCGGATTGCCCCGGTCAGCCGGGAAATGATCCTCAACTACATATCGCATCAGACGCTGGGGCTCCCCAAGTCGTACTGAACACCCCATAGTTGCCCGTACGCACGCGAGAGGCCACTTCCCCGCACCGAAGGGACCGACCCGACATGGCGCACGTGTTCCGCAGCGATTACCCCGACGTCCAGCCGCTCGACGCCGCCATCCACGACGCGGTGCTCGGGCACGCCGCCGAGCGCTTCGGGGAGACCGTCGCCCTGATCGACGGCACGAACGAGAGCAGTCGCCTCACCTACGCGCAGCTCGACGCCTTCCACCGCAGGATCGCCGCCGGGCTGGCCGCCGCCGGCCTGGTCAAGGGCGATGTGCTCGCCCTGCACAGCCCGAACACCATCGCCTACCCCGCCGTCTTCCACGCGGCGACCCGGGCGGGCGCCACGGTCACGACGGTGCACCCGCTGGCGACGGCGGAGGAGTTCGCGAAGCAGCTCCGCGACTGCTCGGCGCGCTGGATCGTCACGGTGTCCCCGCTGCTCGCGGTCGCGCGCCGGGCCGCCGAACTCGTGGGCGGCATCGAGGAGGTGTTCGTCTGCGACCACGCGGAGGGCCACACCTCGCTTCTGGACATGCTCACCACGACCGCCCCGGAACCGGTGGTGGCCGTGGACCCGGCGGAGGACGTCGCGGCCCTCCCGTACTCCTCGGGCACGACGGGCGCCCCGAAGGGCGTCATGCTGACGCACCGGTCGATGGCGACGAACCTGGAACAGCTGAGCCCGTTCGTGCCGTTGGGGGAGGGGCACCGAATATTGGCGGTACTGCCCTTCTTTCATATATATGGGCTCACCGCTTTGATGAACGCCCCCCTGCGCCTGGGCGCCACGGTCGTCGTCCTCCCCCGCTTCGACCTGGCCCAATTCCTGGCGGCGATCGAGACGCACCGCATCAACGGCCTGTACGTGGCCCCGCCGATCGTGCTGGCCCTCGCGAAGCACCCGGTGGTCGACCGCTACGACCTGTCCTCGCTGGAGTACATCGTCAGCGCCGCCGCCCCGCTCGACGCGGACCTGGCCGCCGCGTGCTCCCGCCGCCTGGGACTGCCGCCGGTCCGCCAGGCGTACGGCATGACGGAACTGTCCCCGGGCACCCACGTCGTCCCGCTCGCCGCCGAGAACCCGCCGCCGGGGGCGGTCGGCACCCTGCTCCCGAGCACGGAGATGCGGATCGTGTCCCTGGACGACCCCGCGCTCGACGCCCCACCCGGGGAGCCCGGCGAGATCCTGATCCGGGGCCCCCAGGTCATGAAGGGCTACCTGGGCCGCCCCGACGCCACCGCCGCGATGATCGACCCGGACGGCTGGGTGCACACCGGCGACGTCGGCCGGGTCGACGAGGCGGGCTGGCTCTTCGTGGTCGACCGCGTGAAGGAGCTCATCAAGTACAAGGGCTACCAGGTCGCCCCCGCGGAGCTGGAGGCGCTGCTGCTCGGCCACGAGGGGGTGGCGGACGCGGCGGTGATCGGCGTCCGGGACCCCGACGGCAACGAGATCCCGAAGGCGTACGTGGTGCGGGGGCCGGGGGCGGCCGGCCTGACGGGGGAGGCCCTGATGTCCTGGGTGGCCAAGCGGGTGGCGCCGTACAAGAAGGTCCGGGCGGTCGAGTTCATCGGGACGGTGCCCCGGGCGGCGTCGGGGAAGATCCTGCGGCGGGAGCTGCGGGGGCGGGCCGGGAGCCGCTGAGCGGGCGGGGGCATCACATCGCCCGGCTGCCCGGTCCGGCGTGCGCGGCCTCGTGGCCCGGACCCGGCCGAGTCGATACGGTTGAGCCATGACCGCACTGCCCGACTGGATGCGGCCGCCCCGCGCGGAAGGCTGGGACGCGGAGGATCTGGACCGCCTCCCGGGAGCGCCGCGTCACATCGAGTTGATCGACGGAGCCGTCGTCTTCAGGAGGTCCCCGCAGCGGTGGTGGCACGGCCATCTCGTCACGATGCTCACTGTGGCTCTCATGGAGCAGGCACCGGCCGATGTACGGGTCGGACGGGAGATGACCGTCGAACTCGACCAGCGCAATCGGCCCGAGCCGGATCTGCTGGTGACGACGGCCGACTTCGACGGTGACCGCACCTGGTTCGCACCGGACGAGGTGCGACTCGCCGTCGAGGTCGTCTCCCCGGAGTCCGCGCACCGGGACCGCACGGTGAAGCTGCGGAAGTACGCGGAGGCCGGCATCCCGCACTACTGGTGCATCGAGGACGAGGACGGGGCACCCGTCGTGCACGTCTACGAGTTGGACGGGCCGACCGCGACCTACGTACCCGTCGGCATCTTCAGGGGCTCACTCACCAGGCCGGTGCCCTTCGAGATCGACCTCGACCTGGCGAAGCTCGCGCCGCCCCGCCGCGGCTGAGGCGGCTTCCGGCGCCGCCGGCGGGACGCCCGCGTCGTTCCGCCGGCGGTGAACCCCGGCCCGGCCGTGCCCGACGCCCACTACGGTCCGTCCCATGACGACGGTTACCACGCGCACGGTCGAGTACCCGGCCGACGGTCTGACGATGGTCGGGCACCTCGCGCTCCCGGCCGGGGCCGGCCGCCGGCCCGCCGTGCTGCTCGGGCCGGAGGGCATGGGGCTCAGCGACGTCGAGCGGCGCCGGGCCGAGGCCCTTGCCGAACTCGGCTACGTAACGCTGGCCTTCGACCTCCACGGCGGGCGGTACCTGGGCGAGCCGGCGGCGATGCTGGCCCGTTGCCTGCCGCTGCTCGACGACCCCGGCCGGATGCGGGGCATCGGTCACGCGGCGCTCGACGTGCTGCGCGCCGAGCCGAGGGCCGACCCCGACCGGATCGCCGCCATCGGCTACGGCACCGGCGGCATGATCGCGCTGGAACTCGGGCGCGACGGCGTGGACCTGCGTGCGATCGGGACCGTCAACGGCCTGGGCACCGGCCGACCCGGCGAGGCCGCGCGCATCCGCTGCCCGGTGTGGGCCGGGGTCGGGTCGGAGGACCCGATCATGGCGCCCGCGCAACGGGACGCGTTCACGGCCGAGATGCGGTCCGCGGGCGTGGACTGGCGTTTCACGGTCTACGGCGGCGCCCTGCACGCCTTCCACCACCCACCCGTCGACCACGCCGTGCTCCCCGGCGTCGGACACCACCCACGGCATGCGCGGCGCGCCTGGCGCGATGTCCTCGACCTGCTGGCGGAGTGCCTGCCCGTGACGGAGTGATCCGGCCGGCCCGTGTGGACGGCGACGACCTGCGGGTGCGCGGTGGGCAAGCCGGCCAGGACGTCGGGCTGTTCGAGCATGCCGGAGTGGGGCAGGGGGTGGTGGAGTGGCACCCGGCGCGGGTCTCGGGGAGGCGTACGGGCCGGATGGTGTCACCCGTTTCGCGCAGGCGCACCCGGGGGACACGGATCGACCGGGGCAGACACGTACGGCAGGTTTCCCACAGCGCCCTGGCTGTTTCCGGCTCCGGGCGGCGTCAGTAGGGTGCGCTTGTGGAGACGGACATCACCTACGAACGCTTCGAGCAGGCCGACGCGGAGGAACTCGTCGGGCTCCTCTCCGGCGACACCTGGCCATTTCACGGCCGCGACGTGGTCGCCCCTGCCGAGGTGCGCCGTTGGATCGACGAGGGCCGCTTCGGGGGCGAGGACAACAGGGCATTCTGGATCACGCGGTCCGGTGAACGCGTCGGCTTCGTCCGCCTGATGGACCTGTGCGACAACGCGCCGCTCTTCGACCTGCGCATCCGCTCCGAGCACCGGGGTCGTGGCCTCGGCGGCCAGGCCGTTGCCTGGCTCACGCGGTACGTGTTCACCGAGTTCCCCCAGGTCCGGCGGATCGAGGGCAACACGCGGCAGGACAACGCGGTGATGCGCCGTACGTTCCGGAAGTGCGGTTACGTGAAGGAGGCGCACTACCGCGACGCGTGGCCGGCCGCCGACGGATCGGTCCACGATGCCGTGGGGTACGCGATCCTGCGCCGCGACTGGGTCTCGGGCACCACGACGGTTCCGGACTGGAACGACGAGCGCGTCGCGCCGTCGCGCACGAGCCGGGAGAGGCCGACGTAGGCGCCTTTCGCCGGACGGAGTCGCCATCGGCCATCACGACGGAGTGGCCCGGTCCCGCGACGAGGAACAGTGGCCAGGTCTCTGCCGAGACGGGGGCGCCGGGGGCGCGGTCGTAGCGCGGACACGCGGACGACGACGGAGTGCCCGTGCCGCTCGGGGATGGAGGCGGCTGTGGGACCGGTCCGGCCGGCGTCGTCTCGTGGCCGGGTGCGGCGAATGGCTACGGTTGAGCCATGACCGCACTGCCCGACCGGATGTGCTCGCCCCGCGCGGAAGGCTGGTACGCGGACGACCTGGACCGCCTCGCAAAAGCACCGCGTCACACCGGGCCGATCGACGGAGCCGTCGTCACCCGTCCGGTCGGTGAGCGCCCCTTCGTCGAGCTGGAGCCCACCGGCCCCCCTCTCGCCGTCGAGCAGCGCACGGGGATCAGCCTGGAGCGCGTACGGGAGATCGCGTCGACCGTGCTCCACGCCGGTGACGGGGAGGGCGGCCGTGGCTGACCAGCCCGTATCCTCCGTCCCGGTCGCGCCTGACGGCCTCAGCTCCAGGGCCCGCTGGTTCATCGAGACGCAGGGTGTGCGCGTGCACCGACGGGACATACGGCGGCACCGTGACGCGTGGCTCCAACGCGGTGTCCCCGCCGCGGAGATAGAGCGGGCCACAGCCTTCCAGGACCGCTGGGGCGGCCTCGCCCTGCCGCCGGCCCCGTTCTACGAGGGCGGTCCGCGGGTCTTGGGCGCCGGCCGTCCCGAGGAGACGCCCGCAGGCTGGTCGTTCGGGGCCGGGGACTGCCGGGTGTCCATGGCTTACGGCTTCATGATCGGCCCCGAGGGTGCGTTCGGGATCGACGCCGACCGCTGGACGCCCCTGCACGCCGGCATCGAGGGGTGGGTGGAATCCCTGGCGCTCGCCGGCCATGCCCGCCGCTGGGCGACCACCGTCACCAGGGTCACGGGCCGGGCCGTCGAAGCACTGGATCTCGGGGCGTTCGAGCCGGTGCCCGAAGTGCAGGGCGTGACGGACTCCTGGTGGCGGGGCGAGGACTCCCTCATCGCCGTGTACCGGGGTGAGGCCGTGGGCCTCGACGCCCCGCGGTGCCTCGAAGCGCTCGTCTACGGAGGCCTCGACGAGTGGGGCCTCCACGGCGGCTGAGCTGCGGGTCTCCCCGCACTCCGGAGCCTCGGGCGACAGCTCCGCGCGTGGGCCGACACGTCGCCGAGGCCGCAGCCGGACGCGGGTGGGTCCGCGGCATTCGGGGGCCGGGGTGCCGGGGCTGCGGTGCGGAGGGGATCATGGCGCGCGCATACGGGTTCTACGGAGGGGGCGTACGTGTTCGGCAAGGTCTCACGCATGGTGCGGAATCTGGAGGCGACCGGGGTCGGGCTCGTGCCGGATCACGCGGTCGAGGTGGACGCGCCGGACGCGCGTGCCGTCGAGGCGCTGGGCGCCGCCCGCCGGGGTGCGTACGCGCCGGCCGCCGCGCTCCTCGCCGCCGCCCGCGCGGAGGGTGACTGGACGCTCCGGCACGAGGTGGTCACCGCCCTGGCGGAGATCGCCGTGGACGACGCGGCCTGGCTGAACGCCTGGTCGGACGCGTCGCCCGACAGCCCCGACGCGCTCGCCGTGGAGGCCTTCCGGCGCATCCAGGAGGCGTGGGGGGTCCGTACGGCCGCGTGGGCCAAGGACGTGGGCGAGGAGCGGTTCCGCGCCTTCCACGCGCTGCTGAACGACGCGCTGCCGGTCATCGAGGCGGCCGTCGCGGCGAGCCCGGGCGACCCGGTGCCGTGGTCCGCCGCCCTGGCCCACTGCATCGGTGCCCAGGCGCCGCGCGAGGTCTTCGACCGCTGCCTGAACCAGGCGGTCAGCCGTGCGCCCCACCACCTGCCCACCCACCTGAACGCCGTGCAGTACCTCACCGCCAAGTGGCACGGCAGCCACGAGGAGATGTTCGCCTACGCGGCCCGCGTCGCCGCCGGGGCGCCGGAGGGTTCGCCGCTGCGCGCCCTGGAGATCGTGGCCCTGACCGAGGTCACCCCGAGGGAGGCGAAGAAGGCTCCTGGTGCCGGACAGGCCGACTCGATCATCGCCACCGCGCAGGCGTACTCCGTCTCGCGCCCGCCCGAGGACCACGCGGCCCGGCTCATCCGCAACCACCTGGTGTGGGCGCTGAACGGGCGCGAACGCTGGGCCGAATCGCTGGACGTGTACCGCTCCATCGGGCGGTACGCCACCGAGTACCCGTGGCGTCACATGGGCGAGCCCCTGGAGGTGTTCCGGGACATCCGGGACGGCGCCCGCGCCGGACTCGCCGCCTCCGTCCCCCGCAACGGCACCGTCCCCGCCCCCGCGGTGCCCCTGCCGGCCTCCGCGCGGGCGGAGGCGGCCCACGAGATCGCGTACGTGCCCGGCCCGCCGCAGCGCGTCTCGCAGGAGCTGCTGCTGTGCGGGGCGACCGTGCGGCTCGCCCCGGCCGGGCGGTGGACGCTGATGGAGTCGGCCCCCTCGGAGGAGACGCCGGGCAAGCGCGGGCGCCGGGCGACGGTGCTGCGGCTCGACGGGCTGGCGGCGGTGGCGGAGACCGCGTTCGACTCCGCCGGGATGACCACGCTGGTCGCCCGGTGCGAGGGGAGCGACGCGCGGGTGCTGTCCGTCGTCGCCAAGGGGCGGACGGCCGCCCGGCACCGGTGGGCGGGGGCCGGTGCGGTGCCCTCCCAGGAGACCGCGCACCAGCACGCGGAGCTGCTCGTCGCGGCGGCGGGCCGGGGCGACGCCCGCGAGATCGCCCGGCTGCTGCGCGACCCGGGCGAGCCGTCCGGGCTCCTGATCCGCACCCTGACCGCGCTCGGCCTCCCGCCGCTCCCGGTCGGCTTCGGCGAGCGTGACGAGGTCCTGGCCGACGCCCGGGGCGCCACGGTGCACCGGGCCCGGTCGCTGTGGCAGGGCATGAAGGACTTCATGAGCGACGAGAACGACCCGAATCCGCCGTTGCGGCTGGACGAGCGGTAGCCGGGAGGCGCGCGGACCGGCCGTTGACGGAACACGGCGTGGAACGCGGGTGGTTGACCGGCACGGACGGCGGGTGACGCCTCGCGGTCGGGCCCGGGCCGCCGACGGCGGAGTCCCGGGCCGACGGCGGGCGGCCGGCGGCCCGGCGATCCGTCGCCTCCGGCCCTCGGGCGCGCTCAGGCCGTCGGGTCCCAGAGGCCGTTCGCCTCGCCGCGGGCCAGGTGGTCCGCGTAGACGCCGACCTTCCAGCTGATGACCGAGCGGCACTCCTCCAGGGCCGCGATCTGGGCGTCGACGCGACGGCGGTGGGTGTCGAGGAGGTGGAGGCGTTCGGCCTCGTTGCCCGGCCCCTGGCGTACGAGGCCGGCGAACCGCTTCAGCTCGGCCAGGGGCATCCCGGATGCGCGCAGCTTCACGCAGATCAGCAACCAGTCGACGTCCAGCGCGCTGTAGCGGCGCCGGCCGCCGGAGGTGCGGTGCACCGGGCCGACGAGCAGCTCCTCGCGTTCGTAGAAGCGGAGGGCGTGGACGCTCAGGCCGGTGCGGTCGGACACCTCGCCGATGCTCAGGGTGTCGGTGGTGGTCGCCATGGGGTGGAGCGTAGGACTTGATCTAGAGCGAGGTCTAGATCGTAGCGTCACCGGTATGACCCACACCGAACAGCAGCCGCTCGGCTCGCCCTTCTCCGCCGCCAGCACCGCCCAGGACGTCACCGCCGGGCTCGACCTCTCCGGCCGGAACGCCGTCGTGACCGGGGGCTACTCCGGGCTCGGGCTCGAAACGACCCGCGCGCTCGCCGCCGCCGGGGCGCGGGTGATCGTGCCCGCACGGCGGCCCGAAGCCGCCCGCACCGCGCTCGACGGGGTGGGCGGTGACGTCGAGGTCGTCGCCATGGACCTGGGCGACCTCGGCACCGTACGGGCGGCGGCCTCGTACATCCGCGAGACGCTGACCGCGCTCGACCTGCTCTTCGCCACCGCCGGGGTGATGGCCACCCCGGAGCGGCACGTCGGGCCCGGGTGGGAGAGCACGTTCGCGGTCAACCACTTCGGGCACTTCGCGCTCGTCTGCGAGCTGTATCCGCTCCTCGCCGCCGCCCGGGACGGGGCGCGCGTCGTGGTCTACAGCTCCGCCGGCCACGGCATCACCGACATCCGCTGGCACGACCCGCACTTCCGCACCGGATACGACAAGTGGCAGGCGTACGGCCAGGCCAAGACGGCCAACGTGCTCTTCGCCGTACATCTCGACGCCCTCGGCCGGCGCGACGGCGTGCGGGCCTTCGCGCTCCATCCCGGGGCGATCATCACCGGGCTGCAGCGGGACATGACGCTCCAGGAGCAGATCGACAGGGGGTGGGTGGACGAGGACGGCAAGGTGATCGGCCACGGCTTCAAGACGCCGTCCCAGGGCGCCGCCACCGGCCTGTGGGCGGCCACCTCACCGCTCCTGGCCGGCCGGGGCGGCCTCTACCTGGAGGACTGCGAGGTCGCCGGTCTCCACGCCCCCGAAGCGCCCGAGGGCGGCGGCGTGCGCGCGTACGCCGTCGATCCGGAGGCGGCGGCGCGGCTGTGGGACCTGTCCGTGGCCGCCACGGGCGCCGCGCCGATCGTCCGGTGACGCGGCGGCCCGGGTGTCCGCCGGGGCGGTCAGCCGTCGGCCGGGGCCGCCTCGCCGAGCATGGCCAGGGTCAGCACGTTGCCGGAGACGCCCCAGCCGCCGTCGGTGACCTCCTCGACCAGGACCATGGTGTTGGCGCGGGCGCGCTCGCCGTAGATCTCGACGAACAGCTCGGTGGTGCGGGTGACGATCTCCTCCTTCTGCTTCGGCGTGAGGGTCTTCTCGGGGACCTTGAAGTTCGCGAAGGGCATGGCTGGTCGTTCCTTCTTCCTTCTCGTGGGGTGAGGCGGACGGGCGGGCGGGGGCGGGTCAGACGATGCCGCCGTTGGCGCGGACCACCTGCCCGTTGACCCAGTGGCCGGCGGGGGAGGCCAGGAACGCGACCACCTCGGCGATGTCGGCCGGGGTGGCGAGGCGTTCCAGCGGGGGCTGGGCGGCCAGGCGGGCGATGGTCTCCTCGTCCTTGCCGTCCAGGAAGAGATCGGTGGCCGTGGGCCCGGGCGCGACGGTGTTGGCGGTCACGTCCCGGCCCCGCAGCTCCCGGGCCAGGATCAGCGTCAGCGCCTCGACCGCGCCCTTGCCGGCGGCGTAGGCGCCGTAGCCGGGGAAGGCCAGCCCCAGCACCGACGTGGAGAACGTCACGATCGCGCCGCCGGGGCGCACCCGGCGGGCGGCCTGCTGGACGACGACGAACGTGCCGCGGACGTTGGTGCGGTGGAGGTCGTCCAGGACGGCCAGGTCCATGTCGGCGATCGGCGCCAGGTGCATCCGCCCCGCCGCGTGCACGACGACGTCGACACCGCCGAACTCGGCTTCCGCCGCGTCGAACAGGGCGGCGACCGCGTGTTCGTCGGCGACGTCCGCGCTCACCGCGATCGCCCGGCCGCCGGCGGTGACGGCCTCCTTCGCCGCGGCCTCGGCCGCGTCCCGGCCGCCGGCGTAACCGACGACGACGGCGTACCCGTCGGCGGCCAGCCGGGCGACGGTCCCGCGGCCGATGCCGCGCGAGCCCCCGGTGACGATCGCGACCCGGGGTGAGGGGGAGGGCCGCTGCTCCGGGGCAGCGGTCCCGTCGGGGGAAGTGGGGAGGGGCATGACTGTCTCCTCTGGAAGGCGGGGCCGGGCCGTCGTCCGGCGGTGTCTTCAACGATCGGCCGGTTCCCCGGTCCCAGCCAGGGCTGCGGCTACCCGGGGGACGCCACCCCCTGGCTCCGCTCCGCCGTACGAGCGAGCATGGAGGGGTGAACCTTTCCGAGCTCGGTGCCTTCCTCAGGACCCGTCGTGACCGCATCCGCCCCGCCGAGGTCGGCCTCCCCCACGGTCCGCGCCGACGCGTCCCCGGGCTGCGTCGCGAGGAGGTCGCGCAGCTCGCGGGGCTGTCGGCCGACTACTACACCGAGCTGGAACGCGGGAGCGCGAAGAACAACGTGCAGCCCTCGGCGCAGACCCTGGCCGCCCTCGCCCGGGCCCTGCGCCTGAACGGCGACGAGCGCGACCACCTCTTCCACCTGGCCGAACGGCCGGTCCCGCCGCCCGCGGACGGAGCGTCGGCACATGTGCAGCCCGCGCTCATCGGGCTCCTGGACCGGCTCTCCAACACCCCCGCGCGCGTCATCACCGACCTGCACGAGACGCTGCTGGAGAACAGCCTGGCGCTGGCCCTGCTCGGCAGGTCGCCGGCCAGCCGCGGTCCGGCGGCGAGCTTCGTCTACCGCTGGTTCACCGACCCGCGGGCCCGTGAGATGTACCCGAGGGAGGACCACCCCCACCACTCCCGGGTGTTCGTGGCCGACCTCCAGGCGGTGGCGGCCCGGCGTGGCCGGGACGCGGAGGTCGCGAAGATGGTCGCCGCGCTGCGCCGCCGCAGCCAGGAGTTCGCGGACCTCTGGGACACCCACGACGTCGCGGTGCGCCGCGTGGATCACAAGAGGATCGTCCACCCCACGCTCGGCGTCATCGAACTCGACTGCCACAACCTCCTCAGCGAGGACGGGCGGCAACGGCTGCTGTGGTTCACCGCCCCGCCCGGGACCCGGGCGGCCGAGCAGCTGGAACTGCTGTCCGTCGTGGGGACCCAGGAGCTGACCCCCACGGCGGACGCGGCACCGGCACCGGAGAGGCTGCCGGCGGCGGACGCGTAATGACGGGCGCGTGAGCGCGAGCGCTCGTACGTGCCCCGCGCGGCACCGCTCGTACGTGCCCTGCCCGGCACCGTTCGTACGTGCCCTGCCCGGCACCGTTCGTACGTGCCCCGCCCGGCACCGTTCGTACGGGCCCTGCCCGGCATCCCTCGTAAAATCATGCAAGCGCGCTTGATTGTTACCGGCCCTCCTGCCACCCTCGACGCGACGGCCGGCAGAGAAGCGAAGAAGCAGAGAAGCGAAGAAGCACCGAAGGAGAGCCTGCGGATGAGCCCCCTCGCACCGCCCGCCCACACGCGCGGCGTCACCACCCTCACGCTGGACTCGCCCGCCAACCGCAACGCCCTCGGCGCCGGGCTCGTCGCCGCGCTGGCGCAGGCGCTGGACGCGTGCGCGGCCGACGACTCCGTGCGGGCGGTCGTGCTCACCCACACCGGGACCACCTTCTGCGCGGGCGCCGATCTGCGCGCCCCGGCCGATCCGCACGACTTCGTGGCCCTGATGCGGCGGATCGTCGCGCTGCCCAAGCCCGTGGTCGCCCGGGTCACCGGGCACGTCCGGGCCGGCGGGCTCGGGCTGCTCGCGGCGTGCGACATCTCCGTCGCCGGGTTCGGGGCGACCTTCGCGCTCACCGAATCGCGCCTCGGGCTCGCGCCCGCCGTGATCTCGATGCCGCTGCTCCCGCGCATCGACCCGCGCGCCGCCGCCCGGTACTTCCTGACCGGCGAGAAGTTCGACGTGGAGGAGGCCGAACGCATCGGGCTCGTCACGCTGGCCGCCGAGGACGTGGACGGGACGCTCGACGGCGTACTCGACGACCTGCGGCGGGCCTCCCCGCAGGGGCTGGCCGAGTCCAAGGCGCTGGTCACCGCTACTGTGCTGCGGAGTTTCGACCAGCACGCCGAAGACCTCATCGCCCGCTCGGCCCGGCTCTTCGCCTCCGACGAGGCCCGGGAGGGGATGACGGCCTTCCTCGAACGACGGGACCCCGCATGGGCGTTGTGACACCGGGCTCGGCCGGCCCGGGCCCCAAACAGGACCGCAGCCGCGCCACCCGCCGGCGCCTTCTGGAGGCCGCCGTGGCCTGCCTCGCCGAGCACGGCTGGGCCGGGTCCACCGTCGCCGTCGTCGCGGAACGGGCCGGGGTCTCGCGGGGCGCGGCCCAGCACCACTTCCCCACCCGCGAGGACCTGTTCACCGCCGCCGTCGAATACGTCGCCGAGGAACGCTCCGCCGCCCTGCGCGCCGTCCCCGCCCAGGACCGCGCCGCCGTCGTCGCCGCCCTGGTCGACCTCTACACGGGCCCCCTCTTCCGCGCCGCCCTCCAGCTCTGGGTCGCCGCGTCCAACGAGGAGCAACTGCGGCCCCGCGTGACGGAGCTGGAGGCCCGGGTGGGCCGCGAGACCCACCGCATCGCCGTCCACCTCCTGCGCGCCGACGAGGCGAGGCCCGGCGTGCGGGAGACCGTGCAGGGGCTGCTCGACATGGCCCGGGGGCTCGGCCTCGCCAACGTCCTCACCGACGACACCGCCCGCCGCCGCAAGGTCGTCGCCCAGTGGGCGGCCCTGCTGGACGAGGCCCTGGGCTGAACGGGCCGGGAGCACAAACGCCTTGGTGCCGGCGGACCGCCCGGATAGGGTCCCCACCATGACCAGCAGCGCCACGCCTCCCTTCCCCGCACACGTCGAACTCACCGGTGAGGGGCTCGTCCTGCGCGACTGGACCGAGGACGACCTCGCCGCCATGCCGGACCTCTTCGACCACCCGGACATCGCGTACTGGACGCCGATCGTCTCGCCGTTCGACGCGGAGGCCGCCCGCGCGCGGCTGGCGAAGGCCCGGCAGCTGCGGGCGGACGGCACGTCGATGCTGCTCGCCATCACCCTGGACGGCGGCGCACCGCTCGGCGAGGTCATGCTGCGGCGCGCCCCCGAGGGCACCGAGCTGGGTTACGCGGTCGGCCCCGCCCACCGCGGGCAGGGGCTCGCCGGGCGGGCGGTGCGGGTGATGGCCAAGTACGCCTTCGAGGAGCTGGGCGTCGACCGGGTCATCCTGGAACTGGAGGCGGAGAACGCGGCCAGCGTCGCCGTCGCCGCCGCGAACGGCTTCCGGCTGCTCGGCGTACCCCTCATCGAGGGCGAGGAGAAGGGGCGGCCCTACGCCCTCCAGACCTGGGCGCTCGACCGGGGCTGAGCCCCTGCGGCTACGGCCTGGGCAGCTCCGCGTAGCCCGCGACCTCGCGCGGGCTCCGCGCGGCCGGGCCCACGTAACGCGCCGACGGGCGCACCAGGCGGCCCGTGCGCTTCTGCTCCAGGATGTGGGCCGACCAGCCCGCCGTGCGGGCACAGGTGAACATCGACGTGAACATGGGCGCCGGCACCTCGGCGAAGTCCAGCATGATCGCCGCCCAGAACTCCACGTTCGTCGCGAGCACCCGGTCCGGGCGCCGCGCGTGCAGCTCCTCCAGGGCCGCCTTCTCCAGCGCCCGCGCCACCTCGTAGCGCGGCGCGCCCAGCTCCTCGGCGGTGCGCCGCAGCACCCGGGCGCGCGGGTCCTCCGCGCGGTAGACGCGGTGGCCGAAGCCCATCAGCCGCTCGCCCTTGTCCAGCGCCTTCTTCACGTACGCCGTGGCGTCCCCGGTCCGCTCGATCTCCTCGATCATGCCGAGCACCCGGGACGGGGCGCCGCCGTGCAGCGGGCCCGACATGGCGCCCACCGCGCCGGACAGCGCAGCCGCCACGTCCGCCCCGGTCGAGGCGATGACCCGGGCGGTGAACGTCGAGGCGTTCATGCCGTGTTCGGCGGCGGACGTCCAGTACGCGTCGACGGCCTTCACATGGCGCGGGTCCGGCTCGCCCCGCCAGCGGATCATGAACCGCTCCACGACGGACTCGGCCTTGTCGATCTCCCGCTGCGGGACCATCGGCACGCCCTGTCCGCGCGCCGACTGCGCCACGTACGACAGCGCCATCACGGCGGCCCGCGCCAGGTTCTCGCGGGCGGTCTCCGCGTCGATGTCCAGGAGCGGCCTCAGCCCCCAGACCGGGGCGAGCATCGCCAGCGCGGCCTGCACGTCGACGCGGACGTCGCCGGAGTGCACGGGGAGCGGGAACGGCTCGGCGGGCGGCAGACCGGGCTCGAACGCCCCGTCCACCAGCAGCCCCCACACATGGCCGAAGGAGACGTGGCCGACGAGATCCTCGATGTCGACGCCCCGGTACCGGAGCGAACCGCCTTCCTTGTCGGGTTCGGCGATTTCCGTCTCGAACGCGACGACTCCTTCGAGTCCGGGTACGAAGTCGGACATCAGGCGGCTCCCTCGGATCGACGGTTGCGCCGGGCGGGCCTTTGGCCCGTCCGGCCGCTGCGGCAGGATGGCACCGTGCCCACCCCAGACTCCTCCTTCGATTCCACCACCGATCCGGCCGCGATGCGCGAGCAATACCGATCCGAGACCTTCACCGAGGACTCTCTCGCGCCCGACCCGATGGACCAGTTCGCGCGCTGGTTCCGACAGGTCGCCGCCGGCGGCACGCTCCACGAGCCGAACGCCATGGTGGTCTCCACGGCGACCCCCGAGGGCCGCCCCTCCTCCCGCACGGTGCTGCTGAAGATGTACGACGCGCGCGGCTTCGTCTTCTTCACCAACTACGGCTCCCGCAAGGGCCGCGAGCTGACGGCCAACCCGTACGTCTCGCTGCTCTTCCCCTGGCACCCGCTGGCCCGCCAGGTCATCGTCACCGGCAGCGCGGCCCGCGTCGCCCGCGAGGAGACCGTCGCCTACTTCCGCACCCGCCCGCACGGCTCCCAGCTCGGCGCCTGGGCGAGCGACCAGTCCGCGGTGATCGGCAGCCGCGAGGAGCTGACCGCCCGTTACGAGGAGTTGTCGGCCCGCTACCCGGAGGGCGAGAAGGTCCCGGCGCCCCCGCACTGGGGCGGCTTCCGCGTCGTCCCCGAGACGATCGAGTTCTGGCAGGGCCACGAGAACCGGCTCCACGACCGGCTGCGTTACGTCCGCGAGGGCGGCGAGGACGGCAAGTGGCGCGTCGAGCGGCTGTGCCCGTAAAGCCGTACGTGGAGCCGCACGTAAAGCCTTACGTGGAGCCGTACGAGGCTTACGGGGGCCGGGAAAAGCAGAACCCGCAGGCTCTGGTCCCCTCCTCGCGGAGGGAGCCGGCCGGATCTACCGGCGAGCCTGCGGGTCGGTGACTGCTTGGGTTTCGGCGGACTGCCCGCCGAGGTGCACGACGTGCGACGACGGGCAGTCAGCCCGCAGCCACCTCACGAATCCGATAAGACTGCACTTTTCGGATCACCTCCTTTCGCGTGTACGGCCACCTTAGGAACCGCCCCCCGGGCCGGGCAAGTGAATTAACGGCGGACCGATTTCCGGCAAAGTCGCTGTGCCGTGGGTCACGTTCGAGTTCAATGGTCTGACGTGCGGCTATGGCGGACACCTCTCGCAAGGGGACCGGGATGAGTGCTTCCACGAGCAGGGGGACGGCCGGTGCGGAGCTGCTGGCGGCCCTCCTCGACGGCATGGACGCGGCGCTCTGCGCCTTCGACGCGGACGGCACCGTCACCCACTGGAACCGCGAGGCCGAGCGGGTCCTCGGCTGGTCCGCCGAGGAGGCCGTGGGCCGGCCGGGGCTGGCCGGCTGGGCGGTCCGCCGGGCCGACGCGGACGATGTGCAGCGGCGGCTGATGGCCGTCATGGGCGCGCCGGGCCGCCGGGTCCACGAGTTCGCGCTGCTGCGCAAGGACGGCGGCCGGGTCCTGGTGCGCACCCAGTCCGCCGGGGTCCGGGGCGCGGACGGGAAGCCGGCCGGGGTGTACTGCGCGTTCAGCGAGGTGCACGCCCAGATCGACCTGGAGCGGGCCATCGCGCTGAGCGAGGCGCTGTTCGAGGACGCCTCCTGGGGCGTCGTCCTGGTCGACGTGGACCTGCGCCCCACCGTCGTCAACGCCCACGCGGCCCGGGCGTTGGGCGCCGGCCGTACGACGCCGCTCGGCCGGCCGCTCGGCGAGCTGATCGCCCAGGGGGTCGAGGAACTGGAGGGCGCGCTTCAGCACGTCCTCGCCGAGGGGGCGCCGGACGCACCCGCCGAGCTGTGGGTGACCCTGCGCGAGGGTGCGGGCACCCGCCGTCGCTGCTGGCGCAGCGGCTTCCTGCGGCTGGCCTCCCCGCTCACCGAGGAGCCCGTGCCGCTGGGCGCCGGCTGGGTCTTCCAGGACGTCACGGAGGCCCGGCTCGCCGCCCAGGAGGCGGACCGGCTGCGCTTCCGCTCCAACCAGCTGCACCGCGCCTCGCGGTCCGCCGCGGAGTGCGAGGACCCGATGGAGGCCGCGATGGCGTCGCTCGACTTCGCGCTGGCCGGGTTCGCCGACCACGCGCTGGTCGACCTGGTGGCGGGGGAGCGGCTGGTCCGGGCGGCGGCCACCCCGGCCGACGCGCCGGGCCCCTGCCTCCCGGTGGCCGGGGGCGGCATCCCCGTGCGGTACGCCCCGGGCCACCCGGCCCTCCAGGCGGTGGACCGCACGGGCCCGGTGCGCGCGTCGGCGGGGGCCGGGCGGACGGACGGCGAGTGGGCCCGCCGGCGCCAGTGGCCGCCGGACGCGGTCCACGTGCTGTGCACGGTGCTGCGCAGCCGCGGTCGCACCCTGGGCGTGGTGACGTTCCTCCGCTCCGCGCACCGCAGCGCGTTCGAACGCCCGGACGCGGTGTACGCGGAGACGGTGGCGGCCCGGGTGGCGGCCTCGGTGGACCTGCACCTGGCGGGGGGCCGCTCCGGCCCGTCCGGCGGCCTTCCCGGCCCGTCCGGCGATTGAGGACGGAACCGGTGCCGCCGGGGGCGGCGCCTTTCGGGCCGGGGCGCCCGGGGGCCCGTACGCCTCAGTGCCGGTAGAAGATCCGGTCCGCTCAGTGCCGGTAGAAGATCCGGTCCGCGTACTGCCTCATCACGCGCCCGTTCCACTCGTGCCCGCCGTCCACGTTCCCCGACCGCAGCAGCGGCGGCTCGATGCCCCGCTCCAGCAGCCGCTCCGCCGCCGCGGCCATCATGCTCTGCATGATCGCGCTGGTGACCACCGTGGAGGCCGGCGCGAACGGCGCCTCGACGCCGTCCACCTCGATCTCCGCGTCGCCGACCGCGATCTTGCTGTCGAGGACGATGTCGCAGTGGTCCCGCAGGAAGCCGCCCGAGCTGTGCCGGGACCGGGTCTCCGCCGCGTAGGCGACCGAGGTGACGCCGATGACCTTCAGGCCCAGCGCGCGGGCGTTGAGCGCCATCTCGACGGGCAGCGCGTTGCGCCCGGAGAGCGAGATGATCACGAGCACGTCGCCGGACTTCGCGGGGCTGGAGTCGAGCACCGCGCCCGCGAGGCCGTCCACGCGTTCCAGGGCCGAGCCGAGGGTCGCGGGCATGACGTCCACGCCGAGGGCCCCGGGCACGGCCATGAGGTTCATCAGGGCGAACCCGCCCGCCCGGTAGACGACGTCCTGCGCGGCGAGCGAGGAGTGCCCGGCGCCGAAGGCGAAGAGCCGGCCGCCCGCCTCGACGGTGTCGGCGATCGCGGCACCGGCGGCGGCGATGTTGCCGGCCTCCTCGTCCCGCACCCGCCCCAGCAGGCCGATCGCCGCATCGAAGAACTGACCGGCCAGCTTGCTTTCGCTCATCGAGGAGGACCTTTCCGGCGGGGTGGGACGCCCATGGGGCGTCCGTAACGCCGATCACGTTGCGGTCTGGACCAGTGACCTGTCAATACCGCACGGCCCCGGTGGCGACGGCGGGGCACGGTTCCGCGCGCGATGCGTCAGAATTGGTGCAGGGCCAGCGCACGATTGCATCGAGGGGCACGAATGTCCGGACTGATCGACACCACGGAGATGTATCTCCGCACCATCCTCGAACTCGAAGAGGAAGGCGTGGTCCCCATGCGCGCCCGGATCGCGGAACGGCTGGACCAGAGCGGTCCGACCGTCAGCCAGACCGTGGCGCGGATGGAGCGCGACGGCCTGGTCCAGGTCGCGGGCGACCGGCACCTGGAGCTGACGGAGGAGGGCCGCCGGCTGGCGACCCGCGTCATGCGCAAGCACCGGCTGGCCGAGTGCCTGCTGGTCGACGTGATCGGCCTGGAGTGGGAGCAGGTCCACGCCGAGGCGTGCCGGTGGGAGCACGTGATGAGCGAGGCGGTCGAGCGCCGGGTGCTGGAGCTGCTCCGCCACCCGACGGAGTCGCCGTACGGGAATCCCATCCCGGGCCTGGAGGAGCTGGGCGAGAAGGCCGAGGCGGACCCGTTCCTCGACGAGGGCATGGTCAGCCTGTCCGATCTCGACCCGGGCGGCGACGGCAAGACGGTGGTGGTCCGCCGGATCGGGGAGCCGATCCAGACGGACGCCCAGCTGATGTACACGCTGCGGCGGGCGGGCGTGCAGCCCGGCTCCGTGGTCAGCGTGACGCAGTCGCCCGGCGGGGTGCTGGTCGGCAGCAGCGGTGAGGCGGCGGAGCTGGACTCGGAGATCGCCTCGCACGTCTTCGTCGCCAAGCGGTAGGGCTCGTTTTCCGGGCAGACCGTCCGAGACCGTTCCGGGCGGACCGCCCGAGACCTTCCGGGCGGACCGCCCGAGACCTTCCGGGCGGACCGTCCGAGACCGTTCCGGGCGGACCGCCCGAGACTTCCGGGCAGACCGTCCGAGACCTTCCGGGGGACCGGGCACCGGCAGCCGCCGGTGGCCGGTCCTTCTTTTTTCGTCCCGAACCGCAGCGCTCCGGCGCGGACCGTGCCAGGCTGTGGCGGAGGGGTGGCTGAGCGTGTGGGCCGCCGCCGGTGCCGCCGGGGAGGGGAGCCGCGATGCGCCCGTCGTACGAGACAAGCGGATGGCCCCGGCGCCGCAAGGCACCGGGGCCTGTCCCTCCCTGTGCCCGACCTGGAGCCCCGAGCTCTCGAGGTCGGTCCCGCGAGCCCTCATCCCCGAGTGGCGCGCCTCCCGCAGAAGATCTCCCCGCAGCTGCCGTCGTCAATCCTGGGAAGCAGTCACTCGAACGAGCGGTGTTGGCTGGCAGATCCCCGTTTTCGAATAGAGGTTCGATAGTCTGGCCTACGTGACCACCCGGTGACCCAGCAGGTGTTCCCAGGGAGAGAAGGGGGTGCCAGAAGCTATGGCGCGGCGCATCGAAGTGACCGGATCGGACGGCGTACGCCTCGCGGCCTGGGAGTTCGCCGACCCGCCCGGGGCGGGCGCGGACGGCGCCCCGGCCCCCGCCGTCTTACTGCTGCACGGCCTGATGGGCAGGGCCTCGCACTGGGCGTCCGCCGCCGGCTGGCTCGCCGAGCGGCACCGGCCGGTCGGCCTCGACCAGCGCGGCCACGGCGACAGCGGGAAACCGGCCGACGGCTCCTACACCCGCGACGCCTACGTGGCGGACGCCGAGGCGGTGATCGAACAGCTGGGGCTCGCCCCCGTCACGCTCGTCGGCCACTCCATGGGAGCGCTCACCGCCTGGCAGCTCGCCGCCAAGCGCCCCGACCTGGTCCGCGCGCTCGTCGTCTGCGACATGCGCGCCTCCGCGCTCGGCGCGGCCTCACAGCGCGAGTGGGAGGACTGGTTCGCCGGCTGGCCGCTGCCCTTCGCCTCGCCCGAGGCCGTGCGGCGGTGGTTCGGCGAGGAGGACCCGTGGGTGGAGCGCCCCAGCCCGTCCCGGGGCGCCTTCTACGCCGAGGTGATGGCCGAGCGGGACGGCGGCTGGTGGCCCGTGTTCTCCCGGCGCCACATGCTGGAATCCCGCGCCACCTGGGTCTTCGACGCGCACTGGGAGGAGCTGGCCCAGGTCAGGTGCCCGACGCTGGTGCTGCGCGGCCTGGACGGCGAGCTCGGCCGGGCGGAGGCACAGGAGATGGTCCGGGTCCTGCCGCGCGGTCAGTACGCCGAGGTGGCCGACGCCGGCCACCTCGTGCACTTCGACCAGCCGGAGGGCTGGCGCGCCGCGGTCGAACCCTTCCTGGAGCAGCTGTCGAAGGACGCGCGGGAGGACCGCGAGCCGGTGTCCCCGTAAGCCGGTGTCCCCGTAAGCCCGCGTTCCCGCGGGCCTTCAGCCCTTGCTGACCGCCGTCAGGATCTCCGGCAGCCGCATGGCCATGCGCGGGGCCGCGAGCCGCAGTCCGCCCCAGCCGATCAGTGCCCCGTACCCCGCGCCGGCCGGCAGCAGCAGCCACAGCCAGTCCGTCCGGCCGGTGACGTGCAGGGTGATCGTCAGCGCGATCACCGGGGCGCTCAGCACGGCCGCCGAGACCATGCCGCCGAGGATGGAGATCCAGGCGAGACCGGCCTGTCCCGGCGCCACGTTCTTGAACGCCCCCTCCTGCGGCACCGAGTACGGGAAGCTCACCGAGGCCACCGCGCCCGTCGCCAGCATCGCGCCCAGCAACGCGAACGACAGCCCGGTCACCCCGGGCAGCAGCTTCCAGTCGCCGAGCAGCGCCGCCGTCACCACCGCCACGAGCACCGTGTACGGAAGGGTGATCAGCAAGAGCGCCAGCGCCCGGGCGCGCAGTTCGAGGTACGCGTCCCGGGACGAGGAGATCGTCTGGGCGACCATCCAGAAGGCGGAGGTGTCCTGCCCGAACTGGTTGTACATCTGCATGCCGAGCATCCCGGACGCGAAGCAGGCGAAGTACACCGTGCCCTGCCCCTGGAGGGCGTTGATCAGCGGGACGATCAGCCCGATCGCCAGCGCGGTCACCCAGGCGGCCTTGGTCTTCGGGTCCCGTGCCACGTACCGCAGGGTCCGCTGCATCACCGTGCCGGTGCGGCCCTCGGGGAGCAGGGCCCACAGGCCCGCCCCGGTCCGGCCGGACTTCTCGCGGTCCGGCCCGGCGGCGGCCGTGGAACCGTCCGGCGCGGTCATCAGCTTCGTCAGGCTGCGCTGCCACAGCCACAGCAGCGCGACCAGCGCCACCGCCGCGATCAGCAGCTGGGCGACGGCCCGCCCGTACGCCCCCGCGCCGGCGGAGTCCACGGACCCGATGGCCGAGGCGGGCGGCAGCCAGCGCACCACGTCCGCCGCCGGGTCGAGCGAGGCGAGCCCGCCGGCCCGGCCGAGGCGCTGGGCGCCGAAGTTGACGACCTGGATGCCCACCGCGATCAGCAGGCCGCTGAGGACCGCCAGGTCCCGGCCCTTGCGGGAGGTCAGCAGCCGGGTGTTGGCGGCGGCGACCGCACGGGCCAGGGCCACGCAGACCAGCAGGGTCAGCGGGACGGCGAGCACCGCGAAGACCACCGCGCCCGCGCCCTCGGCCAGCGCGGCGACCGAGCCGGCCGCCAGACACAGTGTGAACAGCGGGCCCAGCCCGATCAGCGAGGAGACCAGCAGTGCGGTGATCAGCGGCCGGGGCCGCAGCGGCAGCATCACGAGGCGGGTCGGGTCCAGGGTCTCGTCCCCGGCCGAGAAGAACAGCGGCATCACCGCCCAGCCGAGGGCCAGCACCCCGGTGAGCAGCACCACCAGCGAGGCCGCGTGGTCGTGGCCGCGCAGCAGCACGAGCCCCAGCAGCAGCCCGGCCGCGGCCAGCAGGGCGCCCACGACCGAGATCAGGTAGACCGCCTTGCGCCCGCTGGACTGGCGCAGCCCGTTGCGGAGCAGGGCCAGCTTGAGCCGGGCGAACACGGGGACCAGCGCCGAAGCACCGGTCGCGGCCCCGGGACCGGCGGGGGCGTCCAGCACGCTCATCGGTCGCCGCCCAGCCAGTCCAGGGCGGCGCCGGTGTCGCGGTCGCCCGCGCCGACCAGTTCCAGGAACGCGTTCTGCAGCGAGGGCGCCTCACCGCGCACCTCGGCCAGGGGGCCCTGGGCCCGGATGGTGCCGGCCGCCATGACGGCCACCCAGTCGCACAGCGACTCGACCAGCTCCATCACATGGCTGGAGAAGACGACGGTCGCCCCGGATCGCGTGTAGCGCTCCAGGACCTTGCGGATGGTCTGCGCCGAGACCGGGTCGACGCCCTCGAACGGCTCGTCCAGGAACAGCACTTCGGGGTTGTGCAGCAGGGCGGCGGCGAGCCCGATCTTCTTGCGCATCCCGGTCGAGTAGTCGATGACCAGCTTGTGCTGGGAGCCCGCCAGGTCCAGCACGTCGAGCAGCTGGGTGGCCCGGCTGTCCACCTCCTGGCCGGGCAGCCCGCGCAACCGGCCGGTGTAGGCGAGGAGTTCACGCCCGGACAGGCGCTCGAAGAGGCGCAGACCCTCGGGCAGGACCCCGATCCGGGACTTCACCCCGACCGGGTCGCCCCAGACGTCGCGCCCGCCGATCTCGATCCGCCCCCGGTCGGGCCGGAGCAGCCCGGTGACCATGGAGAGCGTGGTGGTCTTCCCCGCCCCGTTGGGCCCCACCAGGCCGATGAACCTGCCCGCGGGCAGCTCCAGATCGATGCCCGCGACGGCGGTCTGCTCGCCGAATCGTTTCCACAGCCCCTCGACGCGCACCGCGGGCGGGGTCGCCCGCGGTGCGTCGGTCCCGTCAGCGCCCTCGCGTTCCGCCCGGTCCGGCATGTGCACGCCTTTCGAAGTCCCCGTATGTGGGGGCCACCCTACGAAAGACGTGTCCGCCGCGCGTCGGCCGCGGCACGCCCGCAGGCGTACGCGAGCGGGCCGATCAGCTCCTCGACCTCGGGCAGCCAGCGGTGGGCGGTCGGGGGGGAGCGGGCCCACTGCACCGCGCCGGCCCCGCCGCCCCGGGTCGGCGGCGCGCCGCCGTAACCGCCCGCGCCGATGCCGCGCCGGCCGCTCGACGCGGCGTTCCACCCGGCCCGGCGGGCCAGGTCGTCCGCCTTCGCGGCGGCGCCCGGCAGCACGAAGAACTGCATGCGGCGGTCCGGGGTGCGGGTGACCGGGCCGAGCGGCAGGCTCATCCGCTCCATCCGGGCGAGCGCCAGGAAGCCCGCCGACTCCGGCACGTCGACGGCGTCGAACGCGCGCCCGGTGGGCAGCAGCACCGCGGCGCCCGGCCGCCGGGTCCACATCCGGCGGGCCGCCGCGCCGCTGCCGGTGGCCCCGTCCGCCCAGCCGTCCCCGGCGGGGTGGGCACCGGGCGCGGCGCACGCCGCCTCGCCGCACGAGCAGCTCCGGCCGCCGCCGGACGGCTCCAGCCAGGTGCCCGGGCACACGTCCCAGTGCCGCTCCTCCGTGTACCGCACGGCGGCGTCGAGCAGCTGCTCCACGCGCTGCCGGGGGACCTGCGCCGCTTCCTTGACTCCGATGGGCTCTTCCACGTCCGGCTCAACTACGGGCTTCACGAAGAGTTACGGCCGCCGGGTGCGCGGTTCCGCATGCGGGGCGCACGGGTGCATGGGCGGGGGCGCGTGGGAGAGGCATGGGCCCTGGGCGGGTAGCTGGTTACGGGACGTCCGGCCGGTGCGGTTCGGCGCGGCATTTTAGTGACTCGCCGTGACGAATGCGGTAAGTCGCGCGGAAAGTGACCAACACGATGAATCAGCGCATTTCTCAGGCATATGTCGGGCAGTGATCCCGCCACCTATCACCGCGGCCTCAGGGGGATACACATGGCAGCCAGGCCACTCATCGCACGTCAGCCGAACGAACGGCTCCAGGCGCTCATCCAGGAAGCCGGATGCTCCAACGCGGGCCTGGCCCGCCGGGTCAACATGGTCGGCGCCGAACGCGGCCTCGACCTCCGCTACGACAAGACCTCCGTGGCCCGCTGGCTGCGCGGCCAGCAGCCACGCGGCCGGGCGCCGGGCACCATCGCCGAGGCGCTGGGCCGCAAGCTCGGCCGCACGGTCACGATCGACGAGATCGGGATGGCCAACGGCAAGAACCTCGCCTCGGGCGTCGGCCTGCAGTTCGCGCCGACGGTGACCGGGGCGATCGAGCAGGTCTGTGAGCTGTGGCGCAGCGACGTCGGCCGCCGCGACTTCCTCACCGGCTCGGCGGTCGCCTCGTCCGCGCTCGTGGAGCCCAGCCGGGACTGGCTGATCACCGGCCCGGACCCGCAGGTCGCCCGGCCCGCCGGGTCGCGGGTCGGGATGCCGGACGTGGAGGCGGTGCGGGCGACGACGGCCGCGCTGGTCGACCTCGACCACCGCTTCGGCAGCGGCCATGTGCGTCCCGTCCTCGTGCACTACCTCAACAGCGTGGTCTCCGGGCTGCTTTCGGGGGCGTACCGGGAAGCGACGGGCCGTCAGCTCTTCGCCGCCGTCTCCCGGCTCACCGAACTCGCCGGCTACATGGCCATCGACACCGGCCAGCCGGGCCTGGCCCAGCGCTACTACATCCAGGCGCTGCGGCTCGCGCAGGCGGCGGGCGACCGCGCGTACGGCGGCTATGTGCTGGCCGCCTCGATGAGCCACCTCGCCGCCCAGCTCGGCAATCCGCGCGAGATCGCGCAGCTGGCCCGGGCCGCGCAGGAGGGGGCGCGCGGCCGGGTCACCCCGCGCGCGGAGGCGATGTTCTACGCGGCGGAGGCGCGCGGCCACGCGCTGCTCGGCGACGCCCGCACCTGCCTGGAGACCGCGGGCCGGGCCGAGGCCGCCCTGGAGCGGGCCGAGCCGGACAGCGGGGACGACCCGGACTGGATCGCCCACTTCGACCACGCCTACCTGGCGGACGAACTCGCCCACTGCCACCGGGACCTGGGGCAGGCGGACGCCGCCGCGCGCCGGGCGAAGGAGTCGCTGGACGGCCACCCGGAGTCCCGGGCCCGGCGCCGGGGCATCGGCCTCGCGCTGCTGGCCACGGCCCAGGTGCAGCTGCGGGAGGTCGAGCAGGCGTGCCACACGGGGACCCGGGCGATGGAGCTGCTCGGCACGGTGCGCTCGACCCGGGGCGCGGAGTATCTGGAGGACCTGCAGCAGCGCCTCCTGCCGTACGGGGACGAGCCCGCGGTACGGGAGTTCGGGGCGCGGCTGGAGCTCCAGGCGGCGTGAGCCGGGAAGGGGGAGCCGTTAACTGCGTCCCGGGGGACCGCGGTGTTACACCCTGTGTCACGGGTGTGCTGCGGACCTCGGGCACTTGGCGCGCCGCGGCTGCCACCCGATAGCGTGAGTCGACGATTACATAGTTGACACGCACGTAGGAGTCCCGGTGACACAGAGCGGACAGGGCGACGAGCAGCAGCACCCTGCTGTACGACCCGCGCACGAGGGTGTCGTGCTGCCCTCGGACGGCGGCGAGCCCTGGACGCCGGGGAGAGCGGCGGACCGGGCGGCCCCGGCCGGTGGCCGGCCGTGGGGACAGGAGTGGGGCCCGCAGGACGGCGGTGGGCAGGGCGCGTACGGGCAGCAGCAGCCGTACCAGCAGGGCCCGCACCAGGGGGCCTACGGGCAGCAGCCCGGCGGCTACGGCCGGGACCAGGGCGCCGCGTACGGGCCGCAGCAGGGCGCCGCGCCCCTGCCGCCCGCACAGCAGCCGCCCGCGCAGCCCCAGCCGTACGCGCAGCCGCTGCCGCCCGAGGCCGGGCCCGGGGCGGCCCCGGGCGGGGACGCCGACGCCACGCAGTACATCGCGCCGATACCGGGCGGTCCCGCGCCCGGCGGACTGCCGCCGGCACGCCCTGCGGAGTCCACGCGGTTCCCGGGCGGGGACGCCGACGCCACGCAGTACATCGCGCCGATACCCGGTGGTCCCGCGCCCGGCGGGCTGCCGCCGGAGAGCCCCGCGGAGTCCACGCGGTTCCTGGGCCGGGCCGCGCAGGCCCCGCAGGGCGGCGGCGGGGACGCCGAGGCGACCCAGTACCTCCCCCCGGTGCCCGGCGGCGCCCCGTACGGCATCCGGCCCGGGGCGCCCGGCGAGCGGCAGCCCCCCGCCGAGTTCGACAACCTCTTCCGCAGCGACGAGCCCGAGGGCGCGACGCAGCAGATGCCCCGGTTCGACCCGGCCCAGCAGCAGCCCCCGTACCAGCAGAGCCCCCCGCGGCAGCCGTACCAGGCGGGCCCGCCGCCGCAGCAGGGCTTCCAGCAGCCGCCCCCGTACAGCGGCCCCCAGGACGGGCCGGGGCAGGACGGGGGCGACGGCGGGCGGCGCAAGAAGTCCGGCGCGGTGCCGCTGATCGCGGCCGTCGTGGTCGGCTGCGCGGTGATCGGTCTGGGCGCCGGCGCCCTGATGAGCGGCGGCGACGACGACAAGGACGCCAAGCAGCCGGTGGCCTCCGCGAGTTCACCGGCCGCCGGTGAGCCGTCCGGGGAGCAGGAGCAGCCCCCCGCCGACCCGGCGAAGCCGCAGGCCGAGGAGTTGGACAAGCTCCTCGCGGACAGCAACAACAGCCGCGCGGCGGTGATCGGGGCGGTCGAGAAGACCAAGTCCTGCAGCGACCTGGACACGGCCGTCTCCGACCTCAAGGGCGCCGCCAAGCAGCGCCGCGAACTGGTCACCCGGCTCCAGGCGCTCGCCGTCGACAAGCTGCCCGACCACGACCGGCTGACCGCCGCGCTCACCACGGCCTGGCAGGCGTCCGCGTCCGCCGACGACCACTACGCCGCCTGGGCGGTGCAGGCCAAGAGCAAGAAGGTCTGCAAGCACGGGCACGCCAAGACCACCTCGCACACCCAGCAGGCGACCGTGAAGAGCGGCGAGGCCAGCAAGGCGAAGCGGGAGGCGGCCGAGCTGTGGAACAAGATCGCCCAGAAGTACGGCCTGACGACACGCCAGGCGACCGCGCTCTGAGCGGGGCCCGCCGGACCGGCGCGGCGCGCCCGTGCCGGTTCAGCGGGTCGCGCTGGCCTCGGCCATGGTCTCCGTGACGTCCACGAAGTCCTTCCGCGCGGCGACGAGCCGCCCGTCGCGCACCACCTGGAACGTCACCTTGCTGTTGACGACACGCGGGTACGACCGCGAGCCGATCATGTCCTGGTAGCGCCAGCGCAGGGTGGGTGTCAGGCCCCCGGTGTCGGCGCGGGCGCCCTTGCCGAGGGCCCGGGTGAGCTTCGCCGCGGTGATCTCGGACTCGTGCATCGACTCGATGACCGACTTCAGCGCGGTGTACGCGATCCACGTGGTCTGCACGCCCGTGTCGTCCGGGTCGATCCGGTTGTCACCGAACGCGTACGCGCGGATCACCTCCCGCATCGGCTTCCACCTGGCATCGCCCGGGGGCGGGTACCAGCCGGTGACGTACGCCCCCTCGAACGGGCTGTCCCGGCCGCCGGTGCGGTCGATGAGCGGCTGGCCCACGCTGCCGAGCACCGAGGCCACGCGCACGGTGGCGTCCTTCGGTTCGAGCCGCCGGAACGAGTCGAAGAAGGTCCCCGTGCGGTCGCCCAGCACGGACGTCACGCAGCCGCCGGCCGCGCCCGCCCCGGAGAGCGCGCGTTCCGCTTCCGCGTCGTAGGAGGTGGCGCCCTCGGCGGCCGGTATGTCGAGCGGCGCGGGCCGCCCGGCGCCCTTGAGGCCGGTGCGCAGCAGCCAGGCCTGGCTGTCACCGGTCAGCGTGTCCGGGCGCACCAGCGAGACCCGGTCGCAGTCGTGTGACAGCTGCTCGGCGGTCCCGGC
The DNA here is from genome assembly GCF_007096885.1 of Streptomyces sp. 130. Lineage (GTDB taxonomy): Bacteria > Actinomycetota > Actinomycetes > Streptomycetales > Streptomycetaceae > Streptomyces. The sequence goes on along the minus strand of NZ_VJNO01000014.1, from coordinate 132,717 downwards.
GAGCAACGCGGACTGGCCGCCGTTCACCGGGTAGGACGCATAGCTGCGGAACTCCTCCTCGGAGGCGCCGTAACCGCCGATGTACGGGATTCCGGCGACCTCCAGCGGGGCCATGTACGCCCGCCCGTGCCGGCTGTACGAGCCGACGACCGCGACCGCCTTCTCCTCGACGGCCTTGCGGGCGCAGTCCCCCGCCCCGGTCGAGGCGTCCTGTTCGTCACAGGTGACGACGCGCAGCTCGTGCCCGTCGATCCCGCCCCGCGCGTTGATCCAGCGCCCGTACGCCTGCGCCATGGCGGTCATCCCCGCCATGTTGTCGGCGTCCGGCGCCGAGGCGCCGCTGGGTGCCCAGGTCATGACGGTGACGGGCTCCCTGGAGTCCCCCGATCCCCCAGGGAGCGCGCCGCAGCCGGACAGCAGCATGGCCCCGGCCGTCACCGCGCCGGTGAGCAGTCCGAAGGAGCGGGAAGGGAAGGGGCGTCGCCGTCCGGTCATGGACCCAGACCCTTCCCCGCCCCGGGTAACACCGTGGTGGGCGGCGGGCAACGGCTGGTGACGTCACCGTGAACGCCAGGGGCCGGTCCCGGGCGCCGGAAGGGGAACGTACGATCGACAACCGTGCAGCAAGGTTCCGAGAACTCTTCCCGTCGCGGCCGTCGCTCCTCCACCATGGGCGGCATGCCGCTCAACGACCTTCCGTGGTGGCGCTGGCGCAGCAACGTGCGCTCGGCGCTGCACATGCTCTCCGACCCCGTCTTCCACCGCGACTGCTGGCTGGCCGGCCGCGAGGGGTACGGCGACGTCACCGACGCCGTGTACCGCCTGGTCGAGGACACCTGGCTCGACAACTGGTCCGCCGAGAAGTACGTCGGCACGATCTTCCGGGACGCCACCGAGGCCGCCCTCGTGGACGCCGCCGTGCTCCGGGTGCTGCGCATCCTGCACCAGGTCGGAGCGGACGCCCCGGTCTCCGTCTACCTGGAGCACCCCGGCTGGCCGGAGGCCGTCGCGGCGGCCCGCGAGGCGCACGTGCTGCTCGCCGGCAACGACGGCGAGGACCCGGAGGCGCCGCCGCGCTCCCTGGACGTCCTCCGCATTCTGACCAGGACCGCCTGACCGGGCGTGGTTGTGGCACGCTACGGGGATGACCGCGCCGCAGCCCGCTCCCGACCAGTACGTCCTCACGCTGTCCTGCCCGGACAAACAGGGCATCGTGCACGCCGTGTCGAGCTACCTCTTCATGACCGGCTGCAACATCGAGGACAGCCAGCAGTTCGGTGACCACGACACCGGCCTGTTCTTCATGCGCGTCCACTTCTCGGCGGGCACCCCGGTCACCGTCGACAAGCTGCGGGCCAGCTTCGCCGCGATCGGTGACTCGTTCGCCATGGACTGGCAGATCCACCGCGCCTCGGAGCGCATGCGGATCGTGCTGATGGTCAGCAAGTTCGGCCACTGCCTCAACGACCTGCTCTTCCGGTCCCGGATCGGCGCGCTGCCGGTCGAGATCGCCGCCGTCGTCTCCAACCACCCGGACTTCGCCGAGCTCGTCGCCTCGTACGGCGTGCCCTTCCGGCACATCCCGGTGACCCGCGACAACAAGCCGCAGGCCGAGGCGGAGCTGCTGGAGCTGGTCCGCGAGGAGAACGTGGAGCTGGTCGTCCTGGCCCGCTACATGCAGGTCCTCTCGGACGACCTGTGCAAGCAGCTCAGCGGCCGGATCATCAACATCCACCACTCCTTCCTGCCGAGCTTCAAGGGCGCCAAGCCCTACCACCAGGCGCACGCGCGCGGCGTGAAGCTCATCGGCGCCACCGCCCACTACGTCACCGCCGACCTCGACGAGGGCCCGATCATCGAGCAGGAGGTCGAGCGCGTCGGCCACGGCGTCACCCCCGACCAGCTCGTCGCCATCGGCCGGGACGTGGAGTGCCAGGCCCTGGCCCGCGCGGTGAAGTGGCACGCGGAACGCCGCATCCTGCTGAACGGCCGCCGCACGGTCGTCTTCGACTGAGCGCCGTACGGGGCCGGGCTACAGCCGGCTGAGCGAGGCGGCGGCGAACAGCACGTCGCGGATCGCCTCGCGGTCCCCGTGCTGCCCGGCCGCCGCCTCCACGGGCGGCACGTGCCCCGCCACCAGCCGGCAGAACTCCACGCCGTCCAGCGCGATCTGCGCCACCGCGTGCTCGGCGGACCCGAGGGCGGCGGGGGAGTCCAGCGCGATGTACCAGTCGCCGCCGCCCGAGCCCTCGATCTCCAGGTGCAGCGAACGCCCCGGGGACCCGGCCGACACCAGCCGCCCGCCCGGCCCGGCGAGCCCCGCCCGGCGCCGTACCGCCAGCGCCCCCGGCAGCATCCGGACCGCCAGGTCGATCATCCGGTGCAGATGTCCGGCGGCCGGCGGCTCGTAGGGGTAGTCCACCGCCTTCGCGATGTCCCGGGCGTGCACCCAGCACTCGAAGGCCCGGTCGAGCATCGCGTCCCGCAACGGCAGCGCGAGGTCCCCGTAGGGCACGGACAGCTCCGCCGCCCCGCTCCGCGCGAACGACGCGGTCCGGATCAGCGTGTGGCTCTGCTCGCGCCACGGCTCACGGACCGCGCGGGTGAGCGGGCGCCGGGCGGACGACCAGTAGGCCTCGGTGCGGGCGGCCGGCGTGAGCGGGGCGTCCGGGAGCGGGTCGTCGAGCCCCAGCGCGGCGCCCACCAGGCCGTCCACGCTCATCAGGTGCCCGATCACCCCGGCGACGGTGGTCCGGCGGCCCGCCTGCCGGTCGTCCTCGAACCACTGAAGCCGCACCGGGGCGTGCCACTCGGCGGCGCCGATGTCCCGCAGCAGCGCGTCGAGCCGCGCCGTCTCGGCGTCGTACGGGGCGGCCCAGTCGGGCACCGGGACCTTCGCGGGGCGCCGGGCGAGGCAGCTCTCCAGCACCCGGGCCCGCAGCAGCGGATCGAGGTCCAGACTCCGGTCGGTGTGCAGCAGCCCGACCGCGTCCCGCAACCGCAGCGCCTCCTCGGCACAGGGCGCGCACTCGGCGAGGTGCGCGCCGACGGCCTCGGTCTCCTCGGCGGAGCACGCGGCGAGCGCCCAGGCGCCCAGGAGGGCCTGCAGCACGCGGTGGGGGAGGACCGGGACGGGGGCGGCCTCCGGCGCCAGGCGGCCCAGGTCGCCGAAGTCGTCCGCGGCGGCCCTGGGGCCCGGCAAGCGCCGGGCGCCGCGCCCCTCGTCGGGGCCCTCCCCGTCCCGGTCGCCGCTCACAGCGCTCTCCCGTATCCGGGCGGCGGGGCGCCCTCGGCCGGGTGGGTCCGGGCGGTGGACAGGAGCTGCAGCCCGAGCCGCAGCCGGCGCCGCGCCTCGTCCTCCGTGACGCCGAGGTCCGCCGCGGCCTGCCGGTAGTCGCGGCGCTGCGCGTACGCCAGCTCCAGGGCGGCCCGCAGCGGCGCGGGCATGGAGGCGACGATGTAGTCGGCCCGGGCCGCGGCGGTGGCCCGGCGGACCCGCTCGTCCAGGGCGCCCGGATCGTCGGGGCCGTCGCGGTCCACGCCGTCCGCCCCGCCGCGCAGCCGGCGCACGGACGCGCGGTGCGTGAGGAAGGCCAGCCAGGCCCGCATGGAGCCCTGCTTCGGGTCGTACATGTCCGGGTTCTCCCAGACGTAGCCGAAGACCTCGCGGGTGACCACCCCGGCGGCGTCCTCGTCGTCCAGCATCCGGTTGGCCTGGCTGTGCACGAGGGCGGCGAACCGGTCGTACATCTCGCCGAGAGCGGCGGCCTCGCCGCGCGACAGCCGCTGCTGCATCCTGCGGTCCCAGCGGGGTGGTGCTTTTTCGGCCATCTGCCCCCCAGCCCTCTGCCGTCGGACCTGTGCGTCGCTGTACCACTCGTCCTGTCCGAATGTAGTCCCCGCCTCCCGGGACGCACGCCCCTTTACGACAAGAACGTCCCGGGAACGCGCCCTCTTTGCGAGACGGGTGTTTCGCGAGGGACGTGCGGGGGCAGCCGCCCTGGGAGGAACGCAAACTTCCGGATCATCGGGCTGCCCCGGAAATCCCCGGAACGAGAGGCCCAGTCGCGTGACCCTGAAAGTCTCGGAGACCGAGCGGGGCGGGTGGACCGTGCTGCGCATCGGCGGCGAACTGGACCTGCTCACTTCGGCCACCGTCCGCCAGTCCGTCCACGAGGTGGTGGCCATGGGCCGCCACGACGTGGTGCTGGACCTGTCCGGCGTCCGGTTCTGCGATTCCAGCGGCGTCGGGGTGCTCATCGCCCTGCGCCGCCTGATGCGGTCCTGCGGGGGCCGCCTGCGGCTGATCCTGCCCGCCCGGGGCGCGGAGGAGGGCTCCCACGTCAACCGCGTGCTCGCCGCCCTCGGCGTGCGCCGCTTGTTCGAGGTCTACCCGGACCGGGACGCGGCCGTGGACGAGGAAGCCGAGCCGCTGACGGCCTGAAACCGTCGCCGCCGCACCGGCGCTTACGGAGCCGTCACAGGGCTGAGCCGCGTAAGTGACACGTGACGCCTGAAGGCGTCGTACGCTCCCCGCATGGACAGCGCAGAGTATGAGCGCAAGATCGCCTTCCGCTTCGCCGCCTTCGACCAGGACGGCAACGGATACATCGATCGCGCGGATTTCAACGCCGCCGCGGCCCGTCTGCTCACCGAGTTCGGTACGACGGCCCGCTGCGACAAGGGCCAGGCGCTCTACAACGGCGCCGAGGCGTTCTGGCAGGGCATGGCGGGCATCGCCGATGTGGACGGGGACCAGCGCGTCACCCGGGAGGAGTTCACGGGCGGCGCGGTGAAGCGGCTGCGCGACAACCCGGAGCGGTTCGGGGAGATCGCCCGCCCGTTCCTGCGCGCGGCGCTCGCGGTGGCGGCGGGGCCGTCCGGCGACGGCAGGACCCCGGTGCCGGCCGTGGAGCGGGCCCTGAAGGTCCTCGGCGCCGGCCCGGACGCGGCGGCCCTCGCCGCCCAGAGCCTGGACACGGACCGGGACGGCGGCGTCGTCGAGGAGGACGTGGTCGCCGCGCTGGCGGCCTACGTCACCGTGATCGAACCGGACTAGGCCGCGGCCCGGGGCGCCCGGTCGGGGCACCGCGCCCCTGGGCGTGACGCAGCGCGACCGCCGGTCACCGATACCGGCTCGGGTGTTCCGCGTCAATCGTCACGGCGTGGAGTCGGCGCCCGCCTCGGGTACCCTCCGTGGGATGCGAGTGGTTCTGGAACCTGTCGGTCCGGACGCGGCCGGTGCGGCGCGTCGGGTCCGGGCGCGGTGCTGTTCGACTCCCCGCAATGTGCGTCGCACAGTATGCACCACGCGTACTCCTTCGCGCTGGAATATGCCCGAAGCGCTTGTTGCGGTGACTGTACGTCAACCATGCTGTCGTGCAAGGGAATCACGTTCCGTGACCCTGTGGAGGCGCGAGGCGATGTGTCCGCCGGTTCGGATGGTGTGAGCGGTGCAGGTGCTTCAGGTTCAGTTGGAGGTCGGGCCCGACCCCGCGGAGGTCGGACGGGCCCGCAGATGGGCGCGCTCACGGCTCGCCGGCTCCGGCGTCGCAGAGGACGAGCCGCTGGCCGAGACCCTGGTCCTGCTCATCTCGGAGCTGGTCACCAACGCGGTCGTGCACACCGGCTGTCCGGCCGTGCTGCGCATGCTCTTCGGCCCTTCGGGCACCCCGGGTGCCGCCGGGACCGTGCGCGTCGAGGTGGCCGACGCCAGCTGCCGCCCGCCGCAGCAGCGGCACGCACGGGGTGAGGACACCGGCGGCCGGGGCCTGGAGCTGGTCGACGGCCTCGCCGACCGCTGGGGCTGGCAGCCGGAGGGCGCGGGCAAGCGGATCTGGTGCGAGGTGGACCGCAGCGTCCCGCTGATCCAGGGCCGGCTCCAGCCGGGCGCCCACGGCGCCGAGCCCGCGGTCCCCTAGGCACTCCTGCCCGCCGTCGAGCGGAAGGTGCGGCGGTAGACCGTCGGTGAGACGCCCAGCGCCGCCTGGAGGTGCTGCCGCAGTGACGTGGAGGTGCCGAAGCCGGCGTCCCGGGCGACCTGGTCGATGGACAGGTCCGTGGACTCCAGGAGCCGGCGCGCCAGCTCCACGCGCTGCTGGGTGAGCCACTGCACGGGGCTGACGCCGACCTCCTCGCGGAACCGCCGGGTGAACGTCCGTACGCTCATCGACTCCTGCTGGGCCATGTCCCGCAGCAGGATCGGCCGCTCCAGCCGGGCCAGCGCCCAGGCCCGCGCGGTCGTCGTCGTGGCGAACTGGGTGTCCGGCACCGGCCGCTGGATGTACTGCGCCTGGCCCCCGTCCCGGTGCGGCGGCACGACCGTGCGCCGGGCGACGTCGTTGGCGACGGCGGTCCCGTGGTCGCGCCGCACCATGTGCAGGCAGAGGTCGATCCCGGCGGCGACCCCGGCGGAGGTCAGCACGTCGCCGTCGTCGATGAACAGGACGTCCGGGTCGACCCGCACGGCGGGGAAGAGCCGCTGGAAGTGGTCGGCGGAGGCCCAGTGCGTGGTGGCGGGGCGCCCGTCGAGGTAGCCGGCGGCGGCCAGGACGTAGCCGCCGGTGCAGATGGAGACCATGCGGGTGCCCGGCCGCACGTACGCGAACGCGGCGGCCAGCTCGTCGGTCAGCCGCCCTTCGGTGTAGACGGGGCCCAGCTCGTAACTGGCCGGGACGACGACCGTGTCCGCCGTGGCGAGGGCCTCCGGGCCGTGTTCCACGAGGATCGTGAAGTCCGCGTCGGTGCGCACGGGGCCGGGCGGCCGGGCCGAGCAGGTCACGACCTCGTACAGCTTCCGGCCCCGGTTCAGCGGCTCGGAACCGAGCGAGCGCCCGAAAATCCGCTGGGGAATGCCCAGTTCGAAGGGCAGCAGCCCGTCGAGGGCGAGAACGACGACCCGGTGCGGCACAGCGGACTCCCTTCGGCCGGCCGGGGCCGGCGCAAAGCCCCTAGCTGGTATAGACCATAAGCTGATACATGTTCCCGGTGTGAAGGAAAAGTCAGCAGACCCCGTGCGCATTCCCGCCGCGGACCCCCAGGCCGCCCTCGGTGGCCCGTCCCCTCTTCCGCCCCTGCCGCCGTTGTCCGAGGAGCCCGGCGGGCAGCTCTGGAACCGCAACTTCAGGCTGTTCTTCGTCGCCCGCACCGCCGCCGTCTTCGGCGACGGCATGATCCCCGTCGCCCTCACCGCGGGGCTCCTCGGCGCCGGCCGGCCGGCCTCCTCGGTCGGTTACGCGCTGGCCTGCTGGATGGGCCCGCTCGCCGTGTTCGTCCTCTTCGGCGGGGTCCTCGCGGACCGGTTCACCCCGCGCCGCATGATGATCATCGCCGACGCGCTGCGCCTGGTCGGCGCCTCGGTGCTCGCCGTGTCCTTCGCGACCGGCAACCCGCCGCTGTGGGCGGTGTACGCGCTGAGCTCGGTGGCCGGTGTCGGCGCGGCCCTGTTCCAGCCGGGCGTCGCCTCCACCGTGCCGCGCGTCGCCCCGGACGTGCAGCGCGCCAACGCCGTGCTGCGCGTCTCCGAGGCGCTGATGACCATGGCGGGCCCCGCCTTCGCGGGCGTCCTGGTCGGCCTGGCGAGCGCCGGCGCGGTCTACGCGGCCAACGCCTCCACCTTCCTGGTCTCCGGGGCGTGTCTCTTCCTGCTCCGGCTGGCCCCGGCCCCCTCGGACGAGGCGCCGCGCGGCTCGTTCCTCGCCGAACTCGTGGACGGCTGGCGCGAGTTCACCGCGCGCAGCTGGCTCTGGGGGGTCATCGCCGTCTGGACGGTGTACGGCTTCGCCGTGCTCGGCCCGATGCTCCCGCTCACCGCCGTCCGCGTCACCGAGGCGCACGGCTCGGGCACGTACGGCGCGATGATGGCGGTGAACGGCGCGGGCAGCGTCGTCGGCGGCCTGCTCGCCCTGCGCCTGCGCCCCCGCCGCCCCCTCGCCGCGGGCGCCGTCGCGCTCACCGGCGTCTGCGCGAACCTCGTGGTGCTGGGCCTCGGCCTCTCCGTCCCGGCCCTGGGCGCGGGGCAGTTCGTGGCCGGCGCGGCCTCCGCGTTCTGGCTGGTGATGTGGTCGACGACGGTCCAGACCCACGTGCCGCCCGAATCGCTGAACCGGCTGCACGCCTACGACGTCGCGGGGTCGCTGCTCATGGTGGCGGCGGGCCGGGCGCTGGCGGGCCCGCTCGCGGACGAACTCGGGGCCCCGGAGGTGCTGTTCGCGGGTGCGGTGGTCAACGTCCTGGCGGTCGGCGTCCTCCTCGCGGCCCGCCCGATCCGCCGCCTGGAACGGATCGGCTGACGCGGGGCGGGGGCCGGCCGGGTGGTGGCCCGATTCTTGCGAAGCATGTCCCTCGGGCCACTCGTGAGGGGCGGTGCCGCGCCCGGATGCTGGGCGGGTGAATCCGACAACAGAGAGCGCCGTCCCCGTCGCCCCGCAGCCGAACGCCCCCGGCGGGCCGCGCCGGTGGCGTATCCACCGTGCGTGGATCGTCGCCGCCGTCACCTTCGTGACGATCATCGGCGGGGCCGCCTTCAACTCCCTGCCCGGTCTGCTCTTCGACCCGCTCCAGGACGACTTCGGCTGGTCGCGCGGGCAGATCGGGCTGGCCGTCTCCATCGACATGGCGCTCTACGGGCTCACCGCGCCGTTCGCCGCCGCGCTGATGGACCGGTTCGGCATCCGCCGGGTGGTGGCCGTGGCGCTGAGCGCGGTCGCGGCCGGGGCGCTGGCCAGTGTGTGGATGACGGCCGCCTGGCAGCTGATGCTCTACTGGGGCGTCCTGGTCGGCCTCGGCACCGGATCGATGGCGCTGGCCTTCTCCGCGACCGTGACCAACCGCTGGTTCACCGCCCGGCGCGGCCTGGTCACCGGAATCCTCACCGCCGCCGGGGCCTCCGGGCAGCTGGTCTTCCTGCCGCTCTGCGCGTGGATCGTGGACGAGCACGGCTGGCGTCCCGCGTCGGTGACCGTGGCGCTCGCGGCCCTGGTCGTCGTCCCGTTCGTGTGGCTGCTGATGCGCGACCACCCGGCCGACGTGGGCCTCGCCCCGTACGGCGGGGAGTACACCGAGAAGCCGGAGCCCGCGCGCGGGGCGGCGGGCCGGGCCGTCCGGGTGCTGTTCGACGCGGCGCGCACGGGGCCGTTCTGGCTGCTGGCCGGGTCCTTCGCGATCTGCGGCGCTTCCACCAACGGCCTGATCCGTACGCACTTCGTGCCCTCGGCGCACGACCACCACATGCCGATCACGACCGCCGCGTCGCTCCTCGCGGTCATCGGGATCTTCGACATCATCGGCACGGTCTTCTCCGGCTGGCTCACCGACCGCTTCGACGCGCGCCGGCTGCTCGCGGTGTACTACGCGCTGCGCGGCGTCTCGCTGCTGTTCCTGCCGCTCCTGATGCAGGCCACCGTGGAGCCGCCGATGGTCTTCTTCATCGTCTTCTACGGCCTGGACTGGGTCGCCACCGTCCCGCCGACCCTGGCCCTGTGCCGGGAGCAGTACGGGGAGGACAGCGCGATCGTCTTCGGCTGGGTCCTCGCCTCGCACCAGGTGGGCGCCGCGCTGGTCGCCTTCCTCGGCGGGGTGGCGCGCGACTACTTCGGCACGTACGACGTCGTCTGGTACGCGGCGGGGGCGCTGTGCGCGGTGGCGGCGCTGATGGTCCTGGTGATCCGGCGCGTGCGGGGCCCCGAGGGGGCGGCGCCGGCGGTGTAGGGCCAGAATGAGTGCGGGAGGGGGCTCTGATGTCGACGAACACCGCGTGGTACGCACCCGGACGGGCCGAGGTGGCGGACGGGCCGCCGAATGTCTGGACGGGGCGGGCGATCGCGACCGGGGCGGTCGCGGTGTGCGTGGGTACGGTGCTCGCCTTCGAGGTGTACGGGTTCGCGGAGTTGGCCATGGACGCGCCCACGCCGCCGGACGGCCCCGCGAGGGCGCTGCTCGTGCTGCCGCTGCTGCTGTGTTTCGGAGGCCCCTTCGCAGTGCTGGTGACTCTCCTGCTGACGCTGCCGACGGTGTCCGCGGCTCGCTGGGTGAGCGCCCGGACGACCGGGCCGGACACCTGGTGGTGGGTGCCGGTCGTCGCGGTGGCGGCGATGAGCGCGGTCGCGGCGGTCGTCGGTGCGTGGTGGCGGCCGGGAGCCGGTGCGTCGGTCCTGCTCTGGCTGACCGGTGCGGCGCTGCTGACCGGGGCCGCGCTCCTCGCGCGGGACGCCGCCCTGCGTGGGCGGCGGCTCCTGCGCGTCCTCGGTTACGGGGCGCTGGCGGCGGTGGCGGTGGCCGCCATCGGCGGTGCCGCGTACGCGACCGGGGCGGTCACCGAGTACCGCCCGCCGAAGGCCGACGCGGCCCGGCTGGTGGGCACCTGGTCGGACGGGCACGGTGGCACCCTGCGGCTGTCCGCCGACGGAACGGCCCGCGCGGAGGGCCTCCGGTCCGACTGCACGGGCGTGGGCACCTGGTCGTCGGAGCCCGACGGCCCCACCGCCTGGGACCAGCTCGTGCTGACCGAGGTCACGGACTGCTCGTTCGACTGGCGGATCAGCGGTACGCCGGAGCACCCGAAGCTGAACCACGACTACGGCGAGGTGGACGACCCGCACTGGTACACCCTCACCCGCTGACCCTCAGCGCGCCCTCCGGGCGACCCGCTTCGCGATCCGTTCGGCGTCGCGGGCGAGTTCGCGGAGCATGCCGCTGATGGGGTTGGTGAAGCCGGTGAAGTAGAGGCCGGGGGCCTGCTTGGGGGTGCGGGGGCCGTGGACCAGCGGGCGGCCCCGGGCGTCCAGCACGCCGAGGTGGCCGACCAGGGGTTCGAGGGCGCGGTGGTAGCCGGTCGCGGCGATCACGGCCTCCGGGGTGACCCGGGTGCCGTCCGCGAGGACCACCGCGTCCTGGTCGAACGACTCGACGGCCGCCACGGGCCGCACCCGGCCGCGCTTCACCGCGTCGATCAGGCCGACGTCCTGGACCGGGATCGCGCCCTCCTTGACGCGGGAGTACAGCCCGGTGCCGGGGCGGGGCAGCCCGTGCGCCGACAGGTCCGGCACGGCCGCCCGCGCCATCAGGCGGCCGGCCCGGTCCACCAGGGCGACGGGCAGCCGGCGGACCAGGATGCCGGTCGCCTGCGCGGGCCAGCCCGCCGTGGAGCGGCGCACGATGTGCGGGACGGTGCGCACCGCGAGCCGTACGCGCGAGGCGCCGCCCTCCACGAGGTCCACGGCGATCTCCGCGCCCGTGTTGCCGACGCCGACGACCAGGACGTCCTTGCCCGCGTAGGGGGCCGGGGAGCGGTAGTCGGAGGCGTGCAGCAGCTCCCCGGTGAACGTCTCGCGGCCGGGCCAGTCCGGCAGCCGCGGGGTGTGGTTGAAGCCGGTGGCGACGACGACGGCGCGGCCGGTCAGCTCGCGGCCCCCGCTCGCGCTCAGCCGCCAGCCGGTGCCGTCCGCCGCGCGGTCGATCCGGGAGACCTCGACGCCGGTGATCACTTCCAGCTCGTGGTGCTCGGCGTACTTCTCCAGGTACCGCACGACGTCGTCGCGGGCCACCCAGCGGCCGAACCTCCTCGGCATCGGCAGCCCGGGCAGCGCGGACCAGCGCCGGGTGGTGTGCAGGTGCAGCCGGTCGTAGTGGCCGCGCCAAGAGGCGCCGACGGCCCCGGACTTCTCCAGCACGACCGCCCGGACGCCCCGCGCGCGCAGGCAGGCCGCCGCGGCCAGTCCGCCCGGGCCGCCGCCGATGACGTAGACGGGGCGGTCCTCGGTGAGGTCGGTGGGGGCCGGGGAGGTGCTGCCGGCGGTGGGTGCGCTGTCGGGCATGCATCGGAGCGTAATCGCGTGACTCCTTGATGGGTCTCGGTCAAGATCGGAATCGATTGCGAATTGATCACGCTCGAACGCGAGTGCGGGGGTGCGGTACCCGCGCGCCGGCCGGAACGCCCCCGGTGGCAGGCTGTCGGTGCCCGATCCGTACGGCCGTGAGGGAAGCATCCGTTGAACACCGGCAGCTACTACGAGCGCATCGACGCCCACCGCTACAAGCCGACCGCCCACGCGAGCGGTGCGTGGAGCACGGACGAGGTGCACTTCAGCCCGTTCGGCGGGCTCCTCGTCCACGCCGTCGAGCGGCACCTCGCCCAGCGGCCCGGCGAGCGGCTGCTGCTGTCCCGGATCAGCTTCGACATCCTCGGCCGGCTCGCCCTGGACGAGTGCGAGATCCGCGTCGAGACCCTCCGCCCGGGCCGCACCATCGAGTTGGTGGAGGCCGTCGCCCTGATCGCGGGCCGCCCGGTCGTGCGGGCCAGGGCCTGGTCGCTCGCCCCCGTCGACACGGCCGGGGTCGCCGACGGCGAGGACGACCGGCTCACCCCGCCCGAGGCGCTCGCCCCCTGGCCGATGGCCGACCTCTGGCCCGGCGGCTACATCGCGTCGCTCGACGTCCGCCCGCTCGCCCCGCCGCTGCCCGGCCGCACGACGGCCTGGATCTCCACCCCGCTCGACCTGGTCGCGGGGGAGACCGCCGGGCCGCTGGCCTCGTACGTGGCGCTCGTGGACACCGCCAACGGCATCGCCGTGCGCGAGCGGCCCACCGAGTGGATGTTCCCCAATGTGGACCTGACGATCCATCTGCACCGGCAGCCCGAGGGGCGCTGGACCGGCCTGGACACCTCCGTCGTCTTCGGCCCCACCGGCCAGGGCCTCACCAGCACGGTCCTGCACGACGTGAACGGGCCGGTCGGCCGGGCGGAGCAGATCCTCACCGTCCGGCCGCTCTGAGCGGCGTCAGCGCTTCCTGCGGCGTTCGCGCAGGCCCGGGCGGCGGATGCGGACGCCGCCCACGCCGCAGGAGCCGGTGATCCGCAACAAGGGGGCGCCCGGCGTCCGTTCGCCCGTGACCTTCGACTTCAGGCCGCCGAGCGCCGGGTCCAGCGCGTCCGTGTCCACGCCCCAGCCGTCCGGCACCACGATCCGGACCCCGCCCATCTGGCCCTCGACCTCGATCTCCACCTCGCGCACCCGGCACTCGGCCCCGCTGAAGTCGAGCAGGGCGCCGCCGATGCCCCCGTGCACGAGGACGCGCGACGGGACCTGCCAGGCGCCCTTGCGCTGCACCCCGTGGATGCCGCCGCGCAGGACCAGCGGCTCGGCCGTGGACCGCACGGCCGGGCCGCCCAAGTCCTCGGTGATCGGCGCGAGTTCGCCGTAGGTCTTGGCGGTGAGGGCCAGGTTGAGCCGTTCGTCCAGCTCCTCCATGTCGATCCGCCCCTCCGCCGCCGCTTCCCGCAGCTGCTCCACCACCGCCTCGCGGTCGGCATCGGACGCGCGCAGACGGTCGGTGGAACGTGCGGGCTCGGCAGTCATGCGCCTGATGATACGGAGCCGGACGCGCCCTGGCCGCGCCGCCTCGTACGCTCCAGCCACGGGCCGAACTCGCTCTCCAGGACCAGCCGTCCGAGCTTCCGGTACTCCCCGAGCACCGCCCCGACCAACTGCTCCGTGTCCAGCGGACGGCCCGACTCCGCCGCCTGGTACGCGGCGGTCACCGCACACGCCCGGATCGAGCCGCCCGTCAGCTCGAACCGGTCCGCGCAGGTCGGCAGGTCGAGGTCGGGGGCGCGCGGGATCTCCGTGCCCAGGCAGCGTTCCCACAGCGCGAGCCGCTGCCGCGCGTCCGGCACGGGGAAATCGGCCACCACGTCCAGGCGCCGGGTGAACGCCTCGTCCAGGTTGGCCCGCAGATTGGTGGTGAGTACGGCGATGCCGTCGAAGGACTCGACGCGCTGCAGGAGGTACGCCGACTCCACGTTCGCGTGCCGGTCCTGGGCGTCCTTGACCTGCGAGCGCTTCCCGAAGACGGCGTCCGCCTCGTCGAACAGCAGCACCGCGTTGACCTCGGACGCCTCCACGAAGATCCGTTCCAGGTTCTTCTCGGTCTCCCCGACGTACTTGTCGACCACCGACGACAGGTCGACCACGTACAGCTCCATGCCCAGGTCCGCCGCGACGACCTCCGCCGACATGGTCTTGCCCGTCCCGGACTCCCCGGCGAACAGCGCGACGATGCCCCGCCCCCGGCCCCCGCCCGGCCGCATCCGCCACCGCCCGAGCACCTGGTCGCGGTGGCGGGCGCGCAGGGCCAGGTCCGAGAGCTGGCGGCGGGTCGCCGGCGGCAGCACGAGGTCGTCCCAGCCTACGGTCGGCTCGATGCGCCGGGCGAGACGGGCGAGCCCCGCGCCGTTCTGCGCCCGGACGGCCGTCCGCAGGTCGGCGGCCTCCACCGGGCGGCCCTGCTGCGCGGCCAGCCGGGCGGCCACACCGGCGGCCCGGCGGATCTGGCCGGAGTCCAGCCGGTACGCCCGGGTGGCGTCCGCGAGCAGGGCGTCGGCCTCCTCCGTCCCGGCGGCGAGCCCGGCGGCGGCCCCGGCCCCGGTGAGCGCGGTGCGCCACCGCCGTACCGCGTCCGCCGGGTCCGGCGGCGGGACCGGGACCGTCACCGGGCTCTCCCCGGCCCACAACGGGTCCCAGTGCTTCCGCCCGTACACGAGCAACGGCGAGCCGCCGCCGACCGCCGCGACCAGCGCCCCGACGAGCGCGGCGCCCTTGGGCTGCTCCGGCGCCAGCCGCTCCAGCGGGCCGAGGACGAGCCCGCCGCCGCTCAGCCGCGCCTCGGTGGCCAGCATCCGGACGGCCCGCTCCGGTTCGGGCGCCGCCGCCAGGGCGGCCGGGTCCACGACGAGCGGGCGCAGCCCGGACGCGGCGAGCGCCCCGACGGCGAGACGGGCCGGGTCGCCGCCCCGGTCCAGCAGATGCGTGAACCCGCTCCCGGTGGCCGCCACCTCCGCGACGCGCCGGGTGACCGGGACGTCGAGCGGCTCGTCGTCCGGTTCCGCCACCCGGACCAGCCCGTGCGCCCGGGCGTCCACCTCGTCGTCGCCGAGCAGATGCGCGGTGATCCGGTCCGGGACGCGCAGCACCCGGGACAGCAGGGGGCGTTCGGTCTCCAGCACCTCCACCAGCCCGGCCGCGACGAGCGGCGCGGACGGCGCGAACCGGAACCGGCCGGGGCCCGCGCAGGGCAGCCCGCACAGTTCGAGCGCCAGGCCGATCGTGGCGCGGCGCCGGGTCAGGTCGTCGTTGAGATACCCGTACAGCCGCTCGAACCGTGCGTCGATGTCCGGGGCCAGGGCGACGAGCAGGAGGTCGACGTCCGGCCCGGTCAGCCCGAACCGATCGGCCAGCTCCGCGATCCGCCCGCGCTCGGCGGGCGCGCCGGGGCCGAGGTCCGGCACGGGGAGGAACGCGTCGCGCGCGTCCAGGAGGCGCTCGGCGCCGGCGGGCGTCAGATACTGCCCCCGCAACGGATCGTCCGGCGCGGGGTCGTCCGCGTGCCGCAGCGCGACGGCGGCCCGTACGCGCCGCTCGACGTGCCCGAGCCGCTCCCAGAGCTCGGCGAGAGCGGTGTCCGCGGCGGAGAGCCGCTGAGCGGTGGTCACCGGAGCACCCCGCCCCCGCGCCTGCGCCGCCCCGGCGGCAGTCGCCGTTCCCGCTCGGCCGCGAAGCCCTCGCCCGCCGGGTCCGTCGCGCCGTCCGCGTACCGCAGCCGGCGCCCCGGTTCCGTCGCCTCGCCGTCCACGGCGGCGGCCGTGCGGATGAGCAGGCCCTCCGTGACCGGCGGCCCGGCCGGCTCCACCTCGCCGGAGAGCGGGGCCCAGACGCGTACGTCGATCGCGGCCTTCAGCTCGCCGCCCAGCGCGGACCAGACGTCCACCGTGGAGGGGCGGTCGCCGGAGCCCGCCGACGCGGTCTCCATCTCGACCGTGAGACCCAGCTCGGCGAGGCTGCCCGTCAGGGTGCGGGCGGGCAGCGCGCGGGTGCGGATCAGGCAGCGCAGGACCTCGGAGAGCAGGCGGTGTTCGTCCTGGGGGCGGTTGGTCCAGGCCGTCACCAGATACGTCAGCTCGAACCAGCGCGGGGGCTCGCGGCGGCCGGTGACCAGGCCCTCGGCGTCGTACTCCTCGGACGTGCCGCTGCGCCGGCGCGTCGCGTCCTCGCGGATGCCGTACAGGAAGACGCTCACCGTGGGCGCGTTGCGGCGGGCGGACCAGTCCTTCGTCGGGGCGTCGAAGACCAGGTCGACGCCGCTGTCCTCAAGGCCCGCGTCCACCAGCAGCAGCCGCAGCGCCTCGTCCACCTCGTGGATCACCGGCGCCCCATCTCGTCCGGCGGCACCAGATTGCCCGTCACCACGAGGAAGTCCGTGCTCACCGGCGAGAAACCGGGGCCGGAGGCGGTGATCGTGCGCGGCCCGGTCCGGTCCTTGACCACGATCAGGAGCTGGGCGATGAACGTGCCGTCCCGGCCGGGCAGGGTGGGCGCGGCGGCGGCCGTGATCCCCGGCTTCCAGGCCAGTTTCACGGGCACCCCGGGCGGGAAGTCCTTGCCGCGCACCGAGGTGACGAACCCGGGCTTGCCGATCTCCGGCACCGAGACGATCCGGGGCTGCAGGATGCGCAGCGGGACGCGCGAGACGTTGTCGCCCCGGTCGGCGTCGGTGCCGGTGGTCGTCAGCGTGCCGGTGACCGTGGTCCGCAGGGCGCGGTCCGGGGCGAGCACCACCCGCAGGACCGAGGAGGCGCCCGGCGCCAGGTCGGGCAGCGCGCACACCCCGCCGGTGCAGCCCGCCGGGAGCGCGGCCACGGGGACGCGGGCCGGCAGCCCGAGCCGCAGCCGGAGGCCGGTGGCCAGGGCGTTCTCGCCGTTGCGGACGGTGTACGTCACCACGACCCGGCCGCCGACGTAGCCGGGGCTGGGCTGCGCGCGGACGACGACCCCGGGACCGGCCTCCGGTGCGGGCGGCAGCGCGGGCGGCTGCGCGGCCGGGGGCGGCAGCTTGGGCGGGGTGGCCGGTCCGGAGGGCGGCGGGCCGGGCACGGCGGGCGTGGTGCGGACCCGTACGGCCGTGCCGGTGGCGTTGTCCGTGGGGTTCGGGTCCACGACCGATCCGTTGACCGACCAGCCCAGCTGCCAGGGCCCGTCGGTGACGCCGATGAGCCGCACGGTGACCGCCACCTTCGCGCCGGGCGCGAGCACGCCGAGGTCGCAGGCCGGTGACGTGGTGGCGCAGGGGCCCTCGGGGGTGGTCATGCCGTCCAGGCGGACGCCCGGCGGGAGGTCGGCGACCAGTGTGGTGCCGGGGGAGGGGGCCGGGCCGTTGTTGGTGACCGTGACCGTGACGGACACCGGGGAGCCGGTCTCCACGGTGGGCGCGGTGGGCGGCGCGGTGACGGCCAGGTCCACCTGCTGCTGGAACGCGGGCTCCTTCTGGCGTCCGGGCAGCTTGGAGGTGAGCGGGGTCAGGGTGCCGGTGGCGAGGTCGAGTTGGGACAGCTGCTCCGGGGAGTTGGGCGCCCGGCCCCGGCGGTGGCTGAGGACCAGCCGGGAGGCGTCCGGCGACCAGGCCACGTCACGCGGCTGGTACGGGCCGGTCGTCTCGACGTCCGGGATCTGCGCCGCGCACGCGGTGGGGTCGTCGCGCCGGCCGGCCGGCAGCACGACCCGGCAGTCGTCCCCGTCCGGCGCGACGACGACGACGCTGGCGCGCTGGTTGATCTGGTCGGCCCGGTCCTTGCGGTTGAAGGCGACGGACTTCCCGTCCGGCGAGAACGCGGGGCTGTCGTCGATGACCTTGCACTCGCCGGGGCAGCCGCCGAGCAGGCTCAGGTCCTCCTGCCGCTCCAGCGCCTTCACCGGGGCGGTCCAGACGTGCTTGATGCCGCCGAGGCCCCGGATGACCTCGGCGCGGGTGAACGCCAGCAGGGTGCCGTCCGAGGACCAGGCGGGCTGCGCGTCGGCACCGGTGAGCTCGTCCTCGGGCGGGACCACTTCGCCGGTGATCCGCCCGGAGGCCACGTCCGCGATCAGCACCCGGCTGCTCCAGCCGCCGTTCGCGCCGGGCGTGGACCGGGTGAAGGCGAGCCGGGTGCCGTCCGGCGAGAACGACGGGTCGGTGTCGCGGTCCCGGGGGCCGCGCCCGTCCAGCTTCATCGGCGACGGCTGCTTCCCGTCCGTGTCGGTGAGCCAGATCCGCTGGACCCGCTGCCCGTCGATCGTCTCGAAGCGGGTGACCGCGATGGCGCGGCCGTCGGGCGTGTACGTCTGCCGCTCGGTCCAGGGGTCGTAGCCCTGGCCCGGGTGGAACAGCGGGTCGACGGCGGGGTCGTCGCTGGTGTTCGTGCGGGCCGCGGGGTCCTCGCGCAGGACGTCGATCCGCAGGTCGCGGGGGTCGGAACCGTCCTGCCGCATGTCCTGGAGCGTGACGAGGGCGGCGTCCTTCGTGGTCCTGCGGGTGACGACCGCGGACCAGGAGTCCCGGGGGCCGAGGACCGCCGGGGTCGCCACCTCGCGGTCCTCGTCGAGCAGCATGTGCGGGGCCGGGTCGTCGAGGGACCCGATCCGGTAGACGTGGTCGTAGACGGAGCAGCCGCAGTCCGTGTTGGGGCTGAGGAAGAGCAGGCCCTCGCCGTCGGGCAGCCAGGCCGGTGAGCGGGAGCCCCAGTCCTCGCCGAGACCGGTGAGCACGGGCCGGGCGGCCCCGGCCCCGTCGGTGGCGACCCGCAGCCGGTGCCCGGTGTCCGTGGCGGAGGCCGGCTCGACGTGCAGCGTGTAGACGACGAGGGAGCCGTGGGTGCCGTCGTCGACGGGATTCCACTCGGGCTCGTCCGCGTCGCCCTCGGCGCTGTCGCTCAGGCACGTCTCCGTGCCGCCGTCCAGGTCGCGGGCGTAGATCTGCGTGCCGGCCTCCGGGCCGCCGTTGCTCGCGTACGCGATGCGGGTGCCGTCCGGCGAGAGCGTCGGGGACGTCTCCTCGGCCGTGGTCTTCGTCAGCTGCACCGGTTCCCCGACCCCGTCGGTGCTCACCGACCACAGGTCCCGGTGGCCTCCCTCTCCGGGCGAGTCGAACACCACGGTCTTCCCGTCCGGGGAGAGTTCGGGGTGCGCGGCGTCCATGCCGGTGGTCAGCCGCAGCACATTGCCGCCCGCGTCGCGCAGGTAGACCTGGGGGCGCGCCTCGTCCCGGAGGCTGGTGAAGACGAGCGCGTCGCCGCGTCCGTAGGCGTCCTGGTCGTAGTGGGCCGGCCCGTCGGCCTCGAACAGGTCCTCGGTGGCCTTCTCGGACGAGACCTCGCCGAGGCTGCGGTGCCCCGTACCGGCGAAGGCGATCCGCCCGGTGTCGGTCACCGCCTTCGACGCGGCGGCGGCCGGCTGGGCGCCCTGCGGGGCGGACACGGAGCCCGCCACCAGCAACGGCGCCAGCAGCACCACCGCACCGCCGAGCCGGCGCAGCCGGGCACCTCTCGCCGGGCCAGCAGGACCGCCCACGGTCCACCTCACAGTCTGGTCGATGGTTCTCCACGACGAGCATCGCCGCCAAGGGGGTTGAGGGACAGGGCCCGGGGTACCGGGGGCGGGGAAGGGCGGGGTGCCCTTTGGGGGCGTGCGGCCACTTTCCGCGGCGGTCGTGCGCCGGTGAAACCGGTGCTTCCGCGCAGCTGTCGGCCGCCGCCGGGGAGACCGGCCACCGGCCCCTGGAGCCTGCGGGCGGCCGGGCCGCGCGCGCGGGGCACCGAGGGGGCAACGGCGGCTGCCCTCCCGGTGCCCGGTGCGCGGTATCCGGTGCGCGGTGGACCGGGTGCGCGTCAGATCAGCCCGTGCCGCATCGCGTACCCCACCGCGTGCGCCCGGTTGCGCAGGTTGAGCCGGGTCGCGACCTCGTGCAGCACGTTCTTGACGGTGCGTTCGGAGTACGCGGTCTTCTGCGCGATCTCCGCCGTGCCGTAGCCCTCCGACACCAGCCGGATCATCTCCGCCTCCCGTGTGGTGAGCGTGGACAGCGAGAGGCCCCTCGGGTCCAGGACCGAGCGGTGCAGGCTGCTGACGTGGTCGATGAGCTTGCCGAGGAGGTCCCCGGGAAGGACCCCCTCGCCCTTCGCGATGGCCGTCACGAGGTGGACCAGCCGGTCCTGGTCGGCCTCCCCGCGCCGCAGCACCGCGGCCACCCCGTACTCGATCAGGGTCTGCAGGGCGCCCGCCTCGAAGTAGCCGACGACCAGGCCGGTCCGGGTCGCGGTGTTGCGCTGGAGGCGGTGCAGGAGCTGGACGGCGGGCTCGTTCACCACGTCCACCACCACCAGGGAGACCTGGGCCCGGTCCGCCTCCTCGTCCGGGACCAGCTCGATCTCCGGGCGCCGGCGCAGCTGTTGCACCACCCCGGTCCGGAGGATCAGGTCCTCCGCGTACACCGCCACCGAGACCCGGCCGGACGCCGGGCCGGCTATGCCGGGCGCGGGCTGCGCGGGCTGCGCGGGCTGCGTGGGCAGGGGGAGGTCGCGCGGGCCCGCCGCCCCCGTCTTCGTCATGTCTGTCGTGATCGTGGTCATGTGCTCGTCCTTCTGGGCCGCTTCCGCCGAATTCCGTTACGTCCGGTGCCGTGCGCGTACGTCCGGGGAGCGCAGGGCGACCTCGCGCGGGGGTGCGGCGCGGGCACCCGGCGCGGGTGTGCCCCCGGGGCATCGCCCCTGCCCCGACATTGCCCTCGCGCCCCTGCTGCCGGGGGCGCGCCGCGGCCTAGCGTCGCAGGGTGACCACATCTGCCGAACTCGCAATGCCCACGGTGACGGTGTCGCCCGGCGCCGAAGCGACGACCACGCTGACCGTGCGCAACGACGGGGACATCGTCGAGGCATACACCCTCGACGTGGTCGGCGACTGTGCGGCGTGGACCACGGTGGAACCGGCCCGGGTCTCCCTCTACCCCGGCACCTCCGAGACCGTCACGGTGCGCTTCGCGCCGCCCCGGTCCCACGAGGTCCCGGCCGGCGAGAAGCCCCTGGGGATAAGGGTGTTGCCCGCCGAGCACCCCGAGTCGGTGGCCGTCCCGGAGATGACGGTGGTGGTCGAGCCGTTCCACGAGCTGCGCGCACGCCTGGAACCGGGGCGCCGCCGGGGCTGGCTGGGGGCCCGCTTCCGTACCGTCGTACAGAACCGTGGGAACGCTCCCACGGAGGTGGCCCTGAGTGCCCGGCAGCCCGGCGAGGAACTGCGCCTCGCGTTCACGCCGGAGCGCCGGAAGCTGGAGCCGGGGGAGTCCGCCGAGGCGGGCCTCAAGGTCCGGGCCCGGAAGCTGATCTGGTTCGGCGCGCCGGCCGCCTGGCCGTTCGAGGTGGTGGCCGGGGAGCCGCAGGACGCCGGGGCCGAGGGGCCCCGGGAGGGCGGGGCGGAGCCGCTGCCGGGCGAGTTCGCCCAGATCCCGGTCTTTCCGAAGTGGCTGCTGATCCTGCTCGCGGCGGTGCTCGCGCTGCTGCTCGCCTGGTTCGCGCTGGTGCGTCCGGCCGTCCGCTCCACCGCCGAGGAGGCGGGCGCCAAGGCCGCGCAGGAGGAGAACCGGCAGCCCCAGCAGGGCGGTTCGGCCTCCGGTGGCGGACAGCAGGAGCCCCAGGGCGAGGGGCAGGGCTCGGGGGGCGCCGCCGGGCCCGGCGGCGCCACGAGCGGCGGCGGCGGCTCGACCGGCGGCACCGGCGGCCCGGGCGGCTCCGGTGGCGGCGGCGGCCTGCAGAGCTCCCAGACCATCGACGTGCAGACGGACGCCGGCGGCCGGAAGAACGGCACCTATGTGGTCCCGGAAGGCAAGACCTTCGGTGTCACGGACATCGTCGTGGCCAATTTCCAGGGCGACGAGGGGCTGCTGACCATCTCCTTCGGGCAGCGGAAGATCACCACCATTGCCCTGGAGACGTTCAGGAACCAGGACTATCACTGGGTCACCCCCATTCAGATTCCGGAGAAGGCGGCGGTCACCGTTTCCGTGACCTGCGCGAAGCCCGGGACTCCGGCCACCGGTAAGCAGGCTTCCGGCTGTCACCAAGTGCTCAATGTCAGCGGCGTGCTGAGCGATGTTTCGCGAGAGGAACGATAGCGCCGGGTTCCTGGCCGTCCGTTCCGGTCATGTGAACAGACGGGTTTCTCACCTGCGGGGATGCGCCACCGAGTGTTCATCCGGGTGTGTCCCTTCACACACCCGGACACACCCGGAACGGTTGGACTCGTAAATGCGCGGAGCGCGGGCAGCGGGCCAATTCCGGTGTTTCCCGGGTGATTCCCGGTCATTTCCGTGCGCGACGAATGGACTGGACCACTGAGCCGCGTGCTCGGCGGAGCGGATCGGCACTCATCCGGTTCCCCGGAGTGCCCGTAGAAATCCAGCCGATCTCACCGACCCGCTCGCGACTTTCTGGCCAAAACTAATCCCTCGTGTCCGGTGTGTGGACGCACCGCCCCGGAAAGGCAGCCGCCCTGCCCCCCGGCCAGGACTTTGAGACCTACTGCTCCCGCGCACGCCCTGGCAAGACTGGGCGGGCGAACGACTGACCAGCCGAAGGAGCGAGCATGCCGTCGTACCTCACCCCAGGTGTTTACGTGGAGGAGGTGCAGTCCGGAGCACGGCCCATCGAGGGTGTCGGCACCGCCGTCGCCGCCTTCGTCGGCTTCGCGGAGACCGGCCCCTTCCACCGGCCGACGCTGGTGACCAGTTGGGACCAGTACGTTTCGACGTTCGGCACCTTCACCCCGGACACGTATCTGACGCTCGCCGTCCACGGCTTCTTCAGCAACGGCGGCGGCGCCGCGTACATCGTCCGGATCGGCGGCCCCGCCGAGGACGCCCCCCGGGACACCGCGCCCGCGACGGCCCCCTCCGTGGCCATCGGCGGCTTCCTGGTCGCGGCCCGCCAGGGCGCCGGTGACGGGATCTCCATCGAGGTCGCCGACGCCGAGGGCGAGAACCCGCCGGAGGACCGCTTCCGCCTGCTGGTCCGTCAGGGCGGCAAGGTGGTGGAGACCTTCGACACCTCCGTGCGCAAGAACGTCAAGGGCTACCTCGTCACCCAGGCCCGCCAGTCCAAGTTCATCGAGGTCACCGAGCAGCCCGGCGCGGCGCAGTCCCGCCCCGAGAAGCAGAGCCTCACCCTCGCGCCCGCCGCGCCGGACGCGAGCACCACCGGCCGGACCGGCCCCACCGAGTACGTGGGCGACGCGGCGGAGCGTACGGGCATCGCGGCCCTGGAGGCGATCGACGAGATCACCATGGTCGCCGTCCCCGACCTGATGAGCGCCCACCAGCGCGGTGACATCGACGACGAGGGCGTCCGGGCCGTACAGCTCGCCCTCATCGCGCACTGCGAGCAGATGGGCGACCGGGTCGCCGTCCTGGACACCCCGCCCGGCATGAACGCCCAGCGCGTGCGCACCTGGCGCAACGACGACGCCGGCTACGACTCGCGCTACGCGACCGTGTACTACCCCTGGCTCAAGGTCCTCGACCCGGCCACCGGCCGCCAGACCCTGATGCCCCCGAGCGGCCACGTCGCCGGCGTCTGGGCCCGCAGCGACGGCGAGCGCGGTGTGCACAAGGCCCCCGCCAACGAGGTCATCCGGGGCGCGCTCGACCTCGAACTCCGCCTGAGCCGGGGCGAGCAGGACCTCCTCAACCCGATCGGCGTCAACTGCGTGCGCGCGTTCCCCGGCCGGGGCATCCGGATCTGGGGCGCCCGCACCCTCTCCTCCGACCCGGCCTGGCGCTACCTCAACGTCCGTCGGCTCTTCAACTACCTGGAGGAGTCGATCCTCCTGGGCACCCAGTGGGTCGTCTTCGAGCCGAACGACGACCGCCTCTGGTCGAGCATCCGGCGCAACGTCACCGCGTTCCTCTCCGAGGAATGGCGCCGGGGCGCGCTCTTCGGCCGTACGGCGGAAGAGGCGTTCTACGTCAAGTGCGACCGGGACAACAACCCGCAGGAGTCCATCGACCTCGGACAGGTCGTCTGCGAGATCGGCGTCGCTCCGGTGAAGCCGGCGGAGTTCGTCGTCTTCCGGCTCTCGCAGTTCTCGGACAGCACGAGCCTCGTGGACGAGTGACAGCCGTCCCTCTCCCGCAGTAACACCGCAGGCGACAACGAACGGAACAGGTGACACACAGTCATGGCAGAGGGCGACGCTCTTTCCACCCACGTCTTCGGCGTGCAGCTCGGCGGCTATCTCGTGGAGTCCATCCAGGAGATCAGCGGCCTGACCGTCGAGGAGGAGGTGGTGGAGGTCCGGCAGGTGACCTCCACCGGCAAGCAGATCATCCGCAAGCAGCCCGGCGCGCGACAGGCCGGTGAGGTGACGATCACCCGGGGACTCGACAAGAGCAGCGAGTTCACCAAGTGGATCAAGGAGACGCTGAACAACGGCGCCGTCGACACCGCGCGGCAGAACCTCACCATCGAGATCAAGGACTCCAAGGGCGACACCGTCCGCCGCATCCAGCTGATGCAGGGCTGGGCCAGCCGCTGGGAGGGCCCCTCGCTGAAGGCCGGCGAGTCCAGCGCCGCGACCGAGACGGTCACCATCACCTTCGAGGAGATCGTGGTCGAATGAGGCGCAGGACCGTTTCCGGCGGCGGTCTCGAGGAGGTCCTGGACAGCCTCGCCGCCGCCGCGCCGGCGCCGACCGAGGCCCCGGCCCCCGCCCCGGCGCCGCCCCCGGCCGCCCGCCGGCCCGACGAGTTCGACTTCGAGCTGCCGCGCGGTTACGTGGACGACGAGGGCCGGACCCACCGGACCGGGACCATGCGGCTGGCCACCGCCCGCGACGAACTGCGTCCGCAGATCGACCTCCGGGTCAAGGAGAACCCCGCGTACCTGAGCGTGGTGCTCCTCAGCCAGGTCATCACCCGCCTCGGCACGATCACCGATGTGCACGCCGGGGTGGTCGAGCGGATGTACGCGACCGATGTGGCGTTCCTCCAGGACTTCTACCGCCGCATCAACAGCGAGGGCCACACCCACGCGGCGGTCACCTGTCCGCTGTGCCAGGGCTCGTTCGAGGTTGACCTGTCGGGTGAGCGCCTGGGGGAATCGTGACGTACGCGCCTTCCCGGCTGCGGGAGGAGATCGCGTACATCGCCTACCACTTCCACTGGCAGCGCGAGGAGATCCTCGACCTCACACACGGTGAGCGGCAGGAATGGGTGAGGGAGATAGCGCGGATCAACACCCGCGTGAACGAGAGCGGGTGAGGGCGTGGAGTTGAGGGGCTGGTTCCGGAAGCGTCCGGTGGCGGGCGCCTCCGAGGCGGCGGACCGGGCGCCGGAGCCCGGTGCCGTCCCCGGGGTGGCCGCCGCCTCCGCGCACCCCCGCGCGGACTGGGACGGCGGCTGGCGCCGCGTCGCACCGCCGGTGGTGACCGTCGCCCGGTCCTCGATCGGCGTCAGCGACGGCCTGCGCTTCCGGTCCGGCCTGGCGTCCTGGCAGAACGTCGCCTACAGCGACGGCGACCTCGGCCACGCGGTGCTGCCGTCGGCCCCGGTGGGGCGGGTGCACGGCGTGACCGCGACCCCGGGGAGGCCGCGCACCGCGCCCTCGGGGGCGCCGCTGGTGTTGCGGGCGGTGGCGCCGGTGGCGCCTTCGGCGCCGGGTGAGGGGGAGGCCGCCCCGGCGGACCGGGCCCCGGCTGCGCCCATGGCGCCCTTGGCGCCTTCGGCGCCGGTGGCCCGGGCGGGCCGGAGCACGGGCGTGCCCAGGCGCGTGGTCCCGGCCGTGGCCGGTACCGCGTCCGGTGGCGGTGAGCGGTCCGCGTCGCCGCAGATGCCCCCCGCACCGGTACGCGCCCGCCGCACGGCGCCCCCGCTGATCGTCGCCCGCCGCCCGGCGACGGCTCCCCGCACGGTGTCGGCCGTCGCCTCCACGGCGGTGCCGGTACGCCCTGGTCTCGGCGAGCCCATGGGCGCGCTGCCGCCCGGGGCCGACACGGAGGTGCGGCGCCAGGCGGACGAGCCGTCCTCCGCCGAGGGACCGGCCCTGCCGGTGGTGCAGCGTCGGGCGGACACGTCCGCCGTGCCCGGGGTAGGGCCGGGGTCGGCCGGGCCGTCGGGTGAGCTGCCCTTCGGGGGCGGCCCTTCGGGCTCGGGTGCCGGGCCGTCCGGCCCGGCTCTGCCGGTGGTGCAGCGCGCGTCGGACGGGTCCGCGCCTGCCGGTCCGGCGGCCGGTCCGTCCGTGCGCCCGACTCTGGACGCGCAGCCGCCCGTGGCGGCGCCGGTCGGGCCTGGACTGGCGGGGGTGCAGCGTCGGGCGGACACGTCCGCCGTGCCTGGGGTAGGGCCGGGGTCGGCCGGGCCGTCGGGTGAACTGCCCTTCGGGGGCGGCCCTTCGGGCCCGGTTGCTGAGCCGTCCGGCCCCGCCCTGCCGGTGGTTCAGCGCATGACGGACGGGTCTGCGCCTGCAGGACCGGCGGCCGGTTCGGCGGTGAGCCCGGCGCCGGGCGGCCGGGCTGGCGGAGAGGCGGGTGCCCCGGTGGGGCCCGCTCTGCCGGTGGTTCAGCGCGTGACGGATGGGTCCGCGCCTGCCGGTCCGGCGGCCGGTCCGTCCGTGCGCCCGACCCTGGACGCGCAGCCGCCCGTGGCGGCGCCGGTCGGGCCTGGACTGGCGGGGGTGCAGCGTCGGGCGGACACGTCCGCCGTGCCTGGGGCGGGGCCGGGGTCGGCCGGGCCCGCGGGGGGACTGCCCCGCGCGGGCGGCCCTGCGGGCCCGGCGGCCGAGGCGTCCGGCCCCGCCCTGCCGGTGGTGCAGCGCGTGACGGACGGGTCGGCCCCCGCCGGAGAGGCGGGTGCCCCGGCGGGGCCCGCTCTGCCGGTGGTTCGGCGGGAATCGGACGCGTCCGCGTCCACCGGTTCGGGGGGCGGTCCGTCCGTGCGCCCGACGTTGGGCGGGCAGCCGCCCGTGGCGAATCCGGCCGCGCCCGAACTGCCGGCGGTACAGCGGCAAGCGGACGCGTCCGTTACGCCGGCGGGGCCTGCGCTGCCGGTGGTGCAGCGCCAGGTGGAGGCCCCCGCCGGACCGGCGGCCGGTCCGGCCGTGAGCCCGGCGCCGGGCGCCCGGGCCGCCGGGGAGGCGGGTGCCCAGGCGGGGCCCGCTCTGCCGGTGGTCCAGCGTCAGGCGGACGCGCCGGTCGCCCGGGAGCGGCCCGCGCCGGGTGCCCCGGCCGGGCCCGCTCTGCCGGTGGTGCGGCGGGAATCGGACGCGTCCGCGTCCATCGGTTCGGGGGGCGGTCCGTCCGTGCGCCCGACGTTGGGCGGGCAGCCGCCCGTGGCGAACCCGGCCGCGCCCGCCGGGCCGGCGGGTGGTCCCTCCGTACGCCCTGCCCCGGACGGGCAGCCGTCCGCAGCCCTTCCCGGCCTGCCGGTGGTCCAGCGCCAGGCGGACGCGTCCGGCACTCCGGGTGCGCCGGACGGGCCCGCGCTCCCCGTGGTGCAGCGCCAGGCGGACGGGTCCGCCCCCGCCCTGCCCGCCGTCCAGCGCCAGGCGGACGCGTCCGCCGGCGTGCACCCGCCCCGCCCCGCCCCGGGCGCACCCGCGGCCCCCCGAGGCGCCGCCCGGCCTACCCTGGGCAAGCCGCTCCGCGAACTCCCCGCAGAGGCCGCCCCCTTCGCGCCGGCCCACCGGGTCGCGGGCGGCCCCGCGCTGCCCGTGGTCCAGCGGCAGACGCCGGACGGCGTCACCCCCGCGCAGCCCACCACCGGTCCGGCGCACCCCGCGCCCGCCGGCCCCGGCTCCCACGCCCGCACCCGGGGCGGGCTCGGCGCGCCCCTGTCCGCCCTCCCGCCCACCGCCGGCACCGCGAGCGACGCCGCGCGCCGGGCGCGCCCCGGTCCCGCCGCACCCCCCGCGATGCCCCTGCGGACCGCGCCCGCCGGGCAACCGCCCGCCGGGCAGCCGGCCCCCGTCCGCGTCCGCCCCGTCCCCTCGCGTCGCGCGGCCCGGCCCGCTCCCGTGCAGCGGGCCCGTGCCCTGCTCACCGGGCGGACGCTCGCCGTGCGGACCGGGGCGGCCGAAGGGTTCACCGCCCGTCCGTCCGCCGTGACCACCCGGCCCGTCGTACCGGCCACCTGGCGGCGCGACGCCCCGAGTGCGCAAGCCGGGCCCGTCGTCCAGCGGGTGGCCGCCGACCCGGTCGCCCCGCCCCGCCCGCACGCGCCGCTCCCGGCCCGGTCCGCCGCGCCGCAGGAGCCGGTGGTGCCCCAGGCCGCCGCCGTCCGCCCGGACCCGCCAGGCACCGCCCGCCCGGGCGGACCGGTCGTGCCGGTGCAGCGCCTGGCGATGCCGGTCGTGGCGGAGGCGGGCGCCCCCGTCGCGGGGGCCGGGCCGGAGGCGGGCGCCCCCGGCGCCCCCCGGCCGTCCGCCCCCGGGACCGCCCAGTCACCGCCCGCGCAGGCGAACGGTCAGGCGCACGCGCAAGCCGTCCAGCGCGCCGTCGCCCAGGCCGGTCTCGCCGGCGTGCCGGTGACCGTCGTCCAGCGGCAGCCCGCCCAGCGCCCGGCGCCCGCACGGCCCGCCGCGCCCGCCGCGCCCGCCGAGGCCGACGTGGACGTCGAAGACCTGGCCCGACGCCTCATCGACCCCGTCGCCCGGCTCCTCCGGGCCGACCTGCGGCGGGGCCGCGAACGTTCCGGACGTCCGTACGACGGCCGCCGCTGACCAGCACAGCGCTGAGAAGGAAAGCAACGGATGACGGACAACATCTTCGCGACGAGCGTGTTCTTCAAGCTCACCATCGGCGGGAGCGACCTCGGCGCGTTCCACACCTGCTCCGGCCTGGGCGCCGAAGTGGAGATCGAGCAGTACGCGGAGGGCGGGAACAACGGGTACACCTGGCAGCTGCCGGGGCGGATCACCTGGACCAACATCACGCTGACCCGCCCGGTCACCGCCGACACGCTCAAGATCGCGCGCTGGCTGAACGAGACGACGCAGCGCGTCGAACGCAAGGACGGCGAGATCGTCGCCCTGCGTCCGAACCTCAGCCGGATCGTCAGCTGGCAGGTGCAGGGGATCGTCCCGGTCCGCTGGCAGGGGCCGTCCTTCGACCCGGCCAGCTCCCAGGCGGCCGTCGAGACGCTGGAGATCGCGCACGAGGGGCTGGTGCCGTCGTGACGGGCCGCCGAGACCGCGTCAAGGAAGGAGGGACCCCGTGCCAGCCGCAGCCCGCACGAGCCGTGCCCGCGCACAGCTGACCATCATGGAGCCGCCGTCGGACGTCGGCGCCAAGCCGGGCGGGACCCTCGCCCGGCTGACGCTCCAGTTCAACCCGGCGACGCTCTCGCTGCGCAAGTCCACCGAGTGGCGCCGCACCCCGTCCCGCACGGCGGGCGAGTCCGCGCTGCCCGAGTTCGTGGGCAGCGGGCCCCGCTCGCTGTCGCTCGACGTGTTCCTGGACGCCACCGCCACCCACGACAACTCCGTGGAGAGGGCGGTCGAGCAGCTGATGACCGCCTGCGTGCCGACGCCGAGCAGCCTGGGGCGGAAGAAGCCGTCGAGCCCCTGGGTGCGGTTCGACTGGGGGACCTCGCGGACGACGTCGTTCGACGGGGTGCTGTCCAGCCTCTCCGTCTCGTACACGCTGTTCGACGTGGACGGGAAGCCGCTGCGCGCCACCTGCTCGCTGTCCATCGAGGAGGCGAGCGTCGACCCGGCCGGGCAGAACCCGACGTCCGGCTCGCGGGAGGCGCGGCGCACGCACACGGTCGTCGCGGGGGACAGCCTGCCGCTGCTCGCCTGGCGGGAGTACGGCGACGCCACGGCCTGGCGCACGATCGCCGAGGCGAACGGCATCGACGACCCCATGCACCTGCCCCCGGGCAGCGAACTCCTGGTGCCCGCGCTGGAGGACGGCGCGGCCGAGGACGGCGTGGCGGAGGCGGCCCGATGACCGGCCCCGCCCGCTCCTTCGCCGCCGACCCCATCGTGGAGGCGCCCGCCGAGCTGCCCCAGGCGTGGGCCGCCCAGCTGGTCAGCTGCGCGGTGGACGAGAACATCGGGCTCCCCGACAGCGCCGTGCTGACGTACCGCGACCCGTACCACACGCTGCTCACCGCCACCGGGATCACGATCGGCACCGAGCTGAAGATCTCCGTGGTCACCGTCCAGGAACGGGCGCGCGAGCGGCTGTTCACGGGCGAGGTGACCGCGCTGGAGCTCGACAGCGACACCACCGGCTCGTTCACCGTGGTCCGCGCCTTCTCCAAGGCGCACCGGCTGCGGCGCGGGCGCAAGGTCGTCGCGTACCGGAACATGAAGGCCGCCGACATCGTCCGCAAGGTCGCCGCCGGGGCCGGGCTGCCGTGCGGGAAGGTCGAGGCGGCCCCGGTGACGTACAAGCAGCTGACCCAGCCGAACATCTCGGACTGGGACTTCCTCCAGTACCTCGCGGGGGAGTGCGGGGCGCACGTCCGGGTGGACGAGAAGGGCGTGCTCCAGTTCGTGAAGCCGAAGCCCGCCGCCTCGGCGCCGGCCCCCTCCACCTCCGCGTCCAAGCACCCCATGGTCCTGGAGTACGGCCGCAACCTGCTGGCGCTCCGGGCCGTGCTGACCGGGGCGGACGGGGCGGACAGCGTGGAGGTGCGCGGCTGGGACGTGGAGAACAAGGTCCGGCTGGTCGCCCGGGAGCAGTCGATCCGGTCCACCACCGTCACCCCGGGTGCCGACCCGGCCACGCCCGCCGCCCTGTTCGGGAAGAACGCCCGGATGACCGTCGCCGACACCCCGTACCGCACCCAGGCCGAGGCCCGCTCGGTCGCCGGAGCCGTGGCCGGGCGGGTCGCCTCCGGCTTCGGCGAGATCGAGGCGGTCGCCGAGGGCAATCCGAAGCTGCGCGCGGGCGAACCGGTCGCCCTCGGCAACGTCGGCCCCGCGTTCGCCGGGCGCTACACCGCGACCGCCGCCCACCACACCCTGGACCCGCAGGGCGGCTACCGTACGACCGTCCTGGTCAGCACCGACCCGGACCGCTCGCTGACCGGCCTCACCGGCGGCCAGGGGGCGCCCGTGCCCGGCCCGCGCATGCCGGGCCTCGCGATCGGCGTCGTCACCGACATCCGCGAGGGCCGGGGCAAGGAACGCGGCTCGGTGCGGCTGAAGTTCCCCTGGCTGGACGACACCTACGTCACGGACTGGGTCCGTACGGTGCAGTGGGGCGGGCAGGGCGGCGGCGGGGTCTTCAGCCCCGAGGTCAACGACGAGGTGCTGGTCGGCTTCGAACAGGGCCTGATCGACGCACCGTACGTCCTCGGCGGCCTCTACAACGGCGTCGACAAGCCGTCCCCGCACGACGTCCCGCTCGTGGACCCGACCAGCGGCAAGGTCAACCGCCGCTCCCTGGTGTCCCGTTCGGGCAACCGGATCGAACTGCTCGACACCCCGCGCGGCCCGTCCGGCGTCCGGCTGGCCACCGGGGACGAGCAGCTGGAGGTCGTGCTCGACGAGCGGCGCGGCGAGATCGCGCTCAAGGTGTACGCGCGCGGCACCTCCCGGGTCCTCAGCTCCCTGTCGCTCGGCCGCACCGGGATCACGCTCGACGCGGGCGCCGGAGACGTCCAGGTGAAGGGCAGGTCGGTGACCGTCACCGGCAAGACCGGAGTCACCGTCGACGGCGGCCTGCTCGCCGTCCTGAAGGCCGCACTCGTCCGCATCAACTGACGCGTCCCACCGAGGAGATCACCAGCCATGCCCCAGGCAGCCCGTACGGGCGACCCCACCGTCCACGGTGGCGTCATCGGCACCCCGCCCCCGGGCGCGGTCGCCGTCGCCACCGTGCTGATCGGCGGCAAGCCGGCCGCCGTCACCGGAAGCCTGCACGTGTGCGCCGTGCCCCCGCACGCCCTGCTCGGCCCGGGGAACGTCGTCATGCCGAACCCGGCGGCGGCCGTCGGCGGCGCGGTCCTGATCGGCGGGCTGCCCGCCGCCCGCATGGGCGACACGACGACCTGCGGCGCGAAGATCGTCGCCGGTGCGCCCAACGTCCTGATCGGGGGCGCGCTGTGAGCGAGCACGGCTTCATCGGGCGCGGCTGGGGCTTCCCGCTGCGCGTCGGCGCCACCGGCGGCATCGGCATGGTCGAGCGGGAGCAGGAGATCGAAGAGGCCATCGGCCTGATCCTCGGCACCGCACCCGGCGAACGCCCCATGCGCCCCGAATTCGGCTGCGGCATCCACGAATACGTCTTCGCACCCGGCGACGGCGCGACCGCCGGGCGGATCGCCCACGAGGTGCGTACGTCCCTGGAGCGCTGGGAGCCGCGCATCGAGGTCCGGGACGTGGTCGTCGCGTACGACACCGTCGAGGAAGGCACGCTCTACATCGACGTGCACTACACCGTCCGGTCCACCAACGACCTGCGCAACCTCGTCTTCCCCTTCTACACGATCCCCGAGGCGGGAGCCCGCTGATGTCCCTGACCCCGCCCAATCTGGACGACCGCCGCTTCCAGCAGCTCGTGGACGAGGCCAAGCGGTACGTCCAGCAGCGCTCGCCCGAGTGGACCGACCACAACGTGTCGGACCCCGGCGTCACGCTGATCGAGACCTTCGCCTACATGGTCGACCAGCTGCTGTACCGGCTGAACCGGGTGCCGGACCGCAACTACTTCGCCTTCCTGGACCTGCTCGGGGTGCGGCTGTTCCCGCCGACGGCCGCCCGCGCCGACGTCGACTTCTGGCTGTCCGCGCCCCAGCCGGACACCGTGCGCCTCCCGGCCGGCACGGAGGTGGCGACCGCGCGCGGCGAGACGGAGGAGGCGGTCGTCTTCTCGACCGTCGAGGACCTGGCGATCGTGCCGAGCTCCCTGGTCCGCCTGGTCACGGTCCCGGCGTCCGGCGAGCAGACCGACCGCACCGCGCCGCTCGCCGAGGGCCGGGACATCCCCTGCTTCCAGGCCCGGCCCCAGCCCGGCGACGCCCTCCTGTTCGGGCTGCCCACCGCCGTGCCCCGCTGCATCGTCGCCGTGCGGCTGGACAGCCGGGTCGAGGGCGTCGGCGTCGACCCCCGGCAGCCGCCGCTGGCCTGGGAGGCGTGGGACGGCGCCCGCTGGGTGCCGTGCGCGACCGGCGTCGACTCCACCGGCGGGCTCAACAAGCCGGGCGAGATCACGGTGTTCGTGCCCGCCGGGCACACCGAGTCCGTCACCGCCGGCATCCGCGCGGGCTGGCTGCGCTGCCGGGTCACCGAGGCCGCCCCCGGCCAGCCCTTCTACTCCGAGTCCCCGACGATCCGCGAGGCGGAGGTCTTCACGGTCGGCGGCACGGCCGCCGTCGAGCACGCGGAGACCGTGTACGACGTGGCGCTCGGGACGTCCGAGGGGGTCGCGGGCCAGACCTTCGCCGCGCCCCGGACGCCCGTCCTGCTCGACGGGGAACCGCCGCTCGTGGAGGTGTCCTCGGCCGACGGCTGGCAGACCTGGACCCCGGTCGAGCACTTCGCCGCCTCCGGCCCGGCCGACCGGCACGTGCTGATCGACGCCGTCGCGGGCCGGTTCGCCTTCCCGCCCGAGGTGCGCGAGGCGGACGGCACCATGCGGGCGTACGGGGCGGTGCCCGCCAAGGGCGCCCACATCCGCCTCACCCGCTACCGCACGGGCGGCGGCGCCGCCGGCAACGTGGCGCGCGGCGCGATCCGCGTCCTGCGCAGCTCCGTCCCGTACGTCGCCGGGGTCGACAACCGGGAGGCGGCGCGCGGCGGCGTGGACGGCGAGACCGTCGAGAACGCGAAGCTGCGCGCGCCGCAGATCCTCCGCGTCCAGGAGCGGGCCGTCACCGCCGAGGACCACGAGGCGATCGCCCGCGAGGCCGCGCCCTCGCTGCGCCGGGTCCGCTGCCTGCCCGCCGCCCCCGGCGAGGGCGGCGCGGTCCGGGTCCTGGTGGTGCCCGACGCGGTCCCCGACGAGGGCGGCCGGCTCCGCTTCGAGCAGCTGATCCCGCCGGACCCGGTCCTCGCGGCGGTGGCCGGGCGCCTGGACGAACGGCGGCTCGTCGGCACCCGCCTGGTGGTCGAGCCCCCCGCCTACCAGGGCGTCACCGTCGTCGCCGGGCTGGTCGCGGACGAGGGCGACACGGACCGGGTCCGGACCGCCGCGCTCGACGCGCTCTTCCGCCTCATCGACCCGCTGAGGGGCGGCGCGGACGGCACCGGCTGGCCGTTCGGCAGGCCCGTGCAGTACGGGGAGGTGTTCGCCGCCCTCCAGAACGTGCCCGGCGTCCGCCTGGTCGAGGAGGTCCGCCTGTTCCCCGCCGATCCCCTGACCGGGAGGCGCGGCGGGGCGGTGGACCGCATCGACGTGGCGGCCAACGCGCTCGTCTTCTCCCACCAGCACCAGGTCGCGGTGACGGCTGCGGGGGCGCGCGCATGACGAGGTCCGCCGCCATGAGTTCCGTAGGCACCGGCACCGGGGAGCGCTCATGACGCGGGCCGCCGTCCCCGGCCTCCCCAGCCGCTACCCGATCGGCGCGCTGCTGCCCGCCCTGTACGCGGACGACGACCTCGCCCAGCGCTTCACGGCGGGCCTGGACACGGTCCTCGCGCCGGTCCTGTCCACGCTCGACAACCTCCCGGCCTACTTCGACCCGGCCCTCACCCCGGACGACTTCCTGCCCTGGCTGTCCTCCTGGGTCGGCGCGGGCATCGACCCCTCCTGGCCGGAGGACCGCCGCCGCGCGGCCGTCGCCCGCGCCGTGGAGATCCACCGCCGCCGGGGCACCCGCCAGGGCCTGGCGGACCACCTGCGCCTCTGCTTCGGCGTGGAGGCGGACATCCAGGACGGCGGCGGCGTCACGTGGTCGTCCGAGCCGGACTCCGCGCTGCCGCCCGCCCCGACCGGCGAACTGCTGGTCCGCGTCCGATCGGACCACCCCTTGGACGAGTCCCGCGTCCTGGCGGTGGTCCGCGCCTCCTGCCCGGCGCACCTGACCTGCCGGGTCGAGATCACAGGGAGCCCCGAATGACCCGCCCGTGCCCGGCCTGCGGTGCCGCCAACGCGGAGGACGAGGACTTCTGCGGGAGCTGCGGTACGTATCTGGGGTGGTCGACGCGAGTACGGCCCGGGGTGCCGCACCCGGACCCGGCGCCGGACCCCGCACCCGAGCCGCGTACGACCGCGAGCCCGGACGCGCCTTCCGCGCCCGGGCCGGACCCTGCCCCGCGTACGACCGCGCCCGCCGCGCCCGGGCCGGACCCTGAGCCGGACCCGGCCCCCGAGCCGCGTACGACCGCGAGCCCGGACGCGCCTTCCGCGCCCGGGCCGGACCCTGCCCCGCGTACGGCTCCGAGCCCGACCGCGCCCGAGCCCGGGCCGGACCCGGACCCCGCCCCGGAGCCCCGCGCGTCGCGGCGCTCGGCGTGGCGGCGGTCCCCGGACCCGGCCCCCGCGTCGGCCCCGGAGCCGCGTACGGCCCCGAGCCCGGCCGCGCCCGCCGCGCCCGCACCGGACCCGGAGCCGACCCCCGGGCCGGACCCGGCCGCCCCGCGGCCCCCCGCCCCGCGGCCCCCCGCACCCGTCCCCGTACAGCCGGCGCATCCGCGGCCGCCGGAACCCCCGGCCGAGGAGCCGATCGGGGCGGTCCGGCCCGGTGTACCGATCGCGGCCCGGCCCACCGTCAGAACGGCCCCGGTGGACGACGAACCGGACGGCGAGCCCTGCCCGTCGTGCGGGACGAACAACCGGCCGGGCCGCACGTTCTGCCGGAACTGCGCCGAGCCCCTGAAGCCCCGTGCCCAGGCGGCTCCGCTGCCCTGGTGGCGGACCCGGTGGCCGTTCAACCGCCGGGTGCGGGCGGGCTCGGGGAGGCTGCTGCGCGGGACCCTCATCGCCCTGGTCGTCGCGGCCCTCCTGGTCGCGGGCTTCCTGCTGGTCCCGGCGGGGCGTTACGTCGTGGAGGACGTACGCGACAAGCTCGGCGGCACGGGCGAGGTCTCCCCGGCCC
Source organism: Streptomyces sp. 130 (assembly GCF_007096885.1). Taxonomy (GTDB): domain Bacteria; phylum Actinomycetota; class Actinomycetes; order Streptomycetales; family Streptomycetaceae; genus Streptomyces. The sequence continues at coordinate 96,885 of NZ_VJNO01000014.1, read as the reverse complement.
GTGTCACCGCGAACGCGTCCGCCCACGGCCACCCGGCGAAGGCGGCGGTGGACGGGGTGACGAACACGTACTGGGGGGCGCCGAAGACGGGCGACGCGCTGACCGCGGAGTTCGAGGACCCGTTCCGGCTGGTCGGCGTCACGGTCCACACGGGCGTTTCGAAGAAGGCGGAGGTCTTCCAGAAGGGCGCCAGGCCCACCCGGGCGGACCTCACCATCACGACGGAGGACGGAAAGGTCCACGAGAAGACGATGACCCTGGCCGACAAGCCGGGCGAGCAGACCCTGCGGATGGGCATCAGTGACGTCGTAACGATCCGCTTCACGATCCGCGAGGCGGCGGGCCAGGGCGACGGGCGCCCGATCGCGCTCGGTGAGATCGAGTACTTCAAGCGCACGTGAGGAAGGCGCTCACCGCAGCACGGCCGCCATCAGGTCCGTCCCCAGCCCCGACAGCGCGGGCACGCTGAGGGAGTAGCGGACGTAACGGCCGTGCCGCCGAGCGGTGAGCAGGCCCGCGCGGCGCAGGACGGCGAGGTGACGGGAGACCTCCGGGGGCGACAGCTCCCAGGCGTCGGCCAGTTCGCCGGTGGTGTGCGGGCCCCGGGCCAGGGTGCGCAGCAGCCGCAGTCGTACGGGATGCGCGAGCGCCTCCAGCCGCAGCGTGACCGTCTCCAGCGGCACCGGCTCGGCCGGACCCGCCCCGGGCACGGGGTACTGCACCACGGGCTGCCACCCGGGCGCGTGGACGACCACCAGGTGCGGGCGGCCGAAGACGCTGGGGAGGAAGGTCACCCCGGTGCCGTGGGCGGAGGTGGCGTTGTCCTGGAGTTTGTCCACGACGATGCGACCGCCGTCCGGCGCCAGGGCCACCGCGCCGGAGACCGAAGCCAGCGCCGCCCCCAGGCCCTGGCGCCGCAGCAGGTCGTTCTTCAGGCGGACGTCGTTGGCGAGCCGCACGGCGGCACCCGCCCAGGCGGCCTCGAAGAACGCCTCGGCGCACTGTTCGAGGGTGTCGCGCACCCGGGCCCGCACGGCGGCCGGGTCCGCGAGGAGCCGTTCCGCGAAGGCGTCCTGGAGCGGGCCGCGCGCCCTGGCCCGGTCCAGGGCCCGTTCGCGCGCCGCCGCGTCGGCGAGCGGGGACGGCGCGCCGAAGTGGACCCGGTTGCTGCCGCACGTGGTGACGAGCGCGGCCGTCACATAGGTCTCGTCGTCGATCCGGTCCACGTCGTCCAGCTCATCGGCGAGGGCCGACCGGGGACGGGCGGGCACCAGGAAGTCGGCCCGGGAGGAACGCCACAGGAACTCCGCCTCGGTGAGCCGCTCGGCCAGCTCCGGCCGGAGCCCGGCCCGCACCTCGGCCGCCCAGCCGGCGAGCTCCGGATGGTGCGCGGGCTCGGCCAGCACGTGCAGCATCGCGGTCAGCTCGGCCAGCGGGGACGCGGCGAACCGCAGCCGCCCCTCGGGCAGGCCGGCGATGTCGATGCTCAGCGTCATCTCCGCATCATCGCCGGTCGGACCGGGGACGGCCGCGTCGATTGACGGTGTCGGTCAACCGGCGGGGCCGCCTGGCGGGCCGTGCGCACCGTGGACGCCATGGCAACCACCACCACCAAGCTGCGGCCGGGCGCCCTCGTCCGGGCCTCCGGAGGCCCCCGCTATGCCGTCGCCCTCGCCGTGGACGCGCTCGGCACCGGCCTGCTGCGGCCCTTCCTGCTGCTCTACGGGGTGTCCGTGCTGGGGCTCTCCGCACCGGCCACCGGCACCGCGATGACGGTCGGGGCCGTCGCGGGCCTGGCCGGCATGCCCGCCGTCGGCCGCTGGCTGGACCGGGGCGCGCGCAGCACGGTCGTGGCCGCGTCGATGCTGGTCCGGGTGGTGGGCGTGGCGCTGCTGCTGGCCGCCCCGGCGGGGAACGTACCGCTGTTCACGGCGGCGGCGCTCTTCCTCGGCATCGGCAACCAGGCGTGGCCCGCCGCCCACGCGGCCCTCGTGGCCACGGTCGCCCACGGCCGGGAACGCGACGCCGCCCTCGCGGGCGGCCGGGCCCTGCGCAACGCGGGCCTGGGAGCCGGGGCGCTGCTCGCCACCGCGTGCATGGCGGGCGGGACGGCCGCGCTCCAGGCCCTGGCGGCGGTCACCGGCATCGCCTACCTCGCGTCGGCGGCCCTGGCCCGCTCGGTCCGCGTGCGCGCCCGGCCGCCCGCCGCCCCGGCCGGGGGCGGAGGCGAGGAGCCGGCGCCCCGGATGCGCGCGCTGCTCGCCGCCAACGTGATCTACGTGTTCTGCCTCAACGTCCCCGAGGTCGCGCTCCCGCTCGTCCTCGTCACGCAGTTGCACGCCTCCCCGGTCTGGTCGGGGGTCGTCTTCGTGGCCAACACCGTGCTGGTGGTCACCCTCCAGGTGCCGGTCACGGTCCTGATGTCCCGCTTCTCCCGCGGCTTCGTGCTGGCCGGTTCGGGCGTGCTGCTCGCCGCGTCCTACCTCGGCTTCCTCGCCGCCGCCCAGCTGGGGCCGGGCTGGGCCGCCCCGGCCGTCGCCGTGGTGTCCGTGGTCTGCACGCTGGGCGAGATCCTGTACGCGGGCAGCGCCACGGCCCTTGTCACGGTCCTCGCCCCGGCCCGTGTCCTGGGCCGCGCCCTCGCCCGCTTCCAGCTCTCGTCGGGCTTCGGCCTCGCCGTCTCCCCGGCGGTGATCACCGCCCTCGCGTCCCACGGCCCGGCCGCCCTCTGGGGCAGCCTCTCCGCCGCGACCCTCTTCTCCGCCGGGGCGGTCGCCACGCGAGGCGACCGGGAACCGGTCACGGGGCGGCCGGCGTCTCCGGCGCCACGACACTCCGGAGAACCGAGCCCAGTGCCAGGTGACGGGCCTACAGGTGGATGACCACACGTCCGGGGCAGCGCCGGCCGGCCGCTGGACGAGGCCCGCGTCCTCGCGGTCGTCCGCGCCTCCTGCCCGGCGCACCTGACGTACCGCGAAGATCATGCGGTTGGTGTTCCGTACTCCGCCTTCCAGCCGATGTCGGCGCGGCCGTGCTGGCGGTAGTGGTGGGGCTTGGCTCGGTCGTGGCGCTGGTAGCCGAATCCGTGCTGGAGGTAGTAGCGCGGCGGCTCATCCAGTCCCTCAACGACGATGGCACGCTCGGTGACATTGATCGGGCCGGTCGCGCCGAGTTCGCGTGCCGCCTGAGTGACGGCCTTCGTGTCCGGCTGGACCCAGGCTTCCGTAGTGACCGTTGTAGCCGGCCTCCCCGTGCGCGTACGCGACACCGCAGGAGGTCTTACGGAACAGTGCTCCCCACGAAGCGTCCTCCTCGGAGGCGTCGGGAATCCGCTGTTCGGCGGCCTCGGGCATGATCTTGCGCCGGGCGGTGCCCTCGTACGGCATCTCGAGACCGTGGGCCTCGTAGTACGCGGCGATCTCCCCGCGGAAAGAACAGGCCGGTAAAGACGGTGGCGTGTGCGTGCCGGGACAGCTCCTTGGCGCGGGCGATGTCGGCGCCGGAGTCGTTCAGGCCGGGCACGATGGGACGCCAGTACAGGACGGTGCGGTACCGGTCGGCGTTCTCGTAGAGAGTGGGCAGGCTCGCGGCGGCGATGCTGCTGTCCACCGGCTCGATCCGCTCGTCCTGGATGCGCGAGTGGGTCACCAGCACGGTCAACCGCAGGTTGGTGAAGCCGTTGAGGACGGCGCAGTCGTCGGGGTCGACGCGCCACCGGGTGATGATCAGGACGTGGTCGGTCAGCCCCTGGTCGTAGAGCTGGCGCAGCACGTTGGACACGTGGGGTTTGACGGCGGGCAGCATCGGGTCCGTGGCCCGGTTCAGGAGCTGGATCGGGGTCAGGCGTCGGCGGGCGTGCTCTGTGTCGGCAGTTCCGGAGTGAAGAGGTCGCGGCGGCCGGCGCCGCACCAGGTGCCGAAGTCGCGTCGAGCCGCGTCGGCGTCGTCGCTGGTGTGGACGAGATTGCGCACCAGCCGCATTTCGGCGAGGGCAGCGGAAAGGCTGTCGTCGCCCAGGTCGCCGCGGATCGTGCAGAACGGCTACGCCGCTCTCGCGGCGTCGCGGGACGAGGAGGACCGGGCCCACGAGGCAGCCTTCCGGGCTCGCGGCGCCCGGCGGCGGAGCCGGGGCGGGGCTGCCGGGGCGGCTCGCTTCAACGAGCTCCCGCAGGCTCCGGGGCCAGGGCGATGAGCCCCGCTTCCGTACGCCGGAAGCCGCACGCGTCGAAGTAGAAGGAACGGAGGCGCTCTTCGAAGTCGACGTGGAGCCATGCGCAGCCCGCCGCGCGGGCACCGCGCACCGCGGTCGCCACGAGTCCGGTGCCGATGCCGGCGTTACGCACGTCCCGGGCGACCATCGTGTCGAGGACGAACGCATGGGAGCCACCGTCTCAGGCGACGTTGACGAACCCCACCAGCCGGTCGGCCTCCCGGGCGCAGACCCAGCCCAGGCTGTGCCGGTGTGTCCGCGTCCGCCAGTCGGTGCCCTCCACGGACGGGCCGAACGCCTCCGCGTGGAGCGCGTTGACGGCGGCGTTGTCGAAGTCACCGCGCCACTCGTACGTGATCGCCATGGGGCGCATCCTAGGGCGACTGGCCGCGCGCGGTCGTCGCCGTACGCCCTCCCGGGCCACTCAACTGTGCCCCGCCGGACCTGGAACCGCCCCCGCGCTCCGGGATATGCAGGGAGGGACACGCTCTCCGCAGGAAGAGGTCCCCATGCGCAGCCAGAACGGTGCCGAGAAGGCAGACGCGGCGCGCGGGCCCGGCTGGGCCCGCAAGGCGGCGGCCGCTGGCGCGGCGCCCGCCACCGAGTGGCTCGCGCTCCAGGGCAGCGTCGGGAACGCGGCGGTCGTCCAGATGCTGCGGGCCGCCGGCCACGCGCACTGCGGCCACGAGGACGCGGAGCGGCCGGTGCAGCGCTCGACGGTCAACGACGTGCTGCGCGCCGCCGGGCGGCCGCTGGACGGCGCGGTCCGGTCCGAGATGGAGTCGCGGCTCGGCGCGGACTTCTCGGACGTCCGCATCCACACCGACGCCGCGGCCAAGGCATCGGCCGCCGAGGTCGGGGCCCGCGCCTACACGTCCGGCCACCACGTGGTCATCGGTGACGGCGGGGCCGACAAGCACACGCTCGCCCATGAGCTGACCCACGTCATCCAGCAGCGCCGGGGCCCGGTCGCCGGTACGGACAACGGCGCCGGGCTCCGCGTATCGGACCCCTCCGACCGGTTCGAGCGCGAGGCCGAGGCGAACGCGACACGGGTCATGAGGGGGCCGGCCCCCGCACGCGGCGAAGGCACCGAACACCGGGCGGACACGCAGACGGCCGCCCGGACCGGTGAGACCGTGCAGCGCTACACCGACGTCGAGGTGGACGGGCAGAAACTCCGCGTGTCCGAGAACGGCCTCTTCCTGACGTACCCCGAGACCCCCTACGTCTGGGTCCGGGACGACGCGCCGGCGAACAGCATCGCGCCCGCTCTGAGGCGGGCGGACAACGAGGCGACGCAGTGGAACGGGGGGACGTACTTCAAGCACTGGCTGGGCAGTGACGTCCAGCAGGACTGCCTCCACGCCGCCGAGGAGATCATCAACAACCGTGTCGGCGAACTCGCCTGGGGCGAAGCCGAGTACAGCACGATCGAGACCACCAACCGCCGCAGCGGTCCCACCGAGGTGTTCGGCCAGGCGGACCCGACCAATCGCCGCCAGGCTCGTCAGTACGCCGGCGCGAAGAACGAGATGGCCGATCCGCAGGCAGGAGAGGCGTTCGTCATCGTGGTCACCAAACCCGACCCGACGAAGGAGATGAGCCAGTTCCACGCCGGGGCGGTGGTGGCCCGCGACGGAAACGACTGCGTCGTCCTGGAAGCCTGGTCGGACGGGAACAGCCCGCCCAACCTGGCCGCGGCCGACTCCGAGATCTACACGGTGGGCGACCTCCAGCGGTCGTTCCACGCGTCCTACGGCGGACCGGGTGCCTATTTCGGAAAGGTCGGAACGACGACGGTCGTCATCAGGCCGCACCCCGATGTGGTCAGGGCGCCCTGACCGCGGGCGAGGTTTCCCTCACAACCCCGGCGCCCCCCACACCGGGAACCAGCGCGACAGGTCCCGCTCCACCCGCAGGTCGTCGCCCAGCGCGGCCCGGACCTCCAGCTCCAGCCGGTTGTCGCGTTTCTCGGCGCCGCCCGGGACCGGGGCGAACGGGTAGAACGTGCCGCGCTTGTACAGGTACACCAGCGCCAGCGGGCGCCCCTCCCCGTCCCGGAAGGCGACCAGCGAGCAGAGCAGCTGCGGGCCGAAGCCGCCGTCCTGGAGCAGGGTGTTGACCGCGTGCAGGTCGTTGACCAGGGCGGCGGTGTCCTCGGGCGGTTGACGGGCGAGCAGCCAGGTGTAGCCGTAGGTGTCCCGGCTGAACTCCACCGGGACGCCGCCGCGCCCGGTGCCCGCGTCGAGCAGTTCGCGTACGTCCTGCCGGACCCGGGCGAAGGCGGAGCCCTCCGCGCCCGCGAAGCACACCGAGCCCGCGCCCGTCGGCGTGAGGCCCGTCGCGGCCCGGAGGGTGAGCGCGGCGGACGGGACGGCGAAGAGCTGGTCGAGGTCGGGGCGGACCGGCTTGCTGCGGCCCAGGATCGTGTCGAGCAGGCCCACGGGGACTCCTTGCGGACGGACGGGCGCTCACGGCCGGGACAGGTCGGCCGAGATGCGGGCCAGCTGGTCGAGGCGCTGTTCCAGCGTCGGGTGCGTGGAGAGCAGCCGGCCGATGCTCTCCTTCGAGGCGAAGGCCGGGACGAAGTAGAAGGCGTTGTACGGCTCCGCCTTCCGCAGGTCCTCCGTCGGAATCCGGGCCATCTGGCCGCTCACCTTGGTGAGGGCGGAGGCGAGGGCCGAGGGGCGGCCGGTGAGGAGGGCGGCCGTGCGGTCGGCGGTGAGTTCCCGGTAGCGGGAGAGCAGCCGGGTGAGCAGGAAGCTCAGCGCGTAGACGACCGCGCTGACCAGCGGGATCAGCAGGACCAGGACGCCGATCGGGTCGTTGCCGCGGTTGTTGCGGGCGAAGCCGCCCCACAGCGCGACCCGGGTGATGATGCCGGCCAGGACGCCGAGGAACGAGGCGATCGTCATCACGGCCACGTCCCGGTGCGCCACGTGCGACATCTCGTGCGCGAGGACGCCCTCCAGCTCCTCCGGTTCCAGTCTGCGCAGCAGCCCCGTCGTCGCGCAGACGAGCGAGGACTTCCGGCTGCGGCCGGTCGCGAAGGCGTTCGGCACATCGCTGTCCGCGATCGCCACCCTCGGTTTCGGCATGTCGGCAAGGGCGCATATCCGGTCGATCGCCCCGTGCAGCTCCGGCGCCTCGGCGGGGGACACCTCCCGGGCGCCCATGCTGAACGCGGCGATCCGGTCGCTGAACCAGAACTGGGCGACGAACATGCCGCCGGTGATCACCAAAATGACCGGCCAGGCCCCGCGCAGCACCGCCAGAAGCACGCCGACCAGCACCACGTACAGCAGCCCGATCAGGAACATGGTGGTGACCATGCGCGTGGTCAGGCCGCGGTCGGCGGCATAGCGGCTACGGGTCCCGGCCATGGACGACCTCCACTCCTCGCCTGTCTCCATGGTGCTCCTCGGCGGCCGAAAACGGACGCCGGTGCTCCGTTCCGCGGGTATGGCCGAACATCATCTAGGCGAGATAGATGCCTGAGGCATCTAGTGGGGGTGATCGGCAGGACGACCACACCCCCCTCGCTGCGAGGTCCGTCATGACCAACACCCAGTCCGAGTCCCAGCCCGTGCCCATCGACTTCCCGCAGGACCGCACCTGTCCCTACCACCCGCCCGCCGGCTATCCGAGCGAGAGCCGCGGGCAGCGCTCGGTGTCCCGGGTCCGCCTCTTCGACGGCCGTACGGCCTGGCTGGTGACCGGCCACGCCGAGGCGCGGGCGCTGCTGTCCGACCCCCGGCTGTCGTCCGACCGCTCGCATCCGGACTTCCCGATCTTCGCGCCGAGGCTCGCCGCGGTCCGGCAGCGGCGCGTCGAACTGCTCGGCGTGGACGACCCGGAGCACAACGCCCAGCGCCGCATGCTGATCCCGAGCTTCACGGTCCGGCGCACGGCGGCGCTGCGACCGCGCATCCAGGAGACCGTGGACCGGCTGCTCGACGCGATGGTGGCGCAGGGGCCGCCGGCCGAGCTGGTCGGGGCGTTCGCGCTGCCGGTGCCGTCGATGGTCATCTGCGCGCTGCTCGGAGTGCCGTACGCGGACCACGCGTTCTTCGAGGACCGCTCGCGCAAGCTGCTGCGGGGGCCCGAGCCGCAGGACGTGGTCGCGGCCCGGGAGGACCTGGACGCGTACTTCCGCGACCTGATCGAGCGGAAGCGGCGCGAACCGGGCGACGGTCTGCTGGACGAGCTGATCGCCGGGCGGCTGGAGACCGGGGCGGTGGAGCTGGACGCGCTGGTGCGCCTCGCGGAGATCCTGCTCGTGGCCGGCCACGAGACGACCGCGAACATGATCTCGCTCGGCACGTTCACGCTGCTGCGCCACCCGGACCAGCTGGCCCGGCTGACCGGCGGCGGGGCGGACGCGGTGCCGGCCGCCGTGGAGGAACTGCTGAGGTACCTCTCCATCGCGGACGGGCTGTCCCGGGTGGCGGTGGAGGACATCGAGATCGGCGGGGAGACGCTGCGGGCGGGGGAGGGCGTGCTCCTGTCCACCGCGGTGGTCAACCGGGACGCGGCGGCCTTCGAGGCGCCGGACGAACTGGACCTCGGGCGCGGGGCGCGCAACCACGTGGCCTTCGGCTTCGGCATCCACCAGTGCCTCGGACAGAACCTGGCCCGCGCCGAGCTGGAGATCGCCCTGCCCGCCCTCTTCCGCCGCCTGCCGGGCCTCCGGCTGGCGGCGCCCCCGGAGGAGGTCCCGTTCAAACCGGGTGACACGGTGCAGGGCCTGCTGGAACTGCCGGTGACGTGGTGACGGAGGAGAACCGGATGCGGATCGACATCGACAAGGACGTGTGCATCGGCGCCGGCCAGTGCGCCCTGGCGGCCCCGAAGGTCTTCACCCAGGACGAGGACGGCCTCAGCGAACTCCTCCCGGAGCCGGAACCGGGCCCGATGGTCGCGGACGCCGTACGGGCGTGCCCGGTGGGGGCGATCAGGGCGGGCGGAGACCCCGGCCCGTCCGGCGACTGAGGACGAAGCCGTTGCCCCGGTGCGCGGCGCGCGGTGCGCGGTGCGCGGTGCGCGGTGCGCGGTGCGCGGTGCGCGGTGCGTCGGGGTTCGGGCCCGCCCGGTCACCGGTTCCGTTCTCGAACGCCGGCCGGGCCGGGTGACGGGCCGGACCCGTCCGGATACGCCGACGGCGGACCACAGGTGTGGTCCGCCGTCGGTGAGACAGGACCCGGGGCGCCGGGATCACCGCGCGCCGCCCCGGCGGGGTTCGTTACTTCGCCGGCTTCTTGCCGGTGATGCCGAGGTGCACCAGCTGCGCCAGATTCGGCTTGATCTCGGCCTGCTTGACGCCCCAGGCCGTGAAGCCCTTCTGGTGCGAGGCGACGCCGGCCAGCATGACGACCAGGGCGCCCGCCATCGCGGCGGGGCTGATGTCCTGGTCGACCTTGCCCTTCGCCTGGAGCTCCTTCACGGACTCCGTCAGGGAGCCGGTCACGGAGTTCAGGACCTTCATGCGGATCTTGTTGAACCGCTTGTCGCCCTCCGCCGCGCCGAGCTCGATCACGCGCAGGATCGCGTCGTTGCGCCGCCAGAAGTCGAGGAAGCCCTCCACGAGTTGTTCGGAGGTCTGCCGGCCCGCCTTGCCGATCCAGGAGCGCCCGGCGACCAGTTCGGTCAGCCCGGCCCCCTCCTTGGCGACGTCCTCGGCGAGTTCGAGGACGGCGCCCTCGACATCGGGGAAGTACTGGTAGAAAGTCGCTGGTGAGGTCCCCGCCCTCCGGGCGACGTCGATGACTTTGACGTCCCGGTACGGCGAGGAGCTGAGCATCTCGCTGAGGCAGTCGAGCAGCTTCTGCCGCGTCGCCTGACCGCGTCGACCGGCCACGCGGCCGTCAACGGTGCGTACTTGTCCTGTCATGCCGTCAGCTTACCGACGGGTGATCGGAGCGCGATTCGACCGAAGCAAATGGGGAACGGGGCCTGCGGCAGCCCCTCGTCGCCCACAGTCCGAACAGTGTTATTAACAGCCTGTGGATAACGTCGGTGGATAACTTTCGAACCTGCGTTCGCGGCTGGGGGTGTGCCGGGAACGCCCCGGGGCGCGCCGCACGCACCGTAAAGCTACGGTGACTGTGACGGGCGTCACCCCATGACGAAGGGATTCGGGCCCATGGCCGCGTTCACGCAGTCCGCACCGTGCTGGGTGGACGTGCAGCTCCCCGACCTGGAGGCGGGCAAACGCTTCTACGGCGAGCTGTTCGGCTGGACCTTCCGCCCGGCCGAGGGCCCCCGCGCCGACGCCCTCAGCGACGGGAAGCTCGTCGCCGCGCTGGCCGCGAAGAAGGACGGGCGGATGCCGACCGCCTGGGGCGTCTACTTCGCCACCGACGACATCGAGGCGTCGGTCGCCCGCGTCCGCGCGGCCGGCGGCCAGGTGATCACCGAACCCGTCCCGGCCGGCCGGGACGGCGTGCTCGCCCAGGCCGCCGACCCGGGCGGCGCGGTCTTCGGCCTCTGGCAGGCCGGCGAGCGCGCGGGCTTCCAGAAGCGCAACGAGCCCGGCTCCTTCTGCTGGACCGAGGTCCACACCCGGTCCAAGGAGCGCGTCGACCCCTTCTACGAGGAGGTCTTCGGCTTCCGCTGCGCGGACGTGGACGACTCGCCCCTGGACGTCCCCGACACCGACGAGCACCGCGTGGACTTCCGTACGTGGTCCCCGCCCGGCACCGAACCCGGCCCCGAGACGGCGGTCGGCGGCCGGAGCGTCATCACGGCCGCCTTCCCGGCCGAGCTGCCCAGCCACTTCCTGAGCTACTTCAACGTCGTGGACTGCGACGACACGGCCCGTACCGTCCAGCGGCTCGGCGGCCGGGTCACCGAACCCCCGCTCGACATCCCGTACGGACGGGTGGCGGTCCTCCAGGACGACCAGGGTGCCGAGTTCGCCGTACTTCAGGAGCCTGTGTCCGGATAAGGGCGGAGTGGCACGGGACACCCCGATCCGCCCCCGGGTTCGCCACCGGAGCCCCGGCCAGGAACAATCGGGGTGCGCACCGCCGGGCCGCGTCCAGTGATGAGACGCTGCACACGGCGGGATTTTCGCGGGCCTCTGTCCCCTGAGGTCCGTACGGGGAGGTGGCAAGTAGTGGAGCAGCTGACGCAGCACGACCCGAGGCGGATCGGCCCCTTCGAGGTGCTGGGACGGCTCGGGGCCGGCGGCATGGGGCTGGTCTATCTGGCCCGGTCGGCGTCGGGCCGCCGGGTGGCGATCAAGACCGTCCGTACGGAACTGGCCGAGGACCAGCTGTTCCGGGTGCGCTTCACGCGTGAGGTGGAGGCCGCGCGCGCCGTCAGCGGTTTCTACACGGCCGCCGTCGTGGACGCCGACCCGCGCGCCGCCGTGCCCTGGCTCGCCACCGCGTACGTGCCCGCCCCCTCGCTCGAAGAGATCGTGAACGAGTGCGGGCCCATGCCCACCCAGGCGGTGCGCTGGCTGGCGGCCGGCATCGCGGAAGCCCTGCAGTCCATCCACGGCGCGCAGCTCGTCCACCGCGACATGAAGCCGTCGAACGTGCTCGTCGTGGAGGACGGCCCCCGGGTCATCGACTTCGGCATCGCCTCCGGCGTCTCCAACACCCGGCTCACCATGACCAACGTGGCCGTCGGCACGCCGGCCTACATGTCGCCGGAGCAGGCCCGGGACTCGCGGAGCGTGACGGGGGCCAGCGACGTCTTCTCGCTCGGCTCGACGCTCGTCTTCGCCGCGACCGGTCACGCCCCGTACCGGGGGGCCAACCCGGTCGAGACGGTGTTCATGCTGCTGCGCGAGAGCCCCGACCTCTCGGGCCTGCCGGACGATCTGCGACCGCTGATCGAGTCGTGCATGCAGACGGACCCGGCCCTCCGGCCCACCCCGGCCGACCTGCAGGCCCAGCTCGCCCCGCACCTCTTCGCCTCCGGCGGCGGTGACGACGACGGCGGCACGGCTTCCGCGTGGCTGCCGGCCGCCGCGACCGCGCTGATCGAGCGGCGCCGCGGAGGCGGCCGTACGACCCCGCCGGCCGCCCCGCCCGCACCGCCGCCCGGGCCCACCGCACCGTCGCGGCCCGCCGTGACCGCGCCGCACCCGCCGCCCGGCACGGACTGGGACGGCCCCTGGCACAGCGGCGTCCCCGCCCGCCCGGCATCCCCGCCCGCGCCGGTGCCGGACGCCGGGGGGCCGGTCCGGCTGACCGGTGTCCAGGTGCCGATCGGGCCCGGGCCCCGCGTGCGGGACGTCCGCGCCTCGGCCGCCGGCGCCGACGCGGGCCCGGCGACCGGCTGGGTCCGCCCGCCCGCCGGGGTCGACGGAACGCCCCCGCCCGCCCCCGTCCCCCGCCCGGCGCAGGCCCCCGACACCGGCCAGTCCGGGCCCGCCCGGTGGCGGCCCTGGCGGTTCCGCATGTCCAACGACGTGTGGGGCACGCCGGTCGTCGTCGGCGACCTGCTGTACGTCACGTCCTTCGAGGTCCACGCGCTGGACACGGGTAACGGGCGGCGCCAGTTCAAGACCCGGGACGTCGCCTGGGCGATGGCCGTCGAGGGCGGGCGCATCCACGCCTCGGACGGCCCCTCCCTCTACGCCCTCGACGCCACCAGCGGCGCCGAGCGGTGGCGGACGGCCACCGACGCCTGGGTGTACGCGCTCAAGGCCGACCGGGGCACGGTCGTCACGGCCACCCGGGGCGGCGGCGTCCAGGCGTGGGAGGCGGCGACCGGCGAGAAGCTGTGGGACCTGAGCGGCGCGCAGACGGACTTCGAGACGCCGGAGGGCGGGCCGGTCATCCACGACGGCACGGTCTACGTCTGGCAGGACGCCCGCCTGAAGGCCCTCGACGCCCGCACCGGCGCCGAGCGCTGGTCGTATCCCATCGGCGACGCGGCCTCCTGCGGCGGCGTCCCGGTCCGGGTGACGCCCGCGCCGGACGGCTACGTGTACATCGCCGCCGGGACCCGGGTCCTCGCGGTGGACATCGCGGCCGGGCACGTCCGCTGGCACTTCGAGTGCCCCGCGGTCTTCCTGTCCCCGCCCGCCTTCGCCCCCGGCCCGGCCGTCACCGGCGGCGGGGTCTACCTCGCGGACTACCTCGGTACGGTGTACGCCCTGGACGCCGCGACCGGCAAGGACCGCTGGCGCATCGCCACGGAGGCCCGCCAGTCGGCGGAGCCGGTGCTCGTCGTCGCGGGCAACGTCCACGTGGGCAGCGGCAGCGCGCTCTACACCCTCGACGCGGTCACCGGCACCCCGAAGTGGCGGTTCGCGGCGGGCGGCGAGGTGGTGGGCGCCCCGGCCGTCGCGGACGGCCGCGTCCACTTCGGCTCCGCGGACCACGTCCTCTACACCCTCGACGCGGCGGGCGGCCAGCTGCGCTGGAAGCTCGCCACGGGCGGCGAGATCACGGGCTCGCCGGTGGTCCGGGGCGGCGTGGTGTACGCGTGCAGCAAGGACCGCTGCGTCTACGCGCTGGACGCGCTGAAGGGCACGGGGACGGGCGCCCGCGCGCGGGCGTGAGGCTCAGCCCGGACGGGCCGGTGGTTCCTCAGGACCCACGTGGGGGTCGTCCCCCTCCGGCTCCGGCCACGGGCTCGTCTGGACCGAGGGCCCGGGCTCCCACGTCGGGGGCCACGTCTCGGGGGCGGCGGAATCCGGCGCGTCGGGCTCCGGGGCGCGAGGACGGTGCCGCCCGAGGCGGCCGTCGCGCCGCTCACGGAAGGGGCTCGGCGCGGCGACCGCCGCTCCGGTGAGAGCGAGGACCGCACCGAGGACGTTGCGGGTCATCTCCGTACCTCCAGAGAGCTCTCGCTCTGACGCTACGCCGCCCGTGTGACGGCCGCCACCAGACGGAGACGAGACCGTGACAGGTCCATGACCGGCCCGCCGGTGTTCCGCGCCACGCTGTGCGTTACGGTTCCGTGGCGCCCGGCCACCCGGGTCGGCGGCGACACAACAGCACACAAGCGGGGGCGGATTCGATGAGACGGCAGCACGTCAAGCTGACGGTGGTCCTGGTCGCGGTGGTACTCGCGCTCACCGGCTTCTCGAGCGGCAGTCACGGCGGGAAGAGCAAGAGCGGAAAGAGCCGGTCCAGCAGCCACGGCAGCAGCAGCGGCGGCGGGTGCTCCAACTCCAAGAAGAGCAACGGCACTTATCACGACACGGACTCGGACAACGACTACGACGACGACTACGGCTCGTCGAGCGGCTCCTCGGGCTCCACGTCGACCGACCCGACCCCCGCCGCCACCGCGTCGGACGCGCCGCAGGTGTACGTCTTCCGCTGCGCCCAGCCCGCGAAGGGCAAGCGCAAGGCCGTCACCGCGTCCACCGTCCGCCTGACCCCGGTCGCCTCCGGCACGCACACCTACGAGGTCGACGTGACCTTCCTGGACGCGAGGGGCGGCGTGGTCGACACGGGCGAGGCCACCGTGGAGGCCGACTACGGCGACACGAAGACCGTGTCCGTCCGGATGGACAGCCCGCGCCTCGTGTCCCGCGTCAAGAAGTGCGAGGTCACGGCCGAGCTGGAGTACTGAGCATCACCCTTGGGGGTGAAGCGGTCACCCCATGTGATGAATCCGGCTATTCGGCCGAAAGGGTGGCGGGTATGGTGCGAAGTATGGCAACCAAGAAGTACACCGTCACCCTGCCGGAAGAGCTCGCGGAGGAGATCCGCGGCGAGGTCGGCCCCGGGGCCTTCAGCGCGTACGTCACACGGGCCATAGAGCGCCAGCGCGAGCACGACCGGCTGGGGGAGCTGGTGGCGCGGCTGCTGGAGGAGGGCGGCCCGCTGACCGAGGAAGAAGAGGCCGCTGCCGACCGGGAGATGCGCGAGATCGAGCGGTGGTTCGAGGCGCGGGAATCCGGTCACCGACGCCAGGCGGACGCCGCGTGATGCCGGAGATGACGTACGTCCTGGACAGTGAGGCGCTGTCCAGGATGGTCCTGCGTGACCGGACGATGGCGGTCACGCTGGCCAAGGCGCATCAGTCCGGGGTGCGCGTCGTGACGAGCGCCATGACCCTGGTCGAGGCGTACCACAGCAAGGTCCGGCGGTCCGCATGGGACTGGGCGATGTCCCGGGTGGTCGTCGAGCCGGTGTCCAGGGCGATGGCGGACGACGCGATCCGCCTGCTGGCGGTGGCCGGCCTGCACGGCCACAAGTACGCGATCGACGCCGCCCTCGCGGCGATCGCGAACCGCCAGTCGGGCCGGACGGTGGTCTTCACGTCCGACCGGGACGACATGGAGAAGCTGTGCGGGGCGCAGGTGCTGGTGCGGGGGCTGTAGGCGCGGTCCCCGATGCCCGGGCCGGGCACGGAAACGCGGCGGCCGCGGCGGCTTCCCCTCCGCGCCGCCGCGGCCGTTCCCCCCGTCAGGTGCGGCTTAGTTGGCCGGCTCGCTCGTCGCGTGGGTGTTGTCCGTCTTGTCCTCGGTCTCACCCTCGGGCGCCGACGTGGCGTGGGTGTTGAGCGGCTTGATCGTGCCGTCCGTGCCCAGAAGGTCCGCCGGGGCGCTGGTGGCGTGGGTGTTGAGCGGCTTGATGATCGGCTCGGTGCTCTCGTCGGCCATGATCGTCTACTCCCGTTGGTGTGCTTCGTGCTGTTTCGGCGAGGCCCGTCCGGCTGTTCCCCCGTGGACTGCCGGACGGGCCTGTCGGGGCCGCTCACATTAGTGCTGCGGCCGTATGTCGCCCCGCCTGCCCCCCGACGCGGCGGATCGACTACCCAGAGACTGGCCCGGCGCGATAAACGAACGATGAACGGCCAGGCAGGGCAGGTCAGGAGACCGTGGCCGAGGTGAGGAGCCGGCGGACGTCCGCGGCCTCGGGGGAGCCCAGCGACTCGAATATGTCGAGCGCCTCGCGCCAGCAGACCTGCGCGCGCCCGGTCTGGCCGATGCCGGCCAGCGATCTGCCGAGGACCGTGAGCACGTTCCCACGACGCCATTCCCCGCCGATGCCCCGGAGAACCGTGAGCGCGGTCTCGGAGTTGGTGGCGGCCTGCGCCGGCCGGTGCGCCGCGATGTCGAGCTCCGCCAGGCGGAACAGCGCCATGCCCTCCCAGAGGCGCTGCCGGCTGTCCTTGAAGACCTGGTAAGCCTCCTTGAGGCTGTCCGCCGCCTCCTCCAGCCGCCCGCTCTGCGTCAGTGCGAGCCCCAGCGCGTAGCGGCCGTTCGCGCCCTTGAGGGCGTGGTTCATCTCGTCGTACATGGCCGTTCCCCGCTGAGCGAGGGAGACCGCCGTGCTCATCCGGCCCATGGCCAGGTGGACGCGTGAGAGGTTGCACAGGGCCGACGCCTCGCCGGGACGGTCTCCGAGTTCGCGGAAGTCCTCGATGGCGCGGGTCAGATGCCTCTCGCCGTCCGCGTGGCGGTTCTCGTAGAGCGCGACGATGCCGAGCAGGTTCGACGCCCAGCAAGCGGGCAGCGGGTCGCCGGCCGCCGCCGAAAGCCGCAGGGCCCGCGTGCACTCGTGCTCGGCCAGGTCGAAGCGGCCGGACACATGGTGCACATTGGCGAGGGTGAGGAGCGCCCTGGCCTCGGACTTGGTGTCACCGGCTTCCTCGGCGGCCCGGCAGGCCGCGGTGACGGTGGCCTCGTACTCCTTGGAGTTCGCCCCCGACTCCGCCAGCTCGATGGCCGTCCAGAGCAGGTCCACGGCGTGGGCCAGCGCCGGCCCGTGCGCGGCCTGGCGGGCACACGCCAGGAGCGTCCCGGCCTCGCTGTAGAGCCAGTCCTGCGCCTCGCGCCGGCTGGTGAACGTCAGCCCGCTGTACGACGTGGGCGCGAGGTGGTCGATCAATGTGTCGCCGGGCTTCTCCAGGGCGCTGACGCAGGCCACCGTCGCCAGGTAGAAGTCCAGCAGCCGCGACAGCGCCGCCTCCCGCTCCCCGGGCTCCCGCTCGTCCCGCTCCGCGCAGGAGCGCGCGTACAGGCGGACCAGGTCGTGGTAGCGGTAGCGGCCCGGGGCGGCCGACTCGACCAGGGACGTGTCGACCAGGGCCTCCAGCAGGTCCTCCGCCGCGTGCGGGTCCAGGTCGAGGAGGGCCGCCGCGGCGGCGAGGGAGATGTCCGGGCCGTCCGCGAGGCCGAGGAGGCGGAAGGCGTGGGCCTGGGCCGGTTCCAGCTGGCCGTAACCGAGTTCGAAGGTGGCCTTCACCGCGAGGTCGCCGGCCTGGAGCTCGTCCAGGCGGCGGCGCTCGTCGGCCAGCTTGGCGGCCAGCACCGAGACGGTCCAGGTGCGGCGGGAGGCCAGCCGGGAGGCGGCGATCCGGATCGCCAGGGGGAGGAAGCCGCACGCGGCGACCACGTCGAGCGCGGCCTCCCGCTCCGAGGTGATCCGCTCCTCGCCGACGATCCGGGTGAAGAGCTGAAGCGCCTCCTCCGGCGACATCACGTCCAGGTCGACCAGATGCGCCCCGGCCAGGTCGACCATCCGTACCCGGCTCGTCACGAGCGCCGCGCACCCTTCCGTGCCGGGGAGCAACGGGCGGACCTGGGCCGCGTCGTGGGCGTTGTCCAGGAGGACCAGGACCCGGCGGCCGTCGAGCGTGGAGCGGTAGAGCGCGGCCCGCTCGTCCAGCGTCTCCGGGATCGCCGAGTCCGCGGTCCCGAGCGCCCGCAGGAAGGCGCCGAGCACCGTCTCCGGCTCGGCGGCCCGGGCCCCGGCGCCCTGCAGGTCGACGTACAGCTGCCCGTCCGGGAAGTGGCGGCGGGCCTGGTGGGCGACGTGGACGGCGAGCGTCGTCTTGCCGACGCCCCCGATCCCGGCCAGTGCGGAGACGGCCATCACGGACCCCTCGGCGGTGCCCAGCCGGTCGCCCAGCTCGCGGACGAAGGCGTCCCGCCCCGTGAAGTCCGGGACGGTCGCGGGCAGTTGGGCCGGACGGACCGGCGCGGCGGCGGGGGCCGGGGCGTTTGCCGACCGGGCCAGCTCCTCGTCGGCGCGCAGGATGCGCTGCTGGAGCCGGCCCAGCTCCGGGCGCGGATCGACCCCCAGCTCCTCCGCGAGCAGCCGCCGGGTGTCCGCGTAGACGGCCAGCGCCTCCGCCTGCCGGCCGCTGCGGTACAGGGCCACCATCAGCAGCTCGCGCAGCCGTTCCCGCAGGGGGTGCGCGGCGGTGAGCGCGGTCAGTTCGGAGACCGCCTCGGCGTGGCAGCCGGCCTCCAGGTCCAGGTCGAGCCGGGTCTCGGTGAGCTGGAGCCGCCACTCCTCCAGCCGGGTGCGCTGATATTCCGCGTACGGACCGGGCACGGAGGCCAGCGCCTCGCCGTCCCACAGCCCGAGCGCCTTGTTCAGCAGGGCCCGCGCCGCGTCCCGGTCGCCGCCCGCCCGCGCCTTCTCCGCCCCGGACGCCAGCTCCTGAGCCACCGTCAGGTCCAGTGCGTCGGCGCCCGTGCGTATCGCGTAACCGCCGGAGTCGCTGACCAGTGTCCCGGGGCCGAGGACCTTGCGCAGCCGGGAGGCGTAGGTGCGGAGGGCGGCCAGCGCCTGCGAGGGCGGCTCGTCGCCCCAGATGCCGTCGATGAGTTCGGCGGCCGTCGCCGTGTGGCCGCCGCGCAGCAGCAGCGCCGTCAGCAGCGCGCGCTGCTGCGGTGATCCGGACGGCAGCGGCTCGCCGCCGCGCCGGGCCCGTACGGGACCGAGTACGGAGAAGTGCAGCGCGGCCTCGTCCTCCGGGCCCCGCTCGGGGTCCCGCTGCTGCGGAACGCGTACCGGTGGCCCGTCGTCACGGCCCATTGCTGCCTCCTGTCCTGCCTGCGCACGGCCCGGCACGGTCGCTGTGTCCGGATCGGTCCCAGGCCGTCCGGATTGCTCCATACCGTTGATATCGCCGTCAACAGTCTGCCTTGTGAAGGGTCGGCCCGTCAGTAACGGATGACTCTCTGCACAAGCCCTCGACAACGATTCGGGGCGGCGCGGTCGGGACGGGAACGTGCGAAGCGGGGCGCCCGCCCGCCGGCGGGCGCCCCCGGTCTCAGGCCGTCGCCCGGACCACCGGCTCCTGGAGCTCGGTCACCCAGCCGTCCCGGTCCTCCGGGCATTCCAGGCTGATCTCGCGGGCGTACCCCGCCGACCGGTAGCCGTTGGCGTCGATCCAGCGGGCCAGGGTCTGGGCGGTGGGCAGGACGGCGTCCATGGACCCCCGGTGCACGACGGTCGCCGCCTCGAACGGCGGCAGCTCGACCACGGTGATCCCGGTGTCGCCGACCGGCCCGACGGGTGCGGAGACCGTCACCCCGGCGTGCACGACGACGCTGCCGCCGCCGTCCGGGGCGTCCTCGTACCGGGCGATCCCCGGGCCCGAGGGGGTCAGGCCCGCCTCGGCGAGGAGGGGGAACAGCCGGTCGTACAGCGGGCCGATCACCGGGCCGATGTCCTGCGGCTCGTAGCTCCCGGCCACCCCGGTCAGCTCCGCGACCCGCACCGCGGGCACCTTCTTCATCACGACGTCGTTCGTGGGCATGTGTCCCTCGCTCTCGATGGACCGGAGCCTCGCCTCGACCTGCGCCAGCCTGGCCGCAGCCGCGGCCATCGCCGCTTCCAGCTCCGTACGCCGCAGCCGCAGCATCCCGCGCAGCTCCTCCGGGCCCACCGCGTCGTCCAGGACGGCCCCCACCTGCTGGAGCGTGAAGCCGAGGTCCTTGAGCGCGATGATCCGGTTGAGCCGGGCGAGCTGGGCCGCGCCGTAGTAGCGGTAGCCGGTCGAGGGGTCGGTGCGGTCCGGGTGCAGCAGCCCGATCTCGTCGTAATGACGCAGCATGCGGGCCGACACCCGCCCGTACCGGGCGAAGTCTCCGATGGTGAACATGACTCCTCCACTGCACGGCTTCACACGGTGTGAAGGTCAAGACACCACTTCGCACGGCCGGGACGGGCCGCACGGGCAGGAGCCCCGCTCCTCCGCCGGTGCGGAGGAGCGGGGCTCCTTGGGTACTGCTCTTACCGGCCGCGATCGGCCGACCCGGGCAACTAGGCCGGGGTGACGTTCTCAGCCTGCGGGCCCTTCGGGCCCTGAGTGACGTCGAAGTTCACGACCTGGTTCTCCTCGAGGGAGCGGAACCCGGACGCGTTGATCGCGGAGTAGTGGACGAAGACATCCGGGCCGCCGCCGTCCTGGGCGATGAAGCCGAAGCCCTTTTCAGCGTTGAACCACTTGACGGTTCCGGTAGCCATAAGCCCTCCTTGGGCCAAAGGGTTGCCCTGCTCCAGAACCTGCAATGAAGTCTGAAAACTACAAAAGCCTGCGGGGTCACATGCTCCGCAGGCTCTGTACTGCAAGGGAAACCAAACTGCAACTTGCCGTCGAGCCTAGCACGCAGCGTGTCCGTAAGGGTAGAGGGAAAGATCACTTCACCCGGATGTTTGATTGCCGTCCGGATGAGCCATCCGAGAGGGCCTTCCTGTGTGCCGCCGCCCCGGTGCGGCGGCCCGGCGGGGACGGGTCTAGCCTCGCGATGTGGACAATTCAACCGTTTCAAACGTCGCGGGCGGCGACCGTCGCCCCCGGCCGCGCGTCGGCCACATCCAGTTCCTCAACTGCCTGCCCCTTTACTGGGGGCTGGCACGGACCGGAACCCTGCTCGACCTGGAGCTGTCGAAGGACACCCCGGAGAAGCTCAGCGAGCAACTGGTCAGGGGCGAACTGGACATCGCCCCGGTCACCCTGGTCGAGTTCCTGCGCAACGCGGACGACCTGGTCGCCTTCCCCGACATCGCGGTCGGCTGCGACGGCCCCGTCATGTCGTGCGTGATCGTCTCGCAGCGGCCCCTGGAGGACCTGGACGGGGCCCGTGTCGCGCTCGGCTCGACCTCCCGGACGTCCGTACGGCTGGCGCGGCTGCTGCTCGCCGAGCGGTACGGGGTGACCCCCGACTACTACACCTGCCCGCCGGACCTGGGCGTGATGATGCAGGAGGCGGACGCCGCCGTCCTCATCGGTGACGCCGCCCTCCGCGCCAACCTGCACGACGCGCCCCGCCTCGGGCTCCAGGTCCACGACCTGGGCGCGATGTGGAAGGAGTGGACGGGCCTGCCCTTCGTCTTCGCCGTCTGGGCCGCCCGCAAGGACTACCTGGCCGCCGAGCCGGACGCGGTCCGGCAGGTGCACGAGGCGTTCCTCGCCTCCCGCGACCTGTCCCTGGAGGAGGTCACCAAGGTCGCCGAACAGGCGGCGCGCTGGGAGGCGTTCGGCGCGGAGGTGCTGGAGCGCTACTTCACGACGCTCGACTTCCGCTTCGGCCCGGACCAGCTGGCCGGCGTCGAGGAGTTCGCCCGCCGCGCCGGTGAGGCGGCGGGCTTCCCGGCGGACGTGAAGGTGGAGCTCCTCGCCGGATGAGGAGGGGGTGGGCCGGGGTTTCCCGCGCCGTGCGCCCCGCGCGTGCGACGCGTCGAATTCCCGGCCATTCCCGATGTTTCCGGCGATGCCCCGGAAACCCTCGCACGGACGCCGATACTCGTCCGGGTGAATTCACGCTGAATAGTTGATCGGCGAAGGACCTCGGAATTCCAGATCCATTCCTCTTCCGCGGTCATTTCGCCCGTCACCCCGCCCGGTCGGGATTGCGGGGGACGACGCGCATATCCCGCCGGGCCGAGGCGGACGTCCGCACTTCCCGCTCTGTTCCGCCGGGGCGGTGAGCCCGGCCCCCGCCTCGCTGAGCGGCTCGGCCGAGGGGCGGGGCTCCGGTGGTCCGGCTCCGGCCAGATCAGCGGTGGAACAAGCCGCGATCTGATCCACTCTCTACCGTGCACCGAGTCGTTAGGCTTCGATCGGAGGTCCGGCCGGTTCACAGGGGGAGTCCGTCATATGCAGCCGCTGGAAGCCGGGGAACCGCGCAGCATCGGCGCCTACCGGCTGCTCGGCAGACTCGGCGCCGGCGGCATGGGCCGCGTGTACCTCGGGCGCAGCGCCGGCGGTCGCACCGTCGCCGTCAAGGTCGTCCACCCGCACTTCGCGCTCGACGAGCAGTTCCGCGCCCGGTTCCGGCGCGAGGTGGAGGCGGCCCGGCGGATCGGCGCCGAGTGGACCGCGCCCGTCCTGGACGCCGACCCGGACGCCCCGGTTCCCTGGATCGCCACCGGTTACGTGGCCGGGCCGCCGCTCTCCGCGGCCGTCACCGAGCACGGCCCGCTGCCCGAGCACGCGGTCCGGGTGCTGGGCGCCGGGCTCGGTGAGGCGCTCGCCGCGGTGCACGAGCGCGGCCTGATCCACCGGGACGTGAAGCCGTCCAACGTCCTGCTCGCCCTGGACGGCCCCCGACTGATCGACTTCGGCATCGCCCGGGCCATCGACGCGACCACCTCCCTCACCTCCACCGGGGTCTCGGTCGGCTCGCCCGGCTACATGGCTCCGGAGCAGATCCGGGGCACCGGGATGTCCGGCGCGGCCGACGTCTTCTCGCTGGGCGCGGTCCTGGCGTACGCGGCGACCGGCTCCGCGCCGTTCCTCGGCGACTCCTCGGCCGTCCTGCTCTACAAGGTCATCCACGAGGAACCGGAGCTGGGCGAGCTGGAGGGCGGGCTCCGCGAGACCATCGCCGCCTGCCTGGCCAAGGACCCGGAGCGGCGGCCGACGCCGGACGAGCTGGTCCGGCTGCTGCTGCCGGGCGGCGCGGCGGCGGCGGTCGCGGCGGGCTGGCTGCCCGGGCCGCTGGTCCGCGAGGTCAGCCGGTCGGCGGTGGCGCTGCTCGACCTGGAACCGCAGGAGGCCCCGGCGCAGTCGGGTCCGGTGCCGTTCAGCAATCCGTCGTTCGGGGCGGGGGCGGGCGAGCCCGCCGGAGGGCCGTACGGCGCGGTCGGCGGCTCCGAGCCGGGCGTCTTCGGCCCGCCGGCCGGCCCGCCGCACCCCCCGACCGCCGTGGCCGACGGGCTGCCCGCGCAGCGGACCGTCGGGCGGGGCCTGGCCCTCGGCGCGGCGGCGGGTGGGGACGGGGCGGGGCGCCGCCGGGTGAGCTGCACGCTCGCGCTCGCGGTGGCCGGGGCGCTGGCCGCGGTGACGGTGGGCGGCGCCTTCCTGCTGGACCTGATCCCGGGCCGGGGCGACGACAGCGGCAACGTGGGGAGCGCCTCGCAGACCCCGTCCGCCACCTCCGGCACCTCCGGCGGGGCGGACCAGCTGCCCGCGGCGTTCGTCGGCACCTGGAAGGGGCCGCTCACCGAGAAGACCACCGGCCAGCCGCACGGCACGCTCACCGCGGTCTTCACCAAGGGCCGCGAGGGCGCGGACGTGGTCCGCCTCACCACCGAGGTCTCCGCCCTCGGCGTGAACTTCACCTGCCACAGCGTGGGTTCGCTCATCTCCGCCACCGGACAGGAGCTGAAGGTCCGCGAACGCGCGGACCGGGACCGCCCCAGCACCGCCGGCCTCTGCACCACCGCACCCGCCGGCCTCCACTTCACCCGCACCTCCGACGGCACGCTCCGCTTCCGCTCCGACGAGAAGGGCGCGGGACTCCCGTACGGCACGCTGACCCGGTCCGGCAGCTGACGCCCGACCCCCCTGGCGTACGCTGAACCGGTCCGTAGATCCGTTGAAAAACCGCCGAAAGGTGACAGCCCGGTGACCGAGAAGGCCGACCTCCAGCCCATCCTCGACCGAGCCGCCGAAGGCGGCCGGATCACTCCGGAAGAGGCGCTCGACCTCTACCGGTCGGCCCCGCTGCACGCCCTGGGCGCGGCGGCCGACGCGGTGCGCCGCCGCCGGTACGCCGGTACGGAGCACATCGCGACGTACATCATCGAGCGCAACATCAACTACACCAACGTGTGCGTCACGGCCTGCAAGTTCTGCGCGTTCTACGCCGCGCCGAAGGACACCGCCAAGGGCTGGTCCCGGGACCTGGACGACATCCTGCGCCGCTGCGCGGAGACCGTCGAGCTGGGCGGCACCCAGATCATGTTCCAGGGCGGGCACCACCCGGACTACGGCGTGGAGTACTACGAGGAGCACTTCTCGGCCATCAAGAAGGCGTTCCCGCAGCTGGTGATCCACTCGCTCGGCGCCTCCGAGATCGAGCACATGGCCCGGATCTCCAAGGTCTCCGCCGAGGAGGCCATCAGCCGCATCCACGCCGCCGGCCTGGACTCCTTCGCGGGCGCCGGGGCCGAGCTGCTGCCGGCCCGGCCGCGCACCGCCATCGCGCCGCTCAAGGAGTCCGGCGAGCGCTGGCTGGAGATCATGGAGATCGCGCACGGCCTGGGCGTCGAGTCCACCTCGACCATGCTGATGGGCACGGGCGAGACGAACGCCGAGCGCATCGAGCACCTGCGCATGATCCGTGACGTGCAGGACCGCACCGGCGGCTTCCGGGCGTTCATCCCGTACACGTACCAGCCGGAGAACAACAAGCTGAAGGGGCAGACGCAGGCCACGCTCTTCGAGTACCTGCGGATGATCGCCATCGCCCGGCTCTTCCTGGACAACGTCGCGCACATCCAGGGCTCCTGGCTCACCACCGGCAAGGAGGTCGGCCAGCTGTCGCTGCACTACGGCGCGGACGACCTCGGCTCGATCATGCTGGAGGAGAACGTCGTCTCCTCGGCCGGCGCCAAGCACCGCTCCAACCGGCTGGAGATCATCGACCTCATCCGCAAGGCGGACCGCGTCCCGGCCCAGCGCTCCACGACC
Organism: Streptomyces sp. 130; assembly: GCF_007096885.1. Classification (GTDB taxonomy): domain Bacteria; phylum Actinomycetota; class Actinomycetes; order Streptomycetales; family Streptomycetaceae; genus Streptomyces. Next base: position 72,033 of record NZ_VJNO01000014.1, on the reverse strand, counting down.
TACGAGCACCTCGTCGTGCACGACGACCCGGCGAACGACCCGGTCGACGAGCGCGTCGTCTCGCACATCTCGTCCGTCGCGATCGAGGGCGGCACGGCCCACCCGGAGCTCAAGCTCCTCAGCGCCAACTAGGGCCTTCCGTTCGGATCATGCCGGGCTCGCGGGGCGTGGCACGCACTCCCAAGCTCTCGGCTTCGCTCGAGCAGAGAGGGGCCCCCTCCGCCTTGCAGCCGCACGCGCCACGCCCCGCTCCCTGATCCAGCCTGGTCCGAACGAAAGGCCCACGCGTCTTGCTGACGATCCACGCCGCCGCCCTGCTGCTGCCGGGCGGCGGACGCGCACCCGTGCCCGGCGGCGCGGTGGCCGTGCGGGACGCCTCGGTCGAGGCGTTCGGGCCGTACGGGGAGCTGGCCGCCGCCCACCCCGCCGCCCGCGTCCGGCGCTGGCCGGGCGTCCTGACCCCCGGCCTCCTCCAGCGGGACGCGGTCCGGCTCCTGGAGGAGTGGTACTTCCCCGACCCCCGCGAGGCGGACGCGCTCGGCACCGAGCCCCTGACCGGCGCCGCGCTCGACGCGCTGGGCCCCGAGGAGACCTGGCGCGCGGGCAGCGTGCGGCGCGGGCTGCACCGAATGCTGCGGCACGGCACGACGGCGGTGACGGCCGCGCCCGGGGCACCGCCCGCCCTGCTCACGGCGGTCCGGCGGTCCGGGCTGACGGTCCTCACCGCGTCGGCGTCCACCGGGGACGGCCCCCGGCTCGATCCGCTGGCCGGGGCGGGCGCGGTGGCCGAGGCGACGGCGGCGCCGCTCGCCGCCGGGGGCCGCGCGGACCTCGCGGTCTTCGACGCCCCGGACGAGGCGGCGCTGCTCGCGGCGGGCGCGGCGAGCTGCGTGGCGACGATCGCGGGCGGGCGGCTGGTGTACCGGGGGCGGTGACCGCTACGGCACCGGGGGGCCGCCCAGATAGCGGCCCTCGGAGTCGTACGGCCAGGCGTTGGCGACGCAGCCCTTGAGGCCGTCGATCTGCTGCATCATCGCGGGGGCGGGGCGGCCCTCGCCGGGGCAGGTCTCGTGGCCGTGGCCGAGCCAGTGCCCGACCTCGTGGTTGATGATCAGCGCCCGGTACTCGCCCAGCGGGCCGTCGAACTCGGGCGAACCCGTCTGCCAGCGCTTCAGGTTGACCATCACGACCGTACCGACGCGGCAGTTGACCTCGCCGTGCGTGTCGAGCCCGCTCTCGCCGCAGACCCGGTCGGTGGTCTCCGGGGTCGCGATCCGGATGACCAGCCCCGCCGGGCCCTTCGCCACCTGGCGGAACCTGTGCTCGCCGTGGTGCGACCAGCCCCGGGGCGAGGCCAGGACGCGGGCGACGACGGAGGCCGCCCGGTCCGGGTCGAGCCCGGAGCCGTCCTCCACCTCCACCCGGTAGGCGTTCCCCGTGCCGCTGTCCGTCGCGGCGGCGCGGGCCACGGTGAAGGCGGCGGGTGCCGGCCCCCGCGCGTCGTTCCAGCGGAGGCCGGCGACGGCGGCGCCCGCGATGACCACGGGGACGACGGCCCACGTCAGCAGCCTGCTCCGGCCGCTCTCTCGGCGCCCCTTGCTCCCGGGCATCCGGAACCCTCCCCAGCGATCGACGTTGCGTCCCCCGCTGTAGGACCGGTGATCGGGGTGATCGGTTCAGTCCACATCCTTTTGAGGCCGTGGCCGGTGAATCGTTACGGCACCGAGGGGCCGCCCAGGTATGCCCCGTTCTCGTCGTACGGCCAGGCGTTGGCGACGCAGCCCTTGAGCCCGTAGATCTGCTGCATCATCGCGGGGGCCGGGCGCCCAGCGCCGGGGCAGGTCTCGTGGCCGTGGCCGAGCCAGTGGCCGACCTCGTGGTTGATGATCAGGGCCCGGTAGTCGTTCAGCGGGCCGTCGAACTCGGGCGAACCGGTCTGCCAGCGCTTGAGGTTGACCATCACCCTCTCGCCGATCCGGCAGTTGACCTCGCCGTGCGTGTTCATCCCGCCCTGCGCGCAGATCCGGTCCGTGGTGGCCGCCGTCGCGATGCGGACGACCAGTCCGGCCGGGCCCGAGGCCACCCGGTGGAACGTGCGCTTCCCGCCCTGCCCCCAGCCGCGCGGCGCGGCGAGGATGCCGGCGATCCGGTCGGCGGCCTCCTCCGGATCGACGCCCGAGCCGTCCTCGACCTCCACCCGGTACGCGTACTGCCCGGAGGACGACGCGTCGGCGCGGGCGGTCGCGAAGGTGCCCGGGCCGGAGGCGGGGATGCGGAGGACGGTGGGGCTGGGGCTGGGGGACGGGGAGGCGGACGGGGAGTGGGACGGCTTCGGGCTCCGGCCGGGCTTCGCGGACGGCGGTGCCGAGGCGGGGGACGCGGCGGCGGCCGAGGGGGTGCGCGCGGCGGCGGACGCCGGGGACCCCTCACCGCCCGCCCAGCGGGGTGCGAGGAGCACCATGATGCCGATCAGCGCCGCCGGCACGGCGACGGCGGCCACTATTCGGACGCGGCTGCGCCGCGCCCGTCTCGCGCGCCGGCGCCCGCCTCCACCGTGCCGCCCCCGCCTGCTCTCAGCCCCCACGGACAGATCCCTCCCTGGCTTCCATCGGACGTGCGTCCGCGTAAGCGACCAATTCCATGAACCGCGGGTCCCGGGCGACGGCCAGCAGGTCGTCGGTGGTGACCGGCGCCGGCACCATCGCGTCCGCGTCGCCCCCCACCGTGAGCGTGACGCGGCTGTGCCCGTACGTGAAGCGTACGGTCGCCCCGGTGATCGTCCTGCCCCCCTTGGCGTTCCCGGTCGCCGTGATCGCCTGGGCCATCATGCCCCCTGGCAGTGACACCTCGTCGCACCGGAGGCCCTTGGCGGCCACATCGAGGCAGGCGCGGTCGGCCCGGGCCGCCTTGCCGGTGGCCAGGGGGCGGACCGAGAACGAGAGGGGGAAGACCCGGCCGTCCGCCCCGCCCTGGTACCGGCTGACGCCGATGTCGACCGGACGGACCGGGGCCAGTGCCTCGGGCAGCAGCGTTTCGAGCACCCCCGCCGCCTCGTTCTGGAAGACCTGCTGCCGCGCCCGCTCATCGGCCGGCAGGTCCGCCATGGAGGTCTCGCCGGGGCTCGGCTCGACGTGCACACGGGGCCGGACGGGCACCGCCGTCTCCGTGGGGAGCGGCGAGGTCCGCGAGGCCGCCGACCACTCGCGTACCGGCTCCCCGCCCCCGCCCCCGCCCCACACCGGCAGCGCCGCGCCGAGCATGCCGAGGCCGGCGATCGCGGTCGCCGTCGCCCCGATGGCGGCGCGGGCCCGGACCCGGCGGCGGCGGCCCTCGGCCAGCGCGCCCGGGACCAGATCGGTCAGCGGCGGCGCCCCTTCGGTGGCCCGCTCCATGGCGGTCCGGACCAGCATCTCCCCGTCGTCCCGGCCGGGCTCGTCGCCCGGAGCGGGGTCCATGAACACGTACACGGCGTGACTCCTCAGCTTCGGGCGGTGTAGAGGTGGGCGTCGCCCAGGCGGGCGCGCAGCGTGGCCAGGGAGCGGGAGCACTGGCTCTTGACGGTGGACGGGCTGCACCGCAGCAGCTCGGCGACGGTCTCCACGCTCAGGTCCTCCCAGTAGCGCAGGACGACCATGGCCCGGGCGCGGGGCGGCAGTTCGGCGAGGGCGGCGAGCAGCGTGACCGTGAGCTCGGGGCCCACCGCCGGGGCGGGCGCGGCGATCGGCGTGTGGGCGAGGAGGTCCCGGAGACGGCGGCGGCGCTCGGCGATGTAGGTGCGGGTGAGCACGGTCCGGGCATAGGCGTCCGGATGGTCGGCGGCGCGCACCCGGTGCCAGTGCTGGAACAGCTTGGCCAGCGTCGTCTGGGTCAGGTCGCGCGCGGCGTCGGCATCGCCGCAGAGCAGGTACGCCGTGCGGTAGAGCCGGTGCTGGCCGGCGCGGGCGAATTCCTCGAAGCCGTCGGCGCCCCGGCTGGCTCCCGTGGACATCTGCCCCCTTTCGTGTTCTTCCCGGTTCTGCGCGGAGGTCTCTCGTGAGGCCCTTCCGTCAGTACTGAGTGGTGCCGGGCGGAAAAGGTTGAAGCCGGGTTCGCCGGGGGCGTCCCCCGCGAGGCCGCGCGGACCGGGCTGCTTGAATGGGGTGCGTGACCCGAGCCTCCCTGGACAAGCAGCCGCACGAAGTCGCCTCGATGTTCGACGGCGTGGCGGCGAACTACGACCTGACCAACGACGTGCTCTCGCTCGGCCAGGACCGGGTGTGGCGCAAGGAGGTCGCCAGGGCGGTGAACGCCCGGCCCGCCGAGAAGGTCCTCGACCTGGCGGCCGGCACGGCGACGTCCTCGCTGCCGTTCGCCGCGACCGGTGCGTACGTCGTGCCGTGCGACTTCTCGACCGGCATGCTCCGCGAGGGCAAGAAGCGCCACACCTGGCTGCCCTTCACCGCCGGCGACGCCACGAAACTCCCCTTCCGCGACGAGGTCTTCGACGCGGTGACCATCTCCTTCGGGCTGCGCAACGTGCAGGACACGGACGCGGCGCTGCGCGAGCTGTACCGGGTCACCAAGCCGGGCGGCCGGGTCGTCATCTGCGAGTTCTCCCAGCCCGTCTGGACCCCGTTCCGCACGGTCTACATCGAGTACCTGATGCGCGCCCTGCCTCCGGTCGCCCGCGCGGTCTCCTCCAACCCCGACGCCTACGTCTACCTCGCCGAGTCCATCCGTGCCTGGCCCGACCAGCCCGGCCTGGCGAAGAAGCTCCAGCAGGCCGGCTGGTCCCAGGTCGCCTGGCGCAACCTCACGGGCGGCGTGGTGGCCCTGCACCGGGGTGTCAGGGCCGCCTGACGCTATCTGGCGTACATGCCGTAGCCGCCGACCCCGGTGTACACCGAGTCGGCGACCCGCCGGTGGACGTACTTCGGCCCGGCGGGGTCCTTGCCCGCGTCGGTCGGCGGTGTCCGCGTCTCCGTACCCGTGACGAGCGTCGTGGACCCGCCGCCGTCGAGGTTGAGCACGTCGACCAGCGCCAGCTCCGCCGAGTCCAGCAGGTTCGCGAACGCCCGGAGCGAGTCCCCGTCCTCGTGCGTGGTCGACGCGGTGGCCTGCGGCTGCCCGGTGAGCGTGATGAACACCGGGTGGCCCTTGATGTTGGTGCCGATGGCCGTGCGGGAGTCGGTGCAGATGAGGTTCGTCCCGTCGGCGCCCGTCGCGTGGCCGCTGCACGAGTCGGGCAGCTCGGCGGGTACGGCGCTCGCGCGCAGGAGCTGGTGGAAGGAGCTGACGACGTCCACCGAGTCGTCCAGCGGTATGTCCCGGTCGAGCGTCACGTCATGGAGCTTCAGCTCGACGGCCGGGTGGTCGTCGCGGGTGAGGTGGGTGCGCAGCCAGTCCGCCCCGGCACCCACGCCCTGCAGAATCCGGCCGCCCGCCGGGACGTACACCTGCTCGCCCGCCGTCTGCCCGCCCCGGCGCTCCCGGGCGTCGGTGACGACGCCGTGCGCGTCGAGGACGACCTCGAAGCCGGGGTCGTCGTCCGTCGTGACCGTCGGGTCGGTCCCCGGCTTGGGCACGGGGACGCCGTAGTCGTCGGTGAACAGGACGATCTCGTCCGGGTCGGTGTACAGCGCCGCCTGGCCTTGCACCGCCGTGTCGTCGGCGTCCCGGGCGCAGCCCCGGCTGCGGCCGGGATCGCGATTGACGTCGTCCACCCGTACGGTCGCGCCGGACGCGGTGGTCAGCTTCATGTCCGTACGGAGCTTGGTGATGTACGGGATGCCGTACTGAAGGACCACCCCGCTGCTGCCGGCCCCGTTCATCCAGCAGCTGGAGCTGTGCAGGACGCCGTCGGTGACCGAGACGCCCAGGTGCGCGAGCGTGGTGCCGTCGGCGCCGGCCGGGAGTACGAGGTCGGGGTGGGCGGGCTCGGACTTGAACAGGCCCCCGTTGACGCCCGCGTAGGGGCGGCGGGCGGCGACCGCCGAGACTCCGGCGAGCTGGTCGGCGACCGTCTCGGTCAGTCCGTCGGCCTTGCCGACGACGCTCTCCAGGGTGAGCGCGGAGGCGGTCGGGTCGATCTCGACCACGTTCAGGACGCGGCCCCGGGTCCGGTTCTCGGGCACGCGCTCGGTGTACCGGGTCAGGGTGACTCCGGTCGTGATGTTCGTCGTCGGGGTCTGCCGGTCCCAGTTGGCGGCCAGCGGGCTCGCCGGTGCGTCGGCGGCCGGTGCGCCGGGAGCGGTGAGGACGAGGGCGCTCAGGGCCGCCGCCACCGTCGTCCAGGTGCGGGTGAGAGTTCTGCTCATGACTACTGGCACTCCGAGGTTCCGTTGACGAGCTCGTGCGAGCGGAAGGTTCCGGCGAAGGGCGCCGGGACGGTGGTGCTGTCGCCCTTCAGCACGACGTAGGCGCCGTACGTGGTGGCCGGAGCGGCCGGGTCGGTCCAGGTGCCGGTGAACTTCTCGGTCGGGTAGAAGCAGACATGGCGTGCGGTGCGGTTCCACACGGAGACGGGCGCCACCTCGGCCCCGTACGCGTTGCCGTAGTTCTTCGTGGCCGGGTCGGTCATGGGCATGTGCACCGTCATCCGGCCGCGCCCCGCCGCTTCGGTGAAGGTGCAGACGCGGTTGTCGGGGCATCGCTCGTAACCGGTGAAGCAGTGGGCCCGGGACGGGACCAGCTTGTGGGAGCTGATCTTCCCGGCGAACCGGGGGTCGTCACCGTATTCGTCGGAGTTGCCGGGCTTGATCGTCTGGAGCAGCCCGCCGAAGTCGGTGTCCACGTACACGCAGGCCCAATAGGGGGTGTTGTTCTTCGCGGAGAGCGTCGCGTCGTCCCAGGAGGCGTCGTAGCGCGTCCCGTCGTCCTCCACGGAGAACGCCCGCTGCGTGCCGCCGCCGCCCGACGCGCTGTACAGGCAGAGCTGTCCCGCCGGGCAGTCGTCAAACGCCTGGGCGCTCGCCGGGAGTACGAAGAACGCGGAGCCCAGCAGGGCGAGGGCGGCGGCGATGAGAGAGCCGCGCACCGTGATGAGTTTCTTGATGGTCACGACAAATCATCGCACCGTCCCACGAAGGCCACGGGCGCGGGGCGGTGCGGTCCGCGCGTGAAAGCGGCGGCCGTTATTCCGAGTTGACGGGAACCGGTGGGCGGGGAAGATGTGTCCGTTGACACAGCGCGCGTCTTCCCCGCTTCCGTGTGTCACCGTCCCGCCCGTCCCCGTCCCCGTCCCCGGCCCGCTGCGGAGCTCTCATGCCCTCGTACTGCCCGTTCTGTGGAACCCAGGCGCCCGACGAGGCGCGCTTCTGCATGAAGTGCGGGCGGGAACGCCCGGCCGCGCCCGCCGCTCCTCCTCAGCCGGCCGCTCCACCGCCGCCGGCCGGGCCGCCCGCCGTCGAACCGCCCGCGGTGCCCGCCTACCTGACGCGGCCCGCCGCGCCGCCGCCGGGGTACGCGCCGCCGCCGGGGTACGCGCCGCCGCCGGCCGGTCCCTCGCCCGCCGGGATCTTCTTCGGCCGGGTGATGCGCGGGGACTGGGCGGGCTCGCTGAAGGCGGCCGTCTGGCCGACCGGGCTGATCGCCGGGCTCGCCGTGGCGCTCGCCATCCCGGACTACGGACAGGGGGACGACGTCGTCGTCGGGTGGAGCGACCGGCTCCGGATCGCGCTCGCGATGCTGCTCCAGGCGTTCGGCGGCGGCTTCGACGTCCGGGCCGTCGCGCCCGGCGGCATGAACAGCGGCGGTTACGGGGGAGGCTCGCAGTACGGGGACAGCTACGGCGACTTCGATCCGGGCGGGCAGGGCCAGGTGACGTTCTCCCTCGTCCCGCTGACCGTCACCGTGCTCTGGGTCGGGGCCGTGATCCTCGGCGCCCGCGGCCTCCGCCGGCAGGGTGCCGGACTCGACGCGGCGGTCCGTGCCGGCCTGCTGTCCGCCGCCGCCGTGCTGATCCTCGGGCTCTACGCCCAGCCCGAGATCGAGGACCTCTCGGTGCACTCGTCGCCGTTCCTCGCGGCCCTCGGCGCGCTCGCCATCGCCCTCGCGACCGGCTGCGCCGTCCTGCAGCGCGATGCCGCCGCCGCCTGGCTGGCCCGGAGACCGGGCACGCTCGGCCTGGTCCGCGCCGCCGGGACCGCCGTCCGCGCGCTCGGTGCCGTTCTGCTCCTGTGCGGCCTGACCGGCTACATCACGTACGCCACCCTGGACGACGTCAACGGCACGGCCCTGCTGATGGCCCTGCCGGTGCTGCCCAACATCGCCCTGAACGTCCTCTCCGTGTGCTGGGGCGGCTCCGTGGAGTACGACCTGCGCGGGCAGACCAACTTCATCGGCGGCGGTACGGAACACGGCTCACTCGGCCTCGGCGAGCTGGGCGACGCGGCGAACGACTGGGCGGTCGCCGGCGCCCTGGCCCTCGGCCTCGTCAGCGCCCTCGTCGTGGGCCTGCTCACCGCCCGCCGCTCCGCCGACCGTCGCGAACAGGTCACCGCCGGCGGGCTCTTCCTGCTCGGCTATCTGGCACTGACCGCCATCAGCGGCCTGTCCGTCGAATACACCGGCAGCGTGCTCGACCTCAGCGGCCTGGGCACCCTGGAGATCGCCCCGAGCGTCGCCGACGCGCTGCTGTTCGGGCTGCTGTGGGTGGGCGGCGCGGTGCTCGTGGCGCCGTTCCTGGGCCGGATGGGCGGCGGTGGCCCCGGCGGCGGCTCCCCGGCCTACCCGCACGGCCCGCAGACCCCGTACGGCGGCCCGCAGGCCCCGTACGGCGGCCCGCAGAGCCCGTACGGCCCGCCGAACCCGGGCCCGTACACCCCCGCCCCCGGCCACACCCCGCCGCCCGGTCCGTACGCCCCGCCGGCGCGCTTCGCGGCGCCGGGGGAGCCCGCGCCCGAGGCCGCCGTCTCCGCGCCGCCTCCCGCGCCCCGGCGCCGCCGGGCCGTCCTCGTCTGGGGCGCCACGCTCGCCGCCGCCGTGATCCTCGGGGGCGGGGCCACCGCGGGCACCCTCGCCCTGATGGACCGCCACGACGACGACCCGGGCGCCTCGGAGAGCGGCGAGGGCGGGACCGGCGACCGGGCGACGCCCGCCCAGGACCGGACGAGCGGGACCCCCTAGGGCCCCGCCACCACGGCCCCGGCCGTACCCGTCGCCCCGGACGGGTGCGGCACCGAGTACGCCAGGGACGCGGACCGGGCCGGTGCCCGGGAGGTCTTCGATGCCTCCCCGTCCACCTGGAGGCTCAACGGCGTCGGCCGGCCGTCACAGCTCCAGCCGGAAGCACCGCACCTCCTGGCCCGGCACCGGTGTCGTGAAGGTCTCGGCCGGCTCCATGCCGAGGCGCCGGGCCACCGCGGCCGACCGCTCGTTGAGCACGTCGACCGCCGCCACCACCCGTGGCACGCCCGCCGCGCGCAGCCGCTCCAGGGTGAGGCGCGCGGCGGCCGTCGCGTACCCCAGGCCCCAGGCCGGCCGGGCCAGCCGCCAGCCGATCTCGGTCTCGCCCACCGGGCCGTAGGCGGTCGGCCCCCACGGCTGCGCGCCCGTGAAGCCCACGACCCGCCCCTCGCCGTCGAGCACGGTCCACAGGCAGTAGCCCAGTTCGGCGTCGTGTCTGCGTTGCCGGGCGGTCCACTCCTCGTACATCGACAGCTCCTCCGGCCGTCCGCCGAAGAACCGCATCACCTCCGGGTCGGCGAAGGCCCGGTGCCAGGCGACGGCGTCCTCGTCGGTCGGGACGCGCAGCTGTACGACGGGCGGAGCGGGAGGCGCGATTGACATGGGGCAGCCCTTCGGAGGGTTGATCGGCAGGCCCCCATAGACTGCCTTGGACCTGTGCCGCGCGGCACGCGAATTCGAGTCTTCGGGAGAACCGACCGTGACCGAACCCCTGTCCGAACACAGCGCGGACGTCATCGTCGTCGGGGCGGGCCCCGCCGGCTCCACGACCGCGTACTACCTGGCCAAGGCCGGACTCGACGTCCTCCTCCTGGAGAAGACCGCGTTCCCGCGCGAGAAGGTCTGCGGCGACGGCCTCACCCCGCGCGCCACCAAGCAGCTCGTGGCCATGGGCATCGACATCTCCGAAGAGGCGGGCTGGCTGCGCAACAAGGGCCTGCGCATCATCGGCGGCGGCGTCCGGCTCCAGCTGGACTGGCCGGATCTCGCCTCCTACCCGGACTACGGACTCGTCCGCAAGCGCGACGACTTCGACGAGCAGCTGGCCCGGAACGCGCAGAAGGCCGGGGCCCGGCTGTACGAGCGGTGCAACGTCGGCGCCCCGATCACCGACGAGCGCACCGGCCGGATCACCGGGGTGCACGCGAAGCTCGGCGAGGAGAAGACCCCGGTCACCTTCCACGCCCCGCTCGTCGTCGCCGCCGACGGCAACTCCACCCGGCTCTCCCTCGCGATGGGCCTGCACCGCCGCGAGGACCGCCCGATGGGCGTGGCCGTGCGTACGTACTTCACCTCGCCCCGGCACGACGACGACTACCTGGAGTCCTGGCTGGAGCTGTGGGACCGGCGCGGCCCCCAGGAGAAGCTGCTGCCCGGCTACGGCTGGATCTTCGGCATGGGCGACGGCACCTCCAACGTCGGCCTCGGCATCCTCAACTCCTCGTCCGCGTTCAAGGAGCTGGACTGGCGCGAGGTGCTGAAGGCGTGGTGCGCGTCCATGCCGGAGGACTGGGGCTACACCCCGGAGAACATGACGATGCCCATCCGGGGCGCCGCCCTGCCGATGGCCTTCAACCGCCAGCCGCACTACACCAAGGGCCTGCTGCTCGTCGGTGACGCGGGCGGCATGGTCAACCCGTTCAACGGCGAGGGCATCGCGTACGCCATGGAGTCGGGGCAGATCGCGGCCGACGTCATCGTCCAGGCACACGCCCGCGCGACCCCGGCCCAGCGGGAACTGGCGCTGAACAACTACCCGAAGGTGCTCAAGGAGACCTACGGCGGCTACTACACGATGGGCCGCGCCTTCGTGAAGCTGATCGGCAACCCGAAGATCATGAAGGTCGCGACCCAGCGCGGCCTGACGCACCCGCTGCTGATGAAGTTCACCCTGAAGATGCTCGCCAACCTCACCGACCCGACCGGCGGCGACGCGATGGACCGCATCATCAACGGCCTGGCGAAGGTGGCGCCGCGCTCGTAGCGCGCGTTCACAAACGAAGGAGCCGTCACTCCCGAGCGGGGGAGTGACGGCTCCTTCGTGTGCCTCACGTGCGGATCAGCTTTGTGAATCCGTGAACACGCGGATGTCTCAGAGGACGCGGACCGCGCCCGTCGGCATGTCGTAGTCCAGCGGGCGCTGCACCACACCGGTGGAGGAGTTCTGCGCACCGACGAACTGGCCGCCGCCCACGTAGATCCCGACGTGGTACGCGCTGCCCGCGCCGCCCCAGTACAGGATGTCGCCGGGCTGGAGGTTGCTCAGCGAGACCTGGGTGCCGGCGGTCGACTGGCTCTGCGAGACGCGCGGCAGGTCGACGCCCACCGTGCGGAACGCGGCCTGGACCAGGCCCGAGCAGTCCCACGAGTTCGGGCCGGTGCCGCCGGACACGTAGGCGTCGCCGACCTGCGCCTGGGCGAACGCGACGACGGAGGCCGCGGAGCCGGTGGCGTTGGAGGAGTACGAGGTCGTGGCGGCGCTGGTGGAGCCGGACGACGAGGAACCGGTGCTCTTCTGGAGCGTGGTGCGCGCGGCGGCGCGGGAGGCGCGCTCGGCGGCCTCCGCCTTGGCCTTGGCGGCGGCCTCGGCCTTCTTCTTCGCCTCGGCCTTGCGGACGGCCTCGGCCTTGGCCTTCTTGGCGTCCTTGGCGGCGCTGCTGGCCGCCGCGTCCTCCTGGGCCTGCGTCTCCAGGTCCAGGGCGATCTGCTGCGTCGCCTCGGCGGAGGCGGCGACGGTGGTGGAGAGTCCCGCCGTGATGGTGGGCATCTCGATCGTCTGGGTCACCGGTTCGGCCTGGGCCGGGCCCGCGGCACCCGCGACCGCGATGGTGCTGAGGACGCCACCGGCAACTCCGGCCCGCAGCGCCGTCGTCGAGGCGTTTCGGCGGGGCTTCCGGTGGCTGGGTATGTGAGCGGTGTGGGACATGGGTACTAGCGCTATCAGGGCGCGCGGGGTCCCATCAAGAAACGTGTGTTGCGACACAGTTACGTCCGGAATCTGTGAATCCGCTTTCCGAGGGCCTTTATTGACGCCGTAACGGGCAAAACGGGCAGTCGTGATCATGGCTGTGATCATGGGTTTTCGGCAATACGTCCGAATTGCCCGCCGCTTACCACCCGTTCGCACAGTTGGCCAAGCCCGCTTCTGTGGCGGCTGCGGTGAGGTGACGCAGCTCACAGTGTGGACGTGGCGTGGTGGGCATACGAGGGCCCGGCACGCGAGCCGGCGGCCCGCGTCCACTTCGTTTCGCGTGAACCCCCGCGCGAGTGATGTCCTTCCGGCCGCCGCGGCCGTCCGGCCGTCCCCGTCCCGGGGTGTGGCGGATTCCTTTATCACCCCATGGCGTCCATCGCCAATTTTGCGCACAGCGCCGCGTCTTGATAGTGCGACGCCTCTTTGACCAGCGAAAACGGCGACAGATGTCACCTCTCGTGATCACTCGGCCGCTTCGTGTACGAAGATCACCGCTCATCCGACTTCATGATCGTTCGTCAGGTGGTGGAGATCACAAAGACGTTGGCGTACCCCGTGTCGCAGATCACAGGACGACGGGCATAGGATGCGGGGCAGTCGGGCTTGTGAACTGCCTCACATGTGCACGATCTTGGTGAGGCGGGGAGCCGGTTCGCCCGATGCGGTCCAACGGTCAAGGACGACTGGAAGGAGCGAGGAGCGTGAATGCCTACGCGCCCATCCTCGTGCTCGGCGCCCTCGGGGCAGGGTTTGCGATCTTCTCCGTGGTCATGGCCACGCTTATCGGCCCCAAGCGGTACAACCGGGCAAAGCTCGAAGCGTACGAGTGCGGTATCGAACCGACACCCACTCCGGCCGGAGGCGGCCGCTTCCCCATCAAGTACTACCTGACGGCGATGCTCTTCATCGTCTTCGACATCGAGATCGTCTTCCTCTATCCCTGGGCGGTCAGCTTCGACGCCCTGGGGATCTTCGGGCTCGTGGAGATGCTGCTCTTCGTGCTCACCGTCTTCGTCGCCTACGCGTATGTGTGGCGGCGCGGCGGTCTGGAATGGGACTGAGGGGCTGAGGGGCACACCATGGGACTCGAAGAGAAGCTGCCGAGCGGCTTCGTTCTGACCACCGTCGAGCAGGCGGCCGGCTGGGTGCGGAAGTCCTCCGTCTTCCCGGCGACCTTCGGCCTCGCCTGTTGCGCCATCGAGATGATGACCACCGGGGCGGGCCGTTACGACCTGGCCCGTTTCGGCATGGAGGTCTTCCGCGGCTCGCCGCGGCAGGCGGACCTGATGATCGTGGCCGGGCGGGTGAGCCAGAAGATGGCGCCCGTCCTGCGGCAGGTCTACGACCAGATGCCGAACCCCAAGTGGGTCATCTCCATGGGCGTTTGCGCATCATCGGGCGGAATGTTCAACAATTACGCCATTGTTCAGGGTGTTGATCATATTGTCCCGGTTGATATCTACTTGCCGGGCTGTCCGCCGCGGCCCGAGATGCTGATGGACGCGATCCTCAAGCTGCACCAGAAGATCCAGGGCACCAAGCTCGGCGTCAACGCCGAGGAGGCCGCCCGCGAGGCGGAGGAAGCGGCGCTCAAGGCCCTGCCCCTCATCGAGATGAAGGGGCTCCTGCGATGAGCGACGAGCTGGGCGGCTCCGCCGTCCCCGCCCCGCGCGACGAGCACGGCGAGGTCATCGGCGTACGGAAGGGCATGTTCGGCGCCAACAACGGCGGCGACACCTCCGGCTACGGCGGCCTCATCCGTACCGTCGCCCTCCCCGGCGCCTCCTCCCGGCCCTACGGCGGCTGGTTCGACGAGGTCGCCGACGAGCTCGAAGGCGCCCTGGAGGAGCAGGACCTCCTCCCCGAGAACGCCATCGAGAAGACGGTGGTCGACCGGGACGAACTCACCTTCCACATCGCCCGCGAGCACCTGGTCACCGTCGCCAGGACCCTGCGCGACGACCCGGCGCTCCGCTTCGAGCTGTGCACCGGCGTCAGCGGCGTCCACTTCCCCGGCGACAAGGGCCGCGAGCTGCACGCGGTCTACCACCTGCGCTCGATCACCCACGGCCGGCTGATCCGCCTCGAGGTCTCCACGCCGGACGACGACCGCCACCTGCCCTCGCTGGTCCCGGTCTATCCGACCAACGACTGGCACGAGCGCGAGGCGTACGACTTCTTCGGGCTCGTCTTCGACGGGCACCCCGCCCTCACCCGGATCATGATGCCGGACGACTGGCAGGGCTTCCCGCAGCGCAAGGACTACCCGCTCGGCGGCATCGCCGTCGAGTACAAGGGCGCCCAGATCCCGGCTCCGGACCAGCGGAGGTCGTACTCCTGATGACCACACCCCACGCAACCCCCAGGGCCACGACCGAGGGGACCGTATATACAGTCACCGGCGGCGACTGGGACGAGATCGTCGAGAACGCCGCCGCGTCCGACGACGAGCGCATCATCGTCAACATGGGCCCGCAGCACCCGTCCACGCACGGCGTGCTCCGGCTCATCCTGGAGATCGACGGCGAGACCGTCACCGAGGCCCGCTGCGGCATCGGCTACCTCCACACCGGCATCGAGAAGAACCTCGAATTCCGCAGCTGGACGCAGGGCACCACCTTCGTCACGCGCATGGACTACCTGACGCCGTTCTTCAACGAGACGGCCTACTGCCTGGGCGTCGAGAAGCTGCTCGGCATCGAGGACCAGATCCCCGACCGGGCCAGCGTCCTGCGCGTGCTCCTGATGGAGCTCAACCGGCTCTCCTCGCACCTGGTGTGCATCGCCACCGGCGGCATGGAGCTCGGCGCCACCACGATCATGATCTACGGCTTCCGCGACCGGGAGCTGGTGCTCGACCTCTTCGAGCTGATCACCGGGCTCCGCATGAACCACGCGTTCATCCGCCCCGGCGGCCTCGCCCAGGACCTGCCCCCGGGCGCGGTCGACCAGCTGCGCGAGTTCGTGAAGACCATGAAGAAGAACCTGCCGGAGTACGACGCGCTCGCCACCGGCAACCCCATCTTCAAGGCCCGCATGCAGGACGTCGGCTACCTCGACCTCACCGGCTGCATGGCCCTCGGCGCCACCGGACCGATCCTGCGCTCGGCGGGCCTCCCGCACGACCTGCGCAAGACCGACCCGTACTGCGGCTACGAGACCTACGACTTCGAGGTCCCCACCGCCGACAGCTGCGACGCCTACGGCCGCTTCCTCATCCGCCTGGAGGAGATGCGCCAGTCGCTGCGGATCATCGAGCAGTGCGTCGACCGGCTCGAACCCGGACCGGTCATGGTCGCCGACAAGAAGATCGCCTGGCCCGCGCAGCTCGCGCTCGGCCCGGACGGCCTGGGCAACTCGCTGGACCACATCAAGAAGATCATGGGCACCTCCATGGAGGCCCTGATCCACCACTTCAAGCTGGTGACCGAGGGCTTCCGGGTCCCCGTCGGACAGGCGTACACCGCCGTCGAGTCCCCCAAGGGCGAACTCGGCGTGCACGTCGTCTCGGACGGCGGAACCCGCCCCTACCGGGTCCACTTCCGCGACCCGTCCTTCACCAACCTCCAGGCCATGGCGGCGATGTGCGAGGGCGGCCAGGTCGCCGACGTCATCGTCGCCGTCGCATCCATCGACCCCGTGATGGGAGGCGTCGACCGGTGACCGAAGCACGTCAGGAAGTCAGTCTGGGGATGCCGCAGCTCCCCGCCCCCGCCTACCCGGCCGAGGTGCGCGCCAGGCTCGAAGCGGATGCGAAGGAGGTGATCGCCCGCTACCCCGGCAGCCGCTCCGCGCTGCTGCCGCTGCTGCACCTCGTGCAGTCCGAGGAGGGGTACGTCTCGCGCACGGGCATGGCCTTCTGCGCCGAGATGCTCGGCCTCACCACCGCCGAGGTCACCGCGGTCGCCACCTTCTACACGATGTACCGGCGCAAGCCGAGCGGCGACTACCAGGTCGGCGTCTGCACCAACACGCTCTGCGCGGTGATGGGCGGCGACGCGATCTTCGACCGGCTCAAGGAGCACCTTGGCGTCGGCAACGACGAGACGACCGAGGACGGCAAGGTCACCCTCGAACACATCGAGTGCAACGCCGCCTGCGACTTCGCGCCCGTCGTGATGGTCAACTGGGAGTTCTTCGACAACCAGACCCCGGAGAGCGCCACCCGGCTGGTCGACGACCTCATCGCCGGCCGCACCGTCGAACCCACCCGCGGCGCGCCCCTGTGCACGTACAAGGAGACCGCGCGCATCCTGGCCGGCTTCCCCGACGAGCGCCCCGGCGCCGTCGCGGCCTCCGGCGGCGCGGGCCACGCCTCGCTCATCGGCCTCAAGCTGGCCAAGGGCGAGGCCGCACCGCAGGCCCGCGTGGTCGGCCCGCGCGGCGAGGCGCCCACCGACCAGCCGCAGAAGGGCGCCGAGCACCTCAGCTCCCACGAAGCGCCGCAGCAGACCTCGGCATCCGACCCGGACCACCCGGCCGGACCCGCCGCCGAGGAGGGGGAGTGATGACGTTGGCCACCGCGCTCGACCACAACGGGACCAGCCCCGAGAAGCTGCTCGCGCCCGTCCTGTCCGCCTTCTGGGACCAGCCGGAATCCTGGACCCTGGACACCTACCGCCGCCACGAGGGCTACGAGGGACTGCGCAAGGCCCTCACCATGACCCCGGACGACCTCATCGCGTACGTCAAGGACTCCGGTCTGCGCGGACGCGGCGGCGCCGGCTTCCCCACCGGCATGAAGTGGCAGTTCATCCCGCAGGGGGACGGCAAGCCCCACTATCTCGTTGTCAACGCCGACGAGTCGGAGCCGGGGACCTGCAAGGACATCCCGCTCCTCTTCGCCAACCCGCACAGCCTCATCGAGGGCATCGTGATCGCCTGTTACGCGATCCGGTCGTCGCACGCGTTCATCTACTTGCGCGGTGAGGTCGTCCCCGTGCTGCGACGCTTGCACGAGGCCGTCCGGGAGGCGTACGAGGCGGGTTATCTGGGGACGAACATCCTGGGCTCAGGACTCGATCTGGAACTCACGGTGCACGCGGGCGCCGGTGCGTACATCTGTGGTGAGGAAACCGCGCTGCTCGACTCTCTCGAAGGACGGCGTGGCCAGCCCCGGCTGCGTCCCCCCTTCCCCGCGGTCGCCGGTCTGTACGCCTGCCCCACTGTGGTGAACAACGTCGAGTCCATCGCCTCGGTTCCCGCGATCCTGAACAAGGGCAAGGACTGGTTCAAGTCGATGGGCAGCGAGAAGTCCCCGGGCTTCACGCTCTACTCGCTCAGCGGCCATGTCGCGGGCCCCGGCCAGTACGAGGCGCCGCTCGGCATCACACTGCGCCAGCTCCTCGACATGAGCGGCGGCATGCGCCCCGGCCACCGCCTGAAGTTCTGGACCCCCGGCGGCTCCTCCACGCCGATGTTCACCGACGAACACCTCGACGTGCCCCTCGACTACGAGGGCGTCGGCGCGGCCGGGTCCATGCTCGGCACCAAGGCGCTCCAGTGCTTCGACGAGACGACCTGCGTGGTGCGGGCCGTCAC
This sequence comes from Streptomyces sp. 130, assembly GCF_007096885.1. Lineage (GTDB taxonomy): Bacteria > Actinomycetota > Actinomycetes > Streptomycetales > Streptomycetaceae > Streptomyces. The sequence goes on along the minus strand of NZ_VJNO01000014.1, from coordinate 54,353 downwards.
CCGCTGGACCGAGTTCTACGCCCACGAGTCCTGCGGCAAGTGCACCCCCTGCCGCGAGGGCACCTACTGGCTCGTCCAGCTGCTCCGCGACATCGAGGCCGGCAAGGGCCGGATGTCCGACCTCGACAAGCTCAACGACATCGCCGACAACATCAACGGCAAGTCGTTCTGCGCCCTCGGCGACGGCGCCGCCTCGCCGATCTTCTCCTCGCTCAAGTACTTCCGCGAGGAGTACGAGCAGCACATCACCGGCAAGGGCTGCCCCTTCGATCCCGCCAAGTCGACCCTCTGGGCCGACGACAAGAACGCTCACCAGGGGGTGAACGCATGACAGTCACCACGAGTGCGCCCTCCGGGGGCGGCGAAGCGGCGATCCCGCCCGAGGACCTGGTCACGCTGACCATCGACGGCATCGAGATCAGCGTGCCCAAGGGCACCCTGGTCATCCGCGCCGCCGAACTCCTCGGCATCGAGATCCCCCGCTTCTGCGACCACCCCCTCCTCGACCCGGCCGGCGCCTGCCGGCAGTGCATCGTCGAGGTCGAGGGCCAGCGCAAGCCGATGGCGTCCTGCACCATCACCTGCACCGACGGCATGGTCGTCAAGTCGCAGATCACCTCGCCCGTCGCCGACAAGGCGCAGCGCGGCGTGATGGAGCTGCTGCTCATCAACCACCCGCTGGACTGCCCGGTCTGCGACAAGGGCGGCGAGTGCCCGCTCCAGAACCAGGCGATGTCGCACGGCGACCCGGACTCCCGCTTCGAGGGCAGGAAGCGGACGTACGAGAAGCCCGTACCGATCTCCACCCAGGTGCTGCTGGACCGTGAGCGGTGCGTGCTCTGCGCGCGCTGCACCCGGTTCTCCAACCAGGTCGCCGGTGACCCGATGATCGAGCTGATCGAGCGCGGCGCGCTCCAGCAGGTCGGCACCGGCGAGGGCGACCCGTTCCAGTCGTACTTCTCCGGGAACACCATCCAGATCTGCCCGGTCGGGGCGCTGACCTCGGCGGCGTACCGGTTCCGCTCCCGCCCCTTCGACCTGGTGTCGACGCCCTCGGTGTGCGAGCACTGCGCCGGCGGCTGCGCCACCCGCACCGACCACCGGCGCGGCAAGGTCATGCGCCGCCTCGCGGCCGACGACCCCGAGGTCAACGAGGAATGGCTCTGCGACAAGGGCCGCTTCGGCTTCCGCTACGCCCAGCAGCGCGACCGCCTCACCACCCCGCTCGTCCGGGGCGAGTCCGGCGAGCTGGAACCGGCGAGCTGGCCCGAGGCGCTGGCCGCCGCGGCCGAGGGCCTGTCCGCCGCACGCGGCCGGACCGGCGTCCTCACCGGCGGCCGGCTGACCGTCGAGGACGCGTACGCGTACAGCAAGTTCGCCCGGGTCGTCCTGGACACCAACGACATCGACTTCCGGGCCCGGGTCCACAGCGCCGAGGAGGCCGACTTCCTGGCCTCGCGCGTCGCCGGGCGCGGCAAGGACCTGGACGGGGCGGGTGTCACCTACACCTCGCTGGAGCAGGCGCCGACCGTGCTGCTGGTCGGGTTCGAGTCGGAGGAGGAGGCCCCCGGCGTCTTCCTGCGGCTGCGCAAGGCCCACCGCAAGCACGGCCAGCGCACCTTCTCCGTCGCCTCGCACGCCACCCGGGGCCTGGTGAAGGCGGGCGGCGCACTGCTTCCCGCCGCGCCCGGCACCGAAACCGAGTGGCTGGACGCCATCGCGGGCGGTGTCGGCCTGGAGGGCGAGGGCGCCGCCGCGGCCGAGGCCCTGCGCGGTGAGGGCGCGCTGATCGTGGTCGGCGAGCGGCTGGCCGGGGTGCCCGGCGGGCTGACCGCCGCGGTCCGGACCGCGACCGCGACCGGGGCCCGGCTGGTGTGGATTCCGCGCCGGGCGGGCGAACGCGGCGCGGTGGAGGCGGGCGCGCTCCCGTCGCTGCTGCCCGGTGGCCGCCCGGCCACCGACCCGCGCGCCCGGGACGAGGTCGCCGCCGTGTGGGGCGTCGCGGAACTCCCGTCCCGCTTCGGCCGCGACACCGGCCAGATCATCGAGGCCGCGGCCACCGGTGAGCTGGGCGCGCTGGTCGTCGCCGGCGTGGGGACCGAGGACCTGCCGGACCCGGCGCAGGCCGCGGAGGCCCTGGACCGGGTCGGCTTCCTGGTCTCCCTGGAGCTCCGGCCGAGCGAGGTCACCGACCGCGCCGACGTGGTGTTCCCGGTGGCCGCGGTCGCCGAGAAGTCCGGGACCTTCCTCAACTGGGAGGGCCGGGCGCGGATGTTCGAGGCCGCGCTGAAGCCCGACCAGATGACGCGGAACCTCGCCCCGGGCGACGCGCGCGTGCTGCACATGCTGGCCGACGCGATGGACGCGCGCCTCGGTCTGCCGGACCTGCGGGCCGCCCGCCGCGAGCTGGACCGGCTCGGCGGCTGGCAGGGCGGGTACGCGGACGAGCCGCGCGTCGCCGCGCAGCCGCTGCCCCGGCCCGGCGACGGCGAGGCGATCCTCGCCGGTCACCGGATGCTGCTCGACCTGGGCCGCCTCCAGGAGGGCGACACCGCGCTCGCCGGGACCCGGCACGAGGCGGTGGCCCGGCTGTCGGCCGCCACGGCCGCGGAGAGCGGGGTCAAGGACGGCGACCTGCTGGCGGTGTCCGGGCCGGCCGGCAGCGTCGAACTCCCGCTCCGGGTCACCGACATGCCGGACCGCGTGGTCTGGGTGCCGCTGAACTCCACCGGGCGGGGCGTGCCGGCCACGACCGGGGCCCGCCCCGGCGGAGTGGTCCGGATCGGCCCCGCCGCTCCCGGTATCCCCGACGTCACACCGGAGGTGCGGGCGTGACCGCCTTCGCTCAACTGGCCGCGGCACCGCACGGTTCGGTGCTCGCCGCCGAGGACCTGTCGATGTTCGGCAACGACCCCTGGTGGCTCGTCGTCGTCAAGGCCGTCTTCTGCTTCGCGTTCCTGATGGTGACCGTGCTCTTCTCCATCGTGTGGGAGCGCAAGGTCGTCGCCTGGATGCAGTTGCGCATCGGCCCCAACCGGAACGGCCCCTGGGGCATGCTCCAGTCGCTCGCCGACGGCGTCAAACTGATGCTGAAGGAGGACGTCGTCGTCAGGCGCGCGGACAAGGTCGTCTACGTCCTCGCGCCGATCGTCGCCGCCATCCCCGCCTTCATGGCGATCGCGGTGATCCCCTTCGGGCCCGCGGACAACCAGGTCTCGATCTTCGGGCACCGCACGGCGATGCAGCTCACGGACCTGCCGATCGCGATGCTGTACATCCTCGCGGTCGCCTCGGTCGGCATCTACGGCATCGTGCTGGCCGGCTGGTCGTCCGGGTCGACGTACCCGCTGCTCGGCGGGCTCCGCTCCTGCGCGCAGATGATCTCCTACGAGATCGCGATGGGCGCCGCGTTCGCCTCGGTGTTCCTCTACTCCGGGTCGATGTCGACGTCGAAGATCGTGGAGGCGCAGGAGGACCGCTGGTTCATCATCCTGCTGCCGGTCTCCTTCATCATCTACATCGTCACGATGGTCGGCGAGACCAACCGCGCCCCCTTCGACATGCCGGAGTCCGAGGGCGACCTCGTCGGCGGCTTCAACACCGAGTACTCGTCGATCAAGTTCGCGATGTTCATGCTCGCCGAGTACGTCAACATGGTTACCGTCTCCGCCGTCTCCACGACCCTGTTCCTGGGCGGCTGGCGGGCTCCGTGGCCGATCAGCACCTTCTGGGAGGGCGCGAACCACGGCTGGTGGCCGATGCTCTGGTTCGTCCTCAAGGTCCAGCTGCTGCTGTTCTTCTTCATCTGGCTGCGCGGCACGCTGCCCCGCGTCCGCTACGACCAGCTGATGAAGCTCGGCTGGAAGGTCCTGATCCCGGTCTCCGTCGTCTGGCTGATGCTGGTCGCGACCGTACGGGCGCTGCGCAACGAGGGCTACGACTTCTCCCGGATCCTGCTCTACGTGGCCGGTGCCGTGATCGCGGTGCTGCTGATCTCCTTCGTCGCCGACATCTTCCGCGACAAGAAGGACAAGGCCGCCGCCGCGCAGGCCGGACCCGAGCCGGCGTTCGACCCGATGGCGGGCGGATTCCCGGTGCCGCCGCTGCCCGGACAGACCCTGCCGCCCGTGCCGAGGCGCAGGCCGCGACGCGAGCGGGAGCTCGTTGTCAGTGGCGGCATGGATACTCAGAGTGACGGAAGCCCGAGTGACGGAAAGGAGGCCGACGGTGTCTGAACTGCCAGATCTGCCGGGGTCCAAGAGGCCGGCGAAGTCCACCGGCCCGACGGGGTCGACGGCGTCGCAGTCCTCCCCGAACTCGGAGGACAAGTTCCTCAACCCGGTGGCCGGCTTCGGCGTGACCTTCAAGGCCATGTTCAAGAAGCGGCTCACCGAGCAGTATCCGGAGACGCCGAAGGTGACGGCGCCCCGCTTCCACGGCCGCCACCAGCTCAACCGCCATCCGGACGGGCTGGAGAAGTGCGTCGGCTGCGAGCTGTGCGCCTGGGCCTGTCCCGCCGACGCGATCTACGTGGAGGGCGCGGACAACACCCCGGAGGAGCGGTATTCCCCGGGGGAGCGCTACGGCCGCGTCTACCAGATCAATTACGCGCGCTGCATTCTCTGCGGACTGTGCATCGAGGCGTGCCCGACCCGGGCGCTCACGATGACCAATGAGTTCGAGCTCGCCAACACCACCCGCGAAAGTCTCATCTACACCAAGGACGAGCTGCTCGCGGGCCTGGAGGAAGGCATGGTCGACAGCCCGCACGCGATCTTCCCCGGCATGGACGAACAGGACTACTACCGGGGCCTGGTCACCGAGGCCGCCCCCGGTACGCAGCGCCAGCTCGCCGTCTCCAAGGGCGAGAAGCCGTCCGACGAGGCCGAGAGCAAGGGCTTGGCGCAGGAGGTGGACGCATGACCGGCCTGGCCGCAGCGGCCTCGCAGACCTCGACCGGCGAGGCGTTCCAGTTCTGGGTGCTCGGCACGGTCGCCGTGATCGGCGCCCTGTGCACGGTGCTCATGAAGAAGGCCGTGCACAGCGCCCTGTGCCTCGCCGGGACGATGATCATCCTCGCGGTGTTCTACCTCGCCAACGGCGCCTACTTCCTCGGCATCGTCCAGATCGTCGTCTACACCGGCGCGATCATGATGCTGTTCCTCTTCGTGGTCATGCTCGTCGGCGTCACCGCGGCGGACTCGCTGAAGGAGACCATCAAGGGCCAGCGCTGGCTGGCCGCCGGATGCGGCATCGGCTTCGGCGTCCTGCTGATCGCCGGTATCGGCAACGCCTCGCTGAAGAGCTTCAACGGCCTGGGCACCGCCAACACCGCGCACGGCGGAAACGTGGAGGGGCTCGCCAGCCTCATCTTCACCAAGTACGTCTTCGCCTTCGAGATCACCGGCGCGCTGCTGATCACCGCGACCGTCGGCGCGATGGTGCTCACGCACCGCGAGCGCACCGAACGGGCCAAGACCCAGCGCGAGCTGTCCGAGCAGCGCGTGCGCGGCAACCACCTGCCGCCGCTGCCCGCCCCCGGCGTCTACGCCCGGCACAACGCGGTGGACATCGCGGGCCTGCTCCCCGACGGTACCCCGTCCGAGCTGACCGTCATGAACACGCTGCGCAAGCGCGGCCAGATGCGTGACGTGTCCCAGGAATCACTGGCCGGCCTCAAGGCACTGGAGCAGCGCTCCGGTGAGCGGCTGGGCCGGGACACCGAAGAAGAGGAGGTCGCCAAGTGAATCCGGTCAACTACCTCTATCTCGCCGCCCTGCTGTTCACCATCGGCGCGGCCGGGGTCCTGATCCGGCGGAACGCGATCGTGGTGTTCATGTGCGTCGAGCTGATGCTCAACGCCTGCAACCTCGCGTTCGTGACCTTCTCCCGGATGCACGGCAACCTCGACGGCCAGATCATCGCCTTCTTCACGATGGTCGTCGCCGCCGCGGAGGTCGTGGTCGGGCTCGCGATCATCGTGTCGCTGTTCCGTTCCCGCCACTCGGCCTCGGTCGATGACGCCAGCCTGATGAAGCTGTAAGGGGCGTTTGCACTGTGGAGAACCTGATTGCGCTGCTCGTCGCGGCGCCCCTGCTCGGAGCGGCGGTGCTGCTGTGCGGCGGCCGGCGCCTCGACCGCGCCGGGCACTGGCTCGGCACCCTGCTCGCCGCCGTCTCGTTCGTCGTGGCCGTGGTGCTCTTCACCGACATGCTGGGGAAGGGCGCCGAGGACCGGGCGCTGCACCAGAAGCTGTTCAGCTGGATTCCCGTGGAGGGCTTCCAGGCCGATGTGGCCTTCCAGCTCGACCAGCTGTCGATGACCTTCGTCCTGCTGATCACCGGTGTGGGCACGCTGATCCACATCTACTCGATCGGCTACATGGAGCACGACGAGCGTCGGCGCCGCTTCTTCGGCTATCTGAACCTGTTCCTGGCGGCGATGCTGATCCTGGTCATCGCCGACAACTACCTGCTGCTGTACGTCGGCTGGGAGGGCGTCGGTCTCGCCTCCTACCTGCTCATCGGCTTCTGGCAGCACAAGCCCAGCGCGGCCACCGCCGCGAAGAAGGCGTTCCTGGTCAACCGCGTCGGCGACATGGGCCTGTCGATCGCGATCATGCTGATGTTCACCACCTTCGGCACGTTCGCGTACGGCCCCGTCCTGGAGGCGACCGGCGAGACCGGCGAGGGCAAGCTCACGGCGATCGGCCTGATGCTGCTGCTCGCCGCCTGCGGCAAGTCCGCCCAGGTGCCGCTGCAGTCCTGGCTCGGTGACGCGATGGAGGGCCCGACCCCGGTCTCCGCCCTCATCCACGCCGCGACCATGGTCACCGCCGGTGTCTACCTGATCGTCCGCTCCGGCGCGATCTTCAACGCCGCCCCGGACGCCCAGCTGGTCGTCGTGGTCGTCGGCGCGGTCACGCTGCTGTTCGGTGCGATCGTCGGTTGCGCGAAGGACGACATCAAGAAGGCCCTCGCCGGGTCCACGATGTCGCAGATCGGCTACATGATCCTGGCCGCCGGGCTCGGTCCCATCGGCTACGTCTTCGCGATCATGCACCTGGTGACGCACGGCTTCTTCAAGGCCGGGCTCTTCCTCGGCGCCGGTTCGGTCATGCACGGCATGAACGACGAGGTGGACATGCGGAAGTTCGGCGGCCTGCGGAAGTACATGCCGGTCACCTTCGTCACCTTCGGCCTCGGCTACCTCGCGATCATCGGCTTCCCCGGCCTCTCCGGCTTCTTCTCCAAGGACAAGATCATCGAGGCGGCGTTCGCCAAGGGCGGCACCGAGGGCTGGATCCTCGGCTCGGTGGCCCTGCTCGGCGCCGCGATCACCGCGTTCTACATGACGCGCGTGATGCTGATGACCTTCTTCGGCGAAGAGCGCTGGCGCCGCACGGCGACGCCGTCCCCGGACGCGCCGGACGTCGAGCCCGCCGCCGAGACGCGCGGCGAGCACGCGGAGCCCCACCCGCACGAGTCCCCGAAGTCCATGACGATCCCGATGATCGTGCTGGCCTTCGGTTCGGTCTTCGCCGGTGGCTTCTTCTCGATCGGCGACCGCTTCATGCACTGGCTGGAGCCCGTCACGGGGCACGACCACGGCGACGCCCCGATCGGCGCGTCGACCGTCACCGCGGCCACCATGGTCGCCCTGGTCGTCGGTGTCGCCATCGCCTGGGCGATGTACGGCCGCAAGCCGGTGCCGGTGGCCGCCCCGCGCGGCTCCCTGCTCACCCGGGCCGCGCGCCGCGACCTCCTCCAGGACGACTTCAACCACGTGGTCCTGGTCCGCGGCGGCGAGCACCTGACCCGCTCCCTGGTCTACGTCGACCACACCCTGGTCGACGGCGTCGTCAACGGCACGGCCGCGTCCATGGGCGGGCTCTCCGGCCGGCTGCGCAAACTGCAGAACGGCTACGCCCGCTCCTACGCGGTCTCGATGTTCGGCGGTACGGCGGTTCTCATCGCCGCGACCCTGCTGATGAGGGCGGTCTGATCACATGTCCTTTCCCCTCCTGACAGCGACGGCGGCGCTCCCGGCGATCGGCGCGGTGGCCACCGCCGCCGTCCCGGCCGCCCGGCGCACCGCCGCCAAATGGCTGGCGCTGCTCTTCTCGCTGGCCACGCTCGTCCTGGCGGGCATCGCGCTCGCCCGCTTCGAGCCCGGCGGCGACCGCTTCCAGCTCACCGAATCGCACGCCTGGATCAAGGACTTCGGCGTCCGCTACGAGCTGGGCGTCGACGGCATCGGCGTCGCGCTCATGGCGCTCACCGCCCTGCTGATCCCGTTCGTCATCCTGGCCGGCTGGCACGACGCCGACCCCCTGGAGACGAACTCCTCGCGCTGGCGCCCCACCCAGGGCTTCTTCGCCCTGATCCTGATGGTCGAAGCGATGGTGATCCTCTCCTTCGAGGCCACCGACGTCTTCCTCTTCTACATCCTGTTCGAAGCCATGCTCATCCCGATGTACTTCCTCATCGGCGGCTTCGGGGACCGGGCGCACACCGGCAGCGACGAGAACGCGGCGGCGCAGCGCTCGTACGCCGCCGTGAAGTTCCTCCTCTACAACCTGGTCGGCGGTCTGATCATGCTGGCCGCGGTGATCGGCCTGTACGTGGTCGCCGGCTCGTTCTCGCTCTCCGAGATCGCCGAGGCCCGGGCGAACGGCTCGTTCTCCATGGCGACCGGCACCGAGCGGTGGCTGTTCCTCGGGTTCTTCTTCGCCTTCGCGGTGAAGGCCCCGCTGTGGCCGCTGCACACCTGGCTGCCCAACGCCATGGGAGAGGCGACCGCGCCGGTCGCCGTGCTGATCACCGCCGTGGTCGACAAGGTCGGCACCTTCGCGATGCTCCGCTTCTGCCTCCAGCTCTTCCCGGAGGCCAGCAAGTGGGCGACGCCGGTGATCCTGGTCCTGGCGCTGATCAGCATCGTGTACGGGGCGCTGCTCGCGGTCGGCCAGCGCGACATCAAGCGGCTGATCGCCTACGCGTCCATCTCGCACTTCGGCTTCATCATCCTGGGCATCTTCGCGATGACCAGCCAGGGCCAGTCGGGCGCGACGCTGTACATGGTCAACCACGGCATCTCGACGGCCGCGCTGATGCTGGTCGCGGGCTTCCTGATCAGCCGGCGCGGCTCGCGTCTCATCGCCGACTACGGCGGGGTGCAGAAGGTGGCCCCGGTCCTGGCCGGCACCTTCCTGATCGGCGGTCTGGCCACGCTCTCGCTGCCGGGGCTCGCCCCGTTCGTCAGCGAGTTCCTGGTGCTGGTCGGCGCGTTCGCCGCGTATCCGGCGGTCGGCATCATCGCCACCACCGGCATCGTGCTCGCCGCGATCTACGTCCTGGTCCTCTACCAGCGCACCATGACCGGCCCGGTCAAGGCCGAGGTGCAGGGCATGGCGGACCTCAAGGCCCGTGAGCTCGTGGTGGTCGTCCCGCTGATCGCGCTGCTGCTCTTCCTGGGTGTCTACCCGAAGCCGCTGACGGACATCGTCAACCCGGCGGTGCGGCACACCATGTCGGACGTACAGAAGAAGGACCCCCAGCCCGAGGTGGAGGCCGCCAAGTGAGCGCAACAGCTGTCCACAGCCTGTGGACGACGGCGAGCGGGGTGACATCCGCCGCCCCGGACGAGAAGTTCACGGCCCCGGTCATCGAGTACACCCAGCTGACCCCGGTCCTGATCGTGATCGGCGTCGCCGTCCTCGGCGTCCTGGCCGAGGCGTTCGTGCCGCGCCGGGCCCGGTATCACACGCAGGTCTTCCTGACCGTCGTCGCGCTGGTCGCCGCGTTCGCCGCGGTGGTCGGCCTCGCCGCCACCGGTTACGGGACGACCAAGGCGCACATCGCCGCGATGGGCGCCATCGCGGTCGACGGACCGGCCCTGTTCCTCCAGGGCGTCATCCTGCTGACGTCCCTGGTCGCGGTCTTCACGTTCGCCGAGCGGCGGCTCGACCCCGAGTCCCACGGGAACCGGGTCGACTCCTTCGCCGCGCAGGCCGGGTCCGTGCCCGGCAGCGACAGCGAGAAGGCCGCGGTCAAGGCCGGGTTCACCACCACCGAGGTCTTCCCGCTCGTCCTCTTCTCGGTGGCGGGTATGCTCGTCTTCCCGGCGGCCAACGACCTGCTGACGCTCTTCGTGGCCCTGGAGGTCTTCTCCCTCCCGCTGTACCTCCTGTGCGCCGTCGCCCGCCGCAAGCGGCTGATGTCGCAGGAGTCGGCCGTGAAGTACTTCCTGCTCGGCGCGTTCTCCTCGGCGTTCCTGCTGTTCGGGATCGCCCTCCTCTACGGCTACGCGGGCTCCGTCTCGTACGCGCAGATCGCGACCGTGGTCGACGGCACGATCCAGCGGATCGACCCGGCGCTCGCCGACACCATGGGCAACGACGCGCTGCTGCTCATCGGCGGCGCCATGATCCTGACCGGCCTGCTCTTCAAGGTCGGCGCGGTCCCGTTCCACATGTGGACCCCGGACGTCTACCAGGGCGCCCCGACCCCGGTCACCGGCTTCATGGCCGCCGCGACGAAGGTCGCCGCGTTCGGCGCGCTGCTGCGCCTGCTGTACGTGGTGCTGCCCGGGCTCACCTGGGACCTGCGGCCGGTCATGTGGGGCGTCGCGATCGTGACGATGGTGGGCGGTGCGGTCGTCGCGATCACCCAGACCGACATCAAGCGGCTGCTGGCCTACTCCTCGATCGCGCACGCCGGGTTCATCCTGGCCGGTGTGATCGCGGCCACCCCCGACGGCATCTCGTCGGTCCTCTTCTACCTCGGCACGTACTCCTTCGTGACGGTCGGCGCCTTCGCCGTCGTCACGCTCGTACGGGACGCGGGCGGCGAGGCGACGCACCTGTCGAAGTGGGCCGGGCTCGGCCGGCGCTCGCCGCTGGTCGCCGCGGTCTTCGCGGTGTTCCTGCTGGCCTTCGCCGGTATCCCGCTGACCTCGGGCTTCTCCGGCAAGTTCGCGGTGTTCAAGGCGGCGGCGGACGGCGGCGCGGGCGGCCTGGTCGTGGTCGGTGTGATCTCCTCGGCGATCGCCGCGTTCTTCTACATCCGGGTCATCGTGCTGATGTTCTTCAGCGAGCCGAAGGCGGACGGCCCCACGGTCGCCGTCCCGTCCCCGCTGACGATGACGACCATCGCGATCGGCGTGGCCGTGACCGTGGTCCTGGGCGTGGCCCCGCAGTACTTCCTGGACCTGGCGGGCCAGGCCGGGACGTTCGTGAGGTAGCCGGAGACGGCTGTACGACGACGCCGGACGGGCTTGGCCTTCCCTCGGGAAGTCAAGCCCGTCCGGCGTTGTCACAGGCGGCGCCTATCGTGGCAGGGGAGAGCGCTGGGACGCAGCGGGACCGGGGACAGAGCGATGAGCGGGACGGGCGTGACGGGCATGACCACGGATGTGAGCACGGGCGGGGCCGCCGCCGCGACCGAGAGCGAGGCGCGGCGCACCCTGCACCGCGTCTTCGGCTACGAGGCGTTCCGCGGCGAGCAGGAGGCGATCGTCGACCACGTGGTGGCCGGCGGGGACGCCGTCGTGCTCATGCCCACCGGCGGCGGCAAGTCCCTGTGCTACCAGATCCCGGCCCTGGTCCGGCGGGGCACCGGCGTCGTGATCTCCCCGCTGATCGCCCTCATGCAGGACCAGGTCGACGCGCTGCGGGCGCTCGGCGTGCGGGCCGGTTTCATCAACTCCACGCAGGACTTCGACGAGCGCCGCTCGATGGAGGCCCAGTTCGTCGCGGGCGAGCTGGACCTCCTCTACCTGGCCCCGGAGCGGCTGCGGCTGGACTCCACGCTGGCGCTGCTGGCCCGGGGCGAGGTCTCCGTCTTCGCGATCGACGAGGCGCACTGCGTCGCCCAGTGGGGCCACGACTTCCGCCCCGACTACCTCGCCCTGTCGGTCCTCGGCGAGCGCTGGCCCGACGTGCCGCGCATCGCCCTGACGGCCACGGCGACGGACGCCACGCACCGCGAGATCACCCAGCGGCTCTCCATGCCCGGCGCCAAGCACTTCGTGGCCAGTTTCGACCGGCCGAACATCCAGTACCGGATCGTGGGCAAGGCCGACCCGAAGAAGCAGCTGCTCGCCTTCCTGAAGGAGGAGCACGCCGGGGACGCGGGCATCGTCTACTGCCTCTCCCGCGCGTCCACGGAGAAGACCGCCGAATTCCTCTGCCGCAACGGCATCGAGGCCGTCCCCTACCACGCGGGGCTCGACGCCGGGACGCGCGCGGCCCACCAGTCCCGCTTCCTGCGCGAGGAGGGCCTGGTCGTCGTCGCGACGATCGCCTTCGGCATGGGCATCGACAAGCCGGACGTCCGCTTCGTCGCCCACCTCGACCTGCCGAAGTCCGTCGAGGGCTATTACCAGGAGACCGGCCGGGCCGGCCGCGACGGCGCCCCGTCCACGGCGTGGATGGCGTACGGCCTCCAGGACGTCGTCCAGCAGCGCAAGCTGATCCAGGGCGGCGAGGGCGACGAAGCCTTCCGCCGCCGGGCCGCGGCGCACCTGGACTCGATGCTGGCCCTCTGCGAGACCGCCCAGTGCCGCCGCGCCCAGCTCCTCACGTACTTCGGCCAGGAGCCGGCCGCCGCGACCTGCGGCAACTGCGACACCTGCCTCACCCCGCCGGAGACCTGGGACGGCACGGTGGCCGCGCAGAAGCTGCTGTCCACGGTGGTGCGGCTGAAGCGGGAGCGCGGCCAGAAGTTCGGCGCGGGCCAGATCATCGACATCCTGCTCGGCCGCCGCACGGCCAAGGTCATCCAGTTCGACCACGACCAGCTGTCGGTGTTCGGCATCGGCGAGGACCTGTCCGAGGCGGAGTGGCGCGGTGTGGTCCGCCAGCTCCTGGCCCAGGGCCTGCTGGCCGTCGAGGGCGAATACGGCACGCTGGTCCTCACGGAGGCGAGCGGCGCGGTCCTCGGCCGCGAGCGCGAGGTGCAGCTGCGCAAGGAGCCGAAGAAGCCGACGGCCTCCCGGTCGTCGTCGTCCGCCCGGGGCGAGCGCAAGTCGAAGGCGGCAGCCGCCGCCGACCTCCCCGAGACGGCCGTCCCCGTCTTCGAGGCCCTGCGCGCCTGGCGCGCCGCCCAGGCCAAGGAGCTCGGCCTCCCGGCCTACGTGATCTTCCACGATGCGACCCTGCGCGAGATCGCCACGGTCCGCCCGGCGACCCTGGGCGAGCTGGGCGGCATCAGCGGCCTGGGCGAGAAGAAGCTCGCGACGTACGGGGAGGGCGTCCTGGAGGTCCTGTCGGGCCTCGACCCGGCCGAGGCCCCGGCAGTCGCGGAGCCTGCGGCCGTCCCGCCCCCGGCCCCCGCCGAAAAGCCCGCCCCCGCCCCGGCCGCCCAGGCAAGGCCCGCCCCCGCCGCCTCCCACGACGACGCCGAGTTCGGCTGGGACGAGGAGCCCCCGGAGTACGAGTGAGGCGGCCGGGTCGCGCGGCGGGTCTACTGGGGGTCCGCCGCTCGGCGGCGCGAGACGATCGCGGTGAGGTCCAGTTCGACCGGGAAGGGCGCGGACACCTTCATGCGGTCGTGGAAGATCCCGGTGGAGGTGTACGCGCCGGTCGCGGGCTCCAGCTCGAAGACGTACACCACCGGGCGCCCGTTCTGGTTCTCCACCCGCCAGTAGTGCGGGATCTTCGCCCGCGCGTACTTCACGGGCTTTGTCTCCCGGTCGCGGGTGACGGAGTCGTCGGAGACGACTTCGATGGCGAGTAGAACGCTCCCCGCGGGGAATCGGGTCTGCCGCAGGCTTTTGACGGCGTCGGCGCGCACGACGACGACGTCGGGCTCGGGTCGGTTCTGGAAGTCGACGTCGATGGTGAACTCCCGGAACACCTCCAGGTCGACGGGCGCGACGGACTGCAACTGCCACTTGAGGTAGTCGATCGCGCGCTCGTGGAACACGGTCTGCGGACTCACGAAGACGAGGCTCCCGTCGATCAGCTCCGTGTGCGGAGGCAGATTCGGGAGTGTGTCCAGGTCATCGGCGGTCCAGCCGCCCACGGGCGGGACCGCCCACCGCGGCTCCGGGGCCTCGGGGTCGACGCTCATCAGTGCTCCCATGGACGGAGTCTCGCGGAGTTTTCAGCGTATCCGCCGGGAACCGGAAGCGGCTCCCCTGAACGTGCGAACGACTCACGCGCCCTTGACCGCCATCCCCCGCCCCGCGTAAGCCCGCACATCCGCGTCCGGGTCCGCCACCGCCCCCGCCAGCGCCTCCCGCACCCCGGGGGCGCCCCCGTGACGCAGCAGCGCCAGCACCGCCGCCTTGCGGACGTCCGCGTTCGGATCGGACAGGGCGGCGGCCAGCGGGGGCACCGCGTCGGCCGGTGAAGCCGAGGTCAGCCCCCTCGCCGCCCCCGCGCGGACCTGCCAGGCCGGGTCCGTCAGGGCGGCCACCGCGCGGTCGGCGTACGCAGGCGGGCAGCCCGTCTCCGCCAGCGCGCCCAGGGCCGCCGCGCGGACCAGCGCGTCCGGGTCGTCCAGGAGCGGGGCGAGCGGGGCCGGAGCGGGGGAGCGGACGGCGGCCAGGCCCTTCGCCACGGCGACGCGGACCTCACGGGCCGGGTCGCCCGCCGCGCGGGAAAGGCCCTCCACCGCGTCCACCGAGACCAGCGCGCGCACCGTCTCGACCCGGACGCCGGGGTCCGGGTCGCCCAGCGTGCCCGCGTACAGCTCCGCGTCGCCCAGCCGCAGCGCCCGCAGGGTGTCCAGCGCGGCGGCGCGGACCACCGCGTCGGCCGAGGAGAGCGCGGCCACCAACGGGGTGCGCAGCTCCGGGGACGGCGGCAGGACCTCGACCAGTTCGCGCAGGGACGCCGCGACGGCCGCGCGCACGGCGGCGGACGGGTCGCCCAGGGCCGTGGCCAGCGCGGGGCCCGCGCCCGGCGGAGTGGACTCGGTGAGCGCGGCGACGGCGGCCCGGCGGACGGCGGGGTCCGGGTCGTCCAGATACGGGGTGAGCGACGCCAGCTCCGGTTCGCCCTCGCTCAGGGCCAGCAGCTCCAGGATGCGCGGCGAGGTGGAGACGGCCGGTTCGGCGGCCGCTGCCACGGGGGTCCGCGCCGACACCGACACCGGTGCCGCCTCCCGCGCCCCCGCCGTCCCCACCCCCACCGGCTCGACCGCGCCGATCCGCCGGACCGGGCCCCCGGCCGGGACGAAGCCCTCCACCGGGACCAGGTACGGCGCCACCGGGCGCGCCGTGAACTCCATCGTCCCGGACGCCGACTTGTACAGGTCCAGGTGGTGGAACCAGTCCGCGTCGTCCCGCTCCGGATGGTCCGTCCGCTCGTGGTAGAGCCCCCAGCGGGACTCCGTGCGGGCGAGCGAGGAGCGCGCGGCCATCTCCGCGCAGTCGCGGATGAACGACACCTCCGCGCACCGCATCAGCTCGTGCGGGGTCTTCGCGCCCATCTCCGCGAGGTCCGTCCGCATCCGTTCGAAGGACTCCAGGGCGATCGACAGCCGGGCCCCGGACTTCGGCGGGGCCACGTAATCGTTCACGAAGCGGCGCAGCTTGTACTCGACCTGGGGCTGCGGCGGCCCGTCCGGATTGCGCAGCGGGCGGTAGATCAGTTCGTGTGCCGCCCGCAGCTGGTCGGCGGGCAACTCGCCTTCGTACGCCGTGAACCGGGCCGCGTCCTCGCCCGCCAGGTCGCCGAAGACGAACGCGCCGATCATGTAGTTGTGCGGCACGCACGCCAGGTCACCGGCCGCGTAGAGCCGGTCCACCGTGGTGCGGGCGTGGTCGTCGACGCGGACGCCGGACGCCGAGTGGCCGCCGCACAGGCCGATCTCGGAGATGTGCATCTCGATGTCATGGGTGCGGTAGTCGTGACCGCGCCCCGCGTGGAACGTGCCGCGCGTCGGACGTTCCGTGGAGTGCAGGATCGTTTCCAGGGCGCTGACGGACTCCTCCGGCAGATGGCTGAGCTTGAGGTAGACCGGCCCCCGGTCGGAGGCGACCTCCGCCGCGAACTCCGCCATCATCTGCCCCGACCAGTAGTCGGAGTCCACGAACCGCTCGCCGTGCCGGTTGACCTGGTAGCCGCCGAACGGATTGGCGACGTACGCGCAGGCCGGGCCGTTGTAGTCCTTGATCAGCGGGTTGATCTGGAAGCACTCGATGCCGGTCAGCTCGGCGCCCGCGTGGTACGCCATGGCATAGCCGTCACCCGCGTTGGTCGGGTTCTCGTACGTGCCGTAGAGATAGCCGGAGGCCGGCAGGCCGAGGCGGCCGCAGGCGCCCGTCGCGAGGATGACGGCGCCGGCGCGGACCGTGACGAACTGCCCGGTGCGGGTGTTGAAGCCGGCCGCGCCGATCGCCCGGCCGTCGTCGCCGGTGAGCACCCGCACCGGCATGACCCGGTTCTCGATGCGGATGCGTTCCCGCATCTCGCGCCGCCGCAGCTGCCGGTAGAGGACCTTCTTGACGTCCTTGCCCTCGGGCATCGGCAGGACGTACGAGCCGGAGCGGTGGACCTGCCGGACCGCGTACTCGCCGTGCTCGTCCTTCTCGAACTTCACCCCGTACGACTCCAGGCGCCGGACCATGCCGAAGCCGCGTACCGCGGTCTGGCGGACGGTGGACTGGTCCACGATGCCGTCGTTGGCGCGGGTGATCTCGGCGACGTAGTCGTCGGGTTCGGCGCGGCCCGGGATCACCGCGTTGTTCACGCCGTCCATGCCCATGGCGAGCGCGCCGGAGTGGCGGACGTGCGCCTTCTCCAGGAGGAGGACGGAGGCGCCGTGCTCGGCGGCGGTGAGGGCCGCCATCGTGCCGGCCGTACCGCCGCCGACCACCAGCACGTCGCAGGAGAGTTCCTCGGCGTCCGCGAGGGCGGGGATCTGCACGGGGGTGCCTTTCAGGAGAGGGGGGTGAGGGATTCCAGGACCTCGCGGCGCAGCGCGACCGTCACCGGGTCGGTGTGGGCGGCCCGTTCGCGCGGGCGCGGCACCGGCAGGACCCGGCCGCCCGGCAGCAGCGCCACCCGGTCGCCGAGGAACAGCGCCTCGTCCACGTCGTGCGTCACGAACACCACTGTGGCGCCGCTGCCCCGGAGCACGTCGACCAGGAGCTGTTGCATACCGGCCCTGGTCTGGGCGTCCAGCGCCCCGAACGGCTCGTCCATCAGGACCGCCCGGGGCCCCGCCGCGAGCGCCCGGGCCAGCTGCACGCGCTGGCGCTGCCCGCCGGAGATCCGGTGCGGCAGCTTCCCCGCGTGCTCGGCGAGCCCGACCCGGGCCAGCCACTCGACGGCCCGGGCCCGCCGTTCGGCGCGTCCCACGCCCCGGATGGTGAGGGGCAGTTCGACGTTGGCCCGGACCGTGCGCCAGGGCAGGAGCGCGTCGTCCTGGAAGACGAGGGCCCGTTCGGCGCGTGGTCCGGTGACGGGCGCGCCGTCCTCCGTGACCTCGCCGCCGAGCGGGGGGAGCAGCCCGGCCAGGGTCCGCAGCAGCGTGGACTTCCCGCAGCCGGACGGGCCGACGACGGCCAGAATCTCGCCGGGCACGACATCGAGGTCGATGCCGTCGAGGACGGGTGCCCCGGCCCGGCCGAGTGTGGCGCCGCGCAGCGTGAGCCGCAGTCCTCGCGTGGTCGTCGTCTCCGTCATGAGCGCACCCGTTCCCGTGCCGTGCGGACCGAGGGGGCGGCGGTCGCCGCCGCTGCGGGGCGGCGGCGCGCGGGGGAGGCCGGGCGGCCCTCCGCGCGCGGCAGCCAGCGGGTCAGCCTGCGGCCCAGGAGCTCCACAGCGGTGGAGGTGAGCCAGCCGAGCAGGCCGATGGTGGCCATGCCGACGAAGACCCCGGGGTAGTCCACGACCGTGTAGTCCTGCCAGGTCCGGTAGCCCACCCCGTACTCGCCGGAGATCATCTCGGCGGAGATCACGCAGATCCAGGACACCCCGATCCCGACGGACAGGCCGCCGAGGATGCCGGGGAGCGCGCCGGGCAGCACCACGGACCACAGCACGCGCCGCCGTCCGCCGCCCATGGTCAGGACGGCCTCCTCCCACACCGGGGTCAGCGCCCGCACCGCGTGCCGGGTGGAGACCATGACCGGGAAGAAGGCGGCCGTGCACGTGATGAAGACGATGCCCTGCTCGTTGCTCGGGAAGAGCAGGATCGCGACCGGGACCAGCGCGATGGCCGGGACGGGCCGCAGCACTTCGAGGACCGGGCCCAGCAGATCGGCGGCGATGCGGGAGCGGGCGACGGCCGTGCCGACGGTGACCCCGAGGACGGCGGCCAGCGCGAAGCCGGTGACGATCCGGGTCAGGCTGTCGGTCAGGTCCTGCCAGTACGCGTCGCCGGAGACCCGGTCCGCGAACGCGCGGCCGACCTCGGTCACCGTCGGGAACTGCTCGAAGCGCAGCCACAGACTGATGTCGTACGTGGTCAGCGCCTGCCACAGCCCGACCGCCGCGACCAGTGAGAGCACCCGCCGCACGGGGGACCAGCGCCCGGTCATGACGCGGACCCGGCGCGTTCCAGCGCGTCGGCGTAGGAGACGGTCCGGGCGCCGGGGTGTGCCGCGACATCGGCGCGGGCCGCCGACTCGGTGACGTAGGGCCGCAGTTCCCCGCCGTCCGCGACCCACACCGCGCGGTCCGCGAACCACAGCGTGCCGGTCTTCGTGTCGGGGACGTATGCCGCCCGGACCGTGTCCCGGTGCGCGGCCACGTACCGCAGCACTTCGGCGGAGGTGGTGAAGGCCGTGGTGGCGTCCTTGCCCTTCGGCCACACCTCTCCGCCGCGCCGGGCGGGCGGCCCCGCGGCGAGGGCCTTCGCATAGCCGGAGCCGTACACCCGCTTGACGTACCGGTCGTCCACGAAGGCGTCCACGTCCACGTCGCCGACCAGCTTCGCCGAGGCCAGCACCGGGACGTCCTTCTTCAGGGCGGCGATGAGCGCGGGCTTCAGCGTGGTGTCGAAGGTGGCGATACCCTGGGCGCCGTTGTAGAGGTGGACGACCTCCGCCGGGAGCCCGGTGGCCTTCGCGACGGACTCCGAGGCGGCGACGGGGTGTTCGTGGAGATAGTCCGTCGCCCGGCCCTGGGCGCGCAGGAAGTCCTCCACCACGGCGGACCGCTTCTCGGCGAAGTCCTCGCGGACGGTGACCCCGTGGAAGGTCGGCAGGTTCAGTTCGGCGCCGTCGTACAGCGCCTTGGCCCGGCCCTGGAAGGCGAGCAGCCCCGGCCAGGCCACGAACTGCGACAACGCGTCCGCGCTGCCCGCCTGGAGCGCCGAAGCCCCCACGGCAGGCTGCTGGTTGAGCTTGCGGATGTCTTTCTCGGGGTCGAGCCCGGCCCGCTGCAGAGCGCGTACGAGGGTGCCGTCGGCGGCCGATCCGACGCTCGTGGAGACCTTCTTGCCGCGCAGGTCCGTGAGCGTGCGGAGCTTGGAACCGGGCTCGGTGACCACGGTGTTGAGTCCGCCCGACAGGTTGTAGCCGGTGACCGAGACGAGCCGGGTGGGGCGCTTCAGCTGGACGCCCCGGGCCGCGTTGATCAGCAGCGGGAAGTCGCCCATCGAGCCGATGTCGATCTTTCCGGCGGTCATCTGGGCGGTGATCGGGGCGCCGGTGGCGTAGTCCTGCCACTTCACCTCGTACGTGACGCCGTCCCGCTCGCCGCGTTTGCGCAGCTCGTCCTCGAAGTAGCCGAGGGACCGCAGCAGGGTGCCCGCGGTGACGGTGTTGATGGTCCGGGACTGGTAGCCGACGGTCACCGTGACGGTGCCGCGGTCGTCCGCGCTCGCCCCGCCGCCGCAGCCCGTGGTGAGCGTGAGGAGCAGCGCGGCACCGGCCAGGGCGCCGGGTGCTGTGCGTCGCATGGTCGGGGGCCTTTCAGCGCAGGAGATAGGGCATGTTGACGGTGACCGCCCCGGTGGGGCAGCGGGCGGCGCACGGGCCGCAGTACCAGCACTCGTCCACGTGCATGTAGGCCTTGCCGCTGTCCTGGTGGATGGCCAGGGAGTCGAGCGGGCACATGTCGACGCACAGGGTGCATCCGTCGATGCACTTGGACTCGTCGATGGTCACGGGCACGTCGGCCCGCTGGGGCGCCAGAGGCATGGCGGGGCTCCAGGGAAGGGTGTCGAAGGGGGCCGGCAGGAGGCTCAACAGGCCCGTTGCAGCACGCCGTTCATGCTGATGCGGTCGCCGCGGAAGCGGATGAACTCCAGGTCCACGGGCCGGCCGTCGGCGAGCCTGGTCAGCCGCTCCAGCATCAGGACGGCGGAGCCGCGCGGGACCTCCAGGACGGCGGCGGAGTGCGCGTCGGCGTTGACGGCCTCCAGGGTGATGTCGGCGTCGCCCAGCCGCTGCCCGGTCAGGGACTCCAGCAGCCGGAACACGTCGGTGTTCTCCAGGTCGGCGCCGAGCAGCCCGGCGCCGACGTCCATCGGGACGTAGGTGAGGTCGAGGGAGAGCGGCAGCCCGTTCAGCAGGCGGCGGCGCTCGATGTAGAGCACGTCGGTGTGCTCGGCGAGCCCGAGCCGCCGGGCGGCCGGGGCCGGGGCGGGGACGGGCCCGACGGTACGGACCTCGTTGGTGACCCGGCCGTGCTCGCGCAGGGTCTCCGCCAGACCCCGGAGCCGGTCGAGCGCGTGCGGGTACTTCTCGGCGACGACGACCGTGCCGACGCCCGGCTGCCGCTCGACCACGCCCTCGCCGCGCAGCAGGTCGAGGGCCTGGCGCACGGTGTTCCGCGAGACGCGGTAGTCGCGCCCGATGGTGTCCTCGTACGGCAGGACACCGCCGGGGAACGCGCCCGTGCGCACCTGGTGGCGCAGCAGGTCGGCGAGGAGCCGGGCGCCGTCCGCACGCAGCCGGCGCCGGCGGGCGGCGGCGACGGGCACGGTGTGCTCGCGGGTGCGTTCGGCTGGCATGCGGTGGACCATACCGACGGGGTACGGGAGTTGGTGTTGCCGCAGTGTTGCGCCATCAACGGGCCCCGGCGGGACGCCCGTGACCTGCGGTGACGCGGGCGGCCGGGGAAGATCCGCCACCTGCGGGTCCGCCATGCGGACGGCGCCCGGCCGTCCCCGCCCGGGTCAGGCCGTCGGCACGACCCGCCCCGAGACCTCGCCCAGGCCCACCCGCGTGCCGTCCGGGCCCGGGGCCCAGGCGGTGATCGTCACCGTGTCGCCGTCCTCCAGGAAGGTCCGCTTGCCGTCGGGGAGTTCCAGGGGGTCGCGGCCGTTCCAGGTGAGTTCGAGGAGGCAGCCGCGCTGGGACGGCTCGGCGCCGCTGACCGTGCCCGAGGCGAAGAGGTCGCCGGTGCGCAGCGAGGCGCCGTTGACCGTCATCTGGGCGAGCTGCTGGGCGGCCGTCCAGTACATCGTGGAGAACGGCGGCTCCGCGACGACCTGCCCGTTGATCGCGACGGAGATCCGCAGGTCGTAGCCGCCGGGCTCGTCCTCGTCCGCGTCGTCCAGATAGGGGAGGAGGGGGAGGTCGCGGGCGGGCGGGGCGGTGCGGGCGGCGTCCAGGGCCTCCAGCGGGGTGACCCAGGCGGAGACAGAGGTCGCGAAGGACTTGCCGAGGAACGGGCCGAGCGGGACGTACTCCCAGGCCTGGATGTCGCGCGCCGACCAGTCGTTGAGCAGCGAGAGCCCGAAGACGTGCTCGCGGAAGTCCGTGAGGGCGACGGGCCTGCCCTGCTCGGACGGGGTGCCGACGACGAAGCCGACCTCCGCCTCGATGTCCAGCTTCACGGACGGGCCGAAGACGGGCGCCGGGTCGCCCGGTGCCTTGCGCTGGCCCGCCGGGCGGACCACATCGGTGCCGGAGACCACGACGGTCCCGGCGCGGCCGTGGTAACCGATCGGCAGGTGCTTCCAGTTGGGGGTGAGCGGCGCGTCCGCGTCGGGCCGGAAGATCTGGCCCACGTTGGTCGCGTGGTGCTCGCTCGCGTAGAAGTCGACGTAGTCCGCGACCTGGTAGGGCAGATGCATGGTGACCGCGTCCAGCGGGTGCAGCAGCGGCTCCATGTCCGCGCGGTGCGCGGGGACCGTGACCCACGCGGTCAGCGCCCGGCGCACATCGCGCCAGGCGGTGCGCCCGGCCGCGAGCAGGGCCGTCAGGTCGGGCTGGGCCAGCAGCCGGGCGTACGGCGAACCGAGGGCGAGCGCGGCGGCCCCGGCGTCCAGGACGTGGTCGCCGATGCGGACGCCGACGCGCCGCTCGTCCGGGCGGTCGGGGGTGGAGAACACGCCGTACGGAAGGTTGTGCGGGCCGAAGGGGTCGCCCTCGGCCACATCGAGCGGACTGCTCTGCTCGGGCATCGGTCGCTGCCTCGCTTTCCGGGTCGCTTGGGGACAACGTTACGTCGGGAGGACTGCCGGGCGGCAGTGCCCCAACCATCCCCAATGCCCCGGAAAGTACGCCTCACATGCGGTGTCACCCGGAGGTTCGCGGGATGCTCTTCTCCCAGGTCCGGTGGAAGACGACCTCGCCGCCCTCGGTGCACACGACCTCGTTGACGGTGTGGAAGGCGTCCGCGTCGGCGGTGATCTCGGAGCGGGTGTCGATCTGCACGTCCCAGGCCATCTCCGGCCGGTGCAGCCGGATCGTCCAGTCGGACCGGGTCCGCGCGGAGAGCGGGTCGCCCTCCTGGACGGTGTACGTCTCCACCGCGTCCTCGGTGAATTCCAGCCCGTCCGGGTAGACGCGCGTGCCGCCGTAGCGCGGGTCCACCTCGAGGCGCCATTCGCCCTTGGCGACATCGCGGACGACGAGCCGTTCGGGGCGCGGCGCGTCCAGCGTCTCCGGGTGGACCACGCCCAGCGGTTCCGACTGCTCGGGCTCCTCGAAGCGGATGGCGGGGCCCTCGGTGTGCCGCCGCACCGGGAGCTCGACGAGGCTGCCGTCCGCCTCCAGGGTGAAGCCGGCCGAGCCCGCCTGCGGCCAGATCCAGGGCCAGTACGAGGACGAGACGGCGAGCCGGATGCGGTGGCCGGGCGGGAAGGTGTGCCCGATGCCGTTCAGCTCGAAGGTCACGTCCTCGGTGGCGCCGGGGGTCCAGTCCTCGGTGCGGTCGCGGCCGTTCCGGGCGGCGAGGTTGAGCGCGCCGCGCGTGACGAGGGTGGAGGAGCCGTCGGGCGCGACGTCGCAGAGCCGGGCGATGGCCTGGCCGCGCGGCACGTCCATCCTGATGCGCAGCTTCACCCGGGGGCGGCCCAGGATCTCGATCGGCGCGTCGGCCACCGGGAATTCGAAGCAGACCGACTTGGCGTCCTCGTCGCGCTGGTCCGGCGGCAGGTCGGCGTCGTTGCCGAAGGGGAAGAACCGCCCGGCGTCCAGCCCGGTCTGCTGCGGTGAGCGGACGGTCTGCGGCCCGCCCTGGAGGGCGTACGCGACCGGGGTGACGTTCTCCGAGGGCCAGCTGGTCTCGCCGACCCAGCGGCCGGGCAGCGTCTCGTACACCGTGGCGGGCCGGTGCGACTCGCTGATCCAGGACCGCAGCAGCGGCTCGGCCATCACCCCGGTGTCCTCGTCCTTCAGGTGCTGGTCCCACCAGCGCAGGGTCTCCTGGAGGAAGCCGATGCCCGGTCCGGGCGGCAGCCCCCGGTCGGGGTACTGGTGCGACCAGGGGCCGATGATCCCGCGCACCTTCGCCGGGTCCAGGTGCTCGACCAGCCGCAGGACGGTGTCCCGGTACGGGTCGTGCCAGCCGCCGACCGCGAGGACGTTCGCCTTGATCGCGGAGTAGTCCTCGCAGACGCTGCCGTGCTTCCAGTAGGCGTCGCGGGTCTGGTGGGAGAGCCAGGTGTGGATGAAGGGGTCCACGGCTTCGAGCCGGTCCAGCCACATCTGCCGCCAGTCGTCGCCGACGTCCGCCGGGTCGGGCGGCCGGCAGACGAAGGCGAGCATGGTCGCCGCCCAGGCGTGCATGTCCACGGCGAGGACCGAGCCGCCCATGTAGTGGACGTCGTTGTCGTAGCGGTCGTCCGCCGAGCAGACCGTGACGATCGCCTTCAGCGGCTCCGGGGCCAGTGCGGCGATCTGGAGCGAGTTGAAGCCGCCCCAGGAGATCCCGAACATGCCGACCCGCCCCGAGCACCATTCCTGCTGGGCCAGCCAGTGGACGACGGCGACCCCGTCCGCCAGCTCCGTCGCGTCGTACTCGTCGCCCGGCATGCCCTCGCTGTTGCCGTGGCCGCGCACGTCCACCCGGACGGAGGCGTAGCCGTGTCCGGCGTACCAGGGGTGGCGCTGCCAGTCGCGCGGCGCGGTCCAGTCGCTCAGCCGGTACGGCAGGTACTCCAGCAGCGCGGGCACGGGTTCGTCCGTGACCGGCCGCCAGATCCGGGCGTACAGCTGGGTGCCGTCCGCGAGCGGGATGTAGAGGTCCTCGCGGGTCGTCTCGTAGGGGAACGCGGTCTGGATGTGCATGGACGTACCTCAGTGGACGGGGTGCATCGTGCGCCTGAGCCAGGGGGCGGCGGCGATGACGGCCACACCGGCCGCCACCGCCACGGCGCCGTTGACACCGAAATAGGCGGGGTTGGACACCTCGCCGTACAGCTTCACGATCTGGGCCTGGATGCCGTTGGCGAGGGCCAGCGAGAGGAACCAGAGGGCCATGGTCTGGCTGGCGAACGCCTGCGGGGCGAGCTTGGTCGTCGCCGACATGCCGGAGGTCTCCAGCAGGATGTCGCCGAGCCCGAGCAGCAGATAGGAGCCGACGATCCACCAGGCGGCCATCTTGTACGTGTCGCCGGTGTGCCCGGAGGTGGGCAGGACCATCAGCAGGAACGAGAGGCCGCCGAGGATGACGCCGATCGCGATCTTGTTGGACGCGTGCGGCTGACGGGGCCCCATCTTCGCCCAGACGGCCGCGACCACCGGGGCGAGCAGCACCTCGAAGGCGCCGAGCGCGGAGGCGTACCAGCTCGCCGGGAAGTGGAAGCCGAAGATCTCCGTACGGGCGTTGGTCGACGCGAGCAGCATCATCGTCGAGTACGCCTGGAAGAGGATGAAGTTGAACACCACGGACGCCAGGAACAGCACCACGTACGGACGCAGCCTGCCGCGCTCCTCGGCGGTGACCCGGGGGCTGCGGAACATCACCACGAAGTAGACGACGGGCGCGATCACCGAGATGAGGGTGAGCACGTCCACGAACCGGTCCATGGTCAGCCAGCCCGCCAGGGCCAGCGCGGTCGCGACGGCCGCCACCACCACGGCCCCGACGACGATCAGCAGGACCGCCCGGCGCATGGGGCCGGGGGCCAGCGCGTATTCGGCGGCGTGCTTTCGCCCGGCCAGGTGACGGCGGCCCGCCACGTACTGGATGAGGCCCAGCGTCATGCCGAAGGCGGCGGCCGAGAAGCCCCAGTGCCAGCTCGCGTGGTCACCGAGCCAGCCGGTGATCAGCGGTCCCAGGAACGCGCCGATGTTGATGCCCATGTAATAGAGGGCGAAGCCCGCGTCCCGGCGCTCGTCGTCCGTGCGGTAGAGCTTGCCGACCATCGTCGCCACATTGGGCTTCAGCAGCCCCGTACCGGCGCTGATCAGACCGAGGCCGACCCAGGTCATCGCGTCGGTGGGCACCGCCATGGCGTAATGCCCGCAGGCGATCAGGATGCCGCCGTACAGCACCGCCCGGTACGAGCCCAGGATGCGGTCGGCCAGCCAGCCGCCCGCCACGGACACCAGATAGACGAGCGTGCCGTACGCGGCGGAGACGGAGGCGGCGGTTCCGGCCTCCATGCCCATGCCGCCGTGGGCGACCGTGTCCGCGAAATAGAGGACCAGGATCGCCTGCATGCCCAGGAACGAGAAGCGCTCCCAGACCTCCAGGCCGGACAGGGTCATCAGACCCCGTGGCTGGCCGAAGAAGGCGTGGTCGTCGGCCGGGGGCGGCTGCGCCGGTTCGGTGTCTGCTGCTGCGTGGGACAAAACGGCAACTCCTGATCGTATGAGCTGATCCCGAACATACCGGCGGTGGCGGGAAGGCGCCCACGGTGATCCAAAGGGGACCGGATACGCTGACTTGAGTGGTGACAACGACACATCGGCATTCCGTGTGATCGTCAGCAGACAGGAGATCCCCTCGTGACCGTCGTCGGGCCGTTCGGACTGAGCGTGCGGGACCAGGCTCTTGAGGCCGGTGTCCAGGCCGGTTTGGCTGCTGTCGAGTCGGGGCTGCTCGATGCCACCAAGAGCGACGTGCCGTTCATCACAGAGGCCGCCCAGCACCTGGTGCGCGCGGGCGGCAAGCGGTTCCGGCCGCTGCTGGCGATGCTCGCCGCCCAGTTCGGCGACGCCGACGCGCCGGGCGTGGTGCCCGCGGCGGTGGTGGTCGAGCTGACCCACCTGGCGACGCTCTACCACGACGACGTCATGGACGAGGCCGATGTGCGGCGCGGCGTCGACAGCGCCAATTCCCGCTGGGGCAACTCGGTCGCCGTGCTGACCGGCGACTTCCTCTTCGCGCGCGCCTCGCACATCCTGGCCGACCTCGGCCCGGAGGCCGTCCGCATCCAGGCGGAGGCGTTCGAGCGCCTGGTCACCGGCCAGATCCTGGAGACCGCGGGCCCGCGCGACGGCCGCGACCCGGTCGATCACTACCTCGAAGTGATGCGCGGCAAGACCGGCTCCCTGATCGCCGTCGCCTGCCGGTTCGGCGCGATGATGGCCGGCGCCGACGAGTCCACGGTGGACATCCTCACCCAGTACGGTGAACGGCTCGGCGTGGCCTTCCAGCTCGCCGACGACGTCCTGGACATCGCCTCGGACTCCCACGAGTCCGGCAAGACCCCCGGCACGGACCTCCTGGAGGGCATCCCGACCCTCCCCGTCCTCCACCTCAGGGCGCAGGCCGCGGCGGACGGCAAGCCGGACGACCTGGCCCTCGTGGAACTGCTCGACGGCGACCTCGGCGACCCGGACCGGCTCGCGGAGGCCCTGCGCCTGCTGCGCGCCCACCCGGCGCTGGCGCAGGCCCGCCGCGACACCGTCCGGTACGCCCAGGAGGCGCGGGCCGTGCTGAAGCCGCTGCCCGAGTGCTACGCGAAGCTCGCCCTGGAGGAGATGTGCGACGCGGTGGTCCACCGCGCCGGCTGACGGGCCCGGGGACCCACCGCCCGTGAGTGAGGGCCCAACCCCTACTGGTCGGCGGAGGAATGGCCCTCCGCCGTCATACCGAAGAGGTATACGAGGTTGCTCCCGGGGGCTGACGCTTCGGGCCGCCCGATTTGGTCAGATGGAGAACAACCACTCCTGACCGAAACGGGCGAGAATGGCGGCACGGAGTGGACCAGTGCATCCCGACGGAAGCCGCCGACCACGGAGGTAGGGCACACATGGCACCGAACGACAGCGCGGAGACCAACGGCACGGCCGTCCGGGGGCCCGCCGGCCGCCGCAGGGCCGCGCGCTACATCGTCCCCGTCGCGGTGGCGGGGGCGGCGGCGGCGACGATCGGCCTGGTCCCGGCGCTCGCCAGCTCGGGCGACCCCGATCTGCCGAAGATCACCGCTCAGGAACTCATCGAGAAGATCGCCGCCTCGGACACCGAGCAGTTCTCCGGCACGGTGAAGATCAGCACGGACCTCGGCATCCCGTCCATGGGCGGTCTGGCCGGCTCCTTCCTGTCCGGCGCGGCCGAGGGCGGCGAGGGCGGGAAGGGCGCGTCGAGCGCCGATCCGCAGAGCAGGCTCACCGAGCTGGCCTCCGGCACGCACACCCTCCGGGTGGCCGCCGACGGCCCCGACAGGCAGCGCCTGTCCGTCCTGGACCAGGCGTCCGAGTACAGCCTCATCCACAACGGCGACGAGGTCTGGGCCTACGACAGCGGCTCCAACGCGGTCTATCACGCCGAGGGCCGGGGCGAGGCCCCCCACGGCAAGGACCGGGCCGCCCCCGAGGGCGTCCCGTCCACGCCGAAGGAGCTCGCCGAGGAGGCGCTGAAGGCCGCCGACGGCACCACGTCCGTCACGGTGGACGGCACCGCGCGGATCGCCGGGCGCGACGCGTACCGCCTGGTCCTGAAGCCCGAGCAGAAGGGCTCCACGGTCGGCTCGGTCACCATCGCCGTGGACGCGGAGAACGGCGTGCCGCTGAAGTTCACGCTCCAGCCCAGCAGCGGCGGCAAGGCCGTCGTGGACGCCGGTTTCACCTCGGTCGACTTCGGGAAGCCCGCCGCGTCCTCGTTCTCCTTCACCCCGCCCAAGGGCGCGAAGGTCACCGAGGCCGACGACGCGAAGGCCCACGAGAAGCCGCTGGGCGACCTGCCCGAGTTCGAGGACGCGCAGGGCGCCGCCGCTCCGGAGATCATCGGCAAGGGCTGGAACAGCATCGCCGAGTTCAAGACCCCCGGCGGCGCGGCCCTGCCCTCGGAGGCGTCGAAGGACGTCCCGGCCCAGGCCCAGCAGTTCCTGGACGCGCTCGGCGACAAGGTCAGCGGGAAGTTCGGCTCGGGCACGGTCTTCAAGACCCGCCTGATCAACGCGCTGATGACGGACGACGGCCGCGTCTACGTGGGCGCGGTCACCAAGGACGCGCTGGTCGCCGCCGCGAACGCGGGCTGACGTCCCTCCGCCCCGCCCCGCCGGGCTCCGCGCGCGGCGGGGCGGGGCGCGCCCGCCCGACCCAGTGGGGAGCACGCATGGCAGGGCCCGACGCCGAGCCCATCGGGCGGCCCGGAGCACCCGGCACCGCACCCGTCATCGAGACGCGCGGGCTGACCAAGCGCTACCGGGGCGGCCAGCTCGCCGTGGACGGGCTGGACCTCACCGTCCCGGCCGGCAGCGTCTTCGGCTTCCTCGGGCCCAACGGCTCCGGCAAGACCACCACCATCCGGATGCTCATGGGCCTCATCGCGCCGACCTCCGGCACCGCGAGCGTCCTCGGCCGCCCCATGCCGGACGCCTCGCGCACCGTGCTCCCCGAGGTCGGCGCGCTGATCGAGGGGCCCGCGCTGTACGGGTTCCTGAGCGGCCGGGACAACCTCCTGCGGTTCGACCGGGCCGACCCCACCGCCGATCCGCGCACCCGCACCGCCCGGGTCGGCGACGCGCTGGAGCGGGTCGGGCTCGCCCCGGCGGCCGGCAAGAAGGCCCGGGCGTACTCGCTGGGCATGAAACAGCGCCTCGGCCTCGCCGCCGCCCTGCTCCGGCCGCGCCGGCTGCTGGTCCTGGACGAGCCGACCAACGGCCTGGACCCGCAGGGCATGCGCGAGATCCGCGCCCTGGTCCGGGAGGTGGCGGCGGACGGCACCACGGTCTTCCTGTCCTCCCA
Source organism: Streptomyces sp. 130 (assembly GCF_007096885.1). Lineage (GTDB taxonomy): Bacteria > Actinomycetota > Actinomycetes > Streptomycetales > Streptomycetaceae > Streptomyces. The sequence continues at coordinate 25,079 of NZ_VJNO01000014.1, read as the reverse complement.
TCTCCTGGACGAGATCGAGCAGGTCTGCTCGCACGCGGCGGTGATGGCCCGGGGCCGCCTCCTCACCCAGGGCCCGGTCGCGGGCCTGGCCACGGGCGGCCGGCTGGCCGTCACCACACCGGATGCGGCGGACGCGGCGCGGGTGCTGAAGGAGCAGGGCGTCACGGGGATCACGGTGGACGGCGACCGGGTCCTGGCCGACGCCCCGCCGGGCACGGTGGAACCGGCCGATCTCAACGCGGCGCTGGTGCGGGCGGGCGTCCGGGTGCGCGCGTTCGGCGTGGAACGGGCTTCGCTGGAGGACGCGTTCGTGGCGCTGACGGGAGAGGGATTCGATGTCGCGAGCTGAGGGGGCGGCCGGGGCCGCCGGGAAGCCGGCCGCGGAGGCCGTCCGCGAAGAAGTCGTCCGCGAAGGGGCCGTTCGGGAAGGGGCCGCTCGCGAAGGGGCCGTCCGTCCGGGAGCCGAGGGGCCCGCCCGCACGGACGCCGCCCGCAGCCCCCTGTGGACCTTCGGCATCCTCCGCTCGGAGTTCGTCACCACCCTGCGCCGCTGGCGCACCCTCGCGCTGCTCGGGGTGCTGGCCGCCGTTCCGGTCCTGATCGGGATCGCCGTGCGCATCGAGACGGCGGACGGTTCCCCGGCGGGGGCGGGCGGCGGTGCGGGCGGGCCCGCGTTCCTGTCCCAGGTGACCAACAACGGGCTCTTCCTGGTCTTCGCCGCGCTCGCCGCGACGCTCCCCGTCTTCCTGCCCATGGCGGTCGGCGTCATCGCGGGCGACGCGGTCGCGGGCGAGGCCGGCGCGGGGACCCTGCGCTATCTGCTGGTCGCCCCGGCCGGACGGACCCGGCTGCTGCTCGCCAAGTACGCCGCCACGCTCGGCTTCTGCCTGGTCGCGACGCTCGTCGTCGCCGCGTCCGCACTGGCCGTGGGGGCGCTGCTGTTCCCGGTGGGTGACGTCACGACGATCTCGGGGACGACGATCGGCTTCGGCGAGGGCCTGGTGCGGGCGGGGGTCGTCGCGGTCTTCGTGGCGGTGTCCCTGACCGGCTTCGCGGCACTCGGGCTGTTCATCTCGACCCTGACGAACAGCGGGATCGCGGCCATGGCGGCGACGGTCGGGGTGCTGATCACGGTCCAGATCGTGGACACCATTCCCCAGCTGAGCGGGGTCCATCCCTACCTCTTCCCGCACTACTGGCTGTCCTTCGCGGACCTGCTGCGGGAGCCCGTCTACTGGGACGAGCTGCTGAAGAACCTCGAACTCCAGGCGCTGTACGCGGCGGTGTTCGGCTCTGCGGCCTGGGCCCGGTTCACGACGAAGGACATCACGGCCTGACCGGGAGTCGCGCCCGTACCGTCGGCCGGCGAGCCGTCCCCCGATCGGCTCGTCGCGGCACGAACGGCACGAACGGCGCGGAAACCGATGGAACGAGCCGACACGGTACGTTCCGTTTCCGCGAAAGCATTGTTCGACTTGTAGCGACTCACTGTCAATAACGTTTGGCTCAAACAGTCCTATGCTCACCGAATGACCACACCGCCGAGTTCACTGCGCAGGAGCGAAAGCTCACGCAGGGCGATCCTGCAAGCCGCCCTCGACCTCTGTACGGAGCGGGGCTACGGGCGGGTCACGGTCGAGGCGATCGCGGCGCGGGCGGGCGTGAGCAAGAAGACGATCTACCGCTGGTGGCCGTCGAAGAGCGCGGTGCTGCTGGAAGCCTTCACGGAGATGCTGGTGTCGGCGACCCCGTTCGTGGACACCGGCGACATCGCGAAGGACCTGCGCACCCACCTGACGGGCGCGGTGAACGTCCTCGCCGTACCCCCCTTCGGCCCGGCCTACGCGGGCATCCTCTCGGAGCTCCACCACGACGACCAACTGGCTGAAACGGTTCGCACACAGCTCATCGACCCCCGCTTCCAGGAGGCGGTCGGCCGCCTGCGCAGCGCCCAGGACCGGGGCCAGATCCCGCCGGACGCGGATCTCGACCTCGCGGTGGAGATGCTCTACGGGCCGCTCTACTACCGCCATGTGCTGCGAAAGCCGATGCAGGACGCGGAGGACGTCGGAAAGCTGGTGGACCATGTGCTGCGGGCGCTGGGGGCCACGCCCGAGCGCTGAGGCTCATCCGAAGACGCGCTCCAGGACGACCGCTATCCCGTCCTCCTCGTTGGACAGCGTGACCTCGTCGGCCGCCGCGCGCAGCTCGGGGTGGGCGTTGCCCATGGCGACGCCGTAGCCGCAGCTGCGGAACATCGGCAGGTCGTTGGGCATGTCGCCGAAGGCGATCGCGCTGCGCGGGTCCACGCCCAGCTCCTCGGCGGCGAGCGCGATCCCGGCGCCCTTGTCGATGCCGTACGGCTGGAGCTCGACGGTCCCCGGTCCGGAGTGCGTCACCGTGGCGAGGTCCCCGACGACCGCGCGGGCCTCGGCGGTCAGCGCCTCGTCGCTCAGCTCCGGGTGCCGGATGAGCACCTTGATCACCGGCTCGGCCCACAGCTCGTCGCGGTGCCGGGTGCGCTGCGCGGGCAGCGTGGCGTGCGGCAGCCGGTAGCCGGGCTCGATGAGGGTGCGCCCCTCGGCCCCGTCCTGGTCGACGGCGGCGAAGACCTGGCCCACCTGGGCCTCGATCTTCCCGAGCGCGGTGCCGGCCGCCTCCCGGTCGAGCGTGACGGCCCGGACGGTGCGCCGGGCCCCGGCGTCGTAGACCTGCGTGCCCTGCCCGCAGACGGCCAGCCCCTCGTACCCGAGCCCGTCCAGCAGCTCCCGCACGCCGGGCACGGGGCGCCCGGTGACGACCAGGTGGCGGGCACCGGCCGCGCGGGCCAGGGCGAGCGAGGCGCGGGTGCGGGGGCTGACGGTGTCGTCGCCGCGCAGCAGGGTGCCGTCGAGGTCGGTGGCGACCAGGGCATATGCGGGTGGGATGGGCATGGTGGCAAGCGTAGGCGCCGTATTCGGGAGTCCGGCCGGGAGTTGTGGTGGGGCGGGGGCGTGAGGTAGGGGGCGAAAAGTTGGACAACTAGGGTTGTCGAATCGCATTCCGACAACTAAAGTTGCGGGCATGGAGAACTCTGGGGAGATCGAGGGCGCGGTGACGGGTCAGGACGACGTGGACCGGGTGGCCCTGGACGCGGCGCTGCTGGAGGCGCTGAATCCGGTGGCCGCGTCCCTCCGGGCGCGGGCGACGGGGCTGCCGCCGGACCGGATGTGGGCGGCGGAGCCGGTAGAGGTGTCGCTGTCCGTCCTGGCCGCGTGGAAGGTGGTGGACGAGGAGGTCAGGCGGCTGACCGCGATAGCCGCCCGGACGGCCGGCTCGTACGGCGCGAGCTATGAACGGCTGGGTGCCGCCTGGGGGATCACCCGGCAGGGCGCCCGCAAGAAGTGGCCGGACGCGGTGGGGAAGCGGCGCGAGGGGAGCACGCTGGAACTGTTCGGCGGGAGGGCCGAGTTGAGCTGGGACGAGGTGCCGGGGGGCTGGTGCTGGTCGGGCCGGGGCGCCGACGGTACGGACGACGCGGGGCGCGCGTTCCCGACGAAGGAGGAGGCGGCGGCGCACGCGGGGGCGTTCCTGAAGGAGCACGCGGAGTAGGGCGATTCGGCGGCGAGTCGGCCTCCTCGCGCGGTGAGTCCAGGGCAGGCGGGTGTCACGGAGCGCCTCCGGGGGCTGCTCGGGCAGGGACTCGTGCCCGTCCGTGCGCAGCAGCATGCCGGGGTCGGGTTCGACGTACTCGTCGGGCGGTGCCGCCATGTGGAAGCGCTCGGTGCGCGGGAGGACGACCTCCACGAGCCGGCCCTCCTGGAACATCCACAGCCCGAAGCAGTCGTCGTCCTGGTCGCGCAGAAGGACCTGCACCGTCAGCGGATCCGGCCACGGCAGCGACTCCAGGTGCCTGAGCAGGCCCTTGCGGGCACGTACCTTGTCCAGTTCCGGGGGCCACCCGATCCCGTAGTCCCAGTGCCCCACGATCGGAACGAAGCGGCCCCGCCACGTTCGTTCCGGATCGTCCTTGGTCAGGGGTTCCATTGCTTCGTGCGCCCGGCGGGCGAGCACGATGACCTCGGCGTCTCTGCTCATGGCGGAGTAGTGCCGCGTCCGCCTGTTCCGCCGCAACGGATTTGCCGACCGGCCGGCGTGCGGCGAGATCTCACGGGACCACGAGGACGACCTTGCCCCGGTTGGCCCTGTTCTCGATCGCGGCGTGCGCGAGGGCCGCGTCGGCGAGCGGGTGGGCCGCGTGGACGGCGGGGCGCAGGCTGCCCTCGGCGTGCAGCGCCCACAGTTCGGCGATCCATTGGGCGTAGAGCGCGGGCCGGGTCCGGGCGATGTGCGCCACCTGGAAGCCGATGACCGACGTGCCGCCGACGAGGAGGTCGTAAGCCTCGATCGTGCCGCCGCCCGAGCTGTAGGCGACGAGCCGGCCGCCGGGGGCGAGTGCGCGGACGGCCCGGGGGAGGAGATCGCCGCCGACCGCGTCCAGGACGATGTCGCAGGGTTCGCCCCAGCTCTCGTCGGTGTACGTCACCACCTCGTCGGCCCCGAGCGACCGCACGAAGTCCGCCTTCGCCGGATCGCCCACGGCCGCCACGACCCGGGACGCGCCCCGGAGCCGGGCGAGCTGGAGGGCCAGGTGCCCGACCCCGCTCGCGGCGGCCGTGACGAGGACCGACTCGCCCTTCTCGGGCCGGGCGGCCTCCAGGACCCCGAGCGCGATGGCGCCGCTGCGGACGAGCGCGACGGCGTCCTGGGCGGTGGCCCCGGCGGGGATGGCGGACGCCATCGTCTGGTTCAGCAGGGCGTACTCGGCGTACGCATGCCCGAAGCAGAGGCCGGTGACCCGGTCGCCCACGGTGTGCGCGCTCGCGCCGTCCCCCAGCGCCGCCACCTCCCCGGCGATCTCGCCGCCGAGCGGGATGGGCTCCCGGCTCTCGCGGACTTTTCGCACGACTGGGAGGGTGACGCCGACCGCCTGGACCTTGACGAGGAGTTCGCCGGGGCCGGGCGCGGGAACGGGCGCGTCCTCCTCGAACAACACCTCGGGCCCGCCGCTGTGTTCATACCGAATGCGCCGCATGGTGATGACCTCCGACCGACCGGGTTCGTTGGGAATCCCAACGGTAAGCTCAAAGTCGTGGGGAAGTCCAACGATTCCTGGATACGATGCGAGGCATGGCAGACAAGGCAGCAGCCACGACGGCCCCGAGCCGCATCCGCCCGCTCCCGAGCTGGCTCCTGGGCCGGGCGGCGGCGCGCGGCCGGTCCTTGGTGGCGGATGCGCTGGCCGGGCACGGCATGAAGATGTGGCACCACGTGGTGCTCGCGGCGGCCGAGGACCTGGAACCGGTCGCCCAGGCCGACCTGGGCCGCGCGGTCGCGCTCGACCCAAAGGACCTGGTCGGCATCCTGAACGACCTTCAGGAGGAGTCCCTGATCGTCCGCGCCCCGGACCCGAAGGACCGCCGCAAGAACGCGGTGAGCGTGACGGCGGCGGGGCGCCGCCGCCTGGAGGAGTGCACGGCGGCGGGCGACCGGGCCAACGCGGAACTGCTGGCTCCGCTGAACCCGGACGAGCGGGCCCGGTTCCTGGACATGCTGCGCCGGATCAGCGGACTCGACCAGACACCGCTCTGATCTCGCGGCACGGGGATCGGAACGGTGCCGCGTAGGTCAGCGGGCGGCCTCCGACGGCTCGTACCAGAGGCTGGCCATCGGGGAGCGGGTGGTCCAGCCCAGAGAGGAGTAGAGCGCCTGGCCCTCGGGCGTGCCGACCAGGAGGCCGGTCCGCGCGCCGGCTTCGTACGCGGAGCTCTGAAGCGTACGCATCACCAGGCCGCCGAGGCCCTTGCGCCGGTGCTCGGCGGCGGTTTCGATCTGGTCGGCCACGGCATGGCTGCCCACCTGGGCCATCTGTCCACGGGCGGCGAAGTGCCCGGCCTGCGTGCGGACCAGCACACGGGTGACGCCGCCCCGGGTCCAGTTGGTGAGCGTGTAGCCGGCCGGTATCTCGTGAGGCTCCGGTGCCAGCGGGCGGGTCATCAGGTAACCGGGGACATCGCGCTGCCAGCCCGGCCCGAGCCAGGGCAGGACCGCCTCGTCCTCGGCGAACAGCTTCAGCCACGTCCCGGGCGCGCTCGTTCCGGCGACGATCTTGCGCACATCGGCCTCGGTGGGCTCCGGCACCACGTGCCGGGCGACGTGACGGGGCTGCCCGACGTCGATCGTCCACCCCCACGGCTCGCAGACCGGGTCGGAGGCGCCCCGGGACTCGATCCAGCCGTCGATCCACATCCGCACGAGCTCACTGATCCCGATGTCCGACATCGCCGCCTGCCCCCCTGGGCTGTAATAGTTACTCGCGTCGAGTGAACCTTACGCAATGAGGGCGTGGCTCGCCACGGAGGGGGGCAGGGGGGCGATCTCAGCTCAGGACAGGTCCCGGGCCGGGCTGAACCCGTCACGCTTGAGTCCCGCGACGAAGGCGGTGAACGCTCCGGCGTGGAGGGCGAGGGCGGGCCCGTCCGGGACCTTGGAGTCCCGGACGGGGATGGTGCCGGTGGTGGCGACGAGGTTGGTGGCGACCTGGACGCAGGCGCCGCCGTTGTCGCTGTACGAGGAGGTGTACCAGCGGGGGGTCTCTGTCGCCACGGGGCTTCCCTTCGTAGGGGTGGATCAGACGGTGTCGAACCTGCCGTCCTTGATGCCCGCGACGAAGGCGGCGTACACGTCGGCGTGGAGACCGAGGGCGGGGCCGCTCGGCCGCTTGGAGTCGCGGACGGGGACCGTGCCGGTGGAGACGGCGAGGTTGGTGGCGACCTGGACGCACTGGCCGCCGTTGTCGCTGTACGAGGACGTGTACCAGCGAGGAGATTCGGTCGTCACGATGTGCCCTTTCGTAATTGCCTGATCATGGCCACGGACGCCTTCTGGGACAACGCGATGGCCTGTAGCTGATGGTAGGCCGTCAACACGGGTAGTACTGACGCGCTTTCGCGGTCGAGATGGCCCTGGGTCTGGGACTCGGCGTAGCAGACCACGGAGCGATCCGGAAGGGTCAGGAGAGTGACAGGCAGGTTGAACGTTCGCAGTTCCCCCATCTCATACGGAGCGATCTGAAGAACGGTGTTGGGGAGCTCGGCGAACTCAATCAGCCGATCCAGCTGGGCGTTCATGACGGCCGGACCGCCCACGGGGCGACGGATGCAGCTCTCGTCCAGGGTGACGAAGAGCATGGGCGGTTTGGGGCGCACGAGCGCCGCCTGCCGTTCCGTCAGGACCGTGACGCGCTCGTCGGCCTGCTCCCGTGCGATCGCTCCGCGCTGCACGGCGCTCTCGGCCAGCACCCTCGCGTACTCCGGGGTCTGGAGCAGGCCGGGGATGATCCCGATCTCGTACAGGCGGAGTTCGACGGCGCGGGCCTCGTAGCCCACGTACTGAGGGAAGCCCTCCAGTAGCGACCCGTGCCGGATCTCGCGCCACGCGCGCTCGAACGTGTCAACGGTTTCCTGGATGCCGAACGCGATGTCAGCCTGGCGCGAAAAACGGAGCGTTGGCATCTTGCGACCAGTTTCCACGGCCGAGATGTGCGTACTGGAGTAGCCCGTGTGTTCGGCCAGGTTCTCCTGCTTCCATCCCCGGGCCTCGCGCATGCTGCGGATACGTGCGCCGAAGGCGGCCTGTGGACTGCTGTCGGGCTCTAACTCCTTGCGGTTCAAGGGGCGTCACCGACCTTTCGTTCTCAACTGACACGTTGAACGGGCCCCGACTCTAAGCCACGCTGAGTCCGCTTGGTAGTGGAATGACTACGGAGAGGAACGGCTATGCCCGCAGAGGAGCAGGTTCCGGCCATCGGGGCGATCGTCGTGGACGTCGGCCGGTGGGATCAGCCGCTGGTCGGGGAGTTCCGGGGGGTCGCCGGCCCCTACTGGACGCTCCGGTCGCCGAAGGGCGGTACGGAGTGGGAGGTGCGGCCCGAGCACACCCGGGACGCGACCCCCGCCGAACGGCTCGCGGCGCGCACCGCCCGGGAGAACGCCCGCAGCCGGGGCGAGGTCGCGTGAGCGCCCCGGAGGGCCCGGAGGAGCCCGAACCGTGCCGCACGTGCCAGGAGTTCGACCTCGAAGAGGCCGTCGCCCGGAGCGAGCGGGACGGGAGCCGGGAGACGGACGCCCGGGTGCTGCGCAGGCGGCACGTGGCGGCGGAACACGGCAAGCGCACATGAGTTCGCGACGGGAGGGGCTGTGCCGGTGGACGTCCGTCCCCGCTGTGGACGGAGTGACGCGACTGCGCGCCCCTCGCGGCAGGCCGAGAGGCCGGGCTCGGGGAGAGCTCGGCCTCTCGGGTGGTGACGTGGGCGCCTACCAGTAGGTGCGCGTGATGTCGTCAGGCAGTCGCCCCTGCCGCTCCGCTTCCTGGAAGATCACCGATGCCGCGATCAGGAAAGCACGGCGGACTTTCGGGTCCGGGTCGGGATTTTCCACATTTCCGATTCTTTTGTCGAGGAGCATGTCGCCGAGGGTTGTCCCCTCCGGCGTGCAGGGGCGGGCGACTGATATATCCCGGTCGATCAGAATGTGTCCGGTGACACCTTCCGCGGTTTCCCAGGCGTAGGCGTGTCCCGCTTCCAGGGAGTGAGTCTTCCTGCACGTCAGTGATGCTGTCACGGGGATTCCCACCAGTTCGCTCGCGCCAGGAATTCGATCATCTGTACCCTATGCCGTCCGCTGCGGGCGCACGTTCGTCCGTCCCAAGCCCTGGCGATACGCGGATTTGCGTCGAATCACAGCATTCCCGCGTCGAGGCAATAGCGAACAGAGACTCGGTGGTGTTGATCCACAAAGCGTCCGCAGTAACCCACGGTGCGAAATACGGCTGGTTGGTGCTGGTGAGACTGAAGTGATGAGAGGGAAAGGCTTGTTCACGAGGGTGGGCGAGGCGGGCAGGCACTCAAGTTGGCGTGGACGCGACCATGTGGCCGGACCGGCGTAGGTGAACGCGCCGTTGCCGGTGGGGGACTGGGCGGGGGACAGGAGACGGGCGGAACTTTCCGTCTCTTCCTGAGGCGTGTCGCGGTCGCGCTGCGCTGAGCGGGCGGCGGCCGACGCACCGACCCGGGTGACGCACACCCGGGTCGGTGCGCGGGCGGCACGTGGCGGCGGAACACGGCGGCGCGGCCCGGGCTCAGCCCCAGGTCTTGCCGGCGGGCTCCTTGATGGTGCGGTTGACGCGGTTGAAGAAGTTGGTCATGGCGATCTCCAGGTTGAGGGCGCCGATCTCCTCCTCGGTGAAGTGGGCGTTGGCCTCGTCCCAGATCTCGTCGGTGACGCCGGGCGCACCGTCCTGGAGCCGGGTGGCGCCCTCGGCGAGGGCGAGGGCGGCGCGCTCGGCGTCGGTGAAGAAGGGGGCCTCGCGCCAGGCGGCGACGTTGTGCAGCCGCTCGTCGGTGTCGCCGGCCTTCTTCCCGGCGGCGACGGCGGCGTAGACGCACGCCGAGCAGCCGTTGATCTGGCTCACGCGCAGATGGACCAGGGCGAGCAGCCGGGGGGACACGCCGCCGGCGGCGATCGCCTTGTGGAGGTGCCGGACGGCGGTCCACAGGTCGGGGTTGGCGGCGTTCTTGTCCTTCAGGCGGTTTTCCATGAGGAAAGGCTCCTTCGCAGGGTTACGTTGAGGCGCTGGTGTGCGTCATCCCTATGACGGAGCCGCTGCCACGGAGGTAACAGGATGACGCTCGCCGACGCTTTCGAGTCCCACCGCGACCGGCTGAGGGCGGTCGCGTACCGGATGCTCGGGTCGCACGCGGACGCGGAGGACGTGGTTCAGGAGGCCTGGCTGCGGCTGTCGCGCCAGGAGCCCGGCACGATCGACAATCTGGGCGGCTGGCTGACCACGGTGGTGGGCCGCATCAGCCTCGACGTGCTGAGGTCGGGCCGGACGCGGCCGGAGGTGTCGTACGACGACGGGCCGGAGTACACCGTGACGCTGGACGACGCCCCCGCCCCCGAGGACCTGGCGGCGATCGGAGACTCCGTGGGCATCGCGCTGCTGACGGTGCTGGACTCGCTGCGGCCGGACGAACGCCTCGCCTTCGTGCTGCACGACGTGTTCGCGGTGCCGTTCGCGGAGGTGGGCCCGATCCTGGGCAAGTCGGCGGACGCGACGAAGATGCTGGCGAGCCGGGCGCGGCGGAAGGTCCAGGGGGCGCAGCGGCCGGCGAGCCCGGACCGGCGGCAGCGCGAGGTGGTCCAGGCGTTCCTGGCGGCGGCCCGGGACGGCCACTTCGAGCGGCTGCTGGAGGTGCTGCACCCCGAGGTGAAGCTGACCGCGCACACCCCGGACGGCACGTTCGTCACCCTCGGCGCCACGGAGGTGGCCACCCGGGCCCGCGTGGGCGCCGCGGCGGCCCACGGCCACCCGGCCACCGCCAACGGCCTCCCGGCAATCCTCTCCTGGACCCCGGAGGGCACCCCGCTCTCCCTCCTCGTCTTCACGGTCACCGACGACCGCATCACGGAGATCACGGCCCGGGTGGATCCGGCGGAACTGGCGCGGATGGACTTGCCGGGGCGGGTGTGACAGGTGGCGAAGGGCCCCGGTGGGTGTGAACGCCGAATCGAGGGGTGAGCGGGGGGCCGTCACGGTCATCGAGGCGCACCACATCCCGAGCGTAGGAGTCGTGCCGCTCCTGCTCACCGCCGTCGGCGCCCGGTCATTTTCTGATTTCGCCGCCCGGTTGATATCTCGGGGAATTCTGGCATGCCCTTCTCTTGTGTGCGGCCTCGCGCCAGGGGTAAATTCTCGCTCGCGAGATCGGCTTTCCGGTCCGTGAATCCAAGTAGAGGGTGGGGAATCATGTCCAAAATCAGGGCGACTGTTGTGACATCACTGGCGGGTGCGCTGCTCGCCGTCACCGGACTGGCGGCATCGCCCGCTTCGGCGACCGTGAGCGAGGGGTATATCGCGGGCACGGGGACGATCCGCAACGACTGGAACGACGAGGGCATTCTGTCCATGACGAAGCACTCGCGCAGCAAGGCCGTGGGCCTGTGGCAGTGGGTCCTCTGGGCCGAGCACGCCATGATCTACGGCAACATGGGGTCGGCCAGGGAATTCAAGCTCTCGGATATCGACTGCGTTTTCGGTGAGAATACGAAATGGGCGACCGAGGATGCTCAGTACCAGGATGGAATGTCCAGCCTGGAGGATGACGGGGTTGTCGGTCCGGCCACCTTCGACTATTTCGCCGCGAATCTGCGGGACGGCGGAAGCTATAACGAGAACTACCAGCTGATCAATTACATGGGCGACGGGCGCACGGTTCGTTTTCTCCGCAGCAAGAAGTCGGGGGCGTACATGTTCCAGGGAATCAACGGCTACAACGGCCTCTGGACGACCGCTTCCTACACCGGGACCGGGTGCTGAAGCCCCGTCCTCCGTGGGCCCGGCCCCGGCTCCCGCGAGGGAGCCGGGGCCTCGGCGTGCACGAGGGCGTCAGCAGGTCGAGGACGAGCTGATCCGGATGCCCGTGGCGCGGCCGTTGGTGACGCCGAACGAGGTGCCGGGGCGCATGCACTGGACCTGGGTCTGGCCGTTGAAGATGTAGCGCACGTAGGCCACGTCGTCGTTGCGGGTGTTGACCACCGTCAGGTAGCCGCTCCTGGCGGGCACGCTCTGGTAGGTGCTCGTCACGTCCCGGTACCGCTGGAAGTACGTCCCGTAGTAGTCCAGCGAGTTGTAGAAGCAGACGTACGGGTACGGGCAGGTGCTGCCCTGGGTGTCCGCGGCGGCGGGCTGGGCGCCGGTCATGGAGAGCACGGCAGCCGCGGCCACTCCGAGCGGGGCGAGGCGGGTCTTCCAGCGGGGCCGGGCGTTCTCGGGCGATGCCATCTCTTACCTCACAGGGGGCGCACGGGACTGACGGGCCGGGACGCGGACCGCCGTCGCAATGTAGCGACGGCGGCCGGGCGGCCGATGGGCGCGAGGTGGCAGCTTCCTGCACCCCGTTGGCAGCAGGTGCCACTTCCGTACCCCTTGAGGGGGCCCTGCGGCTGCTGGACGTTTCTGAGGACCGTTCCCCCGCCGTCCGGGCCTCCACGGGCCCCGTTGCCGAGGAAGTGACCTTGCGTTACAGACCCAGAAGACGTGCACGCTTCGCGACCGCGGCCGGTGTCGCCCTCGCCGTGGCCGGTGCCCTCCTGCCGGCGGCGCAGGTGTCCGCCGCGCCGGTGGTGCCCGCCCCCGAGCAGGTCCCCGCCGACACCGCCCCCGCCGCCGGCACCGCCCCGACCGCCGTCCCCGCCGCCCAGCGGGCCGGCACCCTCGGCGCGGAGTACCGGGCGTCCGACGACCGGGCGGTGACCACGTCCGGCGACGCCGACGGGTTCCACGTGCTGGTCGCCGACAAGAAGGACGGGTACGCCTGGAAGACCGCCGCCACCCTCTTCGAGGCCGGGTTCGACGCGGACGCCTGGATCGGCAACCTCTGCACGACGGAGTCCGGGCGGTACGCGGCCGTGGCCTACGCGCCGCGTACCTTCACCAACAAGCCGGAACTCATGAGCCGGGGGGCGTTCACCGCCGTCGTCGACCTGGAGCGCGGCACGGTCCGCAAGCTGCCGGTGCAGGCGACGCTCGGCTACTTCTCGCCCGGCTGCGGGACCGGGGACCAGGCGGTCTTCTCCCAGTTCACCGACGAGGTGACCAGCGAGCGCTCACAGACCCGGCTCATCACGGCCGACGCGCCCACCGGCAAGCTGGCCAGGAACACGGTCGCCGGTCAGGTCACCTCCGCCGTACCGGTGGACGGCGGCGTCGTCGCCGCGCGCGGCCACCAGGTCGTACGGATCACCGGCTCCCGGGTCCGGACCCTGGCCCGTACCCACGCGGTGCCGTTCCAGCTGAAGGCGGACAAGGACGGCGGCGTCACCTTCATCGACCGGCTGCCGGGCGGCGCGAAGAAGTCGTCCGGGGACGACCGCGCGGGCGTCTTCCGGGTCGCCGACGCCACCACGGCGAGCGCGAAGCAGGCCGACCTCCTCGCCGAAGGCGCGCTCACCGGCTTCGACCTCGCCCGCTCCGCCGAGGGCGAGGTCTTCGTCACGGGCCGTGCCGCCACGAAGCGCGGCGTACGGCTGCCGGCCGCCGTCCGGAACCCGGGCGGCATCGAGAAGGACGCGGCGGTCTCCACCGGCGGCGAGGCGGTGATCGTCGCGGCGAAGGCCGCCGATGACGCCCGGGCCGCAGCGCGGGACGAGGGCCGCCGGTCGCGGGCGAGCGTGGACCTCACGGTGCTCGGCACCGGCAGGACGGTGGCCATGAACGCCATCTCGGAGCGCCGGGTCGGGGCGCCCGACGCCGCCGCCCGGGCCGCCGTCACCCCCAGCCCGGCCCTCGCCGCCGCCCGGGCCGCGGTCACGCCCAGCCCGGCCCTCGCCGCCGCCCGGTCCGCCGGGGCCGAGGCCCGTACCGCGACCCTGGCGAGCTCGTCGTCCCCGGTGGAGGAGGACCGTGCCTGCTCCGTACCCCGGGGCGACCCGAAGAAGCAGGCGTACCAGCCGACGCCGCGCCAGATCGAGTGGGCGGTGAGCCAGGTCATCGTCAACGGCCTGAACGCGCTCGCGAGCCGCCCCGCCGACTGGAAGCACATGGGCATGCCCGCGTACGCGCCGCAGACGCTCTTCCCGCTGAGCCCGCTCTCCGGCGGCAGCGGCACCGAATGGCGCATCCCGCCGCAGATCCTGCTCGGCATCACCGCGCAGGAGTCCAACATGTGGCAGGCCACCCGCTACGCGGTGCCCGGGGTCACCGCCAACCCGCTGATCGGCAACTACTACGGCGTCTCGTACTCCTCCGACGGCACCCAGGGCGACCCGTGGTCCATCGACTGGTCCGAGGCGGACTGCGGCTACGGCGTCACGCAGGTCACCGACGGAATGCGCCGGGCGGGCACCGGCTACGCCACCCTGACGCAGACCCAGCAGGAGGCCGTGGCGCTCGACTACGCGGCCAACATCGCCGCCGGCGCCGACATCCTGGCCGACAAGTGGAACCAGACCCGCGCCGACGGCCTCATCGTCAACAACGGCGAGCCGAAGTGGATCGAGAACTGGTTCTACGCACTGTGGGCGTACAACTCGGGCTACTACCCGCAGGCGCAGTCCGGCGAGTACTCCGGCAAGTGGGGCGTCGGCTGGACGAACAACCCGGCCAACCCGCTGTGGAAGGAGAACCGCACCCCCTTCCTGGAGGGGCCGGACGGAAACGACGACTACGAGCACGCCTCGCACCCCCAGGACTGGCCGTACCAGGAGAAGGTGATCGGCTGGGCGGCCCGGCCGATCTCGGCCCTCTTCGCGCCCGGTGACGTACAGCCCGGCTACCGGCAGGCGACCTGGCTGCAGACCGTCTACCGCACGCAGGCCAAGCCGCCCATCGACCTCTTCTGCGACGACACCAACAACTGCGACCCGTCGAAGATCGGCACCGGCGCGACCAACGACACCGGCGGCGGCCCCTGCATGCTGCCCGGAACCTCCACCGACCCGCTCTACCTCAAGTGCTGGTACCACGAGCCGGTGAAGTGGAAGGAATGCGGACCCGCGCTGCGGGCCTGCGGCTATCCGCTGCGCCGGTTCGACTCCACGTATCCGGAACAGCCGGACGGCACCGCGTACCCGCCCGCGTGCTGGGGCGGGCTGCCCTCCAACGCCAAGATCGTGGACGACCTGCCCAATCTGACGCAGCCGGCCGGAGCCGGCCGCTCCGGCTCCTCCTGCTCCATCGTCGGATCGGAGGGGAGGTTCTCGTTCGACTTCGACCAGCCCTCGGGCCACATCGATCTCCACCAGATCGGCGCCGGTTTCCAGAACCACTTCTGGTTCTCGCACACCTACCAGCAGGACGATGCCGAGGCACCACCGACCAAGGTCACGGGCACCTGGTCGCTCGACACCGGTGACCGGGGCTGGATGCGGGTCTGGGTGCACATGCCCGACCACGGCGCCCAGACCCGCCAGCCCTGGTACGTGATCCACAACTCGGACTCCACGAGTCCCCGGCGGACGAAGCCGCAGCGGACCGGCTACAACGCCTGGCTGTCGCTCGGCGCGTTCAACTTCACCGGCACGCCCCAGGTGTCGCTGTCGAACATCACCCAGGACGGCTATGGCCTGGAGGACATCGCCTGGGACGCGCTCGCCTTCGAGCCGCTGCCCGGAAAGCCCGCCAACCAGGTGGTGGCCATGGGCGACTCGTACGCTTCGGGCGAAGGCGTCACCGAAGGACCGGGCGGCCTGGACTACTACCCCGAGTCCGACTTCTACGACGGGCACGAGTACTCGAAGAACTCCTGCCACCGTTCGAAGGCCGCGTGGTCCCGTCAGGCCGAGCTGCCGGGGTACGACACGTCGATCGGTGCCATGGCCGACGGCCATTCGACCGCCATGGACTTCCAGTTCGTGGCGTGTTCCGGAGCCCGGCACTACGACGTCATCGCCGAGGACCGGCTGCCGGCCATCGGACAGCTCAAGGAGCCCGGACAGATCGAACAGGGGTATCTGGACCAGCACACCACCCTGGTGACGATCGCGATCGGCGGCAACGACATGCGGTTCGCCGACGTCGTGGCGTCCTGCGTCATCCCCCTGGTGGACTGCCGGACCCACACCATCGCCGAGAAGAACCCGGACACGGGCGGGGAGACGGGCGGTGAGACCCCCCAGCTCAGCCTCTGGGCCCCCGCCTACGCGCACGACGTGGTACGCCCGCGCCTGGCCACCACGCTCAAGAAGATCCATGAGCACGCGCCGAACGCCCGCATCGTGCTGATGGGCTATCCGCACCTGCTCACCTACGGCCCGGACGCGGGGGAGGAGACCTGCGCCACCGGCATCTCGGGTCCCGAGGCGGACTGGCTCAACGAACTCGCGGACATGCTCGCCCGTGAGATGGCCGGGGCCGTGGCGGACGCCAACGAGCAGTACGGTGCCGACGCGGTCTTCTCGGACCCGCGCGACGAGTTCATGGGCAAGGGCATCTGCGGCGACCCGGACGCCATCCACGGCATCATCCTCACGGGCCACTCGGAGGCCGACAACCACCCGAACTCCATGAAGTCCTTCCACCCGAACATGCTGGGAGGACGGCTCTACGCGGACAGCCTGGAGTCCACCCTGAACAGCCTGTCCTGACCACCGGACCGGCCGCCCCGCCCGCCCCCCGCACGGTGCGGGCGGGGCGGTGGCGGGTCCGCGGCCGGCCGCGTCCCACGTCCCGCGCGCGGCGCCACCGCCATCCGCGTCCCACGTCCCGCGCGCGGCGCCACCGCCATCCGCGTCCGCGCTACGCCACGCAGAACTCGTTGCCCTCCGGGTCCGTGAGCACCGTCCACCGGCCGCCCGGCTCGTCGACCTCGCGCTCGACCTTCGCGCCCAGCCCCACCACCCGCGCCACCTCGGCCTCGCGGCGCTCCCGGCCCGCGTGCAGGTCGAGGTGGAGGCGGTTCTTCCCCGTCTTCGGCTCGGGGACGCGCTGGAAGAGCAGCCGACGGCCGCGTCCGGCGCCGCTGTCCTCGTCGTACGGGTCGTCCGGGTGCCGCACCGCCGCCAGGTCGAGCCAGGCGCGCCGGCCGCGCGCCATGGTGGTGAGCGCTTCCGGTACGGCCCCGAGCCTCAGCAGGCGTTCGATCAGGGGGCTGTTGTCCTCGATCTCGTAACCGAGGGCCTGTGCCCAGAAGCCGGCCTGCGCGTGCGGGTCGGCGGCGTCGATGACGACTTTCCACTCAAGGGTCATGACCGGCATTCTGTCCCGGCGCCGGGGCCCTTGCCGGGTGATACGTCGGGCCGCGCCGCGCCGGCCGGCGCGGCCGTCGCCGGGGCGGCGAGCCGGGCCGCCTGCGCCCGGGCCCGGTTGCGGCGCGCGGTGCGCAGCGCGTCCCAGGTGAGGACGATCAGCGCCGCCCACACCAGGCCGAACCCGGCCCACCGCTCCGGCGGCATCTCCTCGTGGAAGTAGGCGACGCCCAGGAGGAACTGGGCGATCGGGGTCATGTACTGGAGCAGCCCGATGGTCGAGAGCGGGATGCGGATCGCGGCGGCCCCGAACAGGATCAGCGGCACCGCCGTGACGACACCGGTCGACGCGAGGAGCGCGGTGTGCCCGGCGCCCTCGGAGGTCAGCGTCGAGGTGCCCCGCGCGCCCAGCCAGACCAGATAGCCGAGCGCGGGCAGGAAGAGCACGGCGGTCTCGACGGTCAGCGATTCCAGGCCGCCCATGTCGACCTTCTTCTTGACCAGACCGTACGTCGCGAAGGAGAACGCCAGGGCCAGCGAGATCCACGGCGGCTTCCCGTGACCGACGGCCAGCACGAGCACCGCCAGGGCGCCGGTGGCGACCGCCGCCCACTGCGCCGGGCGCAGCCGCTCGCCCAGGAGCAGGACGCCCATGGCGATGGTGACCAGCGGGTTGATGAAGTAGCCGAGGGACGCCTCGACCACATGGCCGCTGTTGACGGCCCAGATGTACAGGCCCCAGTTGACGGTGATCGTGCTCGCCGCGATGCCGAGCAGCCCCAGCTTGCGCGGCTGCCGCAGCAGCGGGCCGATCCAGGACCACCGGCGCAGCACCAGCAGCAGGACCGCCACCACCCCGAGCGACCACACCATGCGGTGGGCCAGGATCTCGACCGCCCCGGCCGGCTTCAGCAGCGGCCAGTACAGCGGGACGATGCCCCAGATCCCGTACGCGGCGAAGCCGGAGAGGAGTCCGGCCCGCTGTTCATTCGTCCCCTGCACGGGCCCCTCCTGGCGGGTGGTCGTCGTCAGACCGTCAACCACACGAAGGTAGCGCCGCCGGGGTCCGGTGTCATGTCCGTATCGTCAGACGGTCATGACACCGGGCGGGGTACGGGTCAGAGTGCGGCGACCGCGGCGGCGACGCTGTCCGAGACCGGAGTCGTCGGGCGGCCGATCAGGCGCGCCAGGTCGCCGCTGGTGCCGGCCAGGCGCCCGCGCCGGACGGCCTGGTCCACGTCCACCAGGATCGCCGCGAAGCCCTCGGGCACCCCGGCACCGGTCAGGATCTCCTGGTGGACGGCGGCCGGGACGTCCTTGTGGACGATCTCCTTGCCGGTGGCCTTCGCGACCTCCGCCGCGTAATCGGCGTAGGACAGGGCGGTGTCTCCGCTCAGCTCGTACGCGCGGTTCAGGTGGCCCTCGCCGGTCAGGACGGCAGCGGCGGCGGCCGCGTAGTCGTCGCGGGAGGCGTAGGCGATGCGGCCGTCGCCGGCGCTGGCGACGACCGCGCCGTGCGCGAGGACCGGGGCCAGGTTCTCGGTCTGGTTCTCCGTGTACCAGCCGTTGCGCAGGAAGGTGTACGGCAGGCCGGAGTCCAGGATCAGCCGCTCGGTCGCCCGGTGCTCGTCGGCCAGGGTGAAGTCCGCGTCGGGCCCGCCGAGTATCCCGGTGTACGCGAGCTGGGCGACGCCCGCCGCCCTGGCCGCCTCGATGACCGCGGTGTGCTGGGCGACCCGGCTGCCGATCCGGTTGCCGGAGACGAAGAGGACCCGGTCGCCGGGGCGGAAGGCGTCCGCCAGGGTCTCGGGGCGGTCGTAGTCGGCGACGCGCAGCTCGACGCCCCGGGCGGCGAGGCCCGCGGCCTTCTCCTTGTCGCGGACCACGGCGACGACCTCGGCGGCGGGGACGGTGGTCAGCAGGTGGTCCACGACGAGCCGGCCGAGTGCTCCGGTGGCTCCGGTGACGACGATGCTCATGGGTGTGTCTCCTCGTTCGCGCGCTGGGTTCTTACACCACCCTACGGAATGCGCTAACTAAAAGAAAGTGCTCAGGAAACTAAAAGAAAGTGCTCGTCCTCCGGGCATGCGAAAGCGCGCCGGTCCCGCCCGCGAGGGGCGGGTCCGGCGCGCTCGCGCGTGCCGCAGGTCCGGCGTCAGCCGACCACCGTCCAGTTGTCGTTCCCCGCGAGCAGTGCGGCCAGGTCGCCCTTGCCGTGCCGCTCCACGGCCGTGTCCAGCTGCTCGGCCATCGTCGTGTCGTACACCGGCCGCTCCACGCTGCGCAGCACCCCGATCGGAGTGTGGTGCAGCGTGTCCGCGTCGGCGAGCCGGGACAGCGCGAACGCCGTCGTCGGGCTCGGGGCGTGCGCGTCGTGGACGAGGATCTGCGACTTGTTGTCCTCGGTGACCGCGACGACCTGGAGGTCCCCGGTCAGCGGGTCCCGTACGACGCCCTTCGAGCCTTCCGCGCCGAAGACGATCGGCCGGCCGTGCTCCAGGCGGATCACGGCCTCCTGTGCCTGGTCCTTGTCCTTCAGGACCTCGAAGGCGCCGTCGTTGAAGATGTTGCAGTTCTGGTAGATCTCCACGAGCGCCGTGCCCGGGTGGTCGGCGGCGGCGCGCAGCACGCTCGTGAGGTGCTTGCGGTCCGAGTCGACGGTCCGGGCCACGAAGGACGCCTCGGCGCCGATGGCCAGCGACACCGGGTTGAAGGGGGCGTCCAGCGAGCCCATGGGCGTCGACTTGGTGATCTTGCCCAGCTCGGACGTGGGGGAGTACTGGCCCTTGGTCAGCCCGTAGATCCGGTTGTTGAACAGCAGGATCTTGAGGTTCACGTTGCGGCGCAGCGCGTGGATGAGGTGGTTGCCCCCGATGGACAGCGCGTCGCCGTCCCCGGTGACCACCCAGACGGACAGGTCGCGCCGCGAGGTGGCCAGGCCGGTCGCGATGGAGGGGGCGCGGCCGTGGATCGAGTGCATCCCGTAGGTGTTCATGTAGTACGGGAAGCGCGAGGAGCAGCCGATGCCGGAGATGAAGACGATGTTCTCCTTCGCCAGACCGAGATCGGGCATGAAGCCCTGCACGGCGGCGAGGACCGCGTAGTCACCGCAGCCGGGGCACCAGCGCACCTCCTGGTCCGACTTGAAGTCCTTCATGGACTGCTTCGCCTCGGCCTTGGGCACCAGCTGGAGCAGTTCGTTCGTCTCAGGCATCGATGGCCTCCTCAAGAGCGGTGGCGAGCTGCTCGGCCTTGAACGGCATGCCGTTGACCTGGTTGTAACTGCGCGCGTCCACCAGGTACTTGGCGCGGATGAGCGTGGCCAGCTGACCGAGGTTCATCTCGGGGACGACCACCTTGTCGTAACGCTTCAACACCTCGCCCAGATTCCGCGGGAACGGGTTGATGTGGCGCAGATGGGCCTGGGCGATGGTCCGTCCCGAGGCGCGCAGTCGGCGCACCGCCGCCGTGATCGGCCCGTACGTCGAACCCCACCCGAGCACCAGGGTGCCGGCTCCGGCCGGGTCGTCCACCTCCACGTCCGGCACCTCGATGCCGTCCACCTTGGCCTGCCGGGTGCGGACCATGAAGTCGTGGTTGGCGGGGTCGTACGAGATGTTGCCGGTGCCGTCCTGCTTCTCGATGCCGCCGATGCGGTGTTCGAGGCCGGGCGTGCCCGGGACCGCCCACGGCCGGGCCAGGGTCTGCGGGTCGCGCTTGTACGGCCAGAACACCTCGGTGCCGTCGGCCAGTTCGTGATTCGGGCCGCCGGCGAACTGGACGCGCAGGTCGGGGAGCTGGTCCAGCTCCGGGATGCGCCAGGGCTCGGAGCCGTTGGCGAGGTAGCCGTCGGAGAGCAGGAAGACCGGGGTGCGGTAGGTCAGGGCGATGCGGGCCGCGTCCAGGGCGGCGTCGAAGCAGTCGGCCGGGGTGCGGGGGGCGACGATCGGGACCGGGGCCTCGCCGTTGCGCCCGTACATCGCCTGGAGCAGGTCGGCCTGCTCGGTCTTGGTGGGCAGCCCGGTCGAGGGGCCGCCGCGCTGGATGTCCACGATCAGCAGCGGCAGTTCGAGCGAGACCGCGAGCCCGATGGTCTCCGACTTCAGCGCCACACCCGGCCCGGACGTCGTCGTCACCGCGAGCGCACCGCCGAACGCGGCCCCCAGCGCGGCACCGATGCCCGCGATCTCGTCCTCGGCCTGGAAGGTCCGCACGCCGAAGTTCTTGTGCCGGCTCAGCTCGTGCAGGATGTCCGAGGCCGGCGTGATCGGATACGAGCCGAGATACAGCGGCAGATCGGCCTGGCGGCCCGCCGCGATCAGGCCGTAGGCCAGGGCGAGGTTGCCGGAGATGTTGCGGTACGTGCCGGTGGGGAACGCCTGCGCGGCCGGGGCGACCTCGTAGCTGACGGCGAAGTCCTCCGTCGTCTCCCCGAAGTTCCACCCCGCCCGGTAGGCGGCCACGTTCGCCTCGGCGATCTGCGGCTTCTTCGCGAACTTCGCCCGCAGGAACGCCTCGGTGCCCTCGGTCGGCCGGTGGTACATCCACGAGAGCAGCCCGAGCGCGAACATGTTCTTCGAGCGCTCGGCCTCCTTGCGGGAGAGCCCGAACTCCTTCAGCGCCTCGATCGTCAACGTCGTCAGCGGCACCGGATGGACGTTGTACGCCTCCAGCGAGCCGTCCTCCAGCGGGTTGGTCTCGTACCCCACCTTCGCCATCGGCCGCTTCGTGAACTCATCGGTGTTCACGATGATCTCGGCCCCGCGCGGCACATCCGCGATGTTCGCCTTCAGCGCCGCCGGGTTCATCGCGACCAGCACGTTCGGCGCGTCACCCGGCGTCAGGATGTCGTGGTCGGCGAAGTGCAGCTGGAACGACGACACCCCCGGCAGGGTCCCGGCGGGGGCCCGGATCTCGGCGGGGAAGTTCGGCAGCGTGGACAGATCGTTCCCGAAGGACGCCGTCTCCGACGTGAACCGGCCACCCGTGAGCTGCATGCCGTCGCCCGAGTCACCCGCGAAGCGGATGATCACCCGGTCGAGACGGCGGACTTCCTTCTCACCGCTTCCCGCGGCTACGGACTGGGGGGCGCGCTGTCCCCCTACGAGCGCCTCGCTGGCATCGTCGGCCTGCTCGGCTGGGCTACTGACCTGGCTGGTCACTTACTGGACCTCCCTCGGCACGGCGGCTCGGAACCGTCCGGCCCGCCGGAGGTCCCCCGCCCACCCTACGTCCGTAAGGGTCGCCTTCCTCCGGCATGTCACATGATGGACGGTGATTTGAGACGCGTTTCGGCGCGTTGGCTTATTCGATACCGAGACCATTCCCGGCGCGGCCCGGTCATGATCCACCAGCCGCCCGGCTCCCCGTCGGACCCGCGCCCGCGTCGGTGGCGCCGCGTCAGGAGTTCAGATACGTCAGCACCGCCAGCACCCGGCGGTGGTCGCCCTCGCTCGGCGCCAGGCCCAGCTTCTGGAAGATGTTGCTGACGTGCTTCTCGACCGCACCGTCGCTCACCACCAGCTGCTTGGCCACCGCGGAGTTCGTGCGCCCCTCCGCCATCAGGCCCAGCACCTCCCGCTCACGCGGCGTCAGCCCGGCCAGCACGTCCTGCTTCCGGCTGCGGCCCAGCAGCTGCGCCACCACCTCCGGGTCCAGCGCCGTACCGCCCTGCGCCACCCGGACCACCGCGTCCACGAACTCCCGGACCTCGGCGACCCGGTCCTTCAGCAGATACCCGACGCCCCGGCTGGACCCGGCCAGCAGCTCGGTGGCGTACTGCTCCTCCACGTACTGGGACAGGACCAGCACCCCGATCCCCGGGTAGTCCCGGCGCAGCCGCACCGCCGCCCGGACGCCCTCGTCGGTGTGGGTGGGCGGCATCCGCACGTCCGCGACGACCACGTCCGGCAGCGCGTCCTGCCCGGCGAGGTCACCGATCGTCTTGATCAGCGCCTCCGCGTCCCCGACGCCCGCGACGACGTCATGCCCGAGATCGGTCAGCAACCGGGTCAGTCCCTCCCGGAGCAGTACCGAATCCTCGGCGATGACCACGCGCACCCTGTCCTCCACCACGACGCTTTTTCCCCCGCTGCTGCTCGCTCGCCGGCACGGCCCTTACGCCGTCCAGCATCCCAGTATCGGCAGGGACGTCGCGAGCGTGCGCGGGGTTGCCCCGAAAGCCGCCGTGCCGTGGTCCGCCGGTCAGCCGCGCCAGGGCAGCTCCGCGGTGACCTTCGTCGGACCGCCCACCGGCGAGTCGACCACCAGAATCCCGTCGACGGCGTCCAGCCGCTCGGTCAGCCCGGCGAGCCCGCTGCCCGCCGCCGGGTCGGCGCCGCCGCGCCCGTCGTCGGTCACCTGGAGCAGGAGGCGGCCCTCCGTGCGCCACACGTCGACCGAGGCCCGGGTGGCCCCGGAGTGCTTGCTGATGTTCTGGAGCAGCTCGGAGACGGTGAAGTAGGCGATGCCCTCGATGGCCTGCGCGGGACGGGACGGCAGGTCCACCTCCACGGTGACGGGCACGGTGCAGCGGGAGGCGACGGCGGAGAGGGCGGCGTCGAGGCCGCGGTCGGTGAGGACGGCGGGGTGGATGCCGCGGGCGAGGTCGCGGAGTTCCTGGAGGGCGACCTTGACCTCGCCGTGTGCCTCGTCGACCATGCGCGCGGCGGCTTCGGGGTCGTCGGTCAGCTTCTCCTTGGCGAGGCCGAGGTCCATGGCGAGGGCGACCAGGCGGGCCTGGGCCCCGTCGTGGAGGTCGCGCTCGATGCGGCGGAGGTCGGCGGCGGCGGTGTCCACGACGACACCCCGGTCCGACTCCAGCTCCGTGACGCGCTCCGCCAGCCGGGACGGGCCCAGCAGCCCCGCCACCATCAGCCGGTCCACGGCCGCCAGGCCCCGGATCACCCAGGGGCTGAGGAGGACGACGCCCAGGCCCAGGCCGGCGGTCAGCGCGAGATCGACGCCCGAGTCGAGGTAGACCTCGTGCTGGGTGTCCCCGTACAGCTGGATGCCCGAGACACCGGCGTGCGAGGGCACGGTCCAGTGCCACAGCGGGTAGGTGAGCGCCGCCCAGCCCCACGCCTGGAGCGTCAGCGCCACGCAGAACGCGAAGACCGCCCACGGGAAGTGCAGCAGCGAGTACAGCAGATGCCGCCAGGACACCCCGCTCTTCAGGGCCGCGCCGACCCAGGACATCAGCCCGCTCTTACGGCCGCGCACCGGCGCCGGATCGGCCACGTCCAGCCGCAGCAGCGCCCGCGCCCGGGTCCGCTCCAGCATGCCGAAGCCCCGGCACATCACCAGGCCCGCCGCCAGCACCGGGATGCCCAGGAAGGTGACGAGCAGGCCCGCGCCCAGCGAGACCATGGTGATCGCGAAGGTGAAGAGCACGATGCTGATCGGCAGGCTCAGCATCAGGTAGCAGAACTCGCGCCAGGTCCTGCCCTCCAGGGGCGCCCGCAGCACGGGCGGCAGGACGTGCCGCCGCCCGGGACGGTCCCCGAGGCCGCTTCCCGACCGCTGAGGGTCCCGTGTGTCCGGTCCGTATGCCGTGGCCATGGGGTTCCGTCCGTTTCTTCCGCTTCGGTGAACGTGCGTGCGTCCGTGCGTGTGCGTGCGTGCTGTACTTCAAGACTGCTGGTCCGGGCGCCGCCGCACCATGAGGGCGGTATCCGTTCCGGAGCGGGGGTTTTCCCTACCCCGCTACGCGCCGCGCGTCCCCGCCGCGCTCTTCTCGGCGCCCCGGTCGCGCCACGGCAGCTCCGCCGTGACCGTCGTCGGGCCGCCGGCGGGCGATTCGAGTACGAAGACGCCGTCCACGGCGTCCAGCCGCTCGGCGAGCCCCGCCATGCCCGTACCGCCGTCCAGCGAGGCCCCGCCCCGTCCGTCGTCGCCGACCTGGATGAGCAGCCGGTCGCCGGAGCGCCACACGTCGACGGACGCGGTACGGGCCCCGCTGTGCTTGCTGATGTTCTGGAGCAGCTCGGAGACGGTGAAGTAGGCGATGCCCTCGATGGCCTGCGCGGGACGGGACGGCAGGTCCACCTCCACGGTGACGGGCACGGTGCAGCGGGAGGCGATCGCGGAGAGGGCGGCGTCGAGGCCGCGGTCGGTGAGGACGGCGGGGTGGATGCCGCGGGCGAGGTCGCGGAGTTCCTGGAGGGCGACCTTGACCTCGCCGTGTGCCTCGTCGACCATGCGCGCGGCGGCTTCGGGGTCGTCGGTCAGCTTCTCCTTGGCGAGGCCGAGGTCCATGGCGAGGGCGACCAGGCGGGCCTGGGCCCCGTCGTGGAG
>NZ_VJNO01000107.1 GCF_007096885.1 Streptomyces sp. 130 | reverse complement strand
ATGTGGTGGACCACTATCAGCAGGACGTGTGATTCGGGTCCTGTCCGGAACAGGACCGCCCGCATGGGAACGTCGACCGACAGGTCGAAGGGAACCGAAGCCGCTGCGGTCAGCTCATCGGGAAGTTCAGCCTCGGTGAGAGTGCGGACCTCAAGGCCGGCCGTCGCCTCCGCCTTGACGTACTGGGACGGCTTGCCGCCGTCAGTGCGGATCAGCGTCCGCAGCACCTCGTGACGGTCCATGACGTCCTGGAGCGCACCGGCCAGAGCCGCCTCATCGACCCTCCCGGAGAGCCGAACGGCAAAAGGCATGTTGTACGCAGCACCCGCCGCCCCCTCGAACTGGTCCAGGAACCACAACCGCTGCTGCGCATACGCCAGTTCCACCGGCCCCGAACCCGCATCACGAGGGCGAAGCACCGGCCGCTCAGCCCGCGCCTCCTCACCATCAAGACGCAGCGCCAGCTCCGCCACCGACGGCGCGTCGAACACCGCCCGCACCGACAACTCCACACCGAAGACCGCACGCACCCGCGACACCAGCCGCGTCGCCAGCAACGAATGACCACCCAGATCGAAGAAGGAGTCATCCACCCCCACCACATCAACACCCAGCAGCTGCCCGAACAGACCGCACAACACCTCCTCCCGCGCAGTCCTCGGAGCCCGGTACACCCCGCCCGCAAACACCGGATCCGGCAACGCACCCCGGTCCAGCTTCCCGTTCGCGTTCAACGGCAACTCATCCAGCACCATCACCACCGACGGCACCATGTACTCCGGCAACCGCCCCGCCACAAACCCCCGCAACACCCCGCCGTCCACAACAACATCACCAGAAACAGGCACCACATACGCGACCAGCTGACGGTCACCGTTCTGGTCCACACGGGCAACCACCGCCGCCTGCCCCACACCGGAATGACCAGCAAGAACGGCCTGCACCTCACCCAGCTCAATACGGAAACCACGCACCTTCACCTGGTCATCCGCACGACCCGCATACAACAACCGCCCATCCCCACCCCAACGCGCAAGATCACCCGTCCGGTACAACCGCTCCCCCACCGCGAACGGACTCGCGACAAAACGCTCAGCAGTCAGCCCAGAACGACCCAGATACCCACGCGCCAAACCCACACCCGCCACATAAAGCTCACCCACAACACCCGGCGGAACCACACGCA
>NZ_VJNO01000133.1 GCF_007096885.1 Streptomyces sp. 130 | reverse complement strand
CTCAACCGCACCTCACCGAACTCCACCGCCAACGCCCCCGGCACCCGCGCCACCTGCTCCGCGAACACCTCCGGAATGGAGCCGGCATTGACCTCGACACCGGTGCTGTTCCACTCCTCCAACGCAGCGCACTCACCCGGCAGCAGCACATCCAGCCGGGACAGGGGCCGGTCGGGTTCACAGACCACGGCGTCGAGCAGCTGCGTGAAGCGCTGCTGGAGCTGCTGCACGGTGCTCCGGTCGAACAGGTCCGCGCTGTACTCGAAGGCACCGCTCAGTTCCGCGGTGCCGCCGGACTCACCGGGAGTGAGGTGGAGGGTGAGGTCGAACTTGGTGGCCCCGGTGCTCACCGGCACGCCGGCCACCTCGAG
>NZ_VJNO01000106.1 GCF_007096885.1 Streptomyces sp. 130 | reverse complement strand
ACCCCGCGACACCACGAACGACACCGCGTCCGCGAAACGCACCGCCTCCCGCACATGCCGCACCCAGTACTCCGCCGAACCCCAGTCCTCCGCCAGGTCCCCCGTCACACCCGACACCACCGGAACCGACGCGGACCCGAACGACAACCCCGCCACCACCGCCCCGAACTCCGCCAGCATCGGCTCCATCAACGGCGAATGAAACGCATGCGACACCCGCAACGCACTCGTCCGCCGCCCCTCACCCGCAAACTTCCCCACCACCTCGGCAACCGCCGACTCCACCCCCGACACCACCACGGAGCGCGGACCGTTCACCGCCGCAATCCCCACCTCCGCATTCAGCAACGGAAGGACCTCCGCCTCCGAAGCCTCCACCGCCACCATCGACCCACCAGCCGGCAGCCCCTGCATCAACCGACCACGCGCCACCACCAACTCCGCCGCATCCGCGAGCGACAACACACCGGACACATGCGCCGCAGCGATCTCACCGACCGAATGACCCACCAGGAAGTCCGGACGCACCCCCCACGACTCCACCAACCGGAACAACGCCGTCTCCACCGCGAACAACCCCGCCTGCGCGAACATCGTCCCGTTCAACAGACCCGCGTCCTCACCCCACACCACCTCACGCAACGACCTGCCCAGCCTCGCGTCCAGCTCGACAAGCACCTCATCGAACGCTGCCGCGAACACCGGGTAGACCCCGTACAGCTCACGGCCCATCCCCAACCGCTGCGCACCCTGACCCGTGAACAGGAAGGCAGTGGCACCGGCCCGCCGTACCGAGCCGCGAACCACCGAAGGCGACAGCTCACCCTCCGCCAACGCCGTCAGCCCCCGCACCAGCTCCTCACGGTCCGAAGCCGCCACCACCGCACGATGCTCCAGCACCGCACGCGACACCACCGACGAGAAACCCACATCCAGCAACGAGGCAGACGACTCCCCCGCCACCCGACCCAGAAACTTCCCCGCCTGCGCCGCCAGCCCAGCCTCACTCCGCGCCGACAGCACGACAGGGACGACGGGAAGCCCGGTCACCGCTTCGGGCTCCGGCTCCTCCACCACCGGAGCCTGCTCCACGATCACATGCGCGTTCGTCCCACTCAGACCGAACGACGACACACCCACACGACGCGGACGATCCCGCACCGGCCACGCCCGCGACTCCGTCA
>NZ_VJNO01000105.1 GCF_007096885.1 Streptomyces sp. 130 | reverse complement strand
TCAACTCGGTCAACTACGAGGACGGGGACGGGCCCGAGTCGCGTTTCGCGAAGGTCACGCGGCTGGCGGCCGAGCACGGCGCGGCGCTGATCGCGCTGACGATCGACGAGGAGGGCCAGGCCCGTACCGCCGAGCACAAGGTCGCCGTCGCGCAGCGGCTGATCGCGGACCTGACGGGCAACTGGGGCATCCGTGAGTCGGACATCCTCATCGACACGCTGACGTTCACCATCTGCACGGGCCAGGAGGAGTCCCGCAAGGACGGCGTCGCCACCATCGAGGCCATCCGGGAGCTGAAGAAGCGCCACCCGGACGTGCAGACGACGCTCGGCCTGTCGAACATCTCCTTCGGCCTGAACCCGGCCGCCCGCGTCGTGCTGAACTCCGTCTTCCTGGACGAGTGCGTGAAGGCCGGGCTGGATTCGGCGATCGTGCACGCCTCGAAGATCCTGCCGATCGCCCGGCTGGAGGAGGAGCAGGTCGAGGTCGCCCTCGACCTGATCTACGACCGGCGTGCGGAGGGCTACGACCCCCTGCAGAGGCTCATGGAGCTGTTCGAGGGCGTCAACATGAAGTCCCTCAAGGAGGGCAAGGCCGAGGAGCTGGCCGCGCTGCCGCTGGACGAGCGGCTCAAGCGCCGCATCATCGACGGCGAGAAGAACGGCCTCAACGACGATCTCGCCGAGGCGCTGACCAGCCGCAAGGCCCTGGACATCGTCAACGACACGCTGCTGGACGGCATGAAGGTCGTGGGCGAGCTCTTCGGCTCCGGCCAGATGCAGCTGCCGTTCGTCCTCCAGTCCGCGGAGGTCATGAAGAGCGCGGTCGCCTATCTCGAACCGCACATGGAGAAGTCGGACGCCGAGGGCAAGGGCACCATCGTGCTGGCCACCGTCCGCGGTGACGTCCACGACATCGGCAAGAACCTCGTCGACATCATCCTCTCCAACAACGGCTACAACGTGGTCAACATCGGCATCAAGCAGCCCGTCTCCGCGATCCTGGAGGCCGCCGAGGAGCACAAGGCGGACGTCATCGGGATGTCCGGCCTCCTCGTGAAGTCCACGGTGATCATGAAGGAGAACCTGGAGGAGCTGAACCAGCGCAAGCTGGCCGCCCACTACCCGGTCATCCTCGGCGGCGCCGCGCTGACCCGCGCCTACGTCGAGCAGGACCTCCACGAGATCTACGAGGGCGAGGTGCGCTACGCCCGCGACGCCTTCGAGGGCCTGCGCCTGATGGACGC
>NZ_VJNO01000104.1 GCF_007096885.1 Streptomyces sp. 130 | reverse complement strand
GTGCGGCATGTGCGGGAGGCGGTGCGTTTCGCGGACGCGGTGTCGTTCGTGGTGTCGCGGGGTGTGACGTCGTTCGTCGAGGTGGGTCCGGAGGGTGTGCTGTGCGGGATGGCGCAGCAGTCGGTGGAGGAGGAGGCAGCGGTCTTCGTTCCGCTGGTGCGTAAGGGCCGGCCCGAGGTGGCCTCGACGGTTGCCGCGTTGGGGCGGTTGCATGTGAGTGGTGTGGCGGTGGACTGGGCCCGGCTCTTCGAGGGGACGGGTGCCCGCCGCGTCGACCTGCCGACGTACGCCTTCCAGCGCGAGCGGTACTGGATGCAGGCGGAGGCCGGCGGCAACGACCCCGGCTCGCTCGGCCTGGGAGCCACCCGCCACCCGCTGCTCGGGGCGATCGTCACTCTGGCGCAGGCTGACGAGATCGTGCTCACCGGACGGCTGTCTCTGGGCGATCAGGCATGGATTGCCGACCACGGCGTGCTGGGCAGCGTGCTCCTTCCCGGCACGGCCTTCGTGGAACTGGCCATCAGGGCAGGCGACGAGGTCGGTTGCGACCTGCTGGAAGAGCTGACGTTGCAGGCACCGCTCGTCCTCCCCGAACAGGGCGGAGTCGCGATTCAGGTAGCGGTCGGCGCGGCCGATCCGGCGGGGCGTCGTACGGTCAGCGTGTATTCACGGGGCGACGGCGCTGATCACGCCCCGTGGACGCGTCATGCCGAAGGCATCCTTGCCACGGGCGGCAGAGTGCCCGCGGCGGACCTGACCGCGTGGCCGCCGAAGGGCGCGGAGGCGATCGACGTCGAGGGAGCCTACGAGCTCCTTGCCGAGCGTGGCTACGGCTACGGGCCGGTGTTCCAGGGGCTCAAGGCTGCCTGGACATCTGGGGAGGAGCTGTACGCGGAGATCGCACTCCCGGAATCGGAGCAGGACGACGCCCAGCGCTTCGGTCTGCACCCGGCTCTGCTCGACGCGGCCATGCATGTGGCGCTCATCGATGACGGTTCACGGACCGACGAATCGACCGTGCTGCCCTTCGCCTGGACCGACGTCGCTCTCCACGCGGCAGGGGCGTCGGCCCTCCGGGTCCGGATTGCACCGGCAGGACAGGACAGCGTCTCGGTCCTGGTGGCCGACGGAGCCGGTCAGCCTGTGCTCACGGTAGGCGCGTTGGTCTCGCGTCCGGTGTCGGTGGAGCAGTTGGTGGGGTCGGGTGTGGGTGGTGGGTTGCATGAGGTGGTGTGGCGCCCGTTGGC
>NZ_VJNO01000013.1 GCF_007096885.1 Streptomyces sp. 130 | reverse complement strand
CCGAGGACCGGCGGGACATGAGCGTCTCCCACCTGGCCAGGGAAGCCGTCATCGCCGCGATCACCACCGGGGCGCCCCCCCCCCCCCCCCCCCCCCCCCCCCCCGCCCCCCCCCCCGGGGGGGCCCGCGGGGCCCCCCCCCCGCCCCCCCCCCCACTTTTGCGTATCCGCACAGTTCCGGCGCTCCGCCGAATGGCGTCCACGACTGGCGCCCCCCGGTGTCCGGGCGGTTGGCTCTTCTTCAGTGCGCACACATCTGCCGGACGGGTGATATCCCATGTCGTACTCCCCCACCAGCGACGGCGAACGCCTGCTGCACGGGTTCATGGCCGAGGTGCACGCCACCGCACCGACCGAGATCCCCACACTCGTCAACCGGTACGCGGGGCTGCTCGGTCTGCGCCGGGTCGAGATCTACATCGTCGATCTCCAGCAGCAGCGCCTGACTCCGCTCTCGGCCGAGGCGCAGCTGCGCGTGGACGGGTCCCTGGCGGGTTCGGCCTTCCGCTCGGTGGCGCTGCGGGTGGAGGCGACGGACACCGAGACGCTGATCGTCTGGCTGCCGCTGGTGGACGGGGTGGAGCGGCTGGGGGTCATCGGTGTCCAGGTGGACACCCTGGACAAGACGCTGCTGGAGCGGTGCCAGAGCCTCGCGTCCGTCCTGGCGATGGCGATCACGTCGAAGCGCGCGTTCAGCGACCGGTTCGTGCAGCGGGCCCGTACGGAGACGATGACGCTGCCCGCCGAGATGGTGCGGGCCCTGCTGCCGCCGCGCGCGGTCGGTGAGGAGCGGGCACTGTCCACGGCGGTGCTGGAACCGGCGTACGAGCTGGGCGGCGACGCCTTCGACCACTCGCTGACGGAGTCGACGCTGCACGCGGTCATCCTCGACGCGATGGGGCACAACCTGGCGTCCGGGATGACCACCGCGATCGCGATGGCGGGCTGCCGCAGCGCCCGGCGCAGGGGGTCGGGGCTGCGGCAGCTCGTGAAAACGGTCGACGAGGTGCTGGCCGAGTGGCTGCCCGACCAGTTCTGCACCGGCATCGCCCTGCAACTGGACTTGGCCAGCGGCATCCTGAGCTGGATCAACTGCGGCCATCCACCGCCCCTGCTGATCCGGGACCACCGCGTTCTGGACAACGCGCTCGACCGCCCCGCCGAACCCCCCATGGGCACCCCCGGGACGATCGGCGGTGCGGAACGAGTGCGTCATGAGGTTCCGCTGCAGCCAGGGGACCGCGTCGTTCTGTACACCGACGGAGTGACCGAGGCCCGGACGGCGGACGGAACCCACTTCGGCCTCGCCCGGTTCACGGCCTCCATCATCCGCGCCACCGCTGCCGGAGAGCCCGCTTCCGAGGCCCTCCGGCAGCTCATCCACTCCATCCGCGAGTACCAGCACGACCGGCTGAACGACGACGCGACGATCATGATCGTGGAGTGGCGCCCCCAGACGCGAACGGCCTGAGTGCTCTCCTCGCGCGCGCCGGGCACCCCGCGGACCCGGCCCGCCGGGCCGACGGCCGGTGTCTCACCGGTACTGTCCCAACGGTCCGACGACGTGGGGCCGCGCAATGTGAGGCCGCTGTCCACCTCACGTTCCGGCGCGCTGTTCCGTCGAACCGTCAGCAGCGGTTACGGACACGACGACCAGGGGCGGTCACACAGATGAGCACACCTTCCGAGCCGGACCTGAGCGCCGTCATCGGCGAGCGCCGCCAGTTGACGAACCTCGCCTACCGGATGCTCGGTTCGGTCGCCGAGGCGGAGGACGCCGTACAGGAGACGTACGCCCGCTGGTACGCGATGCCACCGGAGCGGCGGGACGCCGTCGAGTCGCCCGGGGCGTGGCTGACGACGGTGGCGAGCCGGGTGTGCCTCGATGTGCTGGGCTCGGCGCGGGTCAGGCGGGAGCGTTACGTCGGCGAGTGGATACCGGAGCCGCTGCCGGACCGCTCCGAGTGGGTCGGCGGGCGCGCCGACGGCGGCGGCGGCGACGCGCCGGCGGACCCCGCGGACCGGGTCACCCTGGACGAGTCCGTGAACATGGCGTTCCTGGTGGTGCTGGAGTCCATGACCCCGGCCGAGCGGGTGGCGTTCATCCTGCACGACGTGTTCCGGTACCCCTTCGCGGAGGTCGGGGAGATCGTCGGCCGGAGCGCCCCGGCGTGCCGGCAGCTCGCCGCCTCGGGCCGCCGGCGCATCCGCGACGCCCGCGCCGAGACGGGCCCGGCCGCCGGGCAGGCGGTCCTGGTGCGGGAGTTCAAGGACGCCTGGGAGGCCAAGGACATCGGGGCGCTCATCGGTCTCCTCGACCCGGAGGCGGCGATGGTCACCGACGGCGGCGGTCTGGCCGGAGCGGCCCTGCGCCCGGTCGAGGGCGCCGAGCGGGTCGCCCGCTATCTGGTCCACTTCGCGGACAAGGCGCCCGGGCTCCTGCTGCTCGAACGCACGGTGAACGGCCGGCCAGGCCTGGTCGCCCAGCACTCCGGGGTCACGGTGACCGTGGCCGCGTTCGGTCTCGCCGGGGGCCGGGTGCACCGCATCTGGGCGGTGCGCAACCCGGAGAAGCTGCGGCCGTGGCCCGGGCACGGCGGGTCGGGGGCGGCCTCTCAGCCGTGGGGCGGGTAGGTCAGGCGGCCGTCGCGGACCCGCGCGTCCTCGTTCAGGACCGCGGGCCGCGTCGAGGTGGGCGACAGGATGTCCACGACCTCCGCGCCCGCGACGATCAGCGCGTCGGTGATCAGTCTGCGGTGGCAGCGCCACGGGACGGCCTCGCTGCACATGATGGCCGGCCGGGCGTCCTCGGCGAGTGCCAGCAGCTCGTCCAGCCCTTCCCGGAAGGCGTCCGTCGCCATGTAATCGGCGTAGTCGCGGAACGCCTTGACCCGCCAGGCGCCGTTCTCGGTGGGGACGCCCTTCGGGGTGTGGCGGCGGCCGCCCAGCTTCGGGAGCCACCGGTACCCGATGTCCGGCGGCAGGCGGTCGATGATGTTCCGCTGGTTCCACTGCGGGAGTTTCCGGGACGACGGGTACGAGCGCACGTCGGCCAGCAGGGTGATGTCGTTCCGGCGCAGCAGCTCCACCAGTTCGCCGAACTCCCTGGTCGAGTGGCCGACCGTGCAGATCCTGTTCACCGTGCCGTCCGTCAGGTCTTCTTCAGCGCGCTGCCCTTGTGCATGGCGAGGTGCCCGGTCTTGTCGCTCTTGATCTCGTACTGCGGTTCGTCCTTGCTGCAGCGCCGGGTGCGGCCCTTGAATTCGACGTCACTGGTGTGTTTCCCGGTGATGACGCCTTCGACGTGACCGGCTTCGGAGTTCCATCGCACATGGTCCCCGACGGCGAAATCCTTCATGGTCCGGCTTCCTTTCGCTTTTCCGGTCCCGGCCGGGCCGATTTCACGGCCATGGCCCCTTTCGCCCTGGGTACGCTCATTTCGGTGAACGCGCCACCGGGCGGAATCAGGAACGTGGAAGCGGGTCGATCATGTGCACCGCCGAGGACTACCCCGAACGGGCCGCCGCCCGCTCCCGTACGCTGCCCGAGCTCGACGGGCGGCTGGTCACGTGCCGCGCCTGCCCGCGCCTCGTGGAGTGGCGGGAGGAGACGGCCCGGATCAAGCGCCCCGCGTTCCGCGACTGGGAGTACTGGGCCCGTCCCGTACCCGGCTTCGGGCCCTCTGACGCATCCCTGGCCATCACGGGCCTGGCGCCCGCCGCGCACGGCG
The DNA here is from genome assembly GCF_007096885.1 of Streptomyces sp. 130. Classification (GTDB taxonomy): domain Bacteria; phylum Actinomycetota; class Actinomycetes; order Streptomycetales; family Streptomycetaceae; genus Streptomyces. Next base: position 173,440 of record NZ_VJNO01000013.1, on the reverse strand, counting down.
GGAACCGGACGGGCAGGATGTTCACCGGCGACCGGGCCGGTGACCTGCTGTACGCCACGCTGTACGAGCTGGGGCTGGCCTCCCGGCCCACGGTGACCGGCCTGACCGACGGGCTCGAACTGTACGGGGTCAGGGTCACCTCCCCCGTGCACTGCGCGCCGCCCGCCAACCGCCCGACGCCGGGCGAGCGGGACACGTGCCGGCCGTGGCTGGCCCGGGAGCTCCAGTTGCTGCGGCCCACGGTGCGGTCGGTCGTCGTGCTCGGCGGCTTCGGCTGGCAGGCGGCCCTGGCCGCGCTGGAGCGGGCCGGGCGGCGGGTTCCCCGGCCCAGGCCGGTGTTCGGTCACGGCGCCCGTACGACGCTGGAACCGGCCGACGGGGCGGGCGACCCGCTGACGGTGTTCGGCTGCTACCACGTCAGCCAGCGCAACGTCTTCACCGGCCGGCTCACCCCGGCGATGCTCCGCGAGGTGCTGGCACAGGCAGCACGGGCGGCGGGGCTGCCGGTGGCCCGGCCGAATCCGGAGTGACCCCCGGGGCGAGGATCGCGGAACGGCTCGACCCGGCGAGCCGGAACGGGAAGCACGCGAACGACCTGGGCCTGTGGGCCGCCCGCCGGAACGCCCTCGCGCGTGGAGGTCCGGACCTGCCCGGCGTACGCGGCGGCGGCCTCGGAGTTCCTGGCGGAACTGGAAGGGCTGGACGGGGGCGGTTCGAGGACGACTGACGTTTCCCGGCGTTTTTTTTGCCAGATCATCAGGTTGGACCCACAGGAAATCGAGCACGCGTCCGTTATGGGCTCACTTTCTCGCACCACCGCCACCCCCGCACCGTTCGGACACACGCCCCGTCCGCGAGGGCGCGAGTCGGCGGGGAGAGCGCGTACGCTCCGCCGACGCCTCGTCGTGCCCGTCGCGATGATGTCGTTCGCCCTCGTCGCGGCGGGCTGCGACGACGGCTCCGGATCAAAGGACGCGGCCTCGCCCGCGGCCCACGCCGCGACGACGGGCCCCGCCCGGACCTCGCCCCAGCCGTCCGGCCCGGCCTCCTCGCCCCCGGCGCCGGCCCCCTCCTCCCCCGCCGCGTCCGGCGGGTCCGGGGCCGACGCCTCCGGCCCCGGCCGGTGCCCGGCCGAGGGCCTGGGCATGAGCGTGAAACGCGGCGACGGGGGCGCCGGCCAGGTGTACTACGAGCTCACGTTCGTGAACAAGTCCGGGCACTCCTGCGCCCTGAACGGCTTCCCCGGCGTGTCCCTGATCCAGCGCGACGGCGCCGTCGTCGGCGCTCCGGCCGAGCGTGACGGCGCCTCGCACGGGGCGACCGTGCTGGCTCCCGGCAGGACGGCGCACGTCGTGCTGCACACCCTGAACCAGGGCATCGCGGACGGCGGCTGCTGGAAGCAGGCCGCCTACCTGCGGGTGTACCCGCCGGGCTCCAAGGAGGCGCTGACGCTGCGCGACCCGCAGATCCGTGTCTGCGGCGACCGCTTCACGACGACGTCGGTCGAACGCTGAGGCCGCCGCCGGGGGCGGGCGATCAGGCGGGGAGGTCGTCCACCGTGGCGGCGACCGGGGCGAAGAGGTCGGCCACGGCGGTGAGCGCGGCGGCCTTCAGGGTGCCGGCCGGGACCACGGTGCCGTCGGGCGCGGGCAGGCTGCGGGTGGCCGTGGCCTCGGCGACGACGGCGGGCCGGTAGCCGAGGTTGAACGCGCCCTGGGCGGTGTGGGCGACGCACATGTGGGCCATGAACCCGGCGAGCACCAGGTCCTTGCCGCTGCCGGGCTCCGCGCCCAGGGCGGTGAGGGTCTTCTCCAGCTCCGTGCGGTGGAAGGAGTTCGGGAACTGCTTGACGACCACCGCCTCGCCCTCCCGGGGCGCCACTTCGTCGCTGAGGGCGCCGATGTGCTCGCGGATGTCGTACGGGGAGCCCTCGCCGCCGTCGTGGATGACATGGACCACCGGCGTGCCGGCGGCCCTGGCCCGGTCCAGGAGGCGCGCGCAGGCCGCGACGGCCTCCTCGGCACCCTCCAGGGCCATGACGCCGGTGCGGTAGGTGTTCTGGACGTCGATGAGGATGAGGACGGATTCGCTCAGCCGGGGCAGCCGGTCGTCCAGGCCGGAGACCTCGCGGAGCGTGGCGGAGGGGCGGGTGGTGGTCATGGCGGGTGCCTTTCTCGTGGGCGTGGGCAGGCAGGGCGGAGCCGTCCGCCGTGCCGGGTACGGGGAGTCGGGGTGCCGGGGGTGTCGGGCGCGGTCAGGCCGCGTGGGTGCGGAAGCGGCGGCGGTAGGCGGCCGGTGTGGTGGCGATCTGCCGTCGGAACACCCGGTGCAGGGTCTCCGCCGACCCGAAACCGGCGGCGGACGCCACCCGGTCGAGCGGGTCGTCGGTGGTCTCCAGGAGCCTGCGGGCCGCCTCGACGCGGGCGGACTCCACATAGGCGGCCGGGGAGACTCCGGTCTCCTGTTTGAAGACCCGGGCGAAGTGGCGCTCGCTCAGGCACATCCGCGCCGCGAGCACCGGTGCGGACAGGTCCTGGTCGAGGTGGTCCACGACCCACAGCCGCAGCGCGTCGATCTCGCGCCGGGAGGCGGCCGGTCTGCTCAGGGGTACGGAGAACTGGCTCTGGCCGCCCTGCCGCTTGAGGTACATCACCAGCTGGCGTGCCACGGCGAGCGCGACGTCCTCGCCCAGGTCCTCGGCCACCAGGGCGAGCGCGAGGTCCAGGCAGGCGCTGATGCCGGCGCCGGTCCACACCCGGCCCCGGTCCGCGCGGACGAAGATCGGGTCCGCGTCGACCGTGACCTCCGGGTGCGCGGCGGCGAGCTGGGCGGCGGTCGACCAGTGGGTGGTCGCCGTCATGCCGTCCAGGAGCCCGGCGGCGGCGAGCAGATGCGCGCCGACGCACACGGACGCCACCCGGCGGGCGTGCGGGGCCGTCTCCTTCACCCAGGCCACGATGTCCGCGTCGATCCGGGCGACGGGCCCTTCGTCGGTGATGTCGACCGCACCGGGGACCAGGAGGGTGTCGACCTCCCGCCCCACCTCGCCGAAGGCCAGGTCGGTCAGCAGCCGCACCCCCGCCGAGGTCCGGACCTCGCCCGCCTCGGGCCCGGCGAGCCGCACCTCGTAGCGGGGACGGCCCCCGGACACCCTGTTGGCCAGGGCGAAGACCTCGGCGGGGCCTGAGACGTCGAGGAGATCGACGCCGGGGAAGACCGCGATGACGACGCGGTGTGCGGTGGACATGGGTCCATCGTCGTCAACCGCGCGGGTGGCCGCAATGACGGTTCCCTGTCACATTCGGACACCGGTGCGGCGGCCCGGCCCCCGAGATGCGTACGCGCGGATGCGCTGGTTCGCTGGAATGGACGGCTCTCCACCGAGAACCTGGAGTGATCATGAGCGTTGCGGACGAGACCGGCGGCCGGGCCGAACGCATCCGGGCGAAGGCCGAGGAGATGCGGGAGACCGCCGAACGCACATCGGACCCCCGGGAGCGGCAGCGCCTCCAGGACAAGGCCCGCCGGCTCCAGGAGCGGAGCGACCAGGTGAGCACCAAGGGCGACCACGGGACCAACGCGCTCTGACCTCCCGGCGCCGCGGGCCTCGCGTGCTACTGGGTGAAGCGGGGCAGCCACTTCACCAGGTAGTCGGGGTGGCCCGCGTGCTCGGCGGCCAGCTGCCGGACCACGAAGCCCAGGCCGAAGGCGCGGCCGGACGCGAAGTCGCGCTGCGGGCGGTCGACGTCGAGCGCGGCGACCTCGGCGTACTCGTCCAGGAGGACCCGGCTGGTCTCGATGCGCTGAAGCGTCCGGGCCGGGTCCTGCCGGACGATGTGCCGGTCGTAGGCGTGGCCGTGCGTCCGCAGGGTGAAGGCGATCGCGCCGCCCCGGTCGTGGATCTCGCCGGGCGTCCCGGCCGGGCACCGCCACGCCTCGCCGCCGGCCGCCCGCGCCAGGTCCTCTTCCTCATCGAGGCGCGCCCTGACGAAGGCGACGAGGTCGGAGTTGTCTGTCGTCATCGGGTTTCGCATCCTTCCGCTCGGCCCCACCCCCTGGGGGCCGAGCTGGACACTATCCCGAGACGCCTCAGTGGTTCCCGTCCACCGGCTCCAGTACGAACACGGGGATCTGCCGGTCCGTCTTCTTCTGGTAGTCCGCGTAGTCGGGGAACGCCTCCACCGCGCGCTCCCACCACTGCTCCTTCTCCGCGCCGGTGACCTCACGTGCCGTCATGTCGCGGCGCTCGGGGCCGTCCTGGAGCTCGGCGCGCGGGTCGGCCTTGAGGTTGTGGTACCAGACGGGGTGGGAGGGGGCGCCGCCCTGGGAGGCGACCACCGCGTACCGGCCACCGTGCTCGACGCGCATCAGGGGCGTCTTGCGGATCTTGCCCGTCTTGGCGCCCACGGTCGTCAGGACGATGACGGGCATGCCGCGCATCGTCGTCCCTTCCGTGCCGCCCGAGCTCTCGTACTGCTCGACCTGGTCGCGAACCCACTGGGAGGGGCTCGGCTCGTACTCGCCCTGGAGAGGCATGCGTTCTTTCCCGTCGTCGGTCTGTCCGGCCGCGGCGCCTCGCCGGCCGCGGCATCTCATCATGGCTTCAACGACTTCCGCCGCCGGGCTAATCCGCCCCGGCCGTCGTGTCGCGGTCAGGAGGGGCCGGCGGCCCGGGTGCCGTAGCGGACCGTCACCTTCTCGAAGCCCAGGGACCCGAGCAGGCCCTTGAGCATCGCGGTGGTGTTCCTCTCGGCGCGCCGCGCCAGACCGCTCTCCTCGGCCGCGTCACCGATGTGGCGCGCGGCCAGCTTGTTGACGGCCTGTTCGCTGCCGGGGTTGTCGGAGAAGAAGTCGCCGAGCCGGTCGAGGAGGCCGCGCTGCTTGGAGACCGCGTAGGAGCGGTCGGGATCGAGCGCCGGCTTGCCGAGGACCGCGTGCGGGAGCCGGAGTTCGGCGGTGGTGCGGTCGTCGTCGACGACCACTCCCCCGCTCGTCACCCGTCCGAGGTCGACGTACGCGGAGACGGTGCCGGCGCCGACGTACAGCGTGCGGCTGCCCCGGATCACGTCGGGGACGTACTTGGTGTCCTTCTCCAGGTCGACCACGACCTGGAAGTCGCCGGCCGCGGCCTCGTACCTGCTCATGTCCTGGATCGACTTGAGCACCGCGGGGCCCGAGCGGTCGTGGGTCTCCTCGCCGAAGACGTCTCCCAGGCCGGGCAGCAGGCTGATGCGGGTGCCGAGGAGCAGCAGGGCGAGCGCGACCGCGCACAGGGCGGCGGCGCGTCCCCAGCGGCGGCGGTGACGGCGGCGCCGGCCGTCGTCGGCCGGGCCGGGCTTCGTGGACGGTTCTGTCGCCGGGTCGGTGGAGGTCATACGGTCCGTATGACCCCGCCCGCCGGGTTCACGCGGCCCAGACCGCCCCGGGGCCGGCCGCACACGCCCCTCAGTCCCCGGTGACCCCGTCCAGTCGCTCGCGCACCAGATCGGCGTGGCCGATGTGGCGCGCGTACTCCCCGATCATGTGGACGTGGACCAGGCGCAGTGAGTACACCTCCCCGTTGTGGGTGAAGGTGTCGTCCAGCGAGGCGCCGGCGACGATCTCGTCCGCGAGCCGGCACTCCTCGACCAGCCGGGCGTGGTCCTCGGCCGCCGTGGCGGGGTCCAGGTCCTCGAAGTCGGCGTCCTTGCCCTTGCCCGGGTCGTACATCGGCTCCAGGTCCTGCCCGGCGAACCGCTGCCGGAACCAGGTGCGTTCGACCTTGGCCATGTGGCGTACGAGCCCCAGCAGGGACAGGTTCGAGGGCGGCACCGTCCGTTCGGCGAGCTGTTCACCGGTGAGTCCGGCGCACTTCTGGAGGAGCGTCGAGCGGAACCAGCCGAGATAGCCGGTCAGCATCTCCCGTTCGGCGGCGACGAGCGAGCCGGGCGTACGGGCAACTGCGGGTGCGGTCCAGGTCATCGGGCGATCATGCACCCGAACAGCCCTTCCCGCGAGCCGTTTTACGCCCGCGTGCCGGCGGCGTCGCCGTCCGGGAGGGAGCGGGCCACGGGGGTCGTGGCACCGCCGACGAGCCCGAGGACCAGGAAGAGGACCACCAGCGCCTTGCCCGCACCGCTCATGACCAGCGGCCGGGTGGCGGAGCGCGGCTGCCCCCGCGTCACGGAGAGGCCGTCGTCGCCGAAGAGCCCCTTGGGGTAGGCCGGGCTGAGCAGGGAGAAGTAGGCGGAGACCCGCATCTCGTAGCGCAGGGTGGCCGCCGTCGCCTCGAACAGCGGACCGGGCACGCGTCCCAGGACCAGCGTGATGAGCCACCACAGCACGGCCAGGACGGACCAGCCCGATGTGGCCAGGCCCTGCACGATGGCGGCGGGGATGACCAGGATCAGACGGAAGAAGACGGCGAGCCGGTTCAGCCGCGTCGGGCGGACCTCGATGCGGACCGGGTAGTCCGGCGGCTGGGACAGGCTGAAGGGCGGGTAGCGGTCCACGAGGAGCATGGCGCTCGCGCCGACCCGTGTCCGGTAGGCCAGGACGTGGGCGAGGTAGCGGTAGACGGGACCGGGCAGCCGGCCGAGCGCCAGGGCGGCGAACCAGCCGAACACGACGGTGAAGAAGGCCCCGATCTCCAGGAAGAACAGCACGACGAAGTGCGGGATGAGCAGGAGCAGCCGGAGGAACACGGTGAGCCGCCGCCGGCGGACGGGTGCCACGACGTCCAGCACGGGCCGGAACTCGTCCCCGGCGCGCGGCCCCGGGCTCCACTGGGCGTCGGTCATGTCGCTCCTCTTCGGCGGTGACCGCGCGCCGGGCCCGCGATCCTGGACCCCGGGAGCCGGTGCGCGGCACTCCCGGTGGCCTTCCACCGTCGGCCGCCCGGATACCGCCCGCAATCGGCCACGGGCCGATCGGGTAGCCGTACCGCCGCAGGTCAGCGCTTGCGGAGCCGGCCGCGCGCGGCCTTCGTGCGGGGCTGCGGGTCCGTGCCTGGCGCGGCCGGCGGCTTCTCGGCGAGCACGTGGTAACGGTGGCTCAGGCGCCGCCCCACCAGCAGGTAGGCCAGGAGGGCTCCCGCCGTGTTGAGGATGACGTCGTCCACGTCGAAGGCGCGGCCCTGTACGACCGCTCCCTGCACCAGTTCCACGAGGACGATGACCGCCACGGTCAGCAGGAACATGCGGAGCATCCGGAGCCGTCGCGGGACGAGGACGGGCAGCAGCACGCCGAAGGGCATGCCGAGCACCAGATTGCCCCCGGCCTGCTTGCACGCCGCGAGGAACGTGTAGTCCTCGGCGTACTGCCGCAGCGAGCGGCCCGGATGCAGGTTCGACTTCACGAGTTCCGCGGAGGCGGGCGACGGGGTGAGCGTCACCTTCGCCAGCACCACCGAGAATCCGACCATGGCCACGAAGGCCAGTACCAGGATGGAGACGCGCAGCAGGAGCCGCCCCCATCCCTTCCGCCGGGACGGGTCGCGCTGGGGTCCTGCCGCCGCTGCGTCCATGGGCGACGGATGCCCCGCGAGCGCCGGACCACACCCCCTGCCTGCCGTGCGGGGCATGCGCCCCGGCGTCAGACTGGTCGCGACGGGCCGATCGTGCGCGGTCCGGTGCGTTCGGACCGATGCGGAGGTCTCATGACGAACGGCCACCCCGGGGCACCCCTGAACTGCCTGGTCACCGGTGCCAGCGGCTACATCGGCGGCCGCCTGGTCCCGGAGCTGCTGGCGGCCGGGCACCGGGTGCGGTGCCTGGCCCGCACCCCGGAGAAGCTGCGCGACCACCCATGGGCCGGCGAGGTGGAGACCGTACGGGGCGATGTCACGGACGCGGCTTCGCTCGCCCCGGCGATGGACGGCATCGACGTGGCGTACTACCTGGTGCACGCGCTGACGACCGGGGCCGGTTTCGAGGAGACCGACCGGCGGGCCGCCGCGGCCTTCGCCGAGCGGGCGCGGGCCGCCGGTGTCGGCCGCATCGTCTATCTCGGCGGCCTCACCCCCGAAGACGTACCCGAGCGGGAGCTGTCGCCGCATCTGCGCTCCCGGGCCGAGGTGGGGCGCATCCTGCTGGAGTCCGGCGTGCCGACGACCGCGCTGCGGGCGGCCGTCATCATCGGATCGGGCTCCGCGTCGTTCGAGATGCTGCGCTATCTCACGGAGCGGCTGCCGGTGATGGTGACGCCGAGCTGGGTGTCGACGCGCATCCAGCCGATCGCCGTCCGCGACGTGCTGCGCTATCTGGTGGGCAGTGCCCGCATGCCCCGGGACGTGAACCGCGCGTTCGACATCGGCGGGCCCGACGTCCTCACGTACCGGGACATGATGCAGCGCTACGCGGAGGTGGCGGAGCTGCCGCACCGGCTGATCCTGCCCGTGCCGATGCTGTCCCCGGGCCTCTCCAGCCACTGGGTCGGTCTCATCACGCCCGTGCCCGCGGCGATCGCCCGGCCGCTCGCCGAGTCCCTGCGGTACGAGGTGGTGTGCCGGGAGCACGACATCGCGGGGTACGTCCCCGACGGCGCGGGGCAGCCGTTCGCCTTCGACACGGCGCTGCGCCTGGCCCTGCAACGCGTCCGGGAGGCCCGGGTCACCACCCGCTGGTCGTCCGCCTCGGTGCCGGGCGTGCCCAGCGACCCGCTGCCCACGGACCCGGACTGGGCGGGCGGCAGCCTGTACACGGACGAGCGGGAGCGCGAGGTGAACGCGTCGCCCGAGGCCCTGTGGCGGGTGGTGGAGGGCATCGGCGGGGAGCACGGCTGGTACTCGTTCCCGCTGGCCTGGGCGGTGCGCGGCTGGCTGGACCGGCTGGTGGGCGGGGTCGGCCTGCGGCGCGGACGGCGTGACACGGACCGGCTGCGGGTGGGCGACTCGCTGGACTTCTGGCGGGTCGAGGAGATCGAACCGGGACACCTGCTGCGGCTGCGTGCGGAGATGCGGCTGCCGGGCCCGGCCTGGCTGGAGATGTACGTCGAGCGGGACGGGGAGGGCCGGTCGCGCTACCGGCAGCGGGCGCTGTTCCATCCGCGCGGGCTGCTCGGGCACGCGTACTGGTGGAGTGTCTCGCCGTTCCACGCCGTGGTGTTCGGCGGGATGGCGCGCAACATCGCGCGGGCGGCGGAGCACCGGACGTCACCCGGACGGGCGGTACCGGCGGTGTCGCCCTGAGCGGTGCGTCCCGGGGCGGCGGGGTGACGGCAGCATGGCTGTCCCCGCCCCTTCTGGAGTTGCGCCATGACCGTTGCGGTCGTCCTGTTCACCGCCGACCTCCGGCTGCACGACCATCCGCCGCTGCGCGCGGCGCTCGCGTCGGCCGACGAGATCGTGCCTCTGTTCGTCCGGGACAGCGCGATCGGGGCGGCGGGTTTCGACGCCCCGAACCGGCGCGCGTTCCTCGCGGACTGTCTGCGCGATCTGGACGCCGGACTGCGTGACCGGGGCGGCCGGCTGGTCATCCGGTCCGGGGACGTGGCCGAGGAGGTGGGCGCGGTCGCCTCGGAGACCGGCGCCGGCGAGGTGCACGTGGCCGCGGGCGTCAGCGCGTACGCCCGCAGCCGTGAGGAACGGCTGCGGGAGGCGCTGGAGGCGGACGGACGCCGGCTGCGGGTCCACGACGGGGTGGTCACCGCGGTGGCGCCCGGCGCGGTGACGCCCGCCTCGTCGGACCACTTCGCCGTGTTCACCCCATATTTCAGGCGCTGGTCGCAGGAGCGGCTGCGCGATGTGTTCGGTGCGCCGCGGACGGTCCGGGTGCCCGGGGGGCCGCGCTCCGAGAAGGTGCCGGCCCGCGGCGACGTCGAGGGCGTGTCGGAAGGGCTCGCGGAGGGCGGCGAGCAGGCGGGGCGCAGGGCGTTCGCGGCCTGGCGGCGGCGCGGGCTCGCCGCGTACGAGGACCGGCACGACGACCTGGCGGCCGACGGCACCTCGCGGCTCTCGCCGCATCTGCACTTCGGCACCCTGTCCCCCGTCGAGCTGGTGCGCCGGTGCCGGGACGCGGGCGGCGCGGGGGCCGAGGCGTTCGTACGGCAGCTGTGCTGGCGGGAGTTCCACCACCAGGTCCTCGCGGCCCGGCCCGCCTCGTCGCACCGGAACTACCGTGACAAGCACGACCGCTGGCGGTCCGAGGCGGACGCCGCCGACGAGGTCGAGGCGTGGCGGCGGGGGCGCACCGGCTATCCGATGGTCGACGCCGCGATGCGCCAGCTCCGCCACGAGGGCTGGATGCACAACCGGGGCCGGCTGCTCACCGCCTCCTTCCTGACCAAGACGCTGTACGTGGACTGGCGCGTCGGGGCCCGCCACTTCCTGGATCTGCTGGTGGACGGCGACATCCCCAACAACCAGATGAACTGGCAGTGGATGGCCGGCACCGGCACCGACAGCCGCCCCAACCGGGTGCTCAACCCCGTCGTACAGGGCAAGCGGCTCGACCCGGACGGGGAGTACGTCCGGCGCTGGGTGCCGGAGCTGTCGGCGCTGTCCGGGGCGGCCGTGCACGAGCCGTGGAAGCTGCCGGACGAGGAGCGGGAGCGGCTGGACTATCCGGAGCCCGTGGTGGAACTGGCCGAGGGCCTGGCCCGGTTCCGGCAGGCGCGCGGGCTGGAGTGAGGGCGCCGGCGCGCGGTGCGGCGGCGGGCGGCGGCCGGTCCGGGAAGGGGAACGCCCCGGCCGGATCGGGGGAATCCAGCCGGGGCGGCTCGAATGTGGGCGCTCAGGGCGTCGTCCACATATAGGTGAACGATAAACCATCGCCGCCTGTTCCCGGCAATCCCCGCCCCGGACTGTGATCCAGGGCACGGACACCGGAAGACGGGCCGGACAGGCGGCTCCACGAGGCGCCCCACACCGCAACTTGCACCAACCACCGCCAACAGCAAGGCTGTTCGAAAGAGAATGGGCTACAGTCAGCCGCTGGCATATGCCGCGTGCAAGAACGCATCGAGTGTTGCCAAACCACTTACGGGCCTCTTCCGGCTGTGCGAAAGTCGTATGCGGTCCACCCTTCGTCACTGGTTGTGCCGCCCTGTATCGGAGTACGACATGCCGTCCCCCCTCTCCGCGGACCGCTCCGCCCCGCAGCCGCCCGAGCGCGGTGCCGTCGACGCGTTGATCCACCGCACGCGCCGGCTGCGCGGCGATGTGGACGCGGTGCGGCGCGACGCCGTGCGCGTGGACGAGGACGATCCGCGGACGCGCTGGCAGCGGGCGCTGTGCGAGCTGGCGGTGCACCACCTGGACGACCTGGGCGCACATCTGGGACAGCTCCGGGACGGCCTGCCCGCCGAGCCCTCCGCACAGCCCGCGGACGGGGCCGGCGAGCCCGCCGGCTCCCTGATCGGCCGGGTCGGCAGCGCCGAATGGAATCTGCTCACCGACGAGGTCAGCTGGTCCGACGAACTGTTCCGGATCTTCGGCCTGGACCCGGCGGCGGGCGGGCTCTCGCTCGACGCCCTGCCCTCCCGGCTGCTCCCCGAGGACCAGCCGTTACTCACCGCGCTCGTCACGGACTGCCTGGTGGACGGCAAGCCGATAGACGGCGAGTTCCGCATCCGGCACACCGACGGACGCGTCCGGACCCTGCACATGCTGGGCGAGCCCGTGCTCGACACGGACGGCTGCACCGCCTCCATGTGGGCCGTGCTGCGCGACGTCAGCGCGCTGCGGCGCAGCCAGCAGGTGGTGCGCCGCAGCCATGACTCCCTGCGCCGCGCACGGCCCGGCGCCGGCGCCCTGCGCCGGACGGCGGCGGAGCCGGAGGCGGCCGTCCTCCCGCCGTGGCAGACCTCCCTCCGGCTTCCCGGCGACGACGGGCCCGGCGCCCTGGACATCGCCGCGCACTACCTGCCGTCCGAGACGAGCGCCCTGATCGGCGGCGGCTGGTACGACGCCATGGAGCTGCCGGACGGCAGGACGATGCTCACCGTCGGCGATCTCACCGGCCACGGCGTCCAGGCCACCTCCGCCATGGCGGTGGTGATGGGCGCGGTGCGCGGCATGGCGATGGCCGGCATCGAGCCCGGCGCCCTCCTCGGGCACCTCAACCAGTTGCTGGAGACCTCCATTCAGCCGGCGCTGGGCAGCGCCGTGTGCGGCAGGTTCGACCCGGCCACGCACACCCTGGACTGGGCGCAGGCCGGCCACCCCGCGCCGCTGCTCTTCCGCGACGGCACCGGACGCCCGCTGCCCCTGCCGGACGGGATGCTGCTCGGAGCGTCCTCCGGGACCGCCTACGAGCAGGTCGAGGCGCACCTGCTGCCCGGCGACGTGCTGGTGCTGCACACCGACGGGCTGGCCCGCGACGACGCCGCCGGGAACGGTGGTGCGCGCCCGGGCACGGAGGCGCTGCTGGGGCTGGCCCCGCGCTTCGCCGAGGCCCGTTCGGCTCAGGAGTGCGTACGGATCGTCGTCGAGGCGTTCGGCGCGACCGAGCGGCTGGACGACGCGTGCGTGCTGATCGCCCGCGTCGGGGCGTAGGGAAGCGGCAGCCGCCCTCGGCGGGGCCCGCTGCTCATCGCGTCCCGGGACTCCTCAGATCTCGGCGCTCCTCGACTTCTTGCGCTGGTTCGGCGGCACGGCGACCTGGATCTCCTCGCGCAGGTCCTCGATCTTCGCGTAGCCGGAGAACTGCCCGGTCAGCCGGTACATCTCGCGCAGCCGGTCCCAGGTCCGGTGGGAGGACGTCTCCCCCATCGTGACCAGCGCGAGCCGGGCGTAGCGGTCGGCCTGTTCCGGGTCGTCGGCGATGAAGCACGCCGAGGCGAGCGAGATGTAGTCGAAGATCTTGGACCTCTCGCGGCCGTTGTCCCGCAGCTCCAGGGCCTGCTTCGCGTGCCGTTGAGCGATGACCGCCGCCGAGGGGTCGTGTTCGGCGAGCGTGCGGAAGGCCAGGGCCTGCATACCGTGCATGTCGGCCTCGTCGAACATCTGCATCCAGCTGGGCGCGGGCACGTCGGCCTTGTCCGAGACGAAGAGCTCCTCGGCCCGGCCCAGCGTGCGCCGCATGGCCTGGCCCCGGCCCAGGGACGCCTGCGCCCACGCCTCGATGGTGCAGAGCATCGCCTGGGTGCGCGGCAGGACGCTGTCGCCCGAGCCCGACTTCGCGAGCTTCATCAGGTCCAGCGCGTCGTCGGGGCGGCCCAGGTGGATCATCTGGCGGGCCGCCCGGGACAGCGCCTCGCCGGCGCGCGGGCGGTCGCCGCCCTCGCGGGCCGCGTGCGCGGCGATGACGAAGTACTTCTGCGCGGTGGGTTCGAGGCCCACGTCGTGCGACATCCACCCCGCCAGGACGGCGAGGTTGGCGGCGACGCCCCACAACCGCTTCTGGAGGTGGGCGGGGTGGTGGTACGAGAGCATCCCGCCCACCTCGTTGAGCTGGCCCACCACGGCCTTGCGCTGGAGGCCGCCGCCGCGGGAGGCGTCCCAGGCGCGGAAGACCTCGACGGACCGCTCCAGGGCCTCGATCTCCTCGGAGCCGATGGGGGCGGCCTCGTACAGGTCGAAGCCTGCCGGATCCGCGTGTACCGGGCCGCCGGTACTCGGGGCGTCGGCCGCCAGTACGGGGTCGGTGTGCAGCCAGTCGTGCATGGGGCCGGCGATGGCGGAGCCGGCGGCGAGCGCGGCGCCCGCGCTCATCAAGCCGCGTCGGTTGAGCATGAGGTCCATTCCCGTGAATTCGGTGAGGACCGCTGCCGTCCGTTCGGGCGCCCACGGGAGTTGCTCGGGATTGTCCTGCGTCCCGGCCTCTCGCCGCTTCCCACCACGCCCGCGCCGGCCGAACCCGAGGTCCTCGATGGTCACGACACGACCGAGCCGCTCGGTGAACAGAGCCGCCAGCACCTTCGGCACGGGGTCGCGGGGGGATTCCCCCATGTCGATCCAGCGCCTCACCCGCGAGGTGTCGGTGGCCAGTTGGGGGTGGCCCATGGCCGCCGCCTTCCGGTTCACCAGTCTCGCGAGTTCGCCCTTGGACCAGCCGGCCAGGCCGAACAGGTCCGACAGGCGGGTGTTGGGTTCTCCGGTCACGTCAAGCCCCCAGGTTCTCGGCTGTGTTGACACTAACCCCGTGTCAGATGCCTCGCGACTATTCGCCAGGGTTCGCCAGGGTGCGCTATGTCGAGAGACACCCGCGAACCGGTGTCAGGTAGGAAAGCGCCACCCCGCCCGGCAGCCCTAGGTACTCCCCAGGGTGCCGAACGGCCGCCGGCCGGGGCGGCGCACGCAACTTGTCGGCGCACGAAGGGATCTGTATCGCCCATGTACACAGCATCGTCCTCCGTGTCCGCCCCGCCCCGGCCGCTGCGTCCTCTCCAGACGGGCGGCGGACCGTATCTCGATCCCCGCGCCACCGTCCCGGCCCCCGGCATCGGACGGCCCCGGCGGCCGGGAGGGCCCGGTGCCCCCTCGCTCGGCGGCCGGCTCGACCTGTCGGGCCCCCAGGGCGCCCAGCTGAGGATGGTGATCGCGTCCGTGCACCGGATCTGCCCGGAGTTCAATCCGGTGCAGGTGCTCCGGCGCAGCGGACGTTCGGTGCTGCTGGTCGGCTCCACGGGGCGCGCGACGGCGGTGGCGAAGTGTTTACTGGACCACTCCCCCGCGTGGGCGGAGCGGTTCCGGCACGAGATAGCGGCATACCGGGCGTTCGTCCGGCACCGCCCGCCGGTACGGGTGCCCCGGCTCATCGCCGCCGACCCGGAGAACTGCACGCTGGTCATCGAGCGGATGCCGGGCCGGGTGGCCGCCCTGACGCGCCACCCGGCCGAGGCGCCGCCGCGCGCGGACCTGCGGGCCGTGCTCGGGGCGGTGGCCCGGGTGAACGCCTGGCGTCCGCCGGCGGGTCTGTTCGAGGCGCCGCTGGACTACGCGGCACGGATCAGCCGCTACCACGAGCTGGGGCTCTTCACCGACCGGGACCTGGGCGACCTGCAGAAGCTGCTGCACGGGATCGCCCACTCCGGCGGGCGCCAGGGGATGGGGCAGTTCTGCCACGGGGACGCGCTGCTCTCCAACATCCTGCTCTCGCCCACCGGGCCGGTGCTGGTGGACTGGGAGCACGCGGGCTGGTATCTGCCCGGGTACGACCTGGCGACGCTGTGGACCGTGCTGGGCGACGCCCCGGTGGCCCGGCGCGAGATCAGCAAGCTGGCGCAGGTCGCGGGCCCCGCGGCACGCGACGCGTTCCTGGTCAACCTGATGCTCGTACTGACGCGTGAGATCCGCCGGTACGAGACGGCCGTCCAGCGGGCCATGCGGGAGGCCGGGCCCGCCCGGGCAGTGCCGGAGCGGCCGGGCACGCTCGCGCCGGGCGAGGAGCAGCGGCTGCTGCTGCGCCGGCTGCACGACGACTGTGCGATGGCCCGGAACGCCGTGCGGGCGGCGGTCGGCACACGCTGACCGGTCGGCCCCATGGGGCGCGCCGCGGGTCCGGTGCCGACACACCGGGCCCGCGGCGCGCTGTTGCGTGCGTGCCGGTACGGGGCTTCAGCGGGCGCGCACGACGTCCACGTCGGACGCCTTGACGAAGGCGACCCGGTGGCCGATCTGGACCGTCAGGTACTTCTCCCCGCCCTTGAAGTACGCGTGGTCCAGCGGGTAGGAGGCGTCGATCGTCGGTGCGTAGAAGAAGCCGGTGGGCGCTTCGCCGCCGCCGGGGTAGGACTGGCCCGCCTTGATCGTGTACGGGAGGGGCGTGCCGACCCGCTGGTCCGCGAAGCCGGCCGGGTACTCCGACTTGTCCGGGTAGGCGACCCCGTAGACCGGCACCTCGGTCCTGCCGGCCTTCGGGCGGACGATGGAGCCGGAGGTGGGGACGGTGGTGCGGGTGTGGGCGGGTGTGCGGAACCACGCCTTCTCGCCGTACCACCAGATGGCAGTCCAGCCCGGGGCGTGACCGGCGACGACGGCCTGCTGGGTGGCGCTGATCTTGCTGCCCCAGTCGGCCGCGCAGTTGGTGCCGGGCGAGCCGTCGGTGTGGATGCCGGGGTCGGAGAAGAGGGGCGCGTCGTCGGAGGGCGCGGTGTGCAGCGGGACGGCGCTGGAGCCCTGGACGGGCAGGTCCACGTTCTTCTCGCAGTCGCGGAACGCCTGCTTGTTGTCCTTGAACCGGGGGCTGACGGTGACCAGTTGGCTGCCCGGGCGGGCGGTGGGCACGGTGGGCTCGCCGAGCAGCGTCATGAAGTGGTTCCAGTCCCAGTAGGTGCCCGGGTCCCAGTGCATGTTCTTGGTGCCGGCGGCGCTGGTGGGCGGGACGCCGTCGTGCCCGATGATGTGCTGGCGGTCGAGGGGGATGTCGTACTTGGCGGCGAGGTAGCGCACCAGGGCGGCGGTCGAGCGGTACATCTCGGGGGTGTACCACCGGGCGCCGTCTGCGGCGAAACCTTCCTGCTCGATGCCGATGGAGTGGCTGTTGACGTACCAGTTGCCGGCCTGCCAGGCCACGTCCTTGTTCTTGACCATCTGGGTGACGTGGCCGTCCGCGGAGCGTACGACGTAGTGGGCCGAGGTCTGCTTCAGCGGGTTCTGGAAGATCTTCAGCGTGGTGTCGAAGTCCTCCTCGGTGTCGTGCAGCACGATGAATTTGATCTTGTTGGTGTGCGGCCGGTCGGCGGTGTCGTAATTGCCGTACGTCTCCTTGTCGGCCGGGTCGCCGGTCTGCTGGTAGGCGGCCGGGACCCAGTCACAGGCGAGGCCACGCGGGCACTCGGGCCGGACCCCGTCGGCGCCGGCCCGGGCGGCCGGGCTGAGCAGCGCGAGGCTCAGTGCCCCGGCGGTGGTGAAGGCGAGTGCGAGCCTGGTCCTCTGCTTGGACGTCATGACAACCCTTCGTAGAGCCGGGTGGAGCCGTTGCGGACGTGCGCGCACACTCTGTGACCCGAGGTGAGGGGGCGTCAAGAGCGCTGGGAGCACCGCGCGTTGAGCCACTGGACCAGACCACTGACAGGGCCCGCGACCTGCGAAGGGCGGAGAACGGCGGGGGTGTGGCGATGGCGCGTTACCAGGGTTTTACGAGCCCGGACCGGCACGGGTGTCCCTCGAACGGGCGCTCTCCGGTGTGACTAATCGCCGCTGTGCGTGCCCCGAACGGACCAAGGGTAGTGCTGGCGCCGACAGGACCGATGCGCGTGGCAGTCACGCGATGGCTCTCGGAAAGGCCGGACGCACATGGCTCAGCCGTTCACCCTGCCGGATTTCTATGTTCCGTATCCGGCGCGTCTCAACCCCCACGTGGAGGAGGCCCGGCGGCACACGAAGACGTGGGCGCGGGCCATGGGGATGCTGGAGGGGTCCGGGATCTGGGAGGAGAAGGACCTCGACGCGCACGACTACGCGCTGCTGTGCGCGTACACCCATCCCGACTGCTCGGCGGAGGCGCTGTCGCTCGTCACCGACTGGTACGTGTGGGTCTTCTTCTTCGACGACCACTTCCTGGAGCTGTTCAAACGGACCCCGGACCGCGAGGGCGGCAAACGGTATCTGGACCGGCTGCCGGCGTTCATGCCGATGGAGCGCGGCGCGCCGGTGCCCGAGCCGGAGAACCCGGTGGAGGCGGGGCTGGCGGATCTGTGGGCGCGTACGGTGCCCGCGATGTCCGACGCGTGGCGGGTGCGGTTCGCGGAGTCGACGCGCAACCTGCTCAACGAGTCGCTGTGGGAGCTCGCCAACATCAACGAGGGCCGCATCGCGAACCCGGTCGAGTACATCGAGATGCGCCGCAAGGTGGGCGGGGCCCCCTGGTCGGCCGGTCTGGTGGAGTACGCGGCCGGGGCCGAGGTGCCGGAGGCGGTCGCCGGTGAGCGGGCGCTGCGGGTGCTGCGCGACGCGTTCTCGGACGGGGTGCATCTGCGCAACGACCTCTTCTCCTACCAGCGGGAGGTGGAGGACGAGGGCGAGAACAGCAACGGGGTGCTGGTCCTCGAACGCTTCCTCGGCTGCTCGACGCAGGAGGCGGCCGAGGCGGTGAACGACCTGCTGACGTCCAGGCTCCAGCAGTTCGAGAACACCGCGCTGACCGAGGTGGGGCCGCTCTGCGCGGCCAAGGGGCTGGACGCGGCGCAGACGGCCGCGGTCGGCGCGTATGTGAAGGGGCTGCAGGACTGGCAGTCCGGCGGCCACGAGTGGCACATGCGCTCCAGCCGCTACATGAACGACGGCGGGGCCGGCGAGGCCGAACCGGGCTTCGGGATGTCCGCCGCTTCGATCCGGTTCACCCGGCGCTCCGAGTCGGCCCGGCTGCGCAGCCACAGCCATGTGCTCTTCCAGCACGTGGGCCCGTCGTTGCTGCCCGACTTCGACCTGCCGTTCGACACCACACTGAGCCCGCACTTGGAGGGCGCCCGCGAGCGGATGGTGGAGTGGGCCGACCGGATGGGCATCCTGGGGCCGCAGCCCGGGGTGCCGGGTTCGCACATCTGGGACGAGGAGCGGTTGCGGGCGATCGACCTGCCGCTGTGCGCGGCCGGCATCCATCCGGACGCGACACCGGACGGGCTCGACCTGTCCTCGGGATGGCTGGCGTGGGGGACGTACGGCGACGACTGGTTCCCGGTGGTGCACGGCCGGTCGCGCGATCTGGCGGGCGCCCGGCTGGCCAACGAGCGCCTGTCGCTGTTCATGCCGCTGGACGGGAGCCCCGCGCCGGAGCCGGTCAACGCGCTGGAACGGGGGCTCGGCGACCTCTGGGAGCGTACGGCGGGGCCGATGGACGACGCCGGGCGGCGCGCGTTCCGCAAGGCCGTCGAGGACATGACGGCGAGCTGGCTGTGGGAGCTGGCGAACCAGGCGCAGCACCGGATTCCCGATCCGGTGGACTACGTCGAGATGCGGCGCATGACGTTCGGCTCGGACCTGACGATGAGCCTGTGCCGGATCGGGCACGGCCGGAAGGTGCCGCGCGAGATCTACGAGAGCGGCCCGCTGCGCTCCCTGGAGAACGCGGCCGCCGACTACGCGGCGCTGCTCAACGACCTGTTCTCGTACCAGAAGGAGATCGAGTACGAGGGTGAGGTGCACAACGGGGTCCTGGTCGTGCAGAACTTCTTCGGGGTGGACTACCCGACGGGGATGGCGATCCTCCACGACCTGATGAAGTCGCGGCTGCGGCAGTTCCTCCATGTCGCCGAGAACGAACTGCCCGTGCTGTACGACGACTTCGGCCTGGACGCCGAGGCGCGGGAGACCCTCGCGGGCTACGTGCAGGAGCTGAAGCACTGGCTCGCGGGCATCCTGATCTGGCACCGGGGCTGCCGGCGCTACCGGGAGGAGGACCTGCGGCGCGGCACCGGCGCCCCGTGGCACCTCAACGGGCCGACGGGACTGGGCACTTCGGCGGCGAAGGTGGCGGCCCTGTTCGGCCGGCCGACGGCGGCGGCGGCGGTGAACGGGTAGCGCCGGCGGGTAGGGCCCGCCGGGTGGCGGGCCCTACCCGGCCACGGGTCAGCCCTGCTGGAAGAGCTCGGCGGGAAGCGGCTTGAGGAGGGCGTACAGATCGTCGGTGATGGGCCGGTCCCAGCTGGCGATGGTGACGAGCACACCGTCGCTGCGGTCGAACTGCACGCACGAGATGCGGCTCTCGGAGAGCTTCACCCGGCGCACGATCATGAGGTTGTCGCCCTGCATGACCGGCATGTCCTCGGTGCCGGTGACCTCGACCGGCTCGTCGTTCTCCAGCGCCAGCAGCAACTGGGCCACCTCGAAGGGGACCTGCCCCTCCTCGGTCTCACGCGCGGGCGACCCCTCCGGCAGGTTGCCGATGATCATCGCGGGGCCGCGCCCGCCGAACAGGTCGTACCGGAGGAACACACCCTGGCAGCTGCCGTCGGGGGCGGGGAGCAGACCGGCGCCGAGGTTGCCGGGCCAGTCACCGGGGTCCATGGCCAGGACATCGAAGTCGGGGCCCGCGGGTGTGGCGGCGCTGCGGCGGCGGAGGAAGGACATGCACACATGTTACGTGTCCTGGCTCACCTCGCCGAGCCGGGCCCGGACCGGCATATGCGCAGGCCCCGAGGCACACCTCGCGCCCACTCCCGTGCGCACACCTGTCAACCGGTGCGCGACTCGGCGGCCAGCCGTTCCAGCACGGCTACGGCGTCGTCCACCCGCCCGTGCGGCACGAAGAGGTGGTCGTGGTGGAACCCCGCCACCACGTTGCAGCTGATCCCCGCGTCGGTCAGGGCGAGCGACACCGCGGCGGTCAGCCCCACCGCCTCCAGCGCCGAGTGCACCCGCAGGGTGATCCAGCCGGCGACATAGGTGTACGTCAGCCCGGCCGCCGCGGCCTCGGCCTCGGGGAGCACCAGGGTGAGCCCTTCGCTCTCGCGGACCGTGACGACGGGGGCGACGGCGGCGGGCAGGGCGCCGTCGGGCACGGTGACGTACACGTACCGGCCGGGGTGCGGCTCGGGACTCAGTTCGCTCAGCAGGACGCGCAGATCGCTCTCGGCTGTCACGGGCACCACGCTACCGAGAGGGCGCGGGCATGAGCCATTCGGGCACGTCCCGCGTCCAACCGGTCACCGTGCGTGGCACCGGGCCGGGATCGCCCATAGCTTCGGCTCATGAGGAAACGACACATCACACGTCTTGTGGGCATCGCAGCCGCATCCGCCGCCGGACTGGCCGCGGCGGTGCCGTCCGTACCCGCCGCCGCGGCCGGCGCGCGCGTGGTGTCACCGGGGCAGTCCATCCAGGCGGCGGTGGACGCCGCACGGCCCGGGGACACCGTCGTCGTCCGGCCCGGGACCTACCGCGAGAGCGTCCGGATCAGCACGCCGGGACTGACCCTGCGCGGCTCCGGGGACGACACGGTCATCATGCCCGCGGCCGGCCGGGCCGCCGCCGGCGACGACTGCGCCGGTGCGGGCAACGGGATCTGCGTCCTGGGGACCAGGGACGATACCGTGGACGGGGTGACCGTCAGGTCCCTGCGCGTCACCGGGTTCGCCCGCAGCGGCCTGTGGGCGTCCTGGACGGACCGGCTCTCCGTCCGCTCGGTGACCGCCGAGGCCAACGGTGTCTGGGGCATCGCGCAGCAGCGGTCCACCCGCTCCGACATCCGGGACAGCGTCGCCCGCTCCAACGGGGACGCGGGCGTGTTCGTCGCCAACAGCGTCGACGAGGAGGGCGGCGCCACCGACACCGGCGGCACCCGGGTCCGGGGCAACACGCTGACCGGCAACCGGATCGGCTTCACCGCGCGGCGGGTGCGCAACCTGTCGGTGCGCGACAACACCTTCACCGCCAACTGCAGCGGGGTGTTCGTCGTGGGCGACGAGGGCACGCCGCGGGCCGGTGCCCTGTCGGTCCGCGCCAACCGGATCACCGGCAACAACAAATTCTGCGCGGCCACCGACCGGCTGCCCGCGATCCAGGGTTCCGGGATCGTGCTGACCGGCACCGAGTCCACCGAGGTGCGCGACAACGTGATCCGCGACAACGTGGGCGCGACCCCGCTGTCGGGCGGCGTCGTGCTGTTCAAGAGCTTCGTGGGCGCGAAGAACACCGACAACACCGTCAGCGGCAACATCGTCCTCGGCAATCAGCCCGCGGACCTGGCGAACCGGGACACCGGCACGGGCAACCGGTTCGCCGGCAATGTCTGCACGACCTCCGCACCGGCCGGGATGTGCTGACCGGTGACCCCCCGCACGAGGAGAAGCGAGACGGCATGACCACCGTGAGCACCACCCCCGGCACCACTCCCGTCCAGCCCCTTCCCACCCCGCAGCCGGCGATGCGGCTGCGCGAGCTGGTGTTCGGCGCGGCCCGTTCCGCCGCCGTGCGCGCCGTCGCCCGGCTGGGGGTCGCCGACGCGCTCGGCGACACCCCCGAGACCCCGGAGCGGCTCGCGGCTGCGGTGGGGACCGAGCCCGGGCCGCTGCGGCGGCTGCTGCGGGCGCTGGCCTGCTACGGCGTCTTCACGGAGAACGCCGACGGCACCTTCGCGCACACCGACATGTCCCGGCTGCTGAGGGAGGACGCCCCGGACAGCCTGCGGGCGATCTCGCTGTGGTGCACGGAGCCGTGGACCTGGCAGGTGTGGCCCCGCCTGGAGGACGCGGTGCGCTCCGGCGGCAACGTCTTCGAGGACGTCTTCGGCAAGGAGTTCTTCGACTACCTCCACCAGGACGCCCACGAGTCGGCGCAGGTGTTCAACGCGGCCATGACCACCTCCAGCGTGCAGTCGGCGCTGGACGTGGCCGCCCTGCTCGACCTCGGCGGTGTCGCGTCGGTGGCGGACATCGGCGGCGGCCAGGGGCACGTGCTGGCGAGCCTGCTGGAGAAGCACCCGTCGGTGAGCGGCACCCTGATGGACCTGCCCGGGGTCGTCGCCCGGGCCGACGAGCGGCTGCGGGACGGCGGCGCGCTGGCCGGGCGGGCGTCCATCGTGGCCGGGGACTGCCGGGAGGGCATTCCGGTCGCCGCCGACCTCTACATCATCAAGAACATCCTGGAGTGGGACGACGAGTCGACCCGCCGGGCGCTCGCCGCGGTCGTCCGGGCGGCGCGCCCCGGTGCCCGGGTCGTCGTCATCGAGAACCTGGTGGACGACACCCCGTCCATGCGGTTCACGACCGCCATGGACCTGCTGCTGCTCCTGAACGTGGGCGGCGCCAAGCACACCCGGCAGAGCCTGGTGGACCGGCTCTCCGGGGCGGGGCTGCGGATCGACGGGGTCCGGCAGGTCAACGCGTATCTGCACGCCTTCGAGTGCGTGGTGCCGGACTGATTTCGGGGCGTACGCGAAACCGCCCCGGTCCGGGCCTTGGTGGCCCGGACCGGGGCGGTGGTCGTCGCTCACGCGGGAGCGCCGCGCTCCCAGCGGTAGAACTCCTGGGCCATCGCGTCCTTGGGCCCGCGCCAGGTCTCGGGGTCGTACGGGCTGACGAAGGCGGTGAGCCGTTCGCTGATGGCCCGGAACTCCGGGTGCTCGGTCACCTTGGCGATCTCCGGGCCGGGCGGGCGCTCGGACTCGATCATGTGCAGGTAGACGTCGCCGAACTGGAAGAGCTTGCGGCGCGTGACGCCGACCAGGTGCGGCAGTTCGCTGTTGTCGGACGCGGCGAACAGCTTCGCGATGTCCGGGGCGGAACCCGGCGCCATCCGGGCGACGATCAGTGCGTGGTGCATGGGTGGTGCCCTTCTGCCGGTCAGTTGGCCGGGACGGTGGCGGAGCGGCGCTCGCGGTCGCGCTGCTCGATCCTGTCCCGGATCAGCGCCATCTGGACCTTGGAGTTCCGGTTGATGTTGTCGGTCATCCAGGCGTCGTCCACCGGTGCGTCGGGGCGCATCGCGAAGTCCTGCTGCCAGCGCATCCGGGTACCGCCGGGGGTCTCGGAGTACTCCCACCGGATGTCCATGTGCTGGAACGGTCCGGGCTCGACGCGGCGGGCCCGCACGGTGCGGCCGGGGCGGTCGGTGGTGCGCTCGGAGACCCAGCTCCACACCTTGCCGTTCTCGTCGGGGTGCATGGTCAGGCGGAAGGTGGTGCGCTCGCCGTCCCGTTCCAGGATCTCGACGGCCGCGTACTCGCTGAAGAGCTGGGGCCAGTTCTCCAGGTCGTTCGTCATGTCCCAGACGAGGTCCAGGGGGGCGGCGATGACGATCTCGTTCTCGGTGTGTCCGGACACGTCAGGCTCCTGTCATGAGGCTGTTGTTGACGAGGTCGAGGAACTCGCGGGGCGTCTTGCACCGGTCCGCGTCGGCCGGCAGCGGCTGCCCGTGCCGGTTCTCGAGTACGCCGACGATGCCGAGCAGGCCGAGGGAGTCGAGGCCGTACTCCTCGAAGGCGGCGTCGGAGCGGTTCTCCATCTCCTTGGGGTCGACGGAGAGGCCGGCGCCCTTCTTCATGAGGGCGGCGAGTTCTTCGTACGTCAGTCGTTCGGTCATGAGGGACTGCTCCTTCTCACGTGGGGTGGACGGGCTCACGCGGGGCGCCGGAGCACCAGGGCCGCGTTCGAGCCCATGAGGCCGCGGCTGAGCACGAGCGCGGTGCGCAGTTCGGCGGGGCGGGCCCGCTCGGTGACGACGTCGAGGTCGTGGCAGACGTCGAACACGTTGGGCGTGGGCGGGACCAGGCCGTTCTCCATGGCCAGGACGGCCGCCGCCGCGTCCAGGACCGGTCCCCCGCAGTAGGCCCGGCCGGTGCCGGTCTTGGGGGCGGTCACCGGGACGCGCCGGCTGTGCGGGCCGAGCGCGTCGGCCAGGGCCAGCGCCTCGGCCCGGTCGGCGGCCGGCGAGCCGAGCGCGTCCGCGAAGACGACGTCGATCTCGTCGGGGGCGCAGCCGGCTTCCCGCAGCGCGCCCTCGATGGCGTGGGCGAGGCCCTCGCGGGATTCCTCCCAGTGGGCGGCCGTGGTGAAGGTGGCGGCGTGGCCCGCGATCTCCGCCCGGGCCCGGGCGCCGCGCTCGCGGGCCGACTCCTCCTCCTCGACCACGAACATCGCGCCGCCCTCGGCGGGCACGAAGCCGCAGGCGTCCGAGGTGAAGGGGCGGTAGGCGCGCGTCGGGTCCTCGGCTGTGCTCAGGTCGCGGTAGCCGAGCTGGCAGACCACGGAGTACGGCGCGAGCGGGGCCTCCGCGGCGCCGACCACGACCGCGTCGGTGCCGCGCCGCACGGAGCGGTCGGCGTGCGCGAGCGCGTCCAGGCCGCCCGCCTCGTCACTGGCCACCACCGCGCAGGGGCCCTTGAAGCCGCCGCGGATGGAGATCTGGCCGGTGCTCGCAGCGTAGAACCAGGCGATCGACTGGTAGGGGCCGACATACGTGGAGCCCTGGCCCCAGAGCCGTTGCAGTTCGCGCTGGCCGAACTCGCCGCCGCCGGAGCCGGCCGCGGTGACCACGCCGACGCCGAACGGCCGGTCCTCGTAGTCGGCGCGGCCGAGCCGGGCGTCGTCCAGCGCCATGTCGGCGGCGGCCATCGCGAAGTGCGTGAACCGGTCGGTCTGGACCAGGTAGCGCTCCTCGATGAGCGCGACCGGGTCGAAGCCGCGGACCTCGCCGGCGACGCGCAGCGGCAGGTCCTCGCACCCTTCGCGGGTGACCCGGTCCAGGACGCTCATGCCCTCCTGGGTGCGCTTCCAGAAGGCTTCGGTGCTGGTGCCGTTGGGGGCGACGACGCCGATGCCGGTGACAACGGTGCGCCGGGCCTTTCGGGTGCTCATCATGTCCTCCCTCGGGTCAGGGCCACCGCGGACTGGAAGCCGCCGAAGCCGCTGCCGACCGAGAGGACGCTGCGCAGCTTCAGGGGGCGGGCGGTGCGCGGCACGTAGTCGAGGTCGCACTCCGGGTCCGGGGACTCGTAGTTGGCCGTCGGCGGGACCGTCTGGTTGACCAGGGCCAGGACGCAGGCGGCGATCTCTATCGCCCCGATCGCGCCGAGGGAGTGGCCCACCATCGACTTGATGGAGCTCATCGGCACCTTGTGGGCGTGCGCGCCGAGGGCCCGTTTGACGGCGGCGGTCTCGTGCCGGTCGTTCTGCTTGGTGCCCGAGCCGTGCGCGTTGACGTAGTCGATGTCCTGCGGGGAGATCCGGGCGTGGCCGAGCGCCCGCTCGATGGCCTCGGCCATCTCCAGCCCCTCGGGGGTGAGCCCGGTCATGTGGTACGCGTTGCCGAAGGTGGCGTAGCCGGCGATCTCGCAGTACACCGTCGCCCCGCGGGCCCGGGCGTGCTCCAGTTCCTCCAGGACGAGTACGGCTCCGCCCTCGCCCATGACGAAGCCGTCGCGGCGGGCGTCGAAGGGGCGGGAGGCGTGTTCCGCGTCGTCGTTGTTGGGGGAGGTCGCCTTGATCGCGTCGAAGCAGGCCACGGTGATCGGGGTGATCGGCGAGTCCGACGCACCGGCTACGCAGACGTCGACCCGGCCCTCCTCGATGGAGTGGAAGGCGTAGCCGATGGCGTCCAGGCCCGAGGTGCAGCCGGTCGAGACGGTCTGCACGGGGCCGTGGGCGCCGACCTGCTCGGCGACGGCGGAGGCCAGTGAGCTGGGCGAGAAGGCGCGTTCCAGGTGGTGCCCGGCCCTGCGGTGGTCGACGTCCCAGCGCGTGCCCTTCTCGCTGACGGCGACGTAGTCGTGTTCGAGGCGGGTGGTTCCGCCGACCGCGGTGCCGAGGGAGACGCCCATCCGCCAGGGGTCGGTGTGCTCCGGGTCCAGACCGGCGTCGGCCAGCGCCTCGCGGGCGGCGACCATCGCGAACTGCACATAGCGGTCCGCGCGTGCGGTGTCCTCGTCGTCGAGGCCGTGGGCGGCCGGGTCGAAGTCGCACTCGGCGGCGATCCGGGAGCGGAAGCCCGCCGGGTCGAAGAGGGTGATGCCCCGGGTCGCGGTGCGGCCGTTGGAGAGCAGGTCCCAGAAGGCCGGGGCCCCGATGCCGCCCGGGGCGACGACGCCGACTCCGGTGACCGCCACGCGCCGGGTCATGAGGCGGCCTCGGTTCGTTCTGGCGGGGCGCTCCGCTCGGCGGTCTCGGTCACCTCGGTGTCGACGTGGCCGAGTTCGGGGCGGGGGGCGAGCGGGCCGAGGTGGAAGACCATGCGGGCCTCGGTGTCGCCGACGTTGCGGAAGCGGTGGCGCACGTGCGGGGGGATCAGCAGGCC
This sequence comes from Streptomyces sp. 130, assembly GCF_007096885.1. Taxonomy (GTDB): domain Bacteria; phylum Actinomycetota; class Actinomycetes; order Streptomycetales; family Streptomycetaceae; genus Streptomyces. Next base: position 146,853 of record NZ_VJNO01000013.1, on the reverse strand, counting down.
CTGGTCGGGGCGCATGGTGTGCGTCTCCCCGTCCAGGTCGACCTCCAGGTGACCCTGCACGACGTACACGAACTCCTCGGAGTACGGGTGGTAGTGCTCGCCGATGCGGTCACCGGGGTCGATGAGGGCGAGGCCCATGAAGCCGCTGGTGGCGCCCACCGCGGTGGGGGTGAGCATGGCGCGCAGGTCGCCTCCGCGCCTGGTGTTGGGCTGGGTCTCACTGAGGTCCACGATGCGTGGCCGGTGGGTGGTCATGTCTGCTTCTCCTCCTGGGCGCGGGGCGCGTGGGGTGTCGGGTCGGGCGAGGGCCCGGGTGCCGGAGCGCGGTTCAGGAATCCGTGGCGCGCCGGTCGGTGATCAGCCGCATCTCGGACCGGGCCAGGAAACGCGCGGCGTCCTGGTCGGTGGCGGGGACGGCGTTCGCCTCGCCGGCGAGGAGCCGGGCCAGGCGGGCCGCCTTGCCGGGGCCGTGGATGCCGAGGGCGTGGGCGGGCTGCGCGTCGAGCGGGCCGTCCGCTTCCAGGAGGCGTACGACGACGTCGTCGCGCTGGAAGATGGTGCTGCTGTCGATGGGGCTGCCGGGGTCGTCGGCGGCCTCCTCGTCGTGGCCGGCCAGCAGGCGGGCCAGGGCCATGCCGCAGCCCTCCTTGGCCTGGTAGAACACGGCGTGCCGGTGCAGGCTCCCGGGGGCGTGGCGGCCGGCCGAGACGTGGTGCACGGTGGGCAGGGCCGCGCGGGTGAAGAACATCCGGGCGGAGTCGGGGTCGGCGAGGTCCCGGTCCTGTTCGAGGTAGGGGTTGATGGCCTCCTCGACGGCACGGATCTCGGGCTGGCGGGAGACGTGGCGCAGCGCGGCCATCAGGTCGCCCTCGACCTCGACGGCCCGCACCACGCGGTTGCCGTGCATGAACAGCGAGGTGCGGCGCAGCCGGGTGTGGTCGTCCACGCGGGAGCGGGGCGACTCGTAGTCGGCGAGGAGCCCCGCGACGATGTCCTCGGTGCCGGGCTTCACGGTGAAGGTGAGCGCGTGGCGCACGATGCCGTCGCCGAGGCGGGGGGAGGTCTGGAGGCTTCCCCTGAGCGGGTCGGGGACGGCCTCGAAGCCCTTGCCGGTCTCGCGCAGCACGCTGAACCGGAGCGACCTGGTGTCGCGTACGCAGCTGTGCAGGGGCTGCACGGTGGCGACGTGCTCCTCGCTGTTCACCCAGGCGAGGAAGGGCGGGGCGCTCTCCCACTCGCTGGTGATCAGCCACTGCGAGGGGTTCTCGATGGACTGGCACAGCTGGTCGCTGATGTGGCCGGGGATGGACGCGACCTGGTTGCGCATGTGCTCGTACGCCTCCAGGAACTGCTTCTGGGCGCCGTCGTGCAGGTCCAGCAGCAGCACGACGCGCAGCCGGGATCCGTCGAAGGCGGACTGTGAGATCCGTTCCGAGAGGGTGGTGGTCATCTGGCGAACTCCTTCGACGGTGGGGGGCACGAATGCGGGGAGACCCGGCCGTCTCCGTGACCGATCGTGAAACGCTGGTCCGCCCGACGCGAGATTTATGAACCGTTCAGGTGAGCAGGGGTGCGGAGGGCTCCGACCCGGCTCCGGCACGGGCATGGACGAAGCATCTGTACGGCGTCCGAGCTGGAGCAACTGATGAACGAGAACGTCGACCTCCACGTACCGGTCCTCATCGTGGGCGGCTCGCTGGTGGGTCTGTCCGCGTCCCTTTTCCTCGGCCGGCTCGGCGTCGAGCATCTGCTGGTCGAGAAGCACGCCGCCACCTCGACCCATCCGCGTGGCCGCGGCAACAACGTGCGCACGATGGAGCTGTTCCGCCGTGCGGGTGTGGAGCGGGAGATCCGGGCGGCCGCTTCGGTGCTGGCGGACAACCACGGCATCCTCCAGGCCGGCTCGCTGACCGGCGAGGACCAGGAGTGGCTGTTCAGGGAGATCGACCCGGGCGGGGCGCTCGCCCGGTTCAGCCCGACGGGCTGGTGCCTGTGCAGCCAGAACGACCTGGAGCCGGTCCTGCTGGAGCGGGCCCGTGAGCAGGGCGGTGATCTGCGCTTCGCCACCGAGATGATGTCGTTCGAGCCGGACGCCTCGGGGGTCACGGCGGCCCTGAAGAACCGGGAGACCGGTGAGCACACGACGGTGCGCGCGGACTACCTGATCGCGGCGGACGGGCCGCGCAGCCCGGTCCGTGAGCAGTTGGGCATCGGCCGTGCGGGGGCGGGCGACCTGTTCCACAACGTGAGCGTCACCTTCCGCTCGCGCGGGCTGGCCCGGGTCCTGGGCGAGCGGCGCTTCATCGTGTGCTACTTGACGAACCCCGCGGCGGAGGGCGCGCTGCTGCCGGTGGACAACGAGCGCGAGTGGGTGTTCCACGCCCCGTGGCAGCCGGAGCGCGGCGAGACGCTGGAGGACTTCACGGACGAGCGGTGCGCCCGCCACATCCGTACCGCCGTCGGCGCTCCGGACATCGACGTGGAGATCACCGGCAAGGCGCCGTGGCACGCGGCGGAGCGGGTGGCCGAGCGGTACTCGCGGGGACGGGTGTTCCTGGCCGGTGACTCGGCGCACGAGATGTCGCCGACCGGGGCGTTCGGCTCGAACACCGGCATCCAGGACGCGCACAACCTGGCGTGGAAGCTGGCCGCGGTGCTGCGGGGCGAGGCGGGCCGGGGGCTGCTGGAGACGTACGGGCAGGAGCGGCTGCCGGTGGCCCGGGCGACCGGTGAGCGGGCTTCGGCGCGGTCCGAGGAGCACAGCCACCCCGGCTACGCACCGCCGCCCTCGGTGGGCGGGGGCAAGCGGGGCGGAATGCTGAACGTGGCGCTGGGCTACCGCTACACGGCCGGCGCGGTGCTGGGCGTGGCGCCGGACGCGCCGGTGGTCCCGGAGGGGATGCGGCTGGCGGGTGAGCCGGGCAGCCGGGCGCCCCACCTCTGGGTGCGCCGGGGCGGGGAGCGGATCTCGACCCTGGATCTGTACGAGCGCTCGTTCGTGCTGCTGGCGGACGGTGCGGACACGGTGTGGCGGCGGGCCGCGGACCGGGTCGCGGACCGGCTGGGGGTGCGGCTGGACGCGTTCGGCGTCGGTGCGGGCGCCGATCTGGAGCCGGAGGACGGCGCGGACTGGGCCGGGGCGCACGGGATTGGCCCGGACGGCGCGGTCCTGGTGCGCCCCGACGGCTTCGTCGCCTGGCGTACGGAGTCGGGCTCCGCGGACGCCGAGGCGACGCTGCACGATGTCCTGGTGACGCTCCTGCACCGGGACTGACGCTCCGTCAGTCCACTGACTGGATGCCGAACGACCGGAGGGCGGCGAGGAATTCCTCCGGTCGTTCCGTGTGTACGAGATGGCCCGCGTCGATGGTGACGAGCTCCGCGCCGGGAATGGCGCGGGCCATCGCGGCCAGGTCCTCCTGGGCGATCCGGCTGCTCGGGCCGCCGCCGATGACGAGGGTGGGGACGTCGATCTCGCCCAGGAGCTCCCGGCCGGCCGGGTCCGGGGCGTTGAGCTGGGCGTCGATGGCGGGCACCACGGGCCAGTCGAAGTCCAGCCTCTCGTCGGGCCGTCGGGGCACGGGCCGGGGCGGGTCGAGCGGGATGAGCGGCGGGGCCTCCTCGATGACCAGGCGGCCGATCAGCCCGGGGTGCCGTTCGGCGAGCAGATAGGCGGCGGCCCCGCCCATGGAGTGTCCGATGACGGTGGCTCCGGCGAGATTGCGGGCCTCCAGGAAGCCGTGCAGGTCGTCCCGGAACAGTTCGAAGCTGTAGCGGCCGGGCCAGTCGCTGAGGCCGTGGCCCCGGAAGTCGAAGGCGTACACCCGGTGTGCGGCGGCCAGCCGGGGGGCGATGTGGGCCCAGTCGGTGCTGTTGCCGCACCGCCCGTGGGCCAGGACGAGCGGCGGCGCGGCCGGGTCGCCCCACACCCGGTACGCGAGCCGCGTCCCGCCGGCCCGGACGCTGTGCACCTCCGGGTCGAGGAACGCCTCGACGACGCGGGTGAACGCGCCCGGGTCGTCGATCCACGGGAAGTGCGCGGCGCCGCGCTGCACGGCGAACTCCGCGTGCGGGAAGAGCGCGGCCAGTCCGGCGGCCCGGTCGGGCGTCAGGATGGTGTCGTACTCCCCGGCCAGCACGAGGACCGGCGCCGCCAGCGTGCGCAGGGCGGGCACCGTCGCGGCCGGGTCGAAGGCGCCTTCGCCGGCGTACCGGGCGGCGGCCTCGGCGTTGATCTGCGCGGGCGAGGCCGCGCCGTGCTCCTGGGCTTCGGCGTCCCAGCGGGCGTACATGAACGGCCTTGTCCGGGTGCGCAGTCCGTCGTCCATCCGGCCCGCCCAGATCTCCTCCAGGGCGGCGAGCGCGTCCTCGTACCACGGTTCCGCGGAGCGCAGGGCCGCCGCCTCGCGGGACTCGCGCACCGGGGCGGGGAGGCCGGCGGCCCGGGTGGTGGGGGCGACGAGGACCAGGTTGCGCAGCCGGTGCGGATAGCGGGCGGCGTAGAGCGCGGCGAGTTCGCCGGCCGCGGAGTGGGCGAGGAGGTCGACGTGTTCGAGGCCGAGGTGGGCGCGCAGGGCCTCGACGTCGGCGGTCTGCCGGTCGCAGCGGTAGGTGGCGGGGTCGTCGGGGGCGGCGGAGTCGCCGGTGCCCCTGAGATCGATGAGGACCAGCTGCCGGTGCTCCGCGAGACCGCCGAGGGTGCCGAGGTAGGCGCTCGCCCGCATGGCACCGCCGGGCAGGCAGATCAGCGGTGTCCCCTCCCCCACGAGGTGATAGGCGAGCTCGGTTCCGTCGTACGTGTGGAAGGTCGGCATGCCCCCATCCAAACAGGGCCGTGCGGGTGACGCAGCCGTGTTCGGTACGGGCGTATTCGCGGTCCGGCCAGGATGCGTCAGCCCTCTTGCCAGGGGATGGGTGATCCTGAATTACTGCTCCCGGGAGAGGCGACCGAATGATCGGTCGCCCGCACGCGCACGGACGGGGGGAGCCCGGGATGACGGCTTCGCTGGACTCGGCGGAACGGATGAGCCGCACCGAGCTGGAGGCGCTTCAGCTCGGACGGCTGCGGACCACCCTGCGCCATGCCTACGAGAGCGTGGCGCACTACCGGGCCGCGTTCGACCGGGCGGGGCTGAAGCCGGAGGACTGCCGCTCGCTCGCCGATCTGGCCCGCTTCCCGTTCACCACCAAGGCGGATCTGCGGGACAACTACCCCTTCGGGATGTTCGCGGTCCCCGAGGACCGGGTGCGCCGGATCCACGCCTCCAGCGGAACGACGGGCCGGCCCACCGTCGTGGGCTACACCGGGAAGGACCTGGAGACATGGGCCGACGTGGTCGCCCGCTCCATCCGGGCGGCGGGCGGACGGCCGGGGCACAGGATCCATGTGGCGTACGGGTACGGGCTGTTCACCGGCGGCCTCGGGGCGCATTACGGGGCGGAGCGGCTGGGCTGCACGGTGATTCCGGCGTCCGGCGGCATGACGGCCCGTCAGGTCCAGCTGATCCGGGACTTCCGGCCCGACATCATCATGGTGACGCCCTCGTACATGCTGACCCTCCTCGACGAGTTCGAGCGGCAGGGCGTCGATCCGCGTGCCACCTCGCTGAAAGCGGGGATCTTCGGGGCGGAGCCGTGGACGGAGGAGATGCGGCGGGAGATCGAGGAGCGGTTCGGGATCGACGCGGTCGACATCTACGGCCTGTCCGAGGTGATGGGTCCCGGGGTGGCCCAGGAGTGCGTCGAGACGAAGGACGGGCCGCACATCTGGGAGGACCACTTCTACCCGGAGGTGGTCGACCCGTTCACCGGCGAGGTGCTGCCCGACGGGGAGCGGGGCGAGCTGGTGTTCACCTCGCTGACCAAGGAGGCCATGCCGGTGATCCGGTACCGGACGCGGGACCTGACCCGGCTGCTGCCCGGCACGGCCAGGGTGTTCCGGCGGATGGAGAAGGTCACCGGGCGCAGCGACGACCTGGTGATCCTGCGCGGAGTGAACCTCTTTCCGACGCAGATCGAGGAGATCGCGCTCCGCACCCCGGGGGTGTCGCCGCACTTCCAGCTGCGGCTGACCCGGGAGGGCCGGCTCGATGTGCTGACGGTGCGGGCGGAGGCCCGGCCGGGGGCGACGCCGGAGCAGCGGGCGGCTGCCGCGGCGTCGGTCGCGGCGGCGGTCAAGGACGGGATCGGGGTCTCGGTGGGCGTCGAGATCCTGGATCCGGAGACGCTGGAGCGGTCGGCCGGCAAGTTCCGGCGGATCGTGGACGAGCGCGACTGACCGCCCAACTCCTATGCGGGCGCGCGGTGTTGCTGTGGCAGGATGGGCCGGAGTGACCGTTGTCCGCCGGGAGGGCTGGTGTTCTCCCTCCGACGAATGGGGAGCACCATGACGGCAGGCCCGGCCGGTACACCAATCGACACCAGCAGGCCGCACCCGGCCCGGGTCTACGACTACCTCCTCGGCGGCAAGGACCACTACCCGGTCGACCAGGAACTGGGCGAGCAGATGCCGGAGCTGGCGAAGGTGGGCGTCGCGCAGAACCGGGCCTTCATGCACCGGGCGGCCCGCTGGGCGGCGCGGGCGGGCATCGGCCAGTTCCTGGACATCGGGACCGGCATCCCGACCCGGCCGAACCTCCACCAGATCGTCCAGGAGGTCGACCCGGCGGCCCGGGTCGTGTACGCCGACAACGACCCGATCGTCCTGCGGCACGCGGAGGCGCTGCTCGTCAGCTCCCCGGAGGGCGCCACCGACTATCTGGAAGCCGATGTGCGCGAGCCGGAGAAGATCCTCGCCCACGCCCGTACGGTGCTGGACTTCGGCCGGCCGGTGGCGCTGTCGATGATCGCGCTGATGCACTTCCTGGCCGACGAGGACGATCCGTACGGCATCACGCGCACGCTCGTGGACGCGCTGCCGGCGGGCAGCTGCCTGGTGCTGTCCCACTTCACCGTGGATTTCCTCGTCGTCGACCAGGCGGCGCTCGACCGCTACCGGTCGAGCGGCATCACACTGCAGCCCCGCAGCGGTGCGGAGGTGGCCCGGTTCTTCGACGGGCTCGACCTGGTCGAGCCGGGCCTGGTGGCCGCCCCGCGGTGGCACCCCGGCCCGCCCGCACCGGAGCACCGGGGGGCGACCGACACCATCTACGCGGGGGTCGGCCGGGTCCGGTGAGAGGAGGCCGGGCGGCCGTCAGGCGAGGCGGTCGCGCAGTTCCCGCTTGAGGATCTTGCCGCTGGCGTTGCGCGGGAGGGCGTCCGTGAACACCACCCGCTTGGGCGCCTTGAAGTGCGCGAGCCGTTCGCGGGCGTGCGCGATCAGCTCCTCCTCGGCGGCCTCGCCCTTCAGGACGACGACGGCGGTGACGGCCTCGATCCAGCGCTCGTCGGGCAGCCCGACGACGGCGGTCTCGGCGACGGCGGGGTGGGTGTAGAGGGCGTCCTCGACCTGCCGGGAGGCGACGAGGACCCCGCCGGAGTTGATGACGTCCTTCACCCGGTCGACCACGGTGAAGTAGCCCTCCGCGTCCCGGACCGCGAGGTCGCCGGAGTGGAACCAGCCGTCGCGGAACGCCTCCGCGCTCTCCTCGGGCTTGTCCCAGTAGCCGGTGCACAGCTGGGGCGAGCGGTAGACCACCTCGCCCGCGGTGCCGTCGGCGACGTCCTCGCCGTTCTCGTCGACCACCTTCGCCTCCACGAAGAGGACGGGCCTGCCGCACGAGTCCATCCGGCCCTCGTGCTCGTCCGGTCCGAGCACGAGGGCCAGCGGGCCGATCTCGCTCTGTCCGAAGCAGTTGTGGAAGGCGAGGCCGGGCAGCCGGTCGCGGAGGCGCTCCAGCACGGGTACGGGCATGATCGACGCCCCGTAGTACGCCTTGCGCAGGCCGCCGAGGTCGCGGGAGGCGAAGTCGGGGTGGTTGGCGAGGCCGATCCAGACGGTGGGCGGGGCGAAGCGGCTGTCGGCCCGCCCCGACTCGACCAGGTCGAAGATCCGGTCCGCGTCCGGTGCGTCCAGAACCGTGTTCTCGGCGCCCACCGCGAGGTAGGGCAGCAGGAACACGTGCATCTGCGCCGAGTGGTAGAGCGGCAGCGCGTGGACGGGCCGGTCCCCGGCGCTCAGGCCGAGCGCGGTGATCGCGCTGACGTACTCGTGGACGAGGGCGCGGTGGGTCATCATGGCGCCCTTGGGAAGCGCGGTCGTCCCGGAGGTGTACAGCAGCTGGACCAGGTCGTCGCCGTCCGGTTCGCGCGCCGGGGCGAAGGAGCGCGGGGTGCCCAGCGCGGCCAGCAGTGAGGTGTCGTCGTCGCGCAGCGCCCGTACGGCGGGGCCCTCGGGGAGGCGGTCCGCGAGGCCCGGGTCGGTGAGGACCAGGGAGCTGGTGGACTGGCGCAGGATGTACGCCAGGTCGTCGCCGGTGAGGTTCTGGTTGACGGGCACATGGACGAGCCCGGCCCGGGCGCAGGCGAGGAAGGCGATCAGGTACGCGTCCGAGTTGTGGGCGTAGGCGGCGACCCGGTCCCCCGGGCGCAGCCCGTGGTCCTCGGTGAGGACGGCGGCCGCGGTGCCGACGGCCTCGTCCAGTTCGCGGTAGGTCCAGGCCCGGTCGGCGTACCGCAGGGCGGTCCGTCCGGGGGTGCGCCGTGCGCTGCGGGTCAGGACGCCGTCGACTGTGCTGCTGCGTACACCGGTCATGGCGTGATCCTGTGCGGCGGGGACGCCGCGGTCAAGGGCCTGACGTGACATCAGATTCTTTACCGTTCCCACCCCTACGGCACGGCGGAACCTGACAGTACTCTCTGCTCGGCAGGAAGTTTCACGCTCGGAAGAGATTTCGAAAGTTACTTTCAGGCATCGGGAAGGGGTTGTGCATGACGCAGGACACGGCGGCCGGGGGCATCAGCCGGCGGGGGCTCGGCGGTGGGATGCTGGCCCTGGGCGGGGCACTCGCCCTGGCGCCGATCCCGTTCGCGGGCACGGCGTCCGCCACGGAGCCGGGGGCGGGGTCGTCGCAGATGCACGCGGACAGGGGCGCGAAGCCGACGCTGCGGCGCGGGTCGGCCGAACGGGCCGGGCTGCTGCCGGAACCGCTCGACCAGCTCGTCACCGAGGCGGAGCGCTATCTGGCCGCTTCGCCGAAGCACCCCTGGTACGCGGGCGCGGTGCTGCTCGCGGGCCGGGGCGGGACGGTGGCACTGCACCACCCGATCGGCAAGGCGGTGCGTTATTCGGCGTACGACGAGACGACCGACACCGGGGTGGAGTTCCCCGAGGACCAGCAGATCGCGATGGCCGAGGACACGGTCTTCGACCTGGCGTCGGTCTCCAAGCTGTTCACCTCGATCCTGGCCGTGCAGCAGATCGAGCGCGGCACGCTGGAGCTGGAGGCGACGGTCGCCTCCTATCTGCCCAAGTTCGCCGGCGGCGGCAAGCAGGACATCACGATCCGTCAGCTGCTCACCCACACCTCGGGGTTCACCGCCTGGATTCCGCTCTACAGCGCGCCGACCAGGGAAGGGAAGCTGGAGCTGCTGTGGAAGGAGGTTCCGGCCAACCCGCCGGGCACGGTCTACCTCTACTCCGACCTCAACCTGATCTCGCTCCAGCTGGTCCTGGAGAAGCTGACCGGGCAGACCCTGGACGTGCTGCTGCGCGACCGGATCACCGGTCCGCTCGGGATGCGGCGCACCCGTTACAACCCGCCCGCCTCCTGGAAGCCGAAGATCGCCGCGACCGAGGACGCCCGGCTCCCCTGGTCCGGGCTCGACCGCGGCCTGGTCTGGGGCGAGGTGCACGACGAGAACGCGTTCAGCCTGGACGGGGTCGCCGGGCACGCCGGGGTGTTCTCCTGCGCCTGGGACCTGGCGATCCTCGCGCGCACCCTGCTGAACGGCGGGGTCTACGGGCGGGCCCGCATCCTCTCGGCGGACTCCGTCGGCCTGCTGTTCACCGACTTCAACACGGCGTTCCCCGGTGACGCGCACGGCCTGGGCTTCGAGCTCTACCAGCACTGGTACATGGGGGCCATGGCGACGCCCCGGACGGCCGGGCACACCGGCTTCACCGGGACCAGCCTGGTGCTGGACCCGACCACGGACTCGTTCCTGATCGTGCTGGGCAACTCGGTGCACCCCGTGCGCAGCTGGCGGTCCGGCAGCGCGCCCCGGGTGGCCACCGCCAACCAGATGGCCCGGGCGGTCGCGGTCCGGCCGGCCCGGGGGCGTACCGCCTGGTTCTCCGGGATGGCGAGCGCGTCCACGGCCACCCTGGCGCTGCCCGCCCTGCCGCTCTCCTCCTCGCGGGCCCGGCTGAGCTGCGCGGTGTGGTGGGACACCGAACCGGCGTCGGACTTCCTGTATCTCGAGGCTTCGACGGACGCCGGCGCCACCTGGCGGCCGGTCCCGTTCACCACCACCGCCACGGGGCAGGCCGGGCGCCCCCGCCCCGAGCGGCACCCGGAAGGTTCGCTCTCCGGCTGGTCGGGCCGGGTCTGGCACCGCCTCGACGCGGACCTCGCCGCGGTGCGCGGCGCCGGGGTGCTGCTCAGGTGGCGCTACACCACGGACAAGCTGTACGTGGGCCGGGGCGTGTACGTGGACGCCATCAAGGTCGAGGACGGCGGCCGTACGGTCTTCGACGAGGGCCGGCCGTCGGACGCCCGGCGCATCGAGGCCACGGGCTGGACCGCCTCGGCCGGCTGACCGCCCCCCGGAACGCGGGGCGGGCGGGCCCGGCCGCCCGCCCCGCTCCGGCGCTCCCGGCCCGTGTCAGGGCGGGGCGTGACCGCGCTGCCGGAGCGCCGCCACCTCGCGGTAGAGGTCGGCGGCCTCGCGGGCGCGGCCCAGCTGTTCGAGGCAGTGCGCCTCGTCGTCGCGGCCGGAGAGGGTGTCGGGGTGGGCGGGGCCCAGCAGCCGGGTCCGGGCGTCGGCGACCTGGCGGTAGAGGGTGAGCGCGTCGGTCCAGCGCCCCAGCCAGCCGAGGGCGACGGCGACCTCGCGGCGGCTGACCAGGGTGTCGGGGTGATCGGGGCCCAGGACGCCCTCCCGGGCGGCGCACACCGCCCGCGCCTCGGCCAGCGCCTCGTCCCAGCGGGCCAGCCGGCCGAGGTTGACGCCCAGTCCGTGGCGGGCCCGCAGGGTCTCCGGGTCGGTGGGGCCGTTGACCCGGGTGCGGTCGGCGACGAGCGCCCGGTACAGCTCCAGGGCGTCGGCGCTGCGGCCGAGGCGGCCCAGGCTGATGCCGACCTCGTAGCGGGTGGCGAGGGTGTCCGCGTGCTCGGCACCGAGCAGCCGGGTCCGCGCCTCGGCGACCCGGCGGTACGTGTGCAGGGCTTCCGTCCACCGGCCGAGCCGGCCCAGCGTGTAGCCGACCTCGTAGAGCGTGACCAGGGTGTCCGGGTGGTCGGGCCCCAGCACCCGGGCGCGGGCGGCGGCCACGTCGCGGGCCGTGCGGTACGCGTCCTCCAGGCGCCCCAGTCTGCTGAGGCTGAAGGACAGGTTGTGCCGGCAGCGCAGGGTGTCGGGGTGGTCGGGGCCCAGCGCGCGCTCCCGTGACGCGAGGACGGAGGCGTGCAGTTCGTGGGCCTCGGTGTGCCGGCCGAGGCGGCCCAGCGCGTAGGCCATCTGCTGCCGGGCGGCGAGCGTTTCGCCGTGTTCGGCGCCGAGGGCGCGGGCGCGGTCCTCGGCGATGCGGCCGAACTCGCGCAGCGCGTGCTCGGCCCGGTCCCCGCGGGCCGGGCCGGGGCTCGGGGCCCCGCGGCCGGCCCGGGTGCCGGGCCCGGCGGTCGCGGTGGTCCAGATGAGGGTGAGGCCCGCCGCGTGGTCGGGCGGCGCCAGGGGGCCGGCGGTGCCCGTCGCCTTGTGGCCGCCGGTCATCGTGTGCGCCCAGGCGGGCAGCGCCGAGGCGGGGGCGGGCGTCCGGCCGGCGAGGGTGGCGTGGGCGGGCGGCGCCTTGCCGGCCGGGCCGGGGAAGGGCTGCTCGCCGGTGCGGCCGACGGCGATGCGGCGGCGCAGGTCGTGGGCGTCGGCCGGGCGCTCCTCGGGGGTCTTGGCGAGCAGGTCGAGGACGACGCGGTCGAAGAACCCGGGGAGTTCGGCGCGGCGGGAGCGCAGCGGTTCGGGCTGTGTGTCGCGGTGGCCGACGAGGATGCCCCAGGAGTCCTCCAGGTCGAAGGGCGGGGCTCCGGTCGCGATCTCGTACAGCACGCAGCCCAGCGAGTAGAGGTCGCTGCGGTGGTCGACCTGGCCGCCGCTGATCTGCTCCGGCGACATGTAGTGCGGGGTGCCCATGGCGATGCCGACGCCGGTGAGCCGGGAGGTGACCGGGATGCCGTGGCCCGGCCGGGCGATGCCGAAGTCGCAGATCTTCACCGTCCCGTCGGACAGCCGCATGATGTTGGCGGGCTTGAGGTCCCGGTGGACGATGCCCTGCTGGTGGGTGTAGCCGAGCGCGTCGGCGACCTGCTCGGCGATGTCCACGATGTCGTCCACGGGCAGCGGGTGCTGCTCGTTGTCCGCCAGGAGCTGGCTGAGGTTGCGGCCGTCCAGCAGCTCCATCACGAGGTAGAGCACGCCCTCGTACTCGCCGAAGTCGTGGACGACGGTGACGCCCCGGTGCTGGAGGGCGGCGGCGACCCGGGCCTCGCGGCGGAAGCGTTCGCGGACGACGCGGGTGTAGTCCTCGTCGTGCTGGGCACTCATCGGCTTGAGGCATTTGACGGCGACCTGGCGGCCCAGCGCTTCGTCGCGGGCGCGCCAGACCTCGCCCATGCCGCCGCGACCGATCAGGTCGAGCAGCCGGTAGCGGCTCTGGATCAGCCTGGTTTCCGCCATCCTTGTCGCCGCCCCCGTCGTTCAGCCCGCTGTCGCCGCACCCTCCCGGGTCCGTCCAGTATGGCCGCCTGCCTCTTCAGTGTGTACGGGGTGGGGCGGCTGCCGGGGCCGAGTCGCGCCATCGCGTTCATGATGTGACCGGGCGGAAGCCGCCACCGCAGCCGGGCGGGGACCGCCCGCAGCAGCGCCCCGGCGGCGCGCAGCCGGCGGTCCACGGCGGCGGGCGGCGGCGCGGGCCTGCCGTACAGCTCATGGGCGAACGGCGGCAGCGACTGGTACGCGAGGGTGGCGACCCGTCGCCACAACAGGGCGCGTACGGGGACGAGGAGCGGGGGCACGGGCGGGCGGCGCAGGAAGCCGTCGACGTCCAGCGCCTCCGGGGTGCGGGCGAGCCGGGGCCGCGTGCGGGCGAAGTAGCCGGCCATCTCCGCGGTCGTCGCGGGTACGTCGTCGGGGTCGAGGCCGACGAGCCGGGCGCTGTGCCGGTGCTCGGCGATGTACTGGTCGGCCTGCCGGGCGGTGAGGGGGTAGCCGGAGCGGCGCAGGACCTGGAGGTAGGAGTCGGCTTCGGCGCAGTGCACCCACAGCAGCAGCTCGGGCTCGTCCACGCCGTGGGTGCGGCCGGTCGCCGGGTCGGTGACCTTCAGGCGGGCGTGGATCTTGCGGACCCGGGCGCCCGCCTTCTCGGCGGCCTCGGTGGTGCCGTAGGTGATGGTGCCGACGAAGCCCGCCGTGCGCATGAGCCGACCCCAGGCGTCCTCGCGGAAGTCGGAGTTCTGCATCACGCCGCGCACGGCGAGGGGGTGCAGCGCCTGGAGGTAGAGGGCCCGCACCCCGGCGATCCACATCATCGGGTCGCCGTGCAGCTGCCAGGTGACCGACGCTGGTCCGAAGAGCCCGGGGTCGGCTTCCGTCATGTGTGGGTCCCTCCCGCTCGGGCGCGGTCCGGCGCCGCTCGCCGGACTCCCCCAGTGTGGCCGGGGACGCGCCCGGTGGGCACCCCCGCCGCCGGGGCGGGCGGCGCTCAGCGCCTGACCGCGCGCAGCACCACGAACTTCGGGTCGCCGGCCACCGTCTCGCAGTTGCCGAAGACGCGGCGCAGGGTGGTGTGGTGGCCCAGGTGGCGGTTGGCGACCACCCAGAGCTCGCCGCCCGGGCGCAGGGCGCGCCGGGCCCCGCGGAACATGCCGCGGGCGGTCGCGTCCGTGGTGGCCTGGTGGGAGTGGAACGGCGGGTTGTTGAGGACCAGGTCCGCGCTCCCGGGCTCCGCCCCGGCCAGGGCGTCCCCGACGACGAAGCGCGCCCGGGCGTCCGGCCCCGTGTTGTCGCGGAAGGTCGCCTCGGCCGACGCCACGGCCTGGTGGGACTCGTCGACGAAGGTGAGGATGGCGTCGGGGTTGGCGAGGGCGGCGGCGAGACCGAGGACACCGTTGCCGCAGCCCAGGTCCACGACGCGGTCGGGGCCGCTGCGGTCCGGCAGGTGCTTGAGGAAGAAGCGGGTGCCGATGTCGAGCCGGTCGGCGCAGAAGATCCCGGCGTGGTTGGTGACGGTGCGCCCGGCCGCAGCGCCGGCGTCCGGGGGCAGCTCGTAGCGCAGCGGCCAGGGGCTGGGGGTGCGGGGCAGGGCGGGGTCCGGGGTGCAGTGGATGAGCCGGGCCTTGCGGACCGCGAGAGAGGTGCGGGTCGGGCCGATGACGCGCTCAAACAGGCTGAGCGTGGAGGTGTGGATCTCCTTGACCATGCCGGTGCCGACGATGACCGTGCCGGCGTGCACGGCGGGCGCGATCCGGTGGAGCTGGTCCTCCAGGAACGCGAGGCTCTTCGGTACGCGTACGAGGAGCACGTCCACGCGGTCCGGCGGGGTGTCGCGCGGGGACAGCAGGCGCACCGCTCCGGCGGGCAGTCCGTTCCGTTCCAGGTTCGCGGCGGTCGCCCGCTGCCCCAGGTAGGAGTCGCTGATCTGTACGGGGCGGTGCTCGGCCAGGACCGTGCTCAGGGCGCCCCAGCGGTCGCCGATCACGACGACGTTCCCCGACATGTCCACCGCCTCGTCGTGGAGGTGCTGGAGGAGATAGGCGTCGGCCGCGTCCCAGGCGCGGAACGGGTCGCGGGGGTCCTCGGGGAAGCGGGCGAGGTCGTAGTCGGCCTCTGACGTCGTCAAACGGTTCATTGTGCGTTCAGGCTAACCGAGCGGCGCCGGGCGCCCGTACCCGCCGAGGGCGCGACGGCCGTGGCCGCCGCGCCGTACCGCTGTCTACGGCAGTCGCTTGTCGATGGCCGCCCGGCCCTCCCTGGCCAGGGTGCGCTCCGCCCACTCGAGGTTCTCCGGGGTCAGGTCACGCCCGGACGCGAGCACCAGGTCCTCGGCGGACGGGTTGTCGCTGGCGCCGGTGTGCAAGAGGTCGTCCGGAGTCAGGCCCCGGGTGCTGGATACGGAATCGGACTCGTCGCTCATGCCGCCCTCCTTGTCCTTCCCGTCATTCTCGCCCGCCTCCGGTGCTCCCGCATCCGAGAGCGGGGCGGGGTCCCGGAACGGGCGCCGGGCCCTCACTTGACCTGCACATGATAGTTACGCCGGGTTCACACATCGTGACGGTCCGCATGGGACGCTCCCGCGTACACATAGCGGACACGGCCACCGCGGAGCCGTCCCCCACTCTCGACGGCGCCGCGGTGTGCGTATTCCCGGAGAGGACACCCCACATGTCCCGTCGTCACCTTCCCGCGCGCCGCGCGCTGCCCGCCGCGCTCGCCGCCCTCGCGGTGCTCACCGGCACGGCAGCCGCCGCACCCGCCCCGACGCCACCGCCCGCCGCCGCATCCGCGCTCGGCGCGCTGGACGACACCTACTACGAGGACGCGGCCGGCAAGACCGGCGCCGCACTGAAGAGCGCCCTGCACACGATCATCAGCGACCAGAGCAAGCTCACCTACAGCCAGGTCTGGGACGCCCTGAAGGACACCGACGAGGACCCGGCCAACCCCTCGAACGTCATCGAGCTGTACACCGGGCGCTCCGAGCCCAAGAGCGACAACGGCGGCAACCCCGGCCAGTGGAACCGCGAGCACGTCTGGGCCAAGTCCCACGGCGACTTCGGCACGGCCACCGGCCCCGGCACCGACATCCACCACCTGCGCCCGTCCGACGTCCAGGTCAACTCCACGCGCGGCAACAAGGACTTCGACAACGGCGGTACGGAGCTGAGCGCCGCCCCGGGCAACTACACGGACTCCGACTCCTTCGAACCGCGCGACGCCGTCAAGGGCGACGTGGCCCGGATGATCCTCTACATGGCCGTGCGCTACGAGGGCGACGACGCCTTCCCCGACCTGGAACCCAACGACAGCGTGTCCAACGGCTCCGCACCGCGCATCGGCCGGCTCTCCGTGCTCAAGACGTGGAGCGAGCAGGACCCGCCGGACTCCTTCGAGAAGCGGCGCAACGACGTCATATACGAGGACTACCAGCACAACCGGAACCCGTTCGTGGACCACCCCGAGTGGGTGGAGGCCATCTGGTGACGACCTGACGGGGCGGACCGCACCCGGGATGACCAACTCGCCCACATGAGGATCAAAAGGTATGAATTGACTCGTTGATCCACCCGCTCCGCACGCAGTGCGCGCAATTCCCCGGGAGGGAACTGATGGACACGGACGCCCTGACCGCCGGCCTGCTGCAGGAGCTGCGTCGCACCAGGCCCTATCCGGCCCTGTCCCTGACCATGCCGACCCACCGGCGCGCCCCGGACAACGCCCAGGACGCGGTACGCCTGCGCAACCTGCTCTCCGAGGCGCACAACCGGCTGGAAGCCGATCCGGAGGTCGGCCGGGACGCGTGCGCCGCGATCAAGCAGCAGCTCGACCGCGCGGCCGGCGAACTCGACCAGCGCCGGGCCCTGGACGCGCTCGTGCTCCTCGCCACGGCCGACGAGTACCAGATCTGGCGGCTGCCGCGTACCACGCCCGAACGGGTGGTGCTGAGCGACAGCTACCTCACCCGGAACCTGGTCGCCGCGAAGGCGCAGGCGCGCCCCTTCTGGGCGCTCACCGTGGCCGCCGACCACGCCGCCCTCTTCAGCGGCACCACGGAGTCCGCCCAGGAGGCCCACGCCGGCGGCTTCCCGCTGACCGCCCCGCGCGAGGAGTTCAACCCGCAGCGCATGGAGCGGACCGGCGACACGCCGTCCAACTTCGCCAGCGAGGACACCCGCAACTTCCTGCGCACGGTGGACGAGAAGCTGCGTGCCGTCCTGGCCACCGACCCCCGTCCGCTGTACCTGGTGGGCATCGCGCCGGCGCTCGCGCTGTTCGACGAGGTCAGCGAGTGCGCGAAGGACGCGGTCGGCCGGGTCACCAAGGGCGCGCCGGCCGACAACGCGCCCCGCGACCTGCTCACCGAGCTGCGCCCGGCCCTGGACGCCCGGCGCGAGCACTTCGCGAAGGAGATCGACGGGCGGCTGGACGCGGCGCGCGGCCGCAAGGCGTTCGCCGGCGGGCTCGACGAGGTGTGGGCCGCGGTGCGCGAGGGCCGCGCCGGCCTGGTGGCCGTGGAGGAGCACTACCAGCAGACGGTGCGGGTCGACCAGGAACACCTGAAGCCGGTGACGGACGACGTGGTCGACCCGTCCGACGTAAGCGTGCGCGAGGACATCGTGGACGAGCTGGTGGAGGCGGCGCTGGACAGCGGCGCGGAGGTGTTCTTCGTGGCGGACGACTCGCTCAAGGGGCACGGCAGGATCGCTGCCGAACTGCGCTTCTGAGCGAGCCGGTTGCGTGGTGAGGGCCCGGACGGAGAATCCGTCCGGGCCCTCACCGTGCACCGGGGCTCAGCCCTCCCAGGACCAGTTGGCCACCTCGGGCAGGTCGGTGCCGTGTTCGCGGATCCAGGCGTGGTGGCGGGTGCGGGTGTCCGCCATCTCCTGACGCACCGCCACGGCGCGCACGCCCAGGCCGGGGACCCGGTCGATGACGTCCATGACGAGCCGGTAGCGGTCGAGGTCGTTGCGGACCACCATGTCGAAGGGCGTGGTGGTCGTGCCCTCCTCCTTGTAGCCCCGCACATGCAGGTCGCCGTGGCCGGCGCGGCGGTAGGCCAGCCGGTGGATCAGCCACGGGTAGCCGTGGTACGCGAAGATGACCGGCTTGCCCCGGGTGAACAGCGCGTCGTACTCGGAGTCCGGCATGCCGTGCGGGTGCTCGGAGTGCGGCATGAGCCGGGCCATGTCGACGACGTTGACCACCCGCACCGCCAGCTCCGGCAGATGGCGCCGCAGCAGCTGGGCGGCGGCCAGGGTCTCCAGCGTGGGTACGTCACCGGCGCAGGCGAGCACCACGTCGGGCTCGCGGCTGCCGTCCTCCGTGCCCGCCCACTCCCAGAGGCCGGCGCCGCGCGCGCAGTGCGTCCGCGCCTGGTCGAGGGTGAGCCAGTCGTAGCCGGGCTGCTTGCCGGCCACGATCACGTTGACGTAGTCCCGGCTGCGCAGGGCGTGGTCGGCGACGGAGAGCAGGGTGTTGGTGTCCGGCGGGAGGTAGACGCGTACGACTTCGGGGCTCTTGTTGAGGATGTGGTCCACGAACCCCGGGTCCTGGTGCGAGAAGCCGTTGTGGTCCTGGCGCCAGACGTGTGAGGTGAGCAGGTAGTTCAGCGAGGCGATGGGGCGGCGCCAGGCGAGGCGGCGGGAGGTGCGCAGCCACTTGATGTGCTGGTTGACCATCGAGTCCACGATGTGCGCGAACGCCTCGTAGCAGGAGAACAGCCCGTGCCGGCCGGTCAGCAGATAGCCCTCCAGCCAGCCCTGGCACAGATGCTCCGACAGGACCTCCATGACCCGGCCGTCCCGGGCGAGGTGCTCGTCGGTCGGGAGGGTGCGGGCCTGCCATGCCTTGCCGCTGGCCTCGTAGACGGCGTCGAGCCGGTTGGAGGCCGTCTCGTCGGGGCCGACGAGGCGGAAGTCCCTGCGGTCGGCCGTCGCGGCCATGACCGCTTCGAGAAGACCGCCCAGCACGCGGGTGGGCTCACGCAGCGTGGTGCCGGGCCGGTCCACCGGGACGGCGAACGCGTCGAGGTCCGGGACGGGCAGGTCGCGCAGGAGCAGGCCGCCGTTGGCGTACGGGGTGGCGCCGAGGCGGGCGGCGCCCTCGGGGACGCAGGCGAGGACCTGCTGCGTGGGGCGGCCCTCGGCGTCGAAGAGTTCGTCCGGCCGGTAGGACCGCAGCCACGCCTCCAGCTGGCGCAGGTGGCCGGCGTCGTCGCGGACGCCGGGCAGCGGGACCTGGTGGGCGCGCCAGGTGCCTTCGACGGGCAGCCCGTCGACCTCGGCGGGCCCGGTCCAGCCCTTCGGGGTCCGCAGCACGATCATCGGCCAGCGCGGGCGGTCGGTGTCGCCGCCGGTGCGGGCGGCGGCCTGGATCTCCGCGATGCGGTCGGCGGCGCGGTCCATGGCGAGGGCCATCGCCCGGTGCACGGCGCGGGGTTCGTCGCCCTCCACGTAGAGCGGGTCGTGGCCGTAGCCGCGCAGCAGGGCGTCGAGCTCGGTCTGCGGGAGGCGAGCCAGGACCGTCGGGTTGGCGATCTTGTAGCCGTTGAGGTGGAGGACCGGCAGAACGGCCCCGTCGTGCACCGGATCGAGGAACTTGTTGGCGTGCCAGGACCCGGCGAGCGGTCCGGTCTCCGCCTCGCCGTCGCCGATGACGCAGGCGACCAGCAGCTCGGGGTGGTCGAGGGCGGCACCGTAGGCGTGGGCGAGGGAGTAGCCGAGTTCGCCGCCCTCGTGGATGGAGCCCGGCGTCTCGGGGGCGACGTGGCTGGGGACGCCTCCGGGGAACGAGAACTGCTTGAACAGCCGCCCCATGCCCTCCGCGTCCCGGCTGACGTCCGGGTACGCCTCCGAGTAGCTGCCCTCCAGCCAGGAGCCGGCGAGGACGGCGGGCCCGCCGTGGCCGGGGCCCCAGATGCACAGCGCCGGTGTGCCGCGCGCGCTGATGAGGCGGTTGAGGTGGGTGTACACGAGGTTGAGCCCGGGCGAGGTGCCCCAGTGGCCGAGCAGCCGGGGTTTGATGTGCTCGGGGGCGAGCGGCCGGGTCAGCAGGGGGTTGTCCATCAGGTAGATCTGCCCGACGGCCAGGTAGTTGGCTGCCCGCCAGTGCGCGTCCAGCGCGTCGAGTTCCTGGTCGGACGGGCCGGACGGCGGTGGGGCGTCGCTCATGGTGACCTCTCAGCGGGGCTGGTGCGGGACGTCGCGCGTACGGTCACCGGGGCTCGGAGCCGTACCAGACGGTGGTGGCGTTGCAGAACTCCCGGATGCCGTGCCCGGCGAGCTCACGCCCGTAGCCCGAGCGCTTCACCCCGCCGAAGGGCAGCGCGGGGTGGGAGGCGGTCATGCCGTTGAAGAAGACGCCGCCCGCCTGGAGGTCCCGGACGCAGCGCTCGGCCTCGCCGGCGTCGCGGGTCCACACGTTGGAGCTGAGCCCGAAGGAGGTGTCGTTGGCCACGTCCACGGCCTCGTCGAGGCTGTCCACGCGGTAGAGGGTGGCGACCGGGCCGAAGGTCTCCTCTCGGTGGACGCGCATCCCGGGCGTGACGCCGGCGAGGACGGTGGGCGCGTAGAACCAGCCGTTCTCCAGCCCGCCGCCCAGGCCCTCGGGGCGTTTGCCGCCGCACAGCGCCTCGGCGCCCCGGTTCACCGCGTCGTCCACCAGCTCCTCCAGGTCCGCGCGCCCCTGTTCCATGGCGATCGGCCCGACGTCGGTGGTCTCCTCCAGCGGGTCGCCCACGGTCAGCTCCCGCATGCCGACGGTGAAGCGCTCGGCGAACTCCTCGTAGACCTCGGTGTGCACGATGAACCGCTTGGCGGCGATGCACGACTGGCCGTTGTTCTGGACGCGGGCGGTGACGGCGGTGCGGGCGGCCTTGGCGACGTCCGCCGAGGGCAGGACCAGGTAGGGGTCGCTGCCGCCGAGTTCCAGGACGGTGTGCTTGACCTCGTCACCGGCGATGGCGGCCACGGAACGGCCGGCCGGTTCGCTGCCGGTGAGCGTCGCGGCGGCCACCCGGCGGTCGCGGAGGATGCCCTCGACGGCCTTGGAGCCGACGAGCAGGGTCTGGAAGCAGCCGGCCGGGAAGCCGGCGCGGTGGAAGAGGTCGCCGAGGTACAGCGCGGTCTGCGGCACGTTCGACGCGTGCTTCAGCAGGCACGTGTTGCCGGCCATCAGGGCGGGGGCGGCGAAGCGCACGACCTGCCACAGCGGGAAGTTCCACGGCATCACGGCGAGGACCGGGCCGAGCGGCCGGTAGCGGACGTAGGCGCGCACCGCGCCGGAGTCCTCCACATCGGCGGCTGCCGGGTGTTCGTCGGCGAGCAGTTCCTCGGCGTGTGCGGCGTACCAGCGCATCGCCTTGGCGCACTTCGCGGCCTCGGCGCGGGCCGCCGTGATGGGCTTGCCCATCTCCAGGGTCATCGTGCGCGCGATGTCCTCCCGGTCCTCGTCCAGGAGGCCGGCGGCCCGGTCGAGCAGCCGGGCGCGTTCGGCGAACGTGGTGGTGCGGTGGTCGCGGAAGGCGGCGTCGGCCGCGGCGATCCGCTTCTCGATCTCGTCGTCCTCCAGCGCGTCGAACGTCCTGAGCGTCTCGCCGTTCGCGGGATTGACCGTCGCGATGGGCATGCCTGTGGCCTCCTTGCCTCGGTACTCCGACCGTGCCGCGCGGCGGGCCCGCCCGCAACGCGGGCCGTGCGCGGCACCGCCCCCGCCACCGCATACCCGGCCGGCGCGGATCATGCGTGCTCGGGGCATGCGATCCGCGCCGGCCGGGGGCCCGCGGTGGGGCGGGGGCGTGTGTCTCAGACGAGCGCGGGGGCGGCGTCGGGGACGGGGACGGTCTCGTCGGCGGCGGCCGGGACCGGTTCGGGGATCTCCGCGACCGCGGCCGGCGGGCGGCGGGACTCGCGGACGCCGGGCAGCGGCGGCAGCGGCACCAGCTCGATGTGCTGGGGCTCCTGGGCGTACCGGGTGAACCAGACGACCTTGCCGTCGGCGGTCCGGCAGGTGCCCCAGCTGTCGCTGAGGGCCATGACCCGGCTCAGGCCGCCGCCCTCGTGGAGCAGCCGCGGCATCTCGGAGCCGTTGTCGGCGACGGAGACCGTGAGGTGCCGTCCGGACCAGCGGAGTTCGACGACGCAGCGGTTGTCGTCACCGACGTGCCGGTGGACATTGGTCAGCAGCTCCTCCACGGCACGGCACACGGGCCGTACGTGGAGTTCGAGACTCCAGTGCCGCAGGTGGGCCGCGATTATGCGTCGCAGCTGGTCCACGCGGTCTGCGGAAACCTGGAGTTCGACCAGATAGTGCCGGTCGAGTGGAACGGTCATCGTCGAGGCTCCTCACATCGAGGCCCACGACTTCGCCTCGTTGAACCAACGACCCCCGAATACGAAGAGTGAGCAGATGTCTCTTCTGGGTCACTCCACAGGGTGACCCGGCTGGGCCGGTCGCGCAACATTTCGGTCAGGCCAGGTGGGTGAGCACCCGGTCGGGTGTGAGGGGCAGGGTGCGCAGGCGGACGCCGGTCGCGTGCCGGAAGGCGTTCCCGACGGCCGCGGCGGCGCCGACGATGCCGATCTCGCCGATGCCCTTGCTGCCCATGGGGTTGAGGTGGGGGTCGTCCTCCTCGATCCAGTACGCGTCGACGGCGGCCACGTCGGCGCAGACGGGGACGTGGTAGGAGGCGAGGTCGCACTCGGTGAAGTCGCCGTGGACCGGGTCCAGGGTGGAGCCCTCGGTCAGGGCCATGCCGATGCCCATGGTCATGCCGCCGATGAACTGGGACCGTGCGGTACGGGGGTTGAGGATGCGGCCGGCCGCGAAGACGCCGAGCATCCGGCGCACCCGGACCTCGCCGGTGCGGGTGTCGACGGCGACCTCGGCGAAGTGCGCCCCGAAGGCGTGGCGGGCGTACGGGGATTCCTCGGCGGTCTCCTCGGCGGTGTCGGCGGTGACGGTCACCCCTTCGGCGGGCAGCGGCCCGGTGCGCGCCGCGAGCTCCGCCGCGAGCCCGGAGGCGGCCTTGTGCACGGCCCAGCCCCAGGAGGCGGTGCCGGACGAGCCGCCGGCCAGCGGGGCGTCGGGCAGGTCGCTGTCGCCGATGTCGATGGCCACGTCGTCCAGCGGTGCGCCCAGCGCCTCGGCGGCGATCTGGGCGAGGACGGTGCGGGCGCCGGTGCCGATGTCGGTGGCGTTGACGGCGATGCGGTAGGTGCCGTCCGGGCGGGCGTGCGCCGAGGCGTGGCTGGGGCTCGCGTAGACGGGGTAGGTGGCGGAGGCGACGCCCGTGCCGAGCAGCAGGGCGCCCTCGCGGCGGACGCCTGGGGCCGGATCGCGGCCCTGCCAGCCGAAGCGTTCGGCGCCCTCCCGCAGACAGGCCGCCAGGCCCCGGCTGCTGAAGGGCTTGCCGGAGTCGGGCTCGTCGGCCGGGTCGTTGCGCAGCCGCAGTTCGACGGGGTCGGCGCCGAGTTCCGCCGCGAGTTCGTCCATGGCGGATTCGAGGGCGTACATGCCGGGGCACTCGCCCGGGGCGCGCATCCACGACGGGGTGGGCACGTCGAGGGCGGTGACCCGGTGCGCGGTGCGGCTGTGCGGTGAGCCGTACATGACGCGGGCGGGGACGGCCGCCTGCTCCACGAACTCCTTGACCCTGGAGGTGTGGGTGATGATCTCCTGGGCGACCGAGGTGAGCGTGCCGTCGGTGCCGGCGCCGAGCCTGACGCGCTGCACGGTGGGCGCCCGGTGGCCGACGAGCGCGGGCATCTGCCGCCTGGGCAGGGCGAGTTCGACGGGGTGGCCGGTGTGCAGGGCGGCCATCGCGGCGAGCACCGCCTGCGGGCGCGGGGTGCCCTTGGAGCCGAAGCCGCCGCCGACGTGCTCGGAGACGGCGGTGACCCGGTCGGTCCCGATCCCGAAGGCGGCGGCGAGGCTGTCGCGGACCTTGGTGGCGCCCTGGCTGGAGTCGTACACGGTGAGGTGGCCGGCGGGCGACCAGTGCGCGGTCGTGGCGTGCGGCTCCATGGGGTGGTTGTGCAGCGGCTCCAGGGTGTACGTGACGTCGACGCGTACCGGTGACGCCTCGAAGGCCCGGTCGAAGTCACCGCGTTCCCGGACGGCGGGGTAGCCGCCATTGGCCTGTTCCGGGGTGTAGAGGCCGGGGTGGTCCTCGGTGAGCAGGACGTCGTGCGGGGTGGTCTCGTACGTGATGTGGAGGGCGGCGGCTCCGGCCCGGGCGCTCGCGAGGCTGTCGGCGACGACGAGCGCGACGGGCCAGCCGCGGTGGGGCACCCGGTCGTCCTGGAGGACGGCGAGGATCGGGTCGTCCGGCTCGGCCAGGCGCGGGGCGTTGTCGTGGGTGAGCACGGAGTGGACGCCGGGGTGGGCGAGGGCGTCGACGGTGCGGACGGCGGTGACCCGGCCGGTGGGCACGGAGGCGGGGACCGGCCAGGCGTACAGGCAGCCGGGCAGGCCGCGTTCGGCGGCGTAGCGCGCGGCGCCGGTCACCTTGGCGCGGCCCTCGCGGCGGACGGCGGGCGCGCCGAGCGGCTGGGGGGCTTGGCTCATGGCTGGATCCTCGGCTCTTCAGGTGCGGGCGGTGAGTTCGGCGAGGGCGTCGACGGCCAGGTGCCGGGCGAGGCGGACCTTGAACGCGTTGTCGCGCAGGGGGCGGGCGCCGGCCAGCTCGGCGTCGGCGGCCCGGAGGAAGGTCGCGTCGGTGGCGGGTGCGCCGCGCAGGATCTCCTCGGCGGCGCGGGCCCGCCAGGGGCGGTGGGCGAGTCCGCCGAACGCCAGGGCCGCGTGCTCGACGCGCCCGTCGCGTACGCGCAGGACGGCGGCGACGGAGGCCAGGGCGAAGGCGTAGGACGCGCGGTCGCGGGCCTTGCGGTAGAGGCAGACCGTGCCGTCGGCCAGGGGCGGCAGCAGCACCTCGGTGACCAGCTCGCCGGGCCGGACGACCGTGTCGGCGTCGGGGTTGTCGCCGGGCAGCCGGTGGAAGCCGGTCACCGCGACGGTCCGTTCGCCCTCCGGCCCGTGCAGCACCACGTCCGCGTCGAGCGCGGCGAGGGCCACGGCCATGTCGGAGGGGTGGGTGGCGACGCACTCCTCGGAGTGCCCGATGACGGCGAGGTCGCGGTGGTTGCCCTCGATGGCGGGGCAGCCGGTGCCGGGTTCGCGTTTGTTGCAGGGCTTGGAGGTGTCCTGGAAGTAGGGGCAGCGGGTGCGCTGGAGGAGGTTGCCGCCGGTGGTCGCGATGTTGCGCAGCTGCCCGGACGCGCCGGCCAGCAGCGCCTGCGACAGGGCCGGGTAGCGGGTCCGTACGGCGGGGTGGGCGGCCAGGTCGCTGTTGCGCACGGTGGCGCCGATGCGCAGGCCCCCGTCGGCGGTGTCCGTGACCTGGTCGAGCGGCAGCCGGCTGACGTCGACCAGCATGCCGGGGGTCTCCACCCCGAGCTTCATCAGGTCGACCAGGTTGGTGCCGCCGCCGAGGAACTTGGCGCCCGGGTGGGCGGCGCAGGCGCGTACCGCGTCGGTGACGGTCTCGGCGCGCAGGTAGGCGAAGGGTTTCACGACGCCACGTCCTCGATGGCCTCGACGATGCGCGGGTAGGCGCCGCACCGGCAGAGGTTGCCGCTCATCCGTTCCCGGATCTCCTGCGGGTCGAGCCGGGTTGGTGCGGCGACGGGCGCGTCGTGCGGGGTGACGTGCGAGGGGTGGCCCTGGCCGGCCTCGGCGAGTACGCCGGCGGCGGAGCAGAGCTGGCCCGGTGTGCAGTAGCCGCACTGGAACGCGTCCCGCTCCAGGAACGCCTCCTGGAGCGGGTGCAGCCGGTCGCCGTCCGCCAGGCCCTCGACCGTGGTGACGCGCGCCCCGTCGTGGGCGACGGCCAGCAGCAGGCAGCTGTTGGCGCGGCGGCCGTCCACGAGGACGGTGCAGGCGCCGCACTGGCCGTGGTCGCAGCCCTTCTTCGCCCCGGTGAGGTCCAGGTGGTGGCGCAGGGCGTCCAGGAGGGTGGTGCGGTGGTCGAGGGTGAGGGTGCGCTCGGTGCCGTTGATGTGCAGGGTCAGGGTGGCGGAGGGGAGGTCGCCGGGCGCCGGCGGTTCGGCGGCGCCGCCCTCCCACGAACTGGTCGGGTCCACGCGCGACACCTTTCGACGAAGTCACTTTTGTCCGATTTCTACCAGATGCGAGGGCCGCCTCGGACCCTCGCGGCGGCCCCGCATGGGGCAGTCGGCCTACTTGTTCTCCAGGCGCAGCCGCACCTCTTCCTCCTGGTCGCCCGAGACCGTGCCCACCACCCGGACGGCGAAGGCGTCGGCCAGCCCGCCCCGGAGCCGGTCGACGGCGTGATAGCCGCCCTGCGCGTCGAGCGTGACGGGGGCGCCGAGCGTCACGGCCCCCGAGACCACCCGGGCCTCGGACACGTCGACGGTCGCGGACCACGCCGTGGGCCGCTTGCCCGCGGTCTCATGGGGTACGTCGGCCGAGGAGCGGTCGGTGGTGAAGGCGGCCCTCAGCACGTCGAAGACGGTGCGCGCGTCGTCCTCGGGGCACTCGCTGAGGACGACCGACACCTCCTGGTCGTGGTGGTCCTGCGTGGCCTGTCGCTTGTCCTGTGCGCTGTTCACCGCGGCTCCTTCCGAAGGGGCATTGCCGTCCTCTCCAGGCTCACCCCGCGCACGGTCGGCTGCGACAGGAGCGGCCCGGAATCCCCCGCGTGCCCGGCGCGGCCGGTGCTCACACCGCCCGAAACGTTTTCGGCGCCCTTATCCACTTAAAACATGAATTCGATCGCTGCCCCGAGTGACGCCTGTGTCCTGGGGTATCCGGCAAGCATGGATGTTTCGGATGGAGCCCTGAATTCCCTGGCGGTCACCCTCGCGGACGGACGCGGCGCGACGGGCGTCGTGCTGGGCGTGATCGGCGTGCTCCTGGTGCTCATGCTGATCGGCGCTTTCCTGCTGGGCAAGCGACGGCACGACCAGGAGCTGCCCCCGCCCCGGCCGGACGAGCAGCCGGTCGGCCCCGGCCACCGCACCCACGAGGAGAAGCCGGACGTCCACGGCGACGACCGCTTCCCGGCGGACGGGCGCGGCCTGTCGCCGTACGAGCTCGGTGAGCACGGCAACGAGCCGATCCGCCACGAGGACGACGACAAGCGCGACTGACCGGCCCCGCCCGGGGGTGCTGGGCGGTGCCGCGTTTGCGGGAGCGGCCGCTCCCGGCAAGGCTTGGTGACGGTCCCGAAGCCCGTCGGCACATCTGCCGCACCCTCCACGAAGGCAGTGGCACCATGACCCCAAGCACCCCCGGCACGCCGCCCGCGCGGGCGGCCCTGACCGGGTCCGCCGCTCCCTGCTGGGTCAATCTGATGACCCGCGATCTGGAGTCCGCCCAGCGGTTCTACGGCCCGGTGATGGGCTGGAGCTTCCGTCCGGGCAGGCTCGGTGACGACTTCTCGGTGGCCCGCCGGGGCGACGTCCCGGTCGCCGGCATCGGGGCCGTGGCCACCGCCTTCCGCGTCGCGGTGGCCTGGACGCCCTACTTCGCCGTCCGTGACGCCGATGTGGCCGCCTCCCGCATCCGCGAGCGCAGCGGCACGATGGCGGTGGGACCGCTGACGCTCGGCAAGGGCCGCGGCGCGCTCGCCGCCGACCGGGACGGCGCCGGATTCGGCATCTGGGAGCGGACCGCGCCGGCGACGTCGCCGCCCGCACCGGACGACCACGCGCACGCCTGGCTGCGGCTGCGCACCCGGAGCGCCTTCGACGCCGCGATCTTCTACGGCGAGGTGCTGGACTGGGCGAGCGGGCAGCCGGGGGCCTGCGAGGTGTCGTACGCGAAGGACGAGGTGATCGTCCAGTGCGGGGGCCGCCAGCTGGCCCGGATCAGCTCCGGCGCGGTCGAGGCGGCTCCCGATCCGCTGATCCGCCCGCACTGGCAGGTCAACTTCCCGGTGGACGACGTGACGCTCGCCGTGGAGCGGGCCCGCGAGCACGGGGGCTCCCTGGTGGAGGAGCTGTCGCAGCCGGAGGGCCGGGAGGCGACGCTCCTGGACCCGGACGGCGGGCTCTTCACCGTCACGGACGTCCACCGCGCGTCGGACGGCTGAGGGGCGCGCCTCAGGCGACCGGCAGCAGGAGTTCGGGCCTGTCCCACATCACCGCCGGGGGCGCGGCCCGTACGGTGCCGGTGCGCTCGGCGCCCATGCTCAGGTAGAAGCCCTCCGCCGGGGGATGCGAGACGACGCGGACGCCGGGCAGCCCCCGCGCGTCCGCCTCCGCCCGCAGGTGGCCGATCAGCAGCCGCCCGGTGCCGGAGCCCTGGGCGTCGTCCGCGACGAAGAGCAGGTCCAGCTCCGGCGGGTCCAGGACGAGCGCGTAGAAGCCGAGCACGCGGTCCGTCGCCTCCCGGACGGCCACGAAGACCTCATGGGCCTCGATGTAGTCGGGACCCACCCGGTACCCGGCGACCATCGGCGCGTAGGGGCCCTCGTAGGCGCGCGAGGCCCGGACGAGCCGGGTGAGGCGCTTGGCGTCGCGCGCGGTCGCCCGCCTGACGCGGACCGGGCCGCCGGGCAGCCGACGGCCCGGCGGCGTAACGCTTGATCTCATGCGGCGAGTATTACGCATCCCCTCCGGGAAGCGGCCCCGGCCCCTTGCGGCCCCGGCCCTTCAGGAGGCGGCGCGCCCGGTGCGCCACTGCGCCACCAGGGCGTCCACGTCGAACGGGCGCAGGTTGAGCAGCGGGCCCGGCGGGGGCCTGCGGACGGCCTCGCGGATCTTGTCGTTCACCTCGGTCAGCACCCGGCGCACCTCGGCCTCGGTCCGGATCTCCGGCAGTCCGGCGACGACGTCCTCGGCCTCCTTGCGCAGCGCCAGCGCCGGCGGGAGCACCGACACCCCTTCGCGCCGCATCTTCGACTTGATCCACCAGGCCTCGTCGTACGGGGCGCTCAGCGCTTCGATCGGCTTGCCGAACCCGGGCAGCCGGGAGACGTCGCCCCGGAGTTCGGACTCCCGGATCTGCTGGTCCACCCATGATTCGAAGCTGACACCCGCGGGTTTGCGCTCGGTCACCGTGATCCCCTCTCGGAGTACGCCTGCTGCGGCGCCTTCCACCCTACCGAGGCGCCCGGGGGCGCCTGTTGAGCGGCAGACCGTGCAATCACCGCGTCTCGAACGCGTTCGCGGGGGTACACGAGCGTCACGCCCGGCCGGAACGGAGCCGGGCAACGGACCCGAAGGGGTGGTGGGAGTGGAACACAGCGACCTGCGGACCGACTACCGCCGGGGGTGGTGACGATGACGACCCTCGTGATCATCCTCGCGGTCGTCGTGGTGGTGGCCGCCGGAGCGTTCCTCGTCTTCGGCCGGAAGAACGGCGGCCACGGACTGCGGCGGCGTTTCGGACCCGAGTACGACCGTGCCGTGGCCCGGCACGACGGCGACACGAAGGCCGCCGAACACGAACTGAACGAACGGCTGAAGCGGCACGGCTCGCTGGACGAGCGTGCGCTGACGCCCGAGGAGCGGGAGCGGTACCTCGCCCGCTGGGCGCGGGTCCAGGACCGGTTCGTCGACGCGCCGCGGCAGGCGGTGGCCGAGGCCGACACGCTCCTCGCGGAGCTGGCCCGGGATCTCGGCTTCCCCGACGGCGAGGACTTCGACGAGCAGAGCGACGCGCTCTCCGTCCACCACGCCCACCACGTCCACGGCTACCGGCGCGTGCACGCCGCGAAGAGCGGCGAGGGCGACACGGAGCGGCTGCGGACGGCGCTGGTCGAGGCCCGGGGCCTCTTCGACGTCCTCGTATCGAACGGCACGGACCGCCCGGCCCGCCGGGACAAGCAGCACGCGGAAGGAAGTGGCACGGCATGACCAAGGACACGGACCCGACCCCGCGGCCCACGGCCGCGCCCACGAGCCGCCCCGACACCGGCGACCGGGCCGCCGGCGGCGCGTCCCCGTACTTCTCCGACGACGGCTCGGCCCGCCCGCCCCGGACCGCGCCCCCCGCTCCCCCGGCCGTCTCGCCGGTCCCGCTGGCCGAGAAGGACCTCGGGCACAAGCACACGGACGATACGACGCGACAGCTCGTCCCCGGCCGCGACGGCCGGGCGCACACCTCGCGGGACGGCGCCGGCCTCCTCCCGGCCGGCGACCAGGACAGGCTGGCCCACCGGCTGCACCAGGCGGTCACCGACTTCGTGGAGAGCCCGCACCGGGCGGTGGAGGAGGCCGAGTCCACGTTCGACGCCGTGGTCGCCGGCCTCACGGACGCGCTCAAGGAGCGTCGCAGCGCCCTCCACGTCGGCGAGCGGGACGGCGGCGACCCCGGGGCGCGGACGGAGGAGCTGCGGATCACCCTCCAGCACTACCGCGACCTGACCGAACGCCTCCTGAAGGTCTGACACGAAGCTCCGGACAGCCGGCTGCCCCGGCACCGCGGACGCGGGCCGGGGCAGCAGGCTGTCCGGGGAGGGCGCGGCGGGCCTACGAGTCGGTGTAGACCACCAGTTCGCTGCGCAGCCGCCGCAGCGTGGGGCCGGGAACGCGCAGGCAGTCGCGTACGTAACCGTCCAGACCGCCCCAGCGCTCGTCCATGGCGGCCAGGGCCGTGTCGAGGTAGCGGGGCCGGACCTCGGTGATCGCCGAGGCGATCTCGGGGTCGCCGCCGGCGTCGAGGAAGCCCTGCACGTACGGGCGTCCGACGACCCGCAGGACCGGGTTGACCGCCAGGAACTCCTGCCGCACCACATCGCGCGAGGCGCCGAGGATCAGGAGCAGCAGGGCGGCCCCCCAGCCGGCCCGGTCCTTGCCGGTGGCGCAGTGGAAGAGCACCGGCCGCGCGGCGGGGTCGGCGGCCGTGTCGACGAAGGCCCGGTACGCCGCCGCGGCTCCCGGCGAGAGCACCAGCTGCCGGTACGACTGGGCGACCGCTTCCTCGGCCTTGCCGTTGCCCAGCAGCCGTTCGGCCTCGACCGGGTCGGCGAGCAGCGCGCGGAACCGGGCGGGCGTCACCCCCGGATTGTCGCCCAGCACGTCGGCGACGAAGAGCCGGGCACCGGGCGGCAGGGAGTCGGGGGCCGAGCCCCGCTCGTCGGCGGTCCGCAGGTCGACGACCGTACGGACGCCCAGGGCGGCCACGGCCGCGGCGTCCACCGGGTCGAGACCGCCGAGCCGGCCGGAGCGCAGCACCACGCCCGGCCGGACCTGCCGGCCCGGGCCCAGCGTGATGCCGCCGAGATCGCGCAGATTGAGGGCGGAAACGGTCGGGACGGCCCTGACGGTTTGCACGATGGATCTCCTCTTTTCCCGGCGCGCATCCGAAATGGTTTCGGCCTGGCCGGATCAGAAGTCGCGTGGTGTCGTCACATCGAGGGAGCAGAACTCCGGGAAACTCCGGGGACCACCGGCCGCGCCGCGCGGGCAGCCGGAAGCCGCGGAGCGGGTCCGTGCGTGCCGTCGCGGCGGTCTCCGGCCGCCTTCCGCCGTCATGCGGGCAGGCGGGAGGAGGGCCACGGGGCGGGCGCCCCGCGACCCCGTGCTCACCCGGCCAGCAGCCGGGCCTTCTGCGCCTCGAACTCGGCGTCGGTCAGGATGCCCTGCTGCTTCAGCGCGGCCAGCCGCTCCAGCTGCCCGACCACGTCCCCGCCGGGCGCCGGCGGCGGTGCGACGGGCTGCGGGGCGGGCGCCACCGGCTGCTGGGCGGCGTACTGCTCCGCCTCCTGCTGGGCGAACCTGGTCTGCTGGTGCTGCTGGACCCGCCCGGTGACGGCGGACGCGGTGCCGGCGATGACGGCCGTACGGGCGGCGGCCCCGATGAGGCCGGGTCCGCGGCGGTTCATTCCGGGTCCTCGGAAGATCGGCATGGCGTGTTCCCCTTCCGGTGCGGGCGTCAGCTGCCGTGGCCGGCGGCGGAGGCGGCGGCCTCCGCGACCTCGGCGGGAATCCGTTCGTGGGCGATGACCTGGCCGCCCGAGGCGCGAACGGCCTCGGCCAGCGGAACCGCCCAGAGGTCCTCCCACACGATGAGCGCGGCGGAGCTGCCCGGCGGCACGCGCTCGCCGAGCATCCGGATGTCCTCGCTGTTCAGCATGCCGCTGACCTCGCCCTCGACCGGCTCGAACGAGACCAGGTCGTCGGGGTCCAGATCGTCCAGCTCGACGGCCTGGATGGTGCCGTCCTCGGCCCTCTGAACGAAGGTCAGGTCCAGGATGCGCACGGCCTTCGACGCGACCGCGTCGGCCAGCGCGGGCGCGATGGCGCCGGTGAACCGGCTGCCGGGGAAGGCGACGACGAGGTATTCCACAGGTCCCACGGTCACGGCGCGTCCTCTCCGCATGAATGGATTGGCAGCAGCATAACTTCGGGCATTCCCCGCCGCACCAGGACAAAAGCCCGCGTAGCGGACTTTCGGTTACGCGACAGTGCGTAAAGGATCAAGTGCGCTGGGGGAGGGCAAGGTCACAGGCCGACGCACTGCTCCTCCCCCGGGAGCTGTCCTAGCATCTGGGCCATGACGGTCCAGCCTGCTGACGAGCTTCCGCTGGCCGCCGGATTCCCTGACCCCGCCCACGAGCAGTGGCAAAGCCTCGTCGAAGGTGTGCTGCGCAAGTCGGGCAAGGACCTGTCGGGACCGGCCGCCGAGGAAGCACTGTCCACCACGGTGGAGGACGGGCTCATCACCCGGCCCCTCTACACCTCGCGCGACGACGCGCCCGACGCCGGTCTCCCCGGCTTCGCCCCGTACACCCGCGGCAGCAGGCCGGCGGGGAGCACCGCGGGCGGCTGGGGCGTACGGCAGCGGCACGCGTTCACCGATCCCGCCGTGCTCAACGAGGCCGTGCTCGCGGACCTGGAGAACGGCGTCACCTCGCTGTGGCTGGCCGTCGGGGGCACCGCAGGTGTGCCGGTCTCCGGTCTGGAGCGGGCACTCGACGGCGTCCTGCTCGACCTGGCGCCCGTCGTCCTGGACGCGGGCGGGGAACTGGACGCCGCGGCGGCCGAGTTGCTCCGGCTGCACACGGAGCGCGGTGTCCCGGCCGGGCAGGTACGGGGCAACCTCGGCGCCGATCCGCTGGGGCGCGCCGCGCGCGAGGGCACCGAGCCCGATCCGGCGGAGGCCGTCCGCTGGGCGCGGCGGTGCGCGGCGGAGTATCCCGGGCTGCGCGCGGTCGTCGTGGACGCGATGCCGTATCACGAGGCGGGCGGCTCGGCGGCCCAGGAGCTGGGCGCCTCACTGGCCACGGGCGTCGCCTATCTGCGGGCGCTGACCGGGGCCGGGCTCGGCGTCGACGCGGCGTGCGGGCAGTTGGAGTTCCGGTACGCGGCCACCGCCGACCAGTTCCTGACCATCGCGAAGATGCGGGCGGCGCGCCGGCTGTGGGCGCGGGTCGCCGAGGTCTGCGGGGCCCCGGACGCCGGGGCGCAGCGGCAGCACGCGGTGACGTCGCCGGTCATGATGACGCGGCGCGATCCGTGGGTGAACATGCTGCGGACCACCCTCGCCGCCTTCGGCGCGGGCGTCGGCGGGGCCGACGCGGTGACCGTGCTGCCGTTCGACCACGCGCTGGGCCTGCCCGACGCGTTCGCCCGGCGCATCGCCCGCAACACCTCCACGATCCTGCTGGAGGAGTCGCACCTGGCGCGGGTGATCGACCCGGCGGGCGGTTCCTGGTACGTGGAGCGGCTCACCGACGAACTCGCGGAAGCGGCCTGGTCGTTCTTCCAGGAGATCGAGCGGGCGGGCGGCCAGGCCGCCGCGCTGGGCTCGGGGCTGATCGAGGAGCGGATCGCGGCGACCTGGGCGGAGCGCGGCAAGGACCTGGCGCGGCGCAAGGAGCCGGTGACCGGGGTGAGCGAGTTCCCGCTGCTGGCCGAGCGCCCGGTGGAGCGCGAGCCGCACCCGGCGGCCCCGGCCCGGGGCGGCCTTCCGGTCGTCCGGCGCGACGAGGCGTTCGAGGCGCTGCGGGTCCGCTCGGACGCCCATCTCGCGGCGACCGGCGGCAGGCCGCGCGTCTTCATCGCCGCACTGGGCCCGGCGGCGGTGCACACCGCGCGGGTCTCCTTCGCCGCGAACCTGTTCCAGGCGGGCGGCGTCGAGCCGGTGCACGAGCCGGTCCGGGTGGACGCGTCGTCGGTGGCCGGGGCGTTCGCCGCCTCGGGCGCGGACGTGGCGTGTCTGTGCTCCAGCGACGCGCTCTACGCCGAACAGGCGGAGGAGGTCGCCGCGGCGCTGGTCGCGGCGGGCGCGCGGCGCGTGTACCTGGCGGGGCGGCCCGGCGCGTACGACGGTGTCGACGAGTACGTCTTCGCCGGCTGCGACGCGGTGTCCGTGCTCTCTTCCCTTCTCGACCGGATGGGTGTGGCGTAATGCGTATCCCCGATTTCTCCGACATCGGGCTCGGGCCGGACGGCGCTCCCGAGGTGACCGAGGACCAGTGGCGCTCCGCGGTCAAGGAGTCCTCCGGCAGCTCGGCCGGCGACCTGCTGTGGGAGACCCCGGAGGGCATCGGCGTCAAGCCGCTGTACACCGGGCGTGACCTGGAGGGCCTGGACTTCCTCGGGACGTATCCGGGCATCGCGCCGTATCTGCGCGGCCCGTACCCGACGATGTACGTCAACCAGCCCTGGACGATCCGCCAGTACGCGGGCTTCTCGACCGCCGAGGAGTCCAACGCCTTCTACCGGCGGAATCTGGCGGCCGGGCAGAAGGGCCTGTCGGTCGCCTTCGACCTGCCGACGCACCGCGGTTACGACAGCGACCACCCCCGGGTCACGGGCGACGTCGGCATGGCGGGTGTGGCGATCGACTCGATCTACGACATGCGTCAGCTCTTCGACGGCATCCCGCTGGACCGGATGTCGGTGTCGATGACGATGAACGGCGCCGTGCTGCCGGTCCTCGCGCTGTACATCGTGGCCGCCGAGGAACAGGGCGTACCGCCCGAGAAGCTGGCCGGGACCATTCAGAACGACATTCTGAAGGAGTTCATGGTCCGCAACACCTACATCTATCCGCCCAGGCCCTCGATGCGGATCATCTCCGACATCTTCTCGTACACCTCGCTGAAGATGCCGCGCTACAACTCGATCTCGATCTCCGGCTACCACATCCAGGAGGCCGGGGCGACGGCCGATCTGGAGCTGGCGTACACCCTGGCCGACGGGGTCGAATACCTGCGCGCCGGACAGAACGCGGGGCTCGACGTCGACGCCTTCGCTCCCCGGCTGTCGTTCTTCTGGGCGATCGGCATGAACTTCTTCATGGAGGTCGCGAAGCTGCGCGCCGCCCGGCTGCTGTGGGCCAAGCTGGTGCGGCAGTTCGACCCGAAGAACGCCAAGTCGCTCTCCCTGCGCACCCACTCGCAGACCTCCGGCTGGTCACTGACCGCCCAGGACGTCTTCAACAACGTCACACGCACCTGTGTCGAGGCGATGGCCGCGACCCAGGGGCACACCCAGTCCCTGCACACCAACGCGCTGGACGAGGCGCTGGCGCTGCCCACCGACTTCTCCGCGCGCATCGCCCGCAACACCCAGCTGCTGCTCCAGCAGGAGTCCGGCACCGGGCGGGTCATCGACCCGTGGGGCGGCAGCGCGTACGTCGAGAGGCTGACGTACGACCTGGCGCGGCGGGCGTGGCAGCACATCGAGGAGGTCGAGGCCGCGGGCGGCATGGCCAAGGCCATCGACGCCGGCATCCCCAAGCTCCGCATCGAGGAGGCCGCCGCCCGCACCCAGGCCCGCATCGACTCCGGCCGCCAGCCCGTCATCGGGGTCAACAAGTACCGGGTCGCGACCGACGAGCAGATCGATGTGCTCAAGGTGGACAACTCCTCGGTACGCGCCCAGCAGATCGACAAGCTGCGCCGGCTGCGCGAGGAGCGCGACGAGCGGGCCTGCCAGGACGCCCTGCTCGCGCTCACCACGGCCGCCGGGCGCGACCCGGGCCCCGGCCTGGACGGCAACCTCCTCGCCCTGGCCGTGGACGCGGCCCGCGCGATGGCGACCGTGGGCGAGATCTCCGACGCCCTGGAGAAGGTCTACGGCCGGCACGCGGGCCAGATCCGTACGATCTCCGGCGTGTACCGCAACGAGGCAGGGGAGTCGCCGTCCGTGGACCGCACCCGGGCACTGGTCGACGCGTTCGAGGAGGCCGAGGGACGGCGTCCGCGCATCCTGGTCGCCAAGATGGGCCAGGACGGGCACGACCGGGGCCAGAAGGTGATCGCGACCGCCTTCGCCGACCTGGGCTTCGACGTGGACGTCGGCCCGCTCTTCCAGACTCCGGGCGAGGTCGCCCGGCAGGCGGTCGAGGCGGACGTGCACATCGTGGGCGTCTCGTCACTGGCCGCCGGCCACCTCACCCTCGTCCCGGCGCTCCGCGAGGAGCTGGCCGCCGAGGGGCGCGAGGACATCATGATCGTGGTGGGCGGGGTGATCCCGCCGCAGGACGTCGACGCGCTCCTGGCGGCGGGCGCCGCGGCCGTGTTCCCGCCCGGAACGGTGATCCCGGAGGCGGCCCACGATCTGGTGACGCGGCTCGGGTCGTCGCTCGGCCACGAGCTGTGAGCCGCTGAGCGATGGCCCCGAGGATCGATCTCGACAGTTATGTGAAGGGGGTGCTCGACGGGAGGCGCGCGCACATCGCGCGTGCCATCACCCTCGTCGAGTCCACCCGCCCCGACCACCGGGCGCTCGCCCAGGAGCTGCTGCGCCGGCTGCTGCCGCACTCGGGCCACGCCCGGCGCGTCGGCGTCAGCGGGGTGCCCGGAGTCGGCAAGTCGACGTTCATCGACGCGCTCGGCACCATGCTCACCGGGCTCGGGCACCGGGTCGCCGTGGTGGCGGTCGACCCGTCGTCCAGCCGGACGGGCGGCTCCATCCTGGGCGACAAGACCCGGATGGAGCGCCTGGCGGTGGACCCGAACGCGTTCGTGCGCCCCTCCCCCAGCGCCGGCACGCTGGGCGGGGTGGCGAGGGCGACGCGCGAGTCCGTCGTGGTGCTGGAGGCGGCGGGCTACGACGTGGTGCTGGTGGAGACCGTCGGCGTCGGCCAGTCGGAGACCGCGGTCGCCAACATGGTCGACACGTTCCTGCTGCTGACCCTGGCGCGCACCGGCGACCAGTTGCAGGGCATCAAGAAGGGCGTCCTGGAGCTCGCGGACGCCATCGCCGTCAACAAGGCGGACGGCCCGCACGAACGCGACGCGAAGGCCGCGGCCCGCGAGCTGGCGGGCGCGCTGCGGCTGATGCACCCGGCGGACGCGGCGTGGACGCCGCCGGTGCTGACGTGCAGCGCGCGCGAGTCGACCGGTCTCGACACGCTGTGGGAGCGGCTGGAACAGCACCGGGCGCTGCTGGAGTCGACCGGCCGGCTCGCGGCCAAGCGCAGTGACCAGCAGGTGGACTGGGCCTGGACGATGGTGCGCGACGAACTCCTGGAGAGCCTGCGCGGCCACGCCGGTGTGCGGGCGGTGGCGCCGGACCTGGAACGCCGGGTGCGGGAGGGGACGCTTCCGGCGACGCTGGCCGCCGAGGAGATCCTCGCCGCGTTCCGCGGGTCCGGCCCGGCGGTCTGAGCGTCCGCCGCCCGGCGCGCCCGGTCACATCCGGGTGTGCAGGGCGGCGGTGTGCTTCCGGACCTGTTCCGGGGTGAGGTAGCTGTCGGTGTATTCAAAGTCCCGCAGCGTCGCCGGCTTGCGCATCTGGAAGCCCGTGCGGACGAAGTCGTCGCCGGCCGCGGCGTTGATCAGCCAGTTGGCCATGACGCGGGCCTTGGCCGCGTTGGTGCGCAGCGCCGACCAGTGGTAGCCGCGGGCCACGGCCTGGGCGGCGATGCCGTGCATCTCGATGCCCAGCGGCTTGGACACGGCGTCCTTGCCGCCCAGGTCCACGACGAGCCCGAGGTCCTTGTGGACGTACGGCTGAAGCGGCTGGTTGCGCAGCTTCGCCAGGAGGTTGTCGGCGAGTTTGCGGCCCTGGCGCAGCGCGTGCTGGGCGGTGGGCGGGCAGACCGCGCCGTCGCCCTTGGCCAGGTCGGGCACGGCGGCCACGTCACCGAGCGCGAAGATGCCGTCGTGGCCGGGCAGCGTCATCTCGGGCGTGACGGCGAGCCGGCCCTTCACGGTCTCCGCGTCGAAGGTGCCGGCCAGCGGGCTGGCGGCGACCCCGGCGGTCCAGATCAGCGTCCGGCAGGGCAGCACCCGGCCGTCGGTGAACGTGACGGTGTCCGGCCCGGCCTCGGCGACGGACACGCCGAGCGACACCTCGATGCCCCGGTCGCGCAGCACCTTGAGGGCGCTGGCGCCCAGCTTGTCGCCGAGCTCGGGCATGAGCTTGGGGGCGATGTCGATCAGGTGCCACTTGACGAGCTTCGGGTCGAGCCGGGGGTAGTGCCGCAGCGCGTTGGTGGTGAGGCGCTGCAGGCAGGCCGCGGTCTCGGTGCCGGCGTATCCGCCGCCGACCACGACGAACTGGAGCCGGGAGGCCCGCTCCTCCTCGTCGTCGCTGGCGTCCGCGAGGTCGAGCTGCGCGATGACGTGATCGCGCACGTAGGCGGCCTCGGCCAGCGTCTTCATGCCGCGGGCGTGGTCGAGGAGCCCGGGGATGTCGAAGGTCCGGGTGACGCTGCCGGGGCTGAGGACGAGGTGGTCGTACCGTTCGTTGACGATCTCGTCGGTGATCTTGCGGATCACGCACACCTTCGCCTCGGGGTCCACGCCGATGGCCCCGCCGGGAATGATCCGGGTGCGGTGGCGGCTGCTGCGGCGCAGCGAGAGCGCGACGGACTGCGGGGTCAGCACCCCGGACGCCACCTGGGGCAGCAGGGGCAGGTAGAGCTGGTACGAGAACGGGGCGACGAGCGCGACGTCCGCTTCACCGGGCCGCAGCCCCCGCTCCAGACGGCGTACGCACTCGACCCCGGCGAAACCGGCTCCGACTACGAGAATCCTGGGTCGTGCCACAGTGATCGTCCCTTCTGGGGGTCTGCACGGTCGTCCGTTCGCCTGCCCCGTCACACGCGCCCGTCACCTCTCATCTTCACGACCGGCGGGCGAGCGCGCCTGCTGGGAAGGCAGAACGGACGACCGGACCGGGTCACCTGGCCAGGTAGGTGAGCACACCGCAGGCGCCGCCCGCCGCGCCCGCGCAGACCACGGCGGCGGCGACACAGCGGGCGCGCAGCCTGCGGTAGCGCTCGGTGTACTCGCCGCGCAGTTGCAGGGCGCGGGCGGAGATCCGTGCCAGCACCACCCGGGAGTCGGCGGTCCGCTCCGCGGTGTAGACCCGCTCCACGTCCTCGCGCTGGGCGGTGGTGAGCCAGGGCAGCTGGTCGGTGAAGCGGCGGGCGAGCCGGCGCGCCTGCTCGACCTCCGCGTTCCACAGCAGGTAGCCCTCCATCTGGGCCAGTCCCCGGACGCTCTCGGCGTCCGGGTCGGCCGGCGCCCGCCTCTCCTCGCCGCTCACGCCTGCTTGTCCCCCGGCGCCACCGTCGCGGAGGTGTGCGGCCGGGTGGCCGCCTCCTCCAGCTCGCGCACGGCGGGGTGGTGCAGGTCGAAGGCCGGGGATTCGGAGCGGATACGGGGAAGGGTGACGAAGTTGTGCCGGGGCGGCGGGCAGGAGGTCGCCCACTCCAGCGAACGGCCGTAGCCCCACGGGTCGTCGGCCATGACCTGCTTGCCGTACTTGGCGGTCTTCCAGACGTTGTAGAGGAAGGGCAGCATCGACAGGCCGAGCAGGAACGAGGAGAGGGTCGAGATGGTGTTCAGAGCGGTGAAGCCGTCCGCGGCGAGGTAGTCCGCGTACCGGCGGGGCATTCCCTTGGCGCCCAGCCAGTGCTGCACCAGGAACGTGCCGTGGAAGCCCACGAACAGCGTCCAGAAGGTGATCTTGCCGAGCCGCTCGTCCAGCATCTTGCCGGTGAACTTCGGCCACCAGAAGTGGAACCCGGCGAACATCGCGAAGACCACGGTGCCGAAGACGACGTAGTGGAAGTGGGCGACCACGAAGTACGAGTCGGAGACCTCGAAGTCGAGCGGCGGGGACGCCAGGATCACCCCGGTCAGACCGCCGAAGAGGAACGTGACGAGGAAGCCGACCGACCAGAGCATCGGCGTCTCGAAGGACAGCGAGCC
This sequence comes from Streptomyces sp. 130, assembly GCF_007096885.1. Classification (GTDB taxonomy): domain Bacteria; phylum Actinomycetota; class Actinomycetes; order Streptomycetales; family Streptomycetaceae; genus Streptomyces. Next base: position 106,841 of record NZ_VJNO01000013.1, on the reverse strand, counting down.
CTTCCACATGGTGCCGATCCAGTTGAAGAACTTCACCCCGGTGGGCACCGCGATGAGGAACGTCATGAACGAGAAGAAGGGCAGCAGCACCCCGCCGGTGACGTACATGTGGTGCGCCCACACCGTGATCGAGAGGCCGGCGATGGCGATGGTGGCACCGATCAGACCGATGTAGCCGAAGATCGGCTTACGGCTGAAGACTGGGATGATCTCGGAGACGATGCCGAAGAACGGCAGGGCGATGATGTACACCTCTGGATGGCCGAAGAACCAGAAGAGGTGCTGCCACAGCAGCGCGCCGCCGTTGGACGGGTCGTAGATGAGCGCGCCGAACTTGCGGTCCGCCTCCAGGGCCAGGAGTGCGGCGGCGAGGACCGGGAAGGCCAGCAGCACCAGCACACCGGTCAGCAGCACGTTCCAGGTGAAGATCGGCATCCGGAACATCGTCATGCCGGGCGCGCGCATGCATACGATCGTGGTGATGAAGTTGACCGAACCGAGGATCGTGCCGAACCCGGAGAAGGCCAGGCCCATGATCCACAGGTCACCGCCGACGCCGGGCGACCGGACCGAGTCGGTCAGCGGCGTGTAGGCGAACCAGCCGAAGTCGGCCGCGCCGTTCGGGGTGAGGAAGCCGGCCACCGCGATGAGCGAGCCGAACAGGTACAGCCAGTAGGCCAGCATGTTCAGCCGGGGGAACGCCACGTCGGGCGCACCGATCTGCAGCGGCATGATCCAGTTCGCGAAGCCGGCGAACAGCGGCGTCGCGAACATCAGCAGCATGATCGTGCCGTGCATCGTGAACGCCTGGTTGAACTGCTCGTTCGACATGATCTGCATGCCCGGCCGGGCCAGCTCGGCGCGCATGAACAGGGCGAGCAGCCCGCCGCCGAGGAAGAACGCGAACGAGGTGACCAGGTAGAGCGTGCCGATCGTCTTGTGATCGGTGGTGGTCGCCCATTTGATGACGACGTTGCCGGGCTCCCTGCCGCGTACCGGCAGCTCGTTGGAGTACGACTCCTCGTCCTCGGCCGTACCTGGTGTGCCCGTCGTCGTCACGGGGCCGCTCCTTCGCTTGTGCATCCGTGTTACCGGATGCAGCAAACCAGCGAAGCGGGTCCGTCGCGCGGCCCGGCACCCGCCGGGGCGCGACATTCACCCGTCAGGGGGGTTCGGGGCCTCCCCCGGACACACCGGCGCCCCGGCGCGGCGGAGGCCGGCCGGGGCGTCGGGTGACCGTCGGTCAGGCGAGGCTCGCGATCGCCTGGTTGAACGTCGCGGACGGACGCATGACGGCAGCGGCCTTGGCCGGGTCGGGCTGGTAGTAGCCGCCGATGTCGGCCGGCTTGCCCTGGACCGCGATCAGCTCGTCGACGATCGTCTGCTCCTGCTCGGAGAGCGTCTTGGCGAGCGGGGCGAACGCGGCGGCGAGTTCGGCGTCGGCGGTCTGCTGCGCCAGCTCCTGGGCCCAGTACAGGGCCAGGTAGAAGTGGCTGCCGCGGTTGTCGATGCCACCGAGGCGGCGGGAGGGCGACTTGTCCTCGTTGAGGAACGTGGCCGTGGCCCGGTCCAGCGTGTCGGCGAGGACCTGGGCGCGGGCGTTGCCCGTGGTCTGCGCGAGGTGCTCGAAGCTGACGGCGAGGGCCAGGAACTCGCCCAGGCTGTCCCAGCGCAGGTAGTCCTCCTTGACCAGCTGCTGGACGTGCTTGGGCGCGGAGCCGCCGGCGCCCGTCTCGAAGAGGCCGCCGCCGTTCATCAGCGGGACGACGGAGAGCATCTTCGCGCTGGTTCCGAGCTCCAGGATCGGGAAGAGGTCCGTGAGGTAGTCGCGGAGCACGTTGCCGGTGACGGAGATGGTGTCCTCACCGCGGCGGATGCGCTCCAGGGAGAAGGCGGTGGCCTCCTTCGGGGTCATGATCTCGATCTGCAGACCCTCGGTGTCGTGCTCGGCGAGGTAGGTCTTCACCTTCTCGATGAGCTTCGCGTCGTGGGCGCGGTCGGCGTCGAGCCAGAAGACGGCCGGGCTGCCGGTGGCGCGGGCGCGGGTGACGGCCAGCTTGACCCAGTCCTGGATCGGCAGGTCCTTGGTCTGGCACATGCGGAAGATGTCGCCGGCGCCGACGGCCTGCTCCAGCACGGCGTTGCCGGCGGCGTCCACGACGCGCACGGTGCCGGTGGCGGGGATCTCGAAGGTCTTGTCGTGGCTGCCGTACTCCTCGGCCTTCTGCGCCATGAGGCCGACGTTGGGCACGGAGCCCATCGTGGCCGGGTCGAAGGCGCCGTTGGCGCGGCAGTCGTCGATGACGACCTGGTAGACACCGGCGTAGCTGCTGTCCGGCAGCACGGCGATGGTGTCGGCCTCGTTGCCGTCCGGGCCCCACATGTGGCCGGAGGTGCGGATCATGGCCGGCATGGAGGCGTCGACGATGACGTCGCTGGGGACGTGCAGGTTGGTGATGCCCTTGTCGGAGTCGACCATGGCGAGGGCGGGGCCCTCGGCGAGCTCGGCGTCGAAGGACTCCTTGATCTTCGCGCCCTCGGGCAGGGCCTCCAGGCCCTTGAGGATGCCGCCGAGACCGTCGTTCGGGGTCAGGCCGGCGGCGGCGAGCGCGTCGCCGTACGCGGCGAAGGTCTTCGGGAAGAAGGCGCGTACGACGTGGCCGAAGATGATCGGGTCGGAGACCTTCATCATCGTGGCCTTGAGGTGCACGGAGAAGAGCACGCCCTCGGCCTTGGCGCGGGCGATCTGGGCGGTGATGAACTCGCGCAGGGCGGCGACGCGCATGACGGAGGCGTCCACGACCTCGCCCGCGAGGACCGGGACGGACTCGCGCAGGACGGTGGTGGTGCCGTCGTCGCCGGCGAGCTCGATGCGCAGGGTGCCGGGCTCGGCGATGACCGCGGACTTCTCGGTGGACCGGAAGTCGTCGACGCCCATGGTGGCGACGTTGGTCTTCGAGTCGGCGGTCCAGGCGCCCATGCGGTGCGGGTGGGTCTTGGCGTAGTTCTTGACCGACGCGGGGGCGCGGCGGTCGGAGTTGCCCTCGCGCAGGACCGGGTTGACGGCGCTGCCCTTGACCTTGTCGTAACGGGCGCGGACGTCCTTGTCCTCGTCGGTCTTCGGGTCGTCCGGGTAGTCCGGGAGGGCGTAGCCCTGGGCCTGGAGCTCGGCGATCGCGGCCTTCAGCTGCGGGATGGAGGCCGAGATGTTCGGCAGCTTGATGATGTTGGCGCCCGGAGTGGTGGCCAGCTCGCCGAGCTCGGCGAGGGCGTCGTCGATGCGCTGGTCCTCCCGGAGGCGCTCGGGGAAGCCGGCGATGATCCGGCCCGCGAGGGAGATGTCCCGGCTCTCGACGGTGACCCCGGCCTTGGAGGCGTACGCCTCGATCACGGGCAGGAACGAATACGTCGCCAGGGCCGGGGCCTCGTCGGTGTGTGTATAGATGATGGTCGAGTCAGTCACCCTGTGCTCCGCTCCACGTCTGCAACATTGCTTGACATCAAGATATCTCGTGAGCGGCGCGGGCTCGACAGGGCCCTGCCACACCGGCCGGAAGACGTCCTACGGACGGCCGCCGGGCGGCACGCCCTCGCCCCTGGGCACCGGTCCGGGCGGGGTGCCGTCGCCGAAGGGGCGTCCGCCGAGCTGTTCGCGGTGGTGCGGGGTCAGCCAGCCGGAGAGGTCGGGGCCCGCGGGCACGATGCCGGTGGGGTTGATGCCGGTGTGCACCCGGTAGTAGTGCTGCTTGATGTGGTGGAAGTCGACCGTGTCCCCGAACCCGGGGGTCTGGTAGAGGTCCCTGGCGTACGCCCACAGCACCGGGTCCTCGGAGAGTTTCCGGCGGTTGCACTTGAAGTGGCCGTGGTAGACGGCGTCGAAGCGGACCAGGGTGGTGAAGAACCGGATGTCGGCCTCGGTGATCGTGTCGCCGACGAGGTAGCGCCGGTCCGCGAGCCGCGCGGACATCTCCTCCAGGCGGCGGAACAGCGCCTCGTACGCCTCCTCGTAGGTGTCCTGGCCGTCCGCGAACCCGGCCCGGTAGACCCCGTTGTTGACGTCCCGGTAGATGCCCTCCATGACCGCGTCGATCTCGGCGCGCAGCGGCTCGGGGTAGAGGTCGGGCGCGCCGGGCCGGTGCAGGGCGGTCCACTCGGTGGCGAGGTCCAGGGTGATCTGCTGGTAGTCGTTGGTGACCAGCTTGCCGCTGGGTACGTCGACGATCGCCGGGACGCTGACGCCGCCCGGGTAGTCGCGCTCGCGGGCGTCGTACGCCTCGCTGAGGTAGCGGATGCCGAGCACCGGGTCCCGGCCCCCCGGGTCGAGCGTGAAGCGCCAGCTGCGGTCGTCCTGCAGCGGGTCGGCGACGGCGAGCGAGAGGGCGTCCTCCAGGCCGAGCAGCCTGCGGGAGACCAGCGCGCGGCTGGCCCAGGGACAGGCCCTGCTGGCGACGAGCCGGTAGCGGCCGGCTTCGACGGGCCAGCCGTCGCGGCCGTCGGCGGTGATGCGGTCCGCGAAGTGACTGCGGGAGCGCTTGAAGGGCTTGTGTCCGTAGGAGCTGTTGCCGTCGGTGCCGGCGGAGTCGTTCATCGCGTTCTCCTCATCAGGCGGCTGCGGGAGGTGGTGAGTGCTGTGTACGGCGTCTGCCCCGTCGGCCGCCGCCCACGTCGGCGACCGCGACGAGCAGGGCGCCGGCGACGAAGGCCACGGAGACGATGAGCCCGTGGTCGTACGCGTCGGACCAGCCGTCACCGCCGACCTGGGCGAAGAACACCGCACCTACGGCGGCGATCCCGATGGCGGAGCCGACGCGCTGCCCGGTCTGCAGGGTGCCGCCGGCGCTGCCCGCGGTGGCCACCGGCACCTCGGAGAGGGTCAGGGTCTGGTTGGGCGCGATGACCAGGCCGCTTCCCAGCCCGGCGAAGAGCAGCGGGGCGGCCATCGCCCAGCCGGCGCCCCGCCCGGGCACGAGGTGGACGGCGAGCGCGGTGGCCCCGAGGCCCACGGCCACGGAGGCCAGTCCGACGACGACGAGGGGGCGGCCGAAACGTCCGACGAGCCTGCCGCCGGGACCGGCGGCGATGGCGGAGCCCAGGGCGAACGGGGTGATCGCCAGACCGGCCTGGAGGGCGGTGTAGTGCAGGCCGCTCTGGAGGTAGAGCGTGGTGATGAAGAAGATGGAGGTGAAGCCGGCGAAGTACAGCAGGATGAGCAGACAGCCCAGCCAGTACGAGCGCACCCTGAAGAGCCGGAGGTCCACCACCGGCTGGGTGCCGCGCCGGCCGCACCGGGACTCCCAGCCGACGAATGCGGCGAGCAGCGCCACGGCCAGGACGAGCAGCAGCCACTTCTCGTCGCCGGGCCACTGGCGGGACTGGACGAAGGGCAGCAGCAGGGCCAGGACCCCGGAGCCGAGCAGCAGCACGCCGAGCGGGTCGAGGTCCCGCGGCCGGACCCGGCCGGCGGACGGGGTGTCGGGCAGCAGACGGCGGGCCAGCAGGAGGCAGACGAGCCCCAGGGGCAGGTTCACGTAGAACACCCAGCGCCAGCCCTCGTCCGCTCCGGCCGCCTGGATCAGCAGGCCGCCGAGCAGCGGGCCGACGGCGGTGGAGATGCCGACCACCGTGCCGAACATGCCGAAGGCGCGACCGCGCTCCCGGCCCCGGAACATCTGCTGGATGAGGGCGGAGATCTGCGGCGAGACCATGCCGCCCGCCAGCCCCTGGACCAGGCGGGCGATCACCAGCCAGAGGCTGGACTGGGCGGCGCCGCAGGCCGCGGAGGACAGCGTGAAGAGCGTGAGCCCCGCCATGAAGACGGCCCGCCGGCCGCGTGCGTCGCCGAGCCGTCCGGCCGGGATCAGGAACAGGCCGAAGGCCAGGGCGTAACCGGACAGGACCCATTGCAGGTCGGACTCCGGGGTGTGCAGCCCCTCCTTGATGGAGGGCAGCGCGACGTTGACGATGGAGACGTCCAGGAGGGTCATGAATCCGGCGACCAGGCAGACGGCGAGCGCCCGCCACCGTCGCGGATCGGGCGCGTCGTGCCCGTCGGAGCCCCGGTCCCCCGCGCTGTCTGCCATGGTTGGCACCCTAGGACGCGCGCGGTGATTCCTCATCCCGGCTGGTCCACCCGGCCGTGCGGGGCGGGGCGCCGGTTAGGGTACGGCCCATGCAGTCGTACACGATCGGGCAGGCGGCCCGGCTCCTGGGCGTCAGCCCCGACACCGCCCGCCGCTGGGCCGACGCGGGGCGCGTCGCGACCCACCGCGACGAGGGCGGCCGGCGCCTCATCGACGGGCGTGACCTGGCGGCGTTCTCGGTCGAGGTGGCGCAGAACGGCGCGGGTGACGACGAGGTCTCCTACACCTCGGCGCGCAACGCGTTCGCGGGGATCGTCACCGCGGTGAAGCTGGGCGATGTGGCCGCGCAGGTCGAGATCCAGGCCGGCCCGCACCGGCTGGTGTCCCTGCTGACTCGGGAGGCCGTGGAGGAACTGGGCCTGGAGGTCGGTGTGCAGGCCACCGCCCGGGTGAAGTCGACCAGCGTGCACATCGACCGCGCCTGACCGGTCAGCCCGTGCCCTTGCGGGCGGCGGCCAGGATCTTCACGACCGTGTGGAAGAAGCGGGTGGTCGCGTCGCGGCCCAGGACGCCTTCCTGGAAGCCCTTCGCGGCCGGGGCCTTGCCGTTGACCAGATGCCAGACGACGAAGGCGTCGTGGTCGGTGTGGCCGATGATCTCCATGTCCTTCTTCGGGGAGAGCATCGGCAGGGCCAGGTCCGGTGCGATGCGCCCGGTCGTGAACACGACGCAGCGGCGGATGTCGTCGCCGGCCGGGACGTCCTTGAACGGGTCCAGCGCGATCAGCGCCTCCAGCTCCGGGACCGTACGCAGGCAGACGGTGACCTCGTAGCCGAGCGCCCGCTCGAGGTGGTCGCCGATACGGGCGGCGAGCGCCCCCCGGTCGGTCTCGTCGGACTCGAAGAAGACGTTGCCGCTCTGGATGTAGCTGCGCACGGAGGCGAGACCGAGCTCCGTGAAGAGTCCGCGCAGGCGCTCCATCCGCACGGAGCGGCCCGGCACGTTCAGACCTCGGAGCAGTGCGATGTACAGCAAATCCGATCACCTGTTCATGCGAAGGGGAACTCGGCCGCGGCGGACGCCGACAGCGTAGCGCCGCCGACTTCGCGGCGGCGCGATCACGGCCTACGGTGGGGGGACAGGACGATGCTCGACGCGCCGCTGACCGCCGCGCCGGCGGAGACGGACGGGGGCCCGGTGTGAGCACAAAGGCGCAGGTGGGCATCGTGCTGGTCGCGCACAGCGGGGCGGTGGCCGCGTCGGTGGCGGAGCTGGCCCGGGGGCTGGCGGCGGGCGGGACGACGGCTCCGGTGGCCGCGGCCGGCGGCACCGGGGCGGGCGGGCTCGGCACGAGCCCGGAGCTGATCGCTCAGGCCGCCCGGTCGGTGGACGGCGGTGCCGGGGTCGCCGTCCTGGTGGACCTGGGCAGCGCGGTGGTCACGGTCAAGGCGATGCTGGCCGGGGGCGGCGGACTCCCGGCCGGGACGCGGCTGGTGGACGCCCCATTCGTGGAGGGTGCGGTGGCCGCCCTGGTCACGGCGTCGGCGGGCGGCGACCTGGACGCGGTGGCGGCGGCGGCCCGGGAGGCGTACGACCACCGCAAGGCGTAGTGACCGGGCGCAGCGCACACTTGACGGCATGACGGGCAAGAAGACCACCCGCCGGCGCAGCGCCGGTCTCCTGCTGTTCCGCACCGGAGCCGGGCGCGGCCTGGAAGTGCTCATCGGCCACATGGGCGGCCCGTTCTGGACGGGGCGCGAGGAAGCCGCGTGGTCGGTGCCCAAGGGCGAGTACGCCTTGGACGAGGAGCCGAGGGCGGCGGCGCGGCGCGAGTTCGAGGAGGAGTTCGGGCATCCGGCGCCGGACGGTGCGTGGCTGGATCTCGGCGAGGCCCGTCAGCCCAGCGGGAAGACGGTCACCGTGTGGGCGCTGGAGGGCGATGCCGATCCGGCGACGGCGGTGCCCGGCACCTTCTCGATGGAGTGGCCCCGGAAGTCGGGGACGCTGCGGGAGTTCCCGGAGATGGACCGGTTCGCCTGGTGTACGCCCGAGGAGGCGGCAAAGCGGCTTGTGAAGGGGCAGCGGGTCTTCGTGGACCGGCTGCGGAAGCGTCTGGCGGGCGGTGGGTCGGTCAGTGCGGGTGGAGGCGGATGACGGCGAGGCCGCGGTCCAGGTCAACGGTGGAGCGGTGCGGCGGGGCGCCGTCCTCCTCGTCGTCGCGGAGCAGCAGGGCGCTCTGCCGTTCCTTGAGCTCGCTCTGCTTGCCGGGCGAGAACGCGGCGTGCAGCTGCTCGAAGCCGGTGGCCGAGATCTGGCCCTGGCGGGCGCTGTTGCGCCAGGGCAGCAGGCCCGCGCGCCCGGCCCGCAGCAGCAGCTGGTCGAGGAAGGCCGCGGCGGTCAGGCCGATGACCAGGCCGGGCAGTGTCATCAGGACGAGGAATCCCATGCGGCCAGTCTCGCCGTACGGGCGCGGCCGGTGCAACGGCCGCGCCCGTGGGACCGGGTCAGCTCTGCGGAAGGATGACCGCCCGGCCGTTGATCTTGCCGGCGTGCAGGCGCTCGTAGGCGAGCGGCGCCTCGTCCAGCGGGTACGTCTCGACGTGGACGTCCACCGCGCCCGCGTGGGCCAGGTCGAGCACCTCGGCCAGTTCGGAACGCGATCCCCAGTACGGGGCGGTGACCGTCGTGTTGAACGGCAGGACGCCGAAGCCGACGGGCAGCGTTCCGCCGCCGATGCCGACGATGGTCACGTCGGAGTCGATGGCGGCCGCCGCGCCGGCGGTGGCGACGGTCGGCGGGGCACCGACGAAGTCCAGGACGACCTGGGCGCCGGTGCCGCCCGTCAGTTCACGGATGCGGGCGGCCGCGTGCTCGTCGGACAGGACGGTCTCGTGCGCGCCGACCGTGCGGGCGAGGGCCAGCTTGTCCTCGGTGACGTCCAGGGCGATGACCCGGGCGGACGTGAGGGCGCGCAGCAGCTGGATCGCGACGTGGCCGAGGCCGCCGGTGCCGATGACGACGGCGGTGGCCCCGGGGACCAGCTTCGGCAGGGAGCGCTTGATGGCGTGGTACGGGGTGAGGCCGGCGTCGGTGAGCGGCACGGTCCGGACCGGGTCGAGGTCGCCGATGGGCACGAGGTGGCGCGGGTCGTCCACGATCATGTACTCGGCCATGGCGCCGGGCGAGCCCAGGCCGGGCGGGTTGATGCCGAGCGCGGCGGCGCGCAGGCAGTAGTTCTCCTTGCCCTCGGCGCACTTCACGCAGGTGCCGCAGCCCCAGGGGCCGTAGACGGCGACGGACTGGCCCGTCTCCAGGCCGGTGACGCCGTCACCGAGCGCGGCGATCGTGCCGACGCCCTCGTGGCCGAGGGTGAGCGGCAGCGGGTACGGGAACTCGTCCGCGGTCCAGCTCATCACGGCGATGTCGGAGTGGCAGACGCCCGCCGCCGTGACCTTCAGCAGCACCTGCCCGGGGCCCGGCTCGGGATCGGGCACGGTGACGACCTCGGGTGCGGCGCCGATCTCCCGGTACTGAACTGCCTTCATGGGGTCCTCCTTGACCTCAATGACTGTTGCGTCTTCTGCTGACCCCCCGTTCCCCCGTCCCCCCTCCCCCTGCGGCCCCGCTCAGGAGGCCGAGTAGCCGCCGTCCACCAGGTGGTAGCTGCCGTGGATGAACGAGGCGCGGTCGGAGAGCAGGAACGCGGCGAGCTCCGCGACCTCCTCGGAGGTGCCCAGGCGGCCCGCCGGGTGCAGCGAGATCAGGTGGTCGCGGGCCGGGCCCTCCGTGTCCCGCAGCAGCGGGGTGTCGATGAAGCCGGGGCCCACCGCGTTGATCCGCACGTTCTGGGCGGCGTACTCCAGCGCGGCGGTCTTGGTGAGACCGACGACGCCGTGCTTCGCGGCGACGTAGGCCGGCGAGCCGGCGAAGCCGTTGGTGCCCAGGATCGAGGACATGTTGACGATCGCGCCGCCGCCCGCGGCGACGATGGCGGGCAGCTCGTGGCGCATCGAGTAGAAGACGCCGCTGAGGTTGGTCGCGACGACCCGGTCCCAGTCCTCGACGGCGTACTCGCCGGTCGGGGCGCTGGGGCCCCCGATGCCCGCGTTGTTCACGGCGAGGTGCAGCGCGCCGAAGGTGTCGACGGCGAACCGTACGCCCGCCTCGACGGACGCCGGGTCGGTGACGTCCATGGCCACGGCGGCGGCCCGGCCGCCGGCGCTCTCCAGGGCGGCGGCGGCCTCGCGGGCGCTCGCCTCGTTGTAGTCGGCGACGACGACCGAGGCGCCCGCGCCGGCCAGCCGGTGGGCGAGGGCCAGGCCGATGCCGGAGGCGCCGCCGGTGATGAGGGCGGTGCGGCCGGCGAATTCCTGCTCGGTGGGGGTGGTGGTGCTCATGGGGTGCCGTTTCCTTCCGTGGTGCTGGTGGTGCTGTGCGGCGCGGAGCCGGTGAGGAGTTCGCCGGCCAGGGCGTCGAAGGCCTGTTCGACGAGCAGGGGCAGCTCGTCGGGGCGGCCCTGGCGCACCCAGGCGGCCTGGGCGGCCAGGAGGGCTCCGGCTCCGGCCGCGACCGTGACGGCGGGCCGCAGGTCGCTGAGGGGGTCGGTGCCGAGCCGGTCCGCGACGATGGCGACCGAGTCCGCCTGGGCGTCCACCCGGATGTGGTGGAACGCCGCGTAGAGGGTCGGTTCGCGCTCGGCGAGGACCAGCAGTTCGTAGATGCGCGGGCGGCGGTGCCAGGCCGGGACCTCGGGGTCCGCGAGCCAGTCCCGGACGGCGCGGCGGTAGGCGGTGAGCGGGGGCTCACCGGCCGGGCGGGCGCGCAGGGCGTCGTTGATCCGGTCGCCGTCGCCCCGGACCGAGTCCAGGACGGCGTCCTCCTTGCCGGCGAAGTACCGGCTGAAGGTCCGGCGGTCCAGGTCGGCGCGTGCCGCGATCTCCTCGACCGTGACCTCCTTGAGCCCCCGGTCGAGCACGAGCTCGAACGCGGCTCCGGCCAGCGCGTCCCGGGTCCGGCGGGCCTTGCGGCCCCGCCTGTCCGGAATCTTCGATTCCGCTTGCATGTGTCCCACCGTACACCCCAAAATGTCCCGGCGCGACAGAAGTCGCACCGGGACAGTCGTACACGTGTACGTCAGCGCCCGCTGAGCACCTCGGCGGCCAGTGCCGCCTCGCGCCCCGCCGGTACGGGCGGGGCAGGCTCGGCGGACGAGGAGCGGCGCAGGGCGAGCACGGCGACGTCGTCGCGCCGCACGCCGTCGGAGAACGCCTCCAGGTCGTGTTCGAGCGCGTCGAGCACTCCCTGGGGGCTCCGGCGCGCCCAGCGGCTCAGCCGGGCGTCGAGCGGGTAGAAGTGCCCGTCGGCGTCGCGGGCCTCGGTGACCCCGTCGGTGAACAACAGGAGCGTCGCGCCGGGCGGGAAGTCGAGCCGTTCCGCGGTGCGGCCCTCCCCGCTGAGTTCCGCCAGGCCCAGCGGCAGGGAGGTGCGGCGCAGCGGCACGGGGACGGCGACCCCGTCGTGCAGCAGCCGGGGCAGCAGATGGCCGCAGTTCACGGCGCGGGCCCGGCCGTCCTCGTCGAAGCCGAGGACGAGCGCGGTCACAAAGCGTTCCGTGTCACCGGTCTGGGCGGCGAAGGCGTTCTGCCGGACGACCGCGTCCTCCAGCCGGTCCACGACAGCGGTGAGGGAGGGTTCGCGGATGGCCGCCTCCCGGAACGCGCCGAGGACGGCGAAGCCCACGCCGATGGCGGGGAGCCCCTTGCCCTGCACGTCGCCGATGATCACGCGGGTGCCGTACGGCGACTGGACGACCTCGTAGATGTCGCCGCCGACCAGGCGGTCCTCCTCGATCGGCGTGTAGGTGCCGTGGGCGGTGATCTGGTCGGTGGGGATCGGCAGGGGGCGCAGGATCTGGCGTTGGAGGGCGACGGCGGCGGAGCGCAGCCTGGCGATCTCGGTGGCGTGCCGGATGCGCAGGGCGCAGGCGGCGACGCTGAGCAGGCAGGCGAAGAGGGTGAAGACGATGCTGCTGACCACGTCCCACGTGGTTCCGCCGGTGGCCGCACGCGTGACGACGGCCGCCCCGGTGACCCAGGCGCCGGCGACCGCGGTCTGGCCGACCGTCCCGAAGACCGAGACGAGGGCCGGCGCGACCACGAGGAGCGGCACCAGGCGCAGGTCGTTGCCGGCGAGGACGTCGAGGCTGACGATCACGGCGGTCAGCAGGGCCAGGCCACCGGACAGCACCCCGTTCCCGATGCGTGGAGCGCGTGCCGCCGCCTCCCCCGCGTCGGTGCCGGGGAGCGCCACGCGGGGCGCCGGCCGGCTCAGGAGTCCGAAGGTCACGGCCCTCTCCTTCCGGGATCGGCCGGCGCCCGGCGCGCCGGCGCTCTCTTCCATTCGACCCGGCGGCGGGAGGGAGCACACGAGGCTTACGGCCTGACGGGCCCGGCCGAAGGTCCCGGAAGGCGTCCGGGGCGGGCGCCTCCCGGTCCGGAGGCACCCGCCGCGGCTCAGCGCGCGGCCGGTACGCCGGCGGGCGGACCGGGCGCGGGGACCGCCGGCCCGGCCGGCACGAGAGCGGCCAGGAACTCGACCCGCCGGCGGAGCTCGAAGCCCAGCGCCTCGTAGAGCCGGACGGCCCCGGTGTTGGCGGCGGCCGCGTGCAGGAACGGGATCTCGCCGCGCCGGCGGATCTCGTGGGCGACGGCGCGCACGAGTCCGCCGCCGAGCCCCTGACCGCGTACCGACTCGTCGGTGCAGACGGCGCTGATCTCGCTCCAGCCCGGCGGCCGCATGCGCTCACCGGCCATGGCGACGAGCACGCCGTCCCGGCGCACCCCCAGATAGGTGCCGAGCTCGACGGTCCGGGGCTCGAAGGGGCCGGGCCGGGTGCGGGCGACCAGTTCGAGCATCTCCGGTACGTCGGCGGGGCCCAGCCGGACCGCTTCGGGCAGGGGCTCCGCGGCCACGCCCGCGTCCACCAGCTGGACGCCGTCGGCGTGGAAGGTGATCTCCCAGTCGGCGGGCGGGGGCTCCCGGAACGCGGTGATCGTGACGCCCGCGCCCGGCCCGGTGAGCGCCGCCACGTCGGCCCAGTCGGCGGGCCCGGGGTCCGGCGGGAGCGCGACCCAGGGGGCGACCTCGGAGGGGTAGCGCAGCACGCGGCCCCGGCGCTCGGCGAAACGGGCGTGCGGCCCGCGCAGCGCGGCGCCCACCGGGTCGTCCAGGGGGTGGCCCGGGTCCGGGTGCGCGCTCACGCGGTCACCTCGATCACGGTCTTGCCCAGGGCGTGGCCGTCCTCCACCGCGCGCAGCGCCTCGGCCGCCCGGTCGAGGGGCAGCGTCCGGGTCACATGGGTGCGCAGGACCCCTTCGACGGCCAGCCGCGCCACCTCGTCGAGGACGGCGGCGGTACGCGCCCGCCGGACGGGTTCTCCGCCGAGCTCGGCCACCAGGGGCTTGCCGCCCGCGCTGATCAGCGCGGCCGGGCCGACCAGGCCGGCCGCCTCGCGCAGGGTGTCGCCGCCGACCAGGTCGAAGACCGCGTCCACGCCCTCGGGGGCGGCCGCCCGCACCCGGTCGGCGAGGCCGGCGCCGGACGGCACGTGCTCGGCGCCCAGGGACTCCACGAAGTCCTTCTTGGCCGCGCTCGCCACGCCGAGGACCCGGAGGCCCGCGTGGCGCGCGAGCTGGACGGCGGCGCTGCCCACGCCGCCGCCGGCCCCGGTGACCAGGAGCGTGGCGCCGGGGGCGAGGGCGAGCTGGCGCAGCCCGTCGTAGGCGGTGGCGGCGGCGACGGGCAGGACCGCCGCGTCGGCGAAGGACAGGCCGGCCGGTTTGCGGGCGGTGACCGCGACGGGCATGAGCGTGTACTCGGCGTACCCGCCGGTCAGCGGGTTGCCGAACACCTCGTCGCCGGGTGCGAAGCCCTCCACTCCGGGGCCGGTCTCCACGACGGTGCCGGCGGCCTCGCTGCCGAAGACGGTCGGGAACGGCAGCGGCTCGCTGCCGGGCCTCGCGTAGCCGGCGCGCAGCTTCCAGTCGACCGGGTTGACACCTGCCGCGCGGACGGCGACGAGCAGTTCGCCGGGGCCGGGTTTCGGCCGTTCCAGATCGGCGAAGACCTCCACCTCCGGTCCGCCGTTGCGGGTGAACACGTACGCCTTCGGCATGAGCTCCTTCTCCCCTGATTCCGTGCGCCGGCGCCCGCCGGCGGGCGCCACAGCTGCGGCAAGGACGAGTGGCGCGCGGGTATTCCCGTACCGTCGATTTCGACTCAATCACGGCCCGGCGGCAGCCGGCCGGCCCCTGCCACGGGCCGTCCTGTGGCACGCTGAAGGCGGCCGTCCCACCGGGCTCCCCCGTACCGGTGGGGCGGTCGTCCGTCGTTACGGGGCCGGTGCCCCGGTCCGGTCAGCCGCCGTCGCGCCCGGGGGCCCGGCCCGCGTAGTAGGTGGCGATCATGTCCTCGTCGCCGTGTCCGGCGGCCTCCGCGCGCTCGAAGCGGGCGGCCGAGGCGGCGGCCAGGTCCAGCCGGACACCGGCCTGTGCCGCCGCGTCGAGGATGAGGCGGGTGTCCTTGAGCGCGGTGGACAGGGCGAAGCTCGGCGTGAGGTCGCCGTCCAGCACGGCCGCGGACTTGGCCTGGAGGTAGCCCGAGTCGAGCGGTCCGCCCTCGACGAGTCCGAGGAACGTACGCGGGTCGACGCCCAGCCCCTCGGCGAGGTTCAGGCACTCCGCGACTCCGCCGACCATGTTGACCACCCAGGCGTTGACCACGAGCTTCAGCCGGGACGCCGCTCCCGGCTCCGCACCGGCCCACACCGTGCGCCGCCCGATCGCGTCCAGCACCGGTGCGACCGCCTCGCGGGCCGCCTCCGGGCCGGAGACGAGGACGGTCAGCGCGCCCTGCTCGGCGGGCTGCCGGGTGCCGACGACGGGGGCGTCGAGGTGGATCAGCCCGAGGTCGGCGGCGCGCTGGGCCAGCTCGACGGCGCCGTCCGGGCCGACCGTGGAGGTCTGGAGCAGCACCTGGCCCCGGTGCAGCCCCTCGGAGGCGGCGGTGAGCGCGGCGGCGACGGCGGTCGTGTCGGTGAGCGCGGTGAGCACGACATGGGCGCCGCGCACGGCCTCGGCCGCCGTGCCGGTGACGGTGGCGCCGTCCGCGGCGAGCGGGGCGGCCTTGGCCTGCGTGCGGTTCCAGGCCCGGACCTCCAGGCCGGCGCGGAGCAGGCTGCGGGCCATGGCCGCGCCCATGATCCCGGTGCCGAGTACGGCGACGACCGGCTGCCGGGGTGCGGCGGGGACTGCTGAGGTCATGGGGTTCCCTTCGTCGGCCGGGCCCGGGGGCGCGGCGGATTCGCTTCTCAGGGGTGCCGCAGGGCGCCTTCCAGCACGGCGGCGTGTACGGCTCGGGCGAGTCGCGCGCCCCAGCGGGAGCGCGGCCCGGCGAACGGTTCGGCGGCGCCGGTCAGCGGCCCCGGTTCGGGCGCGGCGACGCAGACGGCGTCCGTGGGGGTGCCGGAGCAGTCGAGCCCGGCGTCCAGGAGCGCCTGCACCTTGGCCTCCGTGGCGGTGGCGACGGCGTTGACCAGGGCCGCGTCGGACAGGGGCACCGGGAACGTCACCACGATGTTGACGGTGCCGGGGCGCGGCGGTCCGCCGGTGCCCTCGTCCGGTGCGGCGGCCCAGCCGCGCACGCCCAGACCGCAGGTGGCGGTGGCGTGCACGTCCTCATCGCCGGCGGTGGTGTACGCGGTGACATCGGCGGCGGTCATGAGGCCGGCCCCGGGGCCGGCGAGGTCCGCTTCGGCGGCGATCTCGGCGAGGTGGCGGTCCGGGTCCGTGCGGGGGTAGCCGCCGGGCACCTGGGCGTTGAGGATCCACTCGCGCGGGCCGATGCCGCCGCCCAGGACGGCGCTGCTGCAGACCCGCCAGCCGGGGCCCAGCCGCCACAGGAGGTGGTGCAGCTCCGCGCCGTCCTCGCGCCGGGCGAGCAGTTCGCCCCGTTGCGCGGGGAGCGGGATGCGTACGGAACGGATGGGGCACCCCCGGGGTGGCGCGGCGGGACGCCGGTCGGCGCGGACCCGTTGATCATATGGGGCGGGGCCGGGGCGTCCGGGGACCGGCCCGTTCACCCGGATGGCCTAACGGGTGCGAGAGCCGCGCATCCGCGTCAGGCTGGGCATGCGCGGGTCCCAGGCGGATGCGGCGCGCCGCGCCCGGTGGCCGGGCGGTTGCAGCGTCCATCCGGGTGAGGCGCGATGGAATCCGGACGCGCCTTCTCTGCTGGACCCACCCACAGGACGCGCCCGGGCGAGGAGGATTCGGATATGGGAGCCGCTGACGGTTTCACGGATTCCGGAGAGCTCGACGGCCTGACGGTGTACGACACCGAGGGCGAGAAGATCGGCAACGTGGGCCGCGTGTATGTCGACGACAACACCGGCCGCCCGGACTGGATCACGGTGAAGACCGGCCTGTTCGGCATGAAGGAGAGTTTCGTGCCTCTCGCCGGAGCCCGTCGAGTGGGCTCCGACCTGCACATCTCCCACGGCAAGGACCAGGTCAAGGACGCTCCCCGGGTGGACGCGGACGCGCATCTGTCGGTGTCCGAGGAGGAGGAGCTGTACCGGCACTACGGCCTGACCAGGAACACCCGGGGCAACCTGGGCGGCGGTGCCGGGGCCGGCTCCCCGACCACCACGGGCACCGGCACCATGGGCTCGGGCGGCGCCGGCGCGGCGGCCGGAGCCGGGGCCGGAGCGGGTGCCGGGGCCATGGGCGCGGCCGGCACGGACCGGACCCAGGGGGCCGGCACCGGCAGGAACCGGGACACCGACTCGGGTACCGCGGCGGGCCGTCCGCTGGCCGGAGCCGGCGCGGGTGCCCAGCGGTCCGGGGCCGACCTGGGCGGCAAGGAGGAGATGATCCGCTCCGAGGAGCAGCTGCACATCGGCACCGAGGAGTACGAGAGCGGCAGGGCCCGCCTCCACAAGTACGTCGTCACCGAGAACGTCACGCGCAGCGTGCCCCTCTCGCACGAGGAGGTACGGGTGGTCCGTGAGCCGCTGCAGCCGGGCGACAGGACGGCCGCGCGTACGGGTGATCTGGCGGAGCAGGACGTGGAGGTCACCCTGCACGCGGAACGCGCCACGACGCGCAAGGAGACCGTCCCGGTCGAGCGCGTCCGGATGGAAACGGAGAGGGTGACGAGTCAGGAGGAGGTCTCCGCCGAACTGCGCAAGGAGCAGATCGACTACTCGGACGGCACCGCCAAGGGCCGCAAGGACATGGGCGGCAAGGACACCGGCGGCGACATGGGCCGAGGACGCCACCGCTGACGTCCGCCGGCATGCCGGCCGTACCGTACGACAGGAGAGGGCGGACCCGCCCGGCGGGTCCGCCCTCTCGTGCGCCCCGGCCCCTCAGGGCAGGAAGCGCACCGAGGGCCGCCCCCGGGGGCCGTCCGGTGTGACGATCGACCGCACCCGGTAGACGTCCGCGATGAGCTCCTCGGTGATCACCTGCTCCGGGGTCCCGCCCGCGACCGCCCGTCCGCCGCTGAGCACCACGATCCGGTCGCAGAACATGGCGGCCAGATTGAGGTCGTGCAGGGCTACGACGGCGGTCAGCGGGAGCGAGGCGACCAGGGAGAGCAGTTCCAGCTGGTGCTGGATGTCGAGGTGGTTGGTCGGTTCGTCCAGCAGGAGTTCGCGCGGTCGCTGGGCGAGCGCGCGGGCGATCTGGACGCGCTGGCGCTCCCCGCCGGACAGCGTGTGCCAGGACTGGCCGCGCCGGCCGGAGAGCCCGGTGCGTTCCAGCGCCTCGTCCACCGCCGCCGCGTCCTCGCCCGTCGGCGCGGACCAGGCCCGCCGGTGCGGGATGCGGCCCAGGCGTACGACGTCCAGGACGCTCAGCTCCTCCTGGGTGACGGCGTGCTGGTCGACGACCGCGACGCGCCGGGCGACGGCACGGCGGCCGACGGCCGTGAGGGGTTCGCCGTCCAGGGTGACGACGCCCGCGTGCGGGGCGAGGACCCCGGCGAGGATGCGCAGCAGCGTGGACTTGCCGGAGCCGTTGGGGCCGATCAGGCCGACGGTGGTGCCCGGCTCCGGGGCGAGCGTCACACCGTCCAGGAGGAGGCGGCCACCGGCCTCGCGGCTGACTCCTCCGGCCCGCAGGCCCTCCGCCGCCGTCCCGCTCACGCGGGCCGCCCGGTGCGGTAGAGGACGGCGATGAAGGCGGGCACGCCGATCAGGGCGGTGACGACGCCCACCGGGACCTCCTGCGGATCGAGGACGGTCCGGGCCAGTGTGTCGACCCAGACGAGGAAGACGGCTCCGGCCAGCGCGGTGACCGGCAGCAGCCTGCGATGGCCCGAGCCGGTGAGGGCCCGGGCCGCGTGCGGCAGGACCAGCCCCACGAAGCCGATGGCCCCGGCCGAGCTGACGAGCGCGGCGGTCAGCAGCGCGGTCGTGCACAGCAGGACGGTGCGGACGCGTGCGACGTTCACCCCGAGCGCGGCGGCCGCGTCCTGCCCGAAGGCGAAGGCGTCGAGCGTACGGGCGTGGCCCAGGCAGACCAGCAGGCTGCCGGCGAGGACGGCGGAGCAGATCCACACGTCCGTCCAGCCGACCCCGCCGAGCGAGCCCAGCAGCCAGAACAGCACGCCCCGGGTCTGCTCGGCGTCGGCGGCGGTCATGACGACGAACGAGGTCAGCGCCGAGAACAGCTGCATCGCGGCGACCCCGGACAGCACGACCCGGTCGGTGGAGCCGCCCAGGGTGTGGCTGAGCAGCATCACCAGCGCGAAGGAGCACAGCGCCCCGGCGAACGCCCCGGCCGGCAGCGACACCGCTCCCCCGCCGACGCCGAGCACGACGACCAGGACCGCGCCGGTGGACGCGCCGGAGGAGACGCCGAGGACGAACGGGTCGGCCAGCGGATTGCGCAGCAGGGACTGCATGACGGTCCCGCACACCGCGAGGCCCGCCCCGCAGACGGCGGCGAGCAGGGTGCGCGGCATGCGCAGGTTCCAGATGATGCCGTCGCGGACGGGGCTGAGCCGGGTGTCGCCGATGCCGAGGTGGGCGGCGACGGCGGACCAGACGTCCACGACGGAGATCCGGGCCGGTCCGATGGTGACGGCGACCGCGACCGACAGCACGAGCAGCAGCAGGCCGCCGGTCCACAGGAGGCCGCCGCGCAGGCGGCGCGGGCGGGGGCGGGCGGGAACGGCGGTTTCCGGCGCCTCTTCGCGCGGGGCGGCGAGCCGGTCGGCGGCCGTCACCCGGCGAGCCCGGACGCGCGCAGCCCGGCGGCCACCAGCTCCACGCCCTCGACCGTACGGATGGTCGGGTTCATGGCCTGGCCGCTGAGCCAGACGTAACGCTTGTGGCGTACGGCGTCCATCTTCTTCGTCACCGGGTTGGACTCCAGGAAGGCGATCTTCCCGGCGGCGCTCTCGGCGGTCTGCGACTTGCGCGTCAGGTCCCCGATCACCAGCACGTCCGGGTCGCGGTCGGCGACGGTCTCCCAGTTGACCTGGGGCCACTCCTCGTGCGTGTCGTCGAAGACGTTCCTCAGGCCGAGCTGCCGGGTGATGATGCCCGGCGCCCCGCAGCAGCCCGCCAGGTACGGGGACTCGGAGTTGGCGAACCAGTACAGGACGGAGATGCCGGAGCCGTCGATGCCGTCGGCGGCCTTCCGGATGCGGGCGCGCAGCCGCTCGACCAGCTTCTCGCCGCGCTCGGGCACACCGAACACCCGGGCCAGGTCGCGCACTTCGGCGTAGACGCTGTCCATGGTGAGGGCGCCGGTGCGGACGCCGTCGCCGTCCCTGGTGTTGTCCTTGGCCGTGCAGTCGGCGGGCGATACGTAGGTGGGGACGCCCAGCTTCTCGAACTGTTCGCGCGGGGCGACACCGCCCTTGGCGAGGGTCGACTCGAAGTCGGCGGCGACGAAGTCGGGCTCCTGGTCGAGGACCTTCTCGGAGGAGGGCCGGTTGTCGGCGATCCGCTTCACGCCCGCGTTGGCCTTCTCCAGTCCCTTCATGACCGGGTCGGTCCAGGTGGCGGTGGCGGCGATCCGGTCGGCGAGGCCCAGCGAGAGGAGGATCTCCGTCGTGCCCTGGTCGACGGAGACCGCGCGCCGGGGGGCGGCGTCCACGGTGACGGTGCGCCCGCAGTTCTCGAGGGTGACCGGGTAGCCGTCCGCCCCGCCCGGTGCGCCGGCCTTCGCGGAGGGAGACCCCCCACAGGCCGTCAGCGACAGCAGCGCGGCGGTGAGCAGGGCGGCGGAACGGGCGGAGCCGGATATCGGCGGCACGGGGTACCTCGGCGTCTCTGGGCCCATGCGCGGGGCCCCCTGTACGGAATCCGCCGCCCGGTCCCGGACGGCGGTCGCCAGCAGGTCTTCGGACTCGGGTTCGCTCGGACGGGACGCCTTCCCGGGAGACGGTGCTCTCCCAGTGGCCGTGGCCCCGCCCGTCCCCCTCACCGCTGCGCGTCAGTTCCGGATTCGCACCGGATTCCCTGACCCCTACGTGGAGTTCGACTGGCTCCGGGGACGCTACCACGGAGGTCCGCGCGGTACGGCGCGGCCCCCGTGGATCACGCGCGCTGCAGGGCCACCACCGCGTTGTGCCCGCCGAAGCCGAAGGAGTGGCTGACGGCCCGGCGTACCGGCCGCACCAGCGGCACCTTGGTGACGCAGTCGATGTCGAATCCGGGTGCGGGGGCGTCCAGGTTGGCGACCGGCGGGACGACCCCGCGCTGGAGGGTGAGGATCGTCAGCCCCGCCTCGATCGCCCCGGCCGCGCCCATGCAGTGCCCGAGCACGCCCTTGGGGGCGGTGACGGGGGGCCGGTGCGGGTACACCCGGCTGATCAGCGCGGCCTCGGCGGCGTCGTTGCGTACGGTCGCGGTGCCGTGCGCGTTGACGTGCTCCACCTCGTCGGCCCGCCAGCCCGCGTCGCGCAGGGCGGCCTCGACGGCGGCCCGGGCGACCCGCCCGTCGGGGTGCGGGCTGGTGGGGTGGTGGGCGTCCGTGGTGGCGCCGGTGCCGGCGAGCAGGGCCCGGGGTTCCGCACCCCTGGCCTCCGCGTCGGCGGCGCGTTCCAGCACCATGACGGCCGCCCCCTCGCCCATGACGAGCCCGGCGCGGTCGGCGGCGAAGGGCCGGCTGAGCCGGGACAGGTCGCCGTCCGCGCGGGCGGCGGCCCCGGACCGGGCGAAGCCGGTCATGGCCACGGGGAAGAGGGTCGACTCGGTGGCCCCCGCGATGGCCACGTCGCACTGCCCGGTCGCCAGCAGGTCGCGGGCGACGGACAGCGCGGTGACGCCGGACGAACAGGCCGTGCAGGGGGCCATGCTGGGGCCGGTGGCCCGCATCTCGATCGCGATCTCGGCGGCGGGCATGTTGGGGATGGTCAGCAGGACCCCGGCCGGTGAGGTCGCCTCCGGGCCCCGCCGCTCCAGGACCAGTGCCTGGTCGGTGAGGTGCGCGGAGCCCCCGCTGCTGGTGCCGACGACGACCGCGACCCGGCTCCCGTCCCAGCCGGCCGGGTCGAGCCCGGCGTCGGCGACGGCCTCCCGGGCGGCCAGCACCGCGAACTTGACGTACCGGCCCATCCGAAAGGCCGTGCGGCGGCCGATCTCGGCGTCCAGATCGATGCCGTCGACCACGCAGGCGAAGTCGATCGCGCACCCGGCGAGCGCGGGGACGGGGCGGGCCGGGCTCACCGCGGCGCACACCCCGTCCCAGGTGGACTCGGTGTCGTTGCCGACCGGGGTGATCATGCCGAGCCCGGTGACGGCGATGGCCGGTGTCCTCATCGGGCGGCGCCCGCCGCCGCGTGGAGGTGCGCCGTGAGTTCGGCGAGGGTGGTGCCCCGGGTCAGGGTGCCGGTGTCCAGCTCGACCCCGGTGGTCTCCCGCAGCACGACGGCGAACTCCGCGGCCGCGAGGGAGTCCATGTCCAGGCTGTCCATCGTGGATTCCGGAAGGATCTCGGCCACGGGCACCCTGAAGGTACGGCTGAGTACATCGGTGATGTGGGGGTGGATCGTGCTCATGGTCTTCCTTTCCTCGTGCCCATCCGGTGGGATGTCCGGCGCCGGCGCGCACGGCCCCGACGCCGGAACAACTGAGCAGCGTCGATCCGGTTACGCCTTGCGGCGAACCGATTCGCCAGGGCCCGGCCGGGACGCCTCGCACCACCGCGCGAACAGGGCGACGGCCGTCCAGTAGGCGAGGAGGACGGCCCCTGCCCCGAACCCCCGCACGGCCCGCGCCGCCCGGCGCGTCCGCGTGCTCCTCATCGCCCCGCCTCCGCCGCGTGCCAGTGGGCCTCCGGGTCGTCGTACGCGTCGGCGTAACCGGCGCCCGTGATCGGCCAGTCGGCGAGCAGTTCGCCGGGGAGGGCGAAGGAGTCGGCGAGCCCCGGGAGGTGGGGGGCCACCGCGCCGATGAGCCCTTCGGTGTGGTCCGTCAGCGCCTCGGCCTGACCGGTGCTCAGGTGGCCGGCCGCGACGAGGTCCCCGCTGTCGCGGGCGATCCGGCCCAGGGCGAACAGCCGGGCCAGCTCGCCGAGCCGGTCCCGGTCCGCGCCGGGCGGCAGCGCCTCGACCGCCTCCGCGTACGCCTCGGCCGCCTGCCGGCAGGCGTGCGCCTCGACGCCGCGCAGCGCGGGTCCCGCCGCCGCGTTCCACCGGCCCAGCGGGTCGCCGTGCGCCGCCCGGGCCGCCCGGGCCCCGGCGCGCGCGAACCAGAGCTCCTCGGCGTGCCCCAGGAGCCGGACCAGGAACCGGAGGTCGGTGAGGTCGCCGTGGTCCGGGGCGGCCGGCTCGTACGGGGGGCGGTCGGCGAGCAGGGCGGCGGCGGCCCTGGCGTGGACGGCGAGGTTGTCGCCCTCGGCGGTGATGGCGCCCTCGACGCCGGTGACGAGCGCGGCCATCCCGTTGTTCTCCAGGAGGCCCTGGGCGCCGCAGCGTTCCCGGGACTCCACGATCACGGCCCTGGCCTGCCAGGTGATCCAGCCCTTGGCGATGTCCACCAGCCGCTCGGCCGCCACCCGCCCGGCCTCGGGCCCGGCCCCGGCCGCCTCCCAGCGGTCCAGGACGCGGCGGTGCAGCAGGCTCATGGCGAAGACCGTCGCCATCGCCTCGGCGAGCGGCCCGTGATGGGTGCGGTACGCGAGCACCGGCAGCCGCGCCCCGCGCCCGGCGGAGACGTGGCGGTGGCCGCCGTACCGCACCGCGACGGCCAGCGTGGCGCGCGCCGAGCCGACGGCGCTGGCGCTCATCGAGATCCTGCCGGTGACGACGCGGGCGATGGACGCGAGGAAGCGGCGCCTGCGGCCGTCGATGGCGCTGCGGAACTCCCCGTCGCCGTCGATCCACCCCTGCGGCCCCGTCAGCAGCGCCTCGCGCCCCACGAAGACGTGGTCGAACGAGGTCAGGCTGTGGTCGACGGGGCTGCCCATGCGGGCCGGCAGCCTGCGCACCCGTACGCCGGGCAGCGGCCCGGCGGCGTCGGTGAGGGGCACCAGCAGCAGGAAGACCCCCCGGTCCGCGCCGCCGGCCAGCAGCCGCGCGGCGACCAGCCCCGACTTGGGGCCGCCGGGCTGCCCGGTGTTGGGCATGAACTTCTGCGCCCCGCAGTGCGGGGTGTGCAGCACGAACCCGTCGCGTACGGGGTCGTAGGCGGCGGTCGTCTCGACGGCCGCGGCGTCGTTGCCGTGGGCCACCTCCGTGCACAGGAAGGTTCCGGTACGCCGCAGCGTCAGGAAGTCCGACAGGTCGCGCGGGCTGTCGGCGATGTGGTCGAGGAGGCTGCCGAGGAAGAGGTTGTAGTGGATGCCCGCGATGGTGGCGAGCGCCGGGTCGGCCGGGGCCAGCCACTCGTGCAGGGCCGCCAGCGCCCGGAAGTCGGAGGCCGGGCGGGCCGCACTGTCCAGGGCGTCGTTGAGGGTGCGCAGACGGGCGTACGCGCGGGCGAGCCGCTCGTCCGGGGTGCCGCCGGCCCCCGGCCCCGGGGGCAGCCGGAACGGTTCGGTGGCGACGAGCCGCCGCCAGAAGCCGTGCTCGCGGCGGGCGTCGGCGCCGAGGAGTACGGAGGTGAGCGGCCGGGCGAGGGGATCGGCGTCGGTGAGCGTGGTGGTCATACAAGGCTGAACGACCGGCGTACGGTCAGGACACCGGGATCGTGCAGATGTTCACCGGCCGGAGGGGCGAACCCGTTCGAAGCAGAGGGCGACGTTGTGCCCGCCGAAGCCGAAGGAGTGGCTGACGGCCCGCTCGACGCGCAGGCGGCGCGGCTCCTTGGTGACGCAGTCGATGTCCCAGTCGGCGGGCGGGGCGTCCAGATTGGCGACCGGCGGGACGACCCCGTGTTCGAGGGTGAGCACGGTGGCGGCGGCCTCGATCGCCCCGGCGGCGGCGAGCGTGTGCCCGAGGACGCCCTTCGGGGCGGTGACCGGGGGCCGGTGCGGGAAGAGGCCGGCGATCAGCTCGGCCTCCATCGCGTCGTTCAACGGCGTGGACGTGCCGTGGGCGTTGATGTGGCCGACCTCGTGGGCGGCCCAGCCCGCCGCGCCCAGGGCGGCCTCGACGGCGCGCCGGGCGCCGTGACCGCCGGGGTCGGGCGCGGTGGGGTGGTGGGCGTCCGTGGCGGTTCCGGTCCCGGCGAGCACGGCCCGTACGCGGGCGCCCCGGGCCGCCGCGTGCGCGCCCCGCTCCAGGACGAGCACGCCGGCGCCCTCGCCCAGGACGAAGCCGTCGCGGTCGGGCGCGAAGGGGCGGGACGCGGCGGCGGGGTCCCCGGTGCGCGTGGACAGCGCTCCCAGCTGGGCGAAGGCCGCGGCCACGAGGGGCGTCAGGACGGATTCCGCGCCGCCCGCGACGACGAGGTCGCACCGGCCGGTGGCCAGGAGGTCGTGCGCGGTGGCGAGGGCGGTGGCCCCCGAGGCGCAGGCGGTGGCCGGGGCCAGGCTGGGGCCGCGGGCGCCCAGGTCGATGGCGATCTCGCCGGCCGCCGCGTTGGGCATCATCATCGGTGCGAGGAGCGGGGAGACGGCCTGTGCGCCGCCGCCGTCGTACCGGCGGACGTTGTCCACGAGGGCGGAGACACCGCCGACGCCGACGCCGAGCACGACGCCCACCCGGCCGCCGTCCCAGCGGTCCGGGCGCAGCCCGGCGTCGGCCACCGCCCGGCGCGCGGCGACCAGGGCCATCTTCGCGAACCGCGCCATCCGCCAGCCGGCGCGGCCCCCGATGGCCCGGTCCAGGTCGGTCCGGTCGGCCGGGCAGGCGAAGTCGGCGGGAAGCCCGGCGAGTTCCCCGCAGCGCCGGGCCGTGGACCGCCCGGCGCACAGCCCGGCCCAGAAGGCCCGCTCGTCGTCGCCCGCGGGGGTGACCAGCCCCAGCCCCGTCACCACGGTCGCCGTTCCCGCGTCCCGCACCATGCCCCGGCCCTCCTCAGCGTCGTCGGTCCCTCTGAAGGGGAACGCGCCGGACGCCGTCGAGGGTGCGGGTGGGGCCGGATGTCAGCCCGGCCCGAGCGCCCCGCGCAGCTCCGCCTCGTCCGGCGGGTTCGCCCCGGCCCGGGCGACCGTCACGGCGGCCGAGGCCGCCGCGTGGCGCAGGACGTCGTGCACCGTGCCCCGCTCCGGCGCGCGCAGCCGCGCACGGCCGGACGCGCCGAGCAGGCCGTGGGCGGCGAGCGCGTGCAGGGTGCCGGACATGAAGGCGTCCCCGGCGCCCACCGTGTCGGCCACGTCGGCGGGGAGCGCGCCGATGTCCACCTGCCCGTCCGGCAGGACCGCCGAGGCTCCGTCGCCGCCGCGGGTGACGAGGACGAGGGCGGGGCCGGAGGCGAGCCAGCGCCGGGCGGCCTCGGCCGGGTCCCGGCCGGGGTACAGCCAGTCCAGGTCCTCGTCGCTGGCCTTGACGACGTCGCTGAGGCCCACGCAGCGTTCGACCCTGCGCACGGCGGCCCGGTGGTCGCCCATCAGCGCCGGCCGCACGTTGGGGTCGTAGCTGACGGTGGCGGCCGTCCGCAGCGACTCCACGGCCGCCCGCACCGCGGCCGCCCCGGGTTCGGTCACCGCCGCGATCGACCCGGTGTGCACGTGCCGGGGCTGCCGGTCGAGGGCGACGGGGCCGAGCGTCCAGGCGATGTCGAACGCGTACGAGGCACGGCCCTCGCCGTCCAGGGTGACGACGGCCGACGGGGTGGGGCCAGGGGCGCCGTCCGTCAGCACCTCGACCCCCGCCCCGGTGAGGTGGGCGCGGATCAGCCGCCCGTTGTCGTCCGGGCCCAGCTGGGTGAGCAGGGTCGCGTCGTGGCCGAGCCTGGCCAGGCCGTACGCCAGGTTGGCCGGGCTGCCCCCGGGGTGGACCCGGTCGGGGGCGTCCGGGGCGCGGACGATGTCGGCGACGCATTCACCGATGACCAGGAAGTCGGGGCGGTCGGGCATGGCGGCGGTCTCTCCCGGGGTGCGGCGGAGGGGGTGACGGGACGTCCGGCCCACCGTACGGCCCTCCGGGGCGTGTTCCGAAAGGAGCGCCGTCCGCCCGCGGAACGGGTCCGGCGGCGTCCGGTGGGGGCGAGCGCACGGCGGAGGGCCGCCCCGGCACCGGTTGTACCGGGGTGAACCCGGCAGCGCGGCGAGCCCACGCGCCGGGCGCCGCCGGACAGGCGGGGCTTTTGGACACGCCCTACGTGTCCAGGGCGTCCGCCACCAGCTCCAGGAACCGGGCGTGGGCGCGGGCGCTGCACACCGGTTCCGGGTTCCACGGGACCACGCGGGCCGTCGCGGCGACGGCCGTCCACTCGGCGTTGCCCCGCAGCTCGGCGAGCGGGGCCGCGTTGGCCCGGATGTCGGCGAGGACGACGTCGGGGCGCAGGGCGGCGGCCTCGGTCCAGCCGGTCGTGGACCAGCTGGCCCCCGGGCCGTCGGCGGGTTCGATCAGGTCGACGCCGAGGTCGGCGAGGACCCGGAGTTCGGGCCACATGCGGGGGCGGGCCAGGTACGCCTGTTCCCGGTCCGCCGGGGACAGCGCGAGGACGCGCAGCCGGTCCCGGCCGGCGGTGAGGGCGCGCAGCCGGTCCCGCGCGGCGTCCAGTTCCCGGGCCGCCGAGGCCGGTTCCCCGGCGCCGAGCGAGCGGGCCAGCTCCGCGAACCGGTCGCCGATCCCGGCGAGGGTGCGTCCCTGGCCCACGTCGATGACGACGACCGGGACGTGCTCCTCCAGGTGCTTGGCGGTCTCCGGGCCGAGGCCGTAGACCTGGCCGCCGCCGTAGCTGACGGCGACGACGAGGTCCGGCGCGCAGCTCAGTAAGGCGTCCACGTCCAGGGCGGCACCGGCACCGGCGTACGCGATTCCGTCCAGCTGGAGCGACCCGGTCTTCGCGGGGTCGGGGGCGGCCGGGTCGTCGTGGCCGGAGCCGAAGAGCCCGGCCGGGCGTATCCCGTGGTCCCCCAGGGTCGCCCCGGCCTGTATGTAGGCGAGCACCCGTCGCGGGCGCTCCCCGGTTGCCGACAACTGCCCCCGGTCGTCGGTGAATTGCCACACGGTCCGCTCGTTCACGTCACACGCCTCCCAGCCGGAGTCCGCCGCCCGGCGACGGCGGTCGACCAGTACCTGCCCAGCAATCGCGGGCCGCACCCTTGGGCGGGGCGGCTCCTACGGATCCGTCCGCGTGGAGCGTACGAGGTAGGTGACGGGGCCGGGGTCGGGGACGTGGATCTCGGTGAAGCCGAGCCGGTCGTAGAAGGCCCTGGCCGGCGTGTTGGAGGTGAGCATGGACAGATGGACGCCCTCGACGCCCTTGGCGTTCAGGGCCGCGAGGAAGGCGTGCATCAGCTTTTTGCCGTAACCCCTGCGCTGCCAGTCGGGCAGCAGGTCGATGTGCAGATGGGCGGGGTGGCCGGCGAGTTCGGGCAGGACCATGCGCTCGGGGTTGTGCAGGAGGGCGGTCATCTCGTCGGCGGGGCTGCGCGGCGGGCCCTCGGGCAGCGGGAAGCGGCCGGCGACCCGGGGCAGCCAGCTCTCCCGGTACTCCTTGACGAACCGGGGCGTGTCGGCGGTGCCGAGGATGTAGCCGACGGCTCGGCCCGTCCCGTCGTCGACGACGAAGGTGAGGTCCGGTTCCAGTACGGCGTAGGGCGTGGCGAAGATGGACGGCACCAGCTCGTGGTCCGGATAGAGGTCCCGGGCGTCGCCGCCGCTCGCGGCGGTGCGTATGCAGATGTCGGCGAGGGCGGCGCTGTCTTCGGGGCGGTAGGGCCGGAGGCCGGGAAGCGAGGTCACCGGCCCATCCTGCCCACTCTGAGAGCGCTCTCACAAGGGGATTTCAGGGGTTGACGGCCGTGAGGAGGACGACCGCGTCCTCCAGGGCGAGCAGCCCGTGCCGCTCCTGCGGGACCGGGTGCAGCCGTCCGGGTGTCAGTTCGACGTCGCCGGAGGCGGCGGTCAGCCGGACCGAGCCGCGCAGGACCTGGAGCGAGGCGGCGGGCGGGGCGTTGTGCTCGTCCAGCGCGGAGCCCGAGGTGAGCGCGATGACGGTCTGCCGCAGCGGGTCCTGGTGGAGCAGGAGGTGGGCGCTGCGGCCGTGCGGCGCGTCGCGGGCGGCGGCCAGGTGCTCGGCGGCGAGGGCATTCAGATCGTTCGGAGCGTCCATGAGCCCACTGTGCCGCAGCCCGGGCCGGCCCGCGAACGTGCCGCACGGGCCTGGACGCGCTCCCACGCGCCCCGGCCCGTGCGGTCGTGGCGCTCTCAGGCGCGCAGCCACACCGCCGTGTCCCGGGGGAGGCGGCCCGCCGCGTCCAGGGGGCCGCTGGTGAGCAGCACCGCGCTGTGCGGGGGCAGCTCGGCGGCCTCGGCGGCCAGGTTGACGACGCACAGCAGTCCGTCGGTCCTGGCGAAGGCGAGCACCCCGGGGGCGGCGTCGAGCCAGGTCAGCCGCCGGATGCCGGGCTCTCCCCCGGTGCCGAAGCCCGGTTCGAAGCGGCGCAGCCGCAGGGCCTCGCGGTAGAGGCTGAGCATGGAGTGCGGGTCGCCGTCCTGGAGGTCGGCGGCGTAGTCGGACCAGCCCTCCGGCTGCGGGAGCCAGGGCTCGGCGGTGGCCCCGAATCCGGCGTACGGTTCGCCCGCCGCCCAGGGCATGGGCACCCGGCAGCCGTCCCGGCCCGGGTCGGTGCCGTTCTTGCGGAAGTGCATGGGGTCCTGGATGCGGTCGAGCGGGATGTCGGCCTCGGGCAGGCCCAGTTCCTCGCCCTGGTAGAGGTAGGCCGCGCCGGGCAGGGCCAGCGAGAGGAGGGCGGCGGCCCGGGCCCTGCGGGTGCCGAGGGCGAGGTCGGTGGGGGTGCCGAAGGCCTTGGCGGCGAAGTCGAAACCGGTCTCCTCGCGTCCGTAGCGGGTGACCGTCCGGGTGACGTCGTGGTTGCAGAGCACCCAGGTGGCGGGGGCGCCGACCGAGGCGTGTTCGGCGAGCGTGTCGTCGATGGCGGTCCGCAGCTTCTCCGGCTCCCAGGGGCAGGCCAGGAAGTTGAAGTTGAAGGCGGTGTGCAGCTCGTCGGGGCGCAGGTAGCGGGCGAAGCGCTCGGTGTCGGGGAGCCAGACCTCACCGACGAAGACGCCGCCGTACTCGTCGGCGATGGCGCGCCAGGAGCGGTAGATGTCGTGGAGTTCGTCGCGGTCCACGAAGGGGTGCGGGTCGCTGCCGATGACGAAGTCGGGGAGGGCGGGGTCCTTGGCGAGCAGGGCGGCGGAGTCGATGCGGACGCCGGCGACCCCGCGTTCGAACCAGAAGCGCAGTACGTCCTCGTGTTCCCGGCGGACGGCGGGGTGGGCCCAGTTGAGGTCGGGCTGCTGGGTGGCGAAGAGGTGGAGGTACCACTCTCCGTCGTCCAGCCTGGTCCAGGGGGTGCCGCCGAATTCGGAGACCCAGTCGTTGGGCGGGATCTCACCGTTCGCGCCGCGGCCCTTGCGGAAGTGGAAGAGGTCGCGTTCGGGGCTGCCGGGGCCGGCTTCGAGGGCGGCGCGGAACCAGGCGTGCTGGTCGGAGACGTGGTTGGGCACGATGTCGACGATGGTGCGGATGCCCAGCTCGCGGGCCTCGGCGATCAGTTTCTCGGCCTCGGCGAGGGTGCCGAACGCGGGGTCGATCGTGCGGTAGTCGGCCACGTCGTAACCGCCGTCGGCCAGCGGCGAGAGATACCAGGGGGTGAACCAGAGGGCGTCCACGCCCAGTTCGACGAGGTAGGGCAGCCTGGCCCGTACCCCTGCCAGGTCGCCGGTGCCGTCGCCGTCGCCATCGGCGAAGCTGCGTACGTAGATCTGGTAGATGGCGGCGTCGCGCCACCAGGGTGCGGTGGCCTCGGACGGACGGTTGGCTGCCACTGACGTTCCTTTCGGGCAGGTGGGACTCCGCCGCCGGCTCGGCGAGCGGGGCAGGACGGGAGAGCCGGCGGCGGAGCGCTGAGGGGAAGGCGGTCCGGAAGCGGGGGTCAGCCCTTGAGGCCGCCCGCGGTGAGACCGCTCATGATGTTGCGCTGGAAGAGCAGGAAGATCAGCAGGGTCGGGACCGACGCGATGGTGAGCGCGGCGATCAGGACGTTCTCGGGGACGCCGCTGGCCAGTGAGTAGATGCCCACGTTGAGGGTCTGCTTGTTCGGGTCGGGCAGCGTGAGCATCGGCCAGAGGAAGTCCTTCCACACGCCGACGACGGCGAAGATGGAGACGACCCCGAGGATCGGCCGGGAGATGGGCAGGACGATCGAGCGCAGGGTGCGCAGGGGTGAGGCGCCGTCCATGGCCGCGGCGTCGAGGAGTTCGCCCGGGATGGAGTCGAAGAACCGCTTCAGCAGGAAGATGTTGAAGGCGTTGGTCACCGACGGCAGCCAGATCGCCCAGGGCGAGTTGACCAGGTTGCGCTGGACCAGGGGCACGTCCAGGACGGTGAGGTACTGCGGGACGACGAGCACGGTGGCCGGGATCATCAGGGTGGCCAGCATCATGCCGAGGATGACCTTGCCGAACACCGGCCGCAGCTTGGACAGCGAGTAGGCGGCGGCCACGTCGAAGACCAGCTGGAAGGCGAGCGCGCCGAACGCGTAGTACAGGGTGTTGAACAGCAGCTTGGACAGGTCCATGACCGTCCATGCCTGGCTGTAGTTCTCGGTGTGCAGGGAGCTGGGGAAGGCGGTGGGCGGGCTCTGCACCACTTCCTGGGTGGTCTTGAGGCCGCCGGTGACCATCCAGTACAGCGGGCCGAGGAAGACGGCCGTGAACAGGACCATCACCAGGCCGAAGACGATCCAGTAGACGGCCTTGCCGCGCGGCCGGCCGAGCTGGGCCGGTGAGATCAGGGTGCGCTGGCGGCCGCGTTCGGCGCCGCCCTCGGACCTGCGCCGTACGGCCTTGCGTGAGGTGCTCCCGCGCCGGGAGACAAGCGTGTTCGATGCCATGGTCCTGGCTCCCGTCCTAGTCTTCGCTGCTGCGGCTCAGCCGTACGTACACCGCGGAGAATCCCGCGAGGACGACGAGCAGGACGAGGCCGAGTGCCGCCGCGCTGCCGTAGTTGTTGAAGTTGAAGGCGTACTGGTAGATGAGGTAGACGACGGTGGTGGTGGAGCCCTCGGGTCCGGCGCCGTTGGTGAGCAGGAAGGGCTCGGTGAAGACCTGCATCGTCGCGATGATCTGCATGAGCAGCAGCAGCGAGAGGATGAGGCGGGTCTGCGGGATGGTGACGTGCCAGACCTTGCGCAGCAGCCCGGCGCCGTCGAGCTCGGCCGCCTCGTACAGCTCGCCGGGGATGCCCTGCAGGGCGGCGAGGTAGATGAGGGTGGCGCCGCCCATGTTCATCCAGGTGGCCGCGATGACGACGGAGAGCATCGAGGTGCTGGTGTCCTGGAGCCACTGCTGTTCGGGCAGGTGGAGGAGGGCCAGGATGCGGTTGAAGAGCCCGTAGCCGGGGTCGTAGAAGTACTTGAAGAGCAGTACGGAGGCGACCGGCGGCAGCATTACGGGGAGGTAGACGAGCAGCCGCAGGTACCCCTGGCCGTGCCGGAACTCGTTGAGCACGACGGCGACGACGAACGGCACGAGGAAGCCGAGGAGCAGGGCGAGGACGGTGAACAGCAGGGTGTTGCGCCACGCCTGCCAGAAGGCCGGGTCGTTGAAGACGTACGTGAGGTTGGACCAGCCGGCCCAGGTGGTGGTGCCGTCCTCGTTCTTCTGGAAGGCCAGGACGAATTCCCGGACCATCGGGTACCAGGAGAAGAGCGAGAAGCAGAGCACCGCTCCGATCAGGAAGCCGTGCGCTGAGATGTTGCGGCGCAGCGCGCGCAGGAACTCCTCGCGGGCGGAGTCCCGGCCTGCGGGGCCTGGGTGTCCCGGGCGAGGCCCGGTCGCCTTGCGGTGGGACAGGGTGGGGGCCGACATGGTGTCTCCTCGGTGCCGGTGTACGACGAGCGCGTAGCGGACGGGGTCCGGATGCGGGGCCGGGTCCGCGTGACCCGGCCCCACGCGTCCGTTACTGGTTCGCCAGAACCTGGTTGACCTGCTGCTCGGCGGTGGAGAGCAGCTTGTCGATGTCGGCGTCCTTGTTGGTCAGCACGCCGGACATGGCGTTGTCGAGGATCTTGTAGATCTCCTGGGCCTTCGGCGGCTCGGCCTTGCCGGGGACGGGGTTGTCCATGAAGGCCTTGAAGTTCTCGACCGGCATCGTCGCGTTCTCGGCGCGCGCCGCGTCGTCCTCGGTCTTGCTCTCCCCGAGGAAGAAGTTCGGCTGGGGCAGGCCGACGGGGAGCTTGTCGGCCTTGGTGCGGGCCCAGTCGAACTGGCCCTTGCCGGGGGTGAGGTTCTTGAAGTTGAGCCAGGCGATGGCGGCCTTGATCTGGTCGGGCGAGCTGCCCTTCTTGATCAGGTAGTTGTTGCCGCCGAAGAGGGTGCCCTTGCCGCCGGGGATGGGGCCGAGGCCGAAGGTCTCGTACTCGGCGCCGAGCTGCTGCACCATGTACGCGATGTCGTCGGGGGCGGCGAGGAACATGCCCAGCTTGTCGCTGGCTATCTGCTTCTGGAGGTCGCCCCACTTGAGCAGCTGGGTCTTGCCCATGCTGTCGTCCTCCCAGCGCATGTCGTGCAGCTGCTGGAGGACCTGCTTGCCCTTCTCGTCGTTGAAGGCGGCCTTCTTGCCCGAGGCGTCGACGATCTCCCCGCCGAGGCCGAACTGCGTCGCGGCGAAGTGCCAGCCGCCGTTGTTGCCGGCGCTGTACTCGCCGTAGCCGGAGATGCCCTTGCCGAGGCCCGCGATCTTCTTGGCGGCGGCGCGCACCTCCTCCCAGGTGGCGGGCGGGGTGTTCGGGTCGAGACCGGCCTGCTCGAACAGCTTGCGGTTGATCATCAGGCCCATGGTGTAGTTGCTGGTCGGCAGGCCGTAGAGCTTGCCGTCCTTGCGGGCCACGTCGACGACCTGCGGCTGGATGTCCTTCAGCGCGGGCACCGTCTTCTCGTTGACGTAGGCGGAGATGTCCTCGGCCCCGTCGTTGTCCAGGACCTGCTGGAGGTCGCTGAAGTAGGCGTAGAAGACGTCGGGCTGCGACTTCCCCTTCAGCATGGCGGTGAAGCGGGGCGGCTCGTTGCACTGGCCCGGGGTGGACTTCCCGTTGATCGTGACGTTCGGGTACTTCTGGTGGAACGTCTTGATGTCCTCCTCCCACTCCCGCAGCTCCGCGGCCTTGGCGGCCGGCGGCATGCAGTCGATGGAGATCGTCACCTTGGTGTCCGGGTCCAGCGGGGCCGAGGGGTCGGACGAACCCTTGGACGAACTGCCCGAGTCGTCGTCCTTGCTGCTGCTCGTGCCGCAGGACGCGAGCGAGGTCAGGGCAAGTGCGGTGACAAGGGCAGCCGCGGAGGCACGGCTGATACGGCGTGTGCGGCGCAACCCAGCACTTCTCATCGATGGTCCCCTTCGGGCATGAGCGTGGACGGCCCTCGGCCGGCTGACTGCCGGGGCGAGGCACACTCAACCAGCGTCGACATGTGAGCGCAATATCCCGCGCAGTTTTCGTAAAAGTTTGACAGTCATGGGTACGCCGCATGCGGAACGCGGCGTGAGCGCAGCAGAGGGGCGCCGCCCGGCGGACCGGACGGCGCCCCTGTGCACGGTGTCGCTACGGGTTGATGTTGATCTTCATGGTGGACGTCGTGTTCTTCACGTCCTGGGCGTTGTCGCTGAACCTGAGCCCGTTGAAGGTGACCTCACCGACGGCGGGTCCCTGGCCGGCCTCCGGCATCTCGTTGGCCCACAGCCCGAAGCCGGACTTGGCGTCGAAGGCGTCCCCGCTCTTGTGGGCGCCGGAGACGGAGATGTCGGTCAGGATGGTGTCCTTGATCGGGAACTGCGGTTGTCCTCCCACGTAGTTGGTCTGGAACATGATGCCGCTGTACGTCGGGTCGACGATGTCGACGTGGTTGATCCGGATGCCCTGGAAGACCTTGGAGGCGGAGAACAGCCAGATGCCGGGGAAGGTCTGCGAGCCCCAGAAATGGCCGCCGGAGCGGACCACGGAGACGTTCTCGATGGTCGTCGGACCGGTCCCGAAACCGTTCATCGGATAGCCGAAGTCCAGCGAGCTGACCGTGATCCCGGAGTAGACCAGGGTGTCCGCGATGCGGATGTTGCGGAAGGTGTTGTCGTAGCCGCCGTAGACGGCCACGCCCGCCGCGCGCCAGGTCAGCAGGGAGGTGAGGTTCTCGTAGACGTTGTTCTTCATGTCCGCGCCGCCGGCGTCGATCGCCGAGAACAGCGCGAAACTGTCGTCACCGGTGGCCCGCGACTCGTTGTTGACGACGTGGTTGTCGGTCGAGCCGTTGGTCATGTTGACGCCGTCGGCGAACGTGTCGCGGATGCGGGAGTTCCTGATGGTGACGCGGTCGGTGTTGGCGCCCCAGTAGAGGCACACCGTGTGCTCGTTCCAGATGTTGTCGATGACCATGTCGGACACGTTGGAGAAGTCGAACACCTTGCCCGGTCCGTCGATGCGCGAGGTGTAGTTGCCGAAGTACGCGAAGTTCGCGAACGTCGAGCCGTTGGCACTGGCCTCGGCCCGGAAGCCGATGTCGGTGTTCTCCTGTGTCGTGGGCGCGTGGAATCTGGTGTACCAGGGCCCCGCACCGATCACCTTGACGGCCTTGCCGTACACCTGGAACTTGCTCGCGGTCCGGTAGTCGCCCGCGGGCAGGTAGACGCCCACCAGCTTGCCCGTGGTGTCCATCCGGACCTGGTCCAGGGCGTTCTGGACGTCCTGGTGGGTGAAGCCGGCCGGCACGGCGTAGGCGGCCGGGTCCGGGTTGGCGATCCGGGCGGCCTGCTCCAGACCGATGAAGTCGATCGCGTAGGTGCTGGTGTTCGCCGCGTCCTTCTGGAGCCGGATCCTGCTGCCCGCCGGGACCGTCCTGCCCAGCATCACGTTGGCCTCGTCGTAGATGTGCCG
Organism: Streptomyces sp. 130; assembly: GCF_007096885.1. Classification (GTDB taxonomy): domain Bacteria; phylum Actinomycetota; class Actinomycetes; order Streptomycetales; family Streptomycetaceae; genus Streptomyces. The sequence continues at coordinate 71,257 of NZ_VJNO01000013.1, read as the reverse complement.
GGGTGAACCGGAGCCCGGGGAGTTGCCGGGGCCGGTCTCGGCGCCGTACAGCCAGGCGTACTTCGAGGTGAGGTCGATCGCCTTGAGGAAGGTGCCGTCCACATAGACGTTGAGCGTGGAGTCGATGCCGCCGCCGCCCGCCGCGTCCGGGATGGAGTAGCGGGTCACCAGGGTGTTGGTGTCGGCCTTGGTGGTGAACTCGACGTAGTTGCCGGTGCTGTTCAGCGTGACCGCCTTGCGGCCCGACGCCTCGCCCGCGACGTCGCCGACGGTCCTGTTCGGCCCAACGACCTTCGCACCGCCGCCGGTGACGCCGTCCTCCGCCTCGTAGGTGTCGTACGGCATGTCGGCGCCGCGCCCGACGAAGAGGGAGCTGCTGACGGTGTTGTTCCCGCGCTTGACCGGCGGCTCCTCGGCGTCGTCCGCGACCACCGTCTTCACGGTGTACGAGCCGTTGGCCGCCGTCCAGGGGCCCAGGTTCACCGGGGCGCTGGTGGCGCCCGCCGCGATCGAGCCGTTGTGGCTGCCGGTGAGGGTCTTCACCGTGGCGCCCTCGGCGTCGAGCAGGGTCACCGTGACGGCGTGGCCGCCCGGCGCGGAGGCCACCGTGCCCTGGTTCCTGATGGCGACGGAGAAGGTGACGTCGTCGCCCTGGGCCGGGGCGGACGGCGAGGTGGTGACCGCGGTGGGCACCAGGTCGGAGCCGGCGACCGGCTTGACGACCAGGCCGGAGGCGCTGGTGCGGGTGTTGTCGGTCTCGTTCTCCTCGATGATCCGGTTGTCCGGGTCGGCGACCGCGCTCAGCGTGTACGTACCCGCGTCCCGCGCCCCGATGCCGGCGCTGACCTGTGTGGAGGCCCCGGCGGCGAGCGCGCCCACGTCCGCGGTCGCGACCTCGGTGCCGCCGAGCCGGAATGCGAGCTTGCCGGCCGGGGCGGCGACCGCGCCGGTGTTGCGCACCGTCGCGGTGAGCGTCACCGGGTCGGACTCGACGGGCGCGGCCGGGCTCGCGGTGACCTCGCTGACCTGGAGGTTGGGGTTGGGGGCCGGGGCGCCCAGCACCTGGAACTCCGCGACCTGCCCGGCGGGGGCGCCGGTGTTGGAGGTGAACTTCAGCTGGACGTCGGCGACCCGGGCCTCGACCGGGATCGTCACCGTGTTGCCGCTGCCCGGGCTGAACGCGTAGTCCTTGGCGGCGACCAGGCTCGTGAAGGACGAGGCGCTCTGCTCGCGGCCGAGGACCTGGATGTTCTGGGTCCTGGCCCCCCAGGCGCTGTCCGGGTTGAGCTTGACGACGACGCTCCGGGTGTCGGCGTTGGCGCCCAGCTTCACCGTGAGGGTGTTGGGGTAGCTGCCGCCGGCGCCCTCCCAGTAGGTGGAGAGCTGGTTGTCGTTGGCGTTCTCCGCGACGTAGGTGTGCACCACGGAGGAGGCGGTGACGGGCTTGCCGACGGCGAGGTTCGAGGCCGCGCCGGCGGAGCCGTTGCGGGTGACGGTGTTGCTGTCGCCCGAGACGTTGCCCGCCGCGTCCCTGGCCCGCACGACGTACGACACGGTGGTGCCGGCGGGCTGGGTGTCGGTGTAGGTGGTGACGTCGCCGGCCACGGTCCTGCGCAGCACGTTGTTGGCGTAGACGTCGTACCCGGTGACGCCCTTGTTGTCGCTGGACGCCGTCCAGGTGAGCTTGATCTGTCCGGAGGCGGGCTCGGTGAAGCTCAGGTCCGCCGGTGCGGTGGGCGCCTGGGTGTCGCCGGAATCCCCCTCGCGGGTGACGGTGTTGCTGTTGCCGGAGACGTTGCCCGCGGCGTCCCTGGCCCGTACGTAGTACGAGACGGTGGAACCGGCCGGGCGGGTGTCGGTGTACGTGGTGACGTCACCGGCGACGCCGGTCAGCAGGGTGCCGTCGGCGTAGATGTCGTAGCCGGTGACGGCGGTGTCGTCGGTGGAGGGCTTCCAGGTCAGCCGGATCTGCCCGGTGGCCGGTTCGGTGTAGGCCAGCTGCGCGGGGGCGGTCGGTGCCTGGGTGTCGCCGGTCTCGGGGCCGTAGATCTCCAGCTCGGAGACCTGGGCACCGGGCTGGACGGTGTTGGCGGTGACCAGGACGCGGACGTACCGGGTGGTGGTGGCGTCGAAGGTGATCTCCGCCGTCTCGGAGCCGGGGCTGAAGGTGTACGCCCTGGCCTGGGTCAGGTCCGTGAAGTCGGAGCCGTTGGCGCTGCCCTGGACCTTCAGCGTCTGGTCGCGGGTCTCCCAGCCGTCGGGCAGCCGCAGCACCACGCGGTCGACGCGCACCGAGGAGCCCAGGTCGGCCTGGAGCCACTGCGGGAACTCGTTGTTGCGGCTCTCCCAGTAGCTGGCCCGGTTGCCGTCGTTGGCGTTGGCCGCGATGTACGTCTGGGTGTTGCTGCTGGCCGTGAGCGGGCGCCCGGCGGCCAGGTTCACCGAGGACTTTGCCGCCGCCCGGACCTCCAGTTCGGCGAGCTGGCCGTGGTCGGACGCGGTGTTCGCGGTGATGTCGGCCCGGACGAAGCGGGTCCGGGTGGCCGGGAAGCCGATGGTGACCTTGTTGGAGCTGCCCGGTGCGAAGGAGTAGGAGGCCGAGGTCTTCAGCGTGGAGAAGCTGGTGCCGTCGATGCTGCCCTGGAGGGAGAGCGTCTGGCGGCGGGCCGGCCAGTCGGCGGGGAGCTTCAGCGTGACCTGGTCGATGCGGGTGACCTCGCCCAGGTCGCTCTGCACCCACTGGGGCAGGGAGGTGCCCGCCCCCTCCCAGTAGGTGGACTGCCGTCCGTCCGCGATGTTCCCGGCGGACTTCCCGCTGCTCGCGGCGGCGCGGTGGCCGGCGGCGATGTCCGGGCCGCCGGCGGCCGAGGCGTCCAGCGCCGGCCAGGCGACCATCATCAGGCTGGTGGAGACGGTGGCGGAAAGGATCCGCCGTCTCCAGCGTCGCGTTCTCATCTGTCCCCGATCTGCTGCCTCGGCGCAGGGCGGCCGAGGCGCGGCTCAGTCTGCGAACCCACCCGTGTTTCTGCACTGGCAGGATGACCTTTTGCGAATCGCGGTCAGAGAGTTGCAGAGAATTGACGCGGAGTCCACCACTCCGGCAGAAGAACGCAGCCCTGCGGCCACTGCCCGTGCGGACCAACTGGTCCGACAAGAAGCGCATTTGACCACAGGGCTACTGAGGACGGCTGGGCGGCGCCGAGTCCGCAAAATTTTGCGCGATGCCCGCAAGCCGATGAAAGGTGCCAGCTCGGAGAGGGCCCGCGCCGGGCCGGTCTACGCGGCCCAGGCGTGTTCCAGCTGCGCGCGGAAGGTGACCGGCTCCCGGCCGATCAGTTCCGCCAGGGCCGGGTCGACGGGGGCGAACTCACCGTTCCGCGCCGCCGCGAAGATGCTCAGCATCAGATCGGCGATCGGGGCCGGGGCGCCGTGGGCCAGGGCCTGATCGCGGAAGGCGTCGTCGGGGACGACGGTGCGGGTGAAGGGCCGCCCGGCGGCCCGGGCCGCCACCTCGGCGACGGCGTCGAAGTCGAGGGCCGCCGGACCGGTGAGCGGCGGGGTGGGCCCGTCGAAGCGGCGCTCGCCGGCCAGGATCGCCGCGGTGGCCTCGGCGAGATCGTCGTGGCCGGTCCAGGCGACGGGACCGTCGGCGGGGAGCGCGATGTCGCCGGTGCGGCGGGCATCCTCCAGGAACCGCAGGGCGCCGGCGGCGTAGAAGCCGTTGCGGAGCGCCGTCCAGGGCACCCCCGAGGCGCGCAGCAGGTCCTCGGTCCGGGCGTGGTCGCGGCACGCCCGGAAGCGGGAGTCATGGGCGGCACCCATCTGGCTGGTGTAAAGGATGCGGCCGACCCCCGCCTCCACGGCGGCGTCGATCGCGGCGCGGTGACCGTTGACGCACTCCTCGCCCGTGCGGTCGAGGGAGACGAGCAGCACCCGCTCGGCGCCCTCGAAGGCGTGGAGGAGCGAGGCGGGGTCGTCGAAGCTGCCCTGCCGGACGCGGACGCCGCGGTCGGCCAGGTCCCGGGCCCTGCGGGGGTCACGGACACTGACGCCCACCTGACCTGCGGGGACGCGCTCCAGGAGGCGGTCGACGGTGCGGCGGCCGAGCTTGCCGGTGGCTCCGGTAACGATGATCACAGGGTTCTCCAAGGGGTGTTTCCAGCGGAATTTCCACTGGAATCAATTTCAAGATAACACTGGAACTCACATGGGAAACAGAGTTTCGATATCATCGATACATGCCTAGCCGCGACAGCACCGCCGACCCCCGCCGCCGGATCATCGAGGCGGCCGTGGAGCTACTGGAGAGCGGCGGCCCCGGCGCGGTGAGCACACGCGCGGTCGCCGCCGCGGCCGGGATGCAGCCACCGGCCATCTACCGCCACTTCGGCGACAAGGACGGCTTGCTGGAAGCGGTTGCCGAGCACGGCTACGCGCAGTTCCTGGAGAGCAAGCGCGCACAGCTCGATCCCGCGCCGGAGGACCCGGTGGACGAACTGCGCCGCGGCTGGGACATGGTGGTGGAGTTCGGGATCTCGCGCCCCGAGCTGTTCGCCGTCATGAACAGGTCCACCGGCTCGGCGACGGACGCGGCTCACCGCGCGGGCCTGGAGATCCTGCGCGGCCGGGTGCGCCGGCTGGCGGCCGCGGGATGGCTGCGGGTCGGCGAGGAACTGGCCGCCCAGATCATCCAGGCCACCGGCCGGGGCGGGGTCACCACCTGGCACTCCACCCCCGAGGAACGCCGCGATCCCGAGCTGCTGACCGTCCTGCGCGAGTCCATGGTCGCCGCGGTCACCCGCGCCGAACCGATGGTCCCCGCCACGGAGTCCGGCCCCGCCCCGGCGGCCCGCGCGCTGCGCGCCGCCCTCCCCGACGGCACCGGTGTCCTGAGCGACGCCGAACAGCGCCTGCTGCACGAATGGCTCACCCGCCTGGCGGGCGACGGCGGCGGGCGGCAGCGCTGATCCCCCTCGGCCGCCCTCAGCCGGGCCGGCTCACCCGCCGGGCGCCCACCGGTAACGGACGTCCGGCTCGTTCTCCTCGTTGCGGCTGCCGTCGTCGAAGGCGACCGCGGTGAACCCGTGACGCTCGTAGAAGGACCGGGCCCCGGTGTTGCGCCGGAAGGTGTAGAGGGTCAGGCCGTCGGGGCCGGCCTCCTTGGCCGCCGCCAGCAGGAGCGAGCCGATGCCCCGGCGGCGCAGGTCCGGGTCGATGTAGAGGTGTTCCAGCTCGGAGCCGTCCAGCGAGAGGAAACCGGCGATCCGGGTCTCCCCGCCCTCGCGGATCTCGGCCACCCGGACGTCGGTGCCGGGCAGCACCACATGGGTCATCCAGGCAAGGGTCGCCTCGTCGCTGTGCACCCGTGCCAGATACGGCATGGCGGCGGCGCGGGAGGCGAGGAAGAGCCGGGTGAGCGGCTCGGCGTCGTCCTCGCGGGCCTCCCTGAGGATGGCGGGAAGGCTGTCCGACGGCATGGGCTCTCTCCAATCCGAGTGGCCGCCGCCGAAGGCGCGGGGCGCACGGTGATCGAACATACGTCGGACGCCTTACGGATCTCCATAGGATAAGAGAGCCCTGCCCGCCGGTGCCCCGCCCGGGGCGCCCGGCCCCGCCGAGGAGACGACGTAACGGTGTATCAGCCCCACGTGTTCACGCTGACCGAGGACGGCTACCGGGGTCCCGCGCCCGCCTGGGACTCCGGCGCCCCCTCCCTGTGGCTGGTGGACGCGGAACGCGCGGCCGAGGCCGCCCGGCTGCTCGCGCCGAAGATCCTCGACGACTCGGAGCTCGCCCGGGTGGAGCGGCTGGCCTTCGCCGCGGACCGGGCGTGCTACACCGCCGCCCACCTGGCCCTGCGTCTGCTGCTCGGCGCCCACCAGGGCGTCGCCCCCGAGGCCGTACGGCTGACTCGGGAGCGGTGCCCCTCCTGCGACGGCCCGCACGGCCGGCCCGCGACCGGCGGCGGCACGCACTTCTCGCTCTCCCACACCCGGGGCGTCGCGCTGCTGGCGTTCGCGGGCGTCCCGGTCGGGGTGGACGTGGAGCGCGTCCCCGAGGCGCGGGTGGTGACGGAGATCGCCGGGCAGTTCCACCCCGCCGAGGCGGCCGAACTGGCCGCGCTGCCGCAGGAGGAGCGGCCCGCCGCCTTCGCCCGGGTGTGGACCCGCAAGGAGGCCTACCTCAAGGGCGAGGGCACCGGCCTCGCGGGCGGCCTGCACCGCGAGCACGTCGGCACCGGCCCGCGCCCGCTCGGCCCGCCGGGCTGGGCGGTCACCGATGTCGCGGTCCCTTCGGGGTACGCGGCGGCGGTCGCGGTACAGGCGGCGGGGCGACCGCCCGCCGGGGACCACGACCGGTGAAAATGACCGCACGGGCACATCGCACCGACCGACCGATACGGAGGAGTGGCAGATGCCGCACGCACGAGCCGGACAGCAGGCGCGCCCCGAGGACCTGACCGATGTGGCACGGCTGGTGACGGCGTACTACGCGCTGCACCCCGATCCGTCCGAGCCCGCCCAGCGGGTGGCGTTCGGCACCTCCGGGCACCGCGGTTCGTCCACGGCCACCGCGTTCAACGAGGACCACATCGCGGCGACGAGCCAGGCCATCAGCGAGTACCGGGCCCTCCAGGGCACCGACGGGCCGCTGTTCCTGGGGGCCGACACCCACGCCCTGTCGGAGCCGGCCCGGGTGACCGCCCTCGAGGTGTTCGCCGCAAACGACGTGCGCGTCCTCATCGACACCGAGGACGGGTACACCCCGACGCCCGCGGTCTCGCACGCCATCCTCACGTACAACCGCGGTCGCGCCTCCGGCCTCGCGGACGGCGTCGTGGTCACCCCGTCGCACAACCCGCCGGGCGACGGCGGCTTCAAGTACAACCCGCCGAGCGGCGGTCCGGCCGGGTCGGCGGCGACGGGCTGGATCCAGGACCGGGCCAACGAGATCATCACGGGCGGGCTCAAGGACGTCCGCCGGGTGCCGTACACGCGGGCGCTCGCCGCCTCCACCACCGGCAGGTACGACTTCCTCGGCACCTATGTGGCGGATCTGCCCTCCGTCCTGGACCTGGACGCGGTGCGCGGGGCGGGGGTGCGCATCGGCGCCGACCCGCTGGGCGGGGCGTCGGTCGCGTACTGGGGGCGGATCGCCGAGCAGCACCGGCTGGACCTGACCGTGGTCAACCCGCTGACCGATCCCACCTGGCGGTTCATGACGCTGGACTGGGACGGGAAGATCCGGATGGACTGCTCGTCGCCGCACGCGATGGCCTCGCTGATCGCCCAGCGCGACCGCTACCAGATCGCCACCGGCAACGACGCCGACGCCGACCGGCACGGCATCGTCACCCCGGACGCCGGACTGATGAACCCGAACCACTACCTGGCCGTGGCCATCAACTACCTGTACGCGCACCGGAAGGACTGGCCGTCCGGGGCGGGCGTCGGCAAGACCCTGGTGTCCTCCGGGATGATCGACCGGGTCGCCGCCGACCTGGGCCGGGAGCTGGTCGAGGTGCCGGTCGGCTTCAAGTGGTTCGTGGACGGGCTGGCCGACGGCTCGCTGGGCTTCGGCGGCGAGGAGTCGGCCGGGGCGTCGTTCCTGCGCCGGGACGGCTCGGTGTGGACGACCGACAAGGACGGCATCCTGCTCGCGCTGCTGGCCTCCGAGATCCAGGCGGTGACCGGCGAGTCGCCGTCCCAGCACTACGCCGCGCTGACCGCCCGCTTCGGCGAGCCGGCCTACGCGCGGATCGACGCTCCCGCCGACCGCGAGCAGAAGGCGGTGCTGGCGCGCCTCTCCCCCGAGCAGGTCGGCGCGGACACCCTCGCCGGTGAGCCGGTGACCGCCGTGCTCACCACGGCGCCGGGCAACGGGGCCGCGATCGGCGGGATCAAGGTCACCACGGAGAACGCCTGGTTCGCCGCCCGGCCCTCGGGCACCGAGGACGTCTACAAGGTGTACGCGGAGTCCTTCCGGGGCGCCGGGCACCTGGCCCAGGTGCAGGAGGAGGCCAAGGCCGTGGTCTCGGCGGCGCTGGACGCCTGAGCCCGGCGGGGCCCGTCCGCCCGGCGCGGTGCCGGGAGGACGGGCCCCTGGCTCAGGGGGTCCACACCGCGGGCCGCGGGGCGGTCGCCATCCCGTCGCCGAGGAAGAAGCCGGGGTGCGGAGGCTGGTTGTAGGCGGTGTTCTGCCAGGCCAGCGCGGTGCGGTAGGTGGTGTCGTGGAGCAGGGTGGTGATCCTGGTGGTGGTCTCGTACGGCGTGGAGTAGATCCGCAGCGCGGTGTTGTCGGTGGTCGCCCAGACCACCTCCTCGCGCCAGTCGCCGAGGAGGTCTCCGGAGATGACCGGGGTGGCCTTGGTGCCGTTGTCGGAGTGGACCGAGGCGCCGGTCAGCAGGCGGGTGTCGCCGGAGGTGCCGTACTTGTCGATGTGGGTGCCGTCCAGCAGTTCCCGGGTGGTGTCACCGTCCCACCAGGCCAGGAAGTTGGTGCTGGAGGGCTTGCGGCTCGCGACCACCGTGCCGTGCGGGTCGCGTATTCCGGAGACGGCGGACGACCAGGACTCGGCGCCCGGGCTGCCCGCCCAGATGTCGTCGCTGACACCGCGTCCGTTGTCGCCGCCGGCGGGCGTCGACCAGATGATCTGCCCCGTCCTGGCGTCGGCCATCCAGGACGAGGGCTTCGAGCCGTCCTCGTCCACCTTGAACTCCTCCAGGCCCGGGCGCGCCGGGTCCAGGTCGCCGACGTGCATGGCGTCGCCGTGGCCGTTCCTCGTGGTCCACAGGGAGCGGCCGTCGTCGTCCACGGCCATGGCGCCGTAGACGATCTCGTCCCTGCCGTCGCCGTCGACGTCGGCCACCGACAGCTGGTGGTTGCCCTGGCCGTCGTAGCCCCGGCCGGTGTTGGTGGAGCTGTTGGTGTCGAAGGTCCAGCGCCGGGTGAAGGCCCCTCCACGCCAGTCCCAGGCGGCGATCACCGTACGCGTGTAGTAGCCGCGGGCCATGATCAGTGAGGGCCTGCCGCCGTCCAGATAGGCGGTTCCGGCCAGGAAGCGGTCGACGCGGTTGCCGTAGCCGTCGCCCCAGGAGGAGACGGTGCCGCGTGCGGGGACGTAGTCGACGGTGCCCATGGCGGCGCCCGTCAGGCCGTTGAACATGGTGAGGTATTCGGGGCCGGACAGCACGTAGCCGGAGGAGTTGCGGTGGTCGGCCGACGCGTCGCCGATGACCGTGCCCCGGCCGTCGACGCTGCCGTCGGCGGTCTTCATCGCCACCTCGGCCCGCCCGTCGCCGTCGTAGTCGTACACCTGGAACTGCGTGTAGTGCGCGCCGGAACGGATGTTGCGGCCCAGGTCGATCCGCCACAGCCGGGTGCCGTCGAGCTTGACGCCGTCGATGACGGTGTTGCCGGTGTAGCCGGACTGGGAGTTGTCCTTGGCGTTGGTGGGCTGCCACTTCAGTACGAAGTCGAGCGCGCCGTCGCCGTCGAGGTCGCCGACGGAGGCGTCGTTGGCCTCGTAGGTGTAGGAGACGCCGTCGGGGGTCCTGCCGCCCGGGGGCGGGCTGACGGGCACGTCCTTGTAGCCGGCGCGGAACTGGACCGCGTGCACGGAGTCGCCCTGTTCGACGCCGCCGACCACCGCGCGCACGGTGTAGTCGGCCGAGTCGGGGGCGCCGGCGTGGAAGTAGTCGGTCGAGCCGGTGACGGGTGAGGCGTTGACCTTCGTACCGGCGCGGTAGACGTTGAAGGCGACGGAGTCCGGGTCGGTGGCGAGCCAGCGCCAGCTGATGAGGTTGCCGGAGCCGGTGTGCACGCTGACGACGCCCCGGTCCAGGGCCTCCACCTGGCGTGCGGTCGCGGCGTGCGAGGTCTCGCCGGTGACGACCAGGCCCGCGGCGGCGAGTATTCCGGCGGTGACGGCGCCGAGGAGGGTCCGGGTGGTACGGCGTCTGCGGGAGCTGCGGGGATGCGCGAGAGCCACGGTAGGTGCCTTCCGGAGTGGGGGGTGGGGTACTCCTCAGTGGCCGCCGGGCGCCCAAAGGTTGCCGCCCGGTGACAGGAGGTTGCGGCCGGGTGAAATCCCGTACGCCCTCACCCGTTCGGCGCCGCGCGGTGGCGGGCGCCGGCCGGGGACCCGCAGGCTGTGCGGAGAGCTGCCGATCGCCAGGGGCGGCGGAGCCCGTTGGGGGTGCGACGTGTCGGACACCGGTACCACGGCCCCCGGTACGGACCCGGGCGACGACATGGCGGGTGCGCTGCTCAACACTCTCTTCAACCAGTCCGCGGTGGGCCTGCACGTCCTCGACCTGGATCTGCGGGTGGTCCGGGTCAACGCCCTCACCGACGCGGTCGACCCGGCGGAGCTCGTCGGGCTCCACTTCACCGACGCCTACCGCCTCGACGCTCCGCAGGAGGCGGAGCGCCTGCTGCGCCAGGTCATCGAAACGGGCACACCGGTGCTCAACTTCCCGGCCCGCGGGCGCGTCGCAGGGGCCCCCGGCCCCGACCGCAGTCTGAACATCACCCTGCACCGCCTCGACGCCGAGGACGGCCGCCCGCTCGGTGTGCTGGCGGCCGTGGTGGACGTCAACGAGCGCGAGAAGGCGCACGTCCGGGCCGATGTGCTGGCGGCGGTGCGGCGGGGGGCCGGCCACTCGCTGGACGTGGTGGCGACCTGCGAGGGGCTGGTTTCGGCGCTGGTGCCCGCGTTCGCCGACCTGGCCGTGGTCGAGGTCGTGGACGAGGTGCTGCGCGGTGCCGATCCGCCGCTGAGCCCGCTGGACCGGGACGTCCCGCTGCGGCGTGCGGCGGTACGCGGCGCCGAGGCGGCGTCGGGCGATCTGGTCGGTGAGCTGCGCCGGCTGCCCGAGGGGACCCCGTTCGCCCTCGCCGTCGCGGATCTGCGGCCCCGGCTGGTCGAGCTGGGGCCGGACACGCCGTGGCTGGACGCCGACCCGGTGACGCGCCGGATGACCGAGGCGACCGGGGCGCACTCGATGATCGTGGCGCCGCTGAAGCTGCACGGCTCCGTGCTCGGCCTGGTGAGCCTGTACCGGCACCGGGGCGATCCGTACAACGAGCGGGACCTCACCCTCGCGCTGACCGCCGCCGCGCACACGGCGCTGAGCATGGAGAACGCGCTGCGCTACGCCCGCGAGCACGTGATCGCCTCGACCGTCCAGCGCCGGCTGCTCCCCCAGCACGAGGACGACCGGGCCGCGATCGAGACCGCGCACGTCCTGCTGCCGGGGCGCAACAGCGGCTGCTGGTTCGACACGATCGCGCTCTCCGGCGCCCGGACGGCGCTCATCATCGGCAATGTCGCCGGTCACGGCTTGCAGACGGCCATCACGATGGGGCAGCTGCGCACCGTCATCCACGCGCTGGCGGGGCTCGACCTGGAGCCCGACGAGGTGCTGGCCCGGCTCAACGACACGGCGGACCGGCTGGTGGAGGAGCGCCGGTCGCTGCCGCCCGGGGACTCGCTGCACCGCCAGCCGCTGACGGCCACCTGCCTGTACGCGGTCTACGACCCGTTCACGCAGACGTGCACGGTGGCCCGGGCCGGGCATCCCGCGCCGGTGGCCGTCGGGCCGGACGGGCGTCCGCTCGTGCTGGACGTGCCGGAGGGACCGGCGCTCTTCTCGGAGGACAGCGCGCCCTTCGCGACGGGTTCGGTGCGGCTGGAAGAGGGCAGTGTGCTGGCCTTCCTCACCGGTTCGCTGCTGCCGGAGGAGCGGTCGGCGGAGCGGGTGCGGGACGCCCTGGCCTTTCCGGAGCGCCGGCTGCGGGACCTGTGCGATGCGATCGTGTACAACCTGCCGGCCGAGGCCGATCCGGACGGGGCCGCGCTGCTGCTCGCCCGGACGGGCGTGGTGCCTTCGGAGCGGGTGGCGACCTGGGAGCTGGCCCACGACCGGACCACACCGGCGGTCGCCCGCACCCTGGTCCGGGACCGGCTGGAGGGCTGGGACCTCGACGAGGACACCATCGAGGCGACCGAGCTGATCGTCAGCGAGCTCATCACGAACGCGGTCCGCTACGGGACGCCGCCCCTGCGGCTGCGGCTGCTGCTGGACCGCGCGCTGACCTGCGAGGTCCACGACAGCAGCTCGGTGGCCCCGCATCTGCGGCACGCGCGGACGGTCGACGAGGGCGGGCGCGGGCTGTTCATCGTGTCGCAGCTCGCCAACCACTGGGGCACCCGTTACGGCGTGAACGGCAAGGCGCTGTGGACGGAGCAGGAGCTCCCGGAGGAGGACTCCTGACGGCCGGTGGGTCCCCGGCGGGCACACGGACGCGGCGCCTCACGGGCCCGGTGGGCCCGTGAGGCGCCGCGGGGGACCGCGGGCGGCGGCCCGGGTTCAGCGGGCCGCCGCCGGTGGGTCAGCGGCGGTGACCGTGGTGGCGGTGGCCCCAGGACTTGGAGTCGACCTTGTGGCCGTGCGCGTCGCGCAGGGTGGCCGTGTCGCTGTTGTCCCAGACGTAGGTGCGCCGGTCCTGGTAGACGTCGTGGCGGCTGTCGCGGCCGACACCGGTGTGGACCCGCACCGAGGAGCGGCCGGGCAGGCGCAGGTCGAACCTGTACGTGCGGTGGCTCTCGTCGCTGAGCGTCCAGCCGCGCAGGTTCACCGCGTGCCGCCCGGTGTTGGTGACGGTGACCCACTCAGCGTTCAGGCTCCGGTTCGAGCCGTTGTCGCGACCGGGGCTGTCGTACTGGATCTTGCCCAGGACGACGGTCGGACGCGGGGCGTGGTGGCCCCGGCCGCGGTCGTGGCCGTCGGCGGCCGCGGGGAGGGCGGCCGCGGCGACCAGTGCGCCGGAAGCGAGGACGGCGGCGGTGATCCGCCGTGCGGAACGGGACATGTGGACCCCTCAGGTGCGGGCCCGGACCGGTGCGGTCCGGGCGTTTCTCCGTTCCCGGCGTCGTGCCGGGAGCCACACCTTGGCCCTGTCGGCGGCCGCGCGGGAACCGCATCGGGTCGTGTTACGAAGTGCGGACATTTCCGTCACACACGGCTGTAGTCGACATGGAGGGCAAAGCCGCGGGTACCTGTCAATTCCTGTCCGCTGCAACCAGCCGCTCGGTACCGGATTGACGGAGTCGTCCGTGCGGGCGACGCCGTCGCGCGCCCCGCCGGCGTCGGTGCGGGCGGGGCCCGCGGGTTCGTAACAAACAGACCGCGGGTGCTGTTGAACACCCGTTCCGTTACCGCCGGAAGTGCCGCACGGCCGTTCGCCCGAACGACGCGGCGGCCCAGCGCGCGGCGCGGAAACACGTGAGGCACTTCTTGACCGGTGCATGACGGTGCCGTACGGTCACGGCAGTTCGCATACAAGAACTCGGTTCATCATGCGGGACGAGGACGGCAGCGTTCGCACCGTTCCACATGATCGAGGGATCGCCTTGACACCGCACCGAACCACTCATTGGTGCCCGCGGAGGACGCCGCGGGCGGTGAAAGGAACACCCAGTGCGTACCAGAAATCAGCATGCCAGACGGCGGGGCGGCCGGACAGCCGCCTCGTTCGTCGCCCTCTCCTCACTGCTCCTCGCCGGTGTCACGGCGCTGGTCGCGACCGGTTCCGCGACGGCCGCGCCCGCGACCGGCGCGTACAGCCTGTCGAACGCGGCGAGCGGGCTGTGCCTGGAGGTTCCCGGCTCGGGAACGTCCGACGGCACCCAGCTCGCCCAGCGCGGCTGCACCGGCGCCGCCAACCAGACGTGGCAGCTCAAGGCATCCGGCGGCGGCTACACGCTGACCGCCGCGCACAGCGGCAAGTGCGCCGGAGTGCGGGGAGCCTCCACCAGCGCGGGCAAGGCCGTCGAGCAGCAGAGCTGCACCGGCGGCGCCGGCCAGGTGTGGACGCTCTCACCGGTGAGCGGCGACACCTACCGCGTCGTCAACGCCAACGGCGGCAAGTGCCTCAACGTGAAGGACAGCTCCACCGCGGCCGGTGCCCTGGTCCAGCAGAACTCCTGCGACTCGGTCACCAGCAAGCGCTGGACCTTCACCGCGGCGGGTTCGACGCCGACGGACCCGACCGACCCCACGGACCCGCCGACCGATCCGCCCACCGACCCCGGCACCCGCCCCGCGTGGCCGTCGGCCAACGGCAGCCAGGCCCTGACCTCGACGATGAAGGTGTCGGGCAGCTACGACGGCGGCATGAAGCGCTTCTACGGGAGCGGCGACCTGGGCAGCGACGGCCAGGACGAGGACCAGCCCGCGCTGATCGAGCTGGCGGACGGAGCCACCCTGCAGAACGTGATCCTGGGCTCCCCGGCGGCCGACGGTGTGCACTGCGCGGGCGCCTGCACGCTGAAGAACGTCTGGTGGGAGGACGTGGGTGAGGATGCCGCGACCTTCCGCGGCGGCTCCTCGTCGCTGGTCCGCACGATCGACGGCGGCGGCGCGCGAGGCGCGGACGACAAGGTCTTCCAGCACAACGGCGGCGGCACGCTGATCATCAAGAACTTCCAGGTCGAGGACTTCGGCAAGCTCTACCGCTCCTGCGGGAACTGCTCGACCCAGTACGGCCGGCACGTCCAGTTGCAGAACGTGTGGGTCACCGCGCCCGGCGACACCCTCGTCGGCATCAACACCAACTACGGCGACACGGCACGCTTCTCGGGCATCACGATCTACGACGACTCCGGTCACGACATCGACATCTGCACGAAGTACAAGGGGGTGACCAGCGGCGAGCCGTCCAAGACCGGTACCGGGGCGGACGGCACGAACTGCCTCTACAGCGCCTCGGACATCACCCACGCGGACTGACCGCCACCGGCCCGCGGCCCGTCCCCTCCCCGGGGGCGGGCCGCGGCGCGCGCTCAGGCCGTGGCGTCCGACCACGCGTAGGGCGGCGGCACCGGGCCGTCCGGCCGGCCGGCGCCGGATTCGCCGATGGCCCGGTCGGCCACGCTCATCAGCTGCCCGGCCACGTCGTGCATCGCCCGGCTCGCCGCGACCTCGTCGCCGATCGTGGGCACGTCGGGGTCCCGGGGGCTCAGCCGGGCGATCCCCTGGCCGGTGAGTCTCGCGGTGCCCGTGTCCAGCACCGCTTCCGCCTTGGTCGTCCCGCCCTCCTCGGAGAGCTCGACGCGCACCGTCCATTCCAGCGTGCGGTTCATCGCATACCTCCCGGCCCGCACCGGCCGGCGGGCGCGGGCCGCCGCGCGGGTCCACTTACAGCATCCACCCGACCGGCCGGCGCCGCCCGCCCGGCCTGCGCCCGGTCCCCCGCCGAAATAAACTGCAGACACCCGGCCCGCCATCCCCGTCCCCCGCGGAGCGGCCCATGAACCGGCGTCGTCCTTCCCGGTCGGCCAGCTCCGACGAACTGCTCACCACCCTTCACAACCTCACCTCCCGGGCCCGGCGCGAGGTCGAGCTGCAGCAGGCCCGGGTGGAGCTGGCCGAGGCGCTGCAGCGGGAGATGCTGCCCACGGCCCTGCCCTCGGCGGCGGGCCTGCGGACGGCCGCCCGCTACGCCCCGGCGCGCAGCGGTCTGGACATCGGCGGCGACTGGTACGACGGGTTCGTGCTCCCGGACGGGGCGCTGGCGTTCGCCGTCGGGGACGCCCAGGGGCACGACGTGGAGGCCGCCGCCTTCATGGGCCAGATCCGGATCGCGATGCGCGCCTTCGCGCTCACGGCCGAGGACCCGGGCGAGGTCGTGAGCCGCACCAACGACCTGTTGCTCGCCGCCGACGCCGAACTGCTCGCGACCTGCACCTTCGCGCGTCTCGACCCCGCCACCCGGGAGCTGCGCAGCGCCCGGGCCGGGCATGTGGCCGCCGTCTGGGCCACCGCCGACGGCCGGGCGGGCGCCACGGACGACGAGGGCGGGCTGCCGCTCGGGGTCCAGCCGGGCGAGGAGTACCCGGTCACCACCCGCTCCCTCAGCGGCGAGGGCGCGGTCGTCCTGCTGACCGACGGGGTGGTCGAGGGGCCCTCGTACGCGCTGGACGAAGGGCTGGACGCGGTGGTGCGGCTCGTACGCTCCCGGGTGACCGAGGACGCGGACACCCTGGCCGACGCGGTCATGGGCTCCGCCGAGCGGACGGGGCACCAGGACGACGCGGCGGTGCTCGTCCTGCGCCACGGGCGCTTCGCCGCCGGGGGCGGATGAGGCGGCGGCCCCCGGTCCCGTGCGTGTCACACTGCCGTCCGCCGCGGGGGCCGGTGTCTGATGTGAACCGTGATCCGCAGCGAGAAGGTCCGCCGGTGCCTGGTGGCGGTCCTGCCTGTCGTGGCCGTCGCCGCGGCCTACTACGGGGCGGCCCGCCTGGGGCTGCTGCGGCAGGTGACCGTCCACGGGGCGGTGGTCACGCCCCTGTGGCCCCCGACCGGGATCGCGCTGGGCTGCCTGCTGTACCTGGGGGCGCGCGCCTGGCCCGGGATCGCGATCGGTTCCCTGGTCGTCGTCACCACGCTCACCGGTACGGCGCGGCCCGCCACCGCCGCCATCGTGGCGGGCAGCACCCTCGCACCCCTGTGCGCATACCTGCTGATGCGCCGGGCCGGCTTCCGCCGCGAGCTGGACCGGCTGCGCGACGGGATCATCCTGGTGTTCCTCGGCGGGATGGCGCCCATGGTGATCAGCGGCACGACCGGGACCGGGATGCTGGTGGCGGACGGAAAGCTGCCGCTCCACGACTTCTGGTCCGTCTGGGCCGCCTGGTGGGCCGGCGACGTCATGGGGGTGCTCATGGTCACCCCGGTCCTGCTGGTCCTGCCCCGGGTACGGCTGCCCCGGATCACGGACCGCTGGGCGGAGGCCGGGGTGCTGCTGGCCGTCGCGGTCGTCGGTTCGGTGGTCGCCACCCGGAGCACCCTGTCGATGATGTACCTGGTCTTCCCGATCCTCATCTGGGCCGCCCTGCGCTTCCAGCTGCCGGGCAGCGCCCCGTGCGCCCTGCTGGTGTCCGTGCTCGCGGTCGTGGCGGGGACGGACGGGGCCGGCCCGTTCGGCGGCCACACCATCGTCGAGGTGATGATCAGCCTCACGGTGCTGAACGGCGCCGTCGCGCTCACCGCTCTCCTGCTGGCCGCTGTCGTCACCGAGCAGCAGAACGTCCGGCACCGCATCGAGCACGCCTGCGAGGAGCTGGCCGAGGTGGTCGACCAGCTCGCCCCGGGCCGCTCGGCCGCCGCCTGGCCGTCCCGCACCGAGGACGAACGCGGCAGCCGCTGACGCCCGGGATCAGCGCCGGAAGCAGCGGTCCAGGAACGCGTTGCGGAAGACGCCCTCCGGGTCGTAGCGGGCCATCAGCGCCTCGAAGTCCGGGTAGCGCGGGTAGAGCGTGCGCAGCACCTCGGGGGCCGTGGAGAAGACCTTGCCCCAGTGCGGGCGGGCGCCGAACGGGGCCAGGGCCTCCTCGATCCCCGCGACCACCGGCGCGACGGCCGCCGCGTCCGGGACCCAGGTGAAGTGGAAGGCCACCGAGTCCCGGCCGTGGGCCGGGCTCAGCCACAGGTCGTCCGCGGCGACGGTGCGCAGCTCGGAGATCTGGAGCACCGGGGCGATCCGGTCCCGCAGCCGGGCCAGGGCCTCGTACGCGGCGACGGCGTCCGCGCGGGCCACGAAGTACTCCGACTGGAGCTCCTCGCCGTTGCTCGGGGTGAACTCCATCCGGAAGTGCGGCAGCCGCTCGTACCAGGGGCCGGGCACCCCCTGCTGCGGGGTGCAGTTCCCGGCCGGCACTCCGGGGATCGGGTGCCGGGGCCCGTCGGCGAGCCGTGCTCCCAGCCACTCGGCGGGCATCGCCTCCGCCGCGCCCTCGTCGCCGGCCCGCTGCTTCAGCCAGACCTGGCCGACCGGCCCCGGCCGCCAGTCCGTGAAGACGCTGACGCTGTAGGCGGCGGACATCACCTCGTCGAAGCGCGCGGTCAGACTCGCCTCGGGCAGGTCCTCGTACACCCACTGGCGCACCTCGAAGGCGGGCACGAGGTCCAGTTCCAGCGAGGTCACGACGCCGAGCGCGCCGAGGGAGACCACCGCGCCGGGGAATTCGTCGTCGTAGCGCCACAGGGTCCGCATCCCGCCGTCGGCCGTCACCAGGGTGAGGCCGCGGACGGCCGCGGCCAGGGAGCGGTTGCCCACGCCCGAGCCGTGGGTGCCGGTCGCGACGGCGCCGGCCACGGAGATGTGCGGGAGCGAGCCCAGGTTGGCGAGCGCGAACCCGCGCTCGTGCAGTTCGGCGGCGAACTCGCCGAAGCGGAGTCCGGCGGTCAGCGCGACCGACCGTCCCGGGACGTCGATGTCCACCACGCGCGGGAGTCCGGCGAGCGACACCTGGTCGCCGGAGGTGTCCGCGACGGTGTTGAAGGAGTGCCGGGTGCCCAGGGGGCGGACGGCGCCGGACGCGGCGACCGTCTCGCGCAGCTCGCGGACGGATCGCGGCACGCACAGCCGCTTCGCGCCGAAGGTGATGTTGCCTGCCCAGTTCTTCTCCGCGGGGGTCACCGTACGTCCCTACTTCCACTCATGGCCGGGCACGTGCTCCCGACACCGCATTCTCCCAGACCGCCCGCCGGCCGCCGGAGCCGAGCGGTCCGAATACCTCCCCCGCAACCGCGCGGGCACGTACGGTAGTTGGCGGACCGAGGTACATATCCGCACACCAGCCGTTTGACGCATGTCACACATACCGACAGGTACGCACAGAAGCAGAGATCCGGTACGGATCGGGACGAGTCCCGGATCGCCGTGCCTGTCTGAACTTCACCGGAACTCCAGCGAAATGCCATGTGTGTGGATATCGTGCACCGAGCGAGGGCGCGTCCGTCAGTCCACTGGATCGGCGGATGCGCCCCGTTTGTGGCGATGCGACTGTGACTGGGGGGTTCATGGGGCATGTCGAGCTACCCGAATCCGATATACCGAGGCCCGTGGGACTGGCGGGGGCGCCACGACCGCGGACCTCTTCAGGACGGCCGTCAGGGCCCGTCCGGCCGCGGCAGCTCCCGGACGTGCGGCGCGAGCGCGGCGCCCGTGTGCCCGGCAGGCACCCGGGCCTGCCGGCCCTGACGGTGCTGTGCGCCGAATCCGCCGGCCTGGGATTACCCGCCTGGCTCGTGCTCCGCGCCGACGGGCAGCCCGAGGCCCTGGCCGGGGCGCTCGCGGCCACCGTGGTGTGGTGCGGGGTCCGGGCCGCGCGCGGCCGGTACGTATTACGTGTGCCGGACCGCCCGCCCGGGGTGCTGACCACGCCCGCGGACTGGTTGCTGCTCATCGGTGTGCTGGCGGTGCTGTGGACCGTCCTCGACGCGCCGGTCGACCCGGCGGCGGCCGTCGTCGCCCTGACCCCCGGGCTCCTGGCGGCGGCGGGCACCTCGTGGGCCCGCCGGCTGACCCGCTCCGGGAGGCGCCGGACGGCACGCCGGGTGCTGGTGGTCGGCGAGGCCGCGGGGGTGGACCGGGCGGTGCGGCTGCTCACCTCGCGGGAGGACCACGGCTATCGCGTGGTGGCCGCGCTGCCGGTGGGCGCCGCGGCGCTGGGCTGCGAGGTCCCGGTGCCGGGGCGGCTGGCTCCGGCGCCCGCGGGTGACGACGCCTCGACGGTGCTGGGCGCGGCCTTCGCCCACGAGGCGGACCTCGCGCTGGTGGTGCCCGGTGCGGGGCTGGCGGAGGAGCGGTTGCGGCGGCTGACCTGGGGGCTGCACGACGGCGGCCTCGAAGTGTCGGTGCTCTCGCACCTCTCGGAGACCGCGGCGGACCGGGTCCGGCCCTCGTCGGCGGCCGGGCTCACCCTGCTGCACATCGTGCCGCCGCTGCGCCGGGGACTCCAGCCGGCCCTGAAGGCGGCGGTGGACCGGGCGGGTGCCGCCTGCGGGCTGGTCGTCCTGGCCCCGCTGCTGCTGCTGATCGCGGTGGCGGTCCGGCTCACCTCGGCGGGCCCGGTCTTCCACCGGCAGGTCCGCCAGGGGCAGCACAACCACCCGTTCGTCATGTGGAAGTTCCGCACCATGGTGGTGGGCGCCGAGCGGCACAAGGCGCGGCTCACCGAGGCGAACGAGAACGACGGACCGATGTTCAAGATGCGCCGGGACCCCCGGGTGACCCGGCTGGGCCGCCTGCTGCGCCGCTCGTCGCTCGACGAACTGCCGCAGCTCATCAACGTACTCAAGGGTGACATGTCCCTGGTCGGGCCTCGGCCGCCGCTGCCCGAGGAGGTGTCCCGTTACGACGAGCGGGAGTTGCGCAGGCTCGCGGTCAGGCCCGGGCTGACGGGACTGTGGCAGGTCAGCGGCCGGTCCGACCTGTCGTGGCAGGAGACGGTGTCGCTCGACCTCTGGTACGTCGACAACTGGTCGGTGGCCACGGACATGGGGCTCATGGCCCGGACACTGCGCGCCGTCACCGACGGCCGCGGGGCCTACTGAGAGCGGGGGCGGATGAGCGTCGTGGGAAGGGGCCGGACCGCCCGCCCGCCGTGGACGGGGACGGGCCGCCCGGCCGGGCGGGGACGGCTACGCGGCCTGCTGCCGGAGCCACCAGGAGTACGTCTGGGCGATGCCCTCCTTCAGCGGGATGCGCGGTGCGAAGCCGAGGGAGGTCAGCCGGGTGACGTCCAGGAGTTTGCGCGGGGTGCCGTCCGGCTTTCCGGTGTCCCAGCGGACCTCGCCCCGGTACCCCGTCACCTCGCCCACCGTCGCGGCCAGTTCGCGGATCGTCAGGTCGTCGCCGCAGCCGACGTTGACCGGTGCCTCGTCGTCGTAGCGCTCCAGCAGGAGTGCGCAGGCGGCGGCGAGGTCGTCCACGTGCAGGAACTCGCGCCGGGGGTTTCCGGACCCCCAGAGCGTGACGGCCGGTGCGCCGGACTCGCGGGCCTCGTGGAAGCGGCGGATCAGGGCGGGCAGGACGTGCGAGGTCTCCAGGTCGAAGCTGTCCCCGGGGCCGTAGAGATTGGTCGGCATGGCGCTGATGTAGGAGGCGCCGTACTGGCGGCGGTAGGACTGCGTCTGCACGATGCCGGCGATCTTGGCCAGCGCGTACGCCTCGTTGGTCGGCTCCAGGGGCCCGGTGAGCAGGGCGCTCTCGGGGATCGGCTGCGGGGCGTGCTTCGGGTAGATGCACGACGAGCCGAGGAAGAGGAGCCGTGCGGTGCCGGCCGCGTGCGCGCCGGCGATCACGCTCAGCTGGATGCGCAGGTTGTCCTCGATGAACTGCACGGGACGCGTGCTGTTGGCCATGATCCCGCCGACCCGTGCGGCGGCCAGCACCACGGCGTCCGGGCGTATGCCGCGCAGGAAGGCGGCGGTCCGTCCGGCGTCCCGCAGATCGAGGCGGTCGCGGTCGCGGGTGACCACTTCATGGCCGTCGGCGGTGAGGCGGCGGACCACCGCCGACCCGACCAGGCCCCGGTGACCGGCCACGAACACGCGGGCGCCGGGGCGTAGCAGGGACGGGACTCGTTCCCGGGGAGGGCCGGGGAGATCAGTCGTCATGTTTTCGGATTGTGCCAGCAGCCGGGTGAAACGGTGATGTTTTGGACCGGATCACTCAGACCTTGATATTCCATGACCAACTGCCTTACGGGCGACCGCAGAAGGGGGACACGTGGCGAAGACCGCGCTCATCACCGGGGTGACCGGACAGGACGGTTCGTACCTGTCGGAGCTGCTGCTCCAGAAGGGGTACACGGTCCACGGCCTGATCCGCCGCTCCTCCAGCTTCAACACGGAGCGGATCGACCACATCTACCAGGGCCCGGAGCAGGAGCAGCGGTCCTTCGTGCTGCACCACGCGGATCTGGCCGACGGGGTCGCGCTGGTGAACCTGCTCCGGGACATCCGGCCCGACGAGGTGTACAACCTGGGCGCCCAGTCGCACGTACGGGTCTCCTTCGACGCGCCGCTGTACACGGGTGACGTGACCGGTCTCGGCACCATCCGGCTCCTGGAGGCGGTGCGGGCCAGTGGCATCGACACCCGGATCTACCAGGCGTCCTCCTCGGAGATGTTCGGTGCGAGCCCGCCCCCGCAGAACGAGCTGACGCCGTTCCACCCGCGCAGCCCGTACAGCGTCGCCAAGGTGTACTCGTACTGGGCGACGGTCAACTACCGTGAGGCGTATGGGATGTTCGCGGTGAACGGCATCCTGTTCAACCATGAGTCGCCCCGGCGCGGGGAGACCTTCGTGACCCGGAAGATCACCCGTGGTGTGGCCCGGATCAAGGCGGGCCTCCAGAGCCGGCTGCACCTGGGCAATCTGGACGCGGTACGCGACTGGGGTTACGCCCCCGAGTACGTCGACGCGATGTGGCGCATGCTCCAGTGCGACACCCCGGACGACTATGTGGTGGCCACCGGTGAGGGGGTCAGCGTCCGGCAGTTCCTGGAGTACGCCTTCGAGCACGCGGGCCTCGACTGGCGCGACTACGTCCGCTACGACGCGAAGTACGAGCGGCCCAGCGAGGTCGACGCGCTGATCGGCGACGCCTCGAAGGCCGGGCAGCTGCTCGGCTGGAAACCGGCCGTACGGTCCCGGGAGCTGGCCCGGATCATGGTCGACGCCGACGTGCGCCGGCTCTCCGACGAACTCGCGGGGGAGGCCGTGCGGGTGGACAGATGACGGACTCCGGCGCGCACCCCCGCCCCCGCCGGTGACGCGGTGGGGACGCACGCGCCGGCCCGGGCGGGGCCCCGGCTCCGCCTCCTCGACCGCGGCCAACGGGCCGCGGCTCGTTCTCACCTTCGGAGCTGAATGATGAACCGAACCACTGGGCGCCGGCGCGGCCGGACGCGGGCCGCGGCGGCGGCGCTCGGCCTGCTCGCGGGCGCCCTGGGCGCCGCCGCCGCGGGCAGTCCCCCGGCCGCCGCCCTCACCGCGCCGGTCTCGATCACCGCGGACAACCTGTCGACCTGGCAGACCAACGGCATCGTCTGGTCGATGGCCGCGTCCGAGGACGGTGTGGTATACGCGGGCGGCACCTTCTCGACCGTACGGCCGCCGGGAGCGGCGGCCGGGACCTCGGAGCAGCCCGCGGTGAACTTCGCCGCGTTCGACACCGCGACCGGGGCGCCCACCGGCTGCTCCCTGTCGTTCACGCTCTCCTCGGGGACCGCGACCGTACGGGCGCTGGCCCTGTCGCCGGACGGTGAAACCCTCTACGCGGGCGGGCAGTTCGGGGCGGTGAACGGGGTGGGCGTGAGCAACATCGCGGCCATCGACACCGCGACCTGCACCCCGCGCCAGGACTTCAAGGTCGCCGTCTCGGCCACCGTGCGGGCCCTCGCGGTCACCGACGACACGGTGTACCTCGGGGGTGACTTCACGTCGGTGGCCGGGCAGACCCGCGGCTACTTCGCCGCCTTGACCACGGGCGCCGCGCTGAAACCGTGGACGGCGAGGGCGGACGAGGTGGGCCGGGCGGTGGAGGTCACCCCGGACGGGCAGCACGTGGTGCTCGGCGGGGACTTCTTCACCGTGAACGGCACCTCCTCGCACGCGCTGGCGGTGGTGGACGCCACCACCGGCGCGCTGGACAAGAGCTACCCGGGTTTCATCCCGGACACCTCCACGGTGAAAGACCTCACCAGCGACGCCAAGCAGTTCTACACCGCCAGCGAGGGCACCGGGGTCGGGGTGTTCGACGGCCGGATCGCCCTCGACCTGACCACGTTCGACCAGGTCTGGCGCGACACCTGCCTGGGGGCCACGCAGGCCCTGCTGGTGCACGACGGGGTGCTCTACAGCGGCAGTCACGCGCACGACTGCGCGTCCATGGGCGAGTTCCCGGACCAGCCGCGCAAGCATCTGCTGGCCCAGTCGGTGGACGACCCGAAGCTGCTGCCGTGGTTCCCGGACACCAACGACGGGATCGGTGAGCCGGTCGGACCGCGCGTGATGGCGCAGACCGACAAGGGCGGTCACCACTACCTGTGGGTGGGCGGCGAGTTCACCACCGTCAACAGCAAGCCGCAGCAGGGGCTCACCCGGTTCGCCGACGGCCCGGACACCGGGGCGCCCTGGGTGCCGAACGTGAGCGTCTCCACGGTCGCCCCGGACAAGGTGGACGTGAACTGGCAGACCAGCTTCGACACCGACGACGGGGTGCTCACGTACCGGATCTACAAGGACGGGGCGGCCACCCCGGTCCACACGACGACGGGGTACTCCGTGTTCTGGGACCGTCCGCAGCTGCGGTGGACGGACACCGACGTGGCGCCCGGTGAGACCCACACGTACCGGATCAGCGCGAGCGACGGCACCAACACCAGCGCGAAGTCGCCGGCGGTGAGCGCGACCGTCGCCGCCGAGGCAGAGAGCTATCCGGCGAAGGTGCTCTCCGACGGCGCGACCCTGTACTGGCGCTACGACGAGGGCACGTCCACCTTCGCCGCCGACACCGGGGCCGGGCTCGACAACGGCTTCCTGCGCAACTCGCCCTCGTACCGGCAGACCCCGGCGGCCGTGGCCGGGCCCTCGACCGCCATCGGCTTCGACGGCTCCACCCAGTACGCGTACAGCAACCGCGGCCGGTCCCAGGTCACGGCGTTCTCCGTGGAGACCTGGATCAAGACCACGACCACCCGGGGAGGGAAGATCATCGGCTTCGGCACCAACACGATGGAGCTGAGCGGCAAGTACGACAAGCACGTGTACATGCAGAACAACGGGCGGCTGACGTTCGGCACCTCCAACAACGGCGGCCAGACCGTCAGCACCACCGGGGCCTACAACGACGGCGCCTGGCACCATGTCGTCGCCACCCAGGGCCCCGGCGGCATGGCCCTGTACGTGGACGGGCGACTGCGCGCCTCGAACTCGCGGTACACCAAGAGCCTGAACTACACCGGCTACTGGCGGGTGGGCGGGGACAACCTCGCGACCTGGCCGAACCGGCCGACGAGCAACTTCTTCGCCGGTCAGATCGACGAGACCGCCGTCTACCCGGCCGTGCTGACCGCCGCCCAGGTCAGTGCCCACTACGCGCTGAGGAACAGCGGATGAGGAACGCCTTCCTGGCCGGTGCCGCCGTCGTCCTCGCGACGGCGGCGCTGGCCGCGTGCGGATCGTCGTCCGGGGGCGGGGACCGGAGCGGGGGCGCCGAGGCGGCGGGGTCACCGCGCGCCGCCGCCTCCTCCCCCGGCCCCGTGTCCGGCACGGACGCGGAGCCCTCCGGGGACGCGTCCGCCGGGCCCCGGCCCTCCCGCGGCAGCGAGCCGCCCAAGATCCCCACCGACCGGCTGACGCCCGCCACCGGCACGTTCACCGAGCAGCAGAAGGAGTACCTGACCGACCGGGTGCCCGTGGGGACGGACCCCGCGGCGGTGCTGCAGACCGGGCAGGAGACCTGCGACCGGCTCGACTACCTGGTCAAGGTGGACCGGGACACGGCGGTGGGCGCCGTCGTGACGGGCGAGATCGCCGGCGCGGAGCCCGCCGTCACCCATCTGTGCCCCCGCCACGAGGACCTGGTGGCCCGGGCATCGCTCGGGTACGCCGACGGGGTGCACCGGGGTGACGAGCTGCGGCCCGGCCGCTACCGGGCCGTCTCCCCCGCCTCGACCTGCACCTGGGAGGTGGCCGGCCCCGGCGGGAAGGTCCTGGCCTCCGGCTCCTCGCACGACGGGAAGCGGCCCGCCCTCACGATTCCGAAGGCGGCACTCGCCTTCACCTCCACAGGCTGCTACGCCTGGCTGCCCGAAGGGGACGACGGATGAACAAGCTGCCGATAGCCGTGGCGATCCCCACGAAGAACGAGGGGCTCAACATCGCGGAAGCCGTGCGGTCGGTCATCGACCACTTCGAGGCGGTGGTCGTCGTGGACTCGCACAGCTCCGACGACACCGCGAAGATCGCCGCCGAGTGCGGCGCCGAGGTCGTCCTCTACACCTGGGACGGCGGGCACCCCCGGAAGAAGCAGTGGTGCCTGGACCATGTGCGCACGGACCTGGACTGGATTCTGCTCCTCGACGGGGACGAGCGGCTGAGCCCCGGACTGCTGGCGGAGCTCCGCGGGATCTTCGCCTCGCCCGACGCGCCGAAGCCGGCCGCGTACGACATCCCGCTCGGCTACTGGTTCTCCGGGAAGCGGCTGCGGCACGGCTACACCATCCGCAAACGCTCACTGACCGACCGGACCCGCTGCCACTATCCGGAGGTCGGCGATCTGGACGCGCCGGGCATCGGTGAGGTGGAAGGGCACTACCAGCCCGTCGCGCAGAGCACGGCGGCGCTGCGCCATCCCATCGAGCACCAGGATCTCGACCCGGTGACCGCCTGGTTCGAGCGGCACAACCGCTACTCGGACTGGGAGGCGTGGCTGAACCACCATCCGGAGGTCAAGGAGCAGGTGCGCCGCGCCAAGTCACGGCAGGGGCAGCTGTTCCACAAGGCGCCGTTCAAGCCGGTGGTGTCCTTCGCCTACATGTATCTCTACAAGCGGGGCTTCCTGGACGGCCGGGCGGGCTTCGACTTCGCGCTGGCGATGAGCTTCTACCGCTGGCAGATCGCCCTCAAGTCACGCGAGAAACCCTCGCGTTGACGCGAAGGACGCTCACCCTCGCCTCCGGCGGACCACGTCTTCGTAGGTCCGCCGGAGGGTGGCGGTGACGGCCTCGATGGTGAACTGCTCGTTCACCAGCTCCCAGGCGGCCTTCCCCGCCCGCTCGGCGGCCTCCGGCTCAAGCAGCTCCAGGATCGCGTCGGCGACCTTGCGGGCGTTGGCCGCGTCCTCGCCCACCCGGCTGTCGATCACCCGGCCCGAGCCCGCCCCGGCCACATCGGGGGCCTGCCCGCAGGTGCGCGTGATCACGACGGGGGTGCCGACCGACATCGCCTCCAGCACCGAGACGGGGAACGGCTCCTCGATCGCGGGCAGCACGTACACATCGGCCTCGCGGTCGGCGGCCAGCACCTCGTCATGCCCCAACGGGCCGACGTGGTCGAGGGATTCGGCGACCCCGAGCCTCCGGGCGAGCGCGAGGGTGCCGGCCAGCGCGCCGGTGTCGGGGCCGGCCAGCACGAAGCGGGCGTCCGGGTGGCGGGCCAGGACGTGCGGCATCGCGGCGACGAAGTCCTCGGGCCGCTTGCGCTCCTGGATCCGGGCCAGATACAGCACGGTGGGCGGCCGGCCGGGCTCGCGGGCGGGCTTGCGCTCCTGCGGGCGGACCCCGTTGACCAGCCGGACCGTGCGGGTGAGCGGGACGGGGGCGGCGACGGCGTTCACATCGAGCCGCTCCATCTCGGTCAGATACAGGACGGCATCCGCCTGACGCAGCACCCTGCGCACCCCGAGGAGGTCGGTGAGCTGGGCGGCCTTCTTCTCGGTGGGGTCGATCATGCCGTGGGTCTGGACGACCAGGGGTGTGCGGGTCGCGAGCGCGAGGAGCGCCACGGGCAGGGTCACCAGGTCCCGCATCAGATGGACGTGGACGAGATCGGCGCCGCGCATCATGCGGCGGGCGGTGTTCAGCAGCGCGGCAGAGGTGATGCCGCTGACCTCGAACATCGGGAGGATGTGCCGGGCCTGGAAGAGGTGGACCGGAACTCCCTCGGCTCGGCTGGGCAGGTCGCCGTCGGGGAAGCCGTCACCGAGGGCCATGACGCGTGCGTCGTCGCCGTGCGCCCGCTGGACCTTGGAGAGGTTGAACGCCACTCGTGTCGGACCGCCGAAGGCGTGGTCCGGGGTGTGGAGCGTGACAACGTGCAGGATTTTCACCAGAGTTCCCCTCGACTGTGGCCACGTGTTCACAGCGTAATCACCGGCACCACCCAAGTGGGCTGATTCGTTAGAGTGTTCAGCAGTTCGCTGATCCCGGGGGGGGCGCATGACGTCGGTGCACACGTCGGCGCCGGACGAGCCCACGGTCGCGGGCGCGCCGGAGCCGGGGGGACCCGGTGGCCCTCCGGAGCCGCCGGAGCGGCCGATCGCCTGGTCGATGCTGTCGCGGGCGCTGTCCGTGCCGCTCACCCTGGGCCTGGTCTGCTTCCTGCCCGCCGTGGTCGCCGCCCAGCCCGGCAGTGAGGTCCGGGACACGGCGTACTGGCTCCAGCTGGTGCTGACCTGCTACGCGGGGGCCCGGCTCGCCACGATGATCCTCTCCACCCGGCGGCGGCTGCTCCAGGGCGTCTTCTGGATGTTCGTGTACATCGCGATGGGTGTGGCGCCGTTCGCCCAGGTGGTGATCGGGCAGACGCCGACGCCGATGGTGGGTCCGCGCCAGGACCTGGTCACGGCCGTCGCGATGGTCCTGGTGGGGTGCGCCGCCTACGATCTGGGGGCGCTGCTGGCGTCCCGGCGTCCGCCGCGCCGCCGGACGCCCTCCGCCCGGGGCCCGGGCGGCGGGCCCGCCGTGGCTCATCCGCTGCGGCTGCGGCTGCTGGTGCTGCTGGCGTGCGCGGCGAGCGCGTTCTACGTACTGCAGCTGGGCGGGCCCGCGGTCTTCTTCGCCAGCCGGCAGGAGATCAACGAGACGGTCGCGGCGAGCGGGGTGGCGGCGGAGGGGTCCCATGTGGGCTCGGCGTTCCTCAAGGGATTCGGGCAGGTCCCCGCACTGCTGGCGCTCCTCTTCTACACCCGCCGCCTGGCGACCTCGTACCGGGCCCGGCGCAGACCGTCGACGGTGCTGGTGTGGGTGGCGCTGGTGGCACTGAACCTGCTCGTGAACAACCCTGTCTCCAATGCCCGTTACTGGTTCCTCACCGTGGTGGTGGCGTTCGTGTTCGCCGCCTTCCCGAGCAGTGCGGCGGTCTACCGGACGGTGCTGACGGCGGGCGTGGTGGGGGCGTTGGTGCTGTTCCCGTACGCGGACAGGTTCCGGTACGAGGAGGGGAGCCAGCGGACCGTGCAGTCGGCCTCGGTCTTCGACCCGCTGGTGACCAAGGACTACGACCAGATGGTGATGTTCGCCAACACCATCTCGTGGGTCGGCACCCGGGGCCACACCTATGGCCGTCAACTGGCGGGCTCCGGACTGTTCTTCGTGCCGCGCGCGGTGTGGAGCGGGAAGCCGGAGGACACCGGCGTCCGGGTCGGGCAGTGGATGGGGCTGCGGATGACCAATCTGTCGGCCCCGCTGTGGACGGAGTTCTGGGTCGATCTCGGGGCGACCGGCATGATCGGCGCGATGGCGCTGATCGGTTACGCGTCGGCCCGCACCGACCGCCGCTACGCCCTGGCCGTCACCCGGGCGGGGCCGGGCCCCGGGAGCGTGCTGGCCGTCGCAGCGCCGCTGATCGCCGGTTACACCTTCATCCTGCTGCGCGGGCCGCTTCTCCAGGCGGCGGGGAAGCTGGCGATCGCCGCTCTGTGTCTGGCCGCGATCAGTACGTTCCGGGAGCGGCGGGCAGGGCGTCGGCGCTGACGTCCTCGTCGCGGGCCGGCGTACACCGACGCAGCCGCGCCACCCTGATCCAGGTGGCGGCTGCCTTGCAGAGCGAGCCCAGGAACAGCCCCCAGGCGGCGCCCGGGACGCCCCCGACGACGTAACCGCCCGCGAGGAACGCCACGGAGGCGAGCGAGAACACCACCTGGATCGGGAGCGTGGTGCGCGGGTCGAGGAGCCGGAGTGCCAGCAGTCCGCAGGTGCCGGCGGCCATCGCCGCGTACTGGCTGCCGGTGGCCGGGAGGAGCGCCGCCGCCGTGGGCCAGGTCGCGCCGAGCAGGTGGCGGCCCACCGAGCCGGGCAGCAGGGCGAGGACGGTGGCCCAGGAGGCGGCCGTCAGGGCCAGCACGGCGGCCAGGGCGGCGGTCGCGCGCACCCGGAGCCGGTCGGTGGCGAGCCGGCCGAGGAGCGGGGGGCCGAAGCCGGTGGCGGAGGTGAACAGCACGTTGAGCGGGCCGAAGAGCGTGGTCGCGCCGCGCAGGGCGCCGACGACGAGCGGGTTGCCGACGGCGCCGAGGCCGAGCACGGAGAGCTGGGAGGTGGCGTTGCCGACGCCGAACTCGACGACGAACCTCCGCCCGAGGTGGCCCTTGGCGAGCATCGGTCTCAGCGCCGCCGGGGTCCCCGCGGTCCTGCGGTGCAGGGCGACCGCCGACAGCAGCAGCGCGGGCAGCGCGGACAGCCCCCAGACGGCGACCAGCCGGGCGGCCGGGGCCCCGTGCGGCTGTGCGGCCAGGGCGCCGATGACGCAGACCAGGCGGAGGGTGTCGGCGGCCAGGGCCAGCTGCTGGGCGTGCAGGGCGGCGAAGGCGTAACGGGCGATGTCCTGCCCCAGCACCACCGGCAGCACCAGGCCCAGCGCCGCCAGGGCCCGGGCCGTGGAGCCGGGCAGCAGCAGGCAGACGGCGGCGAGCGGGACGCCGAGGGCGGTCGCGGCGAGCAGGGTGAAGCGGACGGCGGACCGGCAGGCGCCCCGGGGGTCCGCGCCGCCGCGCCCGCGCAGCACGAGCGGCTGTCCCGTGAAGGCGCCGGAGACGCCGAGCAGGACGGTGAAGACGAGGTAGACGGCGGAGAAGCGGGCGAAGCCGGGCACGGTCGAGAGCCGGGCGGCGGCCATCAGGACCAGGATGTTGGTGAGGGCCGCCACCCCCTGGTCCGCGACCGAGCAGACGATCGCGGTCCGGGCCCTCATCGGTGGCCGGCTGCGCTGTTGCGGCCGCCGCGGCCGTCGTCCACGGTGCGCAGGCCGAGCGTCTCGGCGGGGTCACCGGTGCGGCCGGCCATCTCGGGATCGCCGTACCTGCCGCGCGGGGCGGTGGGTTCCCGCACGGCCGGCCGCCGCCCCCGCCCGTCCCGGGGGGCCTTGCGGCGGGCCCGCCGGTCCAGCCGGCCGCGGCCGGGGTGGAGCAGGGTGCCGAGGACCGAGCCGCCCGCCGCGCCGATGATCTCGCGGATGCGTTCGAGGTCGCTGCGGTGCACCTCGCGCGGCCGGCAGACGATGACGACGCCTTCGACGCGGTCGACGAGCGCGACCGCGTCCGCGTACGACAGGACCGGCGGGGCGAGCACGATGACGACCGCGCCGGGCCTGCCGCCCTCGGCGATGATGCGGCTGACGGGGGCGGAGGTCAGGGCGCGCGGCACGTTGTCGGTGCGGCGCCCCGCGACCAGGGTGAAGGCCCCCGACCCCGGCACGTCGACATTCGCCCGGCTGTCGGCGGGCCAGCCCCGGTCCTGGCTGCCCGTCGCCCAGCGGGGGCCGCGGCCCGGGTGGGCGGCGCCGAGGTCGCCGGCCAGGGACGGGGTCCGCAGGTCGGCCTCGAACAGCAGGACGTCGCGGCCCATCTCGGCGAAAGCGGCGGCGAGGTTGGCGGCGGCGGCCCGCGCCATGTCGTTGTCGCCCCGGGGCGCGGTGACCAGGAGGCGGCGGCGCTCGGCGAAGGAGGGGTCGTAGGCGAGCCGGAAGGCGACCGCGCGGTATTCCTCGGCGAGCCGGCTGCCGGGGTGGCCGATCGCGAGGAGGGTGCCGGCGGTCGCGCGTTCCCTGGGCAGGGTGCCGAGCAGCGGGGCGCCCAGGGAGCGGACGAGTTCCCTGGTGGAGCGGACGGCCGGGTCGAAGACGAGGCGCACCCATGACATCAGCAGCCCGAGGGCGAGTCCGACGACGCCGCCGAGCCCGAGGAGGAGCGGGAGGCCCGCACCGGTGGGGTGCTGCGGGGCGACGGGCTTCTTGTTGAGGTAGCCGGGTGTGGTGTCCAGTGCGCGGAGTTCGGAGATCTTCTGGTTGAGCCCCGAGATGGCGACGATGAGGTTGGCGCGTGCGCTGGTGACGTCGCCGCCCCCGGTGCCGGTCTCCTGCTCGGCGAGCCGGTCGCGCTGTTCGGTGAGGGGTTTGAGCTGGGCACGATAGCCGTCGATCATGTTGTCGATGCTGTCCTCGGTGCGTTCCCGGCGTATCTCCAGGTAGGCCTCGGCGAGGGCTTCGGCCCTGGCCCTGGCCTGCTCCGGGGTGCGGCCGGTGTAGGCGAACTTGAGCACGAGGGTGTTGGGCGGGTTGGTGACCTGGAGCCCGGAGAGCAGGGCACCGACCTCGACGCTGTCGCCCTGTCTGGCGAGGGTGCCGGCCGCGATGGTGCCCACGGCGTCGCTGACGGCGGTCTGGCGTTCGGAGCCGATGTTGATGCCCTTGTCGGCGGAGGCGCCGGCGGCGAAGGGATCGGAGGTGGCGGAGCGTACGGACACCTCGCCGGTGGCCGCGTAGGTGTCGTCCCCGCTCACGGCGAGCCAGCCGCTGCCGAGGAGTCCGAGGAGGACACCGGTGACGAGGAGGGCGCGGTAGCGCAGGAGCTGGCGGAACTGGTCCCGCAGCAGCGCCGGTTCGTCCTGGTCGTCCAGGGTACGGATCGGTTCGGTCATCGGCGTGGCCCTTCCCGGCCGTCCCGCAGGACCTCGGTGAGCAGGGCGTCGAAGCGGGCCAGCGCCGCTTCCCGGCCCAGGTGGCGGGCCACGTAACGCGGCCCGTGGGCGCCGAGCGCGTCGGCCTCGGCGGGTGACTCGACCAGTTTGCGGACGGCTCCGAGCACGGCGGCCGGGTCCTCCGGTGCGACGAGGAGCCCGGCCCCGGAGCGCCGCACCTCGTCGGCCGTGCCGCCCTCCTCGGCCACGGAGGCGACGACGGGGCGGCCCGCCACGAAGTACGAGGTGAGTTTGGAGGGCACGCTCATGTCGAGCACCGAGGCGCGCTGGGTGACGGCGAGGACGTCGGCGGCGGCCAGGATGTCGGTGAACTCGTCCGCGCCGGCCGGGGGCAGGAAGTCGAGGTTGGGCAGCCCGGCGGCCCGGGCGCGCAGGGCCTCGCGCTGGTTGCCGTCGCCCATCAGGACGATCCGGATCTCCGGGGCGAGGCGGGCCGCGTCGACCAGGACCTCCAGGCCCTGTTTGAGGCCCATGTTGCCGCAGTGCAGGACGACGGGCGTGCCCTCGCGCCAGCCGAGCCTGGCCCTGGTCGTGGTGCGGTCGGCCGAAGGGGTGCGCACATGGCTCCAGTTGGGGACGGTGCGGATGCGTCGGGGGTCCACCCCGTAGGCGGTGACGCGGGGGACGAAGCTCTCGTGGATGACGCCGACGAGGGCTGCGGCGCGCAGCGCGAACCGCTCGGCCCTCGACGCGAGGGCCGCCGCCCTGCCCCCGCCGCGGATTCCGCTCTGGGCCGCGGCGGCGCCCATCAGGTCCTGGACGACGGGGATGTACGGCACCCGGTGGCGCCGGGCGAGGCGGGCGCCGATGACCCCGCCGGCGAGGCTGGGCAGCTGGGAGACCACCGCGTCGGGCCGGACGCCGGGCGGTGCGAGGAGGCCGTGCGCCAGGACGCTGCCCTCGAAGGCTGCTCTGCGCAACGCGCTCTGGCGGGACGGCACGTAGTGGCGTCTGCGGTGCACGGTGACGCCCGCGCGCCGCTCCTCGGCGCGCCAGACGCCCCGGTACGCGGCGTCGGTCCGCCAGGCCGGGTAGTGCGGCATGCCCGTGAGCACATGGGTGTCGGCGCCGGCCGCGGCCCAGTGCTCGGCGAGCTGGGCGGCGTACGGGCCGATGCCGGTCAGCTCCGGCGCGTAATTCGTGGAGACCACCAGCAGGCGGCGGCCCTCGAACGGTCTGCCGTGCTCTTCGTCTGCCATCGGACGATCGCCTTCCCCCCGGAGCCACCTGTGTCCCACCGACTGTGTCCACCGAGGAACAGCCCCAAAAGCGAGCTTATCCGTTCATGAGATGAGCAAGTGGTCTTCGCAGTAAGGTCGTTGGATCGCGGACATCGCGTTCACCGTGGGGGGAGAGAACGGATGGTGCACAGGGTCGGTTACGCGCCGGGGGTCTACGACCTGTTCCATGTGGGGCATCTCAATATCCTTCGTCATGCGCGCAGCCAGTGCGACTACCTGGTGGCGGGGGTGGTGTCCGACGAGATGGCGACGCTCGCCAAGGGGCACCGGCCGGTGATCCCGCTCCCGGAACGGCTGGAGATCGTGCGGAGCGTGCGGTACGTGGACGCCGCCTTCGTGGAGACCGTGCCGGAGAAGGTCGAGACCTGGCAGCAGGTCAGGTTCGACGTCATCTTCAAGGGGGACGACTGGCGGGACACCGACAAGGGCAGGAAGCTCGAACGCGACTTCGCGGCGGTGGGCGTGGAGGTGGTGTACTTCCCGTACACCGTGCACACCTCCAGCACCCAGTTGCGCCGGGCGCTGGACACGCTCGTCAGTGCGCCCGGAGCGCTTTCAGCTCCCTGAACCACTTGCCCAGGAACAGGACGAGGAACAGCGTGTGCACGGCGGCGAGTACGGCGTATCCGGTCCGGAACGCCGTCTCGTCGGCCAGCAGCAGGAAGACCAGGCAGAACACCCCGTAGTCGGCGGGCAGGAGCGCCACGGCCCGCAGCCGGGACGGCGGCGCGGCCAGGCCGGGCGCCCGGTCCGCGCCGTGCGCCGCCGCCTTGCCGAGCTGTTCGCGCAGCAGCCCGGCGCAGAAGGTCAGCACGGCGACGAACAGGAAGCCGAGCGGCAGCAGCAGCCAGGCGTCGCCCGGCAGGGTGAAGTACCGGTGGAACGCGATCAGTACGGCGGTGTGGACGAGGATCATCTTGGCGCAGTCGACCACGTGGTCCAGCCATTCGCCGTCGGGCCCGCCGCGCCCGGTCAGCCGGGCGAGCTGCCCGTCGGCCGAGTCGAGGGCGAAGCCCAGGGCGAGACCGAGGTACACCAGGACGGCCGTCCAGGGCCCCGGGCGCACGAGCGCCACGCAGGCGATCGCGGTGAAGGTGAACACCGCGCTCGTCAGCGTGACCTGATTGGGCGTCATGCCCAAGCGGTACGCACCGGCGGCGAAGACCCGGCCGGCCGGGCGGTTCACGTACCGCGAGTAGAGCGACACCCCCTTGGCCGTCTTCTGCGCCCCGCGCAGCCGGCCGAGCACCGTCGTCGTGGTTTCCATGCGCCCCCCAGCGTCCCGGTGTCCCCACCGCTCCCCCGGCGGCGCTCCCCGCGCGCCGCCGGAGCCCGCATCATGGCACGGCCACGCCCGCCGCGCGGGCGGATCACCCGACCTGGTGGGCCGGGGCCGTGTCCGGGCGCAGCCGCCCTCAGGCGGAGGCGGTCCGGCACTCCGGGTGGCCCCAGCCGTGGTCGTTCTTGGCGATCATGTCCTTGGCCGCGTAGGGCCGTCCGCAGTGGCAGCGGCCGGCGAACTTGGCCCGGATGGTGGCCCCGCCGCCCGGCTTCCGCGCCGCGGGCCTCTTCGCCGTCGCGCCGGTCCGGCGGCCCTCGGTGGCGCGGGAGGGCGCCGGTACGGGGGTGGCCGAGCCGTGCGCGGTGCCGGCCGGGCTCTGGCTGACGGCGACCTCGCTGGCGGCCTGGTCGGCGAGTGCGTTGAGCGGGTCGCCGTCCACCTGGTGGGCGGGTACGTAGACGAAGGTCACGGCGCGCCCGGTGAGGAGTGCGTCGATGCGGGTCACCAGGTCGCGGTTGGCGACGGGCTTGCCGCCCGAGGTCTTCCAGCCGTTGCGCTTCCAGCCGGGCAGCCACTTGGTGACGGCGTTCATCGCGTACTGCGAGTCCATCCGGACTTCGAGCGCCACGGCGGGGTCCACGGACTCCAGGAGCTCCTGGAGGGCGGTGAGCTCGGCGACGTTGTTGGTGGCGGTGCCGAGCGGCCCCGCCTCCCACCGCTGGGGGCGGCCCTCGGCGTCGGCCACCACATACGCCCAGGCGGCCGGTCCCGGATTACCCTTCGACGCCCCGTCACACGCGGCGATCATGCGCTCGTTCATACCCTCGATCATGCCAGCGCGCGGGACCGCTTCCGTCCCCCCTGCTCCCCACCTGCGGCCTTCACGGTGTGTGATGCTTCGGCGTGCGCTGGTGACGGCGCGCTGCTTCCCTGAAGGGGCCCGCTCCCCCCTACGTCCCCCGAGGAGTGACGATGAGCGTCGCACGAGAGGTGAACCGCGCCCAGCAGATGCGCGAGAAGGCGCGCCACCTGACCGAGGCCGCGGAGCGCACCAGCGACCCCGAGCAGCGCCGCCGCCTCCAGGAGAAGGCCCGCAAGCTCCAGGAGCAGAGCGAGCGACCGGACGGCCTCCCCGTCTGAGAGCGGGCCGCACGGACCGGTGGACTGTCACTCTTCCATGAGTGGGTGACAGTCCACCGCCGCGTTCCGGCCCCCTGCGGGGCGGGTGATCGCCCCGCCTACGATGGCTCCGCACACGAGTACGAGGAAAGTGGGGCCCGCCATGAACGCTCAACCGGTCACCGTGGTCACCGGCGGCAGCCGCGGCATCGGTGCGGCGGTCTGCGTACGCCTGGCGGGTCAGGGCCATGACATCGCGCTGGCCTACCGCTCGGACGCCGGTGCGGCGGAGAAGGTCGCCGAGGCGGTACGGGGGACGGGCCGGCGGTGCGTGACGGTCCGGGCGGACACGGCGGACGAGGCCGACGTGGACCGCCTCTTCGACACCGCCGCCGCCGAGCTGGGCCCGGTCACCGGCCTGGTCAACAACGCGGGCATGAGCGGCCCGGTCGGCCTCCTGGCCGACGCCGACGCGGCGGGCATGCGGCGCGCCCTGGAGGTCAACGTCCTCGGCTACCTGCTGTGCGCGCGCCGCGCGGTGCGGGACATGACGCGGACGGGCGGCGGGGCGATCGTCAACGTGTCCTCGGCCGCCGCCACGCTGGGCAGCCCCGGCGAGTACGTGCACTACGCCGCCGCCAAGGGGGCCGTCGACACGATGACCGTCGGCCTGTCCAAGGAGGTCGGCCCGTCCGGCATCCGCGTCAACGCGGTCGCCCCCGGGGTCATCCGCACCGGCTTCCACGCGGACCCGGCCCGCCCCGACAAGCTGGGCCCCGGCATCCCGCTGGGCCGCCCCGGCGAACCGGACGAGATCGCGGGCGCCGTCGCCTGGCTGCTCTCCCCGGACGCCTCGTACGCGACGGGGACGGTGCTGCGGGTGGCGGGCGGGCGCTGAGGAACGGGCGGGCGCTGAGGAACGGGCGGGTACGGTGCCGGGGTGAGCGCCCCGGACAACCCACTCCCCCTGCTCTTCCTCGACGTCGACGGCCCCCTGATCCCCTTCGGTACGCGGCCGGGCGGCCACCGCACGTTCCCGCCGGGGCCGGTGCCGCCCGGGGCAGCGG
The DNA here is from genome assembly GCF_007096885.1 of Streptomyces sp. 130. Taxonomy (GTDB): domain Bacteria; phylum Actinomycetota; class Actinomycetes; order Streptomycetales; family Streptomycetaceae; genus Streptomyces. Next base: position 34,215 of record NZ_VJNO01000013.1, on the reverse strand, counting down.
CGCACCCGCTGCTGGACCGGGTCGATCCGTCGCTCGGGGCCCGGCTCGGCGCGCTGCCCTGCACGCTGGTCTGGGCGACGACCTGGGAGGCCGAGGCGAACACGGTCCTCGCGCCCCGGCTCGGCCTTCCCGTCCTGCAGGTGGTCGCCTGGCCCGACTCGCCCGGGCAGGAGGCGCGGGACGCGCGGGCGGGGCTGCACTGGAAGACGCGGACGCTGGTGGAACGGGCGGACGGGCGGCCGTTCGCCTGGGTCGACGACGAGATCGGCGAGCCCGACCGGCGCTGGGTGGCGGCCCGTCACGGCGCCCCGGCCCTGCTCCACCGCGTCGATCCCCTCCTCGGCCTGACCGCCGGCGGCCTGGGGCTGATCGAGGCGTGGCTGCGGTCGGTGTGAGGGCGCGCGGCGCACCGGTTCCGGCTGTTTCGCGGTGGGGACCGCGCTGTTGCAGTAGAAGTGGGGGTGCACCGGAACAGGACAGGAAGGGGCCTGCCATGTCAGCGGGACGAGGTCGCACCGCCGCAGCCGTGTTCGACGCTCTCGGCATCGAGTACGAGGCGGCGTTCGCCGCTTCGGCCACGCATCGAGCCTCCCTGGAGCGGCTTCTGGGCGTGCTGCCGCCACACGGGCGGGTGCTGGACGTGGGCAGCGGTACGGGCCGGCCGACGGCGCGGACGCTCGTGGACGCCGGGCACGAGGTGCTGGGGGTCGACGTCTCGCCGGTGATGGTGGACATCGCCTCGCGCCAGGTGCCGGAGGCCGAATTCCGCTGCGCCGACATCCGTACGCTGCCGCTGGAGGACGGCTCCTTCGACGCGGTGTGCCTGTACTTCGCGCTGCTGCAGATGCCCCGGGAGGACCAGGGTGACGTGCTGCGCCTGGCCGCGCGGGTGCTGCGGCCGGGTGGCCATCTGGCCGTGGCGACGGTGCCGCTCGACGTGGAGGGCGTCAGCGGCACGTTCATGGGCCAGCCGGTCGAGGTGACCAGCTTCGGCGAGGACGCGTTCGCGGCGCTGGTGCGGGACGCCGGGTTCGACGTCCTGTCCCGGGAGAGCACGATGTTCGTGCCCGCCGTCCCGGCGGCCGTGCCGGAGCCGCAGATGTTCCTGCTCTCCCGGCTGCGCTGACCGCCGGACATGCCGTGCGGCCCTCACCGGCCCACAATGAGTTGGCCGGCCCGCCGTGGGTACCCGGCAGCGCGAGGCCACCCATGCCCCGCCGCCCGCCCGCGGGGACGACGACGGAGGATCTTCCATGACCGACCGCAGACCAGAGGGCCCCATTCACGAGGGCGCGTCCCCGAGCCCCCCTCCGGTGCCCGCGGACATGCCCGACCAGCAGGTCCAGGAGGGCGAGGACCCGATGGACGTGCCGGCCCCGCCGGGCGACGAGCAGGCCGGGGACGACGGCCGGGACGACCTGCCCGACCCCGACGAGTCCGGGTCGGGACGCGGCGCCGCCCGCAATGCCGGAGTGCACCCGGAGCATCCGGTGCCGGACGAGTCACCGGGCTGAGCCGTGCCCCCCGAGCGCCGGCGCGCCCGGCGCGCCCTGGCGCTCGCGGTGGCGCCGTGCCTCGCGCTGGCGCTCGCCGCCCCGGCGGCCCGCGCGGACGCCGGGGCCGGGCGCGCGGCCGTGTGCGACCCGGACCGGGAGCGCTGCCTCGACGGCCGACGCCTCCTGTACTGGTACGACTACGGGCTCGGCGTACACCCGTTCACCACGCCGGAGGCCGTGCGCCGCATGCTCACCGACCACTTCTGGCTCTTCCCGGTGAGCGGGAGCTGCCCCGGCCGCGTCCGCACCGGGGACAGCTGCGACCTGCTGGGCGGCAATCCGGTGCGCGTGGAGTCCGCCGCCGGCGACCACCTCCAGATCGCCACGCTCCCCGGTCACGACCTGGGCAACGGGCTGCACATCCGGTTCACCTTCACCCGCTCCCTCGGCTTCCACCATCTGGACGTCGCCGCGTGGCAGGACCGGGAGACGGACTGCACCCGGAGCGCGCTGTGCGGCGCGGCGAGCCGGGCGGGCGCCTGGGCGCTGTGGCGGGTGCTCGCGGGCACCCTGACCGTGTCCGCCTGGGCGGCGTGAACTCGGACTGCGGGGAGCGGCCGGCCGTTCGATCATGGGGGTTATGGCCCCCACCCCCGCCGACGCCTCCGGGGCACCCCTGTGGATCGCACCGATGCTGGCCGTGCCCGGCCCGCTCCCCGTACCGGACACGGAGTGGGCCTTCGAGGCGAAGTGGGACGGCGCCCGGTGCGTCGTCGCGACGCCGGGCGACGGCACCGTGCGGCTGACTTCGCGGGCCCGCAACGACGTCACACCGACCTATCCGGAGCTGCACGCCCTCGGCGAGGTCCTGCGCGGACGCGGCGTGGTCCTGGACGGCGAGATCGTGGCCCTGGACGCGTCGGGGCGGTCCGACTTCGGACTGCTCCAGCGCCGGATGGGCGTCCTCGACGCCCGCCGCGCCGCCCGCCTGGCGCTGGAGGTGCCCGCGCACCTGGTGGTCTTCGACGTGATGTACGCGGACGGGCGGACGCTGTCGGCGCTGGCTTACGAGGAGCGCCGCGCGGTCCTGGCCGCTCTGCTGGCCGCGGGACCGCACTGGTCGGTGCCGTCCTATGTGCGCGGGCAGGGGGCGAAGGCCTGGGAGACCGTCGTGCGCGGGGGCCTGGAGGGGGTGGTCGCCAAGCGGCTCTCCTCTCCGTACACACCCGGCCTCCGCTCACCCGACTGGCGCAAGACCAAGCGGGTCGAGACGCTGGACGTGGTCATCGGTGGCTGGACCCAGCGCAAGGGCGCGCCCCCGGGCGTCCCTGGCGCCGTGCTCGTCGGGACGGACGAGCCGGCCGGCCTGCGGTACGCGGGGTCCGTGGGGTCGGGGATGTCCGACCGGGAGCTGGGCGAGCTGAGGGAGTACCTGGCGGTGCTCGCGCGTCCGGGGTCCCCGTTCACCGGGCCGGTGGACGTGGCCGGGGCGCACTGGGTGGAGCCCCGGCTGGTGGCGGAGGTCAGCGCGTCGCAGTGGACGGCGGCGGGGCGGCTGCGTCATCCGGTGTGGCAGCGGCTGCGGCCGGACCTGACCCGGCTGGACTGAGCGACGGGCCCGTCGGCCGGGCAGCGTGAGCCCGCGGGACACGCTGACGGCGGCCGGCAGCGGCTCCCCGCGGACCTGGGGGGGTGCGGTACATCCGGTCGCACCGGACGGCGGCGACGGGTTCGGGGCCGGCCTGGCCGGCCGTGCCCGCCGCCGGGAAGCGGCACGGCGTCATGGGGCGGGAGTGCGTCCGGGGGACGTTTCGGGGCGTGACGCAAGCCATCTTTTGCGCTCGCGATCTCGGGGGAAGTCTCCGGTACGGTGTCGAACGCTCCGGACCCGGCGGGTCACGGAGCACCTCGCCATCCCGTACGGTCTCCGACGCGGAGCAGCGCGTCCGAGCCGTACCGCCCGTCCTCGACGCCACACACTGCGACACGACTGGGGAGTCCGATGTTCGACAAGGTATTGGTCGCCAACCGCGGGGAGATCGCGATCCGCGCGTTCCGCGCGGCCTTCGAGCTGGGCATCTCCACGGTGGCGGTGTATCCGCACGAGGACCGCAACTCGCTGCACCGGGCCAAGGCGGACGAGGCGTACCGGATCGGTGAGCCGGGGCATCCGGTGCGGGCGTACCTGTCGGTGGACGAGGTGGTGAAGGCGGCCCGCAGGGCGGGGGCGGACGCGATCTACCCCGGTTACGGCTTCCTCTCGGAGAACCCGGACCTGGCGGCGGCGTGCGCGGAGGCCGGCATCACCTTCGTCGGGCCTCCGGCGTCGGTGCTGAACCTGACGGGCAACAAGTCGCGTGCGGTGGCGGCGGCCCGGGAGGCCGGGGTGCCGGTGCTGAAGTCGTCCGAGCCGTCCGAGGACGTGGACGCCCTGGTCGCGGCCTCGGAGGAGATCGGCTTCCCGGTGTTCGTGAAGGCGGTGGCCGGGGGCGGCGGGCGCGGCATGCGCCGGGTGTCCGGGGCCGGTGAGCTGCGCGAGGCGATCGACGCGGCGATGCGCGAGGCGCGCTCCGCGTTCGGGGACGCGACGGTCTTCCTGGAGCAGGCGGTGATCAACCCCCGCCATATCGAGGTGCAGGTCCTGGCCGACGCCGAGGGCAATGTGGTGCACCTCTACGAGCGGGACTGCTCGCTCCAGCGCCGCCACCAGAAGGTGGTCGAGATCGCCCCGGCCCCGAATCTGGACCCGGAGCTGCGGGCGCGGATCTGCGCCGACGCGGTGGCCTTCGCCCGGCACATCGGGTACGTGAACGCGGGCACCGTGGAATTCCTGGTGGACGAGCGCGGCCATCACGTCTTCATCGAGATGAACCCGCGCATCCAGGTCGAGCACACCGTGACGGAGCAGGTCACCGGCCGCGACCTGGTGATCGCGCAGCTGCGCATCGCGGCGGGCATGACGCTGCCCGAACTGCGGCTGACCCAGGACTCCATCAGCCTCAACGGCACCGCGATGCAGTGCCGCATCACGACGGAGGACCCGGTCAACGGCTTCCGTCCGGACACCGGCACCATCTCCGCGTACCGCTCCCCCGGTGGCCCCGGTGTGCGGCTGGACGGCGGGACCGTGCACACGGGTGCGGAGGTGTCGGCGCACTTCGACTCGCTGCTGGTCAAACTCACGTGCCACGGCCACGACTTCGCCAACGCGGCCCGCCGGGCGCGCCGGGCTATCGCCGAGTTCCGTATCCGCGGGGTGGCGACCAACCTGCCCTTCCTGGGCGCGGTCCTCGACCACCCGGAGTTCCGGGCGGGGCGCGTCACGACCTCGTTCATCGACGAGCACCCGGAGCTGATCCGGGCCCGTCCGTCGGCCGACCGGGGCAGCCGCATGCTCAGCTATCTGGCGGAGACCACCGTCAACCGCCCGTACGGTCCCCGCCCTTCGGTCATCGACCCGGCGGAGAAGCTGCCCGCGCTGCCGCCGGGCACGCCGCCGCCCGGATCGCGCCAGCGGCTGGCCGAGCTGGGCCCGGAGCGGTTCGCCGCGGAGCTGCGGGCGCAGTCGGCGGTCGCGGTCACCGACACCACGTTCCGCGACGCCCATCAGTCGCTGCTGGCCACCCGGGTGCGCACCCGGGACCTGCTGGCGGTCGCGCCGCACGTGGCGCACACCGTCCCGCAGTTGCTGAGCCTGGAGTGCTGGGGCGGGGCCACCTACGACGTGGCGCTGCGGTTCCTCGCGGAGGACCCGTGGGAGCGGCTCGTCAAGCTCCGGGAGGCGGTGCCCAACATCTGTACGCAGATGCTGCTGCGCGGCCGCAACACGGTGGGCTACACGCCGTATCCGACGGAGGTGACCGAGGCGTTCGTCTCGGAGGCGGCCTCGGCCGGGATGGACATCTTCCGCATCTTCGACGCCCTCAACGACGTGTCGCAGATGCGTCCGGCGATCGACGCGGTGCGCGCCACGGGCACCTCGCTCGCGGAGGTGGCGCTGTGCTACACCGCCGACCTGTCGGACCCGGGCGAGACGCTGTACACACTGGACTACTACCTGCGGCTCGCGGAGCAGATCGTGGAGGCGGGCGCCCATGTGCTCGCCATCAAGGACATGGCGGGGCTGTTGCGTCCGCCGGCCGCGCGCACCCTGGTCACGGCGTTGCGCGAGCGGTTCGACCTGCCGGTGCACCTGCACACCCATGACACGGCGGGCGGCCAGCTGGGCACGCTGATCGCCGCGATCGACGCCGGGGTGGACGCGGTGGACGCGGCCGTCGCGTCGATGGCCGGGACGACCAGCCAGCCGCCGCTGTCCGCGCTGGTGGCGGCCACGGACCACACCGAGCGCGCGACGGGCCTCTCGCTCCAGGCGGTCGGCGACCTGGAGCCGTACTGGGAGGCGACCCGCAAGGTGTACGCCCCGTTCGAGTCGGGGCTCGCCTCGCCGACGGGCCGGATCTACCACCACGAGATCCCGGGCGGCCAGCTGTCCAATCTGCGGCAGCAGGCCATCGCCCTGGGCCTCGGGGACCGGTTCGAGCTGATCGAGGACTGCTACGCGGCGGCCGACCGGATGCTGGGCCGGCTGGTGAAGGTGACCCCGTCCTCGAAGGTGGTCGGGGACCTGGCGCTGCATCTGGTGGGCGCCGGTGTGGAGGCGGCGGACTTCGAGTCGGACCCGGGGAAGTTCGACGTGCCGGACTCGGTGATCGGGTTCCTCCGCGGTGAGCTGGGCGACCCGCCCGGCGGCTGGCCGGAGCCGTTCCGCACCCGGGCGCTGCGGGGCCGCCCCGAGAGGGCGCGGACGGCGCGGTTGTCGGACGAGGACCGCGAGGCGCTGCGCGAGTCGCCGCGCGCCACGCTCAACCGGCTGCTGTTCCCGGGCCCCACGAAGGAGTTCACCGCGCACCGGGAGGCCTACGGTGACACCTCGGTGCTGCCGACGCCGGACTTCCTGTACGGGCTGGAGCCGGAGACGGAGCACCCGGTCGAGCTGGAGCCCGGGGTCACGCTGCTGTTCGAGCTGGAGGCCATCTCCGAGGCGGACGAACGCGGCTTCCGCAGCGTACTGGCCACGTTGAACGGGCAGTTGCGGCCGGTGTCGGTGCGGGACAGGTCGGTCGCGACCGAGGTGAAGGCCGCGGAGAAGGCGGATCGGTCGAACGCGGGGCATGTGGCGGCGCCGTTCGCCGGGGTGGTGACGCTCCAGGTGGAGGAGGGCGCGTCGGTGTCGGCCGGGCAGACGGTCGCCACGATCGAGGCGATGAAGATGGAGGCGTCGATCACCGCCCAGTCCGCCGGTGCGGTGCGCCGCCTGGCCATCGGCCGGGTCCAGCAGGTGGAGGCCGGCGACCTGCTCATCGAGATCGGCTGACCCCGCGCGGGGCCGCCCGCCGGCGGAGGGGAACGTGCCCCGCCGGCGGGCCTCTTCCTGACCAGCCCGGGGTAATTAAGGTTAGGCTAAGCTAAATGGAAGAGGATTCGGGACCGGTCGTCGTCATCAAGTACGGCGGCAACGCCATGGTCGATGAACAGCTGCAACAGTCCTTCGCCGAGGACGTCGTGGAGTTGCGGCGCTCGGGTCTGCGCCCGGTCGTCGTGCACGGGGGCGGCCCGCAGATCAGCGCCATGCTCGACCGCCTCGGGCTGGAGAGCCGTTTCGAGGCGGGTCTGCGGGTGACCACGGCGGAGACCATGGAGGTCGTCCGCATGGTCCTGTCCGGCCGGGTCCAGCGCGAACTGGTGGGCCACATCAACAGCCACGGCCCGTACGCCGTGGGCTTGACCGGTGAGGACGCGCACACGATGACGGCCGTACGGCGGCCCGCCTGGGTGGACGGCACACCGGTGGACATCGGCCAGGTCGGGGACGTCGTGGCGGTGAACCCGGCCGTGGTGCGGGCCCTTCTGGCGCAGGGACGCATACCGGTGGTCTCCCCGGTGGCCCGGGGCGCGGACGGGCAGATCTACAACGTCAACGCGGATCTCGCCGCCTCCGCCCTGGCCGTGGCGCTCGGCGCGCGGCGCCTGGTGGTCCTGACGGATGTGGCGGGCCTGTACGCGGACTGGCCGGCGAGCACCGAGGTGATCGGGCGCCTGACGGCGGACGCCCTGGACGGGCTGCTGCCGGGCCTGGCGAGCGGGATGCTGCCGAAGATGGAGGGCTGCCTGCGGGCGGTACGGGGCGGGGTCGGCCGGGCGGACGTGCTGGACGGCCGGGTGCCGCACGCGGTACTGCGGAGCGTCCTCGGCGGGGACGGCGCGGGGACGACCGTGGTGCCGGACGAGGACCGCCTCGCGAGCCCGGCCTGACGCGCGAGGGGGCGCCGGAGCTCCGGCGCCCCCTCACGGGGTGCGGGTGAGGACCACCGCGTTGCGCCGGGGGTCCAGCGACTCGGCCCAGGCGCGCGGTGCCTGACATGCCGTCACCGGCGCGAAGCCGTATCGGCGGAACAGCCGGCCGTCGCCGGTGGTCGCGGTGAAGAGCGCGCCGAGCGCCTGGGCGCGGCCCAGGGCCAGTGCGGTGCGCAGGAGGGCGCCGCCGGCCCCGCGCCCCTGCCGGTGCCGCGCCACGCAGAAGTTGTACAGGACGCCCGTGTCCGCCCCCTCCCCCTCGTACACCCGCAGGCCCACGCAGCCCTCGATCCGGCCGTCGGAGCCGAGCGCCACGAGGAATTCACCGGCGCGGGCCGCGTAGAGGGAGTCGGGCCGCTCGCGCAGGGCTCCCGAGCGGGCGAAGGGCCCGGACAGCTCCGCCAGCGCGACGGCGTCGCCGGGTCCGGCGGTCCGGACGCGCGGCGCCCGCCGGCGCGAGGGGGAGGGCGGGGGCGCGGGGTGCGGCGCGGCCGTGGTCACGGGCGTCCGGCGTCCATCGACGCGGCGAGCGAACGGGGCCGCATATCGGTCCAGTTGGCCTCGACGTACGCCAGGCACGCGTCCCGGCCGTTCTCCTCGAACGCGACGGCCCAGCCGGGCGGCACGTCCGCGAAGGACGGCCAGAGGGAGTGCTGGCCCTCGTCGTTCACCAGGACCAGGAAACGGCCCTCGGGATCGTCGAACGGATTGGTGCTCATGCGCGTGGTGCCTCCTCGGCGGGGGTGTGCTCGGTGTCGGGCGAGTGGCCGCCGGTTCGGCCGGCGAGCGGGCGGGCCTCGTCCGGTGCGGACTTCACCCTCCGGTCCAGCAGCGAGTCCAGGATCTCGCCGACCCGGATCGCGGTGTTGGACAGCAGGGACGAGGTGATGCCGTGGGTGTGCTCCGTACCGCCCTGGAGGTAGATGCCGCAGTTCAGCGCGGGGTCGGTGGCGATGCGGTAGTCGCGCTCGACGCGGACGCGGCCCTCCTCGTCGCGCAGGCAGTGCGCCCCGGCCCCGCCCAGCAGGCCGAGGGGGTCGGCCGGGCTGTAGCCGGTGGCGAACACCACGACATCGGCGTCGAGCACGGTCTCCTCGCCGGTCACGAGGGACCTCACGGTGGCGCGCACCGTGTCCGGGGTCTCCACCGCCTCGGTGAGCCGGGACACGTTGAGGAAGCGCAGCCGTTCGGTGCCGAGCACCTTCTCCTGGTACATCTGCCGGTACAGGTCGTCGATCAGGTCGATGTCGACCACGGAGTAGTTGGTGTTCCCGTGATAGTCCATCAGCCGGCGCTTGACGCTCTCGGGCGCCGCGTAGAACTCGTCCACCGCCTCCGGGTCGAAGATCTTGTTGGCGAAGCCGCTGTCGTCGGCCGGGCTGTACCCGTAGCGGGAGAAGACGGCGCATATCTCGGCTTCGGGGAAGCGGCGGTGCAGATAGGCGACGTTCTCGGCGGCGCTCTGCCCGGCGCCCACGACGACGAAGCGGGAGGGCGAGGCGCCGTCCATCTCACCGATCCGGCTCAGCAGTTCGGAGGTGTGCCAGACGCGGTCGCCGCGTTCGACGCCTTCGGGCAGCAGCGGGCGCAGTCCGGTGCCGATGACCAGGTTGCGGGCGCGGTGGACCGTGAGCCCTTCCCCCGACCGGACGGTGACGTCCAGGAACTCCACCACGCCGTCCTCGGCCACCTGCGTCACGCCCACGACCTCGTGGTCGTAGGAGACGAGGTCGTCCACCTGGGAGGCGGCCCACTCCAGGTAGTCGTGGAACTCGACCCGCAGCGGAAAGAGGTTCTTGTGGTTGATGAAGTCGATCAGGCGTCCCTTGCTCTTGAGGTAGCAGAGGAAGCTGAACTCGCTGGCCGGGTTGCGCAGTGTCACCAGGTCCTTGAGGAACGAGACCTGCATGGTGGCGTCGTCGATGAGCATGCCCCGGTGCCACCCGAAGGCGGGTTGCTGCTCGAAGAACTGGGCCGTCACCGCTTCCCGCGCCCCGGAGCGCGCGTTGTGCTCGCTGATCGCGATCGCCATGGCCACGTTGGACGGCCCGAAGCCGATGCCAATGAGGTCGTGGACCGGTGCTGCGTCGCCAGGACGAGCCTGTGACATGTCACTCCCATCGTGCGGGGAAGCCGCCTGTCGGATGTGGGGAACGGGCGAGGGACGGGCACGCCGGAACAGCGGCCCATTGAACTTAGGTGAGCCTAAGCTAATCCGTCAACGCTTGTCGACCGGCGCGATTCGGACACCTTCACCACAGGGGTGCGCCAACTGGGGCACGCCGCCCGTCCGTTGCAAGATAAGGTAAGCCTTGCTTTACTTACCTGGCTCTGTCTCTACGTCGAGGAGGAACCCCATGCGGGTCGTCATGTTCGGTTACCAGACCTGGGGGCACCGCACCCTGCAAGCGCTTCTGGACTCCGAGCACGACGTGGTGCTGGTCGTCACCCACCCCAGGAGCGAGCACGCCTACGAGAAGATCTGGAGCGACTCCGTCGCCGATCTCGCCGAGGAGCACGGCGTCCCGGTCCTCATCCGCAACCGCCCGGACGACGACGAGCTGTACGAGCGGCTGAAGGCGGCCGACCCCGACGTCATCGTCGCCAACAACTGGCGTACCTGGATTCCGCCGCGCATCTTCGCGCTCCCCCGCCGGGGCACCCTGAACGTCCACGACTCGCTGCTGCCGAAGTACGCGGGCTTCTCGCCGCTCATCTGGGCCCTCATCAACGGCGAGAGCGAGGTCGGCGTCACCGCGCACATGATGAACGACGAGCTGGACGCCGGCGACATCGTCCGGCAGGAGTCCGTCCCGGTCGGCCCCCGGGACACCGCCACCGACCTCTTCCACAAGACCGTCGACCTCATCGCCCCCGTCACCACCAAGGCACTTGCCCTGATCGCGGACGGGCAGACGGAGTTCACCCCCCAGGACCGCTCGCAGGCCACGTTCTTCCACAAGCGCGCCGAGGAGGACATCCGGATCGACTGGACCTGGCCGGCCGAGGACCTGGAACGCCTGGTGCGCGCCCAGTCGGCCCCGTACCCCAGCGCCTTCACCTTCCACCGGGGCAAGCGGATCGAGATCCTGGCCAGTGTGGTCTCCGAGGGGCGCTACGGCGGAACGCCCGGCCGGATCTTCTACCGCGAGGGCGAGGGCGTGGTCATCGTCGCCGGGGCCGACGCCCGCACCGGCCGCAACCACGGTCTGGCCGTCACCCGGGTCCGCACCGAGGACGGCCGCGAGCTGCCCGCGACGGAGTACTTCACCTCCATGGGCGGCTATCTGACCGGCCGCCCCTGAGCCCCCGCACACGGGTGTGCCCCCGGCCCCGGCGGATTCGCGGGGCCGGGGGCACACCCGTGTGTCCGCCGGTCACTCCTTCCGGGCCTGGGTACGCGGCAGCCGCGTCGCGGCGAGCGCGGCGGACAGGCAGAAGCCGAGCACCCACCAGAAGGTGGCACCGAAGGCCGCGGGGACGTCCGTGCCCGGGGCGGCGAGCCGGTTCTCCAGGATCACAGCCACCGCCGCCGTGCCGACCGAACCGCCCACGGTGTTCAGGAGGTTGAGCGCCCCGGCCGCCCGGGGCAGCTGCTCCGGCTCGATCCGGCTGTAGACGATGTTCATCACGGGCGCGCCGACCATCGACATCCCGAAGCCCCGCACCACCAGCGCGGCGGCGATCACCGCGTCCGGGACCCCGTGCCCCAGCAGGGTGAACGGGGCGGTCCCGGCGACGATCAGCACGATGCCGGCCACCACCAGGGTCCTCGGCGCGGCCTTGCTGATGGTCCGGTTGACGAGGACCGATCCGGCGGCGGCGCCCAGCCCCTGGGGGGCGAGCAGCAGTCCGGCCTCCCAGGCCGACATCCCCCGCCCCGTCTGGAAGTACAGCGGCAGCAGGAACGTGGTGCCGAAGACCGAGGCCCCCAGCACCACCAGCGCGAGGGCCGCGGCACCGAACGGCGGCCGGGCGAACAGCCGGGGGTCGACCAGCGGAACGGACCGGGTGCGCAGCCCGTGCACGGTGAACGCGGTCAGCATGGCCAGTCCGGCGGCCACGCCGGTCACGGCCGGGGCGGCGCGGTCGTGGGCGACCTCGGTCAGCCCGTACACCAGCACCGCGAGGCCCGGCGAGAGCAGCAGCGCCCCGCGCAGGTCGAACGCGGTCCGCCGCGGGGCGGGGGGCACCGCGGGCACGTACCGGCGGGCCAGCAGGATCGCCGCCGCGCCGACCGGCAGGTTGACCAGGAACAGCCAGGGCCACGGCGCGACCGCGAGCACGGAGCCCCCGGCGAGCGGCCCGAACACCGGTGAGAGCAGCGGGACCACGGCGACGACGCTGATCACCTTGCCGGTGCGGCCGGGGCCCGCGACCCGGGCGAGCAGCGCCTGCCCGGTCGCGGGGAGCAGGCCGCCGCCCAGCCCCTGGACCACCCGGAACACGATGAGGCTGCCCGCCGACCAGGCCGAGGCGCACAGCACCGAGCCGAGCAGGAAGACACCGACCGCCGCGAGCCAGACCCGCCGCCCGCCGAAGCGGCCGGCCAGCCAGCCGGACGCGGGGACGGCGGCGACGACGGCGAGCAGGTACGCGCTGGAGACCCACTGGATCTCGGCGACGGACGCGCCGAACTCCTCGGTGAGCCGGTCGAGGCCGACGCTGACGATGGTGGCGTCGAGCGTGGCCATGAACGTGCCGAGGACCAGGATGAACGCGATCCGCAGCAGTTCCCGGTCCACGCGTTCGGCGGGCGGCGCGGACGCCGTGGTCATCGCTCCCCCAGGAGGCCGCGCACGTCCGCGTCCAGATACCGCTCCATGTTCCGCAGCAGGTCGACCAGCTGGCCGGCGAGCCCGTCGGTGTCCGTGCCGGCCCGGTGGGCGAGCACTCCGGTCCAGCCGTCGCCGTCCGGCATGACGGTCAGCGTGGCGGGGTGGTGGGTGGACTCCCGGAAGCGGGTGGCGAGCACGGTGAGTCCGGGCGCCGGTTCGCGCAGGCGGGCCGGGTCGACCGGGTAGTTCTCGAAGACCACCATGCTGTCGAAGAGCCTGCGCCGCCCGGTGAGCCGTTCCAGGTCCGCCAGGGCCACGTGGTGGTGCTCGACGAGGTCGCGCTGGCGGGCCTGCAGGTCGGTGAGCGCGGCGGCCAGGGTGCCGGTGAGCCGGGCCCGGACCGGCACGGTGTTGGCGAGCAGCCCGATGATCTCCTCCACGCCCTCCAGCGCCGGGGGCCGGCTCGACACCATCGCGCCGAAGCAGACGTCCCGCCGCCCCGAGCGCCGGGCCAGCAGCACCGCCCAGGCGCCCTGCACCAGGGTGTTCGGGGTCAGCCCGCGCCGCGCGGCGAGCCGGGTGAGCCCGGCCACGAGGGCCGCGTCGAAGGTGATGACCTCGGGCTCCTGCCAGGCCGGGCCGCTCGCGCCGCCGCCCAGGTAGTCGCCCTCGGGCAGCCCGTCCAGCTCGGCCGCCCAGGCGTCGAGGTCCGGCTCGTGCTCCGCGCACCAGTCGAGGTAGTCCGCGAACGGGACGGGGGCCGGCAGGCCGGGCGCGGTCCCCCGGGTCCGCGCGGTGTACAGGGCGAAGAGCTCGCCGAGGATGCGCGGGGCGGACCAGCCGTCGGACAGGGCGTGATGGCTGGTCAGGACGAGGTCGGCGCGCTCGGCTCCGCGCCGGATCACGGTGATCCGGTAGAGCGGGCCGTGGGCGAGGTCGAAGGGTTCGGCGAGGTCGGCGGCCAGCACGTCGTCGGCCGGTGCGCCGGTGACCCGGAACTCCGGGCGCGGCGCCTTGGGGATGACCGCGAGGGAGGCGGGGAAGACCGCGCCCAGGTTGGGGTGCCGGGCCAGCAGGTCGTCGCCGGCCCCGCGCAGCGCCTCGGTGTCGAGCGGGCCCGCGAGCGAGAACACCGACTGCACGGTGTACGGGTCGGGGCGCTCGGTGCGCGAGTGCCGCAGCATCACCTCCTGCAACGGGCTCAGCGGCTGCACGGCGGCGACCGGCCGGTCCCCGAGCGCGACGGTCTCCGGCGCGGCGGCGAGCCGCAGCAGCGCGGCCCTCAGGTGCTCTGCCAGCTCCTCGATCTCCGCCCCGGTGAACAGCGCCCGGGGCCAGGTGAAACGCACCCCGAGCGCGTCGTCGCGCACCAGGGCGTTGACCATCAGGCTGTACGGCAGGGGCATCGGGCCGGAGCCGTCGGAGCCGAGCGGGTCGGCGTCCGGGGCGGGCTGCCAGGGCGTCTCGGCATCCGGGGCGCCGGGGTACTGGCCGAGGTAGTTCCAGGCGACCTCCGGGCGGACCGGGGCGAGCAGGCCCGCCGTGGTGAGGATGCCGTGTCCGAGGCCGTCGCCCTGGGCGCGCAGCCGGTCCCGGACCGCCCGCACGTCGTCGGAGGCGTCGAGCCTGACCGGGTGGACGGCGGTGAACCAGCCCACGGTCTGGGAGAGGTCGACCTCGCGCGGCCGGCCGTGGCTCTCCAGGGCGACCAGGAGTTCGGGGACGCCCCGCCAGTCGCGTGCCGCCTGGGCGAGCGCCGTCAGCAGGACCGCGTCCGGAGTGGTGCGGTGGGCGGCGGGCAGGGTGGTGACCAGGGCGCGGGTGGTGTCCGCGTCGAGCCGGATCTCGTGGTGTGCGGCGGTGTCCACGGTGTCCCGGGCCGGGTCGAGCGGCCGGGTGAGGGGTGGGGTCGCGGTCATGCGCCGCCAGTGCGGGAGTTCGGCGCTCCGGTCGGCCTCGCGCAGGGTGCGGGCCCAGCCGAGGAAGGACTGCCCGTGCCGGGTCAGCTCTCCCCCGTCGTGGGCGTGCCGGAGGTCGTCCAGGAGGATGCGCCAGGAGACGCCGTCGGCCACCAGGTGGTGGGCGATCAGGACGAGCCGGCCGGGGCGGCCGGGCCCGGCGTCCACCCAGACCGCGCGCAGCATCGGTCCGGTGCGCGGGTCCATCGCCTCGCGCGCCGCGGCGGTCGCGGCGTCGGCGGCGGCGCGCGGGTCGCCGTCCGCCGGGACGCGGATCAGGACGTCGGCGCCGGTCACCCCGCCGGCCGGCGGGATGTGCAGCACGTCGTCGCCGAGGCGGGCGCGCAGCACGTCGTGGCGGGCCAGCAGGGCGTCGAGCACGGCCCGCCAGCCCTGCTCGTCGCCGCCGGCCGGGACGCAGACCTCCACCCACTGGCAGAAGCCGTCGGCGGCCTTCCCCGCCCGGTGCAGCAGGTCGCGCATGACCGGGGTCAGCGGGGCGTCCCCGCCGGCCGGGGCGGCCTCGCCGTCCAGGGCGCGGGCCCGGGCGGCGATGCCCGCGACGGTCTCGCCGTCGAACACGTCCTTCGGGCTCAGCCCGAGCCCCTGGCGGCGGACCCGGGAGACCAGCTGGAGGGAGACGATGCTGTCGCCGCCGACGTCGAAGAAGTTGTCGTCGGGGCCGATGTCGTCGCGGCCCAGGACGTCCCGGAACACGGCGAGCAGCAGCGCCTCCGCCTCGGTGGCCGGTTCGCGCCGGACGGCGGAGACGGTGGCGGGGGCGGGCAGCGCGGAGGCGTCGAGCTTGCCGCTGGGGCTCAGCGGCAGCCGGTCGAGCGTGACGAGCGCGGTCGGCACCATGTGGTCGGGCAGCCGCTCGGCGAGGTACGCGCGCACCTCGGCGGGGTCCGGGTCGGCGCCGTCGGTGGGGATGACGTAGCCGACGAGCCGCCCCTCGCGCAGGACGACGGCACTGGCGCGGACGTCGGGGTGGCCGGTGAGGGCGGTCTCGATCTCCCCGAGCTCGACGCGGAAGCCGCGCACCTTGATCTGGTGGTCGGCGCGGCCGAGGAAGACGAGCTGTCCGTCGTGCCGCCACCGGACCAGGTCGCCGGTGCGGTACATGCGGGTGCCGGGCGGCCCGTACGGGTCGGCGACGAAGGCGCCGGAGGTCAGCCCGGGGCGGCCGAGGTAGCCGCGGGCCACGCTCGGGCCGCCGAGGTACAGCTCGCCGGTGACGCCGACGCCGACCGGCTGGAGTCCGCCGTCGAGCACATAGGCGCGGACGTTCGGGTCGGGGCGGCCGATGGGCAGCGGTCCGGCGTCCTCCGGGTCGTAGTGCCAGGTGGTGGAGTTGATGGTGACCTCGGTGGGCCCGTAGGCGTTGAACAGCGCCCGGCGGCCCCGGCCCCAGCGGTGGGCGAGCTCCGGGTCGAGCCGTTCGGCGCCGACGACGAAGAACACGTCGGGGTCGACGGTGCGGTCGTCGGGCATGGCCGCGAGGAACGACGGGAGCAGGTTCACCCCGGTGACCCGGTGTTCCGCGATGTAGTCGAGGAGTTCGTCGCCGGGTACGCGCACCTCCTCGGGCGCGATGACCGACGTGCCGCCGGACAGCAGCGGCACCATGGTCTGCCAGAACGCCACGTCGAAGCCGGTCGACGCGAAGTGCAGATAGCGGTCGTGCTCGGTGACGCCGACGACCTCCTCCTGGAGGGCGATCAGATCGGGCACGCCCCGGTGGGTGACGCCGACGCCCTTGGGACGGCCGGTGGTGCCCGAGGTGTAGATGACGTACGCGAGCGCGTCGTCGGTGAGCCGGGCGCGGGCCTCGGCCGGGTCGGTGTCCGGTACGGAGGCGAGGGTGGCCGGGTCGTCCAGGCGCAGGACGGGGACCTCGCGGTCGACGGGCAGTTCGGCGCCGGTCGTCACGACGGCCGCCGGCGCGATGTCGTCGAACATGTACGCGAGCCGTTCGCGCGGATAGGCCGCGTCCATCGGCACGTACACCGCTCCCGCCTTGGCGACGCCGAACAGGGCGACGGTCATCTCGACGTCCCGTCCCAGGAGGACGGCGACGGGGTCCTGCGGCCGGACGCCGTGCGCGATGAGCGCGTGCGCCAGGCGGTTGGCCCGCCGGTCGAGTTCCTCGTACGAGAGGCTGCGGTCGCGGCAGACCAGCGCCTCGCCGCCGGGCTTGCGCCGGACCCAGCCGGCGAACTCGTCCAGCCAGTGCCCGCGTTCCCGCGCGGCGACGACGCGGGTGCCCGTACGCAGCATGCGGGCGCGCTCGCCGGCGTCGAGGGCGGGCAGCGCGACGGCGGCCCTGTCCGGGTCCTCGGTGATCTCGTGGAGCAGGTTGCGCAGCCAGCGGCCGTAGGCGCGCACGGTGTCCCGGTCGAAGGCGCCGGGCTGGTAGCCGAGGCCGACGGTGATCTCGTCGCCCGGGATCACGATGACGGTGAGGGCGTAGTGGGTGGCGTCCGTGATGTCGACGCCGGTGAGGTCGAGCCCGGGGGCGAGCGGGGTGCGGGTGCGGCTGGAGAGCGGGAAGTTCTCCATGACGAGCATGGTGTCGAAGAGTTCACCGATGCCCACGGCCCGCTGGATGCCGGGCAGTCCGACATGGTGGTGCTCGGCGAGGGCGACGCTCTCCGCGTGCACCTGGGCCATGAGGTCCGCGACCGTGCGGTCCGGGGTGTACCGGACGCGGACCGGGACGGTGGTGCCGAGCTGGCCGATCATCGACTCGACGCCGTCCACCTCGGCGGGGCGGCCGGAGACCGGGCAGCCGAACACGACGTCGCGGCGGCCGGTGAGCCTGCCGAGGAGCAGGCCCCACGCCGTCTGGAGGACCGTGGTCAGGGTGATGCCCCGCTCGCGGGCGAAGGCGCGCAGCCGGTCGCTGAACTCGCGGCCCAGCTCGACGGTCTCCCGGCCCGGCCGCTCCACTGCGTTTCCGGTGCTCGCGGGGGCCAGCCGGGTCGCGTCCTCGACACCCGAGAGCGCCTCGCGCCAGGCGGCGACGGACGCCTCCTGGTCCCGGCCCGCCAGCCAGTGGAAGTACTCCGAAAGGGGCGGGGAGACCGGTGCGGCGGGTCCGCCGCCGAGCTCCGCGTAGATCGCGAGGAGGGTGCGGCCGACGATGGGCATCGACCAGCCGTCGAGCAGGGCGTGGTGGTTGGTGATGACGAGCTTGTGCTCGGCGGGCCCCGTCCGGGAGAGCAGGAAGCGGATGAGCGGCGGCCGGGCCGGGTCGAAGGGCCGTGCCAGGTCGGCGCGGGCCGCCTCGGCGAAGTCGTCGTCCTGCCGCCATTCCAGGGCGACGTCGGCCGGGATCACCTGCACCACGTCGTCCCCGACGGTGCCCAGGTGGACCCGGAGCGCCGGGTGGCGGCGCAGCAGCTCGTGGGCGGCGCGGGCCATCCGGTCCGGATCGAGCTCCCCGGACAGGGTGGTGACGGCCTGGACGACGTAGACATCGGTGTCCGTGTCCTCGCGGACCATGGTGTGGAAGGAGAGACCGAGCTGGAGCGGGGTGGCGGGCAGCACGTCGCTGACCCGCCCGGTGCGCTCCAGGGCGTCGATCGCGTCCTGGTCGAGCGCCACCAGCGGCAGGTCGGAGGGGGTGAGCCCGCCCGTGGTGTGCAGGGCGTGCGCGGCCAGCGCGTCGAGCGCGGCGGCCCAGCAGTCCTGGAGGGCGGCCAGGGCGTCGGGGCCCAGGACCTCGCCGGCGGCGGTCCACTCGACGGCGAGCCGGGGTGCGTCGCCCTCGTGGACGAAGCAGTTGAGGGCCAGCACCTGTTCGAGGGACTTGGCGTCCGGCTCGGTCACCGAGAACGCGTCGTGCTCGGGCAGCCGCCAGCCGTCGGCGGCCGACGGGGCGAACCTGCCGAGGTAGTTGAGCAGCACGTCGGGCGGCCCGGCCGCCGAGAGTTCCGGACCCGCCTCAGGGTCGAGGTGGCGCAGCACCCCGTAGCCGATGCCGTTGTCGGGGACGGCGCGGCGGGCCTCCTTGGCGGCGCGCAGGGTCTCACGCACATCGTCGGAGGCGGGCACCCGGACGGGGTATTCGCTGGTGAACCAGCCCACCGTGCGGGCCAGGTCGAGGTGTTCGCGCCCGTGGCCCTCCATGGTCACGGTGACGGCGTCGCCGCGCAGGCCCCAGCCGCGCAGGGCGAGCACGAGGGCGGCGAGCAGGACCTCGTCGACGCCGGCCCGGTAGGCGGCGGGCAGCGTGGTGAGCAGGGCCTCGGTGGCCTCGGGCGAGGCGGTCGTGACCGAGCGGCGGGCGGTGGCCGCGGTGTCCCGTGCGGGGTCCAGGGGGCGGGCGCCGAGCCGGGCCGTGGAGCCCAGTGCCTCGCGCCAGTGGGCGAGTTCACCGCGCCGGGCGCCGGTCCTGCCCTGTTCGGCGAGGAGCTGGGCGTGCCGGCGCCAGGAGGTGCCGGCGGGTGCGAGGGCGCCGCCGGCGCAGGCGGTGTGCAGGTCGGGCAGGAGGACGCGCCAGGACACGCCGTCCATGGCGAGGTGGTGCACGACGAGGACCAGCCGGTCCGGTGCTCCGTCGCCCGTACGCAGCAGGGCGGCGCGCACCAGGTCGCCGGCGCGCGGGTCGAGCTGTCCGGCGAGCCGCCGGGCGAGGGCGGTCACGTCGTCGCCGGTGTCCTCCCCTCCGGTGGCCTCTTCGGCCGTGATCTCCTCGACGGCGGCCCGGACCGTGCCCCGGGGCAGGATCTCCGGTTCGCCGGCCACGCGCAGCCGCAGCGCGTCGTGGTGGTCGAGGAGGGTCTGCACCCCCCGGGTCAGCTCGGCCGCGGTGAGCGCGTCCACGTGCAGGGCGGTCCACTGGGCGTATCCGGCGACCGTGTCGATGTCCGGGTGCGGGTCGAGCAGGGCGCGCACGATGGGCGGGGCGGGCACCGGGCCGACCGGTTCGTCCGCCGGGCCGGCCGCCCCGTCGAGCAGCTCGGCGGAGGCGGCGAGCGCGGCGAAGGTGCGGCGGGCCAGCAGGTCCTTGGGGCGCAGGCCGAGGCCGAGGGCGCGCAGCCGGCTGCTGACGGTGATCGCGGTGATGCTGTCGCCGCCGAGGGCGAAGAAGTCGTCGTCCACGCCGACGCGTTCGACGTCGAGCACGTCGGCGAGGACGGTGCACAGCAGCCGTTCGCGTTCGGTGCCCGGCTCCCGGCCGCCGCCGGGCAGGGCGGGCGCGGGCAGCGCGGCGCGGTCGAGCTTGCCGTTGGGCGTGACGGGCAGGGAGCCGAGGACCACGACGGCGGCGGGCACCATGTGGTCGGGCAGCCGCTCGGCGAGCCGGGCGCGTGCCTCGTCGCCGGTGACGGAGGCGGACACGATGTAGCCGACGAGCCGGGAGGAGAGGACCCGGGCGGCGGCGGCGGTGACCCCGGGCAGGGCGGCGAGGGCCTCCTCGACCTCGCCGGTCTCCACCCGGTGGCCGCGGATCTTGACCTGTCCGTCGCCCCGGCCGCCGTACTCCAGGCCCCGGCCGGGCAGCCAGCGGGCCCGGTCGCCGGTGCGGTACATGCGGTCGCCGGGGGCGCCGAACGGGTCGGCGACGAAGCGTTCGGCGGTGGCCCCGGGGCGTCCGAGGTAGCCGCGGGCCAGATGCGGTCCGGCCAGGTACAGTTCGCCGGCCGTGCCGGGCGGGACGGGCTGCAGGGCGCTGTCCAGGACGTAGACCCGGGTGCCGGCGAGCGGGTGTCCGATGACCGGGTCGCCGCCGTCGATCCGGGCGGTGGTGGCGTCCACGGTGGCCTCGGTCGGCCCGTACATGTTGCGCGCGGCGATCCCGGACGCGGCGACGCGGCGCCACAGGGCGGGCGGGGTCGCCTCGCCGCCCAGGAGCAGCAGCGCCGGGGGCAGGTCGAGCAGTCCGGCGTCGATGAGCGGGGCGGCCATCGAGGGCGTGGTGTCGATGACGTCGATGCCGTCGCGGGCGTACGCGGCGAGCAGGGCGTCCGCGTCGCGGGCCGTGTCGGCGTCGTACACGTGGAGTTCGTGTCCGCAGAGCAGCCAGACGAGGTGTTCGAAGGCGGAGTCGAAGGCGAAGGAGTAGGTGTGCGCGGCGCGCAGCCGACGGCCGGTGGCCCGTTCGGCCTCCGCGACGACCGTGGACCGCTGGTGGTGCAGCAGCGCGGCGAGCCCGCCGGCGCGGCCGAGCACGCCCTTGGGGCGGCCGGTCGATCCGGAGGTGTGGATGACGTAGGCCAGGTGCCCGGGGTCGCGGGGCCGGGAGAGCTCGGCGGTGGTCAGCGGGGCGCCGGACAGGCCGGCGGCCTCGTCCAGGAGGGTCTTCCAGGGCAGTCCGTCGACGGTGCCGTCGGTGAGGACGAGGACCGGGCGGGTGTCCGCGACGAGTTCGCGCAGCCGCTCGGGCGGGTGCGCGGCGTCCAGCGGCTGGAAGGCGGCGCCGGCGTCCAGCACGGCGAGCAGGGCGACGACGGCGTCGGCCGAGCGCGGCAGGGCGAGCGCGACGACGTCCTCGGCGCCGACTCCCCGGGCGCGCAGGGCGCGGGCCACGCGGTGGACCCGGTCGGCGAGTTGGGCGGCGGTGAGCCGTTCGGCGCCGCAGACCAGGGCGGTGTTCCCGGGTCCGGCGGCGGCCGTCGCGTCGAGCGCGGCGGGCACGTCGAGGGGGGGGCCGGGCAGGGCGGGCGGGCTCCACGCTTCGGGCAGCCCGTCGCGGGTGAGCGCGATCCGGGCGACGGGCAGGCCCTCGACGAGCCCGGTGAGCAGGGCGCGCAGGCCGCTCATCAGGCTGTCGACGGCCGCCTGGTCCTTGGCGCGGGCGTCCACCTCGAAGCCGAGCAGGAGCCCGCCGTCGCGGGTGGGCAGGACGCTGAGGCCCATGTCCTCGGGCGGTCCGCCCGCGACGTTGCGCATGACGCCGGCCGCCCCGGCGAAGTCGAGGCTCAGGTCGAACGCCTTGAGGTTGATGCCGCGTCCGTGCAGCAGCGCTCCGGCGCCGGGCACGCCGAGGTCGCGGGGCAGGTCCTCGCCCCGGTAGCGCTGGTGGTCGCGCATCTCGCGCATGGCGCCGGCGACGCGCCGGCTCAGGTCGCCGAGGCGGTCGTCGCCGCGCACGGTGACCCGCATCGGCAGCACGTTGACCGCCATGGCGGGGGTGCGCAGCGCGGCGGAGCCGGTGCGGCACATCAGGGGCAGGGCGAAGACGACGTCGGTGCGGCCGAGCATGCGGTGCAGGAAGGCGGCGTAGCAGGCGATCAGGGCCTCGCCCCAGGTGACGCCCTCCGCGTCGGCGAAGGCGCGCAGGGCGGCGGTCTCGCCGGCGCTCAGTTCGGCCCGTGCGGTGAGGGTGCGGGCGGGTGCGCCGGCCGTGTCGGGCCCGTCGTGGGGGTCGACGTCGGGCAGCGGTGTGAAGCGCTCGACCCAGTACGCCCGGTCCTCGGCGGCCCGGTCGCTCTCGCGGTAGGCGGTGTCCTCGGCGACGAGCGTCGCGAACGCGCCGAACGTCGAGCGGGGCGGTTCGGTGCCGCGGACCAGGGCGGTGTAGTGGGCGGCGGTGCGGCGGGCGAGCAGGGCGGCGGTGTAGCCGTCGAAGACGAGGTGGTGGCCGAGCTGGGTGTACCAGACCTCGCGGTCGGAGAGCCTGATGACGGTACGGGAGTACAGCGGGCGGTCCGTCATGCCCCGGCACGCCTCGGCGAGCCGGGCGCGTTCGGCGTCGACCAGCGCCTGGGCCGCGGCGGCGGGGTCGGCCGCCGCGCTGACGTCGACGAGCGGCGGGAGGGCGACCGGTTCGGCGCCGACCGCCTGGCGGGGGCCGTCGGGTGTCTCGTACACCCTGAGCCGCAGGCTCTCGGCCTCCTCGGTGGTGGCCCGGACGGCCCGCGCGAGCGCGTCCGTGTCGACGGGTCCCTCACCGGCTATCTCGATCACGTCGCCGACCACGTAGTACGGCGAGTCGGGTTCGATGCGCTGGGCGTTCCAGATGCCGAGTTGGGCGCCGGTCAGGGGCAGGAGGCCGTCCGGGGGCACGCTCGCGGTGGTCAACTTACTCTCCTTGCAGTGTGGGGACGACCATCGGAGTGCCGGTCACCGGGTCCGGGACGACGACGCTGGGCAGGTCGAAGACGTCCTTGATCAGCGTGGCGTCCACGATGTCCGCGGGGTCGCCCTCGGCGACCACCTCGCCGGCCTTCATGGCCACCAGGTGGTCGGCGAACCGGCACGCCTGGTTGATGTCGTGCAGGACCGCGACGACGGTGCGGCCCTCGTTGCGCAGCTTGGCGAGCAGGCCGAGCAGTTGGTACTGGTGGGTGATGTCGAGGAACGAGGTGGGTTCGTCCAGCAGCAGGTAGGGCGTCTGCTGGGCGAGCACCATCGCCATCCAGACGCGTTGCCGCTGTCCGCCCGAGAGTTCCTGTACGGGCCGGTTGGCCAGGTCGGCGACGCCGGCGGCGGTCATCGCCCCGTCGACGGCGGCCTGGTCTCCGTCCGACCACAGGGCGAGCATCGACTGGTGCGGGAAGCGGCCCCGGGCCACCAGCTGGCGGACCTTGATGTCCTCCGGCGCGGTGGGGTCCTGCGGGAGGAAGCCGAGCTGCTTGGCCAGTGCCTTGGTGCCGAAGGCGCCGACCTCGCGGCCGTCGAACTCCACCTGTCCGGAGTGCGGTTTGAGCAGCCGTACGAGCGCGCTCAACAGGGTGGACTTCCCGCAGGCGTTGGGGCCGACGATGGCGGTGAAGGCGCCGTCGGGTATGTCGAGGGTGAGCCGTGTGGACACGACGCGGTCTCCGTAGCGCAGGGTGATCTCCCGCGCCGTCAGGCGTGCGGTCACGCGCGCCTCACCTCCTTGGTCAGCAGCCAGATCAGATAGCAACCGCCGATCGCGGTGCTCACGACGCCCACCGGCAGCGCGACCGGGGCCAGCAGCATCTGCGCCAGCAGGTCCGCGCCCTGGAGCAGGACCGCTCCGGTGAGCGCGGCCGGGAGCAGCGGGATGCCGGCGGCGCCCGCGAGCCGGCGGCCGATCTGCGGCGCGGCCAGCGCGATGAACGCGATGGGCCCGGCCACGGCGGTCACCGTGGCGGTGCAGCCGACGCCGACCAGGACCATCAGCAGCCGCAGCCGGTCGAGTCCGACGCCCGTGGTCACGGCGACCGGGTCGCCGAGCGCCGCCTGGTGCATGGCGTGGGCCCGGGTGGTCATCAGCAGGAGCAGCACCGCGATCACGGCGAACGGGATGCCCAGGTCCTCCCAGCCGACGCCGTTGAGGGAGCCGGCGCTCCAGCCGACGGCGGCGATCGCCACCTCCAGCTCGGCGCGCAGCACGATCCACGAGTTGATCGCGGTCACCATCGCGTTCACGGCGATGCCGATGACCACCAGCCGGAGCCCGGAGAAGCCGTGTTCGAGCGAGAGCAGGTAGATGGCGGCGGCGACGACCAGCCCGCCGGCCACGGAGCCGACGGCCAGCTGGGCGGAGGTGCCGGACAGTACGGTGAGGGCGACGAGGGCTCCGGTGTAGGCGCCGGCGTCGAGCCCGATGACATCGGGGCTGCCCATCGGGTTGCGGGTGAGGTTCTGGAAGAGGGCGCCCGCGACACCGAGCGCGAGGCCGAAGACGATGCCGGCGAGCACGCGCGGCAGCCGCCAGTCCCGGATCACCACGGAGTGCTCCGAGCCGGTGAGGACGGCGAACACCTTGCCGGGCGTGGCCCATGACGCCCCGTAACACAGGCCGAGGAGGCCGAGGGCCAGCATCAGGGCGACGAGCACCGCGACGAGCACCACCGTGCGGCGTTCGGCGCGCAGTCCGCGTATGTTCACAGCGACCCCGCCCCGTAGCGGCGGACCGCCCAGATCAGCATGGGGCCGCCGAGGAACGCGGTCACGATGGCCACCGGCACCTCGCCGGTGGGGAGCAGGACGCGGGAGGCCATGTCCGCCGCGAGCAGCAGGATGGGGCCGAGCACCATGGTGTAGCCGATCAGCCAGGGTACGGAGCCGGAGGCGGGGCGGCGCGCGAGGTGCGGCACGATCAGCCCGACGAAGAGGATGGGTCCCGCCACCGCCGTCGCCGCCCCGCTGAGCACGGTGATGAGGACGAGGGTGACGATCCGGACGCGGCCGACGCGGGCACCGAGGGTGTGTGCCACGTTCTCGCCGAGCGTCAGGGCGTTGAGGGCCCTGCTCAGCAGCAGCGCGCCGGCCAGCGAGACCGCGATGGCGGTCAGCGGCCAGGCGAGCGGCGCCTGTTCGCGCCCGGCCAGGGTGCCGACGGACCAGAAGCGGTACGCGTCGAAGGTGTCGGGGAGCATCAGGCGCAGGCCGAGCGATACGCCGCTCAGCACCGCCGTCAGCGCGACCCCGGTGAGCACCAGGCGCAGCGGTGAGCGGCGGCCGACCGCGGCGACGAGCAGCGCCGCGACCGCCGATCCGATGACGGCGAAGCCGAGCTGCCCGGCCTGGCCGGCGGCCAGGCCGAGCGCGGACCCGATGGTCACGGCGAACCCGGCGCCCGCGGTGACCCCGAGGATGCCGGGCTCGGCGAGCGGGTTGCGGGCGAGCGTCTGGATGAGCGCGCCGGACACGGCGAGCGCGGCACCGACGGCGACGGCGAGCATGGCGCGCGGCGCCCGTACGTCCCGCACGATGACGTGGTCGTCGGTGCCCCGGTAGTCGAACAGCGCGCGCACGACTTCGCCGGGGGCGATGTGGCGGGCCCCGACGCCCATGCTGAGGACGGCGAGCGCGGCCAGCAGGACCAGTCCGCCGACGAGCAGGGCGGTCTGCGGAGCGGATCGCCGGTTTCCCGCCGCCTCGGACGCGCGGCCCGCGACGGTCACCGGTTCAGCAGCGGAGCGAGCGACTGGTCGACCGCGTCCAGGGTCATCAGGGCCTCGCCGTAGGTGGCGGCCTCGGTGTAGCGGAACGGGTAGACCTTGCCGGCCTTGACGGCGGGCAGGTTCTTCCAGAGCTTGGATTCCAGGACGTACTTGACGGACGGCGGGACGGTGCCGTCGGCGCTGACGGAGTAGGTCAGGGCGTCGGCCTCACGGAAGGCGTCGGGCAGTTCCTCGATGGAGGGGTACTCGCTGACGGCCTGGGAGCCCGGGCCGGGCTTCTTGACCTTGCCGTAGTAGGTGGCGCCCAGGTCCTCGGCGATGTTGGTGCCCCAGGAGCCGTTGAACTCGCGCTGGAAGGTGCCCTTGGCGGCGTCACCGTACGCGCCGACGTGACCGAGCTTGAGCTTCGGCAGGACGTCCTTGTACTTGGCGGCCAGTTCGGCGGCCTTGGTGTCGTACGCCTTCTTCTGGGCGTCGAACTGCTCCAGCGCGCCGGCCGCGTCGGCCTGCTTGCGGGAGAGGTCGCGCCAGGCGGACGGGAGGCTCGGGCCGATCGCGACGACGGGGGCGATCGACTTCAGCCGCTTCATGTCGATGTCGCCGAGCACGGGCGCCGGGACACCGATGACGATCAGGTCGGGCTCGGCCTCGGCGATGGCCTCGTAGTTGGTCTCGGCCGCCTGCTCGCCCGCCACCTTGGTGAGCTTCTTGTAGGTGGCGAGGTCTTCCTTGTTCATCATCGGCTCGCCGCGCTTCCACGACGAGATGCCGACCAGCGGTGCGTCGGCCTCGATCAGCGCGGGCACGGCATAGCCGGTGGCCACCACACGCTTCGGGTTCGCCGGGATCGTGATCTTGCCGTTGTCCGCGGTGAACACCCGGGTCTCGGTCTTCTCCGAGGCGGAGTCCGACCCGCCGTCCGAGGAGGACCCGCATCCGGCCAGGACGAGGGCCAGCGCGACGGCGCCGACCAGGCCGGACGATCTGCGTATGGACATTCCGAAGCTCCTTGCTACTTAGGTAAGGCTCACCTTACTTGATGGCCTTTCGGGGGGACAACCCGCGGCTGCGCGCCCCCGGTCCCGTGACGGTTCAGTGGTCGTGACCGTGGTCGTGGTCGTCCTCGTCGAAATCCGCGACGCCCCGCTTCCAGTAGCCGGTGATGTCGTAGTCGCCCTTGCCCAGGCGGAGTTCGTCCCGGACCCAGCGGCGCAGCGGCTTGATCTGCCCGGCCTCGCCGGCCACCCAGACGTACACCCGCTCCCCCTGGGGCACGGTGACGGACATCGCGGCCCGGGCCAGCGCGTCACCGGAGCCGGCGGGCGCGCCGTCGCGGTGCAGCCAGTGGACCTCGACGCCCTCGGGCGCGAGGAGCCCGATCTCCTCGGCGGCGTCCGCGACTTCGACGAACGCCCAGCCCTTGGCGGTCCTCGGCAGCTCCTCCAGCCATCGGGCGACGGCGGGCAGGGCGGTGAGGTCCCCGGCGAGCAGATAGCGGTCGTAGGTGTGCGGGACGATCAGCCCGCCGGGCGGTCCGGCGACGTGGACGGTGTCGCCGGGCCGCGCCTTGCCGGCCCATTCGGAGGCGAGTCCGCCCTCGTGGACGGCGATGTCGATGTCGATCTCACCGGCGACGGGGTCGTAGCGCCGCACGGTGTACTCGCGGGAGGTCGGCACGGGCCTCGGCCAGCGCAGCATCGCCCCGTTCCGCTCGGGCAGACGCAGGGTGCCGTCCGGCTCCCGGAAGATCAGCTTGACGTGCTCGTCGGGCGCGTGGGCCTCGAACCCCTCGGTGCCGGGGCCGCCCAGCGTCACGCGCAGCAGGCCCGCGCCGACGGGGGCCGTGCGCACGACCTCGGTCTCCCGGATGCCGATCGGGTAGCCGACCTTCTCGGCGTGCAGACCGGCGCGCACTTCGGCGATCCGGTCCAGGTGGCGGTCGCGGCGGTCGGTGCGGCTCATGCGGCCTCACCCGCCAGCAGCGCCTGCCAGTGGCCGAGTTCGGGCAGCTCGAAGAGATCGGGGAACTCCAGGGCGGTCGCCCCCGCGGCGCGCCAGCGCTCCACCAGGACCATGATCCGCATCGAGTCGAGACCGAGGTCGACCAGATTCTCGTCGGACGCGATCTCACCGGGCTCGCAGCCCAGCAGTTCGGCGATGTCGGCCCTGACACGCTCGGGTGACAAGGTCTGGCTCATCGGGGTACTCCTCAGTGGGTGGGCGCCGACGACGGGTCGGAGCGAGAGTGACGGTGCTTACGGGCCCGGCGCGGCGGCGCACGCGTGAACATCCGCCCGGGGCGGGGGCGTTCACAGGGCGCGCGAGGGCGCGGCCCGGGCCGCCCGGCGGGGCGCGGCGCCCGCGGCGAAGGCTGGTGGAATCGGCCACAGTCCCCCCTCCGGCCGAGGCAAGGCTAACCTAACATCGACACGCGCGACACAGGCACCCACCCCGTCAACCCGGCTGCCGGGAAACGCAGTTCGGACGCCGGATTCATGGCCTGAACCCCACCGCCCTCCTGCGCGAACAAGGAAACTTAGGTTACCCTCACCTAACCTACCGTAGGTGCTGCTCCGGGTGAAGACCCGCCGCAGGCGTGCCGCCGCGCCGAACCGGCGCAGCTCCTCAGCGCATCCTCATCCCTGGCCCCGCCCACGGGGCCATCGAGAACGGAGTCCCCGTGTCGACGGCATCCCGAGTCGCCACACCCATACCCGAGGCCCATCCGGCCACCGGGGCGGCCACCTCCCTCCTGGACGCCTACGCGCCCGGCGCCCGCTTCCTCGCCACCCCGAGACACACCCTGCTGGCCCCTGGCCCGGGCCGCGAAGTGCCGCACGGCGCACAGCCGGTGGACCGGCGCGCGGCGGACACCCTGGCGGAGGCCGCCGACGCCGGACAGCGATCGCCGGTGGTCATGGGCGCGATCCCGTTCGACCACACGCAGCCGGCCGCCCTGAGCGTGCCCACCGCGCTGCGCACCGGGCCGCCGCTCACCTCCGACCCCCTCATCGCCCTGCCCTCGCCGGGGGTCGCCTCCCCCGGATGGCAGATCCGGCAGGTGCCGGAGCCGGAGGTCTACGCGAAGGGCGTGGCCTCGGCCGTGGAACGGATGTGGCGCGGCGAATTCAGCAAGGTCGTCCTCGCGCGCACCCTCGAACTCACCTCGCCGGCACCGCTGGACGTGCCCGCCATGCTCCAGCGCCTGGCCCGCCGCGACCCCTCCGGCTACACCTTCGCGCTCCCCACCGGCCCCGGCCGCACCCTGATCGGCGCCAGCCCCGAACTCCTCGTCTCCCGCCGGGGCCGCCGGCTGGTCTCCAATCCCCTCGCGGGCTCGGCCCCGCGCAGCGACGATCTCGCCGAGGACGTCCGCCGCGCCGCCGCGCTCCTGGAATCCGCCAAGGACCTCCACGAGCACGCCGTCGTCGTGGACGCCGTGCACCAGGCGCTCGCCCCCTACTGCTCCGGGATGACCGTGCCGCCGCGGCCGACGCTGATCCGTACCGCGACCATGTGGCACCTGTCCACCACGGTGACGGGCACGCTCGCCGACCCGGACGTCTCCGCGCTCACACTGGCCTGCGCCCTGCACCCCACCCCGGCGGTGTGCGGGACGCCGACGGCGACGGCCCGGCAGGTGCTGACCGGGACCGAGCCGTTCGACCGTGGCTTCTTCACGGGCATGGTCGGCTGGGGCGACGCGCGCGGCGACGGGGAATGGGTCGTCACCATCCGCTGCGCCGAGGCGGAGGAGCGCACGCTGCGCCTCTACGCCGGTGCGGGTGTCGTCGCGGCGTCCGAACCCGAGGCGGAGACCGCCGAGACCGCCGCGAAGTTCCGCACCTTCCTGAGCGCGGTGGGCGCCGAGCTCTGAGCCGCGGGGTTACGCGGTGAGGGCGGCGGGCTCCCCCAGCCTGGCGGCCGCCGTCCGCCAGGCGGCGGTGACGGCGAGGCGGGCCTGTGCGGTGGCCGCCGGGCCGTCGCCGTCGAGTCGCAGCGGCGGGCCGACGTGGACGTGCAGACGGGGGCGGCGCAACGGGGCCGTGGCCAGGCCGGCGAGCTGCTTGGCGGCCGAGCCCGAGGTGACCCGGCGGGCCCCCGCCTGACCCAGCGGGATGACGGGCGCGCCGGTGCGGTGGGCGAGCCGGGCGAGGCCGCGGTGGAAGGCGCCCGGCGCGGCCTCGGCCGCGTCGCCGCGGTCCGGGAGGCCGCCCTCCGCGTAGATCAGGATGTGCCGGCCCCGCTCCAGCGCCTCCTGGGCGAGGCCGACGGCCCGGCCGGCGCGGGCGTCGCCGCGGTGGACGGGGATGTGGCCCTCGCGCGCCAGGGCGCGGCCGAGCAGGGGCACGCGCCAGAGCCCGGCGGTCGCCATGACGACGGGCCGGGCGCCGAGGAGGCGCAGGGCCGCCAGGACGATCGCGGGGTCCGCGAGCGAGGTGTGGTTGGCGGCGATGATGCCGGACGGGGGCAGGACGGCATCCGCTTCGGTGGTGAGTGTCAACCGCCCGAAGGCGGGCACCAGTTGACCGGCAAGACGGCTGATCATGGGGTATCTCCGGTTCGCTCGGGGAGAGTTCCATCGTCGTGCGCCGCACGTCCGCCCGGCTGAGCGGGGATACTCATCCGCCCTGGGTAGCCGGACGGCCCGTCGGCCGCACGTCACCGCCGTACGACGTCCGCGAGCACCGTGGCCACCAGCTTGCCGACCGCCGCCGCGTCCGGCGGCCCGGGGTCGCGGTCCGCGAACAGCAGGTGCCCGCCCCCGACGAGGGAGAGGGTGAGGGAGTCGATGTCGGCGCCGACCGACACCCGGCCCAGCGCGCGCTCCTGCGTGAGGTAGCCGGAGACGGCGCTGGTGATCTGGGCGAGGATCGCGATGCCGCCCTGCGGTGTCGCCTGCCTGAGGCGCGCGCGCAGCTCGTCCCGGAAGGTGATGAGGGGGATGATCGCCACCGGCACCGGCCCGAACAGGCCGGTCAGCGCGTCGGTGAGGTTGCCCGCCACGGTGCCGGTGCCGGCGCTCTCGCTCAGCGTCCGCGCCCGCGCGTCGAGATCCGCGGCCCGGTCGAGCACGAGATCGGCCAGGAAGGCGTCGAAGTCGGCGAAGTGACGGTGCAGTACGCCCTTGGCGCAGCCCGCCTCATCGGTGACGGCCCTGCTGGTCAGACCGTTCGGGCCGTCCCGCAGCAGGACGCGCTCGGCGGCGTCGAACAGCTGCTGCCGGGCGTCGCGAAGGTGCACTCCGGTCGGCACGTACTCACTCCCCATGTCGTCCGCGTCCCCGCCGGCCTTGGCGAGTGGGCACTTGCCCACTAAGGTGAACGCATGCCCACTCTACCGCGAGAACCTCATCACGCCCGGCGGACCGCGGAGTCCTTCGGCACCGACGCACGGCGCTACGACGAAGCCCGCCCTCCCTATCCCGACGCCCTGGTGACCCGTGTCGCCGACGGCAGCCCCGGACCGGACGTGCTGGACGTCGGCTGCGGTACCGGGATCGCGGCCCGCCAGTTCCGGGCGGCGGGCTGTACGGTGCTCGGCGTCGAACCGGATGCCCGGATGGCGGACTTGGCACGCGCGCACGGCGTCCCGGTCGAGGTGGCGACCTTCGAGGCGTGGGACCCGGCGGGCCGGACGTTCGACGCGGTGACCGCCGCCCAGTCGTGGCACTGGGTGAACCCGGCGGTGGGCGCCGAAAAGGCGGCCCTGGTGCTGCGGCCGGGCGGGCGCCTGGCGGTCTTCGGGCACGTCTTCGAGCCGCCCGCCGAGGTGGCGGAGGCGTTCGCGGCGGCCTTGCGCCGGGTGGCGCCGAACTCGCCCTTCAGCGGTCAGCCGGCGCGGCGCCCGCTGGACGCGTACCGCGCGGGGTACGCGAAGACCGCCGAACAGATCCGCGCGACCGGGCACTTCCACGAACCGGAGCAGTGGAGGTTCGACTGGGAGCGCCCCTACACCCGGGACCAGTGGCTGGACCTGCTCCCGACCACCGGGGGCCTGACCCGGCTCGGCCCCGATCAGCTGACGGAGATCCTGTCGGCGGTGGGCGACGCCATCGACGCGCTGGGCGGACGCTTCACGATGCACTACGTGACCCTGGCGACGACCGCCGTCCGCGTCGCGCGGCAGAGGGGGTCTGAAGACCGGCCCTAGCCCACCAGGTCCGGCGCGCGCAGCATCTCGTCCGGGATGCCCCAGGCGTCCACGAGGCCGACCGCGAGCGGCCGGACCTTGCGGCAGAGGTCGTTCACCTCGCGGCTGATCGCCTTGGAGCGCTGGACGGTCAGCCGGCCGTGCTCCATGAACCAGGCCCGGTCCGCCTCGATGACCGAGAGCGCGAAGAGGTCGCACAGCAGCCGAAGCGCCTCCTTGTTCCCGCCCTCGGGCAGCGCGCGCACCTTCTCCGTGAACGCTTCGAGGACCAGCCGTTCGACGTGTGCGCGGGCGACGGCGATGACGTGGTCCTGGACGCGGGAGAAAACGGCGCCGGGGTCTTCGTGCTCGTCGATGCCGCGCTTGAGCCTGCGGGCCACACCGGCGAGCATGTGCTCCTCGCGGAAGCGGACCATGGCGAGCTGGTACTCCGGGTCGAGCAGCCCGGCCTCGCGGTCCCACTCGTCGCCGCCCGGCAGCAGGTCCCGCACCCGCTCCAGCAGCTTGTGGGCCGAGGTCTTCTCCAGGACCGTCTCGACGGCGAGCCCGGCGACATGGCGGACCGTGCCGAGCTGGTCCAGGTCCTCGAACTCACTCGCGTAATGGGTGAGCAGGCCCTTGGCCACGAGCTGGAGCAGGACGTGGTTGTCGCCCTCGAACGTGGTGAAGATGTCGCTGTCGGCCTTGAGCGCGGCGAACCGGTTGACGCTGAGGTAGCCGGCGCCGCCGCACGCCTCGCGGCACTCCTGGACGACCCGGGTGGCGTGCCAGGTGGCGAGCGCCTTGGTGCCGGCGGCCCGGGACTCCAGGAGGCGCCGGGCCCGTTCGTCGCCCTCGGTGCCGGAGAAGACGTCGTGCAACTGGCCGCGTACGACGTCCTGGGCGAAGTGCAGGGCGTAGGTACGGGCGAGGAGCGGCAGCAGGCGGCGCTGGTGCAGCCCGTAGTCGAGGAGCAGCTGCTCCCCGGTGCCCGGGGCGGTCGCGAACTGCCGCCGCCGCACGGCGTACTTGGTGGCGATCGCGAGGGCCACCTTGGCCGCGCCGACCCCGGCGCCGGCGACGCTGACCCGGCCCTGCACGAGGGTCCCGAGCATGGTGAAGAAGCGCCGTCCGGGGTTCTCGATCGGGCTCTCGTAGACGCCCTCGGCCGTGACGTCGGCGAACCGGTTGAGCAGCGCCTCGCGCGGCACGCGCACCCCGTCGAAGCGGATGCGGCCGTTGTCGACGCCGTTGAGGCCCATCTTGGGCCCGTCGTCCTCGATCCGGACGCCGGGCACCACCTCGCCGTCCTGCCGGACGCGTACGACGAAGGCGTGCACGCCCTCCGCCTTTCCGCCGACCTCCAGCTGGGCGAAGACGACGGCGAGCTCCGCGTGGCGGGCGGCGTTGCCGATGTAGTCCTTGCACGCCCCGTCGTCCGGGGTGGTCAGGACGAACTCCCGGGTGCCGGGGTCGTACCGCGCGACCGTCCCGAGCGACTGCACGTCGGAGCCGTGCCCGGTCTCGGTCATCGCGAAGCACCCCATCAGGCGCCCGGTGATCAGGTCCGGCAGAAGGGCCCGGTGGTGGCGCTCGGTGCCCAGCTGCGCGATCGCCCCGCCGAAGAGCCCGAACTGCACCCCCACCTTCACCAGCACGGACAGGTCCCCGAAGGCAAGCGTCTCGAACGCGGCGATGGACGCCCCGACGTCACCGCCCCCGCCGTACTCCCGCGGGAACCCCATCCCGGTCTGCCCGGTCGCGGCCATCTCCACCACGATCTCCCGCACCCGCTCGCGATACGCCTCGCGTCCGAGCTCCTCGGCCTCCTCCAGCACGGAGGCGTACGCCACCAGGTTGCTCCGGACGAGATCGCGGATACCGGCGTACTCCCCGTCGAGCACCCGGGCCAGCGCCTGGACGTCGACCTCGGGCTGTGCGTAACCGGAAGCGGCGGGTGTGTTCTCAGTGGCCATGCCCTTTCGCTACCCCGCCCCGGGACGATCAAGCGACGGCGCCTACGGCCACCGCACCTCGTCGTCCTGGACCACCAGGGGGTCGAACCGGTCCGCTTCGTAGAACCGGGTCCAGCCCACCCGGACCGCGCCGTCGGCGGACCGGTGCCGGTCGTCGGCGTGGGCGGCGAGCCACCCGAGCAGTTCACCGAGGAGGTCGAACTCGTCGGGATGGATTTCCTGCCGGACGGTCAGCGCCCACGTACCAGGCGAATCCGTCGCGGGCGGCGTCAACACCGATACGAGCGCCCCGCCGATCTTCCAGGCCGGTCCGGACCCGGTCAGCAGGGGCTCCGGGCGGCGCTCCTCGACAAATGGTTCACCGCTGTCGTCCTCCCTCACCTCGGGGCACACGGTGATGATCCCGAGGTCCTCCGGTTCGGCCCCCAGCCCGAGGTGCCACCGGAGCTCCGCGATGTCCGCGTCGGAGACGCTGTCCCTCAGGTCCAGTGCCAGCAACAGCTCATAGAGATCAGCCATGCCGGAAAGCTACCTCGGCCGATGAACGCGACGCCGCCGGGGGGGGGGCGGGGGGGGGGGGGGGGCCCCGGGGCGGGGCGGGGGGCGGGGGGGCGGGGGGGGGGGGGGCGCCCCGCACCCGGGGGGGGGGCGGCGGGGGCGGGGGGCGCGGGCGGCCGCCCCGCCGCCCC
>NZ_VJNO01000103.1 GCF_007096885.1 Streptomyces sp. 130 | reverse complement strand
CCGCAACCCCGACAGAGGACATCCGCCGGCACCTCGCCAACCAGCTCCCCGAGCACATGGTCCCCCCCTACCTCACCGTCCTCGCCCGCCTCCCCCGCACCCCCCACGGCAAAATCGACCGACGCGCCCTCCCCCAACCCGCAACCACCCCCACCCACGGCCGCCCCCCACGCAACCCACTGGAAGAGGTCACGGTCGCCCTGTTCAGCAAGGTGCTGGGCACACCGGGGCCCGTGGGTGTCGAGGACAGCTTCTTCGCCCATGGCGGGCACTCGCTGCTGGCGGCCCGCCTCACCAACCACCTCGCCGACGTGCTGGGCGTCCGGCTGACCATCCGGGACGTGTTCCAGCACCCCACACCCGCGCGCCTCGCCCAGCACATCGCCACCCTCGACGGCCGGCCCGCGCTTCCGCCGATCACCGCCGGGGCCTGGTCCGGTGACGGCGACGCACCCGTGTCCTTCGCCCAGCGCCGGCTGTGGCTGATGGCCGAACTGGACGGCGGAAGCGCCGCGTACAACGTGCCGATGGCCATGCGGACGGCCGGTCCGCTGGATGCCGGACTGCTCGAAGCGGCGCTGCACGACGTGCTCGTACGCCACACCCCGCTGCGGACCGTGTTCGCCACGGTCGACGGCGAACCGCGCCAGCACGTCGTACCGGCCGCAGACGCCCATGTGCCCGTCGAGTGCCGCGAGGTGACCTCCGGCGAGCTGGACCGCGCCATGGCCGAGGCCGCGCGCCATGTCTTCGACCTCCGCACCGAACTCCCCGTCCGGGCGACCCTGTTCGAGGTCGATGACGACTCCTGGGTGTTCCTGCTCCTGGTCCATCACATCGCGACGGACGGCCGGTCCACCGGTGTGCTTTTCGATGACCTGTCCCGGGCCTACGAGGCGCGGAGCGCGGGCGTGACCGCGAGCGTCCTGGAACCGCTGCCGGTGCGGTACGCGGACTACGCAGTGTGGCAGCAGCGGGTGCTGGGGGCCGCCGACGACGCGGACAGCGTGCTCTCCCAGGAGCTGGCGTTCTGGCACAAGGCGCTGGAAGGGCTCCCCGAGGAGCACGCCCTGAACCTGGACCGCCCGCGCCCCGCACGCGCCTCGCACCGGGGCGGTCAGGTCGAAGTCGCCCTGGATGAAGATCTGTTCGAGCGTGTCGGGGAGCTGGCCCGGGCCGAGGGGTGCACCCCCTTCATGGTCGTCCACGCCGCGCTCGCCGCAGCCCTCACCCGCCTCGGCGCCGGCACCGACCTCGCCATCGGCTCACCCGTCGCCGGCCG
>NZ_VJNO01000102.1 GCF_007096885.1 Streptomyces sp. 130 | reverse complement strand
AACACCTCCCACGAGCATTCCAGCAGCAGCCGCTGCTGCGGGTCCATGATCAGGGCCTCGTTCGGACTGATACCGAAAGGAACCGGGTCGAAGGTGTCCGCCGAGTGAAGGAATCCACCCTTGTTGACATAAGTGGTGTTCGGCCGTTCACCGTTCGGATCGTAGAGAGATCCGACATTCCAGCCGCGGTTGTCCGGGAATTCGGATATCGCGTCCACGCCATCGTTCACCAGTTGCCACAGGGCCTCCGGCGATTCGACTCCTCCTGGAAAGCGGCAGCTCATCGCGACGATGGCAATGGGTTCGCGGGCTGCGGACGACAGCTTCCTGTTGTGGGCCCGCAGACGGTCGTTCTCCTTGAGCGACGCGCGCAGTGCGGCGACCAGCTTCTCGTCAGAATTAGTCATCGGGGCTCTCACATTCCCTGCGTCGCGTCGTCAAGGCCGAAACCTTCGAGTGCCATGCTGATCAGGCTCTCGGCATCCATCGAGTCGATGGATTCGGTCGAATTCTCGTCCGTTTCCTCGGTCGGGTTCACCGGCTCTTCGTGAACACCGGCGAGCTCGAAGAGGACTTCCATCAGTCCTGCGTCCCTGAGTCGGCTCAGGGGGATTCCCTTCAGAATGTTCCGGACCCGTTCTTCCTCGTCGGCCTGGGCGTCCGTTGCCGAGTCGGGACGCAGCTCCTCGGCCAGGTACTCCGCGAGCACGCGGGAGTTCGGGTAGTCGAAGACCAACGTCGCCGACGGGCGCAGCCCCGTGGCCTGAGCCAGGCCGTTGCGGAACTCCACCGCGGCCAGTGAGTCGAACCCGAGCTCCTTGAACGCCCGGTCCGGCTCGATGGCCGAGGCGCCGGCGTAGCCGAGAATGGCGGCGGCGTGGGCCCGTACGAGATCGAGCACCTGCTCCGTGCGCTCTTCGTCGGTCAGCGCGTTCATCCGCCGGCGGTACGCTGCCGCGCCGGAGGCCGTCGTGTCGGTGGCACGGTGGCCGCTGGTCCTTACGAGCCCTCGGAACAGGTCCGGCAGGTCGTCCGGTCCCGGCGCGTCCGTCCCGGTGAGATCGACCCGCATGGTGACGAGTGCCGCACCACCGGCCGCCTCGGCCGCGTCGAAGAGGGCGGTCCCCTCCTCGGCCGACAGGGTCGCGATGCCGGTCCGGCGCATGCGCTGGGAGTCGGCGCCGGGCAGGCTGTCCGCCATGCCCCCGTCGCCCCACGGCCCCCAGGCGAGGGACTGTGCGGGGAGGCCTTCGGCCCTGCGGTACGTGGCCAGCGCGTCCAGGAACGCGTTGGCCGCGGCGTAGTTGCCCTGGCC
>NZ_VJNO01000012.1 GCF_007096885.1 Streptomyces sp. 130 | reverse complement strand
CCGCGCGCCGGGCGCGCGCGCGCCCCGCCCCGCCCCGGCCCCCGGGGGGGGCGGGGGGGGGCGCGCGGGGGGGCGGGGCGCCGGGCCCCCCCCCCCCCCCCCCCCCCCCCCCCCGCCCGCCCCCCCCCCCCCCCCCCCCCCCCCCCCCCCCCCCGCCCCGGGGCGCCCCCCCCACTCCTGTGCCGCGACAGCGGTCAGCCGGCCAGTGCCGGCTCCCGCACGGGCTCCGGCGCCGTGGTGTCCGCGGCCGTCCCGCGGCGTCCGCCGGCGAGCACCGCGGCCAGCCCCAGCACCGCCCACGCGCCGAGCGTCAGAGCGGGGACGGCCGCCGCCGCGCCGTCGAAGAACGCCAC
Organism: Streptomyces sp. 130; assembly: GCF_007096885.1. GTDB lineage: Bacteria > Actinomycetota > Actinomycetes > Streptomycetales > Streptomycetaceae > Streptomyces. Next base: position 191,807 of record NZ_VJNO01000012.1, on the reverse strand, counting down.
CGAACGCAGCGCGGACCCGCCCGCCCCGGGCGGCAGCAGCTGACCGATCGGGCCGACCGGCCGGGGGAGCAGTTCGGGCGCGCTGGTCACTCCCGAGAAGGGGTTGCCCAGCAGCACCATGAGCAGGGCCCCCATGCCGATCCCCGGTGTCCCGATCAGGGCCGCTAGGCCCGCCACCGGCGCTCCGACGGCGAGCACGACCAGGGCGATGGTCCCGGCCTCGCTCCACCAGTCGCCGGTGAGCGCGCCGAGCCAGCTGTCCGTCACGGCGGTGGCCAGCAGCCCCACCACGGCGGCCACGCCGAGCAGCGCGCCCCCGGCCCGCGCCCCGCGCAGTCGCAGCAGGGTGACGGCCGCGCCGGCGGCGACCCCCGCGATGGCCAGCGGCAGGATGCTCGCGCCGAGCACGGCACCCCTCGGGTCGGCGGCGGGCGCCGCCACCACGTCGGTGACGGGGACGGCGGAGCCGGCCGGTGCCCCGGCGCTCACGGCCTCGTGCAGCAGCTGCGCGACCACGGGGCCGGCCGCGCTCGCCGTCAGCAGCGCGGGCCCCTTCTCGGTGACGACGACGGCGCCGTAGACCGTCCGGTCCTCGATCGCGTCGCGGGCGGCGGCCTCGGAGCCGTAGCGGTGCACGGCGAAGGCGCCGTCGCGGTCCTCCAGCCGCTGCTGGAGCCGGTCGGCGGCCGGGGCGGTTCCGGCGATCCCGACCGGCAGGTCGCGCGGGGCGGTGCGGGCGGCGGGCCAGGCGAAGGCCCACAGGGCGAGGGTCACCACCAGCGGAACCAGCAGGACGACCCCCACCAGGCGGCGGTTCGGTGTGAGGGACACGGGAAGGGCCTCGATTCAAAAAGAAGGATCGTTCGTTTTATATGCCGTCACTGTCGTCCCGCTGCGGCCGGTTGTCAAGAATGAATGTTCGTTTTAGGTTGGCCGCATGGCCCGTGTATCCCAGGCGCACCTCGACGCCCGCCGCAGACAGATCCTCGACGGCGCCGCGCGCTGCTTCGCCCGTGACGGTTTCCACGGCACCTCGATGCAGGACGTGCTGCAGGAGGCCGGCCTGTCGGCAGGTGCGGTCTACCGCTACTTCAGCGGCAAGGACGACCTGATCGCGGCCATCGCGACCGAGGCGGTCGACGGGGTCCGCCGGGCCTTCGCGGAAGCCGCCCGGGACACCCCGGTCCCCACCCCGGACATCCTGATCGGCCGGGTGGCGCGGGGCCTGTTCATGGACGGCCGGGAAGCGCAACGGGGCCTCGAGGCCCCGGCGTACGCGGGGCTGATCGTCCAGGTCTGGTCCGAGGCCCTGCGCAGCGAGCGGCTGGCGGAGGCGCTCACCGAGGCGTTCAGGGGCCTGCGCAGCGCCTGGACCGAGCTGGTCGGGCTGTACCGGGAGGCCGGAGTGCTCCGGGCGGACGTGCCGGACGAGCAGGTCGCGCGCACCCTCATCGCGACCGCCCAGGGTTTCATCGCCCAGCTCGCGATCTTCGGCGACACCGGTCCGGAGGCCCTGGAGAACGGCCTGCGCGGGCTGATGTCCATGGACCTGACGAAGGCGGGCTGAAGCCGTCCCAGGAGGCTGTGGACGGCCCACGCCCCCGACCGGCGGCGTTCACCGCTCGCGGGTCCGCTGCCCGCGTCGCCGTCCCGGCAAGCGGCCCTGCTGCCCGCCCGGGATCGCCTTCTTCGCCTTCACGGCGTACTCGTCCACGTACTCCTGGCCGGAGAGCCGCAGGATCGCGTACATGATCTCGTCGGTCACCGCCCGGACGGCCGCCTTCTCGTTCTCCAGGCCCGCGTAGCGGGAGAAGTCCAGCGGTTCGCCGAAGCGGATGGTGACGGGCCTGAGGCGGGGGAGCCGCCTGCCGGGCGGCTGGACCTCGAAGGTGCCGACCATCGCGCACGGCACCACCGGCACCCGCGCCCGGATGGCCATCACGGCGACGCCGACCTTGCCCTTGTAGAGCCGCCCGTCGTGCGAGCGCGTGCCCTCCGGGTAGATCCCCAGCAGCTCGCCCCGCTCCAGCACCCCGATGCCCTCACGGATCGCGGCCCGCCCCGCCTCCCTGCCCGACCGGTCGACGGGGATCTGGCCCGCGCCGCGGAAGAAGGCGGCCGTCAGCCGGCCCTTCACGCCCGGGCCCGTGAAGTACTCCGCCTTGGCCAGGAAGGTGATCCGCCGCTTCAGGACCGCGGGCATCAGGAAGTGGTCGGAGAACGACAGGTGGTTGCCCGCGACGATCGCGGCGCCGTCGTCCGGGATGTGCTCCGCGCCCTCGATGACCGGACGGAACAGCAGCCGCAGCACCGGGCCGAGCAGGACGTACTTGAGGACGTGGTAGAACACGGTCCCTCCCCGGTCCGGTGGCGTCAGCGGGTCGATGAAGGGACGTATACCCCGCCCCCGGCGGGCGACGCCGAGGCCTCACATGCCCGCGCCGAAGTCCTGGGTCCAGACGGGGCCGCCCGGGCTGTCCTGTATGCCCACGCCCAGCTCCCTGAACGAGCAGTTCAGTATGTTCGCCCGGTGGCCGGGGCTGTTCATCCAGGACTCCATCACGTCGGCCGGCGTCCGCTGCCCCTTGGCGATGTTCTCCCCGTACGTGCTCCACCGGTAGCCGGCGGCCGTGATCCGCTCGCCGGGGCCCGAGCCGTCCCGCGAGGTGTGCGAGAAGTAGTCCCGCGCGGCCATGTCCTCGGAGTGCCGCTGCGCGGCGGTCGTCAGCTCGTCGTTGCCGGACACCGGCGAGCAGCCCTCCTTCGCCCGCTCGGTGTTGACCAGGGCCAGGACCCGTTCCGCGTCCGAGGGCGGGCTCGGCACGGACCCGGCCGGGGCCGGGCGGCTCGCGGACGGGGACTCGGCCGCCGGGGGACGCCTGGTCGCGGCAGCCGTCTTCCCCGGCCGCGTCCGGCCCCGCGTCTGCGAGGCGCCAGGGCTCGGGCTCCCGGCGGAGCGCGACGGCGAGGCGGACGGCGTCGCGGACCCGGACGCCGCGGCGGACGCGGTCGCGGTGGCGGAACCGCCGGTGCCGGGGGCGGTCGCGACGGACACCTCGTCGCCGTCCTCGTCACCCGTCGACAGATGGACGGCGGCGCCCCCGGCCCCCAGCACGCCCACCGCGACGAGGGACGCCACCACGGCGTTGCGCCGGCGGCGGCGCGCCCGGTGCCGCCGCCGCGCCGCCCGGCCCGGCCGCGCGGAGGCGGCGAGGGCCGTCCCGGCCGCGGCCTCGGCCGGCCGGTGGGCCCGGCCCGCCCCGGCCCCCGCGAGCGGCACCCGGGCCAGTCCGGCGAGCAGGCCCTCGGCCGGCACCAGCCCCGAGCCGAACCCGGAGCAGACCGTGCAGCCGCGCGCGTGCCGGGCGATGCGCTTGCGCCACAGCGGCGAGGGCGCCCCGTCCCACCCGATGAGCATCTCGTCCAGCAGGACGCACCGGGGCCGGGCGCCCAGCGCGCCCACCACCACCCGGGCGGTGTCCAGCCGCGCCTTCATCCGCTGCACGCGTACGGCGGTGTGCTCGGGCGACAGGTCCATCGCGGCGGCGACCTCGGCCCGGGTCAGCTCGCCCGCCGCCTCCAGCCACCACAGCGAGAGCAGCGCCCGGTCGTCCTCGTCCACCCACCGGGTCGCCTCGGCGACCTGCCGGCGCTGTCCGGACAGGCCGAGCCGCAGGATCGTCAGGTCCACGAAGTCCGCCGCCGGATCGACCCGGTCGCGGCCGGCGGCCAGGGGCTCCACGGGGACCGGGGCGGACTGCCGGTCGCGCCGGTGGCCGCGTATCTCGTTCATCGCGATGGCCACCAGCCAGGAGCGGAAACTCTCCGGGTTCCGCAGACCGGGCAGGGCGCGCAGCATGCGCAGGACCGTCTCCTGCACCACGTCGTCCACGTCCGCGTGGCCGTTCAGCGCGCGTCCGACGATGTTGTAGAGCAGCGGAAGACAGGACGCGGCGAGCTGGTCCCTGGCCTCGCCGTCACCGGCCCGTGCCGCTTCGATCAACGCCCGTTCGCGGTCCTGGCCCATGCCGTGCTCACTCTTCCGGAGTCCTGTTCTGGCTTCACGCACACCTGGGAGACGCGGCCCGGCCGCAGACCATAACAAAAACCCGTCGCTCACTTGTGCGTAAAGAAGTCCGGCCCCGCCACACAGGTGGCGGGGCCGGACGGAGTCACCGGATCATCCGGTCACCGATCAGGGCGCGGTGCCCCAGGAGAGGGTGCCGGCCGTGTAGACGCCGATCTTGGACGCGTCCGCGTACGAGGTGCCCGTGCCGCGGCTGTAGTCGTCCGCCTCGTTGAAGTTGGACCAGTCGCTCTTGTTCAGCCGCAGCTGCATCTCACCGGTGGAGGCGCCGGCCGCGAGGGTGCCGCTGCCGAAGGAGACCTCCAGGTAGTGGCTGGCCCCGGCCGCCGAACCGTTCGACTTCACCGCCAGGTTCAGCTTCCCGCAGCCCAGGACCGCCCAGTCGCAGTAGGTGCCGAAGGTGGCGGAGCCGGACTCGGGGGTGAACCAGTAGCGCAGCTTCACCGTGGACAGGTCCACCGCCGTGCTGCCGGTGTTGACCAGCTGGAGGCCCATCCGGATCTGGTTGTCGGTCGCGGAGGAGTCGTTGTTCTTGTACTGGACCTTCAGCGCGCCCGTTCCGGTGCCGCCCCCGGCGGAGGTGGTGACGGAGAGGGCCGAGGAGGCCGCCGAGACGTTACCGGCCGCGTCCTTCGCCTTGACGGTGTAGCTGTAGGCCGTCGAGGCCGACAGACCCGTGTCGGTGTACGAGGTGGTGGTGGTCGAACCCACCTTGGTGGCGCCCCGGTACACGTCGTAGCCGGTCACGCCGGTGTCGTCGCTCGACGCCGACCAGGACAGCGAGACGCTGCTGCTGGTCTTCGCCGTGGACGTCAGACCCGTCGGCGCGGTCGGCGCCTGCGTGTCGTCGTCGCCACCGTCGCCGCCGCCGGGGTTCTCGCCGCTGCCGTCGATCGGCGGGTAGGCGTTGCGCACCAGCTCCTGGAACTGCGCGGAGAACCAGTGACCCGCGACCGGCGCGTTCGGCAGGGCGCCGGACATGCTGTTGCCGTTGCGCCCGTTACCCTCGTAGGTCGGGTCGCACATCCGGTCCCAGCCCTTGCCCTCGTCGTTCTCCACGGGCTCGCTGTTGCCGTCCGACTCCCCCGGGGGCTTCGCCCACACGTAGGCGTCGATCCCGGGCTCGGGGGCGGCGGTGGGCCGCTCACCGATGCCGGCACCGCTCTGGTTGCACCAGTTGCCGGCGTGGATGCGCCGGTCGACACGGCCACCGTTGACGTAGGCGTCCACGCTGGTCAGCGGGCCCGCCGAGGTGGGCCGGTCGGGACCGCCCCACCCGTTGCGCGCGGTGTCGATCAGCATGCCGATGTTGGAGTTGAAGCCCTGGCCCACCAGCTGGGTGCGCAGCGCCTGGGCGAACGACAGCTCATCGGTGTAGTAGTTCCAGTCGACCCACTTGGACTGGCGCACGGTGGTGCCGTTGACCGTGTCGGTGATCTTGAAGTTCGGCTCCTTGAGAGCCGAGTAGTTCGCCGTGTTCACGATGAAGCCGGCGACGTCGTTGACGGTCGCGCCCTCGGAGGTGGCGGCCTTCTTGAACTCCAGGCCGGCCGGGGCCATGTTGGTGTCCCAGCCCAGCCAGCCGTGGTGGGCGGCGTCGATGTAGTTGTAGACGTTGGGAATGGCACCCAGGGTGTGCAGGGCGTAGCCGACACCCTTCTCGTAGTTGCCGTTCGCCTTCATCGTCGCGCAGTCCTCGGTCGAACCGGCGGTGCCGCCCGCGTTGGTGACGATGTTGGGCAGCGAGTCGGGCTCGATGATGGTGACGATGCGCAGGTTCGCGTACGCCGGGTCGGCGAGGATCTCGGCGATCGGGTCGATGTATTCGTTCTTGTAGCGGTCGAGCTCCGTGGGGCCGAGCTCGCCCTGGGAGGCCAGTGCCGCACAGTCACGACCCGGCAGGTCGTAGATGACGACCTGGAACAGGTCCGCGCCCTGCGCGAGGGCGGTGTCCAGGTGGCCGCGCAGGCTCCGCTTGCCTTCCGTGCCCTCGATAGCCGCGATGCGGTCCATCCAGACGAAGGAGGGCGTGTTCGCGATGGCCGCGCCGCCCGGCTCGGCCGCCGCCAGGGCGGACCAGTCCGGGTTCACGTACGCCTTGGCGCCCACATAAGGGTTGTCGACCCGGGCCGCCGCCGCGTCGGCGGTGGTGGGGACCGCCACCGCCAGCGCCGCGCCCATGGCCAGGGCGGAGGCTGCGGCCAGCCTCCGGCGCAGACCTTGCTTGATGGTGCCTCTGCTACTCATTGCGGCTCCGTGCTCCTCTCATACGCCCGCGGAGACTCTCCGCGGACGGGTTCATGGGGGGTGTGCCCGATGGCGGGCTGAGCGGGGTGAGTGTGTGGCCCGCCATCGGGAGCTGTGGGGTGACCGGAGGTCCGGCCGGTCAGGGTGCGGTGCCCGGGGGCAGGGCGCCGGTGAGGTGCGTCCCGGCCTCCGGGGCGTCGGTGAGGGCCGCGCCGGTGGTCCGGCTGTGGCCGTCCAGCTCGTGGGAGGGCGCCGGGGAGGCACCGGTCAGCATCGCCGCGGCGGCCAGGACCAGGGCGGCGGCCGTCCCGGCCAGAGCCGGCAGCGGCCGGCCTGTCACGGCTCGACTCCCCAGGCGAGGGTGCCGGCGACGTAGGCGCCGACCTTCGAGGAGTCCGCGTACGAGGTGTTGGTGGCCCGGCTGTAGTCATTGCTCTCGTTGAAGTTGGACCAGTCGCTCTTGTTGAGACGCAGCTGGATCTCACCGGTGGAGGCGCCCGCGGCCAGCGTGCCCGCGCCGCCCGTGAACCCGATCTCCAGGTAGCGGTCGGCCCCGGTCCTCGGGCTGGGGACGGCGACCACGGTGTGGGTGATGGTGGAGGAGCCGAGCACCGCGTAGTCGCAGTAGGTGCCGAAGGTGCTCGGGCCGCCGTCCGCGGTGAACCAGTACCGCAGCTTCACCGTCGACAGGTCGATGGGCGCGCTGCCCGTGTTCACCACCTGGAGGCCCATCCGGATCTGGTTGTCGGTCGCGGAGGAGTCGTTGTTCTTGTACTGGACCTTCACCGCGCCGGTCCCGGTCGAGCCGCCGGTCTTCGTGGTGGCCAGGACCGCGTCGGACAGCGCCGAGGTGTTGCCGCCCGCGTCCCGCGCCGCCACCGCGTAGGTGTACTCGGTGCCGGCGGCGAGCCCGGAGTCGGTGAACGTCCGCCCGGTCGCGTTGCCCGCCAGCACACCGTTGCGGTACACGTCGTAGCCGGTCACCGCGACGTTGTCGGTGGACGCGGACCAGGAGAGCGAGACGCTGTCCTTGGTGGTCGCGGTCACCGTGAGGCCGCCCGGCACGGTCGGCGGCTCGGTGTCGCCGCCCGGCTCACCGCCGCCGCCCTCCACCAGCAGCTCCGCGTAGATCGCGAAGGCCAGGGCGAGCGCGGCCTGCGCCCAGAAGCGGTGGTACGTGAAGACGGGCGCGTCCCCGCCGTCCAGGTACGCCTGCACCTTCGGCCAGTCCGGGTCGTCCCTGTACCAGCTGCGGATACCGATGAACGTCGAACCGGACCGGATCGGGTCGCCGTTGGGCATGGTGCCCGTCCAGCCGGACGGGATGTACACCTCGTCGTCGAACCGGTTGTAGTCCAGCCGGGTCTCCGGCACCGAGATGCCCTTGTCCGTGGCGTTCAGCGCCATCGCGTCCAGCAGGGCCTTGGCGAGCGCCGCCGCGTCCTCGTCGCCCGACTTGGCGGCGTAGTAGGTGAGCGTCTTGACGTACGCGGCGCCCACGCCGACGTCGTTGGCGTAGTCCACCACGGAGACGTGCAGGCCGGCGTTGTCACCGGGCGACGCGGCGTTCCAGGTGTCCGGCTGGCCCGTCCAGTTCAGGGTGGAGGGGAAGCGGAAGCTGCCGTCGGCGCCGATGGTCGTCTCGCTGGACGCCCAGGCGACCCACTTCGAGAGCACCGCCTCGGCGGTCGCGTTGCCGGTCACGTAGTAGTACGCGGCGACGCGCTCCATGCCCCAGGCCTGGAAGCCGAACCAGTTGTTGCTCGCCGGGTCGTGGTACACCGGCTGCCAGTCGTACGCCATGCCGTAGAAGGTGGGCGTGCCGGCCGGAGGCGTGCCGTAGCGGCCCTCCCAGCTGTTGGTGCAGCCGCCCGCGAGGGCGCCCTCGCTGGACTGCAGCCAGGTCAGGAACTCCAGCTGCCGGGTCAGGCTCTTGGACCAGTCCGACTTGGCCGTCGCCGACTTGGGGGTGAGTGAGGGCACGTTGGACAGGGCCCAGGCGGCGAGCGGGTTCTGGTAGCCCTGGTGCGAGGCACTGTCACCGATGCGCCAGGCCCAGCCACCGCCGGTGCCCGCGGACCCGCCCCAGGCGTAGTACCACGACAGCAGGTAGTGCTGGGAGTCCCGGCCGGAGGCGGCCGGGCAGGAGTTGGGGTCGGTGCAGTTGCCGATCCGCTTGAAGTACTTGTCGAACATGGCGTAGCGCAGGTAGTCGCCCATCTTGGCGGCCTTCGCCACCGAGGCCGCGACCTGGCTCTCCTTGCCCTGCTCCGAGGCCCAGCGGTACGCCCAGTAGGCAGCCTGCACCGCGCGGGCGTCGGCGTCCGGCGCGTTGGTGTACTTCCACTGCCTGGCGTAGCTCTTGTCCCCGACGAACAGGTCCAGATACCCGTTCGGACCGCCGTACTTGAAGAGGTCGGTGGTCGGCTGCGGGACGGTCTCCCACACCGATTCCTGCGCACCGCGCTGGTAGGTGTTGATGAAGGAGGCGCCCGCACCCGGCCCGGACTGGCCGCCCGTGCCGGGCTTGTTGCCGTAGCCGTAGGTGTTGTCGAGGTCCATCAGCCAGTGCATGCCGTAGACGTCCATGGTCCCGTAGGACGAGGCGAGTTCGGCCGAGAGGGGGTCGCTGCCCACCGACACCCCGGTGTCCATGGCCGAGGGGTAGCCGCTGGGCAACGGGTGCTCGGCCGCGTAGGTCGCGGGCGCCGAGGGCCGGTAGGCGTCGCTGCTGGCCTGGTCCGCGTGCTGCGGGATGATGGTCTTCTCGGCCACCGCCCAGGCCGCGTTGAACGGCGCCCAGTCACCGGTCACCCTGCCGTACGCCGCCTCCAGCCACATCCAGAAGCTGACGGCCTCCGACGTCGTCTGGTGGCCGTGGTCCGGCGCCTCGACCATCAGGGTCTCGACCGAGTGGTACGGGAGACCGTCGGGGCTGAAGTAGCCGTTCGCGGCGTCCTTGATCTTGCCGTACTGGGTGAGGAAGGCCTGCGTGTACGGGTCGTCGCCGGCGGCGCTCGCGCGGGCTCCGGTACCGGCCTGGGCCGAGGCGGGCTGGGCGACCGCGGTGCCCTGGACCAGACCGAGGGCCAGCACGCTGCCGCCGAGGGCGCTGCTGAACGTTCTACGTGATATCGACACAAATCCTCCAGTGGCGGGTGTCGTCGAGGGGGAGGGGAGGAGGGGAAGCGGCGGGGACGGGGTGCGGCGGGTTTCGTGCGGGGTGTACGCGGGGGAGCGGGGGCCTGAGCGGGGCCCCCGGGGATCAGGGCTCGATGCCCCAGACCAGTTCGCCGCCGACGTAGACGGTGACCTTCGAGGCGTCCGCGTACGAGGTGCCGGTGCCGTGGCTGTAGTCGTCGGACTCGTCGAAGTTCGACCAGTCCGTCTTGCTCAGGCGCAGCTGCATCTCGCCGGTCGACGCGCCGGGGGCGAGGGTGCCGCTCGCGAAGCCGACTTCGAGGTAGTGGTCGGCGCCGGCCTTCGGGGTGCCCGCGGCCACCACCCGGTGCGTGATGGTGGAGCAGTCGATCGGTGACCAGTCACACCAACTGCCGTACGTGGAGGCCCCGTTGTCGCCGGAGAACCAGTAGCGGACGGTCACGGCGGGGAGGGCGACCGGGGCGCTGCCGGTGTTCACGAGTTGGAGGCCGGGCTTGATCTGGTTGTCACCGGCCGAGGTGTCGTTGGTGCGGTACTGGGCCTTCAGCGTGCCCGGAGTGCCGCCCTCCCCGCCGTCGTCGCCCCCGTCGTCCCCGCCGTCCTCGTCGCCCAGGGCGGTGCGCACGGCCGCGTAGGCGGGCTTCGGGGCCAGGTTGTCGTCGTACAGGTTGGCGGCGCCCTCGCCCGGGAAGGTGCTCGGCACCCAGGAGTACTTGTCCGTGTAGTCCCAGACGGTGATGCCGACGCAGCGCTCGACGGCGAGGCAGGCGTCGACCACCTGGGCGTAGTAGGAGGACTGGGTGGCGAGCTTGGCGGCGTCCGACGGGAGCTGCATGCGCACGTCAAGCTCGGTGACGGCGACGTCCAGGCCCAGGTCGGCGAAGCGCTGCATGTTCGCCTGCATCTGGTACGGGAAGCCGTACTGGGTCGCCAGGTGCGCCTGCATCCCGACCCCGTCGAGCGGCACGCCGTCGGCGAGCAGATCGCTCACCAGGTCGTACATCGCGTCGCTCTTCGCGCCCTTGCCCTCGACGTTGTAGTCGTTGATGTACAGCTTGGCGTCCGGGTCGGCGGCGCGCGCCGCGCGCAGGGCCTTGGCGATGTAGTCCTTGCCCATGGCGTTGTAGAACGGGCTGGTGCGGAAGGTCCCGTCCTCGTTGAACGGCTCGTTCACCACGTCCCACGCGGCCACCTCGCCGCGGTAGTGGGTGGCTTCCGCGGTGATGTGGTCGGTCATGGCCGTCTCCACCTCGGCGGAGGGCAGCGCGCTCACCCAGCCGGGCAGCTGGCTGTGCCAGACCAGGGTGTGCCCGCGCACGGTCTGGCCGTGCTGCTGTGCGAAGTCGGTGATCACATCGCCCTTGGCGAAGTTGAACTGGCCGCGGGCGGGCTCGGTGGTGTCCCACTTCATGGAGTTGCCGGGGGTGATCTGCCCGAACTCGGAGCCGAGTTTCGCCGCGTAGGCCGCGTCGGGGAGCTCGGGGTTGTCGGTGGCGGAGCCGAAGTACCTGCCCTGGGCCGCGGCGAGGTCGTGCAGGGTGTCCTGCGGTGCGGCCGACGCCGGCCCGCCCGCCAGGCCGGTGGCCAGGACGAGGGCGCCGGCCGCGAGGGCAGGGAGCCCCAAGGTGCGGCGGGGCCTACAACGCTTCACCAAGCTCATGACAAACGCCTTCCTCTGCCGGGCAGCGCGGAGCGTCACGGGGAGCGCGGCTGCGCCCCGTAACGCCCTTGCGGCTCAATGGCGTTGGGGGAGAAGGGGTGGGGGTGGAGTGTGCAAGTCTTGATTGTGGGAGCGCTCCCAAGGTGGCGTGGCGACAGGCACCTGTCAAGAGTTAAAGCGCAACTGGCTTACGGGCGTGTGAACACGGCCATACGTCGAACGGAGGCCGGGTGCGGCGGGGTTGACGCCGGGGTAACTGCCGGTTACCGGGCCCGGCGGCACGCCTGGCGGCGGGTGTGGCGGACGTTCGCAATCGCATGCGCGGGGTCCGTGGAGCACCGCGTGACGAGCGCCTGAGCGGTCACCGAGGGTGAGGGGCCGGTCCGGTGCGGTGACGGGCTCCCGATGCCCTCGGTACCGCGAAGCGCCAGGCAGAGGCGCGCCCGGCAGAAGTGCGAGGCGCCTCTCACCGGCGTGCCCGGCCCGGCGGCCACCGCCGCCCCCGCGCCGAAACGGACCCGGAGTGACGGGAGGGGCGCGAGCGCAGCAGCGGCCCGGACGTTTGCGATCCGCGCATCGCGGTCGCCGGCTCCGAAAGGTGTACGAGGCAACGGCCGGGCGCCCCCGCGCGGCGCCGGACCGGTCGCGCGGCCCGGACGGAACCGGTTGCGGCCGGTCACCGTATGCGTCGGTTCACCTCGGCGTAACGCCGCCGCAATCCGCGTCCGCCGGGCCCGGAACGGCACCTGGGAGCGCTCCACATCCGCCGCCGCCCGGCTGCGCCCGGAGCCGGGAGCGGCCTCGGCCGCCAGTACAGTCGTCGCCCATGACGGACGACTGGCGACAGGACCGCATCGGCACCGCCCTCCGGGGCGGGAATCCCACGGTGCTCCGGCGGCTGGAGGCGGGGTTCGCCGTGCTCGGGGACGTCCAGTTCCTGCCGGGATACTCGGTGCTGCTGGTGGACGACCCCGCCGTGCGGCGGCTGTCCGACCTTCCGCGCCCACGGCGACTGGCGTTCCTGGCCGGCATGGACGCCCTCGGCGAGGCCGTCGAACGGGCCTGCGAGCGGCTGGACCCCGCCTTCCGGCGGGTCAACCTGGAGATCCTCGGGAACACCGATCCGTACCTGCACGCACACGTATGGCCCCGCTACGACTGGGAGCCGCCGGAGCTGGTGGGCAGGCCGGTGTGGCTCTACCCCCGCGAGCGCTGGAGCGACGAGGGCCACGCGCTCGGCCCCCGGCACACCGCCCTGCGGGAGGCGATCGGCGGGGAGCTGGACCGCCTCACGTCTCCCGCGTGGCCGCCATCCCGATCGTGATCAGCCCCAGGATCACCCAGCCGAACCAGAGCCAGCCGTTGCTCCCCAGGGCCACCGTGTAGGCGGTCACCGCCACCAGCGCACCCGCGGTGAGCATTCCCATCGTCTTCGTGGATCCGGACATGCGCGCACCCTCCTCATCGGCCGCGCGGCCGCAAAGGCCATCGTCACCCGAAAGGAGGGTCCGCCGCTACTGTCCGCGCGCCTGCAAGGAGGCGAGGTACGCGTTGTACGCCTGGAGCTCCCGGTCCCCGTCGCGGTCCGCCGCCCGGTCGGAACGCTTCGCCGTCCGCTGTTCCGAGCGGTACCACTGGAACACCAGCGCCACCAGGACCACCACCGAGGGAATCTCGCTGAACGCCCAGGCGATGCCGCCCGCCGCGCTCTGGTCGGACAGCGCGTCGATGCCGAGCGAGGCCGGAGGGTCCTGGTACACCTCCACCATCGGCGTGGAGGCCATCATGAGGGCGATCCCGAAGAAGGCGTGGAACGGCATCCCGGCGAACAGCTCCAGCATCCGCATCACATAGCCGGGGCGGTGCGGACCCGGGTCGACCCCCATGATGGGCCAGAAGAAGAACAGGCCGACCGCGAGGAAGTGCACCATCATCACGAGGTGCCCCGTCGTCGAGCCCATCAGGTAGTCGAAGAGCGGCGTGAAGTACAGGCCGTACAGACTGGCGATGAACAGCGGGATCGTGAACGCGGGATGCGTGACGATCTTCATGTACCGGCTGTGCAGCAGCATCAGCAGCAGCTCGCGCGGCCCCTTCGTGCCGCGCGGCGCGACCGGCAGCGCGCGCAGCGCGAGCGTCACCGGCGCGCCCAGCAGCAGCAGGATCGGCGACAGCATGCTGATCACCATGTGCTGCACCATGTGCACGCTGAACATGACCATGCCGTAGTCGTTGAGCCGGGTGCACATCACCAGCGCGATCGTCAGCACCCCGATCACGAACAGGACCGTGCGCCCCACCGGCCACGCGTCCCCGCGCCGCCGCAGCCGCAGCACCCCGTATCCGTACAGCAGCACCGCCAGGACGCAGCCGATCAGGAAGAACGGGTCCGCGGAGAAGTGGAGTCCGCGTCCCAGCGTGAACGGCGGCAGGTCCATGTCCATGCCGTGCCCGCTGTGATCCATCTGTTCACTCCCGATGGGAACGCCGGGACGTCCCCGTTTCGTGCCGGTTGTCCCGACCAGAGTAGAACCGCCCCCGGCCGATCTTGCGGCCGGGGGCGGTCTCGTGCCGGGTGTCGCTCAGAGCACGCACTCCGCCTCGGCGTACCGGGCGGCCGGGACCGTCTTCAGGGTCTCCACCGCGTGCGCGAGCGGCACCAGGGTGATGTCCGTGCCGCGCAGCGCCGTCATCATGCCGAAATCGCCGCGGTGCGCCGCCTCCACCGCGTGCCAGCCGAAGCGGGTGGCGAGGACGCGGTCGTACGCGGTCGGGGTGCCGCCGCGCTGGACGTGGCCCAGGATGACCGGGCGGGCCTCCTTGCCGAGACGCTGCTCCAGCTCGACCGAGAGCTGGGTGGCCACGCCCGTGAAGCGCTCGTGGCCGTAGATGTCCTTGGCGCCCGACTGGAACTCCATGGAGCCCTCGCGCGGCTTCGCGCCCTCCGCGACGACGACGATCGCGAACTTCTTGCCGGCCGAGAAGCGCCGGCCCACGACCTCGGTCAGCTCGTCGATGTCGAAGGGGCGCTCCGGGACGACGATGGCGTGCGCGCCGGCCGCCATGCCGGAGTGCAGGGCGATCCAGCCGGTGTGGCGGCCCATGACCTCGACGATCATGACGCGCTGGTGCGACTCGGCGGTGGTCTTCAGCCGGTCCAGCGCCTCGGTGGCGACGCCGACGGCGGTGTCGAAACCGAAGGTGACGTCGGTGGAGGCTATGTCGTTGTCGATGGTCTTCGGCACACCGACGATCGGGAGGCCCGCCTCGGAGAGCAGGTTCGCCGCCTTGAGGGTGCCCTCGCCGCCGATCGGGATGATCGCGTCGAGCCCCAGGTCCCGGACATGGCCGCGGGCCGTCTCGACGCCCCCGCGCAGATGCGCCGGCTGGACCCGGGAGGAGCCGAGGATCGTGCCGCCACGGGCGAGGATGCCGCCCACGGCGTCCAGGTCGAGCTTGCGGTAGTCGCACTCCAGCAGGCCCCGCCACCCGTCGTGGAAGCCGATGACCTCGTCGCCGTGGTCGACCACAGCGCGGTGGACGACGGACCGGATGACGGCATTGAGGCCGGGGCAGTCGCCGCCGGAGGTGAGCACACCAATTCGCATTGCCCGGGAAACCTTTGCAACGTGGGCCGACGACCGGACCACGTCGTCCGGCTGGATCCCCGCCACCCTACCGGCGCAGGGTGGCGGGACCGAACCGGGCGTCCGCCTGCTGGACGCCGCTCATCCGAGCCCTGCGCCACTCATTGGACAACCAGTGAAATGCCTGGTCAGGCGGGCTGCGTGGCAGCCGCGACACGCTCCGCGCGGAGCGCCTCGTACCACCGGTCGTCGGTCGGCGGGAGCGCGTTCACATCGAGGGCCAGCTTCAGCAGCAGGTCCGCGATCATGGGGTTCCGGGCCATCACCGGACCGTGCATGTACGTACCGAACACGGTGTCGTTGTACGCGCCCTCGGTGCCGTCCCCCGTGCCGTTGCCCCGGCCGAACCGCACCCGGGCGAACGGCCGCGCCGTCGGTCCGAGGTGCGTGACGCCCTGGTGGTTCTCGAACCCGGTCAGCGGCGGAAGGCCCAGCTGCGGGTCGATGTCCGCCAGCACGTCGCCGACGCACCGAGCGCCCTCGCCGCGCGTCGAGACCACGTCCAGCAGACCGAGACCCTGCTCGCGCTCACCGAGGTCGTTGATGAACTCGTGGCCGAGGATCTGGTAGCCGGCGCAGACCGAGAAGATGATCGCGCCGTTGGACGCGGCCCGGGCGAGCCCGCCGTCGCGGCGCAGCCGCTCCGCCGCGAGCCGCTGCGGCCGGTCCTCGCCGCCGCCGATCAGATAGATGTCGCCCGACGTGGGCACGGGCTGGTCGCTGCGCACGTCCACGCGCGCCACGTCCAGGCCGCGCTGACGGGCCCGGCGCTCCACCACCAGGGCGTTGCCCTGGTCGCCGTAGGTGCTCAGCAGGTCCGGGTACACCCACACCAGCCGCAGGCTGTTGTTGCTCATGCTTCGTCCTCTCCGGAGGGGCCCGGGGCCGGGGTCAGTTGCCGACACGGCGGCGCAGGTCCTGGAAGGCGGTGTAGTTGGCGATGACCTCGATGCGTCCGGGCGGAGCCTGCCGCACGGCCTCGTCCAGGTTCTCGCAGACCCGGAAGTCGAGTCCGGCCACTTCGAGGCGGACGGCGAGGTCCAGCTTGCGGTCGCCGAGCACGAAGATCGGGTGGCCCGCGAGCTGGGTGTAGTCGACGTCCCACAGCCACGAGGTGTCCGTGCCGTCCGCGCCGCGCGCGTTCACCGAGAGGATCACCGGGGTCGGCGGCGGGTCGATCAGCGAGAACGTCTCCAGCCAGCCCGCCGGGTTCTTCGCCAGCAGGAGCCGGAGCTCACGGCCGAGGAAGCTCACCACGTCGTACCGGCCGGCGACGGCCTGCACCTGGTACATGCGCTCCAGCGCCACCTGCGGCGGCACACCGAAGACCGCGGCGACGGCCGCCGAGCTGGTGGCGTTGGCCTTGTTGGCGCGGCCGGGGAGCTGGAGGTGGATCGGCCACGCCGAACCGTGCGGGTCGAGCACGTAGTCGCCGTGCAGCACCCAGCTGGGCGGCGGACGCCGGAAACCGCACTCGCCGCAGAACCAGTCGTCGCCGGGGCGCTGCATGACCCCGCCGCAGGACGGGCAGGACCAGGCGTCGTCCTTCCAGGCCTGGCCGGCCGCGACCCACACCACGTTGGGGGAGGAGGAGGCCGCCCAGACGATCAGCGGGTCGTCGGCGTTGGCGACGATCACGGACTTCGAGCCGGACAGCCCTTCACGCCACTTCTCGGCCAGCATCCGCGTCTCCGCGGCCCGGTCCAGCTGGTCGCGCGAGAGGTTGAGGAGCGCGATCACCTTGGGCGTCGTGTCGCGGGCCACCCCGGCGAGGTACTTCTCGTCGACCTCGATCACGCCGTACTGCGCGTCGGACCCGCCGGCCAGCGCCGACGTGATGCCCGCGGGCATGTTGGCGCCGAGCGCGTTCGACACGACGGGGCCCGCGGCGCGCAGCGCCTCGGCGATCAGCCGGGTGGTGGTCGTCTTGCCGTTCGTCGCCGAGACGAGGACCACGTCCAGGTGCTGCGCCAGCCGCCCGAGCAGGTCGGGGTCGAGCTTGAGCGCCACCCGGCCGCCGATCACCGATCCGCTGCCCCGCCCGGCCGCCCGCGACACCGCCGCAGCGGCCTTGCCCGCCGTCACGGCCAGCTTGGCCCGCGGCGACAACGGCTCCGTGTTGCCTGCCATCGTCCTAGATCCTCCTTGCATCGGTCCGCCGCCCAGCCTATCGATGTCCGGCACTATGACCGCACGGCGGCACCGTCCGGCACGTGGACTTCCCTGGGAATGGAGGACGCGTGAGCGGGTCGTCGCGTTCTCCGAGGGTCCGCCGGCGACGGAATCCGGGTGCACGGGCGGCCGGGGGCGCGTTACCGTCGGCGTATGGACGTCAACGGCATCACCACCACCGCGACCGCGCGAGCGACCAGCTCGCCGGTTGCCGCCGTCTGACTTTCCCCTCCCCCGGCGACCGGAAACGGTCCGCCGGTGGTGCCGCGGTGATTCCTCCCCGGCCGGGTGACCGGACGGTCCCGTTCTCCGGCGCCTCCCCGCCACCGCGAAGGAGCCGTCCCCGTGGACACCGACCAGCTCGCCCGTATCTTCCTGGAGTACTTCGAGGAGCGCGGCCACCGCCGCGTCACCGGCTCCACCCTGCTGCCGCCGCCCGGCGACCCCGTGCTCTTCACCACATCCGGGATGCATCCCCTCACCCCGTACCTGGAGGGCCGCCCGCACCCGCTGGGCAGCAGGCTCGTCAACCGGCAGCGGTGCCTGCGCACCACCGACCTGGACGAGGTCGGCGACGCCACCCACCTCACCGTCTTCGAGATGCTCGGCAGCTGGTCGCTGGGGGACTACGAGGGCCCGCGGAGCCTGGAATGGGGATACGGGCTGCTCACCGAGGGTCTGGGGATCGACCCCGGCCGGCTGCACGCCACGGTGTACGCCGGGGACGAGCGCACCGGGTGCGACACCGCCTCGCTGCGGGTGTGGCAGCGACTGGGCGTCCCCGTGGAGCCGACGGTCGAGGACAACTGGTGGTCCAACGGGCCGACCGGGCCGTGCGGCCCCGACTCGGAGATCTTCCTGTGGAGCGGCGAGGGGCCGCCCGTGTCCACGCCCACGGGGGACGACCGCTGGGTGGAGGTGTGGAACCACGTCACGATGAGCCACCGCAGGCTCGACGACGGCTCACTGGTGCCGCTGCCGCGGCGCAATGTCGACACCGGGCTCGGTCTGGAACGCCTCGCCTCGTTGCTCCAGGGGCGGCGCTCGGTGTTCGAGTGCGATGTCTTCGAACCCTGGCGCCGGCTCGTACCGGCCCTGTGGCCGCTGGACGAGCCCTCGCTGCGGCTGGTCTGCGACCACCTGCGCTCCGCCGTCGTCGTCGTCGGCGACGGGGTCCGCCCGGCCGCCACCGGGCGCGGTTACGTGCTGCGCCGCCTGCTGCGGCGGGCCCTGACCGTGCTCCGGCAGCGCGACCCCTCGCGCACGCTCGCCGATCTGCCGCCCGAGCCGGTCCGGCACACCCTGGAGCACTTCCGGCAGGACGTGGACCCCGGCGAGGTGCTGCGCGTGCTGGCCGACGAGGAGCGCCGGTTCGGCCGGCTCCTGGAACGCGGAAGGCGGGTGCTGGCCCGGCCCCGGTTCCGCGGGCCCCTGACGGAGGAGGACCTGCACTACCTCCACGACACCCACGGGCTGCCCCGCGACCTGGTCACGGCCCTGCGCGAGGAGTGAGACGACGGCGGTGCCGGGGCCGCCCGCCCCGGCACCGCCGTCGTCGCGTCTCAGGGGGTGACCACGGTCCCGCCGAAGGACACGACCAGGCGGCCGTCGGAGGCGAACGACCAGTCCATGGCCCCGTCGTACGCGGAGCACCGGGAGCCGTTCGAGCCGGTCCAGAACTGGTTGGAGCCGTCCGCGTCGCCGACGGTCTTGTCGTTGGAGCCGTCACCGCCGCGGCAGGAGGTGTTGTCCCGGAACACCGAAGTGCCCTTGTCGAAGGAGAAGTTGCGCTCCTCGTTGTCGATGCCGACGTTGTCGGACACGGTCATCGAGCCGGGGTTGCTGTTGTACGTGAAGCCGTGGTGGCCGTTGTTGTAGGCGATGTTGCGCCGCACGACGTGGTCGACCTCGATCCCGTCGCCGCCGAGCTTGAAGCCGTTGCGGTCGCCGTCCTCGTTCACGGTGCCGTCGGACAGGGTGCCGTTGTCGTAGCTGAGGGAGTCCTCGATGGTCACCGGGCCGATGGGGCCGGTCTCCGTCTTGGTGTAGAGGTCCCAGCCGTCGTCGATGTTGTTGTGCGAGACGGTGTAGCGGAAGACGTTGCCGGGGCCCGCGGTGAGCTTGGCGGCGAACCCGTCCGCGTCCTCGCCGTCGGAGTCCGCGTTGTCGTGGGACTCGGAGCTGAGGACGAGGTTGCGCGCCGGCCACTCGTCGTCGGGGGTGTCGGAGGAGATCCGGGAGATCTGGAGCCCCGAGTCGTGGTTGAAGCGGGTCACGGCGTGCTCGATGACGTTGTCGCTGCCGCCGACGAAGATGCCGTTGTCGCCGGCGTGCTCGACGGTGAGGCCGTCGATGTGCCAGTAGTCGCCGTTCACCGCGAGTCCGCGGTTGGCCGGGTCCTCGCTCATCTCCGAGAAGTTCAGCACCGGCCGCTCGCCCGGGTAGGCGGCCATGGTGGTGCGGGCGCCCGGTGTGCCGTCGTTGCCCGGCGGGATGGTGACCGTCTGCCCGTAGTGGTACGTGCCGCCGCGCAGATAGATCGTGCCGCCGGCGTTCACCCGGCTGATCGCCGAGGCGAGCGTGGTGGGGTCCGACTCGGTGCCGGCGGCGGCGGCGCTCCCGTCCGGCGCCACGTAGAGCGCGGCGGCCGCCGGGGAAGCGTTTTCCTCAGTGGGGGAGGCTTGTGCGGTGGTGCCCAGGACGGCGAGCGAGCCGGCGAGCAGGCCGGCACATGCGAGAACAGGCTTGAGCTGCATTTCTACTCCAGTGGGGGGAGTGGGCCGGGCGGCGCTGCCGCCCGACGGTGTGCAAGCGCTTTCCGTCGACCGTAGAGTGATGCCATGGACGCGTCAATGGTCATGCATGGGTTCAGTGATCGCGTATGTGAACGCGTGCTGGAACGGGTGACCTGAGCGCCGGGGTTGACGAGGGTGGGCGCGCGCCGTGGGGCGCGCCGCGCGGAACGTACGATGACCGCCATGCGCAACCGCCCGATCCCCGGCAGCTCCGGAATCGTCCGCACCATGAGCCTGCTCGGCGACCCGGTCCTGCACGCGGCCTGCGAACCGGTCACGGAGTTCGGCCCCCCGCTCGCCCGGCTCGTCGAGGACATGTTCGCCACGATGTACGAGGCCCGCGGCGTCGGGCTCGCCGCCAACCAGATCGGTGTGCCGTCACGGGTGTTCGTCTTCGACTGCCCCGACGACGAGGACGTGCGCCACCTCGGGCACGTGGTGAACCCGGTTCTCGTGGAGGCGGACGGGGTCACGGTGCGCGGCTCGGAGGGCTGCCTCTCGCTCCCCGGCCTGGAGGCCGGCACCCCGCGCTTCGACCACGCGGTGGTCGAGGGCGTCACCATGACGGGCGAGCCGGTCCGGATCGACGGCACCGGTTTCTTCGCCCGCTGCCTCCAGCACGAGTGCGACCACCTGGAGGGCCGGGTCTACACCGACCGGCTGACCGGGCTGCGCCGGGCCCGGGTGCTGCGCGCGGCCCGCCGGGCGCCGTGGGCGCGTACCGGCTGAGCCGGCCGGCGGCCCGTCAGAAGCCCGGCCCGTCCCCGTGGGCGCGTACCGGCTGAGCCGGCCGGCGGCCCGTCAGAAGCCCGGCCCGTCCTCCCGGTCGCCCGCCTCGGCCAGCCTGCCCCAGAGCAGGTCGGCGAGGCTCCGGACCAGCTGCTCGCGCGAGCAGGGGCGTTCGCCCAGCCACCAGTCACCGGCCGCGTGCATCATGCCGACGATGCCGTGGCCCCAGATCCGGGCCATCGCCTCGCCGTCCGGGCCGAGGTCCACCCGCTCCGCGATCACCGTGGCCAGCTCCTCGCCCAGGCGGCGCAGCAGCGGTGCGGAGTGCCGGCCCACGTCGAAGCCCTGCTCGGGGGAGGGGGCCGAGTCGTCGGACGGGTGCATCAGGAAGCGGTAGACCTGCGGGCGGGCCTCGATCGCCGCGAGGTAGGTGTCGAGCGTCGACTCGACCCGGGCGCGCCGCTCCGCGGGGGCGTCGAGCGCGGCGCGCAGGGCGCTCAGCAGCGCGTCGGTGTGCCGCTTGGCGAGGGCCCGGTAGAGCCCGCCCTTGTCGCCGAAATGCCGGTAGAGGATCGGCTTCGTGATGCCCGCCTCCGCCGCGATGGCGTTCATCGAGGCCCCGGGGCCGTCCCTGAGCACCACGCGGTCGGCGGCTTCGAGCAGCTCGCGGCGGCGGCGCTCGGCCGTGGGCCGCCGGCGCTCGGCCTGTCGTGTGGTCTCCATGTCGTCTCTCCCACCCCTGACCGTGCCTGTCCGTCGTGCCTGCGCAACGTAACACCCTGTCCGGCGGGGCGCGGATGGCGTCTCATGCGGTTGACAGAGGCTACTTGCCGGTAACAGACTGTTGTTACCGCAAGTAACGAGCGTTTCGACGGCAGTACGTGGAGGGGAACATGGCCGAGTTCACGCTTGAGCTCAACGATGACCAGAAGCAGGTCCGCGACTGGCTCCACGGCTTCGCCGCGGACGTGATCCGTCCGGCCGCTTCGGAGTGGGACGAGCGTGAGGAGACGCCCTGGCCCGTGATCCAGGAGGCGGCGAAGGTCGGGATCTACTCCCTCGACTTCTACGCCCAGCAGTTCTTCGATCCTACGGGGCTCGGCATTCCGATGGCCATGGAGGAGCTGTTCTGGGGCGACGCCGGCATCGCCCTGTCGATCGTCGGCACCGGCCTGGCGGCCGTCGGCGTCCTCGCCAACGGTACCGAGGAGCAGATCGGCACCTGGATCCCGCAGATGTACGGGGACGCCGACGACGTCAAGGTCGCGGCCTTCTGCTCCTCCGAGCCGGACGCCGGTTCCGACGTCGCCTCGATGCGCACCCGCGCGGTCTACGACCAGGCCAAGGACGAGTGGGTGCTCAACGGCACCAAGACCTGGGCGACCAACGGCGGCATCGCCAACGTCCACGTGGTCGTCGCGGTCGTCGATCCGGAGCTCGGATCCAAGGGCCACGCCTCCTTCATCGTGCCGCCGGGCACCCCCGGCCTCTCCCAGGGCCAGAAGTTCAAGAAGCACGGCATCCGCGCCTCGCACACCGCCGAGGTCGTCCTGGAGGACGTGCGCGTGCCGGGGCACTGCCTGCTCGGCGGCAAGGAGAAGCTGGACCAGCGCCTCGCCCGCGCCCGCGAGCGCGCCGCCACCGGTGGCGAGCGCGTGAAGAACGCCGCGATGGCCACCTTCGAGGCGTCCCGCCCGGCCGTCGGCGCCATGGCGGTAGGCACCGCCCGCGCCGCGTACGAAGTGGCGCTCGACTACGCGAAGACGCGGACGCAGTTCGGCCGCCCGATCATCGACAACCAGGGCGTCGCCTTCCAGCTCGCCGACATGCGGACCCGGATCGACGCGGCCCGGCTGCTGGTCTGGCGCGCCTCCTGGATGGCCACCACCGGCAAGCCGTTCGAGTCGGCCGAGGGCTCCATGTCCAAGCTGTTCGCGAGCGAGACGGCCAAGAAGGTCACCGCCCAGGCGGTCCAGATCCTGGGCGGCAACGGCTTCACGCGCGAGTACCCGGTGGAGCGCATGCACCGGGACGCCGCGATCTACACGATCTTCGAGGGCACCAGCGAGATCCAGCGCCTGGTCATCGCCCGCACCCTCTCGGGCATGCCCATCCGCTGACGGCGTCGCGAGCCGTCCTGCGTCCACGGCCCCCGTCCCACCGGCACGTTCCGGGGGACGGGGGCCGTGGACGTGGAGCACACGCGATGGTGTGCACCTGCCATGTACCTGTAGATTTTCGGGAGATCGTGACCGGGTGGTGGAGGGAGCAGGGCATGGCGGGAGCCGGTGCGGGACGGATCGCGGTGACCGCGGCGGCGGCCTTCGGGCTCGTGGTCACCGTGCAGGCGACGGCGTCCGCCGAGCCCCGGACGGTCGAGGCCGTCTTCGGCGGCCACGGGATGTGGAACGCGGACCCGTACGGCGCCGCCCCCGGCGACTCGATCCGCGCCTGCGACACCGTCGCCGACGGCTGGAGCATCGAGGTGAAGCTGGACATCGGCCGGGACGGCACCTGGGACCGCACGGCCACCACCCGCGGCCACACCTCGCCGTACTGCACCCCGTGGAAGACCGGCAACATCAAGGAGGGCACCCCCGTCCTCGTCCAGGTCGCGAACGTGGGCGGCGATGCCACCTACCCCAAGGGCTCCGTGCTGCTCAGCCGCGCCTGATCCCGTGCTACGCCGGCAGCTGCGCCTCGATCGCCGCCACCAGCTCGGGCGCGTCCGGCTCCGTGCGGGGGCGGATACGGGCGACCGGCTCGCCCGCCGGTGAGATCAGGAACTTCTCGAAGTTCCACTGGACGTCCCCGGCCTCGCCCTCGGCGTCCGCGAGCCGGGTCAGCTCCGCGTACAGCGGGTGCCGGTTCGCGCCGTTCACCTCGGTCTTCTCCAGCAGCGGGAAGCTCACCCCGTACGTGGTCGAGCAGAACGTCTCGATCTCCTCGGCGGTCCCGGGCTCCTGGCCGCCGAACTGGTTGCACGGCACGCCGAGCACGGTGAATCCGCGGTCCCCGTACTCCTTCTGCAGCCGCTCCAGACCGGCGTACTGCGGGGTCAGCCCGCACTTCGACGCCACGTTCACCAGCAGCACGGCCCGGCCGCGGTAGTCGCCCAGCGACGTCGGCCGGTCGTCGAGGGTGCGCAGCGGGATGTCGTACAGCGTCATGGATGTCTCCTCATCGGTGTCTTCCCGGCCCATTCTCACCCCAGGGACGCGTCCGCTACGCGGCCGACCGCCTTGTAGTAGAAGGTCGTCGGCTTGAGGACGCCGTCCGGCCCGGCCGCGTAGTCCGGGACCGAACCGCACTCCGTCCACCCCGCCGCGCGGTACAGGCGCTCCGCGGGGCTGCCGCTCTCGGTGTCCAGGACCAGGAGCGTGACGCCGTCCCCGGCCGCCGTGCGCTCGGCCGCGGCCAGCAGCTCGCGGCCGATCCCGCGCCCGCGCGCCGAGGGGCGGACCATCAGCTTGGTGACCTCCGCGCGGTGGCGGGCGTTGGGCAGCGGCGCCCGGACCAGACCGATCGTGCCCGCGACGCGTTCCCCGTCCCGGGCGATCCACGCCCGCAGCAGCCCCGCCTCGACCGCCGAGGCCCGGGCGCGCCACCACTCGGCGGCGGTGTCCCGGTCCAGGGGCGCCAGGAACCCCACGGACGAGCCTTCCTCGACGGTCTCCACCAGCAGGGCGGCCAGCTCATCGGCGTAGGTGACCAGCTCGGGGCCGGACACCGGGACGATCTCGGTCATGGGGGCGGGTCCTTCCATGGGGCGCCGGGCCGCATTCCCGCGCGGGCCGGCTGAAAGGTGATCCTAAGGCGGGGTGTCCGGCGGGAGGCGGGCGGGCCGTCGGTCGGGCCTCCGCCCGCCGTACTGCCGGACACGCGTCCTCGTGACACTCTGGAAGCGGAACGTCCGGTTTGGTTCCGGTCCGTGCCGGGCGACCGTGTCAGCAAAGGAGGCCCGACATGGCCAACACGGGCAGCGCACCGGCGGCGTCACACGGCACCGGCGGATCACACCATCCCGCCCGCACGGGCTGGACCGCGTTCGCCGCGGTCCTGATGATCTTCGGCGGTGCCATGGCGATCTTCCAGGGCATCGCGGCCATCGCCAAGGACGACGTGTTCGTCGCCACGCGCAACTATGTCTTCCAGTTCAACCTGACCGGCTGGGGATGGATCCACCTCATCCTCGGCATCGTCATCGTCCTGGCCGGCTGCGCGCTGTTCACCGGCGCCTTCTGGGCGCGGGCGGTCGGCGTGGTCCTCGCCGGACTCGGCGCACTGGCCAACTTCCTGTGGCTGCCGTACTACCCGCTGTGGGCCATCGTGCTCATCGCCATCGACGTCTTCGTCATCTGGGCGCTCTGCGCGGGGCCGGACCACCGCGCGAAGGCCTGACGGGGCCTCACGCCTCCCTCAGCACCACGAGCGTGTCGCCCGGAGCCGGCTCCGGGCGACCGCTCTGTGTGGCGGGCAGAAGCCGGCCGTCCGGCCGCACCACGAACAGCAGGTGCTCCCCGGGCGCCGGCGGGCCGTCCGCCGGCCGGGCCACCACCCGCGCCCCGGCCTCGTACTTCCGGGCGATCTCGGGCCGGGTGAGGCCAGGCCCGAACAGGGCCTCGCCGTCGGTGTACGGGGCCACCACACCGTGGCTCGCGGAGGGCGGGGCGAGCCGGCCGATGTCCCCCTCGACGCTCTCCCGGAGCGTGAGCGACGCCAGCGCGTTGAAGTCGTCCTCGCCGGTGAGCAGGAGCACCGAGGTGATCCCTTCCAGGTCCGCGCCGGCCCCCGTGGCCGCGGCGAGCAGCTCACCGGGCGCCAGCTTCAGCCCCGCGGCCGTGATCCGCGCCCGCTCCTCGTCCGCGCCCGCCCACATCAGCACGTCGAGCCCCGCCGCACTCAGCGCGCACGCCAGGTCCACCGCCCACGGCGCCCCGCCCACCAGCAGCGGCCGGGACCGGGCCGGCCGCAGCACCCCGAGCCGCCGCGCCACCGGGAACGCGGTCAGACCGTAGAGCGTCACCGTCGCCACGATCACCACGAAGGTCGCGGGCAGGATGCGCTCCGCGCCGGCGACGTGGTGACCGGCCAGCTCGGAGGAGAACGTCGAGGCGGTGGCCGCGGCGACGATGCCCCGGGGCGCCATCCAGCCGATGAACCACCGCTCCCGCGCGGGCACGTCGGTGCCGGCCGCCGCGAGGTGGGCGATGAGCGGCCGGGTCACCAGGACGAGGAAGGCGGCCAGCGCCAGCGCGGGCAGCACCACGTGCCGCAGCGAGGCCGGGGTGACCGTCGCCGAGATGGAGACGAAGAGCAGGCCGATGATCAGGGAGGCCAGCGTCTCGAAGAACGGGCGGCGGGCCGGCAGATCGAGACCGGGCAGATTGGCCATGGCCATCCCCATCACGACGGCCGAGATCAGCCCCGTGTCGTCACGCAGCGCGTCGCAGGCCGCCGCCACCCCGACCACGGCGGCCAGCTGGAGGGAGGACTCCAGCTCCTCGCTGAGCCGCACCCGCCGCAGCACCAGCCACAGCACCGCGGCACCGGCCGCGCCCGCCCCCACGCCCACCCCCGCGCTGGCCAGGAAGTGCCCGAGCCCGCTGCCGAACCCCGGCCGGCCGCCCGCCAGGATTCCGTGGAAGACGAGTGCCCCCAGAATGCCGCCGACCGGGTCGATCAGCGCACCCTCCCAGACGAGGATGCGCCGCAGCCGCTCCGTGGGCCGCACGAAGGCGAGCAGCGGCCCCACGACCGTCGGGCCGGACACGACGAGGATCGCCGCGAGCATGACCGCCGCCCGCGCCGACATGTCCAGCACCGGTACGGCGAAGAGCGCGGCGGACACCAGCGTCAGCAGCGACCCCAGCCACAGCAGCCGGATCACCACCCGCCGGTTGTGCCCCCTGAGCCGCTTCAGGTCCAGGCCCAGCCCGGCGTCGTACAGGATCACGGCCACCGCCAGCGACACCAGCGGCGAGAAGGCGGGGCCGAGCAGCCGTTCGGGATCGATGTCGTCGGTGAGCGCTCCCGCGGTGAACCCGGCCGGCAGCAGCACGAGCAGCGCCGGCACCCGCAGCCGTCTCGCCAGCAGCTGCGAACCGACCGCGAGGACCACGATCAGCCCGAGCCCCACGTACACCTGGTCCGCCGTCATCGACCCGCCTCCTCCGGCGCACCCGGGCGCCGGACGCGACCCGCACAGCAGCGCGCGCGACCACCTTCCGTGCCGCCGCCCGGCCGGGGCGCGAGGGCTCGCCTCAAGGGGCGCACCCGGGGGCCCGGATCGCCCGGACGGGCTATCCGCCGAGGCCGGGCGGCACGCGGGGGGCCGGGCTCACGGCCGGAGCGGGGCGGCTACTCCCGCCTGTCGTCCCAGGGCATGCCCAGCCAGCTGTCGAAGGAGGTGATCAGCGCCGTCAGCGCCGCCGCCAGCCGCTGGTCGGCCCACTGCGCGTGGACGACGAGCTCGCCGTCGGCATGGAACTCGAACGGGGTCTCACCGGCCGCCCGAAAGCGGATGCGCCGGGGCCCGCGCGGGACGTCCCCGCCGCCGTTCACCAGGCTGCCCACGCCGATCGCCAGCCACAGCGGGTACAGCAGCCACCACACGTACCACCAGAAGATCCGGCCCTTGTAGCCGGCGGCCTCGGGGCAGCCGGCCTGGGTGACCGTCCAGCGTGTGCGCAGGCCCTTGCCCGAGCACGCCTTCTCCCGGACGACCGTGGCCAGCACCTCTCCGTGACCGCCCAGCACCTGGTACGCCGAAACCCCGTCACCGGCCGACGTCGTGACGACCGTCGCCAGCCGGGCACGGCGCTCCGGATCGGCCCACAGCACGAAGGAACGGGCGCCGGCCTTCCGGGCGGCGAGGTACGCCGGTATGCCGCCCGGCGGCAGTTCCCGCTCCAGATGCGCCAGCACCCGCGCTTGGGCGCCCGGCACGTCCGTGACCCTGACGACATGGCTGAAGGGCGAAAGGGGAGCGGGCACCGGCGCGCCCCTGCGTGGCTTCCTCCCCGTCGAGACGGGACTCACTTTCAGGACGGTGGCCACGTGCGCGCTCCTCCGTTGTGATGATCGGGAAGTCGAACAGTAGCCCTACCGGCTGAGGGGCTTACGCGGACGAGGGGTCACCCAGCCGCCGGAACAGGCCCTCCTGCACCACCGACACCAGCAGATTGCCCGCCCGGTCGTAGATCCGGCCGCGCGCCAGACCGCGCCCGCCCGTCGCGATCGGCGACTCCTGGTCGTACAGGAACCACTCGTCCGCCCTGAACGGCCGGTGGAACCACATCGCGTGGTCCAGCGACGCCATGTCGAAACCGCGCGGCCCCCACAGCGGCTCCACCGGGATACGGACCGCGTCCAGCAGCGTCATGTCGCTCGCGTACGTCAACGCGCAGGTGTGCACCAGCGGGTCGTCGCCCAGCGGCCCCACGGCGCGCATCCACACCGCGCTGCGCGGGTCCGCGTCCCTCACCTCCTCCCGTGTCCAGCGCAGCCGGTCCACGTAGCGGATGTCGAACGGCTGGCGCCGCGCCATCCGCTCCAGGACGTCCGGCAGACCGCCCAGGTGCTCGCGCACCTCCTCGGCGACCGTCGGCAGCTCCTCCGGGTCCGGCACCACCCGGGCCGGCGGCAGCTGGTGCTCGAAGCCGGCCTCCTCCGGGCGGTGGAACGACGCCGTCAGGTTGAAGATCGTCCGGCCCTGCTGGACGGCCGTCACCCGCCGGGTGGTGAACGACCTGCCGTCCCGGACGCGCTCCACGTCGTACACGATCGGCACCCCGGGACGCCCCGGCCGCAGGAAGTAGGCGTGCAGCGAGTGCACCGGCCGGTCCCCGTCGGTGGTGCGGCCGGCCGCCACCAGCGCCTGCCCGGCCACCTGGCCGCCGAAGACCCGTTGCAGGGACTCGTCGGGGCTCCGGCCCCGGAAGATGTTGACCTCGATCCGCTCCAGGTCGAGCAGGTCGACCAGGCGCTCGGCGGGGTTCGTCATGCCGCTCTTCTCCACTCTCACAACTGGCCCACGGACGTGACCCGCACGACCGCCCGGCCCTCCTCGTCCGACGCGGCGAGGTCCACCTCCGCGCTGATGCCCCAGTCGTGGTCGCCGTTCGGGTCGGCGAACGTCTGGCGGACCCGCCACACCCCGTGCGCGGCGTCCTCGTCGATCTTCAGCAGCTTCGGGCCGCGCGCGTCGGGACCGGTGCCCAGCTCCTCGTACTCGTCCCAGTACGCGTCCATCGCCTCGCCCCACGCGTCCTCGTCCCAGCCCGCGTCCGCGTCCAGCTCGCCCAGATCGCGGACCCGGTCCAGCGCGGCCAGCTCCACCCGGCGGAACATCGCGTTGCGCACCAGCACCCGGAACGCGCGGGCGTTCGCGGTGACCGGCTTGACCTCGTCGGCCCGCTCCTGCGCCTGCTCGGCGGTCTCCACTTCGGGATTGGCCAGCTGCTCCCACTCGTCCAGCAGACTGGAGTCCACCTGACGGACCATCTCGCCCAGCCAGGCGATCAGATCCTCCAGGTCCTCGGACTTGAGATCGTCCGGAATGGTGTGCTCCAGCGCCTTGTACGCGCTCGCCAGATACCGCAGCACGATGCCCTCGGTCCGCGCCAGCTCGTAGTTCGACGTGAACTCCGTGAACGTCATGGCCCGTTCGTACATGTCGCGGATCACCGACTTCGGCGACACCGGATGGTCCCCCACCCACGGGTGGCTGCGCCGGTAGACGTCGTACGCGTGCCACAGCAGCTCGCTCAGCGGCTTCGGGTACGTCACCTCCTGGAGCAGCTCCATCCGCTCCTCGTACTCGACGCCGTCGGCCTTCATCTGCCCGACCGCCTCACCGCGCGCCTTGTTCTGCTGCGCCGCCAGGATCTGGCGCGGATCGTCCAGCGTCGACTCCACCACGGAGACCATGTCCAGCGCGTACGACGGAGAGTCCGGGTCCAGCAGCTCGAACGCGGCCAGCGCGAACGTGGACAGCGGCTGGTTCAGCGCGAAGTCCTGCTGGAGGTCGACGGTGAGCCGCACGACGCGCCCCTCCGCGTCCGGCTCGTCCAGCTGCTCCACCACACCGCCGTCCAGCAGCGACCGGTAGATCGCGATGGCACGGCGGATGTGCCGCAACTGCGCCCGGCGCGGCTCGTGGTTGTCCTCCAGCAGATGCCGCATCGCCTCGAAGGCGTTGCCCGGGCGGGCGATCACGGACAGCAGCATCGTGTGCGTGACCCGGAAACGCGAGGTCAGCGGCTCCGGATCGGACTGGATCAGCTTGTCGAACGTGGTCTCCGACCAGGCCACGAAGCCCTCGGGGGCCTTCTTGCGGACGACCTTCCGCTTCTTCTTGGGGTCGTCACCCGCCTTCTTGACCGCCTTCTCGTTCTCGATGACGTGCTCGGGCGCCTGGGCGACGACGAAGCCCGCCGTGTCGAAGCCCGCCCGCCCGGCCCGGCCGGCGATCTGGTGGAACTCCCGCGCCCGCAGCGTCCGCACCCGGGTGCCGTCGTACTTGGTGAGCGCGGTGAACAGCACCGTGCGGATCGGTACGTTGACGCCGACGCCCAGCGTGTCCGTACCGCAGATCACCTTCAGCAGACCCGCCTGCGCCAGCTTCTCCACCAGCCTGCGGTACTTGGGGAGCATGCCCGCGTGGTGCACACCGATGCCGTGGCGCACGTACCGCGAGAGGTTCTGGCCGAACTTGGTGGTGAAGCGGAAGTCGCCGATGAGATCGGCGATCTTCTCCTTCTCCTCCTTGCTGCACATGTTGATGCTCATCAGCGACTGCGCCCGCTCCACCGCCGCCGCCTGCGTGAAGTGCACGATGTACACCGGCGACTGCCGGGTCTCCAGCAGCTCCGTGAGCGTCTCGGTGATCGGCGTCAGCCGGTACTCGTAGCTCAGCGGCACGGGACGGGTCGCCGAGCGGATCACGGAGGTCGGCCGGCCGGTGCGCCGCGTCAGGTCCTCCTCGAACATCCGGACGTCGCCGAGCGTCGCCGACATCAGGACGAACTGCGCCTGCGGGAGTTCGAGCAGCGGGATCTGCCACGCCCAGCCCCGGTCCGGCTCCGCGTAGAAGTGGAACTCGTCCATCACGACCTGGCCGATGTCCGCGTACTTCCCGTCACGCAGCGCGATCGAGGCCAGCACCTCGGCGGTGCAGCAGATCACCGGGGCGTCGGCGTTGACCGAGGCGTCACCGGTGAGCATCCCGACGTTCTCCGTACCGAACAGCTTGCACAGGTCGAAGAACTTCTCCGAGACCAGCGCCTTGATCGGCGCGGTGTAGAAGGTGACCTTGTCCTGGGCCAGCGCCGTGAAGTGCGCCCCCGCCGCGACCAGGCTCTTCCCGGACCCCGTCGGCGTGGAGAGGATCACGTTGGCCCCGGACACCACCTCGATCAGCGCCTCCTCCTGAGCGGGGTAGAGGGTGATCCCCTGCGTCTCGGTCCAGGACGAGAAAGCCTCGAAGAGAGCGTCGGGATCGTCGGTCGGGGGGAGCTGATCGATAAGGGTCACGCCCCCATCTTGCCTGCCTTCCGCCCCGATGAGGGAACCGGACGACCGCCCGAAGATCACGGACGATACGCTTCCCTCTCAACTCGGCCACGCCGCAACGGCGGTGGCCGGATCTCCCGCCCGGGCACCGCCGGGCACTCTCGGCGACACCTACGGGGGCTCGGCAGTCATGATGGGACCGGCACACTCTCTGTCAGGGGCGGCGGCCTGGCTGGGGGTGGGCGCCGCGGCGGCGGCCACCGGACACACCATGCCGTGGCCCGTCCTCGTCGTCGGGGCGCTGATCAGCGCGGGTGCCGCGCTCGCGCCCGACCTCGACCACAAGTCGGCGACCATCTCCCGCGCCTTCGGGCCCCTCTCGCGCGGCGTGTGCGAGATAGTCGACAAGCTCTCGCACGCCGTCTACAAGGCCACCAAGCTGCGGGGCGACTCCCACCGCAACGGCGGCCACCGCACCCTCACCCACACCTGGGTCTGGGCCGTCCTGATCGGAGCGGGCGCCTCCGCCGTCGCCTACACCGGCGGGCGCTGGGGGGTCCTCGCGATCCTCTTCGTCCACCTGGTCCTCGCCGTCGAGGGGCTGCTGTGGCGGGCCGCCCGCGTCTCCAGCGACGTCCTGGTGTGGCTGCTCGGGGCCACCAGCGCCTGGATTCTCGCGGGCGTCCTCGACGAGCCGGGCAACGGCGCCGACTGGCTGTTCACCGACCCCGGCCAGGAATACCTCTGGCTCGGGCTGCCGATCGTGCTGGGCGCCCTCGTCCACGACATCGGCGACGCGCTGACCGTCTCCGGCTGCCCGATCCTGTGGCCGATCCCGCTGGGCCGCAAGCGCTGGTACCCCATCGGCCCGCCCAAGGCCATGCGCTTCAAGGCCGGCAGCTGGGTGGAGATCAAGGTGCTGATGCCGGCCTTCATGATCCTGGGCGGTGTGGGCGCGGCGGCGGCGATGAACGTCATCTGAGCCGCCCCGGGGGCCGGCCGGCCGGCCCCCGGGCGCCCTGTCAGCCGTGCCAGGAGCGCCAGAGCGCCGCATACGCCCCGTCCGCCGCCACCAGTTCGTCGTGGCTGCCCAGCTCCGTGATCCGGCCCTGCTCGACCACGGCGATCACGTCCGCGTCGTGCGCGGTGTGCAGCCGGTGCGCGATCGCCACCACCGTACGGCCCTCCAGCACCCGGGCGAGGGACCGCTCCAGGTCGCGGGCCGCCCGGGGATCGAGGAGCGACGTCGCCTCGTCCAGGACCAGCGTGTGCGGATCGGCCAGCACCAGCCGGGCCAGCGCGATCTGCTGGGCCTGCGCCGGGGTGATCACCAGGCCCCCCGAGCCGACCTCCGTGTCGAGCCCCCGCTCCAGCGCCCGGGCCCAGCCGTCCGCGTCGACCGCGGCGAGCGACGCCCACAGCTCCGCGTCCCCGGCGTCCGTACGGGCCAGCCGCAGGTTGTCCCGCAGCGACCCGACGAACACATGGTGCTCCTGGTTGACCAGCGCCACGTGCGACCGCACCCGCTCCGTCACCATCCGCGAAAGCCGCGCACCGCCGAGCGTGATCTCGCCGTCCCGCGGCGCGTAGATCCCCGCCAGCAGCCGGCCCAGCGTCGACTTGCCCGCACCCGACGGGCCGACCAGCGCCAGCCGCGTACCCGGCGCGATGTCCAGCGACACCCGGTGCAGCACGTCCACCCCGTCCACGTACCCGAAGCGCACCTCGTCGGCCCGCACGTCCCGGCCGTCCGGGGACACCGACGCGTCACCCGCGTCCGGCTCGATCTCCCGGACGCCCACCAGCCGCGCCAGCGACACCTGGGCCACCTGCAACTCGTCGTACCAGCGCAGGATCAGACCGATCGGGTCCACCATCATCTGCGCGAGCAGCGCGCCCGTGGTGAGCTGGCCGACGGTCATCCACCCCTCGATGACGAACCAGCCGCCCAGCAGCAGGACCGCGCCGAGGATCGTCGCGTACGTGACGTTGACGACCGGGAACAGCACCGTCCGCAGGAACAGCGTGTACCGCTCCCACGCCGTCCACTGCTTGACGCGCAGGTCCGACAGCGCGACCCGGCGCGCCCCCAGCCGGTGGGCCTCCACGGTCCGCCCCGCGTCCACGGTCTCCGCCAGCGCCGCGGCGACCGCCGCGTAACCCGCCGCCTCCGAGCGGTACGCCGCCGGGCCCCGGCGGAAGTACCAGCGGCAGCCGATGAGCAGCACCGGCAGCGCCACGACCACCGCCAGGGCCAGCGGGGGAGCGGTGACGGTGAGGGCGGCGACCAGCAGGACCACCCACACCACACCGATCGTCAGCTGCGGGACGGCCTCGCGCATGGCGTTGGCGAGCCGGTCGATGTCCGTGGTGATCCGGGACAGCAGATCACCCGTGCCGGCCCGCTCCAGCACCCCCGGCGGCAGCCGCACCGACCGGACGAGGAAGTCCTCGCGCAGATCGGCGAGCATCTCCTCGCCCAGCATGGCGCTGCGCAGCCGCATCATCCGGGTGGCCACCGTCTGCACCACCAGCGCGCACGCGAACACCGCCGCCGTGCGCTCCAGACGCAGGTCGCGCACCTCGTCGGACAGGTCCTCCACGAGCCCGCCCAGCAGATACGGGCCCACGATGGACGCGACCACCGCGCACGTGTTGAGCAGGGTCACCACCACGAACGGCTTGCGGTGGCGCCGCATCAGCTCCAGGACGTAGGCCCGTACGGTCACGGGCCGGCCGACCGGCAGGGTCGCGGCCGTCTCGGGGGCCGCCGGGTCGTAGGCGGGCGGTACGCGGGCCGGTGGGACGTCGCCGGTCATCGTCTGTCCTGTCATGCCCGCTCCTCGACTTCCTGGTGTGCCTGCTGGTGGCCTTCCCGGAGGCCGGCGGCCTCGTCGTCGGTCTCGCGGGTGACGACGGCGCGGTAGCGCTCGTCGGTGCGCATCAGTTCGCGATGGGTGCCGACCGCCACCACCGTGCCGCCGCGCACCAGCGCCACCCGGTCGGCCAGATCCAGGAGCAGGGGCGAGGAGGCGAACACGACGGTCGTACGGTCCTCGCGCAGCGCCTTGACGCCCGCCGCCACCCGGGCCTCGGTGTGCGAGTCGACCGCCGAGGTGGGCTCGTCCAGGACGAGCGTGTCCGGGTCGGTGAGCAGCGACCGGGCCAGGGCGAGCCGCTGGCGCTGACCGCCGGACAGGGACCGGCCGCGTTCGGTGATCCGGGTGTCCAGCGGCTCCCGCCCCGGCTCGGGGGACGCCTGCGCCAGCGCGGCCAGCACGTCCTCGCACCGCGCGGCGGCCAGGGCGGCCGCCGCCTCCACCCGCCCGGACGACGGCACGTCCAGCAGTTCGCGCAGGGTGCCCGAGAGCAGCACGGGGTCCTTGTCCTGGACGAGTACGGCGGTCCGTGCCGCGCCCGCTTCCAGTTCGTCCAGCGGCACGCCGCCCAGCAGGACGGAGGGCGGCTCGGGAACGCCGGAGCCCGGTGCCTCGGGCTGGGCGTGTCCGCCGAGCCGTTCCGCCAGCCGGCCGGCCTCGTCGGGGTCGCCGCAGACGACGGCGGTGAACCGGCCCCGCGGGGCCAGCAGCCCGGTGACCGGGTCGTACAGGTCGCCGGACGGCACGGTGCCGACGGTGGCCGGGCGGCTGGTCCGGCTCAGCGACAGCACGCGTACGGCGCGCTGCGCGGAGGGCCGCGAGAAGGAGTACGCCATCGCGATCTCCTCGAAGTGGCGCAAGGGGAACAAGGTCAGGGTCGCCGCGCTGTACACCGTCACCAGCTGGCCCACCTCGATCCTGCCGTCCCGGGCCAGCGAGGCCCCGTGGACGACCAGTGCGAGCAGCAGGACGCCGGGCAGCAGGACCTGGACCGCCGAGATCAGCGACCACATCCGGGCGCTGTGCACCGCTGCCGCACGGACCTCCTGCGAAGCGCGCCGGTAACGGTCCAGGAACAGCTCCTCGCCGCCGATGCCGCGCAGGACGCGCAGCCCGGCCACGGTGTCCGAGGCGAGCTCGGTGGCCCGGCCGCCCTTCTCGCGCTGCACGTCCGCCCGCCGCGTCGCGCGGGGCAGCAGGGGCAGGACGGACAGGGCGAGGAACGGCATGGCGACCGCCACGAGAACGCCCAGCGAGGGAAGGTAGACGAGCAGCCCCACGCTGATGACGACGAGGACCGTGGCGGCGGCCAGGAAGCGCGAGAGCGCCTCGACGAACCAGCCGATCTTCTCCACATCGCCCGTGGACACCGCCACCACCTCGCCCGCCGCGACCCTGCGCGTCAGCAGCGAGCCCAGCTCGGCGGCCTTGCGGGACAGCAGCTGCTGGATGCGGGCCGCGGCGGTGATCCAGTTGGTGACGGCGGCGCGGTGGACCATCGCGTCACTCACCGCGGTCAGCACGCCCAGCAGCGCGGTCAGCGCACCGGCCAGCGCCAGCCGGCCACCGGACCGGTCCACGACGGCCTGGACGGCGAGCCCCACCGTCAGCGGGTAGCCCGCGATCGAGCACTGGTGCAGCAGCCCCCAGAACAGGGACTTGAGCTGCCCGCGGATCTGATTGCGGCCCAGCCACAGCAGGAAGCGCGGGCCTGAACGGACGTCGGGATCGCCGGGGTCCGAGTACGGAAGATCGCGAATGTGCATGACATCCCAAAGGATCGGAGGAGGCCGGGCCCGGGAGGCGCCGCGGAAGCGCGTCCGGGCAGCACTGGGTCGCCGCCCACCCGATACGCGGGCGGGGGAACAGGACCGCGCAAGCCTTGCCTGTCGCCGGGGCCGCGGCAAACGGTTTTACGTGACAGCGGGTGCGGGAGGGCCCTCAGGTGCGGGTGGGATGCGGGCGGGCGCTCCGCGCGCGCCCCGGACGGGTAAAGATTCGGCACGCATTCGCCGGGGCCGCCCGGGCGGGACGACCGCGTACATCGCCGGGTGCGAGCATGGACGGATGCGTATAGCCGGTGCGGTTCGGATGGTGGCCTCGGCGGCCGCCTGTGGTGTCCTGCTCACGACCCTGACGTCCTGCGGCGACGGACAGGACACGAAGAAGGGCGCCGCCGCCGAGCGGCCGGCCGCCGGGAAGGGCAGTACGAAGGCCCCCGTCAAGGACCTGAAGCGCATCCCCGACGTGGGCGACCGGCTCCAGTCGCAGATCCCGGCCGACTCCCGCCAGGTCGTCGCCGTCTACGGCGAGGGCCGGAACTCCGCGGACTCCACCGTCGTGCTCTACACCAAGTCCGGCTCCACCTGGGACAAGGCCGCCTCCTGGAAGGGCCACAACGGCAAGAAGGGCTGGACGCCCGACCACCACGAGAACGACAAGCGCAGCCCCGTCGGCGTCTTCACCCTCAGCGACGCGGCCGGGGTCCTGCCCGACCCGGGCGCCCGGCTCCCGTACACGCAGACCGCCTCGATCCAGGCCCCGCGCTACTGGGCCAAGTCGCACTGGCACGACTTCGACTACGTCATCGCCATCGACTACAACCGGGTGAAGGGCACCCCGCCCAACGACCCGACGCGCCCACAGGGCCAGTCCAAGGGCGGCAGCATCTGGCTGCACATGGACCACGGCAGCGGCACCTCGGCCTGCGTGAGCGTGTCCAAGCAGGCCATGGAGAAGCTGCTGCGCACCCTCGACCCGAAGCAGCACCCGGTCGTCGTCATGGGCGACCGGGCCAGCCTCCGCGCCTGACCCGCACCGCTCAGGCGGGACCCGGGCGGGTCGCCCACTCCAGCTCCAGCAGAGCCGAGTGGTACGAGCGGCCCGTCGCCCGGTCCATGCCGA
The DNA here is from genome assembly GCF_007096885.1 of Streptomyces sp. 130. Classification (GTDB taxonomy): domain Bacteria; phylum Actinomycetota; class Actinomycetes; order Streptomycetales; family Streptomycetaceae; genus Streptomyces. Next base: position 155,010 of record NZ_VJNO01000012.1, on the reverse strand, counting down.
TCTCGCACATCCGGTTGGCCGAGAGGTGCACGTCGTACTCCCGGGACCGCACCTCGGCCGCCTCCTTGGCGGTCGCGGACGCCGTCAGCTCCTTGTGCAGCATTCCGCGGTCGCCGGCGAAACCGCAGCACGCGGCGTCGTCCGGGATCACGGCCTCCTCCGCGCAGGCATCGGCGACGGCGCGCAGCCGGTCCACATCGTCCAGGTGCTCCATGGAACACGTCGGGTGCAGCACGGCCGAACGGGACTTGCGGAGCACCGTCAGCTCCGGAAGCAGCTCGTCCGCCGCCCAGACCAGGGAGTCGACCACGGTCAGCTCGCGGTGCAGCGCCCTGTTGTCCTCGGTGAGATACGGGACCACCTCATGGGCGATGCCCAGCGTGCACGAGGAGGCGTCGACCACCAGCGGAAGCTTGCCGCCGGCCGTCCAGCCCCAGGCCGCTTCCACGATCCGGTTGGCCATCACGGCGTTGCCGGAGTCGTAGCCCTTGGAGTGCCAGATGGTGGCGCAGCAGGTGCCGTTGACGTCGTCCGGGATCCAAACGGGCTTTCCCGCCCGGGCCGACACGGCCACCACGGCCTGCGGCAGGGACGGGCCCCGATGGCCGTCCGGGCCGCCGAAGATGCGGTTGACGCAGGCCGGGTAGTAGACCGCGCTCGCCCCCGCCCGGGAGGTGCGCGGCAGCTTGCGGGGCGCGGCGCCGGGGATCTCCGGAAGCCATTCGGGGACCAGATCGGGGTGCACCGCCCGGCGGGCGAGCCGGGTGACCCCCTGCAGCAGCCGGTCGTCGATCCGGCTCGCCGCGGCGACCGCGAGCCGCGCCGCCGTCTCCGCCGTACGGAAGTGTCTGGCGGCGAGCGCGGCGACCCGCTCCTCGCGCGGGGAGTGCCGCTGGTGGCGGAAGCCCTTCATCATGGCGCCCGTGTCGATGCCGACGGGGCAGGCCAGCTTGCAGGTGGAGTCACCGGCACACGTGTCCACGGCGTCGTAGCCGTAGGCGTCGACCAGATTCGTCTCGACGGGCGAACCGCCGGGCTGGCGCATCATCTCGCGGCGCAGCACGATCCGCTGGCGCGGTGAGGTCGTCAGGTCGTGGCTGGGGCACGTCGGTTCGCAGAAGCCGCACTCGATGCAGGGGTCGGCGATCGCCTCGACCTTGGGAATGGTCTTCAGCCCGCGCAGATGGGCCTTGGGGTCGCGGTCGAGGACGATCCGCGGCGCCAGGACACCGTCGGGGTCGATGACCTGCTTCGTACGCCACATGAGTTCGGTGGCCTGCGGGCCCCACTCCAGTTCCAGGAAGGGCGCGATGTTGCGGCCCGTCGCGTGCTCCGCCTTGAGCGACCCGTCGAACCGTTCCACCGTGAGCCGGCAGAAGTCCGCCATGAAAGAGGCGTAGCGGTCGACGTCGGACGGCCGTGCCGCGTCGAAGGCCAGCAGGAAGTGCAGGTTGCCGTGCGCGGCGTGACCGGCGACGGCGGCGTCGAAGCCGTGTTCGGCCTGGAGGGCGAGCAGCGCCTCGCAGGCGTCCGCCAGCCGGGACGGCGGGACCGCGAAGTCTTCGGTGATCAGCGTCGTACCCGAGGGGCGGGAGCCGCCGACCGCGGTGACGAATGCCTTGCGGGCCTTCCAGTAGCCGGAGATGGTGCGGGCGTCCCGGGTGAACTCGTTGGTCACCGAGGTGACGGGCCGGACCAGCTCCAGCCGCCGCACCACATCGGCCGCCGCCCGCTCGTACGCCTCCTGTCCGGCCTCGTCCGGGGCCCGGAACTCCACCAGCAGCGCGGCGGTCTCCTTCGGCAGCCCCGCCCAGTCCGACGGGACACCCCGCACGCTCACCGAGGCGCGCAGGGTGTTGCCGTCCATCAGCTCGACGGCGATGGCGCCGGCGTCGTTGAACAGGGGCACGGCGGCGGCCGCGGCGGTCAGCGAGGGGAAGAACAGCAGCGCCGTGGAGATGCGGCGGTCCAGCGGCAGGGTGTCGAAGACGACCTCGGAGATGAAGCCGAACGTCCCCTCGGAGCCGACCATGAGGCCGCGCAGGATCTCCACCGGGGTCGAGCCGTCGAGGAACGCGTCCAGCCGGTAGCCGTTGGTGTTCTTGATCTCGTACTTGGCGCGGATGCGGGCCGTGAGCGCCGCGTCCGCCTCGATCTCCGCCTTCAGCGCCAGCAGCCCCTCGCACAGGCGCGGCTCGGCCCGGGCCAGGTCCTCGTCGGCCGACGGATCGGCGGTGTCCACGACGGTGCCGCTCGGCAGCACGAAGGTGAGCGAGGAGACGGTGCGGTACGAATTACGGGTGGTGCCCGCGGTCATCCCCGACGCGTTGTTGGCGACGACCCCGCCGATCGTGCACGCGATGGCGCTGGCCGGGTCGGGGCCCAGCAGCCTGCCGTATCGGGCGAGGGCCGCGTTGGCCCGTACGACCGTCGTCCCGGGGCGGATGCGGGCGCGGGCGCCGTCGTCCAGGACCTCGATGCCCGCCCAGTTCCGCCGGACGTCGACCAGGATGTCCTCGCCCTGGGCCTGGCCGTTGAGGCTGGTGCCGGCGGCCCGGAAGACGACGTTGCGGCCCTTGCCGTGCGCGTACGACAGGATCGCCGAGATGTCGTCCAGGTCCTCGGGGACGACGACCACCTGGGGCACGAAGCGGTACGGGCTGGCGTCCGAGGCGTACTTCACCAGGTCGGAGACCTTCCACAGCACCTTTTCCGCGCCGAGCAGAGCGGTGAGCTCGGCGCGCAGCGCCTCCGGCGTGCCCTGCGCCCGCACGTCGGGGACGCGGTCGTGGGAGGGCGGGCGCACCCCCGCGGGGCGCAGGGCGTCGGGGTCAGGCTCCAGCAGCGGCATGGTGGTTCTCCTCGGCGGGCTTGTCGGTCCGACGGCTCGGCGCCGCCTCCCGTGACCGGTCAGCAACGGCGCTCCGGCATCCCGTTGACCAAGGCGGTCAGCAGGCCGCCGAGCACCTCGCGCTGGTCGGCGGTCAGTGGAGCCAGGATCTCCTCCGCGGCCGCCCGGCGCGCGTCGCGCAGCGAGCGGAGCGTGGCGATGCCCTCGTCCGTGATCTCGATCCTTACCACCCTACGGCTGTCCGGATCGGGGACACGGCGCACCCTGCCGGCCGCCTCCAAGGCGTCGACCAGCGTGGTCACGGCGCGCGGGACCACGTCGAGGCGCTGCGCGAGATCCGCCATCCGGGGCGGTCCGTCGTAATGGGCGACGGTGCGCAGCAGCCGGAACTGCGCGGGCGTGATGCCGGTCGGCTCCAGCTGGCGGCCCTGGATGCGCTGCAGCCTGCGCGTCAGCCGCAGCAGCTGTTCGGCGAGCATGCCGTCGGGGTCGGAGGATTCCATGGAAGGAACAGTATCAGGACTTCGTTCATTGTGAGTGGGGGTAACAATGAGCTATGCTCTCATTCGGCTCGACTGTCACGGTCGCGATCCCGCGTCCTGGCGGCCCCGCCCGTCCCGTTGCCGCACGTCCGACGAAGGAGCCCATGAAGCCCGACGAACCCGCGTGGACACCCCCGCCCAAGGACGCCGCCCAGCCGCCCGCCGAGCTGCGCCGCATCCTCCGACTCTTCCGCCCGTATCGCGGCCGCCTCGCGGTGGTCGGGCTGCTCGTCGGCGCCTCGTCGCTGGTGTCGGTCGCCTCGCCGTTCCTGCTGCGCGAGATCCTGGACACCGCCCTCCCGCAGGGCCGGACCGGCCTGCTCACGCTGCTCGCCCTCGGCATGATCCTCACCGCCGTGATGAACAGCGTCTTCGGCGTGCTCCAGACCCTCATCTCCACCACCGTCGGCCAGCGCGTCATGCACGACCTCCGCACCGCCGTCTACGCCCAGCTGCAGCGGATGCCGCTCGCCTTCTTCACCCGGACCCGCACGGGTGAGGTCCAGTCCCGGATCGCCAACGACATCGGGGGCATGCAGGCCACCGTCACCTCGACGGCGACCTCGCTCGTCTCCAACCTCACCGCGGTCATCGCCACCGTCGTCGCCATGCTCGCGCTCGACTGGCGGCTCACCGTCGTCTCGCTGCTCCTGCTGCCCGTCTTCATCTGGATCAGCCGCCGGGTCGGCCGCGAGCGCAAGAAGATCACCACCCAGCGGCAGAAGCAGATGGCCGCCATGGCCGCCACCGTCACCGAGTCGCTGTCCGTCAGCGGCATCCTGCTCGGGCGCACGATGGGCCGCTCCGACTCGCTCACCCAGGGCTTCGCCGAGGAGTCCGAGCGGCTGGTCGACCTCGAAGTGCGTGCCAGCATGGCCGGACGCTGGCGGATGTCCACGATCGGCATCGTCATGGCCGCCATGCCGGCCGTCATCTACTGGGCCGCCGGCATGGCCCTGCAGTCCGGCGGCCCCGCCGTCTCGATCGGCACCCTGGTCGCCTTCGTCTCCCTCCAGCAGGGCCTCTTCCGCCCCGCCGTGAGTCTGCTCTCCACCGGGGTGCAGATGCAGACGTCCCTCGCGCTCTTCCAGCGCATCTTCGAATACCTCGACCTCACCGTCGACATCACGGAGCGGGAGAATCCGGTGCGCCTGGAGAAGGTCCGGGGCGAGGTCCGCTTCGAGAACGTGGACTTCAGCTACGACGACAAGAGCGGCCCGGCCCTCAGCGGCGTCGACGTGACCGTCCCCGCCGGGGCCGGGCTCGCCGTCGTCGGCCCCACGGGCTCCGGCAAGTCCACCCTCAGCTACCTGGTGCCCCGGCTGTACGACGTGACCGGCGGACGGGTGACCCTCGACGGGGTCGACGTGCGCGACCTCGACTTCGACACCCTCGCCCGGGCGGTCGGCGTCGTCTCGCAGGAGACCTACCTCTTCCACGCCTCGGTCGCCGAGAACCTGCGCTTCGCGAAGCCGGACGCCACCGACGAGGAGATCGAGGCGGCGGCCCGCGCCGCGCAGATCCACGACCACATCGTCTCGCTCCCCGACGGCTACGACACCCTGGTGGGGGAGCGCGGCTACCGCTTCTCCGGCGGCGAGAAGCAGCGCCTCGCCATCGCGCGGACGATCCTGCGCGACCCGCCGGTGCTGATCCTTGACGAGGCGACGAGCGCCCTCGACACCCGTACCGAATTCGCCGTGCAGGAGGCCATCGACGCCCTTTCCGCCGGACGCACCACGATCACCATCGCCCACCGGCTCTCCACCGTCCGGGACGCCGACCAGATCGTCGTCCTCGACGGCGGCCGCACGGCGGAGCGCGGCACCCACGAGGAACTGCTGCGGCTCGACGGACGGTACGCGGCGCTGGTCCGCCGCGACACGGAGATGGCCCCGGCGGCGGGCTGACCGGGAGGCGTGCCGCCGGGCACGGCATCCCGGGGGCCGCGGCCGGCGCGGGTTAGCGTGCCCGCATGGCGCACGAGACCCCGGACACCCCGCCCCCGGTCACCCCGGCCCGCCGCCGCCGCACGCGCCTGACCCGGCGCGGGCGCCTGACGCTGTTCACCGGCTCCCTGCTCGTCCTCGTCGTCGCAGCAGCGGTGCTCGTCCCCCTGCTCACGCGAGAACGGAAGACCGAGGAGGCGGCGCGCACGCTGGTGATCCCCGAGGGCCGCCGGGCGACCCAGGTCTACGCGGCCGTCGACCAGGCCCTCGGCGTACCCGCCGGCACGACCGCCGGGGCCGCGCCGGCCTCCGGCCTGCCGCTCCCCGCCGCGGCGAAGGGGAACCCCGAGGGCTACCTCTACCCGGCGACGTACCCGGTGACCTCCGCGACCACCCCGAAGAGCCTGCTGCGCTACATGACCGAGACGGCGGGCCGGCACTTCGGCGCCGGCCGCATCACGGCGGGCGCGCGCCGCAACGACGTGACCGTGTACCAGACGGTGACCATCGCCAGCATCGTCCAGGCCGAGGCGGACACCGAGGCGGACATGGGCAAGGTCGCCCGCGTCATCCACAACCGCCTCGGCCGGGGGATGCCGCTCCAGATGGACTCCACCCTCAACTACGCGTTGAACCGCAGCTCACTGGAGACCACCACGGGCGACACGAAGCTCGACAGCCCCTACAACAGCTACGCCCACAAGGGCCTCCCGCCCACTCCGATCGGCAACCCTGGCGAACAGGCGATGACCGCGGCGATCACCCCCACCCCGGGGCCCTGGCTGTACTTCGTGACGGTGGCCCCGGGCGACACCCGCTTCACGGACGACTACGCGGAACAGCAGCGGAACGTCGCGGAGTTCAACCGGAACCGCGCAGGCGGATGAGGGGCGTGAGCGCCTGCCCGGCGTTCAGACGAAGGCGGGCGCCCCCACGGACCCCGCAGCCGCCCCCTCCCGCAGCAGCGCGACGATCTCCCGCACGGCGGCGCGTCCGGCCCGGTTGGCACCGATCGTGCTGGCGGAGGGGCCGTAGCCGACGAGATGGACGCGCGGGTCGCGTACGGCTCGGGTGCCCTCGACCCGGATGCCGCCGCCGCGCTCCCGCAGCCGCAGCGGGGCGAGATGGTCGATGGCCGCGCGGAAGCCGGTGGCCCAGAGGATGACGTCGGCGTCGACGCGGCGGCCGTCGTCCCAGGCGACACCGGAGGGCGTGATCCGGTCGAACATGGGGAGCCGGTCGAGCACCCCCGATTCGCGGGCCCGCCGGATGGCGTCGTTGACGGGCAGCCCGGTCACGCTCACCACGCTCTGCGGCGGCAGCCCGCGCCGGACCCGCTCCTCCACCATGGCGACGGCGGCCCGCCCCTGGTCCGCCCCGAAGGGCCCTTCCCTGAAGACCGGCGGGCGGCGCGTGACCCAGTGCGTCTCCGCCGCCACCTCGGCGATCTCCATCAGATGCTGCGTACCGGAGGCTCCGCCGCCGACGACGACCACCCGCCGGCCGGCGAACTCGGCCGGGCCCGGATAGCCGGCCGTGTGCAGCTGCCGGCCCCGGAACGTCTCCTGCCCCGGGTAGCGCGGCCAGAAGGGCCGGTCCCACGTCCCGGTGGCGTTGATCAGGGCGCGAGTCGCGTACACCCCCTCGGACGTCTCGACCAGCAGCCGGCCACCCTCGCCCTCGCGCACGGCACCGACGTCGACCGGCCGGTGCACACGCAGCCCGTAGGCCCGCTCGTACCGGTCGAAGTAGGCACCGATGACCTCGGACGAGGGCCGCTCCCCGTCCGCACCGGTCAGCTCCATGCCCGGCAACGAGTGCATGCCGTGCACCTTGCCGTACGTCAGCGAAGGCCACCGGAACTGCCAGGCGCCGCCCGGGGCCGGCGCGTGGTCGAGGACCACGAAGTCGCGGTCCGGCTCCAGACCGCTGCGCCGCAGGTGGTACGCGGCGGACAGCCCCGCCTGCCCGGCGCCGGCCACCACGACGTCCACCGACCGCATCGCCATATCGTTCACGCTTCTACCAACTACGGCGGGTCCGCGGAACTTCCCGCGCGCCCGTCGTTCAGCGGTTCCGGCCGTGGGCCACGGCAGGATGGGCCCCATGCCTTCTGCCTTCACCACCACGGTCCTGCACCTCACGACGGGCTCGACGGAGACCGTCACGGACCTGACATCGGACTGCGAACAGTTCCTCGCCCGCGCGGCCTCGGGCCGCGACGGCCTGCTCAACCTCTTCGTCCCGCACGCCACCGCCGGAATCGCGGTCCTGGAGACCGGCGCGGGCAGCGACGACGACCTCCTCTCCGCCCTCCACACCCTGCTCCCGGCCGACGACCGCTGGCAGCACCGCCACGGCCACCCCGGCCACGGCCGCGACCACGTGGTCCCGGCCCTGATCCCCCCGCACGCGACCCTGCCGGTGATCGCGGGCCGCCTGGAACTGGGCACCTGGCAGTCGGTGTGCCTGGTCGACACGAACGTCGACAACGCGGAGCGCCAGGTGCGGTTGAGCTTTCTGGGATGACCTGGGGCGGTGGGCTCTGCCCCGCCCTGCGTACATCTCCGGCAACAGGTCGTCGGCGCTGCCGCCGAGGCCCGTGCACAGCCGTGCCGGCGCCTCCGCAGTCGCCACGGCGCCGGCCAGGGCCGCTCACCCGGCACCCCAAGCGCGGTGCGGTCGTGGCCCCCGCGCCCGGGGAGGTGGCCGATGCACGGGGACTGCGGCGGACCATCGAGCAGGCCGCCGCCGCCGAACGCATCGCGCGCACCGGCCTCAAGCCCTGCCGCGAGGAGCGACTGCGTGACGTGATGGCCCGTCAGGGCGGCCTGGCCGAGTACGCGGACGTGCGCGCCTTCGCCGTGGAGGCCGAGGCGTCGGGGTACGCGAGCGCGGCTCGGTTCTACGTGGCCCTCGGGGGCCGCCAGGGACGCATGGGCACCCCCGTGCTCGGCTCCCGCCCCGGCCGGCGCCCGGTTCTTGCCGGCGAGCGCGCGGCGCTGACCGGTCGCCTCTGCGCGGGCGGTATCTTCCGTGCCGCCGTCGGCGACCCGTTCGCCGGAACCGCCCGCCGTCCGCCGTCCGCCGTCCACCAGCACCCGGCCACCGGGCGCTGCGCGAGCGCGGTGTGCGTCGCGGCGCCCGGTCACCGCACGGAACGAAAACGTCGGCCGGCTCCGGTACGGAGTCGGCCGACGCTCAGCCCATGGCGCCGAAGCGATGCCTCAGGCGGCCTGGCCCGCGTGGTCGTGCAGGCGGGCGATGACCTCGGTCAGCTGCGCGGCGACCTCGGCGTCGTCGGCGGGGTGGGTCTCGGCGAACCGGGTCAGCGAGGCGGGGATGGAGAGCTTGACGTCCTCGAGCACCTTGCCGCCGGCGATGGCGACGGACTTGCGGGTCTCGTCCTGCGCCCATACGCCGCCGTACTGGCCGAAGGCGGTACCGGCCACGACGACCGGCTTGCCGCCGAAGGCGCCGGCGCCGAACGGGCGGGAGAGCCAGTCGATGGCGTTCTTCAGGACGGCAGGGATGGTGCCGTTGTACTCCGGCGAGAAGAGAAGGAAGCCGTCCGCGTTCTGCGCGGCCTCGCGCAGCTTGGCGGCGGCGGCCGGAACGCCGCCCTCGACATCGATGTCCTCGTTGTAGAACGGGATCTCGGCCAGCCCTTCGAAGAGCTCGATCTGGGCGCCCTCGGGGGCGAGCTTTACGGCGGCCTCGGCGAGCTGGCGGTTGTGCGAACCGGCGCGAAGGCTGCCGACGAGCGCGAGGATGCGAACGGACATGGGTGCTCCAAGGGGCTGAGAAGTCGTATCCGGGGACTCCGGCGAACCGGACTGAGGTCCGGTTATCTGTCTATCAGGCTAACCGGACCGCGGTCCAATTCTGTCCGGATGCTTTACGCTGCTGTCATGTCCCGCAGTCTGCCGACCGTTGCCATGCCTCAAGAGCCCTCGGACGAGTCCGGGCTGCTCGGTATCGGGCCGGCCCCGGACGGGCCGTGCCTGCGCGCGGACGCCGCGCGGAACCGGGCCCGCCTTCTCGACGCCGCGGCCCGGCTGGTCGCGGAGCGCGGAGCTGCCGCGGTGACGATGGAGGCGGTGGCCGCCGCCGCCTCGGTCGGCAAAGGTACGGTCTTCCGCCGCTTCGGCGACCGGACCGGCCTCCTCATGGCTCTCCTGGACCACTCCGCCAAGCGACTGCAGGCCGACTTCCTCAGTGGCCCGCCACCCCTGGGGCCTGGCGCACCGCCCGCCGACCGCCTGCGGGCCTTCGGCGCGGCGATGCTGCGCTGGCACAGCGAGCAGCTCGACCTGCTCCTCGCCGCCCAGCCGGAACCCGCTCGCCGCCTCGCCCACCCGACGCACCGCGTCCTGGTCGCCCACGTGGCCTTCCTGCTGCGCGAGGCGGCGCCGGACGCGGACTGCGAATTGCGCGCGCAGGCTCTTGTCGGCTATCTCGACCCCGCCGTGGTGCACCACCTGCTGAACGAGCGGGGTATGCCGCTCGAGCGGCTGCGGGCGGGGTGGGACGAGATGGTCGTCCGCCTCGTCGGCACCGACGGAGCGGCGGCCGGCTGAGCCGGGCGCCCGCCGTTCGGTTTCCCGGTTCCGGCCGCGAGGGGTGGGCCGCTTCGCCGGGCTGATGGGCCGCCGGTTCCGGGCGGCGCCGGCGGGTGCGCCCTCCTTCGACGCGCCGCCGGTTTCTTCGACGCGAGCTCGGCCGGGCTGATCGCGGAACGGCTGGCACGGCTCGTACGAGCGGCGGCGGCAGCCCCGGAACGGCCCGTCTCCTCGCCCGACCTGCTGTCCGCCGGGGAACGCACCCGGCTGCTGACGGACGGGAACGACATCGAGAGCCACCTCAGCGCCCGGTGGGCCACGCGGCGCCCCGAGTCAGCCGCCCAAGACGCCGGCCGGCGCGTGGAAGGGGGCGTCGAGGCCCGCCCGGGTGGCCTCCCGGGACCGGAGCCTCGGACTGCGCCGGAGCCTCGGGCCCCGGCGGGGACTCGATGAGGCCGGTGCCGTCGGGGTGGTGCACCTGTTGCCCGTCAGGGCGGGGGACGGGCGGCCGATCGGTGGCGGGAGGGCCTCCTGCCGTCAGCCGACCGGGGCCGGCTCGTCGGTCCAGCCCGCGACGGAGAACGCGCTCTCCTCGCGGAGCGCGGTGAGGGCGCCGGCCACCTGCGGCAGCAGCGGGGAGGGCAGCTCGTCGTCGGAGAAGAAGCCGATCCGGCAGCAGCGGTCCGGCTCCATGTTGCGCGGCTCGCCGGACCAGCGCAGCGCCTCGAAGAAGACGCTGACGCGGGAGGCGCCGGCGCGGTTGCGGTGGTGCATCAGGTGCCGGAAGGCCAGGTCCCGCGTCTCGGCGACGATGCCCGTCTCCTCGGCCAGCTCCCGGACCGCACCGGCCGCGACGGACTCGTCCGCGTTCAGGTGGCCGCCGGGCAGCTGCCACCAGCCGCCGCCGGGGAGCTGGAGGGCACGCCTGCTGAGCAGCAGCCGCCCGTCCTGCCGGACGATGGTGTGCACATGGACAACCGTGGTGAACCGGTCAACTGATTCCAGCATCAGGAGCCGCCCCTAGAAATGATCGAAAGAAGTGATCGAAACCGGAATGACGCGGAGGGATCGGTCTGGCAGGGCGGTCTGACGTGGCATCGCCCGCAGTGCGCCAGTAACAGTATCGTCCCGCCGTGTTGTCGCATAGGCTGCGTCAGTTCGTGAAGTCCGCAGTCCATCGCCGTTCCCACGACAAGGGAGCAGTATGCCTGTGCTCACCTCCGGCCTTCCCCCCGCTGACGCGCCGTACAACCGGCCGGAGCACTGGGCGGCTGTCCTCCCCGACCGTGTGGCGATCGCCGGGCGCGGCCCCGGCGACTCGCTCACGTACGCCCAGTGGGACGCGGCGGCCGACCGGCTGGCGGACGCCCTGGCAGCCCTGCTGCCCGGCCCCGGCCCGGTAGCGGTCCGGATGCGGATGCGCGCCGAGTGGCCCGTGGCCGGCCTGGCGCTGGCAAAGCTCGACCGCCGCATGGTCGTCCTCGACCCCGCGGCGGACGCCGCACGGACCCGGCAGGAGCTCGCCGGGACCGGCAGCCGGGCGCTGCTCTTCGACGACCCGGCGGCCGAGGCCCGGCAGCACGGCGCGCTGTGGGAGGGGCTGGACCTCGTCCCGGTCGCCGTCGACCCCGGCCCCGGGTGGTCGCGCTCCGGCCGGAACACCCTCGCCGGGCTGCTCGCCCGCCCCGCCGGCACCCGGCGCGTCAGCTTCACCGACGCGCCGCTGGTGCTCTACACCTCCGGCACCACCGCGGCAGCCCGCGGCATCACCCGCCCCAACGCCGCGGACCGCGACTCGATGCGCAGGAAGCGGGAGTACCGGCGGGACATCGCCGCCAGCCGGCCCATGGGCGACAACGACCAGGTGCTGCTCACGCTGCCCCTGCACCACGGTGCCGGCCAGGCCCAGCTGCGCCGCGCGTCGGCCACCGCCGCCACCGTCCACCTGCACGAGCCGTTCGACGCGGCCCAGGTCCCGGCGCTGATCCAGGAGCGCCGCATCACCCACTGGGCCACCGTCTCCGCCCAGTTGAGGCAGTTGCGCGCGGTGCCCCCGGCGGTGCTGGCCCGCCACGACCTGACCTCCCTGCAGGTGCTGAGCGTCGGCGCCGACCCGGTGCCCCTCGTGCTGCGCGAGTGGCTGGCGCGGACACTGCCGCACGTGGGGCTGTACGAGAGCTACGGCGCGACCGAGGTCGGCCCGGTCGCGTGGACGGGGCCGGGGGAGGGCGCCGTACGGGGCGGCTTCCGCGGCCGTCCGCACCGCAACGTCGAGGTGCGCGTCGTGGACGCCGCAGGCCGTGACGTCCCGGAGGGCGAAGTGGGGGAGCTGCTGGTACGCACACCGCTGTCCGTCCCCACGGAGGCGTCCCCGGACGGCTACACCCCGATCGGTGATGTCGGCCGGCTCTGCGCGGACGGCACCCTGCACGTGCTGGGCCGCACGGCCGACTGCGTGTGGGCGGACGGGGCCGTCCTGCACCCGGGCGGCATCGAGGAGGCCGTGCTGCGCCATCCCCTGGTCGACGACTGCGTGGTCGTCGCCGGGCCCGCACCGGAGGGGAGGGGGACGGCGTGGACGGCGTTCTGCGAGGCACCGGGCCTGACCGGTGAGGAGCTGGCCCGGGAACTGGCCGGTTCCCTCCCGGCCGACGGCGTGCGGGGCACCGGCGGGGCGGTGTTCGTGGAGGTGGTGGGGGAGTTGCCGCGCAACGCGCTCGGCAAGGTGCCGCGCTCGGTGCTGCGCGGGCGGACCGGCCGGGGCACGCCGGTGCCGGCCCTCGGGGAGGTGCCCGGAGATGTCCGCTGACACCGCGATGTCCGCGGAGGCGCTCGACCGGGCGTGGGCCCAGGTCCGCTCGGAGCTCGCCGCCGACCCGCTGCCCGACCCGGCCGCGGCGGCGCGGTTCGCCGGGCGGTGGCCGCGGGTACGCGCCCGCCTGCTCGCCGACCTGGCCCACGGCCGGTACCGGCCCCGGCCGTTCGAGATCGCGCAGGTGCCCAAGGGCGGCGGCGCCCACCGCCCGGTGCCGCTGCTCGGCCTCGCCGACCGGGTCGTCTACGCGGCCCTCGTCGGCGGGATGGCCGCCCGCATCGACGCGGCCCTCGACGACCACGTGTTCAGCAACCGGCTGGACGCGCAGGGCCGCAGGCGGCACTCCGGCGGGCGCGAATGGATCAGGTTCGAGGGCGCCGCCCGCGCCCTGCACCGCGACCACGGCGGCCGGGCGCTGCTCGACACCGATGTGTCCGGCTTCTTCGAGAACTTCGACACCGCCGTCCTGGCCGCCGACCTCGCCGCCGTGAACGCGCCGGGCGACCGGATCGAGGGGCTGCTGGACTTCCTCACACGGCTCACCGCCGGCTCGGCCCTGCGGGGCCTGCCGCACGACCAGGACGCCAGCGCGATCCTCGGCAACCTCTATCTCGCCCCCGTGGACCGGCTGCTGCGCGGCCAGGGGCTGGGCTTCGTCCGCTACCTGGACGACATCAAGGTGTTCGCGCCGGAGGCCGGCAGGCTGCACTCGGCCCGGCAGGCGGTCGAGGACGTCCTCGGCGCGCGCGGGATGACCCTGGCGCCGCACAAGACCGAACTGCGCGAGGGCGACGCCGTCCTGGCCGGCCTCACCCCGCTCGGCGACGACCCGCGGGTGCTGTTCGACCGCGCGGTGGCGGACGGCCCGGTGCGCCGGCGCGAACTGCGCTTCTCCCTCGCCCTGCTGGGGCGGGCCGGCGATGCCCACGCGGTGCCGTGGGTGGCACAACGGCTGGGCGCGATGCCCGAGTTCGCCTCCCACTTCGCGGGCTATCTGCTCGCCGTGCTGCCCCCGGGGCCGCCGACCGCCGGGCCGTGGCCCGCGGCCCTCGACCGGCTGTACGCGCTGCTCGCCGGGGACGCGGGCGGGACCGGAGAGGCCGTGGACGTGCACCCGTACACGGCCTTCCACCTGCTGCGCGTGCTCACCGCGATGCCCGGGGGCGACCGGCGGACTGCGCCGCTGCTGCAACGGTTCGCCGACGGTGACGCGTACCCGGGCTATCTGCGCCGCGCCGCCGGGGCGGCGCCGGCCGCGGCCCGGCCGGACGCCGCGGCGCGGGGCCGCGCGGTCAGCGCGCCCGGTGCACCGCCAGGTCGCACAGGATGTTGAGGGCGTCGGTCGCGGGCCCCGCCGGCAGTCTCTTCAGCAGCATCCGGGCCCGGTCCGCGTAATCGGTGCAGTCCTGCCGTGCCCGGTCCAGCGCCCGGTGACCGCGCATCAGCGCCAGCGCCTCGGCGTGCCGGTCGTCGTTCGTCACGCCGCCGTCCAGAAGTTCGAGCAGCCGGGCGTCCCGCGGGCCCGCGTCGGCCCGCAGATACAGCACGGGCAGGGTCGCCACCCCCTCCCGCAGGTCGGTCCCGGGCGTCTTGCCCGACTGGTCGCTCTCGCTGGTGATGTCGAGGATGTCGTCGGCGAGCTGGAAGGCCACACCGATGTTCTCACCGAACTCGGTGAGGTCGGAGACGATCCCGCGGTCCGCTCCGGACATCAGCGCGCCGAACCGCGCGGACGTGGCGATCAGCGAGCCCGTCTTGTCGACGATGACGTCGAAGTAGTGCTTGAGCGGGTCGTCGTCCTCGCCCGGGCCGAGGGTCTCCCTGATCTGCCCGGTGACCAGTCGTTCGAAGGTCACCGTCTGGATCATCACCGCCTCGGGCCCGAAGCCCGCGAGTATCTGCGAGGCCTTGGAGAACAGGAAGTCACCGGTGAGGATCGAGACCGTGTTGCCCCAGCGGGAGTTGGCGCTCGGCACGCCTCGTCGAAGACGCGCCTCGTCCATCACGTCGTCGTGGTGCAGGGTGGCCAGGTGGGTCAGCTCGCAGGCGGCGGCAGTCGGTACGACGCCGGGGGCGCCGGGATCGCCGTACTGCGCGGCGAGCAGCGAGAGCGCCGGGCGGAAACGCTTGCCGCCGGCGTCCAGCAGGTAGCGCGAGGTCTCCGTGACCGGCCGGTAGACGGTCTCGGTGGCCGCCAAGAGGGCCTTGTCCACCGCTGCCATGCCCGTGGTCAGGCCGGCGACGAGCTGCTTGTCCAGCATCCCGGCGTTGAATGGTCCGAGATTCAGCATCTGGGGTCTCCTGGTGCTGGCGGGCGCCTCGGGGAGCCCGGGATGGGTGGGAAACACGGACCGGGCGCGCCCCTGGGGGCCGAGCGACCGGGTGGACTCAGGCGGCGGGGAGCCGCCGGTCGAGCAGGGGACGCAGGACGGCCGTCACCTCGGCGGTGTTCGACTCGACGACGAAGTGGCCGCCGGGAACGGTCAGGCTGTCCACCCGGCCCTTGGAGAAGTCCCCCCAGGCGCGGGCGGAGTCGGGGGTCACCACCGGGTCGTCCGCGCCGGCGATCGCGATCAGGTCGCAGCTCACCGGTGCGGGACACGACCGGGCGTAGTCCTCGAACAGCTCCATGTCGGCCCGCACGATCGGCAGCAGCAGATCGCGCGAGGCCGGGTCGTCCAGCAGGTGGTGCACCGGACCGCCGTAGCGGGCGGTGAAGGCGGCGAGGAACGCCTCGTCGCCGAGCCCGGCGATCGGCGGCAGCAGCGGCAGCAGACTGGGCGCCGCGCACGACAGCAGCACCACGGCGGCCGGCGGCCGGCCCACCGCCTCGGCCCGCCGCGCCAGTTCGAAGGCGACCAGCGCTCCCATGCTGGAGCCGAGCAGTACGAACGGATGGTCCCAGCGGTCGGCCAGTTCGCCGCAGAGCAGGTCGACCATCCGGTCCATGCTCCGTACGAGCCGCTCGCCGGGGCGCAGCAGGTGCCCCGGGTAGTCGGTGGTGACGACTTCGCAGCCGGGCAGCGCACCGGTCCAGGAGCGGAACGCCATGCTGCTGCCGCCGGCGTACGGCAGGCAGAAGAGCAAGGTGGCGTCCCGGTCCGAGGAAGGGGATGTGGGCACAGGGTTCGTCATCTCGTCATCCGGTCCGTCGGGCGTGTCGTCAGAGGGCGTGCGAAGGCGGCGAGTTCGCGCAGGGTCGGGTGCTCGAAGACGTCCTGGACGGCCACCGGCCGCCCGGCCAGCACGGTGAGCCGGGCAGCCAGCCGCATCGCGGCCAGCGAATGGCCGCCGAGCTCGAAGAAGTCGTCCTCCGCGGAGAGCAGGTCGAAGAAGTCGTCCTCGGCGGTCACCTCGGCGCGGCCCAGGACCTCCCGCCAGATCCCGGCGACCTCCGCCTCGAACGCCTCGGTGAGCGGCGCGGACCCCGCCCGCACCGGGCGCGGCTCCGGCAGCAGCGACCACCGCACCTTGCCGCGGGCGCTGCGCGGGATCGCCTCGATCAGCTCCACCACCGAGGGCACCGAGCCCCGGGGCAGCCGTGCCCGCAGGTGGTCGCGCAGCCCGGTGCCGGTGGCGCCGGGCGCGACCGCGTATGCGACGAGCCTGGCCCGGGTGCCCTCGCCGTGCGGCGCGGCGACCGCGTCGAGCACGGCGGGGTGCCCCCTCAGCACCGTCTCGACCTCGACCAGGTCGATGCGTACACCGCGGACCTTGGCCTGCCGGTCGGCGCGGGCCACCCAGTGCAGGCGGCCGTCCGGCGTGTACCGGCCGAGGTCGCCGGTGCGGTGCAGCCGTTCGCCGTCGGCGACGCCCGGGCGGTGGACGAACCGCTCGGCGGTGGCCTCGGGGTCGCCGAGGTACCCGGCCGTCAGATGCGGTCCCGACAGGTGGATCTCGCCCGTGAAGCACGGCGGCAGCAGCTGCCCCGCCGGGCCGAGCACCCAGGCGCCGACGCCCGGCAACGGCCGCCCGCCCGGCATCGTGGTGGCGCGCACCAGGGCCGGGTCGGTGCGCCCGGAAACGCTCACCATGGTGGCCTCGCTGGGCCCGTAGTCGTTGTGCGGGACGCAGTCCAGGACGCGCACCACCAGCTCGGCGACCGAGCGGGGCAGCGCCTCGCCGCAGCAGCGGACGGTGCGCAGCGCCGACCGGACGCCCTGCCGGTCCAGCTGCAGCGCGACGGCCTCCAGGACGCCGGGCACCGCCGCGAGCAGGGTGTCGGCGCGGCCGTCGGCCAGCACCGACGCCACCGCGTCCACCGGGTTGTCCTCCACGCCGTCGGGGATCACCAGCTCGGCGCCGGCCGCGAGCGTGGTGAAGACGTCCCGCATCCCCGGGTCGAAGCTCGGCGGCGGCACCTGCACCACCACCCGGTCGCGGTCCAGCTCGGCCGCGCCGCGCAGCACATGGCCGGCGAACGCGCCCATCGATGCCGCGACGGCGCGCGGCCGGCCCGTGGAGCCGGAGGTGCTGACGACGTAGGCCGTGGCGTCCGGGCCGGCCGCCCACCCCGGCGGCACCTCGGCGGCGCCGCCGGTCGCGACCCAGCGCAGACCGGGAACGCGCGGCTGCTCGCCGGGGCCGAGTACACCGGTGGTCACCTTCAGCTCGGCGAGCAGGTCCACGGCGCGTGCGGAGAGCGGTCCCGGCTCCAGGACGAGGACGCCGGCCCCCGCCCGCCACGCGCCGACGACGGCGAGCACCGTGTCCGCCCGCGCCGCGCAGGCCACGGCCACCACCTCGCCGGCCTCCGCGCCCGCCTCGCGCAGTGCCGCCGCGACCGCTCCCGAGCCGGACCACAGCTCGGCGTAGCCGATCCGGCGCCCGGCCGCGGTGACGGCGGTCCGCCCGCCGTCCCGCCGCGACCAGCACTCCAGCGCCGCCAGCAGATCGGGCGGGCCGGCGGCCGGCAGGGCCGGGCCCACCGACCGGGCCGCGACCTCGGCCTGCCGTTCGCCGTCCAGCAGCGGCAGCTGCCACAGCCGGGCCTGCGGGTCGCGGACCAGCAGCCCCAGCACGTGCAGATACGTCCGCCAGATCTCCCGGACGGTCTCCTCCTCGAACAGGTCCACCGCGTAGGTGACCAGGCCCAGCAGGCCCTCCCGGTCCGGCACCAGCATCACGTTGAGGTCGAACTTCGCCGCCGAGGTGGTGTCCCACGTGCGCCGCACCGCCAGGTCGCCGAACACGACCGGGGGGATCGGCACGTTCATCAGCTGGAAGGCGACCTGCGCCAGCGGGTTCCTGGAGCGGTCACCCGACGGGCTCAGCTCCTGCGCCAGCTGGTCGTAGGTGACGTACTCCGCCGCGTACGCCGCGAGCGTCCCCTCCTTGGCCTGTTCGACCACCTGGGCGAGCGTCGGGTCGCCCTCCAGCTCGAAGCGCAGCGGCAAGGTGTTGACGAAGAAGCCGACCGTGCGCGCCACGCGCGGGTCCGCCCGGCCGGAGGTCTGCGTGGCGATGACCACCTCCGTCCGCCGGTCGTAGTGCGCGAGGTCCGCCGCGAATCCGGCCGCCAGCAGCATGAACAGGCTGTTGCCCGAGGCCCTGGCGGCCTCCCGCAGGGCGGCGGCCAGCTCGGCCGGAAGCTCCAGCTCCAGCGTCCGCCCCCGGAAGGAGGGCACCGGCGGACGGGCGGTGTCGGTCCGCAGCGAGTTGTCCGGCTCGGCCCCGCGCAGCCGCTTAAGCCACCGCCCCAGCTCGGCGCGCGCCTCCGGCGTGCGCTGCCGAGCGGTCTGGAGCGCGGCGTGCTCGTGGTAGGGCAGTCCGGCCGGTTCCGGCGCCGGTCCGGGGCCGAGCCGCCGGCTGTAGAGCCGTCCGAGGTCCTCCCACAGGACGCCCAGCGACCAGCCGTCCGCCAGGATGTGGTGGATGAACAGGGTCAGCGTGTGCTCGGCGGGCCCGGTACGGCACAGCAGGACCCGGAAGAGCGGCCCCGCCGACAGGTCCATCGGCTCCCGCCGCGCCGCGGCGCACCGCTCCAGGACGGCCCGCCGGGGGTCCGGCTCGCCGCTCAGGTCGGCGTACTCGAAGCGGGGGACGACCCGGTCGGCGACCCGCAGCACCAGCTCGTCCCCCTCCTCGCCGAAGGTGGTCCGCAGCGCTTCGTGCCGGGCGGCCAGGTCGCCGACCGCCCGCCGCAGGACCGGTATCTCGAGGCTGCCGGTCAGGTCCAGCGAACTCTCGATGTGATAGGACCAGTTGTCCGGGTAGAGCCGGTCCAGCAGCCACAGCCGCTGCTGCGCCGGGGCCGCGGGACCGGTGATCACGGTCATTCGCCCGCCTCGGTGGCGGTCGTCAGCCTGCGGTCGATCAGCTCCGCCAGTTCGCGCACGCTCAGCCCGCCGAGGATGTCGGCGGGGGCCACCCGCACGCCGAAGGCGTTCCTGATCCGGGCGACCAGCTGCGTCGCGTAGAGCGAGTCGCCGCCCAGGTCGAGGAAGCGGTCGTCGCGCCCGATCTGCTCGATGCTCAGCAGACCGCCCCACAGCGCCCCCAGGCGCTCCTCGGTGTCGCCCTCCAGCGCGGTGAGCGGGTAGGGCAGTTCGGGCCGCGAGTGGACGCCGGAGCTGCTCGCGCCGCCTTGCAGGACGTGGCCGGCCACGACGAACTGGTCACCGGTGGCGGCCAGCACCCGCCGGCTGACCAGGACGTGCGCGGGGCCGGCCCCCAGCGCGTCGCGGAACGCCGGCACGCCGCGCCGCGCGGTGATGCCCCCGGTCCCGGCCGCCTCGCCGGCCTCGGAACCGTGGCCGGACACCGGCTCGTTGCCACCCGGCCGGACCACGACGACCTTGCCGATGTGGTGGGCCCGGGACATGAACGAGAAGGCGTCGTCGGCTTCGTCCACCTCGAACGTCCGCACCGGCAGGGGGGTGACCGCCCCCTGCTGGAGGAGTTCGACCACCGAGCGCCAGGCCCGCTCCCACGCGTCCCCGTCGATCTCCGGGTTGTACGCGCTGAAGGTGCGCCCCGAGGCGAACAGCCCGAGGTCCAGCGGGGTGCCGGCGAGGATGTCGCGACGGCCGATCTCGACGAACCGGCCCCGGGGGCGCAGTGTGCGCATGCCTGCCGGGATGAACTCCCCGGCCAGCGAGTTGAGCACCACGTCGACGCCGCCCGCCGCCAGCGTCCGCGCCTCGAAGTCCAGCGAGCGGGAGTCCATCACCAGGGTGGCGCCCAGGTCTTCGACCACCTTCCGCTTGGTCTCGTTCCCGGCCGTGGCGAACACCTCGGCGCCGCGGTGGGCGGCGATCTGCATGGCCGCCAGGCCCACCCCGCCGGCCGCCGCGTGCACCAGGACCCGTTCGCCGCGCGCCAGCGCCCCGACGTTGACCAGGCAGTCGTAGGCGGTGGTGAACGCGACCGGGACGGACGCCGCCTGACTGAACGTCATCCCGGCCGGGATCCGGCAGGCGAGCGCGTCGCGGACCACGACGTAGTCGGAGAAGCAGGACGCGCCGATCGCCATCACCGGATCGCCGACCCGGAAGCGGGTCACCCCCTCGCCGACGGCGGTCACGACGCCGGCGCACTCGAGGCCGAAGCGGTGGTCCGGGCCGGGTGCGTCCAGGGCGCCCGCCGCGATCAGCACCTCCTTGAAGTTCAGGCCCGTCGCCCGCACCTCGACCTCGATCTCGCCGGCGGCGGGCTCGGGCCGCTCGGCGGGCACCATGCGCAGGGCGCTCAGGTCGCCCGCCTCGGTGGAGACCAGGCTGCGGTTGCCCGCCGCAGCGGGTTCCGGGTCCGCCCCGGCGCCGAGGTCCGCCGCGACCCGGCCGGGGTCCACCTCGCGCAGCGCGTAGCCGGTGATGTCGAGGACCGGCTGCCCGGACTCGTCCTGGACGCGCACGTCGAAGAGCAGCGAGCCGTTCTCGCCGGACTCCCGGTGCGTGATACGGCTGACGATCCGGGCCGGCATCGGGGCGTGCACGGTGATCCGCTCGTAGGACATCGGCAGGTGCACGCGGTCGCTGACCCCGGACACCAGCGCGCCGGCGGCCGTGTCCAGCAGGGCGGGGTGGATTCCGTAGCGGCCCAGGTCGTCGGCGAACCGCGACGGGAGCCGGCAGTCGAGCAGCAGCTCGTCCGCGCCACTGCGCCAGATCCGCTCGATGTTGTCCCAGCGCGGGCCGAAGGCGATCAGGTCCGAGCCCGGCAGGCTGCCCGGCTCACCGCTGCCCGCCGGGATCACCAGCCTCTCCGGCGGCGCGCCACCCGGCGTGCCGGGCTCGATCCGGCCGACGGCCTGGCGGTACCACTGCCCGTCGGGACCGAGGCCGGAGACGGTGACCGTCACCTCGTCGTCCCCGGCGGAACCGTTCACCCGCACGGTGAAGGTGAGCGTGGGGCCGGGGGAGCTGAGCGGCCGCAGCAGGTCCAGCTCGGTGATGTCGAAGCCGGCGGTGCCCAGGTGCGCCTCGGCGGCGGCCCGGATGAACTCGACGACGGCGGTGCCGGGCACCAGGGACCGGCCGGCCACCCGGTGCTCGTCCAGTATCCAGTCGCGGCCCTGCCGCAGCTCACCCCGGAAGACGCCGTGATCCCGCCCTTCGGCGCGTGCGGAGAACACCGGGTGAGCGAACGGGCGCCAGACCTCTTCGTCCGCCTCGGCGGCGGCCGTGGTGCGCGAGCGGGTGGCCTCCTTGACCGCCATGCCGCCCTCGGTCCAGGCGTCGAAGCCCAGCGACACGGTGCGGCGCCCGGCCGCGGTGCGCCACTGCGCGAAGGCGTCGAGGAAGGCGTTGGCGCTGCAGTAGTCGGTGTGGCCGAGGCCGCCGACCACCGCGGACATCGAGGAGCAGTAGGCCGTCCACTCGGTCGTGGCGTCGGCGACCACCTCGTCCAGGACCAGGGCGCCGTCCACCTTCGGCGCCATCACCCGGCGGACGTGCTCGTCGTCCAGCACCGCCGCCAGCCGTCCGCTGGGCACACCGGCGGCGTGCACCACGCCGTGGAAGGGCCCGTAGCGCTCGCGCACCTCGCGCATCGCCTCGCGGTCGGCGGCGTCGGCCCGCACACAGCGCACCGCCGCGCCCGCGCGGCGCAGCCGGAGCAGCGCCCCGGCCCGCTCCCGCCACTCCGGCGAGGCGGCCGGGTCCTCGGCCACGCGCTCCCACTCGTCCTCGGCCGGCCACGCCGACCGGTGCGTCAGCACCAGTGTGACGCCGGCCGACTCCGCCGCGTCCTCGGCCAGGGCGAGGCCGATCGCGCCCAGTCCGCCGGTGATGAGATAGCTGCCGCCGTCCCGCCACGGCCGCCCCGCGGTCAGCGCGGGCAGCGGCTCGTGGGCCAGCAGCCGGCGTATCCCGTCGCGGTGTGCGACGGTGCGGGCCGTCAGGGGCCTGCCCAGCTCGGCCAGCACCAGCGCGGCGGCGGCCTTCGGCTCCACACCCGCCGACAGGTCCAGCTCGGCCAGGCGCACCGTCGGGTACTCCTGCGGCAGCACCCGGCAGGGGCCGGTCAGCAGCGCCGCCGCCGGGTCGACCGGGTCGCCCGCCGCCACCTGGTGGCGGTCGGCGGTCACCACCAGGACGTCCAGACCGCGCTCGCCGCGGTGGGCGGCAACGCCGCGCACCGCCGTGACGAGCGGCCAGAAACCCTGCTCCATCGCGTCGGTGACGCGCCCGGCGAGCCGGCCCTCCCCCGCACACCGGTCGGGAAGCCCGGCGAAGACCACCGTGTCGACGTCGTACGCGCCCCCGGCGAGGAGCCCGTGCAGCAGCCGCAGGTCGTCGTGGTCGCCCGGGCGGACCACCAGCCGGGAGCCGGCCGGGTCCAGTTCGAGGCGGCCTCCGGGCAGCAGCGGCACGACGCTGTGCCCGGCCGCCTCCAGCGCCGCCGCCAGCGCGTCGGCGGAGGCGGAGACCGCGGGCCGCGGCAGCAGCACGCGCCGGGGGGCGGCCGGCGCCGGGGCGGCGTCGGGCGGCGGCGCGACCCGCCAGCGCGGTACCTGGAGCCAGCCCGTGAGCCGGGACGAGCGCCGCAGGTCCGGCAGCGCGACGGGGGCGTGGTCCCGCGTGACGTCGATCCAGTGCTCGGAACGCTCGAACGGGTAGCCGGGCAGCGACACCCGGCGGGGCTCCAGACCGGCGAACTGCCGGTCCCAGTCGATCCGCCCGCCCTGCACCCAGACGGCGCCCAGCAGCTCCGCCGTGGTCTTCGGCGCCCACTCGTCGCGCATCCACGGAGTGACCGGGCGGCTCTCCGCCGCGCCGCCGGAGTTCTCGAACATGCGGGTGAGCGCCCGGCCCGGCCCCGCCTCGACCACGGTGACGGGGCCGCCCTCCAGCACCGTGCGGGCCGCGTCGCGGAACCGCACCGGCTGGAGCATGTGGCGCACCCAGTACTCCGGGTCGGCCATCTCGTCCGGCCCCACCTCCCGGCCCGTGACGGTCGAGACGATCCGCATCGACGGCTTGCCGAACCGCACCCGCGCCAGCAGCGCCCGGTACTCCGCCACGATGCCCTCCATCAGCCGCGAGTGCGCGGCGTTGGAGGTGCCGAGCCGGGTGTGCCGCAGGTCGGTCTCCTCCAGGTGCGCCTGGAAGGCGTCGATCGCCCCGGTCGCCCCGGACACCACGCACTGCCCCACGGCGTTGACCCCCGCGACGTCCAGGTCGCCGGGGAGAATCGCGCGCAGCTCGTCCTCGTCCAGACCGACGGCCAGCATCGCGCCGTCCGGCGTCTCCTCCTGCATCAGGCGCCCGCGGGTGGACACCAGCCGCAGCGCGTCGGACGGGCTCAGCACCCCCGCCACGCAGGCGGCGGCGTACTCGCCGAGGCTGTGGCCGACCATCGTGTGCGGCACGACGCCCGCGGCGATCAGCGAGGTGGCCAGCGCGTACTGGGAGACGAACATCGCGGGCTGTGCCCACCGTGCGCGGCTCAGCCGGCCGGCTGCGGCCTCCTCGCCACCCGGCTCGGGGTAGAGCAGGGTGCGGACGTCGAAACCCGCAATGTCCAGGGCGAGTTCGGACAGCTCGTCGACGGTGCGCCGGTAGGTGGCGTCGCCCTCGTACAGCGCGTGGCCCAGGCCGGCGTACTGCCCCCCTTCGCCCGCGAAGGCGAACACCACCGGCAGTTCGGCCTCCGGAGCCACCCCGCTGATCGCCGCCGAGCCCGAGGCCAGCTGGGCCGCGGCCTCCTCGACGGTGGCGGCGGTGACGAAGGTGCGGTGCCGGAAGCGCTTGCGGCCCCGCGCCAGCACGTGGGCGGCATCCGCCGCCCGCAGCCCGGGCCGTGTGCGCAGCGCCATGCCGTGGGCGGTGCGCAGCGCGGCCAGCGCGTCGGCCGAGCGGGCCGACAGGACGAACGGCAGGGTCCGGGCCTCCTGCCCGTCTTCGGCGTCGCGCGGTACGGGGGCGGGGGCCGGGGCCTGCTCCAGCACCGCGTGCGCGTTGGTGCCGCCCACGCCGAAGGCGCTCACGCCGGCGCGGCGCAGCCCCTCGAACGGCCGGGACTCGGTGGGGATGTAGAACGGCGAACCGGCCAGCTCGATAGCCGGGTTGAGGCTGGTGAAGTTGACCATCGGCGGGATCTGCGCCCGCTCCAGGACGAGTGCCGCCTTGATGATGCCGGCGATGCCCGCCGAGGTGCCCAGGTGGCCGATCTGCGCCTTGACCGCGCCCAGCGCGCAGCCCGCCGCGTCGTCGGCCGCCGGGCCGAACGCCGAGACCAGCGCGGCCACTTCGATCGGGTCGCCCAGCGCGGTGCCGGTGCCATGGGTCTCCACGAAGCCGACGGTCGCCGGGTCGACGTCGGCGACCCGCAGGGCCCGGCTGATCACCTCGGCCTGGCCGTCGACGCTCGGCCCGGTGAAGGTCATCTTCTCCGAGCCGTCGTTGTTGATCGCCGAGCCCTTGATGACCGCGATCACCCGGTCGCCCTCGGCGATCGCGTCCGACAGCCGCTTCAGCACGACCAGGCCGCCGCCGTTGCCGAACACCGAGCCGTTGGCGTCCGCGTCGAACGGGCGCAGCCGGCCGTCCGGCGAGCAGATCGAACCCTCCTCGTAGAGGTACCCGTTGACCTGCGGGGTGTGCAGGTTCACACCGCCCGCGAGGGCGATGTCCGACTCGCCGAGGAACAGGCTCTGGCACGCCAGGTGGACGGCCACCAGCGCGGTGGAGCACGCGGTCTGCACGTTCAGGCTCGGCCCGGTCAGGCCCAGCCGGTACGAGATCCGGGTCGCCAGGAAGTCACCGTAGTTGCCGATGTCCGCCTGCAGGCCGCGGATCGAGCCGTCGAGGTGGTCCTCGGGGTCGAACTCGGGCTCGATGTAACGCAGGTACGCGTGCCGGCCGCCGCCGACGAACACGCCGACGTCACCCGGGTAGCGGGACGGGTCGTAGCCCGCGTCCTCCAACGCGTGCCAGCCGAGTTCGAGCATCAGCCGGTGCTGCGGGTCCATCAGCCGGGACTCGCTGGGGGTGATGCCGAAGAAGTCGGCGTCGAAGTCGCCCGCGCCGTCGACCAGGCTGCTCACCCGGATGTAGTCCGGGTTGGCCAGCAGCCGCTCGGGTATCCCGGCGGCCCGCAGATCGTCCTCGCTGAAGTGGGTCAGCAGCTCGCGGCCTTCGCAGATGCGCTCCCAGAACGCCTCGGGGCCGGATGCGCCCGCGAAGTCGCAGGCCATTCCGATGATGGCGACATCTGTGGGCGCGACCTCCGTCTGGTGGTCAGTCATGGCTGTTGCTCTCCCGTCCCCGAGCCGATCGGCTGCGCCGCGCAGCGGCGAGAATCTGGTCCGGAGTGCGCTGGGCGAACCTCCGGTGGTGGGTGGTGGTGCGTGGAGCGACGGCGGGACCGGTCCGCTCGCGCCGCCCGGAAGCTTCGAGGAATTCGGCGAAGCGCCGGGCAGTCGGGAACCGGAACAGATCGTGCAGCGCGAACTCGCGGTCAAGGACGCGCAGCAGCCGCAGGTAGAGGGGCAGGACCAGCAGGGACGTGCCGCCCGCGTCGAAGAACGACACGGTGGGGGAGCCGACCGGGCGGCCGAGCACCTCCGCCCAGACGTCCAGCAGCTGCCGCTCGGCGGCGGTCGCCGCCGCGGCCCCGGCCCCGGCCGGTGCGGGGCTCGGAGCGGGCAGCGCCGCCCGGTCCAGCTTGCCGCTGCGGGTGAGGGGCAGCCGGTCCAGGAACTCGACGTACGACGGCACGGAATAACCGGGCAGCTCCGCACGGGCGTGCTCCAGCAGCGCCTCCACCGTGAGCGGCCCGCCGTCGCCGGCGTCGGCGGGCACCACGTACGCGGCCAGCGCGGGTTCCCCCGCCGGCACCGGTGCCGCGGTGACCGCGCAGCCGGCGACCAGCGGGTGGCGCCGCAGCACCGAGGCGAGCTCCTCGGGCTCCACGCGGTGGCCGCGGATCTTCATCTGCCCGTCCGTGCGGCCCAGGAACTCCAGTTCGCCGTCGGCCACGCGGACCAGGTCGCCGGTGCGGTAGTGCCGCCCCAGCCCCTCGGCGGGCTCACCGAAGCGGCCCGCGGCCACCGGGTCCTGCCCGGCGGGGCCGAGGTAGCCGAGGGCGACGGCGGCACCGCCGATGTACAGCTCACCCGGTGTGCCGTCCGGAACCGGCCGGCCCAGCGGGTCGAGCAGCAACACCTCCGCCCCGCCGACGGGCCGCCCGATCGGCGGCCGTTCCGGCCAGGCGGCCGGGTCGCCGGCCAGCCGGAAGGCGGTGACGACATGGGTCTCGGTGGGGCCGTACTGGTTCACCACGACGGCTCCCGCCGCCGCGCACAGCCGCCGCACCTCCTCGCTCACCACCAGCGCCTCGCCCGCGGTGATCACCGTCTCCAGCTGCCTCGGCGTGCCGCCGAGCGCCTCGTGGACGGTCGCCAGCTGGTGGAGCACGACCGGCGGGAGGAACGCCGTCTGGATGCCGTCGCGGTTGAACATCGCCAGCAGCTCCTGCGGGTCGCGCCGGGTCTCCTCCGGCACCACCACGAGCGTTCCGCCGCCCACGGCCGCGGTCAGCATCTCCTGCACGGAGACGTCGAAGGACAGCGCGGCGAACTGACTGATCCGGCGCCGCCGGGCGAACTCCGGCTGGGCGGTCTGCCAGCCGATCAGAGCGGCGACGGCCCGGTGCGGCATCGCGACGGCCTTCGGCTCGCCGGTCGAACCGGAGGTGAACAGCACGTACGCCTCGTCCTCCGGATCCGCGCCGTGCCACGAGGCCGGATCCGCCGTCGCCTCGGGACCGTCCGACAGCACCGCCGCGCCGCTGCGGAAGGTCGCCGCGGAGGCGGGCCGGTCGGACAGCAGTACCTCGCCGCCCTGCCAGGCGGTGTCCGCCGCGGGAACGCCGGCCGAGCGGAGCGCGAAGCCGCAGCCGATGCCGCGCACCATCGCCTCCTGCCGCCGCCGCGGCAGCGTCGGGTCGACGGGGACGTACACGCAGCCCGCCGCCCACAGCCCCAGCAGGGCGACCAGCGGGTCGTGGCCGCGCCGCAGGAAGCAGGCCACCCTGGTGCCGGGCCTGACCGCGTGTTCCACCAACTGCTCGCGCAGCCGGGACACCCGGGCGGCCAGCCGCCCGTACGTCATGTCGGTGCCGTCGTGGCTCTGCACCACCTCCGACGGCGCCCGGCGGACCTGCTGGGCCACCAGCGACAGCAGCGGCCGGGTCCGCGCCGCCCCGGCGGCCGGGGCGGCGCCCCGCCGCTGCCGGGCCAGCCGGCCGGCCAGGCTCCGCACGGCCGGCTCGTCCGGGTGCGCGCCGGCCATCCGGACGAGCTCGACGAACAGCTCGCCGTAGCGCCGCGCCTGCCCGGCGGAGAGCACCGACGTCCGGTAGCCGAGCGTGACGGCCGCGCCGTCGCCGAACGGGTCCTCGTTGACGGTGACCAGCAGCTCGAAGTCGGTCTCCTCGCGATAGCGGATGTCCCGCAGCCGGATGCCGAGCGCGGCCAGGCCGTCGTACACGTGGAAGTCGGTGTAGTTGAAGGCGGTCGGGCACAGCCGCCCGAGCCCGGCCTCGGTCTGGATCCGTTCGAACGGGTAGCGGCGGTAGGGGGAGGTCCTGGACTCGTTGAGGAAGGATTCGGCGAGCAGCTCCCGCCACGTCTGGTCGCCGCCGCGCACGCGCAGCGGCAGCGTGTTGAGGAACAGGCCGAGGCCCCGGTCACCGCCCTCGTCCTCGATCCGCCCGCTCGTGACGACACCGGTCACCACCTCGGGCCGGCCGGTGACCAGGGCCAGCAGCGCGGTGTGTGCGGCCAGGTAGGCGGTCTTGACCGGTACGTTCGACGCGCGGGCGAGCGCCCGTATCCGCTCGCCGTACGCCGCGGGGACCGGCACCGTCACCGTCGCGACGGGCGCCTCGGCGGCGCCGGTCGCGGCCTGCCCGCCGGGCAGCCGGGAGGGCTCCGCGCCGCTCAGGTACCGCTGCCAGAAGTCGCGCTGCGCCGGGTCGTTCTCGGCGGCCCGCTCCAGTGCGAGGTAGCGGCCCATGAGCCCCTCGGCCGGGCCCGCGGCCGTCCCGCCGGACAGCGCCGCGGCGTGCGCGGCCAGCAGTTCCGTCATGAGGGAGGCGGCGCTCCAGCCGTCCAGCACGCAGTGGTGCACCGACAGCGACAGCGTCCAGCGCTGCTCGCCCACCCGGTGGACGAACAGCCTCAGCAGACCGGGCTCCGTCCAGTCGAAGGGCCGCTCGCGCTCGGCCGCGGCCCAGTCCTCGAGCCACCGCTCGCGCTCGTCCTCGGGGAGGCCGGTGAGGTCGTCGAGGACGAGGTCCGGCGCGGCGGACGGATGGACGACCTGGAGCGGGGTGAGGGGCCCGTCCGCCACGAACGCGGTACGCAGCACCGGGTGGCGGCGCACCATGGAGGCGAACGCCGCCCGGAGCGCGGCCTCGTCGAGGGCGCCGTCCAGGGTGTAGCTGAGCACGTCGTGGTAGACCCGCTCGCCGTCCAGGACGCTGTGCAGCAGCATGCCCTGCTGGAGCCTGGTCGCCGGGAAGGCGTCCTCGGCCCCCTCCGGCACCCAGCGCACGTCCTCGTCGGCGAGCAGCGCGAACGGCGCGGCCGACGCCCGCGGCCCGGCGTCCAGGACGGTGAGAGCCTCGGCGATCCGGCGCGGTGTACGCAACGCGTAGACGTGGGCCAGTTCCGCGCCCAGGCCTTCGCCGCGCAGCCTGGCCACCAGCCGGACCGCGGTGATGGAGTCGCCGCCGAGTTCGAAGAATCCGTCGTCCGGCCCACAGACGGGCCGGCCGAGCACCGCGGCGACGGCCTCCCGCACCCGGGTGACGCGACGGTCCTCCGTCTCGTCGGCGGCGCCGTCCGCCGCACCGCCGGACGGCTCGGCGAGGGGGTCGGGCAGCCGCGCGGTGTCCAGCTTGCCGTTCACCGTACGGGGCAGCTCGTCGAGCAGGACGACCGCGGCGGGCACCATGTAGCCGGGGAGCCGCCGGGCCGCCAGGGTCCGCAGCTCCCGCGGGTCGTACGGGCCGGGGCCGTCCATCACCAGCGCGGCGGCCAGCACCGGCGGGCGGCCGGGCCGCCGCACCACCCAGGCCCGGGCGGTGCGGACGTGCGGCAGCGCCAGGAAGGCGGCGTCGACCTCGCCGAGCTCGATCCGGTGGCCCCTGATCTTGACCTGCTGGTCGATACGGCCCAGGTACTCCAGCCGCCCGTCCGGCAGCAGCCGCCCCCTGTCGCCCGAGCGGTACATCCGCGCGCCGGGAACGGAGGAGAAGGGATCGGGGCCGAAGGGGTCGCGGGTGCCCTCGGGCACCACGAGGTAGCCGGCCGAGACACCGGGCCCGCCGACGCAGATCTCGCCCGGCACGCCGAACGGCGCCGGCCGGTCCCGCTCGTCCAGGACGTACAGGGCGGTGTCCGGCAGCGGACGGCCGATCAGCCGCCGGGAGTCGGCGGCGTCGGCGGCGGTGAGCGGGTAGAACGAGCTGTGCACGGTGGTCTCGGTGATGCCGTACATGTTCGACAGCCGGGGCCGCTCGTCGCCGTACCGGTCGAACCAGCGGGAGAGCGAGGCGAAGCTCAGCGCTTCCGCGCACAGCACCAGGTGGCGCAGGCTCGCGAACGCGTGCCCGGCCCGCAAGGACGCCTCACGGAAGCCCTCGAAGGCAGTGGGGGACAGGGCCAGCATCGTCGCCCGCTCGGCTTCGACCAGTGCGGCCAGCTCCTCCGGGTCGCGGGTGACGGCCGGTTCCGCGACCACCACCCGGCCGCCGTGCAGAAGGGCGCCGTACAGCTCCCACACCGAGGCGTCGAAGGCGAAGCTGTGCGCGTTGACCCACACGTCGCGGTCGGTGAAGCCGAACAGCTCCCGTGTGGTGTCGAAGAGCCGCACGACGTTGGCGTGCCGGACCTCGACGCCCTTGGGCTGACCGGTGGAGCCCGAGGTGAACAGCACATAGGCGGGGGCGTCCGGGTCGTCGGGCCCGGCGACGGCCGTCACGGTCCCTGGCTCCGGGGCCTCGGTGTCCACCGGTTCGCACGCCACGCCCTCCAGCGGCGGCGCGGTGTCGCCCCGGCGGACCAGCAGGACGGACACCCCGGCCAGGTCGGCGATGCGCTGCTGGCGTCCGGCCGGCTGGTCCGGGTCGACCGGCACGTAAGCGGCGCCGGTCTTGAGCACCGCGAGCACGGCGACCACCAGTTCGGCCGACCGGGGCAGCCGGATACCGACCCGGGAGCCGGGTCCGGCCCCGAGCCGGACCAGCCGGGCGGCCAGCGCGTCGGCCGCCGAGTCGAGCACGCGGTAGGTCGTGTCACGGCCGCCGGCGGTCACCGCGATGTGCTCGGGGTGGGCGGCGGCCCGGCGGGCGATCAGGCGGTGCAGCGTGGCGCGGCCGTCGGACGGCGCGGTGGAGGCCAGCGCGAGCAGCGCCTGCCGCTCCTCCGCGCCGGGCAGGTCCAGGCCGGCGACGGGACGCCCGGGCGCCTCGGCGCCCTGTCCGGCCACCCGCAGCACCTGCTCCGCCAGCCGGCGGGCGGTCGCCTCGCAGAACAGGTCGGTGTCGTAGTCGCAGACCAGCGCCCCGCCCTCGCGGTCGGCCAGGAAGGCGATGTCGCAGCCGGACAGCCGGCGGCGCAGGGACCGGGTGCCCCGCGCGTCCACCGGGCCGACGAGCACCCGGGGCCCGTCGTCGGCGTCGTCCGCCGTTTCGGCCGGAGCGCTTTCGACGGCGGCGCGTACGTCGCCGAATCCGGCGGACGGTCCCACGTCCACGCCGACGCGGTGCACCCGCGCACCACCGTCGGCCTCGATCCGGCCGAGGACCGCGCGCGGGGAGTCCTGGTGACGGGCCAGCAGCACCGCGACGGCGGCGGCCAGGTCGGTGTCCGGCGGCACGCCGTCCAGCCGGACCCGGGCCCTGCGGTACGCGGGCGCGAGCGGTCGTGGAGCGGCGAGCGGGAACGACGAAGCGCCTTCCCCCCGGGCCCCGTCCTCAGCAGGCTGCACGTTTCTCCTCGGCGTGCGACGGACCGGCGGCGCCGGCCCGGCGGATGATCAGACGGTCCATCACCAGCGCGTCCAGGCCGGCGTCCAGGAAGGTGTCCACCGCCTCCCGGGGGGTGCGGACGATCGGCTGCCCCGCCACGTTGAACGAGGTGTTGAGCAGCACCGGCAGCCCGGTTCTGGCCTCGAACGCGCGCAGCAGGTCCCAGAAGCGGGGGTTGTCGGCCCGGGAGACGGTCTGCACCCGCGCCGAGCCGTCCACATGGGTGGTGGCCGGCATCCGGGCGGCGTGCTCGTCCCGCACATGCGCGACGAAGAGCATCGCGGCGAAGGTGTGTACGTCCTCGGGCTCCAGCTCGAACAGCTCGGCGGCGGCCTCGGCCGTCACGGCGGGCGCGAACGGGCGGAACGACTCCCGCTTCTTGACCAGGGCGTTGATGCGGTCGCGCATGTCGGCCCGGCGGGGGTCGGCGAGGATGCTGCGGTTGCCCAGGGCGCGCGGCCCGAACTCCATCCGGCCCTGGAACCAGCCGACGACCAGTCCTTCGTCCAGCAGCCCGGCCACGGCCGAGGCCAGCTCGGCGTCACCGGCCGCCTCGGTCACCCGGACCCCGGCCTCGGCGCGGGCGGCCCGCTCGCACTCCTCGGCGCCGTAGCGCGGGCCGAGCAAGGTGCCGGGCCCCGGCTCCGGGCGTTCGCCGGCCCGCCAGGCCGCGTACAGCGCGGCGCCGAGCGCCGCCCCGTCGTCCCCGGCCGCGGGCTGTACGTGCACCTGGTCGAACAGGCCGGAGCGCAGGACCACCCCGTTGGCCACGCAGTTGAGGCCGACACCGCCGGAGACGCACAGCCGGTCGAGCCCGGTGTCGGCGCGGACCGCCCGCAGCAGGTGGAGCTGCGCGCGTTCCAGGACCGCCTGGAGGGCGGCGGCGATGTCCATGTGCCGCTGCTCCACCGGAGCCCCGGGAGCCCTGCGCCCGCCGAGCAGCCGCTCCAGCTCGGCGAGCGCCGGCCGGTAGGTCTCCTTGTCGAGGTCGGTGACGTTCTCCAGCAGGACCGGGACGCGGTAGGTCCCGTCCGCGGCGAGCTCCACCAGGCGTTCCAGGACGCGGCGGTACCGGCTCGCGTCGCCGTGCGGCGCGAGGCCCATCACCTTGTACTCGCCGTCGCCGAAGCGGAATCCCAGGTAGAGGGTGAAGAGGCCGTAGAGCAGTCCGAGCGAGTCGTGCGCGCCGATCTCGCGTACGGTCTCGAAGCCGTCGGGGCCCGCGGCCAGCACGGTGGCCGAGTGGCGCTCGCCCAGCCCGTCGGAGACCAGCACCAGGGCGCGGTCGAATCCGCTGGGGAGGTACGCGCCGGCGGCATGGGCCAGGTGGTGCGGCACCGGCAGGAACCGGCCGCCGAGATCCGTGCCGAGCGCCTTCTCCGCGACGGCCCGGTTGGCCTCGGGGGCGAGTACCTCGCGGTAGAGGTCGCCGTAGTAGCCCTGCTGCCCGAGGTAGAAGTCGCGCTCGGGCTCGTAGGAGAAGCAGTGGGCGACCAGGTCGAGGTCGTCGGGGCCGATGCCGGCCTCCGACAGGCAGTAGTGGGCGGCTGCCGCGGGGAAGGCCTCGGAGTGCTTCAGCCCGTCGAACCGCTCTTCGGCCGCCGCCGCGGCCACCCGGCCGCCGACGACCAGGCCGGCCGCCGCGTCGGCCCCCTGGAAGATCGCGTACTCGCTCTCCGTGAGCCCGGAGAGCCGGTCGCGTTTGAACCTGCGGGCCCCGTCGAGTCCGCTGAAACCGAGAACACGCATCCCCGGCAGACTTCGCCCTGCGCTGCTCATCGCCAACCCCTCCCCAGGGTCAATGGATGTAATCCAAACAGTGAACGAACAGCCAATGACCATTGATGCGAAGAAACTGCCCGCTGTGAATCGGAATCGTCGTCCGGCGGGAGGCGCGGCCAACTGTAGGTCGGCCCTCCAGAAACTGTCAACGATCAAACAATGCGGTCGTCAACGAATCCCGGGTGTCCGTTTTGGGCGCCTCCGATTAGGTTACGGAAGGGTTAAGGGTGCTGGTTGGGAGGTTTTGCCATTCCTTTGGGGTGCGTGGCCAGGGGCGGGCTCCGGCGCTCGTCCGTGCAGGTCAGGTGGGTGAAATTACCTGTCTTTGCACAGCAGTTGACGCCGGGTCACGTATTGACAGTGCCGCGACGGCGCGTGAATCTAATGAAGATCTGACACGGTTGCGGTGCCCTGGTGGCGCTGCCGCATCATTTAAATACCCGTTATTGCGAAAGCTGCGGAACGCGGAAGCCATGCGCGTTGGAGTCCGGGCTTTACCGTAATTTTGTCACCGCAATGCACGGCTTTTCCCTACCTTCCTGTCGTTTGTATGCGACCAGATCGACCGAGTGAGGGCCAGCTGCAATGACCGATACCGAAATGTCTGCCGGTGAATTCGTCAAGGACGAGCGGTACGACAGGTTCCACAAGCGTGGTGAACCCGTCACCTGGTGGGACTACCACGGCGGTCGGTGGCTCGTGACCGGTTACGAGGCCGTCTGCGCGGCGGCCAAGGACCCCGAGACCTTCGCCTCACGCCACGAGATGCCCAACGGGGCGAGCCCGTACTCGGGAGTGATGGTGCCGGCCACCCCCGTGCGCGCGGTGCCGATCGAGATCGACCCCCCGCTGCACCAGGAGTACCGCAAGCTGCTCAACTCCCGCTTCTCGCCCACGGCCGTGCGCAAGATGGGGCCCCGCTTCCTGGAGTTCACCACCTGGTGCATCGACAGGTGGATCGAGACCGGCCGCGCCGACCTCTTCCACGGCCTCGCCAAGCTGGTCCCCGCGATGACCACCCTCGACCTGCTCGGCCTGCCCGTCGAGGACGCCGAGATATTCGCCGACGCCGTGCACGTCCGCGGCGAGGACCGCTTCACCCTCAACGACGCCTGGTCGCGGCTGCTCAGCAGGACCACCGAGACCATCGTCGCGCGCCGTGCGGACCCCAAGGACGACCTGGTCTCGCACCTGCTGGCCGCCGAGGTCGCGGGCCGGAAGTTCACCGACATGGAACTGGTGGAGATCTGCTTCACCTTCGTCATCGGCGGGATGGCCACCACCGCCCGGCTCGCCCTGGGCGCGCTGTCCTACCTCGGCGCCCACCCCGACCGGCGCGCGGCCATCATCGAGGACCCCTCCCGGCTCCCCGCCGCGATGGAGGAGTTCCTGCGCTACTACAGCCCGGTGCCCTTCCTGTCCCGCACCGCGACCAAGGACGTCTGCTTCTACGGCAAGGACATCAAGGCCGGCGACCGCGTCGCCATCGGGTACGCCCCCGCCAACCGCGACCCCGAGGTCTTCGACGAGCCGGCGGAGATCGTGCTGGACCGCCTGCCGAACCGGCACGTCGCTCTCGGCCAGGGCATCCACTTCTGCATCGGCGGCGGCCTCGGCAAGGCGGAGGCGACCACCATGGTCGAGCAGGTACTCAAGCGCCTCCCCGACTACCGCATCAGCTCCAAGAGCCTGTCCGTCGACGTCGACCAGCCGAACAACTGGGAGGCCCGGGTCTCCCGCGGCCTGCACATCGAGTTCACCCCGGGCGAGCGGATCGGCGGTACCTCGTCCTTCGACCTCGCGTCCCTCTCCTAGGCGCGGCGCCATGAGACTGCTCTCGGCGGAATGGATCGCCGAACGGCTGCGCCTCGGCTCCGCCCTGCCCGAGGCGCCCGGGGCCACCGCCCTCGTCCAGCACGTGGTCGAGGAGGGGCCGGACGGAACGGTCGAGTACTACGACGACATACGGGACGGCCGGCTCGCCGACAGCGCGCTCGGCCGCCACCCCACTCCGCATGCCGTGATCAATTACCGCTGGCCGGTCGAACTCGCCATGCTGCGCGGCGAACTCGACCCGGTCGGCGGCGTGCTGAGCGGACGCATCCTGATCGACGGTGACATGAACAGCCTGCTGCCCTTGGTGCCGGTACTGCGCACCTCGGCCGCCATCGACGTCCAGCGCGCCCTCGACGGCCTTCTCGACCCGTCATGACGGCACCGCACCGACAACAGGATGGAGAGCCCGTCGTGGACACACGACCGTCCGTGACTTTCCCCATGCCGAGGAGCAACCCCTTCGACCCACCGCCCGGCTACACCGCCCTGCAGGAGCGGGAACCGCTGACGCTCGCCCGGATGACGGTCGGCAAGCGACAGGACGTGTGGCTGGTCACCCGCTACGAAGAGGCACGGGCGATCCTCGCCGACACCGCCCGCTTCAGCTCCGACTCGCGCGACCCCGGCTACCCGCTGGTCCGCGCGTTCAGCCGGATGATCCGGGACGACCCGCCGGAGCACACCCACTTCCGGCAGATGCTCACCTCGGAGTTCCTCGGCCGCCGCGTCACCGAGCTGCAGGACGACGTCCAGCGGCTCACCGACGAGCTCCTGGACGGCATCGCCGCCCGCGAGCAGCCGGTGGACCTCGTCAAGGCGCTTGCCATGCCGCTGCCGTCGCTGGTCATCTGCCGCTTGCTGGGCGTGCCCTACGACGAGCACGAATACCTCCAGCAGCGCACCGCGGCCGCGCTCAGCAAGGAGTCCACCTCCCGCCAGATCGACCAGGCCATCGACGACCTCGGCGACTACCTGGAGAAGGTCGTCCGCACCAAGATGGACACCCCCACCGACGACCTGCTCAGCAGGTTCGTCGTCGGCCAGGTCCAGTCCGGGCAGTGCCGCTACGAGGACGCCGTCGACATCGCGCGGCTCCTGCTGGTCGCCGGGCACGTCACCACCGTGAACATGATCGGCCTCGGTGTCCTGACGCTGCTCCAGCACCCCGGCCAGCTCGACGAACTGCGCCGCGACCCGGCGCTCGTCGGCGGCGCGGTGGACGAGCTGCTGCGCTACCTGTCGATCACCGGGGGCGTCGCCCGGGTCGCCACCGAGGACGTCGAGGTCGCCGGCCGGCTCATCCGCGCCGGGCAGGGCGTCCTGGTCCTGCACTCGGTGGCCAACCGCGACCCCCGCGAATTCCCCGACCCGGACCGCTTCGACATCCACCGCGACGCCCGCCGCCACCTCGCCTTCGGCCACGGCGCGCACCTGTGCATCGGCATGCTGCTGGCCCGGATGGAGATGCGCGTCGTGCTGAGCACCCTGCTGCGCCGCTTCCCCGGACTGCGTCCCGCCGTCCCGGCGGACGAGATCCCCTTCCGGCACGAAATGCGCATCTACGGCATCCACGAGCTCCCGGTCCTGTGGTGAGCACGACCCGGGCCGGGACCGCGGCCGGGCCCGCCGCGGCGCATCCGCTCACCCTGGAGCAGCGGATGGGACTCAGCCGGGACAAGATCCGCCGCTGGCGCCTCACCCACAGCTGGCGGATCCGCGGCCCGCTGGACGCCGGCCGCCTGCGGGCCGCGCTGGCCCTCGTCGTCGAGCGGCACGACCCGCTGCGGATGCGGCTGGTGCGCACACCGGACGGCATCCGGCAGTGCTTCCCGCCCGCCACGGCCGCGCACCCCTGGTTCGGCCGGTCCACGGCGACGCCGGACGGGCTGGCCGCCGCCGTCGCCGAGGCGGCCGGCCACCGGCTCGACCTGTTCGGCACCGGACCGCTGCGCGCCGACCTGCTGGCGGTCGCGCCGGACGACCACGTACTCGTCCTGACGATCCACCACATGGCGTGGGACGCCTGGTCGGCCGGCGTCCTGTGGCGCGACCTGTGGACGGTGTACGCGGCCGACGCCCCGGACCTCCCCCCGCTGCGCACCGGCTACCCGCGGCTCGCCGACGCCCAGGCCGTGCGCGGCACGGTGCCGACCGCCGCGCAGCTGGCGCACTGGCGGCGGGTCGTCGGCGAGCCGTCCGCCCCGTGGCCGGCCCCCGGCTCAGCGCCCCCGCTGGCCCAGAGCGAGGAC
The DNA here is from genome assembly GCF_007096885.1 of Streptomyces sp. 130. GTDB lineage: Bacteria > Actinomycetota > Actinomycetes > Streptomycetales > Streptomycetaceae > Streptomyces. Next base: position 117,941 of record NZ_VJNO01000012.1, on the reverse strand, counting down.
GGCTCGGGCGGTGCCCGGATCGTCGCCGCCCGCCCGGGCCCCGGCTTCCCGCGCCGCCTCGGCGCGTTCGCCCGCGCCGCCCGCGTCACCGCGGCCAGCGCCACGACCGCTCTGTGCCTGCTCGCCGTCGGCAGGGCGCTGCGGCTGCCCTCGCTGCTGGCCAACTACCAGTACCACGGGCGCGACCGTGAGGAGGAGTGGGACCTGGTCGGCATGTTCTGCCGCCGCTTCCCCGTCCGCGCCGCCCTCGACGAGGAAACCGCACTGGGCGAGTTCGCCCGCCGGGTCCAGCGCGGGCTGACCGAGGGGGCGGCCCGCTCGGCCGCCCCCTTCACACTGCCGGGCCTGCGCCGCCTCCTGGAGGACGAGCGGCCGGCGGACGCGCCCGCCGCGGCGTGGCACCCGGGCCTGTCCCCGGTCACCGTCAACATCGTCCCCGGCCGGATGCGGGGCTCCCCGGCCGGCCGGACACCGGCGCCCGGACTCACCGTCGAGCCCTACGCCGCCGCCGAGCCGGGCCCCGAACCCGTCGCCCGCTACGCCGGCCAGCTCTGGGTGATCGCCACCACCGACCCGGAGCCGGTCTTCTACGCGGACTACGACCGCACGGTCGTCCCCGACACCACGGTCCACGAGCTCTCCCGCCACCTGACCCTGCTCACCTCGGCGGCCGACGGGGCCGCGGCGGCCCGGCAGTTGGGCGACCTCGGCTGAAACGGCGTCCGCTGCCGCCGGTACCATCGGTGACGCAGCGACAACACCACAATCCAGTTTGCTACGGAGCACGCATGCGCGATCAGGCCATCGGTGATTTCCTCCAGCAGTTGGCGGACCGCGTCCCGGCGCCGGGCGGTGGAGCGAGCGCCGCACTGCACGCCGCCCAGGCGGCCGCCCTGCTCGGCATGGTGGCCCGCTACAGCGAGGGGCCGAAGTACGCCGAGCACGAGGCCGTGATCAGCCGCGTCCGCACGGAGACGGACGACGCGCGCGCGCAGGCCCTGCGGCTCGCCGAGGACGACGCGGCGGCGTTCGGCGCGGTCGCCGCGGCCTACGGCCTGCCGAAGGCCACCGACGAGGAGAAGGCGGCCCGCTCGGCCGCCATCGCCGGCGCCCTGATCGGCGCCGCCGAACCGCCCGCCCGCACCGTCGAGCTGGCCGACCGGCTGGCCGGGCTCGCCGAACTGCTGCTCCCGGTCGGCAACCGCAACGTGCTCAGCGACGTGGCCGCCGCGGCCGAGGCCATCCGGGCCGCCGCCACCACCGGCCAGGTGAACGTCGAAGTGAATCTCGGCGGCATCAAGGACGAGGCCGCGCGCACCGCGTTCGCCGCCCGGGCCGCCGCTGCCGACCAGGTCGCGGCCCGGGCCGCCGCCACCACCACCGCCGTACGCAAGGAGATCAACCGGTGACCGCAGCCGTCCTCTCCGGCCGGGAACTCGCCGCCGCGATCCGCGCCGAGACCACCGAGCTCGCCGCGAAGCAGGCCGCCGGGGGCCGGCCCGTCCGGCTGGCCGTGGTCAGCGCCACCGACGACGGGGCCAGCGCCTGGTACGTCCGCTCGATCGCCAACGCGGCGGTCAAGTGCGGCCTGGTGTGCGACGTCGTCGACCTCGGCCCGCAGGCCACCACCACCGAGGTCGCCGACACCCTGCGCCGCCTCAGCGACGACCCGCAGGTGCACGGAGTCATCCTGCAGACGCCGCTGCCGGCCGGTGCGGCGCTGGAGGACCTGGCGTCCGCGATCGCGCCCGAGAAGGACGTCGACGGGGCCAACCCGCTGTCGCTCGGCCGGCTCGCCGCCGGGCTCCCGGCGTTCGCCCCGGCCACGGCCGAGGCCGTCGTCCGGCTGCTGGAGCACCACGAGGTCGAGCTGGCGGGCCGGCACGCCGTCGTCGTCGGCCGGTCCACCGTCGTGGGCAAGCCCGCCGCGCATCTCCTGCTCGACCGGGACGCGACCGTGACCGTCTGCCACTCCCGCACCGCGGACCTCGCGGCCGTCACCCGTACGGCCGACGTCCTGGTCGCCGCGGTCGGGCGCGCCGGACTGCTGACCGCCGACCACGTCCGTGACGGCGCCGTGGTCATCGACGTCGGCACCAACCCCACCCCGGACGGGGGCCTCGTCGGAGACGTCGACCCGGCCGCGGCCGAACGGGCCGGCGGCCTCACCCCGGTCCCCGGCGGTGTCGGCCCGGTGACCACCGCGCTGCTGCTCCGGCACACCGTGCAGGCCGCCGAGCGCTGAGCCCCGCCGGCGGTCCGCCGGGCGCCTTTCAGCGCGCCCGGCGGACCGCCTCCTCCTCCCGCCAGGCACGCAGCACCCGCTCCTCCCGCTCGGCCGGCAGCCACTCGGCGGTGCGCACCGCCCGGCCCAGCTTCTCCGCCGGAATCCGCCGCAGCCACGCCCAGGTGTCCGCCACCGTCTCCGCCAGCGGGCGGTAGCGCGCACCGGCCTCGATGCCCGCGGCCGGGTCCACGTCGTAGATCCCGGCGCCCTCGCCCTCGGCAGGCACCCAGACGGGCAGCTCGGTCCACGGGACCACACCTCTTTCGGCCAGCCACCGCTCGTCGACCCGCACCAGCCGGCCCGCGCTTCCCGTCACCTCGGCGCAGGCGTCCAGCAGACCGCCCATCGTCGCGTGGCCGGGCGGGCAGCTCAGGTTGTACGCCCCGCCGAGCCCCCGCCCGGCGGCGTGCAGGAGCCACTGCGCCAGGTCCCGGACGTCGACGTACTGGATGCCCCGCTCCGGGCTGCCCGGTGCCAGGACCGGCTCGCCCTCCGCGGCCGCGGCCAGCCGCAGCAGCCACCTCGGCAGCCGCCCCGGGTGCTCCCACGGGCCGAGGACCAGGCCGGGACGCGACAGCAGCGCCCGGTCGCCCATGACCTCCACCACCGCCCGCTCCGCGGCGGCCTTGCGGGCGGGGTAGTCCTCGGTGCGCGAACCGGAGGACGGCGGGCGCAGCGGAGCCGCCTCGGTGAGCGGCCTCGGCACGGGCCACTGGTAGGCCATCAGGCTGGAGACGTAACTGTAGTGGCCGACGCTGCCGGCCAGCAGGCGCACGGACTCCCGCACCGCCTCGGCCCGCCCGGCCCAGGTGTCGACGACCGCGTCCCAGGAACGCCCGCGCAGGGCGGCGAGGCCGGCGGGATCGGTGCGGTCCCCGGTCAGCCGCTCCACCCCGCCCGGGCCGCGGCCCGAGCGGTCCCAGTTGAAGGTGGTGACCTCCCAGCCCTGTCCGAGCGCGGCCTCCACCACCGCCCGCCCGACGAAGACCGAACCGCCCAGGACCAGCAGCCGCACCGTGGATCGTCCCCCCGTAGACAGCGTAGGCGCGGACGCTACTCCGCCGTCCCGGCACCCGGCAAGAGGCACTGGCCGCCCGCCCCGGCCGTCTTCCGGGCCGACCGGGGGGCTGGACGTGCTGTTCATGTCCGGGCCATGCGTCTAACCTCGGGTCCACGCCGAGTGACGGGAGCCGAAGACCGCCCATGACCGACCGACAGCCTCCGGGCGCCGCCCCCGTCCTGCTCGACCGGTCCGGTGGGCGCTACCCCCTGGACGAGCCGCGCTGGCGGGGTGACGACGGCGGCCCCCTCGCCGTCAGCATGCCGACGGGACTGCGGCCGGAGCAGATCGACACCGCCGAGCGGTCCCTCTGGCGCTACCGCGCCGTCCTCCCCGTCCCGGCCGGCCGGCGGGTGAGCCTGGGAGAGGGCTGTACGCCGATGATCCCGGTCGACTGGGCCGGCCGGCGGGTCCACTTCAAGCTGGAATGGTTCAATCCGACGTCCAGCTTCAAGGACCGGGGCGTGTCGGTGATGATCTCGCACCTCGTGGCGCAGGGCGTCGAGGCCGTACTCGAGGACAGCTCGGGAAACGGCGGTTCCGCGGTGGCCGCGTACGCCGCCGCCGCCGGCATCCGCGCCAAGATCATCGTCCCCGCCGCCACCTCTGCGGCCAAGATCCTCCAGGCCCGGGCGTACGGGGCGGAGATCGAGCTCGTCGAAGGCACCCGCGACGAGGTGGCGCAGGAGGCGGTCCGGCAGTCGCGGCGGATTGCCTACGCCAGCCACAACTGGCACCCCATGTTCCTCCAGGGCACCAAGACCGTCGCCTACGAGATGTGGGAGTCCCTGGGCTTCACCGCGCCCGACAACGTGGTCCTCGTGGCCGGGGCCGGCAGCAACGTCATCGGCTGCGACCTCGCGTTCGGCGAACTGCTCGACGCCGGACAGATCGCCAGACGCCCGCGCCTCTTCGTCGGGCAGCCCGAGCACTGGGCCGCCATCGCCGACACGTTCAACGGCATCGCCCCGGGCTCGCGCGGCGAGCGGCTGTCGACGATCGCCGAGGGCGCGTCCATCGCCCGCCCGGTCCGGCTGCCCGAGGCGGTGGAGGCCATCCGCCGCTCCGGCGGAGCCGCGTACGCCGTTCCGGAGGCGGAGATCCACGCCGCGGTACGCGCCCTGAGCGCGCGCGGCCTGTACGCGGAGCCGACGAGCGCCGTCGCCGCCGCGACCCTCGATCACTTCCTCGCGTCCGGTGAGATCGCCCCGGGCGGCACGACCGTCGTCGTCCTCACCGGAGCGGGGCTCAAGTCCGCCGAGAAGATGGCCGCGGTGTTCGCCGGCCACGACCGCGCTGCGTGACCGCGCCGATGAGCAAGGGGTCCATGATGAGCAAGCCGGCCAAGCCCGAGGTCCGGGTGCCGGAGGGCACCGCGCCCACCGAGTTGGTGACCCGGGACCTGGTGGTGGGGGAGGGGCCGGAGGCGCTGCCGGGCCGGGTGGTGCGGGTCCACTACGTCGGCGTCGCGTTCGCGTCCGGAAGGGAGTTCGACTCCTCCTGGGAGCAGGACCGGCCGTTCAAGTTCGCCGTGGGCGGCGGCAAGGCCGTCAAGGGCCTGGACCGGGGCGTGCGGGGCATGAGGCCCGGCGGCCGGCGCGAGATCATCGTTCCGCCGCGGCTCGGCTACGGCAGGCAGTCGCCCTCCGCCGCCATCCCGCCGCACTCGACCCTGATCTTCGTCGTGGACCTGCTCACGGTGGTGGGGCCGGGCGGACCGGCCTGAGCTCAGCGCGCGCCACCGGCCGCCCGCCGCCGGCGCGCGCGCTCGAACTCCGCGTGGTCCGGCATCCACGGACCCAGCCCGTCGAGCGCCGCGCAGCCGCCACGGACGAAGGCGCTCACCAGGCTCCGGTACCCGCTCATCCCGTCGACCAGGCCGTACTCGACCCGGTACTCCGGCTCCGATCCGCCCCGGCCCTCGCGCACGGCAGTGATCCGGGCGGCGGAATCCGCGTAGAAGTACAGCTGGATCGCCTCGCCCCTCTCCTCGTCCTCGATCTGGAAGACCTCGTTGTCCGCCCCGACACGGTCCTCGACGAACTCCCAGAACGCCACGGCGGCCGTCCGGGCGCTGCCCGGGTGCCACTTCTGCTCGGCGCCCTTGTCGTCGGCGAACGACAGCACCGTACGGCCGTCGGCGGCCTCCTCGTACGCTTCCAGGGATGTGCTCCGGGCGCGGTCGGCGGCCTCCGAGCACATCAGGAAGCCCACGGAGCGCACCGCCTCGTCGGCGAGCCCCGGGTGGGCCCGGCGTACGGCCGACTCGACCGTCGTCGCCATCCGCTCCCAGTCCCGCTTGTCCGTGCCGCGCCTGCCCCGGCGCGGGTCGCGGCCGATCCGCAGGCCGGCGCACGCGTGCTCCGCGGTGGCGACCACCCGCAGCACCTCGGGCCGCAGCGCGGCGTCGACGGCGTCGGGCAGCCGCTTCGGAATCGTCGCGCCGTGCGCGTACTGGCCCGTGTACCTGAGAACCGCCGCGTCGAGCGGCCCGAGGACGGTGCCGCGCTCGGCGCGACGGCGTCGAGCGCTGTACTCCTGGGCCCGTTCCGCGTCGGACGCCTCCGTGGCGGTGCGCATCGCCGCACAGACCTCGCCCCGTTCGAGCGGCGCGATACCGGCCCCGTGCGCGATGAGCGGGCCCCTGTCCCAGGGGATGCCCCGGAAGTACGCATCGACATCGGCGGGCGCGGCGAGGAGGACCGGGTCCAGGAGCGCGACCGCGGCCTCCTCGTCGAGCCGGCCACGCGTTCCGGCGGCATCGCACAGCGGAAGAAGCGCGCTCCACAGCAGCAGATGCCGGCCCAGGTCCTCCCGGATCACCGCGAGGTGCTGTTCCCCGACCGGAACCGTGAACGTGCGGGGCTCATGATTGGCATCCGCCCCCGCCCCGAGCCTCAGCTTCAGCACACCGTCCTCGCGGACCACGCTCGGAATCCAGCCACTCCCGCGCGTGAAAACGACCTCGCTCATGGCCCCAGTCTTCCCCATGGGCCGGGCGCCTAGGAGGTGGCTCCGCCATCCAGCAGAAAGGACCGGATATGGGCGCTGAGCTCCGCCGGCTGGTCCTCGGGGATCAGGGTGTAGCTGTCCTCGATCTCCACCAGCCGGCCCTTGGGCAGGAGCGCGGCGAGTCTGCGTCCGTGCTCCGGGGGCATCACCTTGTCCTCCGCCGCCCATACGACGAGGGCGGGCCGGTCGAAGTCGCGCAGCTTCTCCGCCCAGCCGAGCAGTTCGCTCTTCGGCGGGACGCCCAGCACGTACTTGCGCAGGTCCCGGCGGATCTCCCGGGAAGTCCACAACGGGGTGAACCAGGCGTTCATCACCTCGTGCGGGACCGGCCGCTTGCTCATCCAGCCCCAGGTCACCGGCAGCCGGCGCATCGGCTTCAGCTTCAGCAGCTTGAAAGCGAGGTTGATGCCGCCCGGCAGCTTCGCCGAGGTGAACAGATTGCTGCCCGGCAGGCCCGGCGGGAAGTTGTCGAACGCTTCGCACGACGTGATGACGAGCCGCCCGATCCGCTCGTCCCCGCCCTCGGAGACCAGGGCCTGCGCACCGCCCCAGTCGCTCATCACCAGCGTGACGTCGCGCAGATCGAGCCGGTCCAGGAACTCGCCGACCAGCCGGGCCACGCCCATGACCGACAGGTCTGCGTCGGGGCGCATCGGCCGGCGATGGCCCCCCAGCGGCAGCGTCGGCACCACACAGCGGAAGTCCGAACGCAGCGACCCCACCACGTTCCGCCACAGGGAGCCGTCCATCGCCACGCCGTGCAGCAGGACCGCGACCGGCCCTTCACCGCCGGTGTCCAGGTACTCGACCGTGCCGGCCGAAAGGTCCACCTCAGTCATTTCTCGGTGCCTCCCCCTCATGCGTCCACCACCCTCCTTGATGAATATGTCACCGCCGAGGAGGTCGGGCGACGGGCTTCGGCCAGTCCGACCGGCCCTGCCGGGAACACCGGGCCCGGTCCGGGAGGTTGCACCGACCGAGGGTGCGGCGGGTCCGCGGCGCCCGCATGCTCGTTTCCGCTGGAGGACTGTGATGACTGACCGGCCGCTGACCCTCATGGCAGTGCACGCCCACCCCGACGACGAGGCCACCGGGACCGGCGGCGTGCTCGCCCGGTACGCGGCGGAAGGCATCCGCACGGTGCTGGTCACCTGTACCGACGGCGGATGCGGTGACGGACCGGGCGGCGTGAAGCCGGGCGACCCCGGGCACGACCCGGCGGCCGTCGCCGTGATGCGGCGCCGGGAGCTGGAGGCGAGTCGCGAGGTCCTGAAGATCAGCGATCTGGAGACGCTCGACTACGCGGACTCCGGGATGATGGGCTGGCCGGCCAACGACGCGCCCGGCTCCTTCTGGGGCACGCCCGTGGCGGAGGGCGCGGCGCGGCTCGCCGAGCTGATGCTCCACTACCGGCCCGATGTGGTCGTCACCTATGACGAGAACGGCTTCTACGGCCACCCCGACCACATCCAGGCCAACCGCATCACGATGGCGGCCCTGGAGATGACCGGGCTGACGCCGAAGGTCTACTGGACCACGATGCCGCGCTCGGCGATGCAGCGCTTCGGGGAGACGATGCGCGAGTTCGGCGAGGAGCTGCCGGAGCCCGACCCCGAGGAGGCCGCCGCCATGGCGGAGATCGGCCTGCCCGACGACGAGATCACCACCTGGGTCGACACCACCGCGTTCAGCGGCCAGAAGTTCGACGCCCTGGCCGCCCACGCCAGCCAGGGCGAGAACATCTTCTTCCTCAAGATGGGCAAGGAGCGGTTCGGTGAGCTGATGGGCGTGGAGACCTTCGTGCGCGTCAAGGACACCACCGACGCCCCCGTCCCCGAGAACGACCTCTTCGCCGGACTGCGCTGACCCCTGCCCCTCCGGCTCGCACCCCGCGCGGGGCGCGAGCCGGAGGACGCGTTCAGTGCTCGCAGAGCGAGAACTCCCGCTCGAAGAGCTGCTCGTTGTTCTCGGCCACGAAGAACTTGCGTTCCCGCATGAGCTCTTCGCGGTATCCCTTCGCCTCTTCCAGGGTCATGGTCGAGGTCTCGGCCCAGGGCTGCTGCGGAGGCACGTCGGACGTCGAGACGATCGTCGCCGACGGGTCCACCAGGAAGAACGCCAGGATCTTACGGTGCCCGGGGCGGCCCGGGTCCGCGAGGCGGAACGGACCGACGCGGTGCTGGAGGACGTTGGGGAAGGCCAGACAGCGGCCGGCCGGGGTCGACGCCGAGCCCAGCACCTGGTTGAGCGGGCCCTCGTTCTCCAGGCCGTACACACCGCGCACCCCGTCGTCGTCGCTCTGCTCGTACTCCGGCTCCTCGACCGCGGTACGGAAGCTCAGCCGGCTCTCCGTGATGTTCTCGCTGTCCCAGTAGTAGAGGGCGGTCGACACGATCCGCTCGTTCAGCATCCCCTCGACGTGCCAGGAGCCCTCGGCGTACTCCGGCTTCCCGGGCGTCAGGTGAATGGTGGCCAGCTTGACGATGACCTGGAGCCGGCGCCCGCGCAGGCTGACCGGGACGAACCCCTCCGGCAGCTCGGGCGGGGTGTAGTCCGGGGCGTCCGGGATGACCGGCTTCCGGTTCTCGTACCAGTCGTCCGCGGCCTCCTCGTGCGCCTGGACCGCCTCCTCGTACGCCTTCTCGTCGCTGAAGTCGTCCTCGTCCGGATACTCCGGCTCGTCGTCGTACCAGCCGAACGGGTCGGCCTCGATCCGCACGGGGCGCGGGCGGCGCAGATCGGTGAGCACGTTCTCCCACAGCGGGAGCATCCGGGCGAACAGCTCCGGCAGGACGGCGGCCAGCTCCCGGTGGTCCTCGGGGTGGACGTTGTTCACGTACGAACGGAAGACGGCCTCGCCGTCCGCGCTGACGTCGGCGTCCGTGGGCAGCCACTGGAACCGCTCCGAGAACTCGTACGCCGAATAGCGGTCCGTCGGGTTCTCCCACGCCCGCTCGGGGCCGCCGCTCACGTCCCGTACCAGGCAGAACAGCGAGGGATGCACCAGGTCCAGCACCTGGCCGTCCGACCCCGGGTGCCAGTCCTTCTCCGCCTCCGGGACCTCCTCCAGCACCCGGACCGCCTCGCGCAGCCGGGACCGCAGCTCCTCGTCGACGAGCGTGTCCGACTGCCAGACCCCGTCCACGGCGGACACCTCGATGCCGGTACGGGCGTCCCGCAGCTGTGCGTAGTGCGCGAGTTCGGCCAGCACATAGCGCGCCTGCGCCTCGGTGAGGCCCTGGTCGACGGCCTCCCGCGCCCAATTGGCGGCTATGGCGGTGTCGTGCATCTTCTCGAACCATCCCGGCTTCGCCCGAAGGTGCGCGCTGCACGCGGTCATCGCCAGCTCGCCCAGGGTCCGCGGCGGCGCGGACGAACGGGAGCTGGGGCTGTGGAACGGCAGCGGAAAGGTGGACAGGCCAGTCAACTCTCTTGGTCCTTCCAGGCGGTGAGTGGTGGCCGGAAGACTACGGGAGCCCACTGACACCGCCCGGGCACGGGTCAGGGACGGCGCAGGGCCAGCAGCGTCGCGTCGTCGGCGCGGTGGGGGCCGTCGAGGCGGGCCACCAACTGTTCGACGTAGCCCTGGAGCCCGGCGTGGCCCGGGCCCGGCGGGGACGCCCGGAAGCAGCGCTCGGCCGCGTCGAGGAAGCGGAGCGTGTCCTTCTCGGGGTCGGCCGGACGGCGTTCGGTCAGCCCGTCCGAGTACATCAGGACGATGTCACCGGTCTCCAGAGTCGTCTCGGTGGCGTTGTACGACGTCCCCGGCAGCACCCCCAGGGTGAGCCCGGGCCCGCCGGCGGGCGCCGGCAGCTGACCGGCGCGGCCGTCCCGCAGCAGCACCGGGCGCGGATGCCCCGCGCAGGTCCAGCGGAACAGGGTGCGCTCGGGGTGGTAACGGGCGATGATCGCGGTGGCGGTGGACTCCTGGTCGTCCGCGCAGGCCACTTCGTTGAGCCACTGCGTCAGCCGCTCCACGGGCTCCGCGGTGTACGCGAGTCCCGCGAGCGCGTAACGGAGTTTGGCCATCAGGGTGACCGCTTCCAGGCCGTGGCCGCGGGCATCGCCCAGCGCGAGCAGCAGACGTCCGTCCGGCAGCCCGCGGGCCTTGTACCAGTCGCCGCCGACCCCGGCCCCGAGCGCGTCGGGCCGGTAGACGGCCGCCGCCTCCAGACCGTAGCCGTCCAGCTCGTCCTGGAAGTGGGGCAGCACCGCGTCGCGCAGGACCCCGGCCACCTCCGCGACGGCCTCGGCGCGCTCGTGCTCGCGGCGCGCGTCGCGCTCGGCCCGCCGGGCCGCCTCCCGCCTGCGCCGGTCCGTGGTGACGTCGGTGAGGACGGTCCGCAGCGCCCACACCAGGCCGCCGGGGACGATGCGCACGGGTTCGGCGACCATGCGGAAGACGCGCTCGCTGCCCCGGAAGCGCAGCTCGCACGTGGTGACGCGCTTGCGCAGCACCACGTCGTACAGCGTCTGGTACAGCGTGGGCAGGCACTCCGGGACGGTGGCCGCGGCCAGGTCCGCCAGGCTGGGCAGCGGGGTGTCCTCCGCCAGCCCCAGCACCTGGCGGAATCCCCGGGACGGCTCGACCCAGTCGTCGGCGAGATTCCACTCCGCCCAGCAGGTGCGCACGAGCTGCTGGGCCGCGGTGGCCATGCTGAGCCGGCCGCCCGGCTCCCAGGTGAGCAGGAAGCGGTCGCCACAGGGAGCGATCCGGACCTCCGCGTTGATCCGGACCGGCCCCGTGCGGGTGTTCAGCAGCCATTCGACCGTGTCGCTCTGCTGCGGCACGCCCTGGCGGTGCGCGTCGGCCAGCATGCGCGGAATGGCCGTGGCGGCCAGGGACGGGACGCGTGCGAACAGCGAAACCGGCCCGGTCCACGGGGGCAGGGCCGCCCCGGGGAACCGGGAGTCGGCGAAGAGCCGGGCCGCGGCATTGCGGGCGAGGAGCAGGACGTCCCGGATCTCGCCGTTGTCGCCGAACACGGGAGCGAGCAGCAGCGCCGGCACAGGGAGGGCGTCGAGCACGTCCTGGCCGGAGGGCGGGGGAGTGGCGGTGGCGGGAGCCGGGGGCACGTCGCCGGGCGCGCCGGCCGTGTAACGCTCGGCGTACCGGGTGACACGCCGGCGCTGCGCGTCCAGGAGCGCCCGGATCGCCTGCAGTTCCAGACGTGCGCGTGCGCTGCCCGCGGGAGGGGGGACGTCCACGGGCATGTCGGGCCTCTCGGTGCGGGTGTACGGGCGGCGCCGGAACAGCATCGGGGCGGCGGACCCGGGGCGCCACTCGGTGTACGCCGGGTGGCTCTCCCGGGCCCCCGCCCCGCCCCGGCTCAGGCGGCGGCGATGAGCGGCCGGCTGTCCACCGAGTCCAGGAAGAGCACCACGGTGTGCAGCGCGCCGCTGGTCGCCGGGCAGATCCCGTAACGGGTCAGCTGCTCGTCCAGCTCGGCCAGGCGCCGGCGCCCCTCGGGCATTCCGGCGCCCCCGGCGGCCAGGACCGCGGCGGCGTCCTCCTGGACGATCCGCAGCGCCAGCGGTCCCTTGTCGCGTACGACGCGCTCGTCGTCCATGGCCGCCATCAGGGTCAGCAGCGCGTCGAGCTGCGCGGTCTCCTCGGCGAGACCCCGCGCCCGGCCCTCGCGCACGGCGGAGAGCGCCGCATCGGTCCTCGTGAGGTCGCGCGCGTTCGCCCGGCGGCCTTCCCGGAGGCCGCCGGACGGTTCCACCCGCTCGTCGAGGGCGAGGGCCCGGGTGCAGGCGTCCCGGGGGCCGGCGGCGCCCTCGGCCCAGGCGGCCGTGAGCAGGCAGAGCGCGCGGGCCGCCACGTCGAACCCGTGCAGGGCGGCGGTGTGGGGCACCAGCTCCTGGGCCGCGTGGCAGGCGGCGGCGAGCCGGCCGGTGTCCGCCCCGGCGCCGGCGGCGGCGCGCAGCGGTCCGTGGAGCCGCACCCCGACGTCCACGAGCGAGGCGAACACCGAGTTGGCGGGGGTCTGAGCGGTGCGGCAGTCCGGCAGTCCCGGCTTGGGCGTGAGGAACACTTCGCGGGTGAAGGCCGCGACGGCGAGGTCCGCGAGGCCGTCCGCGTCGATCCGGGGCAGGTGCTGAGAGGGCATGCGTTTCGCTTCCACTGGGCGGTGCGGGTCCGAGGCGCCCGGCGCGGGGCCGGGCTCGGCTCACAGGGTGATGCCCGCGCTCCGGCGGGGAAACCGGGACCAATGACCCTTGGGCGCGGGCCCTCCGGCCCCGCCCTGTCATCCGGTCGCAGCCCCGGCCCCCTCCCCGGCCGCCGCCAGATAGGCCCGCCAGCCGCCGTGCCCGGTGATGTCGGTGCCCCCGGCCGCGGAGTGCGGGTCGCACTGGAAGCCGAGGACCCAGCCGCCGTCGGCGAGTTCGACGCGGCCCAGCGACATGGGTGCCGGCAGCGCGGCGAGGAAGCGGCCGAGGGCGGCGGGGGAGAGGGTCCAGCGCTCGCCCGCGACCGCGGCACCGTGCTCCGGTCCGACGCGCACGAGACCGGGCTTGGGCGGGGCCGTCCCGAGCGCCGTGAGCCGGTAGGACGCGGCGGTGGTCACCTCACCGGCGTACCGGGCCCCGGAGCCGGTGAGCTGGTGGTTGAGCGGCTGCCCGGTCAGGTGGGCACCGAACACGACGAGGTCCACGCCCCCGCCCGGCAGGGGGGCCGGCAGCCGCTCCCCGGTGAGCAGGGCGGCGATGTCGATGGCCGGCTGGTCCTCGAAGGCGCGGGTGACGACGCTGACGCCGAACGGACCGCCGTCGGCCTCCCCGGCCGGGACCGCGACGGCCGCCATGTCGAGGAGGTTCACGAAGTTGGTGTAGGTGCCCATCCGCGAGTTGACGGTCACCGGGTCGGCCAGCACCTCGGCGATGTCCGGGTGGCAGGGAGCGGTGGGCAGCAGCAGCGCGTCGCAGCCCGAGAGAATCCCGTGCGCCGGCGCCCGGTACCGGTCCAGGCGTGCCTGGTCGGCGGCCAGGGCGTGGGCCGGCAGAGCGGCGGCGGCGAGGATGATCCCGGCGACCGTCGGGTCCGCGGCGGACGGGTCGCGGGCGATGAACTCGCCGACGGCCGCGTAGCGTTCGGCGACCAGGGCGCCGTCGTAGAGCAGCCGGGCGGCCAGCAGCAGCGGCGACACGTCCACCACGGCGGTCGTCACGCCCGCGGCCTCCAGCCGCTCGACCGCCGCGGCGAACGCGGCGCGCCTTCCGGGCGACAGCGGGGTCAGGTCCTCGTCCCGGGGGACCGCCACCCGGGGCCGGGGCGGGGCGGCCAGACGGACGTCGTCGGGCCAGACCCGGCTGCGCGGGTCGCGCTCGTCCGGTCCCGTCATGACGCCCAGGGCCCGCTGGGCCTCCGTGAGGGTGCGTGCGAACACGGTGACCGCGTCGTAGGGGCGGGCGGCGGGGACCACCCCGGTGGTGGGGACGAGGCCCAGCGTGGGCTTGAGACCGACGATGCCGTTGAGGGCGGCCGGGACGCGTCCGGAACCGGCCGTGTCGGTGCCGAGCGCGATGTCGGCGATGCCGAGGGCCACGGCGACCGCCGATCCGGAGCTGGAACCGCCGGCGATCCTCTCGGGGCGCAGGGCGTTGCGCACGGCGCCGTACGGGCTCCGGGTCCCGACCAGACCGGTGGCGAACTGGTCCAGGTTCGTCTTGCCGAGCACGACGGCACCCGCGTCCAGCAGCCGCCGTACGGCGGGCGCGTCCGTCTCCGGGATGTACGCGAAGGCCGGGCAGGCCGCCGTGGTGGGCAGCCCGGCGACGTCGATGTTGTCCTTCACCGCGACCAGGACGCCCGCGAGGGGCAGGGGGTCACCGGCGGCCAGCCGGCTGTCCAGGGCCTCCGCCTCCGCCCGTACGTCCTCCTCCGGACGCAGGGTGATCCACACCTCCGGGCGGTCTGCCTCGGCGATGCGGCGGTAGGCGGCGGTGACGCGTGCGGCGCAGCTCTCGGTCACGCTGCTTCCTCTCGTGCGACGACGGCCAGCGGGGTGCCGGCGTCGATCTGCTGTCCGGGGGTGACGAGTACCTCGGTGACGACTCCGTGCCCGGGGGCGCGCACCACGACCTCCATCTTCATGGCTTCCAGCACCAGCAGGGCCTGCCCCGGCTCGACCCGGGTGCCGGGCCCTGCCGCGACCTTCCATACGGTGGAGCTCAGCGGGGCCTCGACCAGGCGCGAGCCCGGGGGGAGGGCCGAGGGAGCGGCGCCCGCGGCGGACGGCTCCGGTTCGGCGCGCGGGGCGAACTCGCCCGCCGCTTCCCAGGCGCGCCGCTCGGTCTCGAAGGCGGCGGACTGGCGGGCCCGGAAGGCAGCGATGTCCGCGGCGTTCGCCCGCAGGAACGCCTCGTGCTCCACGAGCGAGAAGACCCCCGGGCGGATGTCGAGTGCGGTACGTCCGGAGGCGAGGTCGCCCCGGATCTCCAGGAGTTCGGCCGGATCGACCGGGTGCCAGACGATCCGGTCGAAGAACCGCAGCAGCCAGGGCCTGCCGTCGGCGAACGAGCGGGGCGGGCGGAGACCGCCCCACACGGGGACCGTCCTGCCGATGAGCTGATAGCCGCCGGGGCTCTCCATCCCGTAGACGCACAGGTACGAACCGCCGATGCCCACCCCGGCCTCCGCCGTCCACGTCCGGGCCGGGTTGTACTTGGTGGTCACCAGGCGGTGGCGCGGGTCGAGCGGAGTGGCGGCCGGGGCGCCCAGATAGACGTCACCGAGCCCGAGGACGAGATAGCGGGCGTCGAAAACCGTGCGGCGGACGTCCTCGACGCTCTCCAGCCCGTTGACGCGGCGGATGAACTCGATGTTGGACGGATTCCAGGGGGCGTCCCCGCGCACCGAGGCCGCGTAGCGGTCGATGGCCTCGTCCACGGTCGGGTCGTCCCAGGACAGCGGCAGGTGTACCTCGCGGCTGGGCACACGCAGTTCGGCGGTGGCCGGCAACTCCTCCTCGGACTCGCGCAGAAGACCGAGCAGGGTGCGCAGGGGCAGCACCTCCGGATCGGTGTGCAGATGCAGCGAGCGTACGCCCGGCGTGGCGTCGACCAGCCCTCGCGGCGCGAGCGCCCGCAGGTGCTCGGCGAGTGCGTGCACCCGCATGCGCAGGCCGAGATCGAGAGTCATGGGCCCGTACTCGACCAGGATGTTGTCGTCGGCGCCCCGCCGGTAGGTGACTTCGGGGGTGGTGTCCGTGGCGGGGCGGCGGCCGAGCACACCGTCGTCGCCGTCCGGGCCGGCGGGGGCCGGCAGCGTGAGGAGCGCGGGGGTCCGGCGCAGCGCGTCGGCGGTCTCCTCGGTGACGGGCACGAACTGGACGGTGTCGCCGGGCCGGAGCTGCCCGGTCTTCCAGCGCTCGCCGCGCACGACGGTGACCGGGCAGGCGAAGCCCCCCAGGCTCGGCCCGTCGGGGCCCAGGATGGCCGGGGTGTCGCCGGTGAGGTTGACCGCGCCCACGGAGTACGGGGTGTCGTGCACGTTGGACGGATGCAGCCCCGCCTCGCCGCCGTCGGGACGGGCCCACTCGGGGCGGGGGCCGACGAGGCGCACCCCGGTGCGCGCGGACTGCGCGGAGACCTTCCAGTGCGTTGCGTAGACCGTCGCGATGCCGTCCCGGGTGAGGAAGTCCGGTGCGGCGTGGGGCCCCTCGCTGACCGCGATGCGCCAGTGCGGGGCGAAGTGCGGGCGCGCGGCGGCCGGGACCGGAGCGGGCGCCGGGGCGCCGGTGCCGGGCGGGGCGGGCCGCAGCACGTCACCGGTGCGCAGGGCGCGGCCCGCGTGGCCGCCGAAGGCACCGAGGGTGAAGGTGGCGGCGCTGCCCAGGTAGGCGGGTACGCCGAGACCGCCGCGCACCAGGACGTAGGTGCGCATCCCGGGGCCCTGGGCGGTGCCGACGTCGAGCAGCTGCCCGGCGGCGAGCTCGACCGGCTCCCACATGGCTGCGGGGCGGCCGTCGACGGTGACCGCGCAGGGGGCGCCGGTGACGCAGACGGTGGCCGGCGCGGAGAAGCGCAGCGCGGGCCCCTCCAGCGTGCATTCCAGGCCGGGGGCGCCCTCCGGGTTGCCGACGGCCGTGTTGCCGAGGCGGAACGAGAGGTCGTCCATCGGGCCGCCGGGCGGGATGCCGACCTCCCAGTAGCCGGTACGCCCCGGCCAGTCCTGCACCGTGGTCTGCGCGCCGCCGCGCTCCACGTCGATCCGGGGGCGCGGGTCGCGCAGCCCGGCCAGGGTCGCCGTGGTGTGCCGGGCGGCGAGCACGACGGGCTCACGGCAGGCGGCGCGCAGCAGCCCGAGGTTGGTCTCCACCCCGTCCACCACGGTTGCCTCCAGGGCCTCGGCCAGCCGGGCGAACGCTTCCGCACGGGTGTCACCGGTCGCGACGACCTTGGCGAGCATCGGGTCGTACGCCGTGGAGACGTGCTGCCCCGTCTCCGCCCAGCCGTCCACCCGTACGCCGGCGGGGAATCCGACCCGGGTCAGCAGGCCGGAGCTCGGCCGGTGGTCGCGCGCCGGGTCCTCGGCGTATATCCGCGCCTCGACCGCGTGGCCCCGGGCGGGCGGTTCCGTGAGGAAGCCGCTCTCCCCTCGCGCCAGTCGCAGCATCCAGGCGACCAGGTCGACGCCGTGGATCTCCTCGGTCACCGGATGCTCCACCTGGAGGCGGGTGTTGACCTCCAGGAAATACGCCTCCCCGCGCACCGGGTCGTACACGAACTCCACGGTCCCGGCCGACCGGTAGCCGACCGAGGCGCACAACCGGCGGGCAGCGGTGTGGAGCTCGGAGCGCAGGCGCGGCGGCAGGTCCGGTGCCGGGGCCTCCTCCAGCACCTTCTGGTTGCGGCGCTGAAGGGAGCAGTCGCGGTCGCCGAGCACCACCACCGACCCGGCGCCGTCCCCGAAGACCTGCACCTCGACGTGGCGGGCGCGCTCCACGTAACGCTCCAGGAAGACCCCGCCGTCGGCGAAGCTGCCCCGGGCCAGCCGCGAGACGCGGGCGAAGGCGTCCCGCAGTTCGGCGGGACCGGCACACGCCTGCATGCCGATGCCGCCCCCGCCGCCGGTCGCCTTCAGCATCACCGGATAGCCGGTCGGCTCCGCCGCGCGCAGGGCCTCCTCCTCGTCGGCGAGGAGCCCACTGCCGGGCAGCAGCGGCACCCCCGCCGCGAGCGCCGCGGCCCGTGCGGTGTGCTTGGCGCCGAACACCTCCAGCTGGGCGGGCGTGGGGCCGGCGAACGCGAGGCCCGCCTCCTCCACGGAGGCGGCGAACGCCGCGTTCTCGGACAGGAAGCCGTAGCCGGGGTGCACCGCCCCGGCCCCGGTGGCCAGGGCGGCCTCCAGGACCGCGTCCGCCCGCAGATAGCTCTCGGCGGCCGGGGCGGGGCCGAGGCGCACGGCCTCGTCGGCGAGGCGGACGTGCGGGGCGGTGCGGTCGGCGTCGGAGTACACGGCGACCGTACGCAGGCCGAGGGCTCGGGCGCTGCGGATGACCCGGCAGGCGATCTCTCCGCGGTTGGCGATGAGCAGGGTGTCGAACATGACGGCAACTCCTGGGTGCGGGACCGGGGTTCAGGCGAGGGGCGGCTGTGCGGGCAGCACATGGCCGCCCACGCCGTCGGTGCTCAGGCAGAGCGAGCAGACGACCGCGTCATGGGTGGCGCAGGCGGCGACGTCGGGGCGTTCGTACGACTGGTGGCAGGCATGGCAGTCGTAGGTCACCGCGCTCGGGTTCCCGTCCGCGTCCAGCATCGGCTCGTCCAGCCCGTCGTCGGTGCGGCGCAGGTAGTAGCGGCCCTTGGTGACGTACGCGACCAGGGGTGTCAGCACGAAGGCGATGACGGCGGCGGCGACGGGGGAGTACGGCTGGAGGGTGCCGCCGAGGGCGTGGAAGTACATCGCGATCGACAGGCCGGAGGCGGCGGTGAAGGCGACCACCCCGACGGGGTTGACCGCGTAGAGCATGCCCCGGCGGAATTCGGGGCGGAGCGGTGAGATCCGCAGCAGGTACTTGTTGACGCCGATGTCGGTGGCGACGGTGACGATCCAGGCGATGGCGCAGTTGGAGTAGAAGCCGAGGATGTCGTTGAGGACGCTGAACATGTCGGCCTCCATCAGCGCCAGTGCGAAGCCGAGGTTGACCAGGACGAACACCAGCCGGCCCGGGTAGTGGCGGGTGACCCGGGTGAAGGAGTTGGTCCAGGCGAGCGAGCCGGAGTAGGCGTTCGTGACGTTGATCTTGATCTGGCTGATGACGACCAGGACCACGGCCAGCGGGACGACCAGCCAGGACGGCAGCATCGCGTCGAAGGCGCCCCGGAACTGCTGGATCGGCTCGGGCGCGGCGTCGGCTCCGACCTCCGCGATGACGTACACCGCGAGGAACACCCCGATGGCCTGCTTGAGCGCGCCGAGCACCACCCATCCGGGTCCGGCCATGACCACGGCGGCCCACCAGGTGCGCCTGTTCGCCCCGGTCTTCGGCGGCATGAAGCGCAGGTAGTCGATCTGCTCGCCGATCTGCGCGATGAGTGAGAGGCACACGCCGGCACCGAGGAGCACGGACGCGGTGTCGATGCCGCCCTCGCCGTCCGTTCCGGCGTACGAGAGGAACCGGTCGACGGTGCCGGGGTCGGTGGCGACCAGATGGACCAGCGGGCCGGCCATGAGCAGCAGCCACAGGGGCGTCGTCCACACCTGGAGCTTGGTGAGCGCCGACATTCCGTAGACGACGAGCGGGATGACCAGCAGAGTGGAGAGGAGGTAGCCGAGCCAGAGCGGCAGCCCGAGGCCCAGTTCCAGGCCCTGCGCCATGATCGAGCCTTCGAGGGCGAAGAAGATGAAGGTGAAGCTGGCGAAGATGACACTCGTGAGGACCGAGCCGTAGTAGCCGAAGCCGGAGCCGCGGGTGATCAGGTCCAGGTCGAGGTTGTACCGGGCGCCGTAATAGGCCAGCGGGAAGCCGGTGGCGAAGATGACGACGGCGGCGACCGCGATGGCCAGCAGCGCGTTCCCGGTGCCGTGGGCCAGGCCGATGCCCGCGCCGATCGAGAAGTCGGCCATGTAGGCGATGCCGCCCAGGGCGGTGGTGGCCACGACGGCGGGGGTCCAGCGGCGGTAACTCCGGGGCGCGAAGCGGAGGGTGTAGTCCTCCAGGGTCTCGCTCGTGGCGCGGCTCCCGGCGGCGGGTGGCGGGGTGGACGTCGCGCGTTCGGTCGTACTCATGGGCAGCCTCTCGGGGAGCGGTGAGCGGGGGAGGGCCGTGCTGAGGACGGGGCGGACGCCGTCGGCCGCCGGGGTTTCAGACGTGGGCGGCGTGCAGGGCCATCTGCGTCATGGCGCGGCGGGCCCGTTCGAGCACGACGGCCATGGAGTCGCCGACATGGGCGTGCAGAGCGCGGTGTCCGTCGGCGAGGCGCCCGTCGCGGACGGCCTCCATGATGGCGATGTGCTCCGTGATGGTCGTGCCGACCCGGTCCGGGGTGAGGAAGTCGTACATCCTGACGCGGCGGATGCGCTCGCCCACGGTCACCAGGGCGTCGGTCAGCGCGGGGTTTCCGGAGGCGCGGGAGAGCTCGGCGTGGAAGCGCTCGTCCTGGACGACGAAGCGGGGATCGGGGTCCGGTGGCCGCTCGCGCATGGCGTACCAGCGGTCCAGCTCGGCCCCGAGGACGGCCGGATCATGCCGTACGGACGGGTCGTCGATGGCCCGGGCGATGCCGCGCAGTTCCAGGGTGACCCGGAGTTCGTAAAGGTCGCGCAGCTGTGCCAGGTCGGGGATCGTGACGAAGAAGCCGCCGTCCCCGCGCTCGATCAGGCCGTCCGCGAGCAGGCGCGCCAGGGCCTCGCGCACCGGGGTCCGGGAAACGCGGAAGCGTGCGGCGAGCCGTGTCTCGGCCAGCCGCTCGCGCGGCCCGAACCCGCCGTCGAGCACGGCCGCGCGCAACTGCCCGTACACCCTCTCGCGGAGTGAGGGGGAGGGCGCCGCGTCGGCGCCCCGCGCTGTGTCCGGGGGCGTATACAGCGTCGTATCCAGCGTCGCGTCCATGGGCGAAGACGCTAGGAAGCGGTTGTTTCACCGGAGTCCACGGCGGGGTGAACGACCGGTTTCCGGTAGCTCACCCCGGCCCGGGACGGCGAAGCGCCCCGCACGCGGGTGCGGGGCGCTTCACCATGGGGGCGGGGGAGTTCAGCCCGTGGCGCAGGAGACCGTGGGCCAGGTCCAGTTGCCGTTGGTCTGGATCGTCAGGCCCCAGTTGTTGCCGCTGCCGTTGGGCTTCGCGACGAGCACCTGGGCGCTGGGGTAGGAGGCGCTGATGTTCCAGGTGGTGAGCACCCGCTCCGGGGAGGGGAGGCGCAGGGTCACCGTCCAGTTGGACGAGCCCGTCACGGAGACGTTGAGGTTGTAGCGGTCGCCCCAGCTCTGGCCGGCGGACAGGGTCGCGGTGCAGCCGCCGGTGTTCCCGCCGTCGCCTCCGCCGCTGCTGCCGTCGGGTGCGACGGCCCGCCCGGTCTGCGGCGAGATCATGCCGGAGCACAGGCCCCGGGAGGCCAGCGACTGGGCGATGCGCGGAATGGCGGCCAGGGTGTTGGCGGGCCACTCGTGCATCAGGATGACCTGGCCGCTGGAGAGGCGCGACACGGCCTGGACTATCGCGTCGGTGCTCGCCCCGTTCCAGTCCTGCGAGTCGACGTCCCAGATCACCTCCGTGAGGCCGTACTTGGCCTCGACGGCCTTGAGGGTGGAGTTGGTCTCCCCGTACGGCGGCCGGAACAGCTTCGGTGTGCCGCCGCCGGCGGCCGCGACGGCCTGCTGGGTCCGGGAGATCTCCGAGTCCATCTGAGCCTGGCTCTGCTGGGTGAGGTGGGGGTGGGTGTAGCTGTGGTTGCCGACCCACATGCCCGCGTCGACCTGGGCCTTCACCTGCGCCGGGTACGAGGCGGCGAACTGGCCCTCGTTGAACATGGTGGCCCGCAGACCGTTCTGCTTGAGGGCGTTGAGCAGGGCGGGGGTGTGGTCGTTGGACGGGCCGTCGTCGAACGTCAGGCCCACGTAGCCGTTGCAGGCGGCGGCCTGGGCCGGGGCGGCGGCCGTGGCGGTCAGGCCCAGGGAACTCGCCGCGGCGAGCACGAGCCCCGCCGCCAGGGCGGCCGGGCGGCGGTGGAATCGGAGACGCATGAAGGGGTCCTCCAGGAAAGGGAGTTCCGGCCGCACGGGCGGCGCGGCCGGGCCTGAGCACGGAGTTTTTGGGCCGCCCCGGTGGCTGTCAATGGTTTCGGCAATTATTTCGAAAGCGTCGGTCTCCTGTTGTACGGGCTTGGGCCGCAACTTCGCACGTCAGCGGCGTGGGGGGCCGTGCGCCGGAAGATCGTGCCGGCGCGCGAGGCTGCCGGGGCTTCGCGGAAGAGGCTCGTGCGGCGAAACTTTCGGGTCGCTCGGAAATCCCGCCGCGTCATCGTATTGACAGTGCTCCGTCAACTCGCTGTCATACATGGGAGCGCTCCCACCACTTCCCCACGCCCCCGAGGAGGCGCACATGACCATCCACCCCCGCCGCTTACCGCGCAGACCCTGGACCGCGGCCGGTGCCGCCGCGGCGCTGGCCCTGTCGCTCTTCGTCGCCATGCCCGCCGGGGGGCCGGCCGCGGCGGCGGAGTCCGCGCCCGGCTGCGACGTCGACTACACCGCCAACGAGTGGACCGGCGGCTACACCGCGGAGGTGCGTGTCACCAACGAGGGCCCGGCGCTCAGCAGCTGGCGGCTGACCTGGACGTACGCCGGTGACCAGCACATCACCTCCGGCTGGAACGCCACGGTCACGCAGACCGGCCACGCCGTGACCGCCGTCAGCACGGCCTGGAACGGGGCGGTGGCCGAAGGCGGCACCGTCTCCTTCGGGGTGCAGGGGACCTCGCAGTCGGGCGGCCCCGCGCCCACCGACTTCGCCCTCAACGGCGTCTCCTGCGGCGGCGACGGCACCACACCCCCGACCACGCCGCCTCCCACGACACCGCCGCCCACCACGCCGCCCCCCGCCGAGTGCGGTGACGCGGTGGTCTGCGACGACTTCGAAAACCAAGCGGGGCCGGCCCCCGCCGGGAACTGGCGGTTCACCGCGCCCGACTGCCAGGGCACCGGGACCGCCGCCGTGGACACCGCGATCGCGCACAGCGGCACGCGCTCGCTGCGGCTGGACGGGAAGGCCGGCTACTGCAACCACGCCTTCGTGGCCTCCACCGCGGACCTGTCGTCAGTGGGCCCCGTGCTGTACGTGCGCATGTGGGTGCGGCACACCACGGCGCTCCCGGCGGCGCACGTCGCCTTCGTGTCGATGCCCGACAGCTCCCAGGGCGGCAAGGCCCTGCGGATCGGCGGGCAGAACGGGGCGCTCCAGTGGAACCGGGAGACCGACGACGCGACGCTCCCGGCCCAGAGCCCGACCGGGGTGGGGCTGAGCAGGCCCCTGCCGACGGGCAGCTGGCAGTGCCTGCGGTTCGCGGTCGACACCTCGGCGCCCGGGCTCGACACCTGGCTGAACGACGAGCAGGTGCCCGGTCTGCACGCTGACGGCGAACCCACCCGTGACGTGGACGACCAGTGGCTCTCGCGGACCACTCCGCCCCGGCCCACCGCCCTGCGGCTCGGCTGGGAGAGCTACGGGGTCGGCGACGACACCCTGTGGTTCGACGATGTGGCCGTGGGCTCGGCGCCGATCGGCTGCTGAGGGCGCGGGGCGCCCGGCGAGCGGGAGACGGGCGGCCCGCGCAGGGCCGGTGCGGGCTTCGGAAGAGGCCGGCACCGGCCCTTCGGCGTGTCCGGGCGCCCATGCGCGAGGGGGCGCGGGCGAATGCGGGGGGGTTGTTTTCCCGAGAAACCTATAGCATTCTGCAACTCCACACAGTTTCCTATATGAACCGTGGAGGTGTGAGTGTGCCTGGGCATGGGGTGTCCGCAGCCGGTCCGGTCTCCGTCGTGGGCCCGGGAGCCGTCGGCCTCGCCCTGGCGGGCCGGCTCGCCCTGCGGGGGCATCCGGTCACGCTCTGCGGACGGCCGGGCTCGGCGCCCGTCCGCTGCATCGAGCAGACCGGTGACGGGGGCACCCGCACGGCGCGGGTGCACTGGCAGGACGACCCGGCGAGGGCGCGCCCGGCCGCCTGGGTCCTCGTGACGACCAAGCTGCACCAGGGGGACGCGGCCCGCGCCTGGCTGAAGCGGCTCGTCGGCGGCGGGACCGTGGTGGTCGTCGCGCAGAACGGCGTCGAGCACCGCGAGCAGGCGGCCCCCTGGGCCCCGCCCGGCCAAGTGGTCCCGGCGCTCGTCCACTTCAACGCGGAACGCCTCGTCGGGAACCGGGTCTCGGTGCGCGGCGAAGGGGCGGGGCTCGTCATCGGCGACGACGAACCGGCCCGCAGGGCCCTCCCGTTGCTCGCCGGCACCGGGCTCGGGGTGGACCCGGTCGCCGACTTCACCACTGCCGCCTGGCGCAAGCTCATGGTCAACGCCGTCGCCAACCCCGTCACCGCGCTCACCTCCCGCCGCGTCGAGGTCTTCGCGGACCCGGCCGTACGGGCCGTGGCGGCCACCATGCTCACCGAGGTGGCCGAGGTGGGCCGGGCCGAGGGCGCCCGGCTGCCCGGGAACGCCACCGGTGAGGCTCTCGCCTGGATCGACGCCCGCCCGCCCGGGGCCGGCTCCTCGATGCTCGCCGACCGCCTCGCCGGCCGGCCCATGGAACACGACGGGCTCCTCGGCGCCGTCGTCCGCAGGGCGGACGCCCGGGGGATCGCGGTGCCCATGTGCCGGACCGTCCTGGCGCTCGTCGCCGCACTCGACGCGGCGCGCCCCTGACGGGCGTCCCGCGCGCGGCCTCAACCCCTGCGCGACCTCAACCCCTGCACGACTTCAACTCCTGCACGACTTCAACCTCTTACACGTACAAGGCTCGGAGAGCAGCAGTGGCAAAAGTGATCAAGACGGAGGCGTACCTCGTCGACATCGAGGTGGAGACGGTGCGCACCGACGCCACCCAGGCGTTCCTCAAGCAGGAGACGCTCTTCGTGGAGGTGACGACGGACGAAGGCCTGACCGGCACCGGATACGCGTACACCATCGGCACCGGCGGCCGGGCCGTGCTGGCGATGCTGCGCGACCACCTGCTGCCCGCGCTCGCCGGCCATGACTCCCGGGAGATCGAGGGCGCCTGGCGGACGATGTACGACAGCACGCGGGCCACGATGGTGGGGGCGCTCACCGCCCTGGGCCTCGCCGCCGTGGACCTCGCCCTGTGGGATCTGCGCTGCCTGCGGGCGGGCGAGCCGCTGTGGCGCGTGGCGGGCGGCGCCCGGCCGGCGGTACCGGTGTACGACACCGAGCGCGGCTGGCTCCAGCTCGGCGAGGACGAGCTGGTCGCCGGTGCCCGCGAGGCCGAGCGGCAGGGGTTCTCCGGCGTCAAGATCAAGGTGGGCAAGCCGAGTCCGGGCGAGGACGCCGCCCGCATCCGGGCCGTGCGCGAGGCGGTCGGCCCCGGACTGGACATCATGGTCGACGCCAACCAGGCGTTCACCGGTGCCGAGGCCGTGCGCCGCGCCGCCCTGCTGGAGCCGTACGACATCGGCTGGCTGGAGGAGCCGCTGCCCGCCGAGGACGTGGCGGGACACGAACGGCTCGCCGCCTCGACGTCCGTACCGGTGGCCGTCGGGGAGTCGATGTACTCGCTGGGCCACTTCCGTGAGTACCTGCAGCGCGGCGCGGCGGGCATCGTGCAGCCCGACGTGGCCCGGATCGGCGGCATCACGCCCTGGCTCAAGGTGGCCCACCTCGCTGAGGCGTTCAACGCCGAGGTCTGCCCGCACTTCCTGATGGAGATCCACGTCAGCCTGGCCGCCGCCGTGCCCAACGCCCGCTATGTCGAGTACATCCCGCAGCTGCGCGCCGTCACGCAGCGCGGAATCCGGATCGACGGCGGCCTCGCCCACGCACCGTCCGAGCCCGGCCTCGGCATCGCCTGGGACGCCGACGCCATCGACGACCGGCGTGTCGCCTGACCGCCGGTCCCGAGCCGCCCCGACCCGCACGTCACCGCCCCCGTCCCGCTGTCCCAGCACACCCGGAGGACGACGATGTCCACCCTCACCCCGGCCAGGCCCGCCCCGGCAGCCGCCGCGCACCGCCGCCGAGTCCTGCTGGCCTCACTGGTCGGCTCGGCCCTGGAGTGGTACGACTTCTATCTCTACGGCACCGCCGCGGCCCTCGTCTTCAACAAGATCATCTTCCCGTCGTTCGACGCCACGGCCTCGCTGCTCGCCTCGTTCGGCACGCTCGCCATCGGCTACTTCGTTCGGCCGCTCGGCGGCGTCGTCTTCGGACGCCTCGGCGACCTCTTCGGCCGCAAACGCGTCCTGGTCCTCACCCTGCTGGTGATGGGCGCCTCCACCGTCGGCATGGCCCTCGTGCCCACGTACGACCAGGCGGGTGTGTTCGCGCCCGTCCTGCTGGTCGTGCTGCGGGCGGTCCAGGGGCTCGGCGCGGGCGCGGAGTACGGCGGGGCGGCCGTGCTGACCACCGAGTTCTCCGAGCCGCGCAGGCGCGGACTGTTCGGCGCGGCACCCAGCATCGGCGTCTACATCGGCATCCTCATGGCCTCCGGCGCCTTCGCGCTGGTCACCCAGCTGCCCGAGGACCAGTTCCTGGCCTGGGGCTGGCGGATTCCCTTCGCGGCCAGTGTGCTCGTGATCGGCGTGGCGCTCGTCATCCGGCTGCGGCTGACCGAGAGCCCCGCCTTCGAGGCGGCCCAGGAGCGCACCGAGACGGACCAGGTCTCGCCGGTGCGGGACGTCGTGCGCCACGAGTGGAAGGCCGGCCTGGTCGTCTTCGGGCTGCAGACCGCCCAGAACGTCGTGGCCTATCTGAATCTGACGTTCCTGGCCGCCTATCTCACCGACACGCTGGAGATGTCCAGTTCGACCGGGCCCCTCGCGGTCACCGTCGGCACCGCCGTGACCGCCGTGACCCTCGTCCTCTTCGGGCACCTCACCGACCGCGTCGGCCGCAAGCCGGTGGCGCTGGCGGGCATCGTCTTCTCGGCCGCCTTCGTCTTCCCGTACTTCTGGATCATCGACCACACGCACAGCTCGCTCGCCGTCACGCTGGCCGTCGTGGCGAGCATGGGCATCGGGGTGGGCTGCATGTTCGCCCCGCAGGCCGCCTACTACAGCGAGCTGTTCACCGCCCGCTCCCGGTTCACCGGGCTCGCCCTGTACCGGGAGGTCGCCGGCGCGGTCACCGGCGGGCTCACCCCGCTCATCGCCGTCGCCCTGGTCGCCGCGGCGGGGGACCGCTCCTGGGGCGTCGCCCTCTTCGTCATCGCCGCATGCCTGATCGGCGGCGTCGCGGTGGCCCTCGGCCCCGAGACCCGGGGGCGGGACCTCGCCGCCACCACCGTCACCGAACTGCACGCCTCGACCGGCACCTACCGCTGAAGCAGCAGCCGGCCGGCCGCCCGCAGGCCGGCCGCCCGAGCATCCGCACCACCTCAGGAAGGCACCATGCGCATCGCCCGCCTCGGCCCCCCGGGCCAGGAGATCCCCGTCGTCCTCGACGGCGACCGCGTCCTCGATCTGCGGGGAGTGACCCCGGACATCACCCCGGAGTTCCTGGAGCACGGCCTGCCCGCGCTCGACGTGACCGCACTGCCCGAACTCCCGGGCGCCCGGGGGCTGCGCCACGGCCCGCCCCTCACCCGGCCCGCCGCGGTCGTCTGCGTGGGCATGAACTACGCGAAACACGCGGCCGAGTCCGGCGCCGAACCGCCCACCGAGCCGGTGGTGTTCCTCAAGCACCCCAACACCGTGGTCGGCCCGGACGACCCGGTCACCATCCCGCGCGGCAGCACCATGACGGACTGGGAGGCCGAGCTCGGCGTGGTCGTCGGGCGGCGTACGAGCTACCTCGGATCGCCCGCCGACGCCGCGTCCCACATCGCCGGCTACGTCCTCGTCAACGACGTCTCCGAGCGCGAGCTGCAACTGCACACCTCGGGCGGCCAGTGGTCCAAGGGCAAGTGCGCGCCCACGTTCACGCCCGTGGGGCCGTGGCTGGTCACCGGCGACGCGCTCGACCCCGCGGCGGTGCGGCTGCGCAGCCGGGTCAACGGGGCGGCGCGGCAGGACTCGAGCACCGCCGACATGATCTTTCCGGTCCCCGAAATCCTTTACCGGCTCAGCCGGTTCATGACCCTGGAGCCCGGCGACCTCGTCCTGACCGGCACGCCCGAGGGGGTCGCCCTCTCCGGCCGCTTCCCCTACCTGGCCGCGGGCGACGTCGTGGAGCTGGAAGGCGAAGGGCTCGGCAGGCAGCGCCAGACCATGACCGCCCAGGCCCCCCGATGACCCATGACCGCCCAGGCCCCCCGATGACACAGGAGCAGACCCCCATGACAGCACCCGCACCCGAGTTCGCCGGCCTCGCCGCGGTCGTGACCGGCGGCGCCTCCGGAATCGGCCTGGCCACCGCCCGCGAACTGCACGCGCGCGGCGCACGGGTGGCCGTGCTCGACCGGGACGCCTCCGAGGGGCCCTTCCTCCACGTGCGCTGCGACGTGACGGACGACGACGCCGTGCGCGCCGCCGTCGAGGAGGTGACGGCCCGCCTCGGCGGGATGAACGTCCTGGTCAACAACGCGGGGATGGGAGCACAGGGCACCGTCGAGGACAACACCCCGGCGCAGTGGCACCGGGTGCTCGACGTCAACGTCGTCGGCATCGCCCGGGTCACGGCGGCGGCCCTCCCCGCACTCCGGGCGGCGGCCGCGGGCGGGGCGGGCCATGCGGCGGTCGTCAACATGTGCTCGATCGCGGCCACGGCCGGACTGCCGCAGCGGGCCCTCTACTCGGCCAGCAAGGGCGCCGTCCTGGCCCTGACCCGGGCCATGGCCGCCGATCACCTCCGCGAGGGCATCCGCGTCACCTGCGTGAACCCCGGCACGGCGGACACCCCCTGGGTCGGCCGCCTGCTGGACGCCGCGGACGACCCGGAGGCGGAGCGTGCCGCACTGGCCGCCCGCCAGCCGAGCGGTCGCCTCGTCAGCGCCGCCGAAGTCGCCCATGCCGTGGCCTACCTGGCGAGCCCCCGGTCGGGCGCCACCACCGGCACCGACCTCGCCGTGGACGGCGGAATGCAGGGGCTGCGGCTGCGCCCGCAGTGATCACGGGCGGACGCGGGCGGGCCCTCGCACCTCACGAGGTGCGCGCCCGCGTCCGCTTCCCGTTGTCGTGCGGCGGCGCGGCGGTGCGGTGGCGTACGCGGCTGGAGCGCAGGTGCGTCGTCATCGCCTCGGCGGCCTGCTCCGGGTTGCGCCGGGCCACCGCGTCCAGGATGCGCTCGTGCTCCTCGATCGTCGTGCCGGCCGCGCCCGGCGCGCTGGTCAGGCGGAACAGGTGCAGATGGGAGTGGAGGCGGTTCACCGCGTCGGCGAGCAGCGGGCGGCCCGCCGCCAGGGCCAGCACGTCGTGGAACTCCTGGTCCAGCAGGGCGAACCGGTGGTAGACCGCGTAGCTCTCACCGGTCTCGGGATGGCCGCGCATCCGCTCCACGATGTCCCGCAGCCGCTGGAGAGCCGGTCCGTCGGCGTTCTCCGCGGCGAGCGAGGCGGCCTTCGGCTCCAGGAGCAGCCGCATCTCGAACAGGTCGCGCAGGCCGTCCGGGTCGAGCAGGTCGGTCGCCCGGTAGCCGGCGTTCGGCCGCTTGACCACGAGGCCGTCCGATTCCAGCCGTGCCAGAGCCTCGCGCACCGGGGTGGCCGACACGTCGAGCCGGCGGGCCAGCGCGTCGATGCCCACCCGGGCGCCCGGGGCGATGCCGTGGTCCATGACCATGGCCTTGATGTCCTCGTAGACCCGCTCGGCCAGCACATCCTGTCGAATCCCGTTCCCCATGACCCCAATCATAGAGAATGTGCAGGTCGTGGGTCGCCCTGCTCAGCCCGCGCCGAGGTGGTCGCTCAGCGTGCCGATCGCCGCCGCGGCATCCACGACGTGCGGGACGGCCCGGTCGGCGAGTTCCGGGTCGGAGGTGACCACGTTGATCGCGGCCCGGACCGGCCAGCCCGGCAGGGGGGCCGCGATGCCGTGGGCGCCGATGTTGACCTCGCCGTGGGTGATGACGTAACCGGACTCGCGGATCGCCTGTACGCGGGGCGGTTCGGCGGCGCGCGGCGGACCGGAGGCCAGGGCGGCCAGGCCGCCGGAGCCGTGGTCCAGGGGGTCGCGGCTGCCCTTGCGGTACCAGAACAGGGGGCCGTCCGTCGGCGGTTCGGCCACCACCGTGGTGACGGCGGCGGTGCCGACGGCCTCGACCAGGCTCGCGGTGGCGTCCAGGCGGCGGGCGAGGCGGTGCAGGACGGGCTCCGCGACGGTCCGCAGACTGGGGCCCGTGCCGCCGAGGAGCCCGGTCACGGCCGGGCCCACGACGTAACGGCCCACGTCGTCGCGGGCGGCGAACCCGGTCCGGTGGAGCGAGACCAGGAGGCGGTGCGCGATGGAGCGGTGGAGGCCTGCCGCGGCGGCGACCTGACTGGTGTTCAGCCCCTCCGGGTGGCGGCTCAGTTCGACGAGGAGGGCGAGTCCGCGCTCCAGGGTCTGTGAGCCGCCGCCCTCGGAGTCGCTCGGCGGGGTCATTCCACCTCTTCGGGGAGCGGCCGGACGGTCGGGAGAATCCTGCCACGGACCTCGCCCAGGCCGATGCGCCCCCGCGCCCCGGGCGCCGAGTAGCGCAGGACGACCTCGTCGCCGTCCTGGAGGAACGTGCGCTCCTCGCCGCCCGCCGTCCAGGTCTCCTTGCCGCCCCAGGACAGTTCGAGGAACGAGCCCCGCTGGTGCTTCTCGGGGCCGGAGATGGTGCCCGAGGCGTAGAAGTCGCCGACCCGCAGCGAGGCGCCGTTGACCGTGAGGTGGGCCAGCATCTGCGCGGGCGACCAGTACATCGACGCGTACGGCGGACGCGCCACCACCGTGCCGTTGACCTCGACCTCCACATCGATGTCGTAGCCGGACGGGCCTTCCTCGCGCAGGTACGGCAGTACGGCGGGGCTCTGGCCGGGCAGGTCGGTGCGGGCGTGCTCCAGTGCGGCGAGCGGGGTCACCCAGGCGCTGATGCTGGTGGCGAAGGACTTGCCCAGGTTGGGGCCCAGCGGGACGTACTCCCAGGCCTGGATGTCGCGCGAGGACCAGTCGTTGACGCCGGTGACGCCGAAGACGGTCTCGGCGAACTCGGAGGTCGCGACGCGCTGCCCGAGCGGGACCGTACGCCCGACGACGAAGCCGAGTTCGGCCTCGATGTCCAGGCGCAGCGACGGGCCGAAGACGGGCGCCGGGTCGGTGGGCGCCTTGCGCTGTCCGGCCGGGCGGTGCACGGGGGTGCCGGAGACGACGATGGAGCCCGCGCGTCCGTGGTACGCGACCGGCAGGTGGCGCCAGTTGGGCATCAGCGCGTCCCCGTCCGGCCGGAAGATCCGCCCGACGTTGGTGGCGTGGTCCACGGAGGCGTAGTAGTCGACGTAGTCGCCGACCTCGAACGGCAGGCGCAGCGTGACATCGGCCAGCGGCACCAGGCGGACGCGGTCGCGGTACGCGGTGTCGGTGAGCAGCTCGACGGTCCAGGCCCGGACCTGCGCCCACACCGGCGCGCCCGCGGCCATCAGCGGGTTGAGCGCGGGCGCGTCGAGCAGCGGCGCCCAGTCGGGGCGCAGTCCGGTGGCGGCGGCGCCCAGGTCCAGGACGTGGTCACCGATGCGGACGCCGATGCGCGGGGCGGTGTCCGCGGTGGAGAAGACGGCGTAGGGGAGGTTGTCGACGTCGTACGCGCTGCCGGCCACGGCCTCGACCCAGGTCTCGGGATAGGTGCTCATGCGTGAAGTCCTTCGGAATCGGTAGCGGTCGAGGGGCCGAGCAGGCCCAGGGCGGTCAGGTCCTCCAGCGGTTCGAGCACGCTGCACGACCCGTACGAGACGAACGCCTCCCGCGCGGCGGCGGCTTCGGCGGCCGGGAGCGCGGTCACGGCACGGGCCAGCGCCTCCGGGGCGCGCTCGGCGAGGGCCGCGCGGACGTCGGACGGGGACGCTCCGGCGCGGGCCCGCGCCGTCGCCAGGAGCACGTTGAGGAAGCCGTGGTGCTCGAAGCCGGTGGCCGGGGCGGTGTGCCGGACCGCGTGGTGCAGCCCCGCCGTGCACTTGAAGGGCACGCCCGCGGCGACGGCCCCGGCGATCCACGCCGCCACCTCGTCCTCGGCCGGGAACGCCGCCGCCTCGGTGCCGCCGGTGCGCAACTTCAGCCGGAAGCCGTGCCGTACCACCAGCGCGAGCGCCTGCTCCCACTCCGGCGTACCAGGGCGCGGGACCTCCACGTACACCGTGCCGGGGAAGCCGGGCGCGGCCAGGTCGTCGAGCTGCGGCCCGAGCGGCCGGGCGGCATCCGGCTTGAACTCGACGGCCGCCGGCACGAGCCGGCCGGTCCCCGCGAAGGCGGCCCGGACCGCCGGGAGCGCGGCCGGCCCGGCCACCACGCTCACCCGCAGCCCACCGGGGAACAGCCGGGGCCCGGCCAGTGCGGTCAGTTCGCCGAGCCGGTCGGCACCGATCACGAACGGGCCGACGAACTCGGCGTGGCCGGACGCGAGATGCCCGGCGTGCTCGGCCACGGCGCGCGGCAGCGGAGCCAGGCCGGGCGGGAACACCGAGGCGTCGTCCACGAGATGACGGAAGGCGAGAGGGAAGGACACGCGCGACACCCTAGCCGACGGGTCCCGCAATGCGAACGGTATCTGTTCTGATATCGGTCGCCGCTCGCCAGGTGGACCTGGAACGAGACGCCCGGCGCCACCGGTGAACGGGACGGTGTCCGGCAGCACCCCGGCCCCCGCTGACCCGACGGGCCGTCCCGGTCCCGGCCGGGGCGGCCCCTACCACGTACCCGCCCGCACGTCTCACCCGCTTTGCTCCGCCCGGCCACCCTGCGGCTAGTTTGTGTCCAGCACGGACGGGCGGTCCGGGACGGTGGAGACGCACGGGTACGAGAGGTCGGGAAGAGTGTCGCTGCGCGCAGGCGATCCAGCCGAGATCGGCGGTTATCCGCTGGAGGCCAGGCTCGGTTCAGGTGGCATGGGCACGGTCTTCCTGGCCCGTACGAGCTCCGGCAGGCCCGTCGCGATCAAGCTGATCCACCAGCAGTTCGCCGACGACAGCGAATTCCGCATCCGCTTCCGCCAGGAGGTCGCGGCGGCGCGCCGGGTCAGCGGCGCCTTCACCGCCGCCGTGGTGGACGCCGCGCCCGAGGCCGAGCAGCCCTGGATGGCGACCACCTACATCCCGGGACCCACCCTCGCCGAGCGCATCGCCGCCGAGGGCCCGCTGCACGGCGCCGCACTGCGCGGCCTGGCCATCGGGCTCGCCGAGGCGCTGCGCGACATCCACCGCGTCGGGGTCGTCCACCGCGACTTGAAGCCGTCGAACGTCGTGCTGTCCCCGGAAGGGCCCCGCGTCATCGACTTCGGCATCTCGCGCGCCGCCGACCAGCAGACCCTGACGATGACCGGACGCGTCATCGGCACCCCGCCCTTCATGTCGCCGGAACAGCTCCAGGCACCGCGCGGCGTCGGACCGCGCTCCGACGTCTTCTCGCTGGCGACCCTCCTGGTGTACGCGGCCACCGGCCACGGCCCCTTCGACGCGGACAGCCCCTACCTCACGGCCTACCAGGTGGTGCACGAGGAACCCTCGCTGGACGCCGTGCCGGCGGCGCTGCGCACGGTCGTCGAACCGTGCCTCGTCAAGGAGCCCGGGGGCCGCCCCTCGGCCGACGAGCTCCTGGAGCTGCTACGGGACCTGCCCGCCGACCTCGGAGGCGCGGTGGCGGGCGGGCGCACCGCCGGCCGCACCCGGGACGTGGCCACCCAGCACCACCTGGCCACCCGCGACACCCCGGCGCCGGACGCCCCCGACCCGCGGGAGACCGGCCCCGCGGGCGGACGCGGGCTGCGCGGGCGCTGGCGGCCCGTGCTCGCGGCGGCGGTCGCCGTGGCGGCGATCGGCGGGGGAGTCGCGGCCCTCCGGGCGGGCGGCGTCGGCGAGGACCGGGACGAGGGCAAGGCCCGCACGGTCGCCGCGCCCGCCGGCTCCCTGCCGGCCGGCTTCGCGCCCTGGCGCGTGACCGTGCCGGGCGGCCGCGAGGACATCCCGGACGAACTGCGGTGCGTCGCCCGCGCCGACGCCGTGTTCTGCGGGGGCGGCGGGGTCGTCGCCGCGCGGATCGACGTCCGGGACGGCTCACGCGCCTGGACGGCGAAGAGCCCGGGCATCCCCGTCCAGGGCCTGCACCTCGTCGGCGCCACCGACGACACCGTGCTCGGCTACCGCATCGCCGCCCAGGACGACCCGCGCGGCACCTACGACGAGGTGGTCGCCCTCGACGCCGGCAGCGGCAGGGAGCTGTGGTCCACCCGCTCCGGCGCCCAGTCGACGGCCGTCACGGGCCGGACCCGGGACGCCGTGGTCCTCGGCACCGACGTGATCACGGTCGACGCCTCCGACACCGCCTTCGAAACCCGGGACGCGCACACCGGCGACCTCGCCCGGACCGCGCCGTTCCCCGCCGGTTCCCGGTGCGCCCCCGTCCCCGTGGGCACCCGGCTGCTCGCCATGTGCGCGACCGACGCCGAGCTCGACGCCTCGGCGGTGCTCCACCCGGCCCTGTACCCCCTCGACCCGGTCTCCGGCGCCTGGGGCGAGGCCATCGAGGTCGACGGCCCCGTCGTGCCGGTGGGCGTCGCCGGCGGCCGGCTCGTCCTGCTCCGGGAGCACCGGGACGGGCCGGCGCGCACCGGGTACGACGCGGTGGTCCGGGTCGACCCGGCCTCCGGACAGGTCACGGAGGCCCGGCTGCCCGCCACGTACGACGGCACGCCCGGCATGGCGGACGGCACCGTGTACGTGAGCGGGCGGACCGGCCGCGTCACCGCGTTCGACGCCGCGACCGGCCGGAAGAAGTGGTCCCGGCAGACCAGCGTGGAGGGCGCGTCGGGCCCCGCGGCCGGGGACGGTGCCCTGTTCTTCAGCTCCGCCACCGGCCGCGTGGTCGCCCTCTCCCCGTCGGACGGCAGGGTGCTGTGGGCGACGGACCCGAGGGCCGACGGCCTGACCGGCGAGGAGGGCGCGAGCCCGCGCGTGACCGTCGCCGGACGCGCGGTGGTCGTGGCGGCGGCCCGGAACACCGTCTTCGCCTTCGACGCCCACCACCCGCCGGAATCCGGCTGACCGGGGCCCCGTCTACAGTGGCCCGCATGAACCGCTGGACCGAACTGACCGGAGACACCTCGGGCGAGGACTACGCCGCCCGCTTCGCGGCCCTGGCCCGCAGTGGCAAGGACATGCACGGCGAGGCACGGTTCTGCGCCGCCCTGGTGCCCGCCGGGGCACGGGTGCTGGACGCCGGCTGCGGCACCGGCCGGGTCGCGATCCGGCTCGCCGAACTCGGGTACGACTGCACCGGGGTGGACGTCGACGCCTCGATGCTGGCCGTCGCGCGCAAGCAGGCGCCCGGGCTGCCCTGGCACCGGGCCGACCTGGCCGGCTTCGACCCGGAGGCGCTCTCCATCGAACCGGGGTTCGACCTCGTCGTCGCCGCGGGCAACGTGATGGCCCTGCTCGCCCCCGGCACCGAGGCCACCGTCGTCGCCCGCCTCGCCGGAGCGCTGCGTCCGGGCGGTCTGCTGGTCGCCGGATTCGGCCTGGACGAGGCCCACCTCCCCGTACCGCCCGGCCTCACGCTCTCCGGGTACGACGCGCACTGCGCCGCCGCCGGGCTCGGCCCCGTCGACCGCTTCGCCACCTGGGACGCCGCTCCGTACGACGGCGGCGGCTACGCGGTGAGCGTGCACCGGCGAGAGGCCCCCTAGGCTAGCCCGACAGCGGTTCCAGCGTCGCGCACAGGGCCTTGGGGAAGGCGGGCTCGACGCGGTGGACGTCCGTGCAGCCGCCGGACCTCGTGCGGGCGACCGGCCGCCAGCCCGTCTTCCGCGCCCGGTAGAACCAGCGGGCGTCCTGCCGCGCCGAGCAGGCCGGGTCCGTCTCCCCGGCGCACGCCGGCCCCATGCGCGTGGACAGGTCCAGGACCAGCCACTCCCCGTCGCACCTCTGCGCGTTCCGGCTCGTCGTGTGCGGCGGCACGTCGGTCGCCGGCACCGCCTGCTCGTACGACGCGGAGGTGCAGCCCGTGGGCGCCGGATCGCAGCCCAGCTGGCCGCAGAGCCGCAGCGCGGGCGGGGTAGCACCGTCCGGGGTGAAGGTCGTGAAGTTGTTGACGACCACGTCCCGGCCCCTGAGCGGCGCGGGCAGTTCCGGCTTCGCCGTGGCGCTCCTCTCCTCGGTGCACCCGGACGCCCGGTCGGCGGCCGGCGAGACGTACGTGACCCGCACCCGCGCCAGGTCCGTCGTCGCGTCGGCCAGCACCGCCTCGAGGTCCCGCACGCATACGGCGCCGCCGCTCGGCACCCGGGCCTGGAACAGGAGCGTCCGGTCCCCGCTGAGCCGGACCCCGGTGACGTAGGAGGGAGCCGTCGTCGTCCACGGGACCGGCGCGGCCGGCGCCGACCCGGCCCGACCGGCTCCGCACGCGGCGAGCGGCAGCCCCGCGAGGGCGCAGGGCAGGGCGGCGGCGGGCGGCCGACGCCGTGTGCCACCTGACCGCACGAGCACTCGATCCCCCCTGGTCCGAACCGTGTTGGCCGGGAAGCGGTATACGGCGGCCGTTGATCCATTCCATCGCATGTTCGTATTGACTTGGACTAGGTCCATCGTAGGATCGGTTCCGGCCGAATCCAGGGCAGGACGCCCTCCGGGCGAGACCGGTCAGGCCGGCCCCCCACACCTTCTCAGAGCACCGAGATCCGCCCCGTCCGGAAGGAATTCCATGACTGAGAACCACGACGCGATCGTCACCGACCCCAAGTCGGAGGAGGCCGGCGGCTGCCCCGTCGCGCACGGTCGCGCGCCGCACCCCACCCAGGGCGGCGGCAACCGCCAGTGGTGGCCGGAGCGGCTCAACGTGCGGATTCTCGCCAAGAACCCCGCCGTGGCCAACCCGCTCGGCGAGGACTTCGACTACGCCGCGGCGTTCAACGCGCTCGACCTGCCCGCCGTCAAGCGGGACATCGCCGAGGTGCTGACCACCTCGCAGGACTGGTGGCCCGCCGACTTCGGCAACTACGGCCCCTTCATGGTCCGGATGGCCTGGCACAGCGCCGGCACGTACCGCATCAGCGACGGCCGCGGCGGCGCCGGCTCCGGCCAGCAGCGCTTCGCCCCCCTCAACAGCTGGCCCGACAACGCGAGCCTCGACAAGGCGCGGCGCCTGCTGTGGCCGGTCAAGAAGAAGTACGGCAAGAACCTCTCCTGGGCCGACCTGCTCGTCCTCACCGGCAACGTCGCCCTGGAGACCATGGGCCTGAAGACCTTCGGCTTCGGCGGCGGACGCGTGGACGCCTGGGAGCCCGACGAGGACGTGTACTGGGGCCCCGAGACCACCTGGCTCGGCGACGAGCGCTACACCGGCGACCGTGAGCTGGAGAACCCGCTCGGCGCCGTGCAGATGGGCCTCATCTACGTCAATCCGGAAGGCCCCAACGGCAACCCGGACCCGATCGCCGCGGCCCGCGACATCCGCGAGACGTTCCGCCGGATGGCGATGAACGACGAGGAGACCGTCGCTCTGATCGCCGGCGGCCACACCTTCGGCAAGACGCACGGAGCCGGCCCCGCGGACCACGTCGGCCCCGACCCCGAGGCGGCCCCGATGGAGCGCCAGGGGCTCGGCTGGGAGAGCTCGTACGGCACCGGCAAGGGCGGCGACACCATCACCAGCGGCCTCGAAGGCATCTGGACGGACACCCCCACCACCTGGGACAACAGCTTCTTCAACATCC
The DNA here is from genome assembly GCF_007096885.1 of Streptomyces sp. 130. Taxonomy (GTDB): domain Bacteria; phylum Actinomycetota; class Actinomycetes; order Streptomycetales; family Streptomycetaceae; genus Streptomyces. The sequence continues at coordinate 80,602 of NZ_VJNO01000012.1, read as the reverse complement.
TGTTCGGCTACGAGTGGGAGCTCTTCAAGAGCCCCGCGGGCGCCCACCAGTGGCGCCCGAAGGACGGGGCCGGCGCGGGCACCGTGCCCGACGCGCACGACCCGTCGAAGAGCCACGCCCCGACCATGCTCACCACCGACCTGTCGCTGCGCTTCGACCCGGCGTACGAGCAGATCTCGCGGCGCTTCCACGAGAACCCGCAGGAGTTCGCCGACGCGTTCGCCCGCGCCTGGTTCAAGCTGACCCACCGCGACATGGGCCCGGTCGTCCGCTACCTCGGCCCCGAGGTCCCGCAGGAGACGCTGATCTGGCAGGACCCGCTGCCCGAGCGCACCCACGAGCTGATCGACGCCGCCGACATCGCGGCGCTCAAGGAGAAGGTCCTCGCCTCCGGCCTGTCCGTCTCCGAGCTGGTCTCCACCGCCTGGGCCTCCGCCTCGTCCTTCCGGGGCAGCGACAAGCGCGGCGGCGCCAACGGCGCACGCATCCGCCTCGAACCGCAGAGCGGCTGGGAGGTCAACGACCCGGACCGCCTCGCGGGCGTCCTGCGCACCCTCGAGTCCGTCCAGGAGTCCTTCAACGCCGGGCAGCAGGGCGGCAAGCAGGTCTCGCTGGCCGACCTGATCGTCCTCGCGGGCGCCGCCGCGATCGAGAAGGCGGCCAAGGACGCCGGTACGGAGATCGAGGTCCCGTTCACCCCGGGCCGGGTCGACGCCTCGCAGGACCAGACCGACGTGGAGTCCTTCGTCGAGCTGGAGCCGGTCGCCGACGGCTTCCGCAACTACCTGGGCAAGGGCAACCGGCTCCCCGCCGAGTACCTGCTGCTGGACCGGGCGAACCTGCTCGACCTGAGCGCGCCCGAGATGACGGTCCTCGTCGGCGGCCTGCGGGTCCTGGGCGCCAACCACCAGCAGACCTCGCACGGTGTCCTCACCGACGCGCCGGGCACGCTGACCAACGACTTCTTCGTCAACCTGCTCGACATGGGCACGACGTGGAAGTCGACGGCCGACGACCAGAGCGCCTTCGAGGGCCGCGACGCCGTCACCGGTGAGGTCCGCTGGACCGGCACCCGCGCCGACCTGGTCTTCGGCTCGAACTCCGAACTGCGCGCCGTCGCCGAGGTCTACGCGAGCGACGACGCCAAGGAGAAGTTCGTGCGCGACTTCGTCGCCGCCTGGGACAAGGTCATGAACCTCGACCGGTTCGACCTCGTCTGATCCGATGACGCCGTAAGGGCCGGCCCCGACGCGGGGCCGGCCCTTACCGCTGCGCGGACCCCGTCAGGCGGTGGCCACCGCGAAGACGTGGATGATCCCGCCGTCCGTGGTGGCCGGCAGCGTCACGGACGCGAGCCGCTTCCCGGCCCGGAGCGCGATCGGCGCGGTCGTGAAGACCTCGGTGCCCACCGGGTCCTTTCCGCCGCCCTGCACATCGCGGTACTCCGTGTGCACCGCCACCGTGTTCCCGTACGACGGCTGCTGCGAGCCGCCGCCCAGTGTCCAGTCGCTGAAGCCGATCTCGGCCTGCTGCGTGGTGCCGTCGGTGTACGTGAGCGTCACCGTGCCCGACGCCTTGCCCTCGGCGGCGCTGCCGAGGAACGCCAGCTTCGTGTCGCCCTCCTCGGAGGGGACGTCCAGCACCTGGGGGCTCGTACCGGCCACCTCGATGTTGTCGGGGTCACCGGCCTTCACCTTCGGCCAGGTGAAGTCGAAGCCGCCCGAGGAGACCGTGGAGCCCGGCTCCGCACCGGCCGCCGCCAGCGCCTGGGCCGAGTAGCTCCAGCCCTCGCCGTCGAAGTCGGCCTGCGGGTTCTCGTCGTCCGCCGAGATCCCGGTGCTGTTGCGGTTCCACAGCAGGCCGTTCTTCTCGGCGACCGTCACCGCCGCCGACGTCCTCGGCAGCTCCGTGCCCGTCGAGGACGTCAGCGTCACCGGGACCGTGTAGTACCCCTCGGCGGTGTCCTTGCCCGCCGACACGGTGAGCTTCGCCTGTGCCGCACCGCTCGCCGGGACCGTGAAGTCGCCCTCCGACGGGGTCACGGTGACCCCGTCCGGCGCCTCGGCCTCCCAGTGCACGGTGGTGGCCTTCGTCTCCAGGCTCTGCACCTTGACCACGGTCTGCGCGCCCTCGGCACCCGGCTCGACCTTCAGCCGGTCCGGGGAGGCGCCCGTGAAGTACTTCAGCCCGCCACCGGGGAAGGACGGCGGCGCGTCGGCCGGTGCGCTGCCCCAGGAGGTGTCCGGCGTCGTGCCGAGCGTGAAGTCCAGCCGCCCGCCGCGCTCCACGAGCGAGTCACCGACCCACGGCTTCGTGGAGGCACGGCCGTTCACCTTCAGGCCGTGGACGTACGTGTGGTCCGCCGACGCGGCCGGGGCCTCGATGGTGATCTTCTTGCCGTGCCCGGTGCGCACCACCGCGTGCGGGAACAGCGGCGCGGTCAGCGTCAGATCGGCGCGGCTCGGGTTCTGCGGGTAGATGCCGAGCGCCGAGAAGACGTACCAGGACGACATGGTCCCCGCGTCGTCGTTGCCCGGAATCCCGCCGGGACCGTCGGTCCACAGCTGGTCCAGCTCCGCGCGGACCGTCTCCTGCGTCTTGTAGGGGGCGCCGAAGTAGTTGTACAGATAGGGCGCATTGATGTCCGGCTCGTTCGTCGGGTCGTACCGCGTGGCGTCCTTCGCCGAGAAGTCGAACTTCCCGTCCGGCGTACGGAAGAACGCGTCGAGCCGCTCCGTGGCGCGCTCGTTGCCGCCCATCGCACCGGCGAGACCGGCCACGTCCGAGTAGACCATCCAGGTGTACCGGGCGCTGGTGCCCTCCACGAACCCGGTGCCGGTGCCGGGCGTGAAGGTGCCCGCCCAGCTGCCGTCGGACCTGCGGTCGCGGATGTACCCGCCGTGCTCGGTGGCGTTGGCGTCGAAGACGTTGGTCCAGTTGCCCGACCGGTCCAGGAACTTCTCGGCGTCCGCCTTGTTGCCCAGCCGCCGGGACAGCTCCGACAGACCGTAGTCGGCCGCCGCGTCCTCCAGCGTCTCGGCCGCCCCGCCCCAGCAGTGGCAGTTGTCCGCCGGTACGTAGCCCAGCTCCAGGTACCTGTCGAGCGCGGGGCGCTGGCCCACGCACTCGACGTTGCAGCCGGAGCTGTCCGAGTCGTTGGCGGTCGGCACGGTCGCCGCCCTCACCAGAGACCTCAGCGCGCCCCTGACGTCGAAGTCACGGCCGCCGAAGGCGTAGATCCCGGCGAGCGCCGCGTCGGACGGGTCGCCCGACATCACGCTCGTCTTGCCGTTCTCCAGCAGCCAGCGGTCCCACTCGCCGTCGCGCTGGTTCGCGTAGTTGAAGAGGGACTGCGCGTAGTCGCTGCCCGCCCTCGGGTTGAGCAGGGCCATCAGCTGCACCTGCGCCCGGTACTGGTCCCAGCCGGAGAAGGTGCCGTACTGCGCCCGCTGCCCCTTGGACAGCCGGTGCGGCTCCCGGTCGGCGCCGAGGTAGCGGCCGTCCACGTCGCTGGTGAGGGTCGGCTCCAGCATGGAGTGGTAGAGCGCGGTGTAGAACGCGGTGCGCTGGGAGCCGGTGCCGCCGCCGATCTCGATCGCCTTCAGCGCCTTGTTCCAGTTCGCGGCGGCCTGCCGCTTCACCGCGTCGAAGCTCTTGCCGGGCCCGTTCTCCTTACGGAGGTTGGCCTCGGCGTTCGCGGCGCTGACGTACGAGACGGCGACCTTGGCGCGCGCCTCGGTGGTGCCGTCCGCGAAGGTGATGTACCCGCCGGAGCCCTTGCCCTCCACGGCGTTGCCGGAAGAGCTGTAGCCCGTACCGCCGGAGGCGGAGGTGGAACCGGGGGTGAGGGTGCCGTCCTTCCAGGTGCCGACCTTCGCGAAGGGCTTGTCGAAGTGGGCGGTGAAGTACAGCGTGTAGAGGTCCTTGCGGTTGTTCGCGCTCTGCGGCCCGCAGAAGTTGCCCGCCGTGACCGAACCCGTCACCGTCCGCGCGGCCTTGTCGATCCGGACGGTGGCGTCGGTGCTGCCGGTCTCCGAGTTGGAGGTGCGGAAGAGCATGCTGGCCGGCTTGTCCGCCGGGAAGCCGAACTTCCCCGACCCGGTCCTGGCGGTCGTGGTCAGCGCCGCCGAAGCACCGCTGGCCAGGCCCACCTCGTAATAACCGGCGGTGGCCGTCTCGTCGTCGTGCGAGAAGTCGCTCGCGTACTTCGCGTCGGTGGTGTCCGAGGTGGGCGAGGAGTCCACGTCGCCCACGTACGGCATGATCGGGATGTCGCCGTTCGCGCCCGAGCAGCCCACCCCGTTGAGATGGGTGAGGCTGAAGCCGCGGATCTTCTTCGCGTCGTACTGGTAGCCGCCGGGAGCGGGCGTCGAGACCTGCTTGCCCCTCGAGTTCTGCGGGCTCCACGCCAGCATGCCGAACGGCTGCACGGCGCCCGGGTAGGTGTTGCCCGCGTTGGACGTGCCGATGAGGGGATCGACGTACGACACCGGGTTCTTCACGATGTCCCTGCCCGGCGCGGCCGAAGCGGGGGCGGCGGCGGTCGCGAGCCCCGCGACGGCCATGGCGGCGGCCGTGACGGAGCCCACGGCCCGGAACGCGGTGAGGGTACGACGTTTGTGCGTCTGTGGCACCGTTCCTGCCCTTCTGATGTGACGGACGGTCAACGCGGCGCGAGGCCGGCGCCGTGACCGCGGAGGAACGACGTCGCCCCGACAACGTTGTCAACGACGTGAGGATGCTCCTCCTGCCGGTCCGGGGTGTCAAGGCTTCCCGGAATCCGCCCGCCCGGCCGGGCTGCCGCAACAGCCCGGCCCGCGCGCCCGGTTGCGGTCCGTCAGCGCAGGGACGCCGGAAGCGCCTCCCGGTGCAGGACGCCCAGCCGCTGCGTGGCGCGGGTCAGCGCCACGTACAGGTCGCTCGTGCCGAACCGGCCGGGCTCCACCACCAGGACGTGGTCGAATTCGAGGCCCTTGGCCTGCCGGGGCCCGAGCAGCACCACCGTGCGGGTCAGATCCGGCTCGTCGCCGGGCACGACCCCGTCCAGCGGCGCCGCGATCTCCTCGTGCAGCTCGCGCGGCGCGATCACCGCGAGGCGCCCCTCGCCGGGCGTCAGCTCCGCCACCGCCCGCGCCACCGCGCCCGCCAGGTCCGCCCCGGTCTCCCGGATCCACGGCGCCTCGCCCGTGGAGCGCACCGACCCCGGCGGCTCGAACGACGGGTCCACGGCCCGCAGCACCTTCGCCGCGACCTCCATCACCTCGGCGGGCGTACGGTAGTTGATGCCGAGCCGCACATGCTCGTACCGGTCGCCCACGTACGGCTCCAGGATCTCCCGCCAGGAACCGACCCCGGCCTCCTCCGAGGTCTGCGCCGGGTCGCCCACCAGCGTCATCGACCGGGTCGGGGACCGCCGCATCAGCAGCCGCCACGCCATCGGCGACAGCTCCTGCGCCTCGTCCACGATGATGTGCCCGAACGCCCACGTCCGGTCGGCGGCGGCCCGCTCGGCCGCGCTGCGGTGGTCGGCCTCCTCCTGGCGATCCGCCATGCGCTCCGCGTCGATGATGTCGTGGGCGGCGAGCAGCTCCGACTCCTCGTCCTCGAACTCGAAGGACTCCGAGCCCCTGGACAGCTCCAGGACGCCCTGGGCGTAGGCGATCCGCTCCTGGCGCTCCGCCTCGGCCGCCGCCCGCTCGGCGCTGTCGTCCACCCCGAGCAGTTCGGCGGCCTCGTCGAGCAGCGGCACGTCGGCCGGGGTCCACGCCTCCTCACCGGGCGCCCGGCGGATGGCCTCGGCGTCCGCCTCCGGCAGGTGGACGGGCTCGGCCAGATAGCCGGCGAGGAAGCCCTCGGGGGTGAGGGCCGGCCACAGCTCCTCGATCGCGGCGTGCACCTCCCGGCTGACGGCGACCGCCTTGCCGAGCTGGGCGATGTCGTCCGGGCCCAGGAAGTTCGGCCCGCCGTACGGGTCGGCGCCGATGCGCTCGGTGAGCTGGGCGGTCAGCGCGTCGATGACCCGGAACGCGAAGTGCGGCCGGGCGAGGTTGTGCGGCAGCCGGGTGTCGCGGGCGGCCTGGCGGGCCGCGCGGGCGATCTCCCGGTCCAGGACCAGGTCGCCGTCGTCGTGCGGGACGATCAGCGGGGCGTCCGGCTCGGGCAGCAGCTGCCGGTCCCGCACGGCCAGCGCCAGCGCCTCGGCCATGGCCGAGGCGCCCTTCACGGCCGCCGCCCGGGGCGTGTCGGTGCCCTCGGCGCGGACGCCGGGGAACAGCTCGGCCTGGGTGGCGAGCAGGACGCCGGTCTCACCGAGCGAGGGCAGCACCTCGCCGATGTAGCCGAGGAAGGCCGGGTTCGGGCCCACGATGAGGACCGCCCGCTTGGCCAGCAGCTCCCGCTGCTCGTACAGCAGGAAAGCCGCCCGGTGCAGGGCGACGGCCGTCTTGCCGGTGCCGGGCCCGCCCTCGACCACCAGGACGCCGCGGTGGGGCGCCCGGATGATGCGGTCCTGCTCGGCCTGGATGGTCCGCACGATGTCCGCCATGCGTCCGGTCCGCGCCGAGTTCACCGCGGCGAGCAGGACCGTGTCGCCGCTCGGGTCCTCGAAACCGGTGCGCTCCCGGTCCCCGACGTCCAGGACCTCGTCGTGCAGCTCGGTGACCGTGCGGCCCTCGGTGGTGAGGTGGCGGCGCCTGCGCAGTCCCATCGGGGTGTGATGGGTGGCGAGATAGAAGGGCCGGGCGACCGGGGCGCGCCAGTCGATCAGCAAAGGCGTGTGTTCGCTGTCGTCCTCGCGGATTCCGATACGGCCGATGTGGTGCGCGACGCCGTCCGTGAGATCGATACGGCCGAAACAGAGCGAGCCGTCCACCGCGTTCAACGCGGCGAGCAGACCGGAACGCTCGGCGACCAGGACATCGCGTTCGACCCGGGCCTGCTGGCCGGTGCCGACCGGCGTCAGGGCGTTTCGGACCTGCTCGGCGGCGTCACCGCGCAGTACGTCGACACGGTGGTGGAGCCGGTCGATGTATTCCTGCTCCTTCTGCAATTCGGCGCTTTCCCGAGTTGACAAAACAGCTCCCTGACGGATATGGTGATTCTTGTCGGCCCCCGGTGAGGGGCCTTTTTCTATGGGCGCACAGAACCACTCAATATACGTGAGAAAATCCCCGGTCCGCAATTGCGGACCGGGGATTCTCGCAGGCTCGCCCGCTCAGATCTCCTTCAGCAGTGCGTTCGTCGTCGTCACCACCGCGCAGCGCCCGGCCGCCCAGCGCAACGCCATGTCGTGCTCCTCGCGCGAGAAGTCCGCGACCGCGTCGGCCACCACGAACGCCTGGATGTCGCGCATCCACGCGTCGGCGGCGCTCATCAGCACGCCGATGTGCGCGTACACCCCGGTGATCACCAGCTGGTCGCGGCCGTCGTCGCGGATGAGCGATTCCAGCTCGGTGCGCACGAACGCGCTGTACTTCCATTTGGTGAGCACCGTGTCGCCCGGCGCGGGCGCCACCTCGGCCGGTGAGGCCAGCGCCTCCGGGTCGTCCGCCATCCCCGGGCCCCAGAAGTCGAGTTGGAGGCCGCGCTCCTCGGCGCTCTGGCCACCGCGCTGCGCCGAGTGCACCACCGGGATTCCGGCGCGGCGGGCGGCTGCGATCACGCGGGCGGTGTTCGCGAGCATGCCGGTCAGCGGCTCCTCGCCGGGGCGGTAGGCGCGCAGGAAGTGGTTCTGGAGGTCGTGGACGAGCAGCACGGCGCGCGCCGGGTCGACGGTCCAGCCGACCCGGTTCGCCGGGAGCTCGCCGGCGCCGGGCAGGGGATAGGGGGCGATGGCGGGAAGTGCCATGAGTGCAGCCTTTCGGTGCCGCGCGGGGCGGACTCAGTTCGTTGCGGGGGGAGTTGACGCGGAGGCGGGGGCCGCGTCGCTCCGCAGGCCGTTCTTGCTGATCTTGCCGATTCCCGTCTGCGGGAAGACGTCCACGAATTCGACGAGGTCGGGCACCTTGTACGCGGCGATTCCGTGCTCGCGCACATGCCGCTTCACGGCGAGCGCCCCGGGCGGTTCGGCGCCCTCGCGCAGAATCACGTACGCCAGGGTGCGTTCACCGAGATACGGGTCGGCCACACCGACCACCGACACGTCGTGCACCGACGGGTGGGCGAGGATGATGTTCTCGATCTCCTCCGGCGCGACCTTCTCGCCGCCCCGGTTGATCTGGTCCTTCGCGCGCCCCTCCACGACGAGATGACCGCTCGGCGTGCGGCGCACGATGTCGCCCGTGCGGTAGAACCCGTCCTCGGTGAACGCGGTCCTGTTGTGCTCGGGGGCGCGCCAGTAGCCGCGGATCGTGTAGGGGCCCCGGGTCAGCAGATGCCCGAACCGCCCGTCGGGGACGTCCTGTCCGGCGTCGTCCACGATGCGGATCTCGTCGTCCTCGGAGATCGGCCGGCCCTGGGTGGAGACGACGGTCTCGTAGTCGTCGTCCAGCCGGGTGTAGTTGACCAGTCCCTCGGCCATGCCGAAGACCTGCATCAGTCTGCAGCCGAGCGCCGGTTCGAGGCGCCGGGCGGCCGTCTCGCTGTACTTGGCGCCGCCGACGAGGACCAGCTCCAGGCTCGACAGGTCCTGCTCCGCCGAAGCGGCCGCGTCCGTCCACAGCAGGGCGAGCGGCGGCACCATGCCGGTCATGGTGACGCGCTCCCGTTCCACCAGCGGGAAGGCCGTGGCCGGGTCGGGGCGCGGGCACAGGACGACGGTGCCGCCGGCGTACAGCGTGCCGAGCCAGCCGGGCGAGCTCATCGGGAAGTTGTGCGCGGCGGGCAGGACCACCAGGAAGCGGGTGTCCGCGTCGACGCCGCAGATCTCGTTGGAGCCGCGCAGCGAGTAGATGTAGTCGTCGTGCGTACGGGGGATGAGCTTGGGCACGCCCGTGGTGCCGCCGGACAGCTGGAGGAACGCCAGGTCGTGCGGCTCGGGCCCGTCCCCGGGCTCTCCGGCGGCGTCGCACGGCACGTCGGACAGGGCGGTGTGCTCGCCCGGGTCGCCGACGACGAACACATGCCTGAGGGTGGGCGCCTGCTCCCGTATGCCGGTGGCCAGCGCGCGGTAGTCGAATCCGGCGTGCTGGTCCGGGATGACGTAGGCGACGGCCTCGGCGAAGGAGCAGAAGTAGCCGATCTCCGTCTCCCGGTGGGCGGGCAGCGCGTACACGGGGAGCGCGCCGATCCGGAAGAGGGCGAAGACGACCTCCGCGAACTCCGCGATGTTGGGCAGCTGGACGACGACCCGGTCGCCCTTGGCCACCCCGCGCGCCCGGAAGCCCGCCGCCAGCCGGGCGGCGCGCTCGTCCAGCTCGCGGTAGGTCCAGGCGCGGCGCTCGGGCGCGGGGTCGATCAGCGCGACGCGGTCGCCGTGGGCCTCGGCCCGTTCGCGCAGCATGCTCGTGAAGGTCTCGCCGCGCCAGTGCCCGGCCGCGCGGTAGCGGGCGGCGAACTCCGCGGGCCAGGTCGGGGCGTCTTCGTACGGTGAGGCAGTCATCGTTCCAGGTCTCCAGGGGGAGGGCTGTTTCGGGGCGCCGGGCGGACGGGTCAGGCGCGCAGGGTGGCGCCGCCGTCGACGTACAGGTCGTGCAGGGTGATGTGCCGGGCCCGGTCGGACACGAGGAAGGCGACCGCCTCGGCGATGTCGGCCGGTTCGGCGATGCGGCCGAGCGGGATGCCCGTGCGGTAGCTCGCCAGGTCCCCGGCGATGACGCGCCGCGCGGCCGGCCCGTCGTCGTCCGCCTCGCCGGCCGGCCACATCCCGCGCTGCATGTCGGTGAGCGTGGAGCCGGGCGAGACGGTGTTGCAGCGGACGCCCCGGGGGGCCAGTTCCAGGCCGAGGCACTTGGTGAACATGACGGCGGCGGCCTTCGACGCGGCGTACGCCGCCATGGTCGTACGGGGGATGCCGGCGGCGTTGGACGCGACGGTGACGATGCTGCCCGCGCCCCGGTCCGCCATCCGGCGCGCGACGGACCTCGACACGTGGAAGACCCCGTCGGTGTTGACGGCGAACGTGGCCCGCCAGTCCTCGTCGGTCAGCTCGGTGACGGGGGAGCAGCGCAGTATCCCGGCCACGTTGACCGCGATGTCGAGGGTGCCGAGCGTGTCCTCCGCCTCCGCGACCAGGGCTTCGACGGCCGCCGCGTCCGTGACGTCCAGCGCCCGGGCGACGACGCTCCCTTCGTACTCCTGGGCGAGGGCGTCGACGCCCCCCGGGGCCGCGTCGGTCGCCAGGACCCGGCAGCCGCGCGCGACGAGGGCCCGCACGACCGCCTCGCCTATGCCGCGTCCGGCTCCCGTCACGAGGGCCAGCCGGCCGGTGAGCTCCTGGTCCGCGGGGGTGACGGGGCGCGGGGAAGAAAGGGCGGAATGCGACGCCATGGTCCTGGGGTCTCCCTGTGACGACGAAAAGGGCAGCAGCACTTAGGTAAGCCTAACCATAGGGTGATCACGTGGGCGAGGGGGGTGGAATCGGCGACCCCGGCCGCTCATGGATGGCTCGATGCCCCTTTTGCCCGGATCTAGGCGAAAGGTCAATTACAGGCAATCGGGGCGGGTTTGATGCTGTCAGATGCGCCCAAAACGGACGAATGCCTTCATTTCGATCCCAGTGGGCAGCGTCACGTCAGCCGTTTCTGACGTGCAATCCGATCTCCCGGTTCCCAGTCCTGCCAAGAAATTTGACTTCCCCCGGCGCGGGTGATCATGGGCATTTCCTTTGATTGATCTTGCAAAACAATTGTGATCAGCAATTCCGGGCTTGTTCCGGCCGTCGTTTCTCGCTTACGGTCCCGTCATCAATCCGGATGGAACGCCGAATCCTGCCGCCGTCCGGGAACCCGACCACTCACGTACGGCAGGAGCGGGGGACCCAGGTTTGCCGCCGGTCCGGTATCCGGAGCGGCTAGGGGTGAAGTCGCCATGCGCGACCGGACATCTCCAGTCCGAACCCGACAGCTCACCTCGCAGGCGACGGAGAGGAAATACGCCATGCCCCTCACGGGTAAGCACCGTCGTGCCAAGTCCGCGTCCCTGACCCGCGGTTTCATCGCCGTCAGCGCGGGCGGAGCCGTTCTCGCGCTCCCCCTGATCACGGCCGGATCGGCCTCCGCCGCCCCCGCCAAGACCGTCGTCGCCGAAAAGTCCGCGGCCCCGACTTCCGTCGCCGGCAAGGAAATTGCCGTGCGCGAGGCCGCGCCCACCACCTATTCCGTGGTGTCCGGCGATTCGCTTTACAAGATCGCCCAGGGGCATTCCCTCAGCGGCGGCTGGGAGCGGCTGTACAAGGACAACCGCGGTGCTGTCGGAAGCAACCCCGACCTCATTCACCCGGGTCTGAAGCTCATCATCGGCGCCAAGTCCGAGGCCGCCGCCCCGAAGGCCGCGGAGAAGAGCGCGTTCAAGGCGGAGACCGCGGAGAAGAACGGCGACACCGCCCCCCGGGCCGAGAGCGCCGACCGCGCCGACCGCTCCGAGCGCACCGTCGTCCCGGTCGCCGCCGAGAAGCCCGCCGAGACCCAGACGGCCGTCGCGTACACCGACGACCTCGACGGCTGGATCAAGGAATCCCTGGCCATCATGGCGCAGCAGGGCATCCCCGGCAGCTACGACGGCATCTACCGCAACATCATGCGCGAGTCCTCGGGCAACCCGATGGCGATCAACAACTGGGACATCAACGCCGTCAACGGCACCCCGTCCAAGGGCCTGCTCCAGGTGATCCAGCCCACCTTCGACGCCTACCACGTGCCCGGTACGTCGATGGACATCTACGACCCGGTCGCCAACATCACGGCCGCGTGCAACTACGCCGCCGCCACGTACGGCTCGATGGACAACGTCTTCGGCGCGTACTGATCCACATCCGCCCCGCGCCGGGGCAGGAGCGTGAACAGGGGCGGAAGGAAGCGGCCTCGCTTCCTTCCGCCCCTTTCGCGTGCCGTGCCGCCGCTGCCGCTACCGCGGCCGGACCGCCGTGACCGCCCGTCCCGGAATGCGAGGGCACGGCGCGGCGTGGATGCTGGAACGGTCAGCGTCTCTAGGAGGTCAGTCATGAGCATGCTCGACAAGATCAAGGAAATGATCAAGGGGCATCCGGACCAGGCCCGCCAGGGAGTCGAGAAGGGCGGCGACTACGTCGACAAGAGGACCGGCGGCAAGTACGGCGGTCAGGTCGACTCCGCCCAGCAGAAGCTCAACGACCAGTTCGGCGACCGGCCGCCGGACGAGCGCCGGTGAGCCTGCACGCGCCGTGAGGGAGCGGTGGACGCCACAGCCGTGGTGTCCACCGCTCCTGCGCGTCGCACCCCCGTCCGCGTCGCGCCCCCCGTCCGCCGCGCGGCCCCGTCCGCCGGCCGGGGGATCGGCGGGGCGCCGCCCGCCGCCCGCCGCCCCTCAGCGCCGCCCCCTCAGCCGGCGCCCGCCTCCCGCCCCCGCGCCGGAGCGGCGGCCAGGGACACGGCGAGTTCGGCGACGGCGGGCAGATGGTCGTTCAGGAAGAAGTGCCCGCCCTTCAGGACCCGCATCGCGAACGGGCCCGTGGTCGTCTCGCGCCACGGCCCCACGTCCTCCACCGCCACCTCCGGGTCACTGTCCCCGGTGAGGGCGACGACCGGGCACGCCAGAAGGCCGCCGCCCGGCACGTACCCCGCGACGGCCGCGTAGTCGGCGCGCAGCGCCGGGAGGATCACCTCGAGCAGTTCCGGCTCGGCCAGGACGGCCGGGTCCGTGCCGCCGAGCTCGCGGACCCGCGCGAGCAGCTCCTCGTCCGACCCCGGCCACCCGGACCCCAGCCGCGAGGGCGCCCGGCGGCCGGACACGATCAGCGCCGCCGCTCCGTGGCCCGGTACGCCGGACAGCCGCAGCGCCACCTCGTGCGCGAGCGAGGCGCCCATGCTGTGCCCGAGGAGGACGCGCGGCCCGGCCGGGGCGGGGCCCGCCACCAGGGCCTCGGCGATCAGATCGGCGAGCCGGTGCAGATCCTCCAGGGGCGCCTCCCGGTAGCGGTCCTGCCGGCCCGGGTACTGCACCGCGCGCACGTCCAGCGCGTGCCGCACGGCGCCGGACAGCGGACGCCAGAAGACGGCCGCGCCGCCCGCGTGCGGGAAGCACACCAGCTCGGCGCGGGCGTCCGTGGGGTGGTAGCGGCGCAGCCAGGCTTCCGGGCGCCCGCCCGCTCCCCGGCCGGCTTCTTCGGTCTCTTGCTTGAACATGGATCGCCTTCGGTTCTCACAGGTGTACGGGACGCCCGCCGGCGCGCGGCGGGCGGGCTACGGAGCCGCGGCGCCGGGCGCCCGGCGCGGGCACCAGGCGGACCGCCGTGTTCAGGACATGGTCGATGGCGTCGCGCGAGGGGTGCTCCGTGAGGTTGGTGAGCAGCCGGGCCAGGGTGTTGAGCAGCGCCGGCGAGCCCATCACGTACCGGTTCAGCACCGGCTGGAAGCCCGACCGGCTGAAGACCAGATCGGCCGCCGTGTTGCCGAGCCGGTAGTAGCGGCCCCAGCGCCGGTTCATCTCGGCCGGGTAGTGGCGCAGCGCCCGCTCCCGCCTCGGCCCCGGCGGCAGCGCCAGCGCGAGCGCCGTCGTCTCGGCGGCCACCTCGCCCGCCTCCAGCGCCTGCCCGATCCCCTCGCCGTTCCACGGGCTGACCATGCCCCCGGAGTCACCGACGAGCAGGAGCCCCCGGGTGTACAGCGGATGGCGGTTGAAGCCCAGCGGCAGAGCCGCGCTGCGCACGGGCCCCTCGGCGTTCTCCTCCCGCAGCCCCCACTCCTCGGGCGTACGGGCGAGCCACCGGTCCAGCGCGGCCCGCAGGTCCGCACTGCCGTGCCGGCGGTGGGGGAGCGCACCCAGGCCGACGTTCACCCGCCCGTCCCCCATCGGGAAGATCCAGCCGTACCCGGGCAGATAGGCGTCGCTCCCCGGGAAGCGGAGGTCGGCCCACAGCTCCAGGAAGTCCTCCCGGGAGCGCTCGGGGCTGCGGTAGTAGCGCCGGGCGGCCGTGGCGATCTGCCGCCTGGCGTCCCGCTGGAGGCCCATCGCCAGAGCGATCCGGGCCGAGGCGCCGTCGGCCGCGATCACCACGGGGGCCCGGTGCACCACCGTGCCCGCGCCGGACACCGCCGCCACCCCGGTGATCCGGCCCGCCCGGTCGGTCACCGGCTCCTTCACCTTCACCCCGGTACGCAGCCGGGCACCGGCCGCGACGGCGTGCCGGGCCAGGATGTCGTCGAAGTCGTGCCTGCTGCGGGTGAGCCCGAAGTCCGGGAAGCCGCCCAGCGCCGGCCAGTCGATCTCCACCTGCCGGGGACCGGCCACCCACCGCATCCCGCGCGACCGGGTCCAGCCGGGGGACCGGATGTCGACGCCCATGCGGATCAGCTGGTGCACCGCGCGCGGGGTCAGGCCGTCCCCGCACACCTTCTCGCGGGGGAAGCGGGACTTCTCCAGGAGCAGCACATCGACCCCGGCCCTCGCCAGGTGGTAGGCGGCGGACGAACCGGCCGGGCCCGCACCGACCACGATGACCTGCGCCTCCTCGGCCGCGTCGTGAGCGCTCTCCTCGTCCGGCGACGACTGCTCTGCACGCGTCTCCCGCATGGGGCTCCCTCCTCGGTCCGGCGCCGCCGCCCGGGGACGACGGCCCTGTACACCGCCATCCTGCCGGTTTCCCGGGCCCCGGGGAGGGTGATCAAAAATGCCGGTGCCCGGTATGCGCCCCTGCACACCCGGCCGGGTGACCTTGCCGCGACGCCCCCCCGTTCACTCCGGCGGCCTGCGCCCCGCGTCGGCGAGCAGCCGCTCGATGCGGTCGAAGCGTTCGTGCAGCAGCCGCTCCGACTCGTCCCGCATCCGGCGCGCGGCGTGCTCGGCCTCGGCGGCCAGCCGGTGGCGGCGCCGCTGCTCGTGCCCGACGAACCAGGTCGCGAGCGCGGCCGTGACCATTCCGTACGTCGTGATGCCGACACCCATCACTACGGCGGCGACGATCCGCCCCCACAGCGTCACCGGGAAGAGATCCCCGTAACCGACGGTCGTCGCGGTCTCCACCGACCACCACAGCCCCCGCGGATACGAGGTGATCGTGGCGGCCCGCGCGTGGCGCTCGGCCAGGACCACCAGCCAGGAGCCGGCCAGCACGGTCACGGCGAGCAGCACCGTCGCCCAGCCCGCCGCCTTCAGATGCAGCGAGCGGCTCTCCCGGCCGAGCAGCAGCTCGACCGCCTTGGTCAGGAACACGGGCACCATCTCCGGATCATCGGGCGACGGCGGCGGTCCGGGCGCCGGGGCGCGCGCCCGCCGGCCGCTTGTCACCCGATCGCGCCCGGACCGGCCCGCCGGGGAACGCGCACCGCTCCCGCACGCCGATCGCCCCGCGACGATCCGTGTTAAACCTGGACATGTGGGTGGCACAGGTCGATTCCGGGCGAGGTTTCACCGTTCCGCCCGGCATCCGCAGCGACACGAGGGCGGCCGCCCGGGCGGTGACGCACCCGCGCCCATCGGGCCGCCGCACGGGCGGACCCCCTCGGGGCGCGGTCCGCGCTCACTCCTCAGCGTCCGCACCGTCGCCGGACAGTTCTTCGTCCTCATGCTCGGCATCGTCGTCCTGCTCGACGCCGCCGCCGTCGCCGCCCTCGTCGTGCAGGGCAGGCGCGACAGCATGAGCGCGGCGCGGGCCCAGTCGCTGAGCATCGCGGAGACCGTCGCGCACGCCCCGGGCGTGGCGGCGGCGCTGGACAGCGAGGACCCCACGGCCGCCCTCCAGCCGCGCGCCGAGGACATCCGGCGGAGCACCGGCGTCGAATACGTCATCGTGGCCGGCACCGACGGCATCCGCTACACCCACCCCGACATCGCGCTCATCGGCAAGCAGATCCCCGGCCCCTACAAGGAGGCCCTGGAGAACGGGCCGGTCACCCGGACCGTCGACGCCAGCCGGGGCAAGGCCGTCAGCTCGGCGGTGCCCGTCCCGCGCCGGGACGGCACGGTCGCCGGACTGGTCGCCGTGGGCATCAAGGTCGAGGCGGTGAACAGGCTGGCCTACCCGAGCCTCCCGCTCACCGTCGGCGCCGGGGTCGCCGCCCTCGCCCTCACCACGGCCGGCGCCGCCCTGGTCAGCCGCCGGCTCAGCCGCCAGACGCGCGGCCTCGGCCCGGCCGAGATGACCCGGATGTACGAACACCACGACGCCGTGCTGCACGCCGTGCGCGAGGGCGTCCTCATCATCGGCGCCGACCACCGGCTGCTGCTCGCCAACGACGAGGCCCGACGGCTGCTCGACCTCCCGCCGGACGCCGAGGGCCGCGCGGTGACCGACCTCGGGCTCGCGTCCGGCACCGCTGAGCTGCTGGCGTCCGGGCAGGTCGCCACGGACGAGCTGCGGCCTGCCGGGGACCGGCTGCTCGCCGTCAACCTCCGTCCCACCGAGGAGCGCGGCGGCCAGCCCGGCATCGTCGCCACCCTGCGCGACACCACCGAGCTGCGGGCCCTCACCGGACGGGCCGAGACCGTACGGGAACGGCTGACGCTCCTCTACCGGGCGGGCGCCCTGATCGGGACCACCCTCGACGTCACCACCACCGCCCAGGAGCTCGCGGACGTCGCCGTGCCCGGATTCGCCGACTGCGTGACCGTCGACCTGGCCGACGCCGTCCTGCGCGGCGGGGAGCCGATACGGCCCACCGGCGACGCCCTGGAGCTCCGCCGCACCGCCGTCCGCAGCGCCGCCGGGGAACACCCGCTCCAGCCCGTCGGACACGTCATCGGCTACCGGCCGACCACCGCCGACGGCCTGGGCACCGGCGCCGGGCACACCCGGATCGTCTCCGACCTGGCGGCCTCCCGGCAGTGGCGCGCGACCGAACCGGAACAGGCCGACCGCCTCCTGGACCACGGCTACCACTCGCTGCTCTCGGTCCCGCTGCGGGCCCGCGGGGTGATCCTGGGCATCGCGAACTTCTGGCGCGCGCACAACGAGGACCCCTTCGACCTGGACGACCTCTCCTTCGCCGAGGAACTGGTGGCCCGCGCCGCGGTCAGCGTCGACAACGCCCGCCGCTACACCCGCGAGCACGAGATGGCCGTCACCCTTCAGCGCAGCCTCCTCCCGCGCGGCCTGCCCGAGCAGAACGCCCTGGACGTCGCCTACCGCTACCTGCCGGCGCAGGCGGGCGTGGGCGGCGACTGGTTCGACGTGATCCCGCTCTCCGGCGCCCGGGTCGCCCTCGTCGTCGGCGACGTCGTCGGGCACGGGCTGCACGCGGCGGCCACCATGGGCCGGCTGCGCACGACGGTCCTCAACTTCTCCACGCTCGACCTGGCGCCCGACGAACTCCTCGGCCACCTGGACGAACTCGTGGTCAGGATGGACCAGGACGAGGAATCGGGCGGCGGCGTGATCACCGGTGCCACCTGCCTGTACGCGATCTACGACGCCGTGTCCGGCCGCTGCGCGGTCGCCAGGGCCGGCCACCCCGGGCCCGCGCTCGTCATGCCCGACGGCACGGTCGGCTTCCCGGAGATCCCGGCCGGACTGCCCCTCGGGATCGGCGGCATGCCCTTCGAGATGACCGAGCTGGACGTCCCCGAGGGCAGCCGCCTCGTCCTGTACACGGACGGACTGGTGGAGCGCCGCGACCGGGACATCGACGACGGTCTCGCACTGCTGCGCCGCTCGCTCGCCGGCCGCGACCGCACCCCGGAGGAGACCTGCGACGACGTGCTGGAGGCCATGCTGCCCAGCCGCCCGGGTGACGACGTGGCCCTGCTGGTCGCCCGGACCCGCACCCTGGACCCGTCCCGGCGCGTCCAGTGGGACGTGCCCCCGGACCCCGCGGCCGTCGCCGGAATCCGCAGGCAGGCCATGCGCTGGCTCTCCGACCGGGGCCTGGACGAGGAGGGCTTCGTCACGGAACTCATCCTGAGCGAACTCGTCACCAACGCCATCCGCTACGGCACCGAGCCCATCACCGTCCGGCTCCTGCACGACAGGGCCCTGACCTGCGAGGTGTCCGACTGCAGCAGCACCTCCCCGCACCTGCGCTACGCCACCACGACGGACGAGGGCGGCCGGGGCCTCTTCCTCGTCGCCCAGTTCGCGGACCGCTGGGGGGCCAGGTACACCGACCGGGGCAAGGTCATCTGGTCCGAGCAGGCACTCGGCGGCCCGCCGCCGGCCGGCCTGGTGTAGACGACGGACGCGGGGCCCGGCAGTTTGCCGGGCCCCGCGCCGTCTCACCTCAGGTGCCGGTTGTCCCGTGTGCCCCCGTCAGGGGTAGGACACGACGTTCGACGGCACCGTCGACGTCCCGGAGGTCGGTGCCCCCGTGTCGTTGATGACGTGGTTGTACTGGCCCTGGCCGCCGAGCGAGACGACCAGCAGGTCGTGGAACTTCACACCTGCCTTCACCGGGGCCTCGAAGCCGTGGTCCTGGCGGATGGTGGGGTCGACGTTGAAGTAGCAGTAGCTGCCGAGCCCCCAGCCCTCGTGGGTGTTGACCGAGTCGTCCACCTTGTAGGCGGCGTAGCCCTTGACGCTGCCGTTCTGGACGGCCGCCTGGTTGGGGGCGTCGTACGCCTTCTCGTTCTGGAAGAAGATCGTCCTGCCGTTCTCGCCGGACCAGCGGACGTCGTACTTGTTGAAGTGCTCGACGAAGAGCCCGGTGGCCAGGACGTTGTCGCCGTTGACCTGGAGGCCGTAGTCGGAGCGGTTGGTCTCCCAGCCGACGCCCTCGCCGTGGTCGGCGCGCCACAGCCAGGTGTGGTCGATGATCGTGTCGTTGCTGTTGATCACCATGCCCGTGGTCGCCTTGCCGGCGCCCGCGCCGCCGACCCGGACGAACACGTCCTGGACGCTGGTCGGGTTGGCCGCGTGGCTCGCGGAGGCGCCTTCCGGACCGACCTGCACGAGGACCTGGGAGTTCTGCGGTCCGGCGTCGACCAGGAGTCCGGCCAGCTTCACGCCGTCCACGTCACCGACCTTGAGGGCGGTGACCCCGTTGTCGGGGACGATCGTGGCGAGGCCGAGGCCCAGCACGACGGTGTTGGCGCGGTTGATGCCGATCGTCTGGTCGACGTGGTAGACGCCCGGCGTGAACAGCAGGTGCAGGCCCTGCCGGACGGCCGCGTTGATGGTGGCGGCGGTGGCGCCCGGCTTGACCACGTAGAACTGGCTCAGCGGGATCGACTCACCCTGCGGGGTGCCGCTCCAGGAGACGCCGCGCGCGTTGGTGCGCTTGGCGGGGACGAACACCTTGTAGTCGTTGCCGTCGAGGTAGAGGAACGGCTTCTCGCGGGAGACCGGGGTGTTCTGGAGGGTGGTGTACGGGGGGTTGGGGAAGCTCTGGGCGGGCGCGCCCTCGACGCCGGAGAACGTCATGTTCCAGACGCCGTTGCCCCAGCTGCCGATGGAGCTGTCGCGGGTGTACCACTGCTGCTGCGAGTACGGGCCGACCTGCCCGTCGATCTTGCTGTCGGCGATGTACCCGCCGCTCGCCCAGCCGTAGCCGTTCGGGGCGAGGTTGAGCCCGCCCTTGACGTGCATCCGGCGGAACGGCGCGGCCTGGGACACGGCCCAGCGGTCGGTGCCGCTGACCGGGTTCAGCGCGAGGTTCTCCGCCGAACGCCAGAAGTTCTGGGTGGCGTTGCCGTTGAACCAGCCGGCGTCGACCGTGACGTCACCGTTGAACGTCGTGTCGTCGGGCTTCAGACCGAGACCGGCGATCGAGGTGTAGAAGCCGATCTGCGCGTTGATGTTGTTGTACGTGCCCGGCTTGAAGAGCAGTGCGTAGCGGCCGTCGCCGAACTGCGCCGACTCCTGCCTCCTGAACACCTCGTCGACCCTGGCCTGGATGCCGGGCGTCGACGGGTCGAAGACCAGGACGTTCGGGCCGAGGTCACCGCCGCCCGGGAGCTGCGGGCCGCCGTCGCCGCCGGTGGTGCCGAACACCTGGAACTCCCACAGCGAGTAGCCGTACCCGGTGGCGCGGGCGGTGCCGGTCAGCCGCACGTAGCGGGCGGTGCCCGAGACGTTCAGCGTCTCGTCGCCGCCGGGGCCCGTGGTGGTCGAGTAGGCGGTGCTCCACGTGCTGTCGTCCGTGGAGAACTCGATCCTGTAGCTCTTGGCGTAGGCGGCCTCCCACTTCAGCGTGATCCCGCTGACCGAGGCGGAGGTGCCCAGGTCGACCTTGATCCACTGCGGGTCGGAGAACGCGCTCGACCAGCGGGTGCCGTTGTCGCCGTCGACGGCGGCGGTGGCGGGGGTGCCGGCGCTCTCCTGGCTGGACGTGGTCACCGTCTTGCCCTGCGAGAGCAGGGAAGGGGCCGCACCGGCCGGGGTGGAGGGCACGAAGGCGAGGAGCGAGACGACGAGACCGGCGACGGCGGCCAGTACGCCCGTGCGCCTTCTTCCGGACGGGGGTGCGGGTCTGCGGAGCGAGGGGGGTCCATACATGGGGGCTTGTCTCCTGAGTCGCGGAACGGGTGCACGACACGAAGCCGGAGAGCGCTCTCCCCGGCCGATGGGATACTTCACCCTCGCTCCCTACGCGTCAATAGGTGTGTCACGACGGCTTGTTCGCGTGACCTTGAGAACAACAGTTGACGACGGAAAGATCACGAGTGCCCGCCTTGCGGTCATCTCGCGGGCGCCGGTGCCGGGCCACCGGCACCCCGTCGCTTCAGGTGATGACGGGGTGGGTACGAGAGGTGAGTGCGGCCGGGCGGATCGTTGCCACCGCAACCGTCCAGGCGGGCGCGGTGGACGCGCGGACTCGTCCCCGCCAACTCCCGCGCTTGTTACCGGACATGTTGTCGCCGCCCCGGGGACAGGGGGCCCGGCCCCTCGCTATCCTCCGGGGCATGAGCCGTGAGCGTGGCGCGAGAAGCACCGCTGACCAGGCACGACGAGGCCCGGGGTGACCGAGATGACGGGCCCCGCGCCCGCGGACGCCCGCGGTGTCCAGGCATGGCGGGCGTTCGGCGCCCGGCTGCGTCTGAGGCGCAGGCGGGCCGGCCTCACCCAGGCCCAGGTGGGCGCCCGGGTCGGCTACGACCACACCGCCATCAGCAAACTCGAACACGGCAGCCGCCGCACCCCGCTGCCGCTGGCCCGCCGCCTCGACCAGCTGCTGAGGGCGGACGGGGACCTCGTCGCCGCCTGCGAGGAGGCCGAGGCGAGCGAGCGGACGGAGGCGGTACCGGCCGCGCCCGGGCCCCTGCCCGACCCGGTCCGGCAGGGACCGCTGCCCGGCGAGCCGGCCGGCGGGGAACTCCCGGCGATGCTCCCGCCGGGGGCCGTCCTGCCCGGGCGGCTGCCGGCCTACGGCCTGGTGTGCCCGCTGCACGGGCGCGAGGGCTGCGCCGTCCCGGCACTCGCCGACGTCGTCGCCCTGCACGCGCGGTTCTGCGCCCGGGGGCCCGCGGCGGCCGGCCACCCCGCCCTGGACGACGACACGGTGCACGCCCTGACCGCGCTGCTCGCCGTCTGCCTGCGCGCCGACGAGGAGCGCGGCTGGCCCGGAGCGTCCGCCGTGGTCGAGCGCACCCTGCACGCGATGCTCCGCTGGATGGCCCTCCCGGCAGCCCCCTACCAGCGCCAGCTCGCCCCGCTGGCCGCCGAGTACGCGCAGTCGGCCGGCTGCCTCAGGCTGCTGTGGGGGCGCAACGGCACGGCGATGGCCTGGCTCGACCGCTCCCTGGCGTGGGCGGCCGTGGCCGGCCACGTCGGCGTGCGGGTCGCGGCGCTCAGCGACATGAGCACCCTGGCCCGGCTGGAGGGCGACGGCCCCTCCGCCCTCGCGTACGGCGAAGCCATCCGCCCGGCAGCGGCGGGCCGCCACTGGGCGGGGGCGATGAGCGACCTGTACCAGGCGCGCGGCCACGCGGTGCGCGGTGACGCCGACCGCACCCTGCACCACATCGCCCGGGCCTGGTCGCAGATGGACCTGGCCGATGAGCGGGACGAGGCGGAGGCGCCCTGGCTCTCCGTCGCCTCCGTGCGGCTGCGGGTGGAGTCCGGCGCGGCGGGCGCCCTGCGCGACCTCGCCGCCGCGACGGGGGAGCGCCGGTACGCGCTGCGTGCGCTGGACGCGGCCGGCAGCGCGATCCGGCTGCTGCCGCCGGGCCTGCACTCGGCCCGCAAGCTGTTCTTGGCCCGCACGGCGGACGCGTACGTCTGCGCGGGCGAACCGGCCGCCGCGTCGGCGGTGGCCGGACCGGTCCTGGACAGTACCGAGGTGCACCCCGCGACCCTGCTCGGCCAGGAGCTGCGGGGACTGTACGGGCGGCTGGCCGGCCGCTGCGAGGGGCGAGGGGAGACCGAGGACTTCGTCCGCAGGCTGGCCGTCGTCGTCCGCTGAAGAGGCGGGGGCGGGGCGTGTGGACCACGCCCCGCCCCGTACACGCGCCGGGTGGGATCAGCTCACGTCGAGGGCCACGTCGTCCACCACGAAGCTGGTCTGCAGGTAGGCGTCCTCCCTGCTGGTGAAGGCCAGCGTCACGGTCTGCCCGGCCGCCGACGCGACGTCGAAGGTCTTCAGCGCGTAGCCGCCGCCCGCGTCGAGGTTCGAGTACGTGGCCAGGGTCCGCGACCCCAGTTTCACGGTGAACGTGTCATACGCGTTCCCGTCGGGCGTCTCGGCGGTGTCGGTGCGCAGATAGAACGACAGCCGGTAGGCGGAGCAGCCGGCCGGAACGGTCAGCGACTGGGTGGCGGTGTCACTGTGGGTGCTGCCCCAGCCGCCGAACCACGCCTGGTACGAGCCGCTGTGCGCGGGCTTCTCGGAGGTCCGGTTGTTGATCACACCGTCGGTCTGCGTCCACGGCGCGGTCCCGTTCTCGAACCCGCCGTTGGTCACGACCTGCCGGGGCGAGCAGGTGCCGCCGCCGCCGACCACCAGCGAGTAGGTGGTGCTGTGGGCGGCGGTGCCGGTCCCGGTCACGGTGAGCGTGTACGTACCCGCCGCGGCCTGGGCACTCGCCGAGACCGTCATCGTGGCCGACGAGCCCGACTGCACGGACGTGGGCGAGAAGGAGACGGTGACGCCGCTCGGCGCACCGGACGCCGTCAGCCGCACGCTCTGCGCGGAGCCGCCGGTGGTGGCCGTGGACACGGTCGCGGTGACCGAGGAGCCCGGCTGGACGCTGCCCGAGACCGGGTTCACCGAGACGGAGAAGTCGTCGCCGGGCGCGGTGGAGCCCACGGCGGACTTCCACAGCGTGTACGCGACCCCGTCGGCGCTGCGGTTCAGCGCGGTGGCGTTGACGTTGGCGGTGGTGTCGCACGAGGAGTGGTAGCACGGGTCGTACGAACGGCCCGCCGTGCCGCCCCACTTGGACGCCTGGGCGGACGTCTTGGTGTCACTGGCCCCGGTGGCGTACCCCGAGGTCGCGATGCCCGCCTGCTGGAAGGAGTAGTCGTCGGAGCGCCCCTGGCCCTCCACGTTCTCCTCCGGGGCGAGCCCCAGGGAGTCCCAGTACGCCTTCATCGGGGCCGACGCGGCCGAGTTGAGGTTGTTGATGAAGTAGCCGCCGTTGACCGAGGCCACCATGTCGAAGTTGTAGTAGGCGGTGATGGCGCTGCGCTGCGCCGAACTCAGCTGGCTCACGTAGTACTTCGAGCCCTGGAGACCCTGTTCCTCACCGTTCCACCAGGCGAACCGGACGTGTTTGGTCATGGTGGGGTTCTGCCGGGCGAGCGCGAGGGCGTTCTCCAGCAGGGTCGCCGAGCCGGAGCCGTTGTCGTTGATGCCGGGTCCGGCGGACACACCGTCCAGGTGCGCGCCGAACATCACCGTGCTGTCGGCGGGCCCGCCCGGCCAGTCCGCGATGAGGTTCTTGCCGGTGTAGGTGCAGGTGGCGCAGGTCTGCTCGGTGACGGTGTAGCCGGCCGCCTGGAGCTTGCCCTTCACATAGGCGAGCGAGGCGTTGTACCCGTTGCTCCCGGCCCGCCGGTTGCCGCCGTTCTGGGAGGCGATGGTGTCGAACTGCGTCAGATGCGCCTGCACCTCGGCGATGTCGATGTCGGGCGGGGTGCCGCCGGGCGTGCCGCCGCCACCGACGGTCAGGGTGTACTGCGCGGTGTGGTCCTGGGTGCCGGCGCCCTTCACCGTGAAGGTGTACGAGCCGGGGACCGCGGCGGACGTCGTCGACACCGTCATGGCGGAGGTCCCGCCGGACTGCACCGAGGACGGGCTGAACGAGACGTTCACCCCGGCGGGCAGCCCGCTCGCGGACAGGTTCACCGTCTGGGCGCTGCCGGAGGTGACCGTCGTGCGCACGGTGGCCGTCACGGAGCTGCCGGGCTTCACCGAGCCGGACGCCGGGTCCAGGGAGAGCGAGAAGTCGTTGTCGCCGCTCGGCGAGCAGGTCGGGTCACCGCTCTGGGCGGGCACGCTGACCGCGTCCCACGCCGCCTTCGTGCGGTTGTACAGCGTGCAGGAGGTGTCGAGGTTCCTGGCCGCGGTGAGGGTGGCCGTGCGGTAGCGCTTGTACGTCATGCCGCTGGTCTTCAGGAGCATGCCGCCGTAGAAGACCTTGCCGGCGCTCTGGATGCCCACACCGGTCACCGTGGAGTTGTTGCAGGTGGGGCTGGAGGGCTTGCCGCCGCCGGGGTTCGAGCCCTCGGCGAGCAGATAGAACCAGTGGTTGAGCGGGCCGGCCGCCGCGTGTTCCTCGGTGTTGGGTATGGCGGAGCTGTAGCAGTTCGGGTCGCCGGTCTGGCCGGGGTTGTACATGACCCGGATCGGCCCGTTGCCGACGAGGTTGATCTTCTCGCCGACGGTGTAGTCCGGGTCGTCGTACGGAGCGGGCTCGTTGGTGTACGCCTCGGTGAGCGCGCCCATGATGTCGCCGGTGGCCTCGCCGAGGCCCGACTCGTGGTTGGCGCCGCCCGGGGTGTACTGGTCGATGCCGTGGCCGAACTCGTGGGCCACGACGTCCATGGCGCCGATCCACTGGTTGGCCTGGTTGTGGCCGATGGAGACCGTGGAGCCGTCCCAGTAGGCGTTGACGTCGTTGAGGCCGACCTTGACCGGCCAGCTGCGGCCGTTGCCGTCGTGGCCGTTGCGCCCGAGCCAGTCGCGCAGCATGTCCCACTCGTGCTGGGCCGCCCACATCACGTCGACGCAGCCGGTCTCCTTGCTGGACGCGCTGCCGTTGCCCCAGGAGTCGGTGGACTTGGTGAAGACGCCCCCGGTGCTGTAGTCGGCGCAGCTGAGGCCGGTACGGCTCGGGTCGCGGAGCGAGTAACTGCCCCCGGAGGAGGTGGTGTCGATGGTGAGCGGCCCCGGCCCGTTCCACTGGCTGTTGCCGGTGCCGGCCCGGACGTCGTCGTAGCTGTCGATGACCGCGCCGGTGCCCGCGTCCACGAACACGTGCAGCCGGCTGGGGGCCTTCGCGGTCCGGCCGGTGAGCACGGTCTCCCAGGCCAGCCGGGAGCGCTCGCCGGTGGCCCGGACGACGAGCCGGTGGCTCTCGACCTTGTCCACCGTACGCAGCTGCTTGCGGGAGGCGGCCTCGGCGGTCTTCGCCGAGACGGTCGCGGTGGTGGGCACGTTGATGCGCCGTGAGACCGCCGACTGCGAACCGCGCACCCGCCCCTTGGAGTCGGCCACCACGACGGCGTCCCCGCCGACCACGGGCAGGCCGCGGTAGGTGCGCTCGTACGCCACGGAGTACAGGCCGTTGATCCACGGGGTGACCATCCGGCGCTCGTAGCGCTCCTGGGGTCCCTTGGCCAGGGCGTCGAGTCCGCTGGCGGCGGCCTTGTCGGCGGCCGAGACGGCGGCGGTGAGTGCCTTGGGGGCAGGCGGCGGTGCGGGGTCCGCCGAGGCGGACGGGCCGCTGACGGCGACCAGCATCCCGGCGAGGACGGCCAGGGTCGTCCCGGCCGTCATCGGTCTGCGTTTCATCGAGGGCTCCTCATGGTGTCCGTGATCGAGCGACCGAACACTCACATGTGGTCATGACCCCGTCAACGAACTGCGGGCGCCCGCAAGGGAGTTGGCAAGTCTCGTCAAGTCGGGCGAGCGCGCCGCCGGAAGCGCATGCGGAACAGAAGGGGATGGACAGGCGGGGAGGCGGAGGTTATCCTGCACTCTCACCAGAACGGTGATCAACACGAACCTGTCAGGGCCACCATATCACTGAATTGGCAAGGGCGCAAGTACTTCTGGCCCTCCCTCATGCGTCACTCCTCTTCTCGCCCGAACTCACAAGGAAGGCAACAGCCTTGACCTCGCACTCCCTCACAGCGGCGGCAGCCGGCACCTGGCGGCTCGGTGACCTGACCGTCAACCGGATGGGCTTCGGAGCCATGCGCCTGACCCAGAACGGCCGGGCGTTCAGCGACGAGCGCACCCCGCACGACCGGGACCGGGCCGTCGCGGTGCTGCGCCGCGCCGTCGAGCTGGGCGTGAACCACATCGACACGGCGGCCTTCTACTTCTCGCCCCTGCGCTCGGCCAACGAGCTGATCAACCGGGCGCTCGGCCCCTACCCGGACGACCTGGTCATCACCACCAAGGTGGGCCCGGGCCGCGGCCCCAGCGGCGACTGGCTCGACTGGGCCCGCCCCGAGCAGCTGCGCGGCCAGGTCCAGGAGAACATCCGCCAGCTCGGGCGCGACCACCTCGACGTCGTCAACCTCCGGATGAACGGCAACCGCCCCGTCGCCGACCTCTTCGGCGCCCTGGCCGAACTGCGCGAGGAAGGGCTCGTCCGCCACCTGGGCCTGTCCAACGTCTGGCCGGAGCAGATCACCGAGGCCCTGACCATCGCACCCGTCGTCTGCGTGCAGAACCGCTACGGAATCGGCGAGCGGCGCGCCGACTCCCAGGAGGTCCTGCGCATGTGCGGTGAACTGGGCATCGCCTTCGTCCCCTTCTACGCCATCGCGGGGGCCGGCGGCGAGACCGGCGCCGGCGCCGAGCACGGGGAACTCCTCGACGTGGCCCGCGCCCACGACGCCTCGCCCGCCCAGGTCCGGCTGGCCTGGACCCTCCAGCAGGGCCCGAACGTCCTGGCCATCCCGGGCACCGGCAACCCGGCCCACCTGGAGGCCAATGTGGCGGCGGGCGCCCTGCGGCTCACCGACGAGGAGATGGCACGCCTCACCGCGCTCGGGCAGGCCGCCGGGGCGGACGTAGCATGATCCCCATGGAACAGCGCGAACTGGGCAGGGCCGGACGTCATGTGTCGGTCATCGGACAAGGCACCTGGCAACTCGGCGGGGACTGGGGCGAGGTCCGCGAGGCGGACGCCCTCGGCGTGCTCGACGCGGCCGTCGAATCGGGGGTCACCTTCTTCGACACGGCCGACGTCTACGGGGACGGCCGCAGCGAACAGCTCATCGGCCGCTATCTGAAGGAGCGGCCCGACGCCGGGATCTTCGTGGCGACGAAGATGGGCCGCCGCGTCGACCAGCTGCCGGAGAACTACACCCTGGACAACTTCCGTGCCTGGAACGACCGTTCCCGGGCCAACCTGGGCGTCGACACCCTCGATCTCGTACAGCTGCACTGCCCGCCCACCGCCGTCTACTCCTCCGACGAGGTGTACGACGCGCTGGACACGCTCGTCGCCGAGCAGCGGATCGCGGCCTACGCGGTCAGCGTCGAGACGTGCGCCGAGGCGCTGACGGCCATCGCCCGGCCGGGGGTCGCGAGCGTCCAGATCATCCTCAACCCGTTCCGCCTCAAGCCGCTGGACGAGGTCCTGCCCGCGGCGCGGGCGGCCGGGGTGGGCATCATCGCCCGGGTGCCGCTGGCCTCCGGTCTGCTCTCGGGCAAGTACACCGCGGACACCGTCTTCGCCCCCGAGGACCACCGCACGTTCAACCGGCACGGTGAGGCCTTCGACCAGGGCGAGACCTTCTCCGGTGTCGACTACGCCACCGGTGTGGCGGCCGCCGCCGAGTTCGCCGCGCTCGCCCCGGAGGGTGCCACTCCGGCGCAGACGGCGCTGCGCTGGATCATCCAGCAGCCGGGCGTCACCAGCGTCATCCCCGGCGCGCGCTCGACGGAGCAGGCACGTGCCAACGCCGCCGCCGCCGCGCTCGCCCCGCTCCCGCAGAGCACGCTGGACGCGGTGCGCGACCTCTACGACCGGCGGTTCAGGGCGGCGGTCCACGACCGCTGGTAGTCACCGCCCGGAGAACAGGCTCATCCCCAGGAACACGGCGGCCAGAAAGGCGATCGCACCCGCGATGGCGCTGGCCACCCGGGGCCTGCGGCGGATCGCCTCGCCGGCCGTCCGCCGCCGGCCCTTCCCGGCCCTGGCCGTCGCACGCCGTCCATGGCCCTGCCCGGGCCCCCGTCCGGCCGGCCCCTGCGGCAGCCGGTACGTCGTCGGCGCACCGGAGTCCGCTCCGGGCGACGGCGCGGGTGCGGTGGGGAAGGGCGCGGCGGGGAAGGGCGCGGGGGCGGGCGTCCGCGCGGGCGCGGGGTGGTGCGGCGGCAGCGGCTCCGGGCGGCCCCGCCAGGCGTCGCTGTGGAACCAGTCGGCGACCTGCTGGGCGGTCGGCCGGTCCTCCGGCTGCTTGGCGAGCAGGCCGAGCAGATACGCGTCGAAGGCGGCGGGGACGTCCACGCCGCGCCGGCGCAGCGGCACCGGAGGCGTGTCCACGTGCTGGTACAGCGTGGCCGTCGCGGTGTCCGAACGGAACGGCGGCTCGCCGAGCAGCAGTTGGTAGACGACGCAGCCCAGCGAGTACATGTCGGAGGCGGCGTCGGCCGTGCGGCCGAGCGCCCGCTCCGGGGCGAGGTAGAGGCTCGTACCGACGATGTGGCCCGTCGTCGTCAGCGCGGCGGACGGGTCGTCCACGAACTGCGCGATGCCGAAGTCCCCGATCTTGACGGTGCCTTCGCCGTCCAGCATGAGGTTGCCGGGCTTGATGTCGCGGTGGACGACGCCCTGGCGGTGCGCGGCGGCCAGCCCGGCGGCGGCCTGTCCCGCGATGCGGGCGGCCTGCTCGGGGCCCAGCCGTTCCTGGGCCAGCAGCAGGTCCGCCAGGCTGCGCCCCTCGACCAGCTCCATCACGAGGAAGAGGCGGTTCTCCCAGGCCCCGAAGTCGAAGACGGCCACCAGATGGGGGTGGCTCAGGCGGGCGGCGGTCTGGGCCTCCAGGCGGAACCGGGCGGTGGCCGACTCGTCGGCGTGCTCCCCGAGGAGCAGCTTCACGGCGACGGCACGGCCGAGGACTTCGTCGGTGGCCCGCCAGACCTCACCCATCCCGCCCCGGCCGATGGCGGATATCAGCCGGTACCGTCCAGCAACCAGCACCTGTGCACACCAATCTCGATAGCTCGGGCCTAGACCGTGTCCGAGGGCCGCTTCGACTGCCGCGGCGACGGCCTCGCCGGGGCGAGAGCGGGGTGGGGGGAGCGCGGCAAGATCAGGATATCCGGCGAGCGGAGCCCGGACGACCGGCCCTCCTCAACGGGGGGCGCCGCCCAGCGATTCGACCAGGGGGAGCAGTCGGTGCGGGACGCGTTCGCGCAGTGCGACCTCGGTCCGGGTCCTGACCACGCCGGGCAGCCGGATGAGCCGCTGGATGACGTCCTCCAGGTGTCCGTTGTCCCGGGCGACCACCCGGGTCAGCAGGTCGCCGCCGCCCGTGGTCGAGAACGCCTCGATGATCTCCGGCACGGCGGCGAGCGCGTCGCCCACCTCGTCGAGATGGCCCTGGGTGACCTCCAGGTGCACGAAGGCGAGGACGGGGTGGCCGAGCGCGGCGGGGGAGATGAAGGGGCCGCTCCCGGTGATCACACCGTCCCGCTCCAGCCGGTCGATGCGGGCCTGGAGGGTGCCCCGGGCGATGGACAGGATGCGTGCGTACTCGCGCACGCTCGTCTGCGGCTGCTCGATGAGCAGCCGCAGGATACGGGTGTCGAGCGCGTCCACCGCCATGCTTCGCCGGCCTCTTTCGGTGCGTTCTTCGGGGCCAGCGACTGTATCAACGGCCCCTGTCGGCGGCGGGCCGCGCGTCACCGCCTCGGCCGGAGGTGCCCCGCGCACGGGCGGGTGGCGCGGGGCACCGCCGTACGGTCAGAACTGCACGTCGGAGCAGGCGTAGAACGCGTTGCCGGTGTCGGCGATCGTCCACACGCCGAGAATCAGGTGCTTGCCGGACTTCTGCGGCAGTACGCCGGAATGGCTGACCGTCGAGCCGGGCAGCCGTCCGCCGAAGGGCACCGTGAGGAACGGCTGCGTCTCCAGGTCGGCCCGGGTGAGCGGCTTGGCGGGGTCGTAGCCGTCCTTGGTGACGTAGTAGCGGAAGTCGGTGGTGGCGTGCCGGGCCTCGATCCGCCAGTTGAAGGTGTAGTTCTGGCCGGCGGTGACCTTGGTGGCGGGCCAGGCGCCGCCGCGCGGGTCGTCCAGCTCGGAGAAGCGGCCGATGCCGCCCGAGCAGATGTGGCCGTCGGCCGGGCCACGGGACGGGAAGCCCTTCGGGCCCTCGACGCTCGGGGGCTCCCACTGGATCTGCCCGCAGCGCTTGACGGTGCCGATCCCGCAGAGCTGCTGCCGGCTGATCGGCGAGTCGGTGTAGCCGTGGCTCTGGGCGGGGGCCGAGGTGGCCAGCAGGGCCGCGCCCGCGACCGCCAGCCCGGCCAGTAACGAGGTGATCTTCCTGCGCATACGTCGCTCCTGGAGATGTGGGGTGATGTCCGGAGAGTTCTGCGGTCTAGACCAAGGGTGAGCATAGCGATGGCAAATTGACATGTCTAGACCAAAGGTGGCCGCCTGGTGCGGCGGCCTTCCGGCGGGGCTGGTCCGTTGGCCACCGCCTGGCCGCTCGGATGCGGCGTCTGGTGAGCCAATGGCCCAATGAATCGAGTCCAATTTGAGCCAACCGCCCTTCGGATGGTCTGATGTATCCGTCGATGGCGCTGCGGACCTCCGCGGCGCCTTTTTCGTGCCTGAAGTCGTGCCTGAACTCGTGCCTGGAAGGGAGAGCCGGTGGACCGGAGTGGGGGAGCAGCAGTGCTGAGGAAAGCGTTCGTGGCCCCGGACCCCGGCCGGACGCGGCTGCGCTTCGCCTGCCGCGCGGTGCTCGGCATCGGGCTCGCCGTCGTGGTGTGCGGGCTCGCCGGCCACTCGCTCGTGGCGGCCATCACCGGCGGCCTGGCCGCGCTGCTCGCACTTTTCACCGTGACCGACCCCACGGTCCGGGGCCAGGCGGTCACCACCGCGCTGCTGCCCGCCGTCGGCTTCCCGGTGCTCGCGCTCGCCGCCGTACTCCACGACCACCCGCTCGCCCGCGACACCGCGTTCCTCGCGGTCATGGGGGCGGGGGTCCACGCGAGGCGGTGGGGGCCGCGCGGCCACTCCCTCGGCGTCTTCGCCTTCATGGCCTTCTTCACCACGCAGTTCCTCCACACCCTGCCCGGGCAGCTCCCCGAGCTCTACGCCGCCGTCGCCCTCTCCCTGCTCTCCGCGTCGGCCGTCCGTTTCGGCCTCTGGTGCTACGAACGCCGGCTGGCCGCCCCCGCCGCGCCGGCCCCGCCCGCCGGCACCGGCCTGGCCAGGGTCACCACCCGTCAGGCCGTGCAGGCGGTCACCGGCGGAGCCGTCGCGCTCATGGCCGGGCAGCTGATGTCCGACCAGCGCTGGTACTGGGCCGTCGGCGCCACCTGGTGGGTCTTCGTGAACACCGCCTCGCGCGGCGAGACCCTGGTACGCGGCTTCCGCCGGGTGCTGGGCACCCTCATCGGCATCCCGGTCGGCCTCGCCGTCGTCGTCCCGCTGCACGGCGCGCCCGTGCCCACGGCCCTCGTCGTCGCCGCCGGGGTGTTCGGGATCTTCTACACGGCCGCGGTGTCGTACACCTGGATGATGCTCTCCGTGACGGTCATGGCCGGCGCCCTCTACGGTTCGCTGGGCGTCCTCGACCCCGGCCTGCTCGCCCTGCGGCTCGGCGAGACCGCCGTCGGCGCGCTCGGCGCGATGCTCGCGGTGCTGTGCGTCCTGCCCGTCACCACGCACGCCACGACGGACGCCTGGATCCAGCGCGCCCTGCGCTGCGTGCACGCCTGCACCGAGGAGGCCGCCGCCCGGCTCTCCGGCTCCGCCACCGCCGACCCGGCCCCGCGCATCGCCGAGCTGGAGGCGCTCCTC
Source organism: Streptomyces sp. 130 (assembly GCF_007096885.1). Lineage (GTDB taxonomy): Bacteria > Actinomycetota > Actinomycetes > Streptomycetales > Streptomycetaceae > Streptomyces. Next base: position 48,442 of record NZ_VJNO01000012.1, on the reverse strand, counting down.
GGCCGCGTCCGCCTCTCGCTCGCCCCGCTGGTCCACCCGCTGAGCCCGCTCCGCGCCCGCCGGGCCCGGGCCGGACACGTACTGGCCCTGCTCGACGCGTGCGCCCGCGAGGTGCGCGGCCTCGCCTCGGTGGCCGCCGATCCGGAGGCGTCCCACGACGCCCGGCTCGCCGCCGCCTGCTGGCGCGTCGAGAACGCGGTGGAGGCCCTGACCGGCCGTACGGCCGTGGCATCCGCCGTCCCGGCGCATCCCGCCGCCACCGAACCCGCGCTCGCCCATCTGCACAGCCTGGAACGCGCGCTCGCCGAACTCGCCGCGCCGCTGCACACCCCGCCGGGCGCACCCCTCGTCACCGCCTGACCGCCTTCGGGCACGGCCCGGCCGGCGCACCCTTGGTCCAGACCGCAGCGCGGCACTGCTACCGTCGCGGCGGAAGATCACGACGGCCACGTCCGCCGCGTACAGCCGGCGGGGAGGAGCAGCGGTGGACAGCAGCAACGGAGCGGCACGGGCATTCATCGGGTCGTTCACCTCGGCGGGCGGGCGGGGCGTCACCGTCGCCGCCGTGGACGCGGAGACCGGCGCGCTCACGGTCCTGGGCACCACGGACGCCGTGCCCGACCCCTCCTACCTGGCGCTCGGCGCCGGCGGCACGGTCCTGTACGCGGTCAGCGAGACCGAGCCGGGTGGTGCGGCAGCCCTGGACGTCACCACGGACGAACCCCGTCCGCTCGGCCGGGTCCGGGCGGTGGACGGCGACGGCCCCACCCACCTCACCCTCGCCGCCGGCCACCTGGTCACCGCGAACTACGGCTCGGGCAGCGTCAGCGTGCTGCCCGTCGCCGAGGACGGCACCCTCGGCCCCGTCGCCGCGGTCCTCGCGCACGAGGGCGGCGGACCGGTCGCCGACCGCCAGGAGGGCCCGCACGCCCACCAGGTCCTGCCCGACCCCTCCGGGGCCTGGCTGCTCAGCGTCGACCTCGGCACCGACTCGATCCGGGTCTGCGCGGTCGACCCGGCCACCGGCGAGCTGAGTCCGCACGGCGAGACCGCCCTGCGCCCCGGCACCGGCCCCCGCCACCTGGCCTTCCACCCCTCGGGCCGCCACGCCTACGTGCTCAACGAACTGGAGCCCACCCTCACCGTGTGCCGCTGGGACGCCGCGGCGGGCGTCCTGGAACCGGTCGGCGAGATCCCGGTGCTCCCGGAGGACGTGACCGTCGAGAGCTACGCCTCCGAGGTCGTCGTCGCCCAGGACGGCCGGTTCCTGTGGGCGGCCAACCGGGGCCACGACAGCATCTCCGTCCTCGCACTCGACCCGACCGGTGAGAAGCCGGCCCTGGTCGCGACCGTGGGCTGCGGCGGGCACTGGCCCCGCGACCTGGCGCTGGACCCGACCGGGCGGCGGCTGTACGCGGCCAATGAGCGCAGCGGGAACGTCGCCTGGTTCACCGTGGACCGGGAGACCGGCGTCCCGCGCCACGACGGCTCCCTGGACGCCCCTGCGGCCTCCTGCGTGATCTTCGGCTGAGCCCTCCCGGACACGACCGAGGCCCCGGTGCCGGACTGCCGTCCGGGCCGGGGCCTCACGCATGTCACAAGGGTCAGCGGGCCTGCGCCCCCTGAGCCACCGCGGGAGCGATCCCGAGGGCCGAGGTGTACAACGAGAGGACCAGCTTGCCGATCGCCGGATACGCGCCCAGCGGCTCGGCGCTCGCGCAGCCGGCCTCCTTGGCCGCGGCGTCCAGCAGACCCTCTTCCACCTCGGGGCCCACCAGGTACGGCGCCACGGCCAGCTGGAGCGAGCCGGAGCCCTTCAGCTGATCGGCGATCGCGGCGACCGAACCCTCCACGTCGAGCGCGGCGGCCATCACCGGCACCGCGAGCCGGGCCGCGAGCAGCATGCCCGTGATCCCCGCCGCCTGCACGGCCTCCTCGCCGCCCACCGTGGCGAGCACGATGCCGTCGGCGGCCGTCGCCACCGTGAAGAGCCTGGCCCGGTCGGCGCGGGCCAGCCCGGCCTCCGACAGCCGGACGTGCAGCGCCTCGGCCAGCAGCGGGTGCGGGCCGAGCACGTCGGTCAGCTCCGCCGGGGCCTCGCTGTCGGTGATCGCCTGACGTATCCGCCGCACCAGCGTGCCCTCCGGACCCGCGAGCAGCGGGACCACCACGGCTGCCGGGCCCTCGGGCTCGGCGACCTCGCGGCCCGCGGCCAGCGCCTGCTCGTAGCGCGCGGTGCGCTCGGCGGCGGAGTGCGCGATGACGGAGGCCAGCGCCGGGTACTCGGCGTCGTCCCCGTCCACGTAACCGATCAGGGCGTTCAGACCGGGCAGCTCGGAACGGGCGATGCTGATGACCTCTTCGGCCAGACCGCGGCTCGTCGAGGAGGGGGTGCCGGGAACGGCGAGAACGAGCGCGGCAGCGCCCTCGGGTGCGACCACGGGCTCCGGGCGGCGGTGCCGTCCGGACTGGCGAGGTCGCGGCATTCGTACAGGCAGGCCGGAAGCGGGCCCAGTGGGGGTGCTCATGGCGCCGCATGCTACTGGTTTCGGACGACGTCCTGCGCGGGGAGGGTCCGGTCGAGCGGCCTCTGTCCGCTTTTATCCGATCGGCGGCTTACCGGCCGACTACCCTGACCCGCTGCCGCCGTCCGTCCGCCCCGCACTCTACTCCCGTGGGCCGGGCGCCGGAACGCAGAGCAGCGTCGGATGGTGCGGCAGCCGCAGCCCCCCGGCGTCCAGGGCCTGGGCGATGCGCAGCGCGCCGATCAGGGGATCACCCGAACCGGGGACGGCCCGTGCCCGGGGCAGCAGCCGCGCCAACTCCTCGCGCAGCGGGGCGAGCAACGGTTCGCCCATCCGGAACAGCCCGCCCGTCAGCGCGACTTCGCACGCCTCCCCGTCCGCCTCCGCCTCCGGGCACACCGCCGCGGCGGCCTCCGCGATGTGCGCGGCGGCTCCCCGCAGGATGCCCTCGGCGACCGGGTCGCGGTCCGCGCACGCGGCCACCTCCGGCGCGAACGAAGCCAGCAGCGCGGGCCGGTCGGCGCGCGGATAGAGGAGACCGGGCAGCTCCCCGGGCGGTCCGAACACCGCTTCCAGCCGCGCCAGCAGCGCGGGCGAGCCACCGCGCCGCCCGTCGTACGCGCGCATCGCGGCGTCGAGCCCGGCCCGCCCGATCCAGGCGCCGCCCCCGCTGTCGCCCAGCAGGTGCCCCCAGCCGTCCGCCCGCCGCCACCCCGTCAGGTCCGTGCCCAGCGCGATCAGCCCGGTGCCGGCGGCCACCACCGCGCCGGGCCGCTGCCCGACCGCCCCGGCGTACGCGGTCACCGCGTCCGCCGCGAGCGCGATCCGGCGCACCCCCAGCGCGTCCGCCAGGGCGTCCGGCAGTTCGGCGCGCAACTCGTCGCCCAGCGTGGCCATCCCCGCGGCGCCGACGGCCGCGGCGGTGATCCGCCCGCCGGGGCCGTGCTCGTCGAGCAGGCCGCGTACGGCGGGCAGCACCTGATCCAGGAGGTGGGCGGCGTCGATGCCGCGCGGCCCGGTGCGCACCGGACCGCCGCACGCGACGGTCGCCAGGGGGGCGTCCGCCTCGGCCGTGCCCAGCGCCACCCGGAGGCCCGAGCCGCCCGAGTCCACGCCGAGTACGAACGTGCCCGGTTGTCCGTGTGAGGTCATGGACCGGCTCCCGGGGACGAAGAGGTGAGGGACGGGCAGCACCCTATCCCCGGGGCACCGCGTTGCGCCGGTAGGGTGATCTTCCGTGACAGCGCGACCGTTGAACGAAGTAGTCGAGCCCGGCTGGGCCGACGCCCTGGCCCCGGTGGCGGGGCGCATCGCCGCCATGGGCGATTTCCTGCGTGCGGAGGTCGCGGCCGGCCGCACCTACCTCCCCTCCGGGGCGAACGTGCTGCGCGCGTTCCAGCAGCCCTTCGAGGACGTACGGGTCCTGATCGTCGGTCAGGACCCCTACCCCACGCCGGGGATGGCGATCGGGCTGAGCTTCGCGGTCTCGCCGGACGTCCGCAGGCTGCCGGGCAGCCTGGAGAACATCTACCGCGAGCTCAACGCCGACCTCGGGCTGCCCCGGCCGTCCAACGGCGACCTGACCCCGTGGACCCGGCAGGGCGTGCTGCTGCTGAACAGGGCGCTGACCACCGCGCCCCGCTCGCCCGGCGCCCACCGCGGCAAGGGCTGGGAGGAGGTCACCGAACAGGCCATCCGCGCCCTGGCCGCCCGGGGCAAGCCGCTGGTGTCCGTGCTCTGGGGCCGCGACGCCCGCAATCTGCGGCCGTTGCTCGGCGACCTGCCGGCCATCGAGTCCGCCCACCCCTCCCCGATGTCCGCCGACCGCGGCTTCTTCGGGTCCAGGCCGTTCAGCCGGGTCAACGAACTGCTCGTCGCCCAGGGCGCCCAGCCGGTCGACTGGCGGCTGCCGTGAGCGGCTCGCCCGGAGCTCACACCTCGACCACCGCCGCCCGCACGCACAGCACGTCCGGGAGGTGCGAGGCGAGCTGCTCCCAGCTGTCCCCGTCGTCCGCGCTCGCGTACAACTCGCCGTTGCGGTTGCCGAAGTAGACCCCGGCCGGGTCCGCGTCGTCCGTGCAGAGCGCGTCGCGCAGCACCGTGCCGTAGTGCGCGCCCTCGGGCAGGCCCGCCGACAGGGGCTCCCAGTGGGCGCCCGCGTCGGTGGTCCGGAAGACCCGGCAGCGGTGCTCGGCGGGCACCCGGTCGGCGTCGGCGTTGATGGGGAAGACGTACGCGGTGTCCGCCCGGTGCGGGTGGGCGGCCACGGCGAAGCCGAAGTCCGAGGGCAGGCCCGCGCCGATGTCCGTCCAGTTGCCCCCGGCGTCGTCGCTGCGGAAGACGCCCCAGTGGTTCTGCAGGTAGAGGCGGTCCGGGTCGGCCGCGTCCCGGCTGACCTTGTGCACGCACTGGCCGAACTCCGGGTCCGGGTCGGGCAGGAAGACCGCCGAGACCCCCTTGTTGGCCGGGGACCAGCTCGCGCCGCCGTCGGCGGTCCGGAACACCCCGGCGGTGGAGACCGCGACCGTCACGGCGCGCGCGTCCCGCTCGTCGGTCAGGATCGTGTGCAGCCCCTCGCCGCCTCCGCCGGGCACCCATCGCTCGCGCGTCGGGTGCTCCCACAGCGGGCGCACCAGCTCGAAGGACTCGCCGCCGTCCGCCGACCGGAAGAGCGCGGCCGGCTCCGTGCCCGCGTAGACGACGCCCGGCGCCTCGGGCCCCGCCGGGTGCAGCTGCCACACCCGCTCCAGCGAAGTCCCGGTGAACTCCGGGAACTTCACGGCCGGGGTCCTCGGCTCGACCCAGCTCGCGCCCAGGTCGTCGGAGTGGAAGACGGACGGGCCCCAGTGCGCGCTGTCCCCGCCGACCAGCAGCCGGGGCCGCTCGCCCCGGGTGTCGATGGCGACCGAGTAGATCGCCTGGGCGTTGAAATGCGGCCCGTCGAACTCCCACGTACCGCCGCGCCTGCGGCCGATGAAGAGCCCCTTGCGGGTGCCCACGGTGAGCAGTACCCCGGTCATGACCGAACCTCCCGAAACGCCGTTGTGCCGGACATCGGTCAGTCTGCACCCCGGCACTGACAGCGGCCCGGACCACGGCCCGGGGTGTCCCGGTCCGGGCGGCCCCGGCTCAGCGGCAGGGCGGGGCCGTGCTGCTGCGGACCACCAGATTCGTCGCCAGGTCCACCCGGGTCGTCGCGGGCTGCCGGCCCCGGCCGAGGTCGAGCACCAGCCGGGCCGCCGTCTCGGCCATCTCGATCAGGGGCTGGCGCACCGTGGTCAGCGGGGGCCCGATCCACCGGGTGAGCGGCAGGTCGTCGAAGCCCACGACGCTCAGGTCCTCGGGGATGCGCAGACCGAGCTCGCGCGCCGCCTCGTACACGCCGAGCGCCTGGAGGTCGTTGCCGGCGAAGACGGCGGTCGGCCGGTCCGCCGAGCGCAGCAGCTCCATGCCGGCCGCGTACCCCGCCTCGTGCGAGAACTCGCCCTCGCGGACCAGCGACGGATCGCTCGGCAGCCCCGCCGTCTCCAGGGCGGCCCGGTAGCCGTCCACCCGGGCCAGGCTGCACATCATCCGGGACGGTCCGCTGACCACGCCGATCCGGCGGTGGCCCAGGCCGGTGAGGTGGCGGGTCGCGGCCAGACCGCCCTGCCAGTTCGTCGTGCCGACCGAGGGGATGTCGTCGCCGGGGTCTCCGGCCGGGTCGACCACCGCGTACGGGATGCTGCGGCTGGTGAGCTGCGCGCGCTGGGCGGCCGTGAGGTCGGACAGGACCAGGATGACCCCGACCGGCCGGCGGGCCAGGACCCCGTCGACCCAGGTCTGCCCGGGGCTGAGGCGTCCCGCGCTCTCCGAGAGGACCAGGCTCAGGCCCTCCTCGCGGGCGACGTTCTCCACCCCGCGTACGACCTCCATGGCCCAGGCGCTGTCCAGCTCGTGGAAGACCAGGTCGATGAGTTGCGACTGCGTGGTCGAGCCGCGTCTGCGGCGGTAGCCGTGCTGGAGCAGCAGCTCCTCGACCTTGGTGCGCGTACCGGGCGCGACATCGGCACGCCCGTTCAGCACCTTCGAAACTGTCGGAGCCGAGACTCCGGCCGCTCGGGCGATTTCCGCCAGCGTGGCAGTGCCGTCCGACGGCGCTGCGGCAGGCGCATTCTCCTGATGTGACTGGACGTTTCCGGGGCTCATACAGCGAATCGTAACCGCCGGACGCCCGAACGGAGGCGGGGCCCCCGGCGAAAAATTCGCGCTCCGCGACCTCTTGACTGGCCCGAAACCCAACCGTACGGTTCCGGCAACATTCGCAAGCAACTCCGAAAGATTCGACAGAGGTGCGGTCATGCGGTCGGGAATTTTCACTCAGGGCAAGCGCGCGGCGAGATGGACCGCAGCCGGTGCGGCCATGGTCATGGCGGGAGTCCTGGCGGGCTGCGGATCGGACGGCGGCAGTGGCGGTGGCGGCGGCGGCACGCTGACCGCGTACGTCTACGGCGACGACGCGGTGAAGGTGCAGGAGGCCGCGGTCAAGGAGTTCAACAAGACCTCCGACGTCAAGGTCAAGCTCGTCCCGGTGCCCGGTACGGAGTACGTCAACAAGCTCCGCAGCGCCATGGGTTCCCCCAGTGCCCCCGACATCTTCTTCAACTGGGGCGGCGGTTCCATCAAGCCGTACGTCGACGCGAACCAGCTGGTCGACCTGACCTCGACGTTCAAGAACGACGCCACCCTGAAGGAGGGCTTCCTGCCCTCGATCGTCACGGCCGGCAGCCTCGACGGGAAGGTCTACGGCGTCCCGATGCGCGGTATGCAGCCCGTCATGCTCTTCTACAACAAGACCCTCTTCGCCGAGAACGACGTCACGGTCCCCAAGACGTGGGAGGACCTGCAGAAGGCCATCAAGACCTTCAAGGGCAAGGGCATCACGCCGTTCGCCCTCGGCGGCTCCGACAAGTGGCCCGAACTGATGTGGATGGAGTACCTGCTCGACCGGATCGGCGGCCCCGACGTCTTCCGCAAGATCCAGAACGGTGACAGCTCCGCCTGGGGCGACCCGGCCGTCCTGAAGACCGCCCAGACCGTCAAGCAGCTCGTGGACGACGGCGCGTTCGGCGAGAACTTCAACTCCGTCGACTACGGCAACGGCGGCGCGCCCACCCTGCTCAACAAGGGCAAGGCGGCCATGCACCTGATGGGCTCGTGGGAATACTCCACCCAGCTCGGCAAGGCGCCCGACTTCGCCAAGAAGGACCTCGGCTGGACGAACTTCCCGACCGTCGCCGGCGGCGTCGGCGACCCGGCCGACGTGGTCGGCAACCCCACCAACTACTGGTCGGTGAACGCCCGCACCAAGCACAAGGACGCGGCCATAGCCTTCCTCAAGACCATGGCCTCCAAGTCCTACGCGCAGGCCCTCGTGGACAACGGCGACGTGCCCACCACCTCCAACGCCGCCTCCATGCTGAGCGGATCGCCGAACCCGCAGTTCGCCACCGACCAGTACGAGATGGTCCAGAAGGCGCCCGACTTCACCCTGTCCTGGGACCAGGCGCTGGAGTCCAAGATCGCCACCCCGCTGCTCACCGAGATCAGCAAGCTGTTCGCCGGCAAGTCCACGCCCGAGCAGTTCGTCGCCGCAATGAAGGCCGTCAAGTAAAGATGTCGCACGTCTCCTCGTCACCCAAGGTGCGCGGAGGACGGAAGGCGGCCGTCGGAAACGTCGGCCGCCCCCCGGTCGCCTGGGCGCTGCCCGGCATCCTCTTCTTCGCCCTCTTCGCGATCGTCCCGCTGGCGATCGCCGTGTACCTCTCCTTCTGCCACTGGGACGGGCTGAACGACCCGACCTCCGCCGGCACGGCCAACTGGACCCGGCTCTTCAAGGACCCCGAGTTCCGCCAGGCCGCCTGGCTCAGCCTGCTCCTCACCACCATCAGCTGGGCCTTCCAGACCCCGGTGGCCCTGCTCCTCGGCGTCTGGGCGGCCGGCCGGCAGCGCAGCCGCGCCGTGCTCTCCGCGATCTTCTTCATCCCGCTGCTGCTCTCCACCACCGCCATCGCGATGCTGTTCCACGCGCTGCTCGACCCCAACTTCGGAGTCATCAAGGAGATCGGGCCCTGGTTCGGCATCGACCCGAACATCATGGGCTCGTCCACCGGCGCCCTGCTGACCGTGGCGTTCGTCGGCGGCTGGCAGTTCATGCCCTTCCACACCCTGATCTACCAGGGCGGCACCCGGCAGATCCCGCAGGTCCTCTACCAGGCCGCGGAGATCGACGGCGCGGGCATGTTCCGGCAGTTCTTCCACATCACCCTGCCGCAGCTCCGCAACACCATCACGACCTCGTCGGTGCTGATGATCGTCGGCTCGCTGACCTACTTCGACACCGTGCTCATCATGACCAAGGGCGGTCCCGGTACGGACACCACCATCCTGCCGTACCTGATGTACCGCACCGGTTTCCAGACCTACGACCTCGGGTACGCCGCCGCGATCGCGACCGCACTCGTCGTCGTGGCCACCGCGATCTCGCTGATCCTCGTCCGCTTCAGCGGCTTCGGGAACATGCGCTCCACCCGGGAAGGTATGTGACGCGATGTCGATCGACACCCGCCCCGCGACGCGCCCCGCACGGCCCCTGACCCGCACCCGCCCGGCCACCGCCGCGCGCCGCCGCAGGTGGGGCAACCCGCTGGCCGGCCTCGGCTCGCTGGTCTGGCTCGTGCTCGTGATCGTCCCGCTCTACACCCTGGTCTCGTCCTCGCTGATGCACCAGGACGAGGCGCTGAACGGCGACCCGCTGGCCATCCCGACCGACCCGACGCTCGACAACTACCGCACGGTGCTGGACAGCGGCTTCGCCACGATGCTCTCCAACACGGCGATCGTCGCCGTGGCGACCACGGCGATCGTGCTGGTCCTCTCGATCCCCGTCGCCTACGTCGCGGTACGCACCCGCAGCAAACTCTCCGGACTCGCCTTCCGCACCTTCCTGCTCGGCGTCGCCATCCCCGCCCAGGCCGTGATCGTGCCGCTCTACCTGCTCATCAGCAAGATGGGCCTGTACGACAGCCTGCCGGCCATCATCCTGCCGACCGCGGCGTTCGCGATGCCCGTGGCGGTGCTGATCCTCAGCGGCACCATGCGAGACGTCTCCGAGGAGATGTACGAGGCCATGGCGCTCGACGGCGCCTCGTCGCTGCGGATGCTGTGGCAGCTGGCGATCCCGATGTCCAAGGCGGGCATCAGCACGGTCGCGATCTACACGGCGCTCCAGGCGTGGAACGGCTTCCTGTTCCCGCTGATCCTGACCCAGTCGGAGGAGAACCGGGTGCTGACCCTCGGCCTCTTCAACTTCATGTCCCAGTTCGGGGTGAACATCCCGGCCGTGCTCGCCGCGATCGTGCTCTCCGTCGTACCGATCTTCGCCGTGTACCTCGTGGCGCGTAAGGCACTGGTCAACGGACTGATGGGGGTGGGCGGCAAGTAACGCACCCATGCCGCCGCGTACCACCGCACTCTTGAGAGGAATCTCCGCCGCCATGGCAAACCCCCCTGTTCCGCATGCCCCCAGGACCGAAGCGGCCACCGCCGTCGACGGCCCCTGGCAGGACCCCGCGCTCGCCCCCGAGGAGCGTGTGGCCGATCTCGTCTCCCGGATGACCCTCCAGGAGAAGACCGCCCAGCTGTACGGAATCTGGGTGGGCGCCGACGCCGACGGGGACGGGGTCGCCCCGCACCAGAACGAGATGGTCGACGCCATCGACTGGGAAGCGCTCATCCCGCGCGGTCTCGGCCAGCTGACCCGGCCCTTCGGCACCGCCCCCGTCGACCCCGCCGTCGGCGCGATCTCGCTCGCCCGGGCCCAGCGGGCCATCACGGGCGCCGGCCGCTTCGGCATCCCGGCCCTGGCCCACGAGGAGTGCCTGGCCGGCTTCACCGCCTGGGGCGCCACCGCCTACCCGGTCCCGCTCTCCTGGGGCGCGGCCTGGAACCCGGACCTGATCACCGAGATGGCCCACCGGATCGGCAGCGACATGCGCTCCGTGGGCATCCACCAGGGCCTCGCCCCGGTCCTGGACGTCGTGCGCGACCTGCGCTGGGGCCGGGTCGAGGAGACCATCGGCGAGGACCCCTACCTCGTCGCCACCATCGGCACCGCCTACGTGAAGGGCCTGGAGTCCGCCGGCATCGTCGCCACCCTCAAGCACTTCGCCGGGTACGCGGCGTCGGCCGGCGCCCGCAACCTCTCGCCGGTCCGGGCCGGGGCCAGGGAACTGGCCGACGTCATCCTGCCGCCCTTCGAGATGGCCCTCACCGAGGGCGGCGCCCGCTCCGTCATGCAGTCGTACGCGGAGATCGACGGCGTGCCGTCGGCGGCCGACCCCACCCTGCTCACCGGGCTGCTCCGCGACACCTGGGGCTTCGAAGGCACCGTGGTCGCCGACTACTTCGCCATCGGCTTCCTGGAGACCCTGCACAAGGTCGCCGAGGGCCGCGCAGACGCCGCCCGCCTCGCCCTGGGCGCCGGGGTCGACGTGGAGCTGCCGACCGTCCGCAGCTACGGGGACGAACTCGCCGCCGCCGTCCTGGCCGGTGCGGTCCCCGAGGCCCTGGTCGACCGCGCGCTGCGCCGGGTCCTCCTCCAGAAGTGCGAACTCGGGCTGCTCGACCCCGACTGGTCCCCGCTCCCCGAGCTCCTGCGCGACACCGACCCGGAGCAGGCCCGCGAGACCATCGACCTGGACCCGCCGCGCAACCGCGCCCTCGCCCGCGAACTCGCCGAACAGGCCGTGGTCCTGCTCGCCAACCCCCGGGGCACGCTGCCGCTCGCCGGGACCGGGCGGATCGCGGTGATCGGCCCCCGCGCCGACGACGCGCTCGCCATGCTCGGCTGCTACTCCTTCCCGAGCCACGTCGGCGTCCTGCACCCCGAGACCGCCATGGGCATCGACATCCCCACCGTGCTCGACGCGGTGCGCGGCGAGTTCCCCGCGGCCACGGTGACCGGCGCCCCCGGCTGCGCGGTGGACGGCACCGACACCTCCGGCATCGCGGAGGCGGTGGACCTGGCCCGGGACGCGGACGTGTGCGTCGCCGTGCTCGGCGACCGGGCCGGGCTCTTCGGGCGCGGCACCTCGGGCGAGGGCTGCGACGCCGACGACCTCGCGCTCCCGGGCGTGCAGGGCGAACTGCTCGACGCGCTGCTGGACAGCGGCACCCCGGTCGTCCTGGTCCTGCTGACCGGCCGCCCGTACGCCCTCGGCCGCTGGGCGGACCGGACGGCCGCCGTGGTCCAGGCGTTCTTCCCCGGGGAGGAGGGCGGCCCGGCCCTGGCCTCCGTGCTCTCCGGCCGGGTCAGCCCCTCCGGCCGGCTGCCGGTCTCGGTCCCGCGCCACCCGGGCGGCCAGCCGTGGACCTACCTCCAGCCGCCGCTCGGGCTCGCCAACGGGGTCAGCAACCTGGACCCGACACCGCTGTACCCCTTCGGCCACGGCCTGACGTACACCTCCTTCGCCTGGGAGCCCGGCGCCCCCGCCCCGGAGGAGATCCCCACCGACGGCTCCGCCGACATCGAGCTGACCGTCCGCAACACCGGGGACCGGGCGGGCGCGGAGGTCGTCCAGCTCTACGTGCACGACCCGGTCGCCCAGACGACCCGGCCCGACACCCGGCTCATCGGCTACGCCCGGGTCCCGCTCGACGCGGGCCAGGAGGCGCGGGTGCGCTTCCGGTTCCACGCCGACCTGGTGTCCTTCACCGGGATCGGCGGGCGGCGCGTCGTGGAGCCGGGCGCGCTGGAGCTGCGGCTCGCCACGTCCAGCGGGGCCGAGGACATCCGGCACACGGTGCACCTGCGCCTCACCGGACCCGAGCGCACGGTGGATCACCGGCGCCGGCTGGTGTGCGACGCGGCGGTCGAAGCCGTGCCCGCGGCAGCCCCCGTACAGGGCTGACCGCACCCGTACCCCGGGCGGGGGGCGCCGCGGCCCCTACCGTGGCGCCTCCTGCTCGGTCCACAGATTCACGAAACTTTCGAAACACCCACACCCGCGCACGCCTCCCTCAGGTCACGGGGCTCCGGCGTGCGCGCTCTCTCGAAGGGTTTCTGTCATGCGCAAGCCAATCAAGGCCGTCCTGGTCGGCGCCGCCGCCGCGGCCCTGCTCGCCCCGTGCACCATCAACGCCTTCGCCCACGACGACCGCGGACGCGGGCACCAGGACACGCGGGCCACCACCCTCGGCGCCCTCGGCCTGCGATCGGGCGTGCGCATCGGCACCGCCGTCGACATGGCGGCCCTGGCGGACGACGCGCCCTACCGCGCGAAGGCCGCGAGCGAGTTCAGCTCGGTCACCCCCGAGAACGTCATGAAGTGGGAGGTCGTCGAGCCGAACCGCGGCCAGTACGACTGGAAGGAGGCCGACAAGCTGGTCGACTTCGCCCGCGCCAACGGCCAGCTCGTGCGGGGCCACACCCTGCTCTGGCACAACCAGCTGCCCGCCTGGCTCACGACCGGAGACTTCACCGCCGACGAGCTGCGCGCCATCCTGCGCAAGCACATCACCGACGAGGCCCGCCACTTCAAGGGCCGCATCTGGCAGTGGGACGTCGTCAACGAGGCGTTCAACGACGACGGCACGCTGCGCGACAGCATCTGGCTCCGGAAGCTGGGCCCCGGCTACATCGCGGACGCCTTCCGCTGGGCCCACGCGGCCGATCCCAAGGCCAAGCTGTACATCAACGACTACAACATCGAGGGCGTCAACGCGAAGAGCACCGCCCTCTACGACCTGGTCGTCAAGCTGCGCGAGCAGCACGTCCCGATCGACGGCGTCGGCATCCAGGGCCACCTGTCCGTCCAGTACAACGCCCCCCACGACATCGCCGAGAACATGAAGCGGTTCGACGCCCTCGGCCTGGAGACCGCGATCACCGAGGCCGACGTCCGCGTCCCGATGCCCTCCGACAGCACCAAGCAGGAGGCGCAGGCCGAGGGCTACGACGTGCTGCTGCGCGGCTGCCTGCTCACCCGCAAGTGCACCGACTTCACGGTGTGGGGCTTCACCGACAAGTACTCCTGGGTGCCCGACACCTTCGAGGGCGAGGGCGCCGCCAACCTCTTCGACGAGGACTACCGGCCCAAGCCCGCCTACAGCGCCCTGCGCGACGACCTGCTGCTCGCCGCCGGCCGCGACTGAGCACGGAGAAGGAGAGCAGCATGGACAGCGAGACCTCCGGCCCCCGCACCTCTGACCCCTCCGGCAGCGACAACCCGCGGCGGACCAGCCGCAGAGCGGTCCGCGGCCGCGGCCTCGGACTCACCGCGCTCACCGCCACCCCTCTCGGCTCCCTCGTCGGCCTGACCGGTGAGGCGTCCGCCACCGGACACGGTCCCGCGCCGCGGCCCACCGACCCGGGCGCCTACATCTCGTTCACCGCCAGGCGGGGCAGCTTCCCGCTGGCCGGGCGCGGACGGGCGGCACCGCTCCTGGTCAGCGACCACGACTGGCCGGGCGTCGTCAGGGTCGCCGGCGACCTCCGCGACGACATCGAACGCGTCACCGGAGTGCGCCCCGCCCTCTCGCACGGGGCGGTGCCCGAGGCCCGCGAGATCATCATCGTCGGCACCGTGGGCCGCAGCCCCCTCATCGACCGGCTGGTCGCCGACGGCCGGCTCGACGTCTCCTCGATCCGGGGCAAGTGGGAGACCAGCCTCCAGACCGTCGTCGACCACCCGCTGCCCGGCGTCGAGCGCGCGTTCGTCGTCGCGGGCAGCGACCAGCGCGGGACCATCTACGGCGCGTACGACGTCTCGCGCGGCATCGGCGTCTCGCCCTGGTACTGGTGGGACGACGTCGCCCCCGTACACCGCGACGAGATCCACGTACTGCCCGGACGGCACACCCAGGGCACCCCGGCCGTGAAGTACCGCGGCTTCTTCATCAACGACGAGAACCCGGCGCTCGGCACCTGGGCCCCCGCGTACTTCGGGCCCGGCAAGGCGCCCGGCTTCGAGGGCGGCTTCAACGCGGACTTCTACGCCCGCGTCTTCGAGGTCATGCTCCGGCTCAAGGCCAACTACCTGTGGCCGGCCGTCTGGGGCCGCGCCTTCGCCGAGGACGACCCGCTCAACCACGCCACCGCCAAGGCGTACGGCGTCGTCATGGGCACCTCGCACGAGGCGCCCATGATGCGCGGCATCGAGGAGTGGAACCGGCACGCCGTCGCCGCCGTACGCGACAGCGAGGGCAACATCACCACCCCCGGCCACGATCCATACGGCGGCACCGGCGAGTGGTCCTTCCGCCGCAACGCCGAGGCGCTCAAGGCGTACTGGGCGGACGGCATCCGCCGGATGAAGGACGAGGGATTCGAGGGCGTCGTCACCCTCGGCATGCGCGGCAACGGCGACGTCAGCCTCCCGGACGGCGACGGCATCGAGCTGATGACCGAGATCATCGCCACCCAGCGGCAGATCCTCGCCGAGGTCTCCGGCAAGGACGTCACCACGATCCCGCAGGTGTGGACGCTCTACAAGGAGGTCCAGCGCTACTGGGACCGGGGCCTGCGCGTCCCCGACGACGTCACCGTGGTCCTCACCGACGACAACTGGGCCAACGTCCGCAAGCTCCCCGACCCCGCCGAGGGGCCGAGGCGGGGCGGCTACGGGCTGTACTACCACTTCGACTACGTGGGTGTCGGCCGCAACTACAAGTGGGTCGACACCGCGTCCCTCCCCAACATGTGGGACCAGCTCCACCAGTGCCACGCGTACGGCAACCACGGACTGTGGGTCACCAACGTCGGCGACCTCAAGGGCAACGAACTGCCCACGCAGTTCTTCCTGGAGTACGCCTGGAACCCGGAGCGCTGGACCCTGGACCGGCTGCCGGAGTGGGAGGAGACGTACGCCCGGCAGAACTTCGGCGAGAAGCAGGCCGCCGAGATCGCCTCCGTCCTGCGGGAGTACGCCCGGCTCCAGGCCCGCCGCAAGCCCGAGCTGCTCAACCGCCGGATCACCCTCGACCCGGCCAAGGACCCCGCGACCGACAGCTCGGCCGTGGTCTACGACGACCGGGCGACCCCCTTCAGTCTCGTGCACTACCGCGAGCTGGAGCGCGTCACCGAGGAGTGGCGCCGGCTCGGCGAGCGGGCCGGGCGGATCGGGCGCCGGCTGCCGGCCCGTGCCCAGGACGCCTGGTACGAACTGGTCGGCTACGAGGTCGCGGCCACCGCCAACCTGTACGCGCTGCGCGAGGCGGAGTTCACCAACATCCACTACGCGGCCCAGGGCAGGGCCCTCACCAACGAGCTGGCGGCCACCGCGGAGGCGCGGCTCGCCGACGACTTCGCCCTGGCCGACCGCTTCAACACGAAGATCGCGGGCGGCAAGTGGCGGGGCTTCCAGACCCAGCCGCACATCGACTACGGCGACGTCGAGCGCTACGGGCCCAACGCGCCCTGGCAGCAGCCCGAGATCGACAACGTGGCCATCAAGGACGTGCTCTTCCCGGCCGTCGAGCGCATCGACCTGCCCGCCGGGGCCCGGATGGGCGTCGCCGTCGACGGTTCCACCGCGTGGTGGCCGCACGAGACCGCGCCCGCCGTGCTGCCGGTGTTCAGCCCCTACCAGACCCGGCCCGCGCAGTACATCGAGGTGTTCAACCGGGGCCGCGATCCGTTCGACTACCGGGTGCGGACCGGAGCGTCCTGGCTGACCGCCGACCGGGTGCGCGGACGGGTCACCACGCAGGACCGGATCACCCTGCGCGTCGACTGGGACCGGGCGCCCAAGGGCGTCACCCGGGTCCCGGTCACCGTCACCGGTCCCGA
Organism: Streptomyces sp. 130; assembly: GCF_007096885.1. Taxonomy (GTDB): domain Bacteria; phylum Actinomycetota; class Actinomycetes; order Streptomycetales; family Streptomycetaceae; genus Streptomyces. The sequence continues at coordinate 32,089 of NZ_VJNO01000012.1, read as the reverse complement.
CGGGGCCGAGGTGACCGTCACGGCGGTGGCCGACCGGCCGGCCCTCTCCCGGTCCCGGCTCGGCGGCTTCGTGGAGGCCGGCGGCCATGTGTCCATCGAGGCCGACCACTACCACCGGGCAGTCGGCGGCGGGGGCGTCACCTGGCAGCGCATCCCGGACATCGGACGCACCGGGGCCGGCATGGAGCCCTTCCCGGTCACCGCCGCCCGTCGGACGCCCGGCGGCCGGAGCCCGCGCCTGGAGTACCGGGTCAGCCTCTTCACCACCGGCCCGGTCACCGTGTACGCGTATCTCTCGCCCCGTAACAACGCGCTGCCGACCGACGGGCTGACGTACGCGGTCTCCTTCGACGACGACGCCCCGCAGCGGGTGAACGTCACCGAGGTCACGGGAGCCGACGACGGGACCATGAACCCGCAGTGGGCCCGCCACACCTCCGACAACGTCAACATCACCGGCACGGTCCACCGCGTCACCGCCCCCGGGGTGCATGTGCTGAAATTCTGGATGGTCGACCCGACGGTGGTCCTCCAGAACCTGGTGATCGACACCGGCGGCCTCGAACCCAGCTATCTGGGCCCGCCGGAAAGCCTCCGGCTGGACTGAGCCGGCGGGCGCGGAACGTACACGGGAAGGTGAGCGGCGATGACGGACGAGCACGGGGACGACGGAATCCTGCGGGTCGCCCCCGCCGGGGCGGAGGTCGGGATCACCCTCACCACCCCGTCCGGCGAGCGCACCTTCCGGTGCAGCCCGGCCCGCGCCCGGGAACTGGCCGCCGCTCTCGGCCTCGCGGCGGACGAGGCCGAGAGCGGGCCGGCCGACCCGGTCGCCGTCAGGGCGGACGAACTGCGCCGCGGTGATGTGCGCGACGGCGACCGCGCCATGACCGTGGCGGCCGTCCGCGTCGAAGGCGGTACCGCCCATGTCACCTGGGCGTCCGGGGCCGGCCGCAGCTGGAACCAGATGTACGACGCCGGGGCCGCCATCCCGCTCCGGCGCCGGGGCCGGCTGCCGGGGGCGTGAGCCGGGAAGGCCCCGTTCGCGCGCGGCCCGGCGGCAGGAGCACCCTGGAAGGGAGACCTTCCGTGGAGGTGAACGCCATGACCCGGACCGCTGTCGGATGGCACATCGAGCTCGAATTCGAGGAGGACGCCCACCGCACCCGCGCGGCCGCCCTGGTGCGGCTCTCGGACGGACAGGAGGTGCGCGCCCACGGCTATGCCAGCCGCCACCCCTCCGACGCCGAGCAGCCCCGGGTGGGGGAGGAGATCGCCGGGGCCCGCGCGCTCAACGAACTGGCGATGAAGCTCCTGACCAAGGCCCACGACGAGATCGACGAGGCGGCCGGCCGCAGCTCGTACCCGCTGAATCCCCGCTGACGCGGCCCCCGCGGGACCGCGGGACGCTTGTACGAGAGTGGTCGTAATTTGACGGGCGTCGTACTACGGGATGTATCGTACTAGCGATCCTTCCGTACCCGGCGAAACGGAGTCCGTCGTGAGTGCCCTCTTCGAGCCCTTCACCCTCAGGTCGCTTGTCGTGCCCAACCGGGTGTGGATGGCACCCATGTGCCAGTACAGCGCCGCGGTGGAGGGGCCGGAGGCCGGTGTCCCGAACGACTGGCACTTCGCCCACCTCGCCGCCCGCGCCACCGGCGGCACCGGCCTGATCCTCACCGAGGCCACGGCCGTCAGCCCCGAGGGCCGCATCAGCCCGGCCGACCTCGGCATCTGGAACGACACCCAGGTGGCGGCGTTCCGCCGGATCACCGAGTTCGTCAAGGCGCAGGGGTCGGTCGTGGGCATCCAGCTCGCCCACGCCGGACGCAAGGCTTCCACCGCCGCGCCCTGGACCGGCGGCGGCCCCGTCGGGCCCGAGGCGCACGGCTGGACCCCGGTCGGCCCCAGCCCGCTGCCCTTCGACGACGGCTATCCGGTCCCGCACGAGCTGACCGCCGACGAGATCGCGGGCGTCGTGGACGACTTCCGCCGGGCCGCCCGCCGCGCCCTGGACGCGGGCTTCCAGGTCGCCGAGGTGCACGGCGCGCACGGCTACCTCATCGGCCAGTTCCTCTCCCCGCACAGCAACCACCGCACCGACGAGTACGGCGGCGGCTTCGACAACCGCGTGCGCTTCGCGCTCCAGGTGGTCGACGCCGTGCGCGAGGTGTGGCCGAAGGAGCTGCCGGTCTTCTTCCGCGTCTCCGCGACGGACTGGCTCACCGAGAACCCCGAGGACGAGCGCGAGGGCTGGACGGCCGACGAGACGGTGCGGCTCGCGGCGCTCCTGCGGGACCACGGGGTGGACCTGCTCGACGTCTCCACCGGCGGCAACGCGCCCCGCGCCCGTATCGCCACCGGCCCCGGCTACCAGGTGCCCTTCGCCGAGCGCGTGAAGCGCGAGACCGCGCTGCCCGTCGCGGCCGTGGGTCTCATCACGGACCCGCAGCACGCCGAGAAGATCCTCACCGAGGGGCGCGCGGACGCCGTCCTCCTCGGGCGCGAACTGCTGCGCAGCCCCTCCTGGGCCCGGGACGCCGCCCGCGCGCTGAACGGCGCGGTGCACGCCCCCGATCAGTACGGCTACGCCATCTGATCCGTAGTCAGGTACTTCCCTTTCGACCCCGGCCGCCCTCTTCGCACCCAAGGTGTGCGAAGGGGGCGGTCTGCGCGCACCCGTCACGGGCCGGCGCCGGCCGGGCTTTCTATCGTTGAAAAATCCTCGCGCACGACTGTTGTTCTGCGTTTGATGTTGTGGCTCAATGTTCGATTGTGTGCTGTGCCTCACAGGTTCGAGGCACTTCAGCTCTCTCGACAGGACGACGCCTTGAGACCACAAACGCCCCACCCCCGCGCTCTGTTCAGGACAGCGGCCTGCGCCGCCGCGCTGCTCATCCCCCTCGGTGCCACGCTCGTCCCGGCCGCCGCGGCCACCCCCGCGAGTGCCGCCTCGACCACCTTCAAGGCCGGCGACCCGGCCACCACCGTCCACGGGCTGAAGGGCGAGTACTTCAGCATGTCCGCGCCGGGTGCGCGCGACTTCGACAAGCTGGGCGGGGTCTCGCTCGACCCGAACATCAACTTCCCCGGCCTCACCGGCACGTTCGAGTCGACCACCGGGCGGACCGAGAACACCACCGCCCGCTGGACCGGCTTCCTCACCGCCCCCGAGGACGGCGACTACACCTTCGCCGCCAGCGGTGACAACGGCTTCCGGCTGTTCATCGACGGCAAGGCCGTCATCGACCACTGGGAGCCCGACTGGGACAACGAGCAGACCAGCGAGCCGATATCGCTCAAGGCCGGCGAGGCGCACGAGTTCAAGCTGGAGATGTTCCAGGACACCGGCGGCGCCAACATGTTCCTGCGCTGGTCCAGCGCGAACCTGGCCAGGCAGTTCGTCCCGGAGTCCGCCTTCACCCCGCCCGCCGACTTCGAGGTCTACCCGGTCGGGCTGAGCATCGCGGACAACGGCACCGAACTGCACGCGGTCTTCGAGGACCAGGTCAGCGACTACGCGGACCTGAAGAACCACCTCACCATCGAGGCCGACACCACCCCGATGCCGGTCAAGTCCGTCACCCGGACCCGCGGCGGCAGGGAACTCGTCGTCAAGCTGGACGCCGCCGTCCTCAAGGACCAGCGCGTCAAGATCGCGTACGACGGCGAGGGCGGCCTGAAGTCGGGCGGCGAGACCGTCCCCGAGATCAACCGCACGGCCACCAACAACTCCACGCACCGTCTCACCACCCAGTGGGGCGACAAGGTCGACCGCGACCACCCGCTGCCCGAGTACCCCCGCCCGCAGCAGGTGCGTGACAAGTGGCAGAACCTCAACGGGCAGTGGGAGTTCGCCGGGGCCGAAGCGGGTGAGAAGCCCGTCTTCGGCAAGAAGCTCGACGAGCGCATCACCGTGCCGTACCCGGTCGAGTCGCAGCTCTCCGGCCTGGAGCGCCACGAGGACCACATGTTCTACCGCAAGCTCGTCACCGTCCCGAAGAACTGGGCCGTCAAGGGCGACAAGCACGGCAAGAGCAACCGGCTGAAGCTCAACTTCGGTGCCGTCGACTACCAGGCCACCGTCTGGGTCAACGGCAAGCAGGTCGCCGAGCACACCGGCGGCTACACCGCCTTCAGCGCCGACATCACCGACGCGATCAAGGGCAGCGGCCCGCAGGAGATCGTCGTCGCGGTCACCGACACCACCGGCCCCGACCAGCCCACGGGCAAGCAGTCGGCCAACCCCGGCGGCATCTTCTACACCGCCTCCTCCGGCATCTGGCAGACCGTCTGGATGGAGCCCGTCGCCCCGGCAGCCGTCGACTCCCTGACGACCACGCCGGACATCGACAAGGGCCGCCTCGCCCTGACGGTCAACTCCGAGGACGCGTCGAAGTCCGCCACGGTCACCGCCGTCGCCCGTGACAAGAAGGGCAAGGTCGTCGGCAGGACCAGCGGCCCGGCCAACCGCGAGCTGAGCCTCCCGGTCGCCAAGCAGCACCTGTGGACCCCGGACGACCCGTACCTCTACGACCTGGAGGTCACCCTCAAGGACGGCCGGTACAAGGACACCGTCGGCAGCTACTTCGGCATGCGCTCGGTCGGCATCGCCGACGTCGGCGGCTACCGGAAGATCGTCCTCAACGGGAAGCCGTTCTTCTCGCTCGCCCAGCTCGACCAGGGCTTCTACCCGGACGGCCTGAACACCGCGCCCAGCGACGACGCGCTGGTCTTCGACCTGAAGGCGCAGAAGGACCTCGGCTTCAACTCCGTGCGCAAGCACATCAAGGTCGAGCCCGCCCGCTGGTACTACCACGCCGACCAGCTCGGTCTGTTCGTGTGGCAGGACTTCGTCTCCGGCAACCTCACCAATGAGAAGGGCCACCAGGCCTTCCTCGACCAGGGCGCCGAGATGATGAAGCAGCTCCACAACTACCCCTCGATCGGCTCCTGGATCGTCTTCAACGAAGGCTGGGGCGAGTGGGACCGCACCGAGACCGGCAAGATCACCGAGCAGGTCCAGGCCGCCGACCCCTCCCGCATCGTCAACGCCCACAGCGGTGTCAACTGCTGCAACTCCAAGGGTGACTCGGGCAAGGGCGACATCATCGACCACCACGACTACAACAACACCGACCCGGCCTTCCCGGACGCGAACCGCGCCGCGATGGACGGCGAGCACGGCGGCTTCACCCTGCGGATGCCCGGCCACATGTGGCCCGGCGCCCCGACCGTGATCTACAGCGGTGTCGCCGACAAGGCCGCGCTGACCGCCAAGTACGTCGAGAACACCCGCAAGTACTACCTGGAAGCGGCCGGCGCCGAACTCTCCGGCTCCATCTACACCCAGGTGACCGACCTCGAGAACGAGCTCAACGGCCTCTGGACGTACGACCGCCGCGAGATCAAGGTCGACGCCGCCCAGGTCCGCGAGATCAACCGCGAGGTCATCGCCGCCGGCGCCGCAGCGGGCTCCCGCACCCCGGTCAAGGGCGGCGCCTCCTGGTCGCTGGACGAGAACAAGGGCACCAAGGCCGCCGACAGCGGCCCGAACCACAAGGACCTCACCCTCACCGAGGGCGCGTCCTGGACCACCGGTGTGCACGGCTCGGGGCTGAAGTTCAACGGTGAGGGGCAGTACGCGGAGACCGACGGCCCGGTCGTCGACACCACCGGCGACTACACCGTCTCGGCCTGGGCCTCCCTGGACGCCCTCCCGGGCAACTACGCCACCGTCGTCAGCCAGGACGGCCGGCGCCAGGAGAACCCGTTCTATCTCCAGTACGGTCAGGGCGCCTTCGCCTTCTCCACCCCCGGCGCCCACCGCGCCCGGGCGGAGATGACCCCCGAGCTCGGCCACTGGTACCACCTGGTCGGCGTCCGCAGCGGTGACCGGATCAAGCTGTACGTGGACGGCAAGCTCGCCTCCACCGCCGCGGCCGGACCGGCCGACGTCAGCAGCGGCGCCCTGTCCGTGGGCCGCGCCAAGTGGTCGGGCGGCAACACCGACTTCTGGAACGGCTCCGTGGACCAGGTCCAGGTGTACGACAAGGCGCTCACCGACCAGGAGGTGACCGCGCTGTACGACGGCGGGAAGGCGTAAGCCCTCCCCGCCAACGGGACCGCTCCCGGCGGTGCGCGGCACAGGCCCGCACCGCCGGGAGCCTCCGGCTGCCCGCCCCGCTACGCCCCGCTGCTCTCCCGCACCAGCAGCCGGTGCGGCACCACGATCCGGCGCGCCGCCAGCCCCGACAGCCGCCCGAGGACACGCTCGCTCAGGCACTGCACCGCCCGCTCCGCGATCTGCGCCAGGTCGGGCGACACCGTGGTCAGCGAGGGCGTGGAGAACCGCCCGTCCTCGATGTCGTCGAAGCCCACCAGCGCCAGCTCCCCGGGCACCCGCACCCCCAGCTCACCGGCCGCCCGCAGCGCCCCCAGGGCCAGTTCGTCGCTGAAGCAGAACACCGCGTCCGGGCGCTCCGGCAGATCCAGCAACGCGCGCAGCGCCCGCGCCCCCTCCTCCCGGTGCAGGTCCGCCACCTCCACCTCGGCGACCGGGCTCAGCCCCGCCTCCGCGAGCCCCCGCCGGAAACCCTCGGCCCGCAGCTCCGCGGTGCCGTGCCCCAGCGCGGACTGGAGCCCGATCGCGGCGACCCGCCGGCGGCCCGCCGCCACCAGGTGCCGGGCGGCGTCCCGGGCCGCCGCCACGTTGTCCAGGGCCACATGGTCGATGGACCCGTGCGGATCGAGTTCGCCGAGGACGACGAGCGGCAGGCCGCCCGCGAGCGACGCCAGTTCGGCGGGGGGCGTCGACCACGGGCTGATGACCATGCCGTCCACCTGGTGCCCCTCGGAGCCGTCCAGCAGCCTGCGCTCCAGGTCCGCCCGGCCCCCCGTGCGCTCCACGAGCACCGTCCAGCCGCGCTCCTGGGCGGCGTCGATGAGCAGACCCGTCAGCGCGCCGAAGTAGGGGGAGTGGATCTCCGGGACGGCCACACCGATGAGCCCCGTGCGGCCCTGGCGGAGGTTGCGGGCGGCGAGGTTGGGCCGGTAGCCCAGCTCCTCCACCGCGGCGAGCACCCGGGCCCGGGTGCCGGGCGCCACGGGTGCCGCGTTGCTCACCACGTTGGAGACGGTCCTGACGGACACACCCGCGAGCGCGGCCACGTCCTTGAGTCTCGCTGCCACGTTCGGTGCTCCTGCTCTCGGCCGGCGGGCGCGGGTTCCGCGCCCCGTGCGCAGTGACCGTAACAGGTGGCGCGAGATCGGCCCGCGCAGACTCTTGCCACGTTGGTTGCAACGTTGCAACATGGGGGTGCTCCGAACGAAGGAAGGACCACACCATGACTGATGCCGCCATCACCACCGCCCCCTTCCCGCCCGCCGAGGACGCGGTGCGCGACCTGTACGGCCCGGGGATCACCGCGTGCCGCGGGGCTTTCACCCCGGAGTGGGCGGACCGGATGCGCGAGGACATCGACGCGGCGTTCGCCGAGGCGCGCGGCCGGGAGGGCGGCGCGGTCGGCCGCGGCCCGCACCGCTACTACGTGGAGATCCACCCGGAGCAGCTGCGGGGCTTCGTGGAGCTGGTCGACCACCCCTGGGTGCGCGCGGTCAGCGAGGCGGTCCTCGGCCCCGACTACCGGATCGTGGAGCTGGGCTTCGACGTGCCGCTGGCCGGGGCGGTGAACCAGCCCTGGCACCGCGACTTCCCGATGCCGGAGGAGACCCGCCGCGACCGCAGGCTGACCTCGCTGGCGTTCAACCTCACGGCCGTCGACACCCGTGAGGACATGGGCCCGTTCGAGATCGCGCCCGGCACCCAGTGGGACGACGACGCCCGCTTCGGGCACGCGATGTTCCCGCGCCGCGAGGACTACCCGCGCTACGAGGCGCTGGCCGAGCGGAAGTACCCGCAGCGCGGCGACATCTCGGCCCGGTCGGCCCTGACCATCCACCGGGGCACGGCCAACCAGTCGCAGGACCCCCGCCCGGTCCTGGTGCTCGGGGTGGACGCCCCGGGGGCGGGGAACGACGGCCACCATGACATGGCGGTGACCCGGGACTACTGGGAGTCGCTGCCCGAGCGGGTCCGGGCGCACCTGGGCTGCCCGGTGGTCGACCGCCTCGCGCCCATCGTGCAGAAGCACACCATCGAGGGCCTGGTCATGGGCGACGCGTGACGCGACCGGGGCCCGGCGGCGGACCGCCGCCGGGCCCCGGTGCTCGTCTCAGGGTGCCCAGGGCGCCTCCACCGCCCAGGTGGTGTCCTCGGTGAAGGTGGCCGGGTTGTCCCAGTCGTGCCCGCCGCCCGGGGTGGCCAGCCACACCTCCGACTTGATGTGCCGCAGATAGCTGCCGGGCAGGTTCGCGCTGGTCAGCCGCACACCGCCGGAGCCGGCGACCGCGCACCAGGTGGCGTCGGCCCGGTAGAGCGCGGACCCGTCGTTCGCCTCGCGGCGGACCCGGAAGTCCCGGTGGCGCAGATACTCGCCCGGGTAGTTGCGCGACTCGAACGAGTAGCAGTTGCCGTTCGCCAGGCCCGGCACGATCTTCCAGGTGGCGTCGTTCCTCAGCAGCGCGCCGCTGTTGGCGTCGACCACCTCGGTGAAGGCCAGCGAGTCCTGGTGGCGCAGATACCGATCGGTGTAGCCGGGTGTGGTGACCCTGAGGGACTTGTACTGCCCGGTGGGCAGCGTCACCGGCGGGGCCGGGTTCTTCGAGGCGTTGATGAGGGCCTGGTTCGCGGCCCGCACCCGCGCCGCGTCCACCTTGACGATCTGGCGGTCGTAGGTGAGGAGCCCGTTGGCCTCGTTCTCCACATCGGTGATCTCGGTGTAGACCGAGGCGGACAGGCCCGCCGGGAGCTGGCCGGTCCGGATGCCGTCGATGAGTCCCACGAACCGGTCGTTCAGCGCGGAGAGGCTGGGCTGGTCCTCGTAACTGAAGCCGCCTCCGGGGAACCACTCGTGCCCGGGGACCTTGTAGCCGAGGCCGCCGAACTCGCCGAGGACGGCCGCCCTGGTCGAGGTGGGGGCGGTGTTGCCGGGGCCGACGTAGATGTGGTTGTCGACCACGTCACCGTTGCCGCCGTCCACCGAGCCGCAGCAGTTGACCCCGCTCATGTTGTCGACCAGCCGGGTCGGGTCGTACGCCTTGACCTCGTTCGCGATCCGGGCCTGGTCGTACTGCCCCCAGCCCTCGTTCTGGTCCACCCACATGACCAGCGACGGCGAGCTGCGGTGCTGGTCGATGATCGCGTGGAACTCCGCCTCCCACTGGGTGCGGGCCGCCGAATCCGGGGACTTGCCGGTGTCCATGGCCGGCATGTCCTGCCAGACCAGGAGCCCCAGCTTGTCCGCCCAGTAGAACCAGCGCTGCGGTTCGACCTTGATGTGCTTGCGGACCATGTTGAACCCGAGGTCCTTGTGGGCCTGGAGGTCCGACTTCAGGGCGGCGTCGGTCGGCGCGGTGTAGATGCCGTCCGGCCAGTAGCCCTGGTCCAGGGTGCCCGTCTGGAAGACGAACTTCCCGTTCAGCACGGGCCGCAGAACGTTGTCGACCTTCGCGATCGCGATCGAGCGCATCCCGGTGTAGCTGCCGACCGAGTCCGTCACCGCCGCACCGTCGAGCAGGTCCGCCCTGACGTCGTAGAGGAACGGGTCGTCCGGAGTCCACAGACGCGGGTTCGGCACCGGTACGGAGACCGTGGAGCCGACCGTGCCGGTGGCCGTGCCGACCACGGTGCCGCCGCTGGATACGGTGACCCTGGCCGTACGCCCGGAGGCCGAGGCGGCCTGCACCTTCACCCGCAGGGTGCTGTCGCCCAGGTTCGGCGTCATGTCCAGCCGGGTGATGTGCGCGGCGGCGACCGGTTCCAGCCACACGGTCTGCCAGATCCCGGAGGCGGCGGTGTAGAAGATCCCGCCCCCGCTGTGCGGACGCACATCATTGATGCGCTGTTTGCCGACCGCCTGGCCGCCGGTCTGCGTCGGGTCGTAGACGGACACGACGACCGTGTTCGTACCGCCGTTGAGCTGGGGTGTGATGTCGTACGAGAACGAGTCGTAGCCGCCCTTGTGCACGCCCACCTGGGTGCCGTTGACCCAGACCGTGGTCTGCCAGTCGGAGGCGCCGAAGTTGAGCACGGTCCGGCGGCCGTTCCAGTTGGACGGCACGGTGAAGGTGCGCTTGTACCAGAGCTTGTCGTTCTCGGTGATCCTGCGCTGGATGCCGGAGAGCGCGGACTCGGCCACGAACGGCACCCGGATCTGCTCCGGCCACGACGACGGCTGCCCGGCGTCCCGTCCGGTCACCGCGAAGTCCCAGATGCCGTTGAGGTTGGCCCAGTCGGACCGGGTCAGCTGGGGGCGCGGGTACTCCGGCAGCGGCTTGTCGACCGGGACCTGACTGGTCCAGGGCGTCGTCATCGGCGGCGTCCTGGGCGACCAGGACGCGGCCCCGGCCGGCGAGGCGCCGACCCCGACGAGCGCGGAGGACACCAGCGCCAGCAGGCCGGTCGTCGCGATCGCCCGTCTCCACCACGGCCTTCGGCCGGGTACTCGTAAACGGCTCACAGGTTCGTCTCCTTGATTCGGTTCGGCCCCCGGGATACGGGAGCGGTATGGGGGGAGTGCGCGGAGCACCCGGAATCAGACGAGCTGCCAGAGGTGGTCGTCGGTGCCGTTGTCGTCGAACTGGACGACGTGGGCGCTGTTGTCCGGGGACATGTCGTCGACGCCGAGGACCTTGCCGGAGTGGCGGTTGCGGACGCGGTACCACCCGGCGCCGTCCGGGACGAGCTGCCAGAGGTGGTCGTCGGTGCCGTTGTCGTCGAACTGGACGACGTGGGCGCTGTTGTCCAGGGACATGTTGTCGACGCCGAGGACCTTGCCCGAGTGGCGGTTGCGGACGCGGTACCAGCCGTCGCCCTCCGCGACCAGCCGCCAGTCGTGGTCGTCGGTGCCGTTGTCGTCGTACTGCACGACGTGGGCGCTGTTGTCCGGGGACATGTCGTCGACGCCGAGGACCTTGCCGGAGTGGCGGTTGCGGATGCGGTACCAGCGGTCCGCGAGCCACGGCTCCGCGTCCGGGCCGGCGGTCGGGAACGAGGTGATGCGCAGCCTGGCCGCCCCCATCGGGACGAGGGTGACCTCCTCCACCGGCTCGGCGCTGCGGGCCGGCGAGTCCTGGAGCGGGGTCACCACGTGCTCGTCGTCGGCCGTCCACTCCGGGATGCGGCGCGCCTTCGCGGTGATGGACAGCGGGGTCCCGTCGAGCGTGAAGGGGTTGGCGTCCCCGATCCGCCGGGCGGTGTGGTGGCGCAGGGACGCGGCGGGCCGCTTCGCGTCCAGGACGAGCCCGTAGTTCCAGGGGCCGGCCGCGTGGACCGCGTACTCGGGGAACGTGTCGCTGCCGCCGATGCGCTCGTACGTCTCGCCGATGCGCAGCGAGTACGTGAGCGGGCCCCGGTCCACGCTGACGGAGCCGTGGTTGCGCGCCCAGGTGCGTACGGTGGTGCGCTGCGGGAAGCGCAGGGTGACCCGGTCCCCGTCGGCCCAGGTGCGGTCGATCCGGGTGAAGGCGGGCCCGGCCGGGGCGTTCACGCGCCGCCCGTTCACCGCGATCTCGGGGGAGTCGCACCAGGCGGGGACGCGCAGCACCAGCGGGAAGGCCAGCCGCCTCGGGGCCTTCAGGGTGAGGGTGACGGTCTCCTCGAACGGGTAGTCCGTCTTCTCGGTGAACGTGACCTCGGTGCCGCCGGCGACCTCGGCCGTCACCTCGCAGGCGGCGTACATCGCGGCGGCCAGGCCCCCGTCGGGGGTGGCGAGCCACAGCTCCTCGGTGAAGTACGGCCAGCCCATGCCGTAGTTGTGCGGGCAGCAGCGGTACTGGTCGACGCCCGGCAGGAACGCCTGCATGGCGAAACCGTTCTGGAACTGGCGCCGCGACTTGGGCACGTTGTCCAGGTCGACGCTGTTGGCGCTGGTGATGTAGTGGATCGCCTTCCCCGACGGGTCGAGCGAGGCGGGCAGCGAGTTCAACGCCAGCTCCTCGCAGCGGTCGGCCCACAGCGGGTCGCCGGTGATCCTGGTCAGCAGCTGGTGGCTGGCCATGAACTCCACGATCCCGCAGGTCTCGAACCCCTGCCGGGGGTCGCCGTGCCCGGGCCGCGCGTTCTCGTCCCCGGCGAAACCGCCGCCGGGGAACTGGCCGTACCGGTCCATGGCCTTGCCGTACGTCCCGTACGTGTCCCGGGTGTCCTGTGCCGAGCCGCTGCGCAGCGCGTACTGGGCCGGCTCGCGGAAGCCCTGGGCGATGTTGACGTTGTGCGGGTTGACCAGGTTGTCGCCCCAGTCGGCACCGTACGTGTGGATCTTGTCGGCGAGGTCCAGCAGGAAGGCGTCCCCGGTGCGGTTGTAGAGCCAGAAGACGCTGTCCAGGCCGTCGCCCCAGCGCAGGGCGATCCAGCTGGTGTTGAAGGCGCCCGGGCCCTGGGCGTTCATGTAGCGGAAGAAGCGGCTCAGGAAGGGGATGATCCGGGTGTCCCCGGTGTACTCCTGCCAGGAGCGCAGGGCCTGCACCAGCGGCAGGAACGGCCAGAAGTCCGGGCCGCCGTTCAGCGAGGTGCGCAGCGCCTTCGGGCCGAAGAACCCGTCGGACTGCTGGGTGGCCAGGATCGCGTCGAACCAGCGGCGCACCGCCGTCAGCGCCTTCGCGTCGCCCGTGACGATCGCCAGGTCGGTGTAGCCCCGCAGCCAGTACGGGACCTCCTCCCAGCCGCCGAGTTCGGGCCGGACCCAGCCGGTCGCCGCGAAGTCGAGGAAGTGCGAGAACTCCTCGTACCGGCCGCACAGCCCGTCCAATTGCAGCCTCAGCTGTCCGGCGAGCCAGCCGCGCGCGGTGACCTTGCCGGGCGGGAGTCTCAGGAAGGCGGTGGGGTGCAGGGGCGCGGCGTTGGGGGAGTAGTGGCCGCCGTGCGCGGGCCGCACGCGGTGCTCGGCGGCGGTCGCGGTGGCCGACCAGCGGCCGGCCGCCGTGGTGGCGGCGACGGTGGCGAGGGCGCCGGTCATGAGCTGTCTGCGGTTCAGGGGCATGGGGAGGGCTCCTGCTCTGCCGGACACGGAGTCCGACTCAAGTAATGCGCATGACAAGAGGAGGGCTGTCACGGGGCGTCGCTCCGGACCGGAGGCGCGCATGGTGAAGAGCGCCGCCGCGGTCCGGGCGGAGGGTGCGGTGCCTCTTATGCAACGTTGGAAAACAGGGTTCCGGCGGTATGACAGCACGCCGTCGGGCGGCTGTCCAGGGGTGCGGCGGCATCTCCCTCGCCGGGTGCCGTCACCCGGTGAGGCCCGCCCCGACACATTTTGGAAACGCATCGACAACGCTCTTGCCGCCCGTGCCGCACCGCCTATATAACGTTGTAAACCGAGCCGCCGAGAGGCCGCGCAGGCTCTCACGACCGCAGTTTGTGCAGCTAGGGGCCGTCTCCTAGCGGGGCCGTGAGTGCAGTGCCATCAGCCGCCGCGCAGCGGCCGATGCATCGTCCAGCCATGACCGACGCACGCCGATCCGGCGTGCCGTCATCCCGCCAAGGAGCCCCGCGCATGATGATCCAGCGCCGACCCCGTACCCTCGCCGTGGCCTGCGTCCTCGCCGCCACCGCCACGCTGGCCGTTTCCGGCTGCTCCAAGTCGGAGAGCTCGGACAACAACGCGAGCAGCGACAGCAGTCAGGCCGCACAGGCGGCCGAGACGCCCGAGTCGTCGTCCGGTTCCGGCTGCTCGCTGCAGAGCTACGGGGCGCCGAAGCTCGACCTGAAGAACGCGGTGGTCGGCTTCTCCCAGTCGGAGAAGGAGGCCAACCCCTTCCGCATCGCCGAGACCCAGTCCATCAAGGACGAGGCGAAGAAGATCGGCGTCAAGAAGCTGCTCACCACCAACGCCCAGTCGCAGCTGTCCAAGCAGATCAGCGACATCCAGGACATGCTCGCCCAGGGCGCCCAGTTCCTCATCGTCGCCCCGCTGAACTCGGACGGCCTGGAGCCGGCCCTCAAGGCCGCCGCCGCCAAGAAGGTCCCGGTCCTCACCGTCGACCGCAAGCTCAACGCCACCGCCTGCAAGGACTACGTGGCCTTCCTGGGCTCCGACTTCGTCGAGCAGGGCAAGCGTGCCGCCGACGCGATGATCAAGGCGACCGGCGGCAAGGGCAAGGTCGCCATCCTCCTCGGCTCGTCGGGCAACAACGTCACCACCGACCGCACCAAGGGCTTCGTGGACCAGCTCAAGGCCGAGGCCCCCGACATGGAGATCGTCGCCCAGCAGACCGGTGAGTTCGCCCGCGACAAGGGTCAGCAGGTCACCGAGCAGCTGATCCAGTCCAAGCCCGGCATCACCGCCATCTACGCGGAGAACGACGAGATGGGCCTCGGCGCCGTCACAGCGGTGAAGGCCGCCGGCAAGAAGCCCGGCAAGGACATCAAGATCGTCTCCGTCGACGGCACCCGCAACGCCGTCCAGGCCATCGTCAACGGCGAGTACAACGCCGTCATCGAGTCCAACCCGCGCTTCGGTCCGCTGGCCTTCGCGACCGCCCAGAAGTTCTACGGCGGCGAGGAGATCCCCGAGAACGTCATCATCAGCGACCGCGCCTACGACGAGTCCAACGCCAAGTCCACGGTCGGCAACGCGTTCTGATCCCAGCCGGCCCCAACTGCCCGTACCGGCTCCGTCGGTTCACCGCCGCCGTGGCGCACCCCCGCCACGGCGGCCACCGGGCCCCATCCTTGGAAGAGCGGAAGGCCAAGACCAGCCATGGCACCACCCGAAGCAGTACCGCAGCCGCCGGAGCCGGCCGCCGACGTGAAGGAGAGGAGCGCGGCGGCGACGGCACTCGCGGACGGCCCCGGCGCGGCACCGGCCGTCCTGGAGGCCCGCTCGGTCAGCAAGCGGTTCCCCGGCGTCGTCGCCCTCGACGGCGTCTCCTTCTCCCTGCGCGCCGGCGAGACCCACGCCCTGGTGGGGGAGAACGGAGCCGGCAAGTCCACCCTCATCAAGGTGCTGACCGGCGTCTACCGCCCCGACGAGGGCGAACTGCGGCTGGCCGGCGACCACGTCTCGTTCAACCGGCCGTTCGAGGCGCAGGAGGCCGGGATCTCCACGATCTACCAGGAGGTGAACCTCGTCCCGCTGATGAGCGTGGCGCGCAACATCTTCCTCGGCCGCGAGCCCAAGAACCGCTTCGGCCTGATCGACTTCCCGCGGATGCACCGCGAGGCGAGCGAACTGCTCGACGGCTTCGGCGTCCGCGTCGACCCGAAGCGCCCCCTGCACACCCTGGGCATCGGCACCCAGCAGATGGTCGCGATGGCCCGCGCCGTCTCGGTGAACGCCCAGGTCGTCATCATGGACGAACCCACCTCCTCGCTGGAGCCCCGCGAGGTCGAGACCCTCTTCCGGGTCATCGAGGACCTGCGCGGACGCGGCATCGCCGTCCTCTACGTCAGCCACCGCATGGACGAGCTGTACCGGATCTGCGACCGGGTCACCGTCCTGCGCGACGGCCACCACATCCACACCGGCGACCTCGCCGACCTCGACCGGATGCAGCTCGTCTCGATGATGCTCGGCCGCGACATGTCCGAGGTGCGCCGCGAAGGGCTCACCAGCTTCGGCTCCGAGGGCCACGAGGCCGCGCGCACCCCCGTGCTCACCGCCACCGGCCTCTCCCGCGACCACCAGCTGCACGACATCTCCCTCGACCTGTACGCGGGTGAGGTCCTGGGCCTCGGCGGACTCCTCGGCTCCGGCCGCAGCGAGACCGCGAAGGCCATCGCCGGAGCGCTCTCCCTGGACGGCGGCGAGGTGAGCGTCGCCGGGAGCACCCTGCGCCGCCTCACCTCCGCCGGAGCCATCCGGGCCGGCATCAGCCTGCTGCCCGAGGACCGCAAGGCCGAGGGAATCGTGCCCGGCCTCTCGGTCCGCGAGAACATCGTGCTGGCCGCGATGCCCCGGCTCTCCCGCGCCGGCATCGTCTCCCGCGCCAAGCAGGACCGCATCGTCGACATCTTCATGAAGCGACTGAGGATCAAGGCGGCGAGCCCCGAGCAGAAGGTCGGCGAGCTCTCCGGCGGCAACCAGCAGAAGGTGCTGCTCGCCCGCTGGCTCTGCCTGGAACCCAAGGTCCTGCTCCTCGACGAACCCACCCGCGGCATCGACGTCGGCGCCAAGGCCGAGGTGCAGAGCCTCATCGACGACCTCGCCCGCGAGGGCCTGGCCGTCCTCCTCATCTCCTCCGACATCGAGGAACTGATCGAGGGCGCCGACCGGATCGTCGTCCTGCGCGGCGGCGCGGTCGCGGGCGAACTGGCGGGCGACGAGGTGGCGGAGAGCCATCTGCTCGAAGTGCTCGCCGACCACTCACCGGATGCCGCGGACAAGGCGCCGGCCGCGAAGGAGGACCCCCGATGACCCAGGCCGCAGTCACCACCCCCGCAGCCCGGCCGCTCGCCCGGCTGCGCGACCCCGCCTGGTACCAGGAGTACGGCGTCTACCTCGCCGTCGCGGTCGTCCTCGTCTTCAACGCCCTGTTCACCGAGCACTTCATGACGGTCGACAACCTGCGCACCCAGCTCGTCCAGGTCGCCCCCATCGTCATCGTCGCCCTCGGCATGGCGCTCGTCATCGGCACCGAGGGCGTCGACCTCTCCGTCGGCTCGACCATGGCCCTGGCCGCCGCGCTGCTCCCGCTCTACCTCGGTTACGGACTGGTCCCCGCACTCGTCATGGCGCTGCTCGCCGGCGCCCTCGTCGGAGCGGTCAACGGCACCCTGGTCTCGCTCGTCGGCCTCCAGCCGATCGTCGCCACACTCGCCCTGTTCGTCGGCGGCCGGGGCCTCGCCCTGGTCATGGCGGACAGCCAGCTCAAGCAGATCGTCAACCCCGACCTGCTCTCCCTGGGCACCGGCTCCTTCCTCGGCATCCCGCTGGTCGTCCTCATCGCCGGCGTCCTCGCCGTCGCCGTGGCCTTCCTCGTCACCCGGACCACCTTCGGCCGCCAGGTCGTCGCCATCGGCGGCAACCGCTCCGCCGCCGCCCTGGCCGGACTGCCCGTACGGCGGGTGCTCATCGGTGTGTACATGCTCTGCGGGGTGCTCGCCGCCCTCGCCGGAATCCTGGCCACCGCCAGGCTCACCGCGAGCGACCCGTCCTCGCTCGGCACCCTCATGGAACTCTCCGCCATCACGGCGGTCGTGGTGGGCGGCACCCCGCTCAACGGCGGCTCCATCCGGGTCCTCGGCACGGTCGCCGGCGCCCTGCTGATGCAGCTGCTGCGGGCCACCCTCATCAAGCACGACCTGCCCGACTCCACCGCACAGATCGCCCAGGCGGCCATCATCATCGCCGCCGTCTACGTCGCCCGGGAGCGTCGGTCCCGATGAACGAAACCTCACCCGCCCCGGCGGCCTCCGCCCCGGCCCCGAGCAAGACCCCCGCCTCCGGCGCCACCCCGCCGGCGTCCGGTGCCGCGGCGCGGCGCCCGGCCGGCCGGCGGATCGCCGGACTCCTGCAACGCCAGGGCGTCCTGGTCGTCTTCCTGACGGTCGTGATCGTCGCGTCCTGCATCTACCCGACGACGTTCTCCACCCTGGACAACGCCCGCGGGGTGACCGTCCAGGCATCGTTCCTGGCCGTCGTCGCGCTCGGGATGACCATGGTCATCATCACCGGCGGCATCGACCTCTCCGTCGGGTCCGTCTTCGCCCTGGGCGGGGTGCTCGCCGCCTGGGCCTCCCAATGGGGCATCCTGCCCGCCCTGCTGGTGCCGCTCGTGGTGTGCGGGGCGATCGGTCTGCTCAACGGCTTCCTGGTGGCCCGCGCCGGAATGGCCCCGTTCATCGTCACACTGGCCACCCTCCTCGGGGCGCGCGGGCTGCTCCTGGCGATCACGGACGAGGGCGCCACCACCTACCTGGTGCCCAAGGACTCCGCCTTCGCCGAAGTCGGCCAAGGGGCCGTCTGGGGCTTCGGCTACCCGATCTTCATCGCCCTCGCGCTGTTCGGTCTCGGCGGACTCCTCCTCCAGCGCACCTCGTTCGGGCAGTCGATCTTCGCCGTCGGCGGCAGCAGCGACGCCGCCACGCTGATGGGCCTGCCCGTCGCCCGTACGAAGATGCTCGTCTACACGCTCAGCGGGCTGCTGGCCGGGCTGGCCGGCGCGCTCAACGCCGCCCGGCTCTCCTCCGGAGTCACCATCGTCGGCGTGGGCATGGAGCTCGACGCGATCTCCGCCGTCGTCATCGGCGGCACCCTCCTCATCGGCGGCGCCGGCTCCATCAGCGGAACGCTCTGGGGCGTCCTGCTCCTCCAGGTCATCCAGAACCTGATCAACCAGATCGGCTCGCTGAACTCCTCGTACCAGTCGGTCGTGAGCGGCGGCTTCCTTATCGTTGTCGTCGTGGCCCAGCGCTATCTGGCGCGCAGCCGCAGAACCACCTGAACCTGTGCCGGGGCCCCACGGCCCCGGCACCGTTCGAGCCGACCGAGCCGAACCGGCGGGAGCCGGGCCACCGCGCCTACCGCGCGACAAGTCGATTCAGGGAGTGCCGTGGGCGTCAGCCTCAAGGACGTTGCGCAACGGGCGGGCGTGTCCATCAAGACCGTGTCGAACGTGGTGAACAACTATCAGCACGTCACACCGAAGATGCGCGCCAAGGTACAGCAGGCCATCGACGAGCTCGGTTACCGGCCGAACCTCACCGCCCGTCACCTGCGCAAGGGACGCACCGGGATCATCGCCCTCGCCGTCCCCGAGTTCGGCAACCCGTACTTCGCGGAGCTGGCCGGCGCGGTGGTCGACGCCGCCGCCCGGCACGACTACACCGTGCTGGTCGACCACACCGGCGGACTGCGCGAGAAGGAACTCCTCGTCAGCCAGGGGTTCCGGTCCCACGTCATCGACGGGCTCATCCTCAGCCCGATCCACCTGGAGACCGAGGACCTGATGGCGCGCACCGAGACCGCGCCCCTGGTCCTGCTCGGCGAGCGCGAGTACGAGGCCCCGTACGACCACATCGCGATCGACAACGTCGCCGCGGCGCGCGAGGCCGTACGCCACCTCATCGAGCTCGGCCACCGCCGCATCGCCTTCCTCGGTTCCCGTACCGGCCGCGAACGCCAGCCCGCCCACCTCCGGCTGCGCGGCTGGCGCGAGGAGCTGGCCGCCGCCGCCATCGAGCCCGACGAGGCGCTGGTCGTCGTCACCGACGGCTACGGCCGCGAGGACGGGGCCTCCGCCATGGCCGCGCTGCTGGACCGCGGCGAGCGGCCCGACGCCGTCTTCGCGTACAACGACCTCATCGCCATCGGCGCCATGCGCACGCTCACCGCGCGCGGTCTGCGCATCCCGGAGGACGTCGCCGTCGTCGGGTTCGACGACATCGAGGAAAGCCTCTACGGCGCCACCACGCTCACCACCGTGGCCCCCGACAAGGAGGCCATCGCCCGGCTCGCCGTCGACAGCCTGGTCGAGCGCCTGTCCGGTGAGCCGGTGGCGGAGCCCCGGCGGCCCCGGCCCGGCTACCGGCTCGTCGTCCGCGAATCCACCCTTCCCCGGCCCACTGCCGACCGGTCCTGAGCCGCGGGCCGGACTCCCCGCCACCCCGGGGAGGTCCGGCGCCCGCGCCCCGCCCGTCCGGCCGCTCCGGCCTTCCCACCGCCCCAAGGACCACCGATGCCCCGCCCCACCGTGCACAGCAAACCGTTCGGCGCCCACGGGCCCACGGACGTCGACATCTGGACGCTCGACTCCGGCACCGGAGTCCGGGCCGAGATCCTCACCTACGGCGGCATCCTGCACCGGCTCACCGTGCCGGACACCGCAGGCTCCCCGGCCTCCGTCGTCCGCTCGCTGCCCGCCCTCGACGACTACACGGGCAAGAACCCCTTCTTCGGCGCCCTCGTCGGCCGCTACGCCAACCGCATCGCGCACGGCAGGTTCACCCTCGACGGCGTGGAGCACCGGATTCCCGCCACCGACCGGGGCCACGCCCTGCACGGCGGGCCCGGCGGCTTCCACACCCGGGTCTGGCAGGCCGAGGGCACCGCCACCGACGAGGCGGCCGTCCTGCGGCTCACGCTGCACAGCCCCGACGGCGACATGGGCTTCCCCGGCGCGCTGGACGTCACCGTGACGTACACCCTCGACGCGGCCGGCACCCTCGCCCTCGACTACGCGGCCACCACCGACCGCGCCACCGTCGTCAACCTCACCAACCACGCGTATTTCGACCTCACCGACCGGGGCGACATCCTCGGCCACACCCTCCAGGTGGACGCCGGGCACTACCTTCCCGTGGACGAGGAGGGCATCCCCGAGGGCCCCGCCGCGCCCGTCGCCGCCACCCCGTTCGACCTGACCGAGCCGCGGACCCTCGCGGACCGGATCGCCCTGCCGCACGAACAGCTGCGCCGGGCGGGCGGGTTCGACCACTGCTGGGTCCTCGACGGCGCGCACGCACCGGCCGCCCCCCGCCGCGCCGCCCGCCTCACCGCACCCGACGGCGGCCGGGTCATGGAGGTGTGGACCACCGAACCGGGCATCCAGGTCTACACCGCCAACCAACTGGACGGCACCCTGGCCGCCTTCGACGGCGGCCACCACGAGCGCCACAGCGCCGTCTGCCTGGAGACCCAGCACCTCCCCGATTCGCCCAACCGCCCCGACCAGCCGGCCACCGTCCTGCGCCCGGGCGAACACTTCCGCAGCCGCACCGAATACCGCTTCCCGCACCTGGCGGACCGGACGGCGTGAGCCGGTGCCGGTGCCGGGCTCCCGTTCTGTGCGGCGAATTTCGATGAGCCTCGTAGTATGGGAGCCCCGGACGGAGCGACGATGCGGAGAGCGACCGTGACCCCTGCCAGCACCACCGCCCCGGCAGCGGGTGCGCGCGCCCTGCCCCCCCCCGCCCGCGAGGAGATCCGGCTCGAAGCGGTCCTGCACGCCCTCTCGGACCCGGTGCGGCTGTGTGTCGTACGCGAACTGGCCGCCGCCGAGGACGAGCTGACCTGCTCCCGCTTCGACCTGCCGGTCACCAAGTCCACCTCCACGCACCACTTCCGGGTGCTGCGTGAGAGCGGCATCGTCCGGCAGACCTACCGGGGCACCGCCAAGATGAACGGGCTGCGCCGGGACGACCTCGACGCGCTGTTCCCCGGGCTGCTCGACCACGTCCTGCGGGCCGCGGCCCTGCAGGCGGCGCGCCTCGGCGAGAGCTGAGGGCGGCGAGCCGTCACCGTACGGTCCACCGCTGTCGCGGACCGTGATACTTCATTGACCGATCAGCCGTGACGGGACATGCTGTAGCCCCGCCACGGACCGGTTCCGGCGACGCAGGGGATCGCCGGAGCCGGGACGTCTCAGAACGCCGGCCGCTCGCCGCCCCCGGTCGCGGCGGCCCACTCGACCAGCAGGCGCTGGTACTCCTCCTCGTCCTCCGGGGACAGGCGGCCGCCCGAGCGCCGCCACAGGTCGCGAATGTCTTCATTCACCACTGCTGCGGGGCGCACGGAGCCGGACGGGCACGGAGTCGGGGACATGTTCTCCAGGCTAAGGCCACGATGTGACAATCCGACCCATTGCGCGTCAGGGACATCTCTCACATGTGTCTCAGGCAACCTTCTCGGTCAGTCCGAGCTCCCGCAGACCGTCGGGCCGCTCATCCACCGGCAGGTGGCGTACGAAACGCACCTCGCAGCCCAGCGCGGCGGCCCCGCCGTCGGCCCGCCGGTCGTCGCCGACCATCACCACATCCGCCGGATCCCGTCCCAGAAGTGTGCACGCGGTGCGGAAGAGCCGTGCGTCCGGCTTCTGGACGCCGTGCTCGAAGGAGAGGACGTACGCGTCCACGAAGCGGTCCAGGCCGTGCGCGCGGAAGACGGGCCGCAGGTCCCAGCCGATGTTGCTGACCACCCCGATCCGCACCCCGGCGGCGCGCAGCCCGGCCAGCACCTCCGCCGCGTCCGGGTAGGGGCGCCAGGCGTCCGGGCTCAGATGGCGGTCGTACAGCGCGTCGTAGAGACCGGGGTCCGGCAGGGCGACCTGGCGGGCCAGACCCGTGTACACCGCGCGGTGCAGCTCGGCGCTCTCGTCACGGTGCGCCCAGCCGTCCGCCAGCTCCCCGGGCATCCTCCTCGGGGCGGGCCCGCCCGGCAGCGCGCCGAACGCCTCCAGCTCCGCCGCGTACCGCTCGAAGGCGGCCTCGTCCACGCGCACCCCCCGCTCGGCGAGAGTCGCGGCGAGCCAGGCACGGACCGGCTCGATCCGGAATAGCGTCCCGGAGAAGTCGAAGAGGGCACCCTTGATCGGCATGGCACCGATCCTCGCTGAACCGCGGGCCCCCGGGCAAGGGCGCCGGTCCGGCCACCACGGCGCCCTGCCTGGTCAGAGCCCCCGGCGCGCGGGCGCGGCGGCGCACCACCGGTCGAAGCTCCGGACCGCGAGGGCGGTGAGCGCCGCCCCCAGGAGCCACCCGCCCAGCACGTCCGACGGCCAGTGCACCCCCAGATACAGCCGGGTGAGCCCGACCCCGAGCACCGAGACGGCCGCCGCGCCCACCGCCGCCCGCCACATCCCGCGCCGCGCACCGGACCGGTGCAGCAGCCACAGCAGCAGCCCGCAGCTCACCGTCGCCGTCATCGCGTGCCCCGAGGGGTAGGCCGCGTAGTGGGCGGAGTCCACCGGGTCCGCCCACTGCGGCCGGTCCCGCCCGACGGCCGCCTTCACGCCCTGCTGGACGAGCGCCGAGAGCAGCGTCGTCACCGCCACACACACCGCGAGCGGCCGGGCCCCGCGCCACCACAGGGCCACCACCGCCACGGCGATCAGAACGCGGAACGTCCACGGGTCCCACAGCCAGTCCGTCAGCAACCGGTTGACATGGACGAAGCCGGGCTCGGTCACCGCCCGCCGGTGCAGCGCCTCGGCGATCGACGAGTCCAGATCCATGAGCGGCCGCCACCGGGCGACGACGAGTGCGGTCACCGCGCCGCCGAGCACCGCGCAGACCGCGCCCGCCCGCGTGAGGCGCGAAGTGGCGCGGACCTGGCCGACGGGGGAGAGCAGCGGAATGTGCATGGCACGATCGTCGCCGACCGACGCCCCTTCCGGCCATTTCAGCGCGCCGGAGAACGGAGTCGCCCCTGGGCTACTTCAGCGCGCTGAGCCCCGGCACGAACGCCACCAGCAGCGGGACCACGGGCACCAGCGCCGCCGCCGCGGTCAGCCGCAGCCGCCGGCCGGCCGTGAGCCTGCCCGCCGGGGCCAGCAGCCGGTTCACCCGCAGCGGCAGCTCCGCGCCCGCGGCCGAGGACGGGCCGAACACACCCCGGTCCTCGTTGAGTTCGACCAGGGCAAGGGCGGTCGTCAGCCGGCCGAAGCGCCGGGAGGCCACATCGTCGGCCGCCAGCTCGACCAGCCGGTGCATCTCGTTGCGGAAGGCCGCGAAGACCGGGACCTGCGGGAAGCCGGAGGCCAGCGCCTCCGAGCAGTTGAGCAGCCAGTCGTGCCGGGCCTGCGCGTGGCCCTGCTCGTGGGCCAGGACCGCGTCGAGCTGGCGTCCCTTCAGGCGCCCCAGCGCGGCCGTGGTGATGACGAGTTGGGGCGCGGACCCCGGCAGCCACCAGGCGTCGGGACGCTCGCCCTCCAGCACGACCAGCCGCCCGGCCCCCGGCTCCTCGCCGGGCATCAGCGGGGCGCGCACCAGGAGTTCGGCCCGCCGCCGCTTGCGCCGCAGATGCGCCCGATGGATCTCCCGGGCCAGCATGGCGGCCGTCCACACCCCGCCCAGGGCCAGCAGCACCGCCATCACCGCCGACCACGCCCCGTGGCCCGCGAGCGCGTACGCGTCCACGACGGCGTGCGGGGCGGGCGCGAAGACATGGCCGCGTACCGCCTGCCACGCCGCGGCCGCGCTGAAGGTCATGGAGAGGGCGAACGACAGCAGTACCGCGGCCACCACGCACTGCCAGACCCACAGCGCCACGACCGGCTCGCGCTCGGGCCACTCGGCCCGCGCCATCAGGCGCGGGGTCACGACGGCGGCCAGTGCACCGAGCAGCAGCAGCGCTAGGGAGACCCACATGGCGTCAGCCTATGAGGGCCGCGCGCACACGGGTATGGCTCCGCGCGCCAAGTGACGCACACCACGGCAGGCGGCCCTTCCCGTCTCACAGGGTGAGCAGCATCGCGAACATGGCTATGCCCATGGTCAGCCGGCAGGCCAGAGCCAGCTCGGGGCGCGCCCCCCAGCCGCCGGGCGGGGGCCCGCCGCCGGTGGCCGCCGCGGCCACCGGCACCAGCCGGGCGCCCGAGCGCAGCACGTACACCGCGAAGTAGACGAGGAGCAGCCCCGTGAGCAGGGGTATGCCGCCCGCGCCGGCCATGCTGTGGGAACTCGTCGCGTGCGCGCCGTGGCCGCCGCCGTGCCCGCCCGCGCCGGCCCGGGCCATCACCACCGCCATGTAGACCATCGCGGCGGAGCCGACCAGGTGGTGCAGATGGTGTCCGCCGCGCCGGGAGAACCACAGCGCCCGCAGCGCGGCGACCCCGAACAACACCGCGTAGACCGCCCACCCCCACGCGGGCGGGGCGACGGCGGCGGCCGGTATCGCCATCGCGGCCATGCCGAAGCCCATCAGCGCCTCGGCCCGCGCGGTCCCGCGCTCCTCCGCGCTCCCCGTACGGGTCCGCAGCAAGCAGTACGAGCCCGTCATCGCGCACAACGCCATCAGCAGCCATCCGGACATCGCCGGTCCGTGCACAGCGGCCCTCCCCCCGGGCGAACGACATCGCCGTCGACCAGTAGATGCCCGGGGCCGGACACCCGTACGCGGCGCACGGAGGTACAAGGGGAGCGCGCGAGGGGAGTGTCTCCGCGATGCGCCTGGCGCGCGCCCCCGCGCGCCTTGCGAGGGCCGCCCGCGACCCCGGCGCCGCCCTCGGAGTTACGCTGCTCCGGCATCACCCCCGCACAGAATCCGGAGACACCCCGCCATGGACACCGCCCCGCCCCGGGACACGGGAGAGCTGACGTTCCGCGACGCCACCGGGGCGGACGTCCCCGCGCTCGTCGAGCTGGTCGAGTCGGCGTACCGCGGCGACAGCAGCCGCGCCGGCTGGACCACCGAGGCGGACATCCTCCAGGGGCAGCGCACCGATCCGCAGGGGGTGCGCGAGGTGATCGAGAGCCCGGGCAGCCGGCTGCTCGTGGTCGAGCGGGACGGTGCGCCCGTCGCCTGCTGCCAGCTGGAGCACCGCGGCGAGGCCGCGTACTTCGGCATGTTCGCGGTCCGTCCCGCGCTCCAGGGCGCCGGCCTCGGCAAGGCGATCATCGCCGAGGCCGAGCGCACCGTCCGGCAGAGCTGGGGCGTGCGGGAGATGCACATGACCGTGATCTCCGTCCGCGACGAGCTCATCGCCTGGTACGAGCGCCGGGGCTACCGCCGCACGGGCCGGCTCTCCCCGTTCCCGTACGGCGACGAGCGCTTCGGCATCCCCCAGCGCGACGACCTGGCCTTCGAGCTGCTGGTGAAGGAACTGGCCACTGAGGGCTAAGCGGGGGCCCCGCCCCCGCGCTGGATGTCGGGGTGGTCGGTGGTCACACCGTCGAGCCCCAGCCCCTCGGCCAGCCGCAGCTGCCGCCGGGTGTTGACCGTCCAGCCGAAGACCGTCAGCCCCTCGGAATGGGCCTGCTGGACCAGCTCCAGCGTGATGCGCCGGATGTTGAGGATCAGCCGGGTCGCGCCCACCGCCTTCGCGCGGTCCAGCAGGTCCCCGCCCCACCGGCTGGCCACCAGCGCCGTCCGCACGCCCGGGACCAGCTGGGCGATCTCGGCGATCGCCTCGTCGTGGAACGAGATCACCTCGACGCGCTCGACGAGGTCGCGCTCGTGCATCACCCGGGCCAGCGTGCGGGCCGCGGCCACGTCCTTGATCTCCGCCTGCAGCGGGGAGCGCACGGCGTCCAGGACCTCCTCGAAGACGGGCACCCGCTCGCCCAGGCCCGCGTCGAGCGCGCGCAGCTCGGCGAGCGTCTTCTCCGCGATCGGCCCCTCGCCGTCGGTCGTGCGGTCCACCTCCGCGTCGTGCATGACGGCCAGCGCGCCGTCCTTGCTCAGGTGCAGGTCCAGCTCGATGAGGTCCACGCCCTCCTTCTCGGCGCGGACGAAGGAGCGCAGCGTGTTCTCGGGCTCGAAAGCCGCCGCTCCGCGATGACCGATCGTGAGAATGGACAAGGCCCGCTCGCTTCCCTCGACGCTCTGTTCCCGAGGCAGCCTAGTGGCCCCCGGACGCGGTGAGGAGGAGGGGCATGGCCGCCCGCGCAGCGCCCCGCGAAACCCCCGAAGAAGCCGCCGCAAGGGCCTGCCGCAGGAAAAATGACGGTGACCATGGGGGGTCGGCAGGATAATTTCCAGAATCCCACTTGTCGCGGAGACTCGCACGCGGATACGGTGGTCGGACGCGAGGTTCTCCCGTGGAGGAAGTGTGATGACGGAAATTCTTGTGCACGATGCCGCGTCCGGCGACATAGCTGCCGCCCCCCGGGTGATCGAGCACCCGGCCTGGCCCGCGCTCAAGAACGCCGTGGAGGAGATCCGCCCCTGGCAGTCGAAGGACGGCTCCATCGACTTCGACGCCGAGGGAGCGCCCGCCCCGGCGATCGCCGAGGCCGCCGTGGAGCGGGTGATCGGCGCCGTCGAGGAGCTGTCCCCGCTGCTGCCGCACGACGCCGCCTACCACCGCGCCCTCGTGAAGGACCTGCGCGGCTGGGTGGGCAGCGGGTTCGACGTCCCGGACTTCCTGGACTCCCTGCTGGCCTTCCAGCCGGCCAAGGGGCGCGCCGACGGCCTCCAGCACCTGGTCGTCTTCGCCATGTACACCCAGAACGGCAACCCCGACCGCAATCTCGAAGCGGTCGTGCTGCGGATGGTCTGGCCCGACTGGCTCGCCGAGCTGGAGGCGACCCGCTACGACAACCCGCTGTTCTGCGGCATCACCTTCGAGGACTTCACCTCCGGCTACGACACCAACTCCGCGGTGCTCTTCCCGGAGACCATCGCCGTCCGCGAGGCCCCCGAGCGCTTCAGCTGGGGCGGCATCTTCTGCGACCGCGAGGCCGCCCGCTTCCGCCGCGTCACCGAGGCGGCCGTCGACCTCCTCGGCGTCGAACTGCCCGACGACATCCGCGCGATGATCGGCGACCAGCAGCGCTGCGAGCAGGCGTTCGTGCTCTGGGACATGGTCCACGACCGCACCCACAGCCACGGCGACCTGCCGTTCGACCCCTTCATGATCAAGCAGCGCCAGCCGTTCTGGATGTACGGCCTGGAGGAGCTGCGCTGCGACCTCACCGCCTTCAAGGAGGCCGTCAGGCTGGAGGCCGAGGGCAACCCGCACGGCCGCGACGTGCAGTACGCCGTGCTCTTCGACCGGATGTTCCGCTTCCCGGTCACCGGCGAGCGCGTCCGCAACTACGACGGACTCGGCGGCCAGCTCCTCTTCGCGTACCTCCACAAGCACGACGTGGTCCGATGGACCGACAACACGCTCCGGATCGACTGGGAACGCGCCCCGCGGGTCACCAACCAGCTCTGCGCCGAGATCGAGAAGCTCTACCGCGACGGCATCGACCGCCCCAAGCTCGTCCACTGGTTCGCCGCGTACGAGCTCGTCTCCGCCTACCTCGCCCCGCACCCCGGCTCCCGCTGGGCCAAGGGGCCCGATGCCCTGGACCTGTCCCAGCCGCCGCGGAAACTCGTGGACGACGTGCTTCCGGACGAGTTTCCCCTGAGCATGTTCTATGAGGCCCTCTCCAAGAAGCTGAAGGGCGTGATCGCCTCGGCCAAGGGCATCACCGGCTCGGACGCGGGGAAGGCTGCCGCGTGAGCACAGGTCCCAAGGAGGCGGAGGCCATGAACGGAACAAGCACGGGCGACGCGAACGGCGCGCTCGAAGGAGCCGTGGTCGCCGTCGCGGGAGCCGCCGGACCGGCCGGCCGGGCCGCCCTTCTGCGCCTCGCCGAGGCGGGCGCGGTCGTCGTCGCGTCGGACTCCCACCCGACCCGGCTCGCCGAAGCCGTCGACGCCGCGCGCTACGCCCACGGCGGCGCCACCGTCACCGGCGACACCGTCGACCTGCTCGACCTCGCCGCCACCCGGGAATGGGCGGCCAAGACGGAGAAGGAGTTCGGCCGCGTCGACGGCGTCGTCCACCTCGTGGGCGGCTGGCGCGGCAGCGCGACCTTCACCCAGACCGACCCCGCCGACTGGACGCTGCTCGAGAAGCTGCTGATCCGCACGGTGCAGAACACCTCGCTGGCCTTCCACGACTGCCTGCTGCGCAGCGACCGGGGGCGCTTCCTGCTGACCAGCGCGGCCGGCGCGAGCAAGCCCACCGCGGGCAACGCCGCCTACGCCGCGGCCAAGGCGGCCGCCGAGGCGTGGACCCTCGCCCTCGCCGACTCCTTCCGCAAGGCGGGGGGCGAGGACGGCCCCCGCAGCGCGGCTGCCATCCTGGTCGTGAAGGCACTGGTGCACGACGCGATGCGCGCCGAGCGCCCGAATGCGAAGTTCGCGGGCTTCACCGACGTCAAGGATCTGGCCGATGCCATCGCCGGCGTCTGGGACCGGCCCGCCCCGGAAGTGAACGGAAAGCGCCTGTGGCTGACCCCGCAACCGTAAGGACCGACGCGCGTCGCCATCACGACCCGCTGGTCCGCGGTTTCGCCAGTGACAACTACGCGGGGACGCACCCCGAGATCCTCGCCGCTCTCGCCCTCGCCAACGGCGGCCACCAGGTCGCCTACGGCGGGGACGACTACACGGGCCATCTCCAGCGCGTCATGCACAGCCACTTCGGCCCCACCGCCGAGGCGTTCCCGGTCTTCAACGGCACCGGCGCCAACGTGGTGTCGCTCCAGGCCATGACCGACCGCTGGGGCGCGGTCATCTGCGCCGAGTCCGCGCACATCAACGTGGACGAGGGCGGGGCGCCCGAGCGGGTCGGCGGTCTCAAGCTGCTCACCGTCCCCACCGAGGACGGCAAGCTCACTCCGGAGCTCATCGACCGGCAGGCGTACGGCTGGGACGACGAGCACCGCGCCATGCCGCAGGTCGTCTCGATCACCCAGAACACCGAGCTGGGCACCGTCTACACACCCGGCGAGATCCGCGCCATCTGCGAGCACGCCCACGGGCACGGCATGACGGTGCACCTCGACGGCGCCCGCATAGCCAACGCGTCGGCGTCCCTGGACGTGCCCATGCGCACGTTCACCAACACCGTCGGCGTCGACGTGCTCTCCTTCGGCGGCACGAAGAACGGGGCCATCTTCGGCGAGGCCGTCGTCGTCCTGAACCCCGACGCGGTCCGGGCCATGAAGCACCTGCGCAAGCTGTCGATGCAGCTCGCGTCCAAGATGCGCTTCGTCTCCGTGCAGCTGGAGGCGCTGCTCGCGGGCGACCTGTGGCTGCGCAACGCCCGGCACGCCAACGCCATGGCCCAGCGGCTCGCCGAGGGCGTGCGCGGGATCGACGGGGTCGAGATCCTTTACCCCGTGCAGGCCAACGCCGTCTTCGCGCGGCTGCCGCACGCGGTCACCGAGCGGCTCCAGAAGCGCTTCCGCTTCTACTTCTGGGACGAGCGGGCCGGCGACGTGCGCTGGATGTGCGCCTTCGACACCACGGAGGAGGACGTCGACGCGTTCCTCCTCGCGCTCAAGGAGGAAATGGCCGCCGCGTAGGGCCGTGCCCGTCTGCCGGGGTGCGGACCTCCGCACCCCGGCAGACGTGTCAGCCGCGCTCGCGGACCTCGGCCGCGGTCGGAGCCGTACCGCCCAGATGGGCGGGCACCCACCACGTGTCACTCGCGTCCCTCGGCCGGACCGGATAGGCCCGCTGCGCCGCTTCGAGCAACTCCTGCACCCGCTCGCGCAGCCGCCGCGTGATGGCTCCCGCGTACTGGTCGGTGGGGGCCTCCACGGGCTCTCCGACGCGAATGGTGATCGGGGTGTGGTTGCGCTTGAAGTTGCGCGGCCGGCCCTTGGTCCACAGCCGCTGCGTGCCCCACAGGGCCATCGGAACCAGCGGAACCCCGGCTTCCTGCGCCAGGCGCGCGGCACCGGTCTTGAAGCTCTTGAGCGTGAACGACTCCGAGATCGTCGCCTCGGGGAAGACCCCGACGATCTCGCCGGACCGCAGCGAGGCCAGCGCGTGCGCGTACGCGTCCTCGCCCTGCTTGCGGTCGACGGGAATGTGCTTCATGCCGCGCATCAGCGGCCCGGAGATCTTGTGCCGGAATACCGATTCCTTGGCCATGAAACGCACCAGCCGCTTCTGCGGGAGTGCGGCGAGTCCACTGAAGATGAAGTCCAGATAACTGATGTGGTTGCTGACCAGAACAGCGCCACCGGTCTTCGGGATGTGCTCCGAACCCTGAGTGTCGATCTTCAGGTCCAGCGCCTTGAAAAACGAGCGAGCGGCGCCGATGACCGGCCGATAGACGAGTTCTGCCATTCGGGGAAGACCCTTTCTTCAGCGCCCGCGGAGGTTCTCCCGGCGGAAGTTACGCAGCCGTAGGTTTTCGGCATTGCGCCGATCGTGCCCCATACGGTGACGTGGTGGCCAGTCCCCGTGGCGCCGGGCCGCGAGATTCTCGTCACGTACGGCACCCGGGAATGCCCGCACCGTCGCGGACGCTGACGCATTGCGTAGAACTCTGACGGGAGGCCGAAGGTGGACGGACAGGCGGGCGCCGGGAGACTGGACGCGGCGCGACTCGGCGCGGAACTGGGGGAGAGGGCCACGCTCGTCCAGTTCTCCACGGCCTTCTGCCAGCCGTGCCGGGCGACCCGCCGCACCCTCGCGGAAGTGGCCGGGATGGTCGAGGGGGTCGCGCATGTGGAGATCGACGCGGAGGCGCGTCTCGCACTCGTACGCGCCCTCGGTATCACCCGGACCCCGACGGTCCTGGTCCTCGACGCCGGGGGCCGGATCGTCCGCCGGGCCGAGGGGCAGCCCCGCACGGTCGACGTCGTCGCCGCCCTCGGCAGGGCGATATGACGGACCGTGATGCTTCTCCCACCTGAGGGGTCCCCCTTGACTGCACGGACCACGCATCGTCAGTCTGACGTTATGCCGTCAGATCCCCTTCTCCATGGCCGGGCGTACATCGACCTCGCCCGCACCGCCGGCGCGTGCTGTCCGGGTGCCTGAGCATCCACGGCCCCGCATTCCCGACGCGCAGAAGGACATCTCCATGACGGCAGCACCCGGGCTCGGCAAGACCCGCACGGCATCCCCGGACCTCCTCCGTTCCGTGTTCCGCCGGCATGCCGCGGGGGTCGCCGTGATCACCGCCGCCGGCGAGCGCCCGGCCGGCTTCACCGCCACCTCGCTGAGCTCGGTGGCCGCCGAGCCGCCCCTCGTCTCCTTCGGCGTCGGCACCTCGTCGTCCAGCTGGCCGGTGCTGGCCCAGGCGGAGCACGTGGGCGTGCACATACTCGGCGAACACCAGCGGGAGCTGGCCGCCACCTTCGCCCGGAGCGGTGCCGACCGGTTCGGCCCGTCCACCTTTTGGCGCAGCGGTCCGGAGGGCGTTCCGCTGCTCGACGACGTACTCGCGTGGCTGGTCTGCCGCGTCGTGGCCCGGATCCCGGCGGGCGACCACCACATCGTGATCGCGCAGGTGCTCGACGGCGACCCGGGTGGCGGAGGCCGCCCGCTCGTCTATCACCAGGGACGGTTCACCGCCCTGCGGGACTGACGCGAACCCCGGGGGTCACCCGGCGGATCGCGTTGGGCAGATCACAGTGCAAAGCGCTTGCTCATTGGGCACACGCTGGGTGTACTGGCGAGTAATATGACGGTCGGAGCGTCGGTCGCCCCGACCGGAAAACGCCCCATCAGGCGCCTATGCTGCGTGCAACAAGGCAGCCCGGAAATGACGATGCAGTAGGAGAGCCGGCGTGAGCTTGAGGATCGTTGTCTGTGTGAAGTACGTGCCCGACGCGACCGGTGACCGGCATTTCGCC
>NZ_VJNO01000101.1 GCF_007096885.1 Streptomyces sp. 130 | reverse complement strand
ATTCCGGAGGTGTTCGCGGAGCAGGTGGCGCGGGTGCCGGGGGCGTTGGCGGTGGAGTTCGGTGAGGTGCGGTTGAGCTTTGCCGAGCTGGATGTGCGGGCGCGGCAGGTGGCGGGTTGGTTGCGTGAGCGGGGTGTGGGTGCGGAGTCGTTGGTCGCGATTCGTATGGAGCGGTGTGCGGAGCTGGTGATCGCGGAGTTGGGTGTTGCGATGGCCGGGGGTGCTTATGTGCCGTTGTTCCCGGAGTGGTCGCAGGAGCATTGCGCGCGGGTGTGTGAGTCGGCCGGGGTGGTTCTGACGGTGACGGCGGGTGATGTTGCTGCGACGGCTGGTCGTGTTCCGGTGGCTGGTTCTGGGGTGGTGGTGGCTCCGGATCAGTTGGCTTATGTGATGTTCACGTCGGGTTCGACGGGTGTGCCGAAGGGTGTGGCGGTTCGGCAGCGTGACGTGGTGGCGTTGGCGGGTGACGGTGCGTTTGCGGGTGGGGCGCATGGGCGGGTGTTGGTGCATTCGCCGCATTCGTTCGATGCGTCGACGTATGAGGTGTGGGTGCCGTTGCTGAATGGTGGTCAGGTGGTGGTGGCGCCGCCGGGCCGGGTGGATGCGGGTGAGCTGGCGTCCCTGATCCGTTCGAGTGGGGTGCGTGCGTTGTGGTTGACGGCGGGTTTGTTCGGGGTGATGGCGCAGGAGTATCCGGAGTGTTTTGCGGGTGTGGTGCAGGTGTGGGCTGGTGGTGATGTGGTGTCGCCGGCGGCGGTGCGGCGGGTGCAGGAGGTGTGTCCGGGGCTGGTTGTCGTCAATGGGTATGGGCCGACCGAGACGACGACGTTCGCGGCGTGTCATCGGATGGATGCTCTTGGGGCCGGGGTGTCGGAGGTGCCGATCGGGCGTCCGTTGGACGGGATGCGGGCGTATGTGCTGGATGCGCGGCTGCGGCGGGTCCCGCCGGGCACGGCGGGTGAGTTGTATGTCGCGGGCGCGGGACTGGCCCGGGGGTATGTCGGGCAGCCGGTGCTGACGGCGTCCAGGTTTGTGCCGGATCCCTACGCGGTTGGCGAGCGGTTGTATCGCACGGGTGATCTGGTGCGGTGGAGCCGTGAGGGGGAGCTGGAGTATCTGGGGCGTGCCGATGATCAGGTGAAGGTGCGTGGTTTCCGGATCGAGCTGGGGGAGATCGAGGCCGCG
Organism: Streptomyces sp. 130; assembly: GCF_007096885.1. Classification (GTDB taxonomy): domain Bacteria; phylum Actinomycetota; class Actinomycetes; order Streptomycetales; family Streptomycetaceae; genus Streptomyces. The sequence continues at coordinate 213 of NZ_VJNO01000101.1, read as the reverse complement.
CTGGCGGCGCACCCATTGGTCGAGCGGGCGCTGGTGGTCGCCCGGACCACGGGTTCGGGGATCAAGCAGCTCATCGCTTACGTGACCGCCGGCAACGCCGAGCCGGGCGTGCTGCGGGAGTTCGTCGCGGAGCGGTTGCCGGAGTACATGGTCCCGGCCGTGGTCGTGGTCCTGGACGCCTTCCCGCTGACGACCAACGGCAAGATCGACCGC
>NZ_VJNO01000100.1 GCF_007096885.1 Streptomyces sp. 130 | reverse complement strand
TCAGTAGCGGTAGTGGTCGGGCTTGTACGGGCCGTCGACCTCGACACCGATGTACGCGGCCTGCTCCGGGCGGAGCGTCGTGAGCTTCACGCCGAGCGCGTCGAGGTGGAGCCGGGCGACCTTCTCGTCCAGGTGCTTGGGCAGCACATACACATCGGTCGGGTACTCCTCGGGCTTCGTGAACAGCTCGATCTGCGCCAGCGTCTGGTCCGCGAACGAGTTCGACATCACGAACGACGGGTGCCCCGTCGCGTTGCCCAGGTTCAGCAGACGCCCCTCCGACAGCACGATCAGGACCTTGCCATCAGGGAACGTCCACGTGTGGACCTGCGGCTTGACCTCGTCCTTGACGATGCCCTCGATCCCCGCCAGGCCCGCCATGTCGATCTCGTTGTCGAAGTGACCGATGTTCCCCACGATCGCCTGGTGCTTCATCCGGGCCATGTCCGAGGCCATGATGATGTCCTTGTTGCCCGTCGTCGTGACGAAGATGTCCGCCTGCTCCACCACCTCGTCAAGAGTGGTGACCTGGTAACCGTCCATCGCCGCCTGCAGCGCGCAGATCGGGTCGATCTCCGTGATGATCACCCGGGCACCCTGACCCCGCAGGGACTCCGCGCACCCCTTGCCCACATCCCCGTAACCGCACACCACCGCCGTCTTCCCGCCGATCAGGACATCGGTCGCGCGGTTGATCCCGTCCACCAAGGAGTGACGGCAGCCGTACTTGTTGTCGAACTTCGACTTCGTCACCGCGTCGTTCACATTGATCGCCGGGAAGAGGAGAGTGCCCTCGCGGTGCATCTCGTACAGGCGGTGCACACCCGTCGTGGTCTCCTCCGTCACGCCACGGATCTCGGAGGCCAGCTGCGTCCACTTCCGCGGCGACTCACCCAGCGTCCGGTTCAGCAGCGTGAGGATGTGCGCGTACTCCTCGCTGTCCGCCGTCGCCGGGTCCGGGGCCGCGCCCGCCTTCTCGAACTCGACACCCTTGTGGACGAGAAGGGTGGCGTCACCACCGTCGTCCAGAATCATGTTCGGACCGCCCGTCGGGGTGTCCGGCCAGGTCAGCGCCTGCTCCGTGCACCACCAGTACTCCTCCAGCGTCTCCCCCTTCCACGCGAACACCGGAACACCCGCCGGCGCCTCCGGAGTGCCGTCCGGCCCGACCGCGATCGCCGCAGCCGCGTGATCCTGAGTGGAGAAGATGTTGCAGGAAGCCCAGCGCACCCGCGCGCCGAGAGCGACCAGCGTCTCGATCAGCACCGCCGTCTGCACCGTCATGTGCAGCGAACCGGTGATCCGGGCACCCGCCAGCGGCTGCGCCGCGGCGTACTCCCTGCGGATCGACATCAGACCCGGCATCTCGTGCTCGGCAAGCGTGATCTCCTTCCGCCCGAAAGCGGCGAGGGAGAGATCGGCGACCTTGAA
>NZ_VJNO01000099.1 GCF_007096885.1 Streptomyces sp. 130 | reverse complement strand
CTGCCGGGGGAGTGTGAGCGGCTGTCGGGCTGGAGTGTGGCCGGGCGGTCGGGGGAGTTGGTGACGTTGCCGGAGTTGTTCGGGCGGTGGGTGGCGCGGACTCCGGATGCGGTGGCTGTGGAGTGTGGTGAGCGGTGCTGGTCGTATGCGGAGCTGGATGTGCGTGCGGGGCGGCTGGCTGGGTGGTTGTCGGCTCGGGGGGTGCGGGCTGGGGATGTGGTGGGTCTGTGTCTGGGCCGGTCGGTGGAGTTGGTGGTGTCGGTGCTGGCGGTGTCGCGTCTTGGTGCGGCGTGGCTTCCGATCGATCCGGTGTATCCGGAGCGGCGGGTGCGGCAGATGGTGGAGCAGGTCGGGCCTGTTGTGGTGCTGGATGCTGCGGGGGTGGCCGAGGCCGAGGCCGAGGCGGTGGCTGAGGCGGGGTCGGGTGGTGGGTGTTGGGTGCGGGGGGTGGTTCCGGTGCCGGAGCAGTTGGCGTATGTGATTTTCACGTCGGGTTCGACGGGGGTGCCGAAGGGGGTCGGGGTTACGCATGCGGGTGTGGGTGCGTTGGCGGCTTCGATGGCGGGGCGTTTTGGTGTGGGGTCGGGGAGTCGGGTGTTGCAGTTGGCGTCGCCGAGTTTTGACGCGTCGGTGATGGAGTTGTTGATGGCGTGGGGTGCGGGGGCTGTGTTGGTGGTTGCTCCGGCTGGGGTGTTGGTGGGTGAGGAGCTGGCGCGGGTGTTGGTTGAGGGGCGGGTGTCTCATGCGTTGGTGCCGCCGGCGGTGTTGGCGACGGTGCCTGAGTTGCCGGTGGGTGTGTTGTCGGTGCCGGTGGTGGGTGCGGAGGCGTGTCCGCCGGAGTTGGTGGCGAGGTGGGCGCCGGGTCGTCGGATGGTGAATGCGTATGGTCCGACTGAGGTGACGATCGCGGCGACGTTGAGTGATCCGCTGGTGGTGTCGGGTCAGGCGCCGCCGATCGGGCGTCCGGTTCTTGATGGGGCGGTTCATGTGCTGGATGGGGGGTTGCGGCCTGTTGCGCCTGGTGTGGTGGGGGAGGTGTATGTGGGGGGGGCGGGTCTGGCGCGTGGGTATCTGGGTCAGTCGGGTCTGACGGCGTCGCGTTTTGTGGCCAGTCCTTTTGGTGACGGGCAGCGGTTGTACCGTACGGGTGATCTTGCGCGTTGGGGTCGTGACGGGCAGTTGGTGTATGGGGGGCGGGCGGACGATCAGGTCAAGGTGCGTGGTTTCCGGATCGAGCTGGGTGAGGTCGAGGCCGCGTTGGCGGCTCATCCGGGGGTCGGGCGGAGTGTGGTCGCTGTTCGTGTGTCGGGTGCGGGGAGTCAGCGGCTTGTGGGTTATGTGGTGCCCGCCGTTCCTGGTGATGTCCCGGATGCCGTCGAGGTGCGGGAGTTCGTGGCGGAGCGGTTGCCGGAGTACATGGTCCCGGCCGCGGTCGTGGTCCTGGACGCCTTCCCGCTGAACTCCAGTGGCAAGACCGACCGCAAGGCCCTCCCGGAACCGGAGTTCG
>NZ_VJNO01000011.1 GCF_007096885.1 Streptomyces sp. 130 | reverse complement strand
CCCCCCCGCCGCCCGGCCCCCCCCCCCCCCCCCCCCCCCGCCCCCGGGCCACCACCCCCCCCCCGCCGCCCCCCCCCCCCCCCCCCCCCGCCCCCCCCCCCCCCTCCGGGGGGGGGGGCGGCCCTGTGCCGTACACCGTTGCCGTTCCGAGACCTTCACCACACGGGCACGGCCGCGCCGGGCCCGCGTACGGCCGTCGCGCGGCCCACGAAACCGCAGGTGAAAGCCGGAATGCCGGCCGGCGCCGCAGCCGCGCGAGCCGTTTCGGGCACACACGGGAGCCACAGCCGCCTGTGCCACGCTTTTCGACGCCGCCGATGCAAGGGGGTAGCCGACCGAACGAGGGAGACGCATGAGCGAGCGAAGCGGGAGCAGCGGCCGAATACGGGCCACCGGCAAGCGCCGGAAGAAGCCGTCCCGCGGCCGCAGGGCGAAGCGCGCGGCCGTCTGGAGCCTGGCCGGCGCGGTCGTCGTCGGCGGTGCGGGGCTGGGCTACGCCTACGTCCACCTCAACGGCAATCTCCAGGCCGTCGACATCGACACCGCGCTCGGCAAGGACCGCCCCGAGAACGTCGACAACGGTTCCGAGGACATCCTCGTCCTGGGCTCCGACTCGCGCTCCGGCGCGAACGGCGAGTACGGCGCCGACGAGGGCGCGGCCCGCTCCGACACCGCGATGGTCGTCCACGTCAACAAGGGCCACAAGACCGCGAGCGTGGTCTCCATCCCGCGCGACACCCTCATCACCCGGCCCGACTGCACCGGCGACGCCGGCGGCGAGCCCGTGGCCGGGCAGGAACGCGTCATGTTCAACACGGCGTACGAGGTCGGCGGGCCGGCCTGCGCGGTCAAGACCGTCGAATCCATGTCCGGTATCCGCATGGACCACTACGTCGAGGTCGACTTCACCGGCTTCAAGAGGCTGATCGACAAGCTCGGCGGCGTCGAGATCACCACCACCGAGGCCATCGACGACCCCGACAGCCACCTGGACCTCCAGCCCGGCGCCCACACGCTGGACGGAGAGCAGTCGCTCGGCCTGGTCCGCACCCGCCACAGCGTCGGCGACGGCAGCGACCTCGGCCGCATCCAGCTCCAGCAGGCGTTCATCAAGGCGCTGATGCAGCAGGTCAAGAGCGTGGGCGTGTTCGACGGCACCAAGCTGTACGGCATCGCGGACACCGCCACCAAGGCGGTCACCACCGACTCCGGCCTGGGCTCGGTCACCAAGCTCGCGGGCTTCGCCAAGGGCCTCCAGGGCCTCGGCTCCGACCACGTGAACATGGTGACCCTGCCCGTCGAGTACGACCCCGACGACCCCAACCGCGTCATCCCGCTGGAGGCGGCCGACCAGCAGGTCTGGGACGCCCTGAACGCGGACGAGCCGATCCCCGCCTCCGCGACGAAGCAGTCGGCGGGCGACAAGGGCGACGCGGGCAGCATCGTCCGGTGACCCGGGCGCCCGGTCGCATCCGGGGGGAATACCCGGCCCTCCACCCTCGTTTTGGGAGATACGGCCGGTCCTGGCAGACTGGTACGTCGGCCCCGGTTCACGGACGCGCAATCCGCGCGTACGACCCGGTGCCCTCCCGAACCTAGGAGACACCCTTGAAGCGCGACATCCACCCCCAGTACGTCGAGACGCAGGTCAGCTGCACCTGTGGCGCGTCGTTCACCACCCGCTCCACGCTGGACAGCGGCACCATCCGTGCCGAGGTCTGCTCCGAGTGCCACCCGTTCTACACGGGCAAGCAGAAGATCCTCGACACCGGTGGCCGTGTGGCCCGCTTCGAGGCCCGCTTCGGCAAGGGCGCCAAGGCCTCCGGCAAGTAGCGAGCCGCCCGCGCCGGTCCGCGGTGCCCTCTTCCCGGGGGCGCCGTGGCCGGCGTTTTTTTCCGGTCCGGGCACGGGGCCCCCGTATCCCGGCCCCGGCAGGCACCCACCGGCCGGCAGGCACGACGAGCGAAGGAACCAGGAGCCCGAGATGTTCGAGGCGGTCGAGGAACTGATCGGCGAGCACGCCGATCTCGAGAAGCAGCTCGCCGACCCCGCGGTCCACGCCGACCAGGGCAACGCGCGCAAGCTCAACAAGCGCTACGCGGAGCTGAGCCCGATCGTCGCCACGTACCGCTCCTGGAAGCAGTCCGGCGACGACATCGAGACCGCCCGCGAGCTCGCCGCCGACGACCCCGACTTCGCCGCCGAGGTCAAGGAGCTGGAGCAGCAGCGCGAGGAGCTCACCGAGAAGCTCCGCCTCCTGCTCGTCCCCCGCGACCCCAGCGACGACAAGGACGTGCTCCTGGAGATCAAGGCCGGGGCGGGCGGCGACGAGTCCGCGCTGTTCGCCGGCGATCTGCTGCGCATGTACCTGCGCTACGCCGAGCGCGTCGGCTGGAAGACCGAGATCATCGACTCCACCGAGTCCGAGCTCGGCGGCTACAAGGACGTCCAGGTCGCCGTGAAGACCAAGGGCGGCAACGGGGCCACCGAACCCGGCCAGGGCGTCTGGGCCCGCCTGAAGTACGAGGGCGGGGTGCACCGCGTGCAGCGCGTGCCCTCCACCGAGTCCCAGGGCCGCATCCACACCTCCGCCGCCGGTGTCCTCGTGACGCCCGAGGCCGAGGAGGTCGACGTCGAGATCCACGCCAACGACCTCCGCATCGACGTCTACCGCTCGTCCGGCCCCGGCGGCCAGTCCGTCAACACCACCGACTCCGCCGTCCGCATCACCCACCTGCCGACCGGTGTCGTCGCTTCCTGCCAGAACGAGAAGAGCCAGCTCCAGAACAAGGAGCAGGCGATGCGCATCCTGCGCTCCCGGCTGCTGGCCGCCGCCCAGGAGGCCGCCGAGCAGGAGGCTTCGGACGTACGTCGCAGCCAGGTGCGCACGGTCGACCGTTCCGAGAAGATCCGGACGTACAACTTCCCGGAAAACCGGATCTCGGACCACCGCGTCGGCTTCAAGGCGTACAACTTGGACCAGGTCCTCGACGGCGACCTGGACGCGGTCATCCAGGCCTGCGTCGACGCCGACTCCGCCGCCAAGCTGGCAGCCGCCTGAGCCCACCGCCCGCCCCGCTCGTGAACCCGTACGGAGAACCGCGATGAACCTGCTGCTCGCCGAGGTGGCCCAGGCCACCCAGCGGCTGGCCGACGCCGGTGTTCCCTCACCGAGATTCGACGCCGAGGAACTCGCCGCGTTCGTGCACGGCGTGAAGCGGGGCGAGCTGCACAACGTGCCGGACGCCGACTTCGACGCCCGGTACTGGGAGACCATCGCCCGCCGTGAGGCCCGCGAACCGCTCCAGCACATCACCGGACGCGCCTTCTTCCGCTACCTGGAGCTCCAGGTCGGCCCCGGCGTCTTCGTGCCCCGCCCCGAGACCGAGTCGGTCGTCGGCTGGGCCATAGACGCCGTCCGCGCGATGGACGTCGTCGAGCCGCTGATCGTGGACCTGTGCACCGGCTCCGGCGCCATCGCCCTCGCCATGGCCCAGGAGGTCCCGCGCTCCCGCGTGCACGCCGTGGAGCTGTCCGAGGACGCCCTGAAGTGGACCCGGAAGAACGCCGAGAACTCCCGCGTCACCGTCCACCGCGGCGACGCGCTCACCGCCCTGCCGGAGCTGGACGGCCAGGTGGACCTGGTCATCTCCAACCCGCCGTACATCCCGCTCACCGAGTGGGAGTACGTGGCGCCCGAGGCCCGCGACCACGACCCCGAGATGGCGCTGTTCTCCGGCGAGGACGGCCTCGACACCATCCGCGGCATCGAGCGCACCGCGCACCGCCTGCTCCGCCCCGGCGGCCTCGTCGTCATCGAGCACGCCGACACCCAGGGCGGCCAGGTGCCCTGGATCTTCACCGAGGAGCGGGGCTGGGCCGACGCGGCCGACCACCCCGACCTCAACCGGCGCCCCCGGTTCGCCACCGCCCGCAAGGCGATGCCGTGACCGGGGGGCGTCACCCGTACCAGCCCTACCCGTACACGCTTGAGGAGGCCGGCTGATGGCACGGCGATACGACTGCAACGACGCGACCGACCGTACGACGGGGCTGCGCGAAGCCGCGTCGGCCGTCCGCCGCGGCGAGCTCGTCGTGCTGCCCACCGACACCGTGTACGGGATCGGCGCGGACGCCTTCTCCTCCGAGGCGGTCGGTGACCTCCTGGAGGCCAAGGGCCGGGGCCGCAACATGCCCTCGCCGGTCCTCATCGGCTCCCCGAACACCCTGCACGGCCTGGTCACCGACTTCTCCGAGCAGGCGTGGGAGCTGGTCGACGCCTTCTGGCCGGGCGCCCTGACCCTGGTCGCCAAGCACCAGCCGTCGCTGCAGTGGGACCTCGGCGACACCCGGGGCACGGTCGCCGTCCGGATGCCGCTGCACCCGGTCGCCATCGAATTGCTCACCGAGGTGGGCCCGATGGCCGTCTCCAGCGCCAACCTGACCGGCCACCCCTCGCCGGAGACCTGCGACGCCGCCCAGGAGATGCTCGGCGACTCCGTCTCCGTCTACCTCGACGGCGGCCCGACCCCCGGCATCGTGCCCTCCTCCATCGTCGACGTCACCGGCAAGGTGCCCGTCCTGCTGCGCGCCGGAGCGCTCTCGGCGGAGGAGCTGCGCAAGGTGGTACCCGACCTCGAGGTGGCCAATTGACCGCCCCCGAGGGGCGTGGCATAGCGGGGCGGCCCGACACTTTCCGCATCCTCCACGTCAGCACCGGCAACGTCTGCCGCTCGCCGATCACCGAGCGGCTGACCCGGCACGCCCTGGTGCACCGGCTGGGGGACCCGCTCCAGGGCGGGCTGATCGTGGAGAGCGCCGGCACCTGGGGCCACGAGGGCGCCCCGATGGAGGCCAACGCCGAGGTGGTCCTCGCCGACTTCGGTGCCGACGCCACCGGCTTCACCGGGCGTGAGCTGCTGGACGAGCACGTGATCCGTGCCGACCTGGTGCTCACGGCCACCCGCGACCACCGCGCCCAGGTCGTCTCCATGGGCCACTCCGCCGGGCTGCGCACCTTCACGCTCAAGGAGTTCACCAGGCTGGTCCGGGCCATAGACCCGGCCACCCTGCCCGACGCCCGCGAGGAGGGCGTGGTCGAGCGCGCCCGCGCCCTGGTCCGGGCCGCGGCGGCGCTGCGCGGCTGGCTGCTGGCCCCGACCGCGGACGCCGACGAGGTCCACGACCCGTACGGCGCCCCGATCACCTTCTTCCGTTCCATCGGCGACGAGATCAGCCAGGCCCTGGACCCGGTCGTCACCGCGCTGACCGGCGTCTCCGCGCCGCGCTGACGTCCCCCGTGCAACCATCGCGGCGGGCTCCGTGTCCTCAACCATGGGACCGACGTAGTTAAGGTGTGGGCTGAGATGGCCGGCGACATTTGTGGGGCAGCCCGTGCGTGATTACTTGCTGACACTCTGTGTCACGGCCGCTGTGACCTACTTGCTCACCGGTCCGGTGCGCAAGTTCGCCATCGCGGTCGGGGCGATGCCCGCGATCCGCGCGCGCGACGTCCACCGGGAACCGACCCCGAGGCTCGGCGGCATCGCCATGTTCGGCGGGCTGTGCGCGGGGCTCATCGTCGCCAACCACCTCGCCAACCTCGACGGCGTCTTCGAGCTCTCCAGCGAACCCAGGGCGCTGCTCTCCGGGGCGGCGCTGATCTGGCTGATCGGGGTCCTGGACGACAAGTTCGAGATCGACGCCCTGATCAAGCTGGGCGGGCAGATGCTCGCCGCCGCCGTCATGGTCCTCCAGGGCCTCACGATCCTGTGGCTGCCGATCCCGGGCGTCGGCACCGTCGCCCTCACCCCGTGGCAGGGCACGCTGCTCACCGTGGCGCTGGTCGTCATCACGATCAACGCGGTCAACTTCGTGGACGGTCTGGACGGGCTCGCGGCGGGCATGGTCCTCATCGCCGCCGCCGCGTTCTTCCTGTACACCTACCGGCTCTGGTACGGGCACACCATCGAGGCCGCCGCCCCGGCGACGCTGTTCGCGGCGATCCTGATGGGCATGTGCCTCGGCTTCCTGCCGCACAACATGCATCCCGCGCGGATCTTCATGGGCGACTCGGGCTCGATGCTCATCGGTCTGGTGCTCGCGGCCGGCGCGATCTCGGTGACCGGGCAGGTCGACCCGGACACCATGAAGATCTTCGAGGGCGGTGAGCGCCAGGCGACCCACGCGATGCTCCCGGTGTTCATCCCGCTGCTGCTGCCGCTGACGATCATCGCCATCCCGGCGGCCGACCTGGTGCTGGCGATCGTGCGGCGCACCTGGAACGGCCAGTCGCCGTTCGCGGCGGACCGGGGCCACCTGCATCACCGGCTGCTCAACATCGGCCACTCGCACAGCCGGTCGGTGCTGATCATGTACTTCTGGTCGGCGCTGATCGCGTTCGGCGCGGTGGGGTACTCGGTGCACTCGACGTCCCTGTGGATCGTGATCGTGATCGTCGGGCTGAGCGCGCTCGGGCTGATCCTGCTCCTGATGCCCCGGTTCACCCCGCGCGCCCCGCGCTGGGCGGAACGATTCGTGCCGCCGCGCTACCGCCGCCGACGGCGCCGCCCGGAGGGGCCGGGGGCCGCGTCGGAGGGGGCCGAGGAGGGCCAACAGGGGCCCCTGGACGGCCAGATGGAGGCGGATGCGACCGGCGGGGCGGGAGATGCCCGTGAGGCGCGTGAGGCGGCTGCCGGGGCTCCGGTCGCGGCGGGTGTCTCGGGCGTCAACGGGGCGACCGCCATCGGTCACCGTTCGCGTACGGCGGAGCGCCGGGCGGCCGGTTCCACCCGTCGGTGAACGGGGCACGGGCGCCCATTAGCAGACAAAGCGGTGCCGCGCAGCGCTCACACGTGCTCGTTGGTCCTCGCGTGTGACAGCAAGCACACTTTCTTGGTAAAGACCTCATCAAATAGTTTGTGATACCGTTCACGAAGCCCGGTGACGGAGCCGAAAGACCTGATGTAGCCCGGTCCGACGGCCCGAGGCATCGACTCGGACCGGGCCTACGCTCGTCCATGACGACACACTGCCCACCCCCTGCAAGCGGAGCTGCCGCCATGCCGTCCAACGACGTCCGGACTCTCCTCCAGACCGCCGTACCCACCGCTGTCGCCGGCGCCGTAGCCGCCGCCGTCAGCGCTGGCGTCGCCGGCGGCAAGGGAGCCCTGGGCGCGATCGTGGGGACGATCGTGGTCATCCTCTTCATGGGGATCGGACTCGTGGTCCTGCAACGGACCGCCCGGTCCATGCCCCACCTCTTCCAGGCGATGGGGCTCGCGCTCTACACGGCGCAGCTCCTGCTCCTGTTCATCTTCGTCGCCGTATTCAAGAACACCTCGCTGTTCAACCCGAAGGCGTTCGCGATCACCCTGGTCGCGACGACCCTCGTGTGGATCGGCGCCCAGGCGCGTGCGCACATGAAGGCCAAGATCCTTTACGTGGAACCGGAATCCGAGAAGGCCGGCAAGGCCGGAAAACCGGGGTCCGACGCGTGAAGGGTAGGGGCGGAATAAGTGCGGGGTCAGGACCCTGCTATCGTCCGGTTCCAACTGCGGCACTGCGGGCGCGTGCATGTGAGCTGACGCCTGCTCGTTCGCGAGGCTCACATGCCTGACTGCCGCTCACACATCCGAAACACCAGTCCAGTGCCGAACCGCGGCTGCGCGCCGCGCCGACACAACGAGGTTGCCGTACCTATGCGCCACGCTGAAGGAGCCCGCGGTGAGTGCTGACCCGACACAGGTGCTCGCCTTCGAGACCGATTGCCACCTCTTCGACGGTTGTGGCTTTCCGGCACCCGGCCTGCACTCGTTCCTGTTCGAGCCCCTCTGGGGCGACGCGGACAGCAACTTGTACTTCAACAAGACGATGCTGCTGGCCCTGCTCGGCTCGGTGATCATCGTTGGCTTCTTCTGGGCCGCCTTCCGCAAGCCGAAGTTGGTGCCCGGCAAGCTCCAGATGACGGCCGAGGCCGGATACGACTTCATCCGCCGCGGCATCGTCTACGAGACGATCGGCAAGCGCGACGGCGAGAAGTACGTCCCGCTGATGGTCTCGCTGTTCTTCGTCATCTGGATGATGAACCTCTGGTCCATCATCCCGGTTGCCCAGTTCCCCGTGACGGCGATCATCTCGTACCCGGCGATCCTCGCCCTGATCGTCTACGTGCTGTGGGTCGGCCTGACCTTCAAGAAGCACGGCTTCGTCGGAGCCCTCAAGAACTTCTCGGGCTACGACAAGAGCCTCGGCGGGGTGCTGCCGCTCTCGATGACCATCGAGTTCTTCTCGAACCTGCTGGTCCGGCCGTTCACGCACGCGGTCCGGCTCTTCGCCAACATGTTCGCGGGCCACACGCTCCTGCTGCTCTTCACGATCGCCAGCTGGTACATGCTCAACGGCATCGGGATCGCCTACGCAGGTGTGTCGTTCGTGATGGTCATCGTGATGACCGCCTTCGAACTCTTCATCCAGGCTGTTCAGGCTTACGTCTTCGTGCTGCTGGCCTGCAGCTACATCCAGGGCGCTCTCGCCAAGGGCCACTGAGCACCCCACTCCCGAAGCACCCGGTGGCCAACCCCCACCGGACATTGAAAGAGAAGGAAGAACCGGCATGTCCGCTCTCCAGACCCTCGCCGCCGGCGTCGAAATCAAGGGCAACCTCGGCTCGATCGGTTACGGCCTCGCCGCGATCGGCCCCGGCGTCGGCATCGGCATCATCTTCGGTAACGGCACCCAGGCGCTCGCCCGTCAGCCCGAGGCTGCCGGTCTCATCCGCGCCAACCAGATCCTCGGCTTCGCCTTCTGTGAGGCGCTCGCCCTGATCGGTCTGGTCATGCCGTTCGTCTACCCGACCTCCTGACCGGTCGCGAACAGCCCATTCGACGGAAGGCACTGACGTGAACCCCCTGGTTCAGCTCGCGGCGGAGGAAGCGGAAAACCCGCTCATTCCGCCGATCCCTGAGCTCGTCATTGGCCTCATCGCTTTCGTCATCGTCTTCGGCTTCCTCGCCAAGAAGCTCCTTCCGAACATCAACAAGGTTCTGGAAGAGCGCCGCGAGGCCATCGAAGGCGGTATCGAGAAGGCCGATGCGGCCCAGACCGAGGCCCAGAGCGTTCTTGAGCAGTACAAGGCTCAGCTCGCCGAGGCCCGCCACGAAGCCGCTCGTATGCGCCAGGAGGCGCAGGAGCAGGGCGCCGTGATCCTGCAGGAAATGCGTGCCGAGGGCCAGCGCCAGCGCGACGAGATCGTCGCCGCCGGCCACGCCCAGATCGAGGCCGACCGCAAGGCCGCCGCCGCCGCGCTGCGCCAGGACGTGGGCAAGCTCGCCACCGAACTGGCCGGCAAGCTCGTCGGTGAGTCCCTGGAGGACCACGCCCGGCAGAGTGGCACCGTCGACCGCTTCCTCGACGAGCTCGAAGCGAAGGCCGAGGCCGTCCGATGAACAGCGCGAGCCGCGAGGCACTGGCTGCCGCACGCGAGCGTCTCGACGCGCTGACCGACTCCACGTCGGTCGACGCGCGGAAGCTCGCCGAGGACCTGGCCGGCGTCACGGCGCTGCTGCACCGCGAGGTGTCGCTGCGCCGGGTCCTGACCGACCCGGCGCAGCCGGGCGAGGCCAGGGCCGAGCTGGCAGGCCGCCTGCTCGGCGGCCAGGTGGGCGGCGAGACCGTCGACCTGGTCTCCGGCATGGTCCGCTCGCGCTGGTCGCAGTCGCGCGACCTGGTCGACGCGGTCGAGGAGCTGGCGAACACCGCCGACCTCACCGCCGCCCAGCGCGTCGGCGACCTGGACGACGTCGAGGACGAACTCTTCCGGTTCGGCCGCATCGTCGCCTCGGACACCGGCCTGCGTGCCGCGCTCACCAGCCGGACCGCGACCCCCGCCGCCAAGGGCGAGCTGCTCCGCAGCCTGCTCGGCGGAAAGGCGCGGCCCGCCACCGAGCGCGTCATCACGCGGCTTGTCACCCAGCCTCGTGGACGTAGCCTGGAAGCGGGACTCGACTCCCTCTCCAAGCTGGCCGCGGAGCGCCGGGAGCGCATGGTCGCGATCGTCACCTCCGCGGTGCCGCTCAGCGACCGGCAGAAGCAGCGCCTGGGTGCCGCCCTGGCGAAGATCTACGGCCGCCAGATGCACCTGAACCTCGACGTGGACCCCTCGGTCCTCGGCGGGATCGCGGTGCGGGTCGGCGACGAGGTCATCAACGGCACCATCGCGGACCGCCTCGACGAGGCGTCCCGCCGCATGGCCGGCTGACGAAGCGCAGCGCAACAGAACAGAGCAAGACCAGCGGCCCGGTTGGGCCGTGCAGAAACTGCAGAAGATTCCTGGGGGTCGGCCCCCAGACCCCCTTAAGAAACTTCGGGCCCAACAAGGAGAGCAGGGAACCCAGATGGCGGAGCTCACGATCCGGCCGGAGGAGATCCGGGACGCGCTGGAGAACTTTGTCCAGTCGTACAAGCCGGACGCGGCCTCGCGCGAGGAGGTCGGTACGGTCAGCGTTGCCGGCGACGGCATCGCGAAGGTGGAGGGCCTGCCCTCCGCCATGGCGAACGAGCTGCTGAAGTTCGAGGACGGCACCCTCGGTCTCGCCCTCAACCTCGAGGAGCGCGAGATCGGTGCGATCGTCCTCGGCGAGTTCAGCGGCATCGAGGAGGGCCAGCCGGTGCAGCGCACCGGTGAGGTGCTCTCCGTCGGCGTCGGCGAGGGCTACCTCGGCCGCGTCGTCGACCCGCTCGGCAACCCGATCGACGGTCTCGGCGAGATCGCGACCGACGGCCGCCGCGCCCTCGAGCTGCAGGCCCCTGGCGTCATGGTCCGCAAGTCGGTGCACGAGCCGATGCAGACCGGCTACAAGGCCGTCGACGCCATGGTGCCGATCGGCCGCGGCCAGCGTCAGCTGATCATCGGCGACCGTCAGACGGGCAAGACCGCGCTGGCCGTCGACACGATCATCAACCAGCGCGACAACTGGCGCTCGGGCGACGTGAACAAGCAGGTGCGCTGCATCTACGTCGCCATCGGTCAGAAGGGCTCCACCATCGCCTCCGTGCGCGGTGCCCTCGAAGAGGCCGGTGCGCTCGAGTACACGACCATCGTCGCCGCCCCGGCGTCCGACCCGGCCGGCTTCAAGTACCTCGCGCCCTACACCGGCTCGGCCATCGGCCAGCACTGGATGTACCAGGGCAAGCACGTCCTGATCATCTTCGACGACCTCTCGAAGCAGGCCGACGCCTACCGCGCCGTCTCCCTGCTGCTGCGCCGTCCGCCGGGCCGCGAGGCGTACCCCGGTGACGTCTTCTACCTCCACTCGCGTCTGCTGGAGCGCTGCGCCAAGCTCTCCGACGACATGGGTGCCGGTTCGATGACGGGTCTCCCGATCGTCGAGACCAAGGCGAACGACGTGTCGGCGTTCATCCCGACCAACGTCATCTCCATCACCGACGGCCAGTGCTTCCTGGAGTCCGACCTGTTCAACGCCGGTCAGCGTCCGGCCCTGAACGTCGGTATCTCGGTCTCCCGCGTCGGTGGCTCCGCCCAGCACAAGGCCATGCGCCAGGTGTCCGGCCGCCTCCGCGTGGACCTCGCCCAGTACCGCGAGCTGGAGGCGTTCGCCGCCTTCGGTTCCGACCTGGACGCGGCCTCCAAGGCGTCGCTGGAGCGCGGTAAGCGCATGGTCGAGCTGCTGAAGCAGCCGCAGTACGCCCCGTTCCCGGTCGAGGAGCAGGTCGTCTCCGTCTGGGCCGGCACCAACGGCAAGATGGACGACGTCCCGGTCGAGGACATCCGCCGCTTCGAGACGGAGCTGCTGGAGTTCCTGCGCCGCGAGCGCAAGGACCTCCTCACCAGCATCCGCGAGGGCGCCAAGATGTCCGACGACACGCTGCAGGCGATCGCCGACGCCGTCGCCGCCTTCAAGCAGCAGTTCGAGACCTCGGACGGCAAGCTCCTGGGCGAGGGCTGATCGATGGGCGCTCAGCTTCGCGTTTACAAGCGCCGCATCCGCTCCGTCACCGCCACGAAGAAGATCACCAAGGCGATGGAGATGATCGCCGCCTCGCGCATCGTCAAGGCGCAGCGCCAGGTGGCGGCGTCGACGCCGTACGCCACCGAGCTGACCCGCGCGGTGACCGCGGTGGCGACCGGCTCCACCACCAAGCACCCGCTGACCACCGAGGCCGAGTCCCCGGCCCGGGCCGCGATCCTGCTCATCACGAGCGACCGCGGTCTGGCCGGCGGTTACTCCTCCAACGCCATCAAGGCCGCGGAGAAGCTGACCGACCGGCTGCGCGGTGAGGGCAAGGAGGTCGACACGTATGTGATCGGCCGCAAGGGTGTCGCCTACTACGGGTTCCGTGAGCGCAAGATCGCGGACTCGTGGACCGGCTTCACCGACAGCCCGACGTACGCGGATGCCAAGCGGGCGGCTGCCCCGCTGATCGAGGCGGTGTCCAAGGAGACCGCCGAGGGCGGTGTCGACGAACTGCACATCGTCTTCACGGAGTTCGTGTCGATGATGACGCAGAACCCGGTCGACGACCGGATGCTGCCGCTCAGTCTCGGTGCCACGGAGAAGGAGGACGGCAAGGGCGAGATCCTGCCGCTCTTCGACTTCGAGCCGTCGGCGGAGGACGTCCTCGACGCCCTGCTTCCGCGGTACGTCGAGAGCCGTGTCTACAACGCGCTGCTGCAGGCCGCTGCTTCCGAGCACGCCGCCCGCCGCCGCGCGATGAAGTCGGCCACCGACAACGCCGGTGAGCTCATCAAGACGCTCTCCCGGCTTGCCAACGCGGCCCGCCAGGCCGAAATCACCCAGGAAATCAGCGAGATCGTCGGTGGTGCCAGCGCGCTGGCCGACGCGACCGCGGGGAGTGACAAGTAATGACGACCACAGTTGAGACGGCCGTTGCCACGGGCCGCGTCGCCCGGGTCATCGGCCCGGTCGTCGACGTGGAGTTCCCCGTCGACGCGATGCCGGACATCTACAACGCGCTGACCGTCCAGGTGGCCGACCCGGCCGAGGACGGCAAGCTCAAGACGCTGACGCTCGAGGTCGCCCAGCACCTCGGCGACGGCCTGATCCGCGCGATCTCGATGCAGCCGACCGACGGTCTGGTCCGCCAGGCCCCGGTCACCGACACGGGCACCGGCATCACGGTCCCCGTCGGCGACATCACCAAGGGCAAGGTGTTCAACACCCTTGGCCAGATCCTGAACAAGCCCGAGGCCGAGGCCGAGGTCACCGAGCGCTGGCCGATCCACCGCAAGGCGCCCAACTTCGACCAGCTCGAGTCCAAGACCGAGATGTTCGAGACCGGCGTGAAGGTCATCGACCTCCTCACCCCGTACGTCAAGGGTGGAAAGATCGGTCTGTTCGGTGGTGCCGGTGTCGGCAAGACCGTGCTGATCCAGGAGATGATCTACCGCGTCGCCAACAACCACGACGGTGTGTCGGTGTTCGCGGGCGTCGGTGAGCGCACCCGTGAGGGCAACGACCTCATCGAGGAGATGGCCGACTCCGGCGTCATCGACAAGACGGCGCTCGTCTTCGGCCAGATGGACGAGCCGCCGGGGACCCGTCTCCGCGTCGCCCTGGCCGGTCTGACCATGGCGGAGTACTTCCGCGATGTGCAGAAGCAGGACGTGCTCTTCTTCATCGACAACATCTTCCGGTACACCCAGGCCGGCTCCGAGGTGTCCACCCTGCTCGGCCGCATGCCGTCCGCGGTGGGTTACCAGCCGAACCTGGCCGACGAGATGGGTCTGCTGCAGGAGCGCATCACCTCGACCCGCGGTCACTCGATCACCTCGATGCAGGCGATCTACGTCCCCGCGGACGACCTGACCGACCCGGCGCCGGCGACCACCTTCGCCCACCTCGACGCGACGACGGTGCTCTCCCGTCCGATCTCCGAGAAGGGCATCTACCCGGCCGTGGACCCGCTGGACTCGACGTCCCGCATCCTCGACCCGCGGTACATCGCCGAGGACCACTACGCGGCGGCCATGCGTGTCAAGGGGATCCTGCAGAAGTACAAGGACCTCCAGGACATCATCGCGATCCTCGGTATCGACGAGCTGGGCGAGGAGGACAAGCTCGTCGTCCACCGTGCCCGTCGCGTCGAGCGCTTCCTGTCGCAGAACACCCACGTCGCCAAGCAGTTCACCGGCGTGGACGGTTCGGACGTCCCGCTCGACGAGTCGATCGCCGCGTTCAACGCCATCTGCGACGGTGAGTACGACCACTTCCCCGAGCAGGCGTTCTTCATGTGCGGTGGCATCGAGGACCTGAAGGCCAACGCCAAGGAGCTCGGCGTCTCCTGAGCCCCCGGCTCACCGAGGGGGGCGGGTGCGTCCCGTCCCCCTCACCACGCCCCGTAGAATTGACCCAACACCCGGCACGACCGCCGGGTGGTGACCCGAGGAGCCACCCTTGGCTGCTGAGCTGCACGTCGAGCTGGTCGCCGCGGACCGCAGTGTCTGGTCCGGCGAGGCCACCCTGGTCGTCGCGCGCACCACGTCCGGCGACATCGGCGTCATGCCCGGTCACCAGCCGCTTCTGGGTGTGCTGGAATCGGGCCCGGTGACGATCCGTACGAGCGAGGGCGCGACCGTCGTCGCCGCCGTGCACGGCGGTTTCATCTCGTTCGCCGACGACAAGCTCTCGCTTCTCGCGGAGATCGCGGAGCTTGCCGACGAGATCGACGTCGAGCGCGCGGAGCGTGCGCTCGAGCGTGCGAAGTCGGACACGGACGCCGCTTCCGAGCGGCGCGCCGAAGTACGACTGCGTGCGGTGGCGGCACACTAGCCACCCCACGACATGGCTTTACCCTCAGCCGCGGCCCGTGCCGGAGACCCCTCCGGACCGTGTCGCGGCTGAGGCGATGCAGATGCAGATGACGCACGGACGGTAATCCGTTCACTCGACGACGCGAGGAGGTCGGTGGAGATGTACCTCGCGCTGTGGGTGGGCGGACTGGTCGTCGCACTGGTCGCACTGGGACTCTTCGTCTTCGGACTGCGCCGGCGGCTGATCCAGCGCTCCGGCGGGACCTTCGACTGCAGCCTCCGCTGGAACGTGCCGGAGGAGCCCGATCCGACGGGCAAGGGCTGGGTGTACGGCGTCGCCCGCTACAGCGGCGACAAGGTGAACTGGTTCCGGGTCTTCAGCTACTCGCCGCGCCCCCGCCGGGTCCTCGAGCGCTCCGCGATCGAGGTCGTGGCCCGCCGGATGCCGGAGGGCGAGGAGGAGCTGGCGCTCCTCTCCGACGCGATCGTGCTCGGCTGCCGCCACCGGGAGACCCGCCTGGAGCTGGCGATGAGCGAGGACGCGCTGACCGGCTTCCTCGCCTGGCTGGAGGCGGCCCCGCCCGGCCAGAGGGTGAACGTGGCCTGAGCCGCGTACCGCACACGAAAACCGGGGAGACAGGGGGCGGACCTGTCTCCCCGGCGTTTTCGGGGGGTTGAGCCTCGGCTTACTGGAGGCCGGTGTTCATCGCGCTCACGAGTTCACCGTTGCTGGTGTCCCCGCTGAACTCCCAGAAGAACGCGCCTCCCAGGCCCTGGTTCTTCGCCCAGGCCATCTTGGACTTGATGGTGGCCGGGGTGTCGTAGCTCCACCAGTTGGTGCCGCAGTGGGCGTACGCGGTGCCGGCGATGGTGCCGGTGGTCGGGCAGGTGTTCTTGAGGACCTTGTAGTCCTCGATGCCCGCCTCGTACGTGCCGGGCGCGGCGCCGGTGGCGGTGCCGCCGGGCGCGTCCTGGGTGACGCCGGTCCAGCCGCGGCCGTAGAAGCCGATGCCGAGCAGCAGCTTGGAGGCCGGGACGCCCTTCGCCTTCAGCTTGGCGATCGCGTCGGCGGAGTTGAATCCGGCCTGCGGGATGCCGTTGTAGGAGGTGAGCGGGGAGTGCGGGGCGGTCGGGCCCTTCGCGTCCCAGGCGCCGAAGAAGTCGTACGTCATCACGTTGTACCAGTCGAGCGACTGCGCGGCGCCGGCGTAGTCCGCCAGGTCGATCTTGCCGCCGTCGGAGCCGTCGGCCGTGATGGCGGCGGTGACCAGGTTGTTGGCGCCGAACTTCGTGCGCAGCGCCGAGGTGAGCTTCTTCAGCGCGTCCGGGCCGCTGGTGTCACACGTCAGGCCGCAGGCGTTGGGGTACTCCCAGTCGATGTCGATGCCGTCGAAGACATCGGCCCACCGCGGGTCCTCGACCAGGTTGTAGCAGGACTCGGCGAACGCGGCCGGGTTCTGGGCCGCCTGGCCGAAGCCGCCGGACCAGGTCCAGCCGCCGAAGGACCACAGCACCTTGATGTGGGGGTACTTCGCCTTCAGCTTGCGCAGCTGGTTGAAGCTGCCGCGCAGCGGCTGGTCCCAGGTGTCGGCGACGCCGTCGACGGACTTGTCGGCGGTGTACGCCATGTCGTAGTCGGCGTAGGAGTCGCCGACGGTGCACTTGCCGCCCTGGACGTTGCCGAAGGCGTAGTTGATGTGCGTGATCTTCGCGGCCGAACCGGAGGTGTCCAGGTTCTTGACGTGGTAGTTCCGGCCGTAGACGCCCCAGTCGGTGAAGTAACCGAGGTTGACCTTGTCGCCGGTCTCGTTGCCGCCGTCGTCACCGCCGCCGGTGGTGTGGACCTTGACCGCGCCGCTGACCGGGCCGGTCTGGTCGGCGGTGTCCCGCGCCTGCACGCTGTACGAGTAGTCCGTGCCCGCGGTGAGGCCGGTGTTCGTGTACGTGGTGCCGGTGACCGTGGCGACGACCGCGCCGTCCCGCAGGACGTCGTAGTTCTTGATGCCCTTGTCGTCGGTGGCCGCGGTCCAGCTGAGCTTCACCGAGGTGTCGGTGATGCCGCTCGCGGTGGGGGTGCCCGGCGCCGAGGGGGCGTTGTCGCCGGGAACGGTGGGACCGCCGTCGCAGGAGGCGCCGTTCAGCGTGCAGTTGGTGGCCGCGCCGCTGCCGGAGCCGGTGCCGTTGAAGCCGAAGGAGACGCTGGCGCCGGGCGCGATGGTGCCGTTCCAGCCGACGTTCTTGGCGGTCCAGTGGTTGCCGGTGTGGGTGACGGTGGCGTCCCAGGCGGAGCCGACGCCGGTGCCGCTGGGGAAGTCCCACTCGATGGTCCAGGAGCTGAGGGCCGTGGTGCCGGTGTTCTTCACCGTCCACTGGCCCTCGAAGCCGGTGCCCCAGTCGGACTTCTTGACGTACGTGGCCGTGGCGGACGTCGCCGCCTCGGCGGGGGTGGCCAGGCCGACCATGGCGGCCAGGGGAAGGAGCAGTGCGGAGAGGCCCGCGACGGCTCTGGTTCTGGTGGCTCGACCGGTCCCGAGTCTGAATCGGGGCCGGCGGGGGGTCTCAGTGCTCAACGGTGCTCCTCGGGTGAGGTCCGGACATACGGGGTGGTCCGTGAACTGCAACCCTGCGCCGCCCAGAGCCCGCTTTTGTCATGGCAGGCTCACCGCAGTGTGTCCGGTGAGATTAAGAAGGTCTGGACCAATCGTCAAGAGGTCCAGACCAAAGATCGGGGCCGTCCGCCGAATAAACCTCAGACGCCCAACTCCTGTGCCAGCACGGCCGCCTGGACCCGGCTGCGCAGTCCCAGCTTCCCCAGCAACCGGCTGACGTGCGTCTTCGCCGTCGCTTCGGCCATGGACAGCCGCCCGGCGATCTCCGCGTTCGACAGCCCCTCGCCGAGGCATCCCAGCACCTCGCGCTCCCGCCGGGTCAGCGCCTCCAGCACCGAGGCGTCCGGAGCGTCGGCCGCCCGGACGGAGGTGGCCCCCGCGAACTCCGCGATCAGCCGCCGCGTCACGGCCGGCGCGATCATCCCCTCGCCGCGCGCCACCGTGCGCACCGCGTCGAGCAGCCCGGCCGCCTCGGTGTCCTTCAGCAGGAACCCGGAGGCCCCCGCCCGCAGCGCCCCGAACACGTAGGCGTCCAGGTCGAACGTCGTCAGCACCAGCACGTCCGCCAGCCCCTCGCCGGTCACCTGCCGGGTGGCCGAAACCCCGTCCAGGCGCGGCATCTGCACGTCCATCAGCACCAGGTCCGGCCGGAGTTCCCGGGCCAGCCGCACCGCCTCCTCGCCGTCCCCGGCCTCGCCGACGACCTCGATGTCCGGCGCGCTGCCCAGGATGAGCACCAGCCCCGCCCGTACCGCCGTCTGGTCCTCCGCGACCAGCACCCGGATCGTCACGGCCCCGCCTCCCCTTCCTCCGCGGGCAGCTCCGCCCGCACCCGCCACATCCCGTCCACCGGGCCCGCCTCGAACTCCCCGCCGAGCAGCGCGACCCTTTCCCGCATCCCCACCAGGCCGGCCCCCGACCCGGGCGCGCCCGGCCCCGCCCGGTCCCCGAGCACGCTGCTCACCTCCACCGTCAGCCGCCGCCCCGCCCGCCCCGCCCGCCCCAGCCGCACCCTGACCGGGCCCGGCGCCGCGTGCTTGAGCGCGTTGGTCAAGGACTCCTGCACGATCCTGTACGCGGCCAGCTCGACCGGCGCCGGCAGGGGCGCCCCGCCCTCCCCGGTGTCCTCCAGCACGCAGGTCAGCCCGCCGTCCGCGGCGGCCGCCCGGTGCTGCTCGACCAGCGCGTCCAGCGAAGCCAGGGACGGTGAGCTGCTGGGCTCCGCCTCGGCTCCACCGGCGCGCAGCAGCCCGATCAGGCGGCGCATTTCGGCCAGACCCTCGACGCTGTTCTCACGGATGACCCCGAGGGCCTTGCGCGAGGTCTCCGGGTCGTCGAGGGAGAGCGCGGCGGTGGAGTGGATGGCGATCGCGGACAGGTGGTTGGCGACCAGGTCGTGCAGCTCGCGCGCCATCCGGGCCCGCTCGGCGGTCACCGCCTGGGTGCGGTCCATCTCGGCGAGCAGGGCGGTCTGGTCGGCGCGCAGCCGGGCGGTCTCGGCGGCGTCCCGGTGGTTGCGCACGCTGACCCCGGTGAGCGCGGGCACGAAGACCACGAGGGCGGTGACGATGCCGATGAGCAGGGCCTCGGGACTGCGCATCCAGGCGAGTGAGCCGATGGTGACGAGGAGGGAGATCAGGAACGTGATCACCGGGATGCGGCGGGCCGCCGCCGGCGTCCCGTACAGCACGGCCGCGTACATGACGTCGGTGTACATCGCCACGGTGGCCAGGTTGCCGTGGGTGCACTGGTCCGCGACGAGCGCGACGGAGCCGATGGCCAGGGCGGTGCGCGGGGAGGCCCTGCGCAGCAGCTCCGCCGCCGACATCACGACGAGCGGGACGAGCGGCAGGCGGGTGTCCCCGAGGACGACACCGGTCCGCATGTAGAGGTCGAGCAGCCACAGCACCAGGCCGCCGAGCAGCCCGAAGACCGCGATGAGCACGTCGTCGCGGTGCGGGCGGGGCGGGGCGGGAGTCGGCACTACATCGAAGTATGCAGTCGGGTTTCCTCATCGGGGCCGACGATCCGGGCCCGCGCGGCGGTCAGGCTGGAAGGGAGCGAAAAGGAGCGGACCCGTGATCGTCACCCTCGTCGTCGCCTGCGAGATCGCCTTCTGGGTGCTGCTGGCCGCCGGACTGGCGCTGCGCTACGGGGCGCGCAGGCCGCGCCTGGGCGCCGCCGTACTGCTGTGCGAACCGGTGCTGGAGCTGGTCCTGCTCGCGGTGACCGCCGTGGACCTGAAGAACGGCGCCGAGCCGGACTGGAAGCACGGGCTCGCCGCGGTCTACATCGGCTTCACGGCCGGCCTCGGGCACTCCACCATCAAGTGGGCCGACGCCCGGGTCGCGCACCGGTTCGCCGGCGGCCCGCCCCCGGTGAGGCCGCCGAAGTACGGGAAGGCGCGGGCGGTGCACGAGTGGAAGACCGCCGGCCGCTGGACCGTCGCCGCCGCGACCGCGCTGGCGCTGCTCCAGGCGGCCGTCTGGTACGTGGGCGGCGACGGGGACGTGAGCTCGCTGCGGTCCTGGCAGCGCACGATGCTCTTGGTCATCGGGATCAACCTGGTGATCGCGGCGAGCTACACGGCGTTCCCCAGGCGGGCGCCGGGGCCGGGCGCCTAGCGTTCGCCGCCGGGCACCCAGAGCACGTCGCCGACCTCCTTGTTCGCCACCCGGGCCAGGATGAACAGCAGGTCCGAGAGGCGGTTGAGGTAGGTCGCCGTCAGCGCGTTCATCACTTCGCCGTGCACCTCCATCGCCGCCCAGGTGGAGCGCTCGGCGCGGCGGACCACGGTGCACGCCTGGTGCAGCAGCGCGGCGCCCGGCGTACCGCCCGGGAGGATGAAGCTGCGGAGCTTCTCCACCTGTTCCAGGTAGTGGTCGCAGTCGGCCTCCAGCTTGTCGACGTAACTCTGCTCCACCCGCAGCGGCGGGTACTCCGGGTCCTCGACCACCGGCGTGGACAGGTCCGCGCCCACGTCGAACAGGTCGTTCTGCACCCGGACGAGGACCTTCACGACGTCCTCGTCCAGCTGCCCGAGGGCGATCGCGGTGCCGATGACCGCGTTGGCCTCGTTGGCGTCGGCGTAGGCGGAGATCCGCGGATCGGTCTTGGCGGTGCGGCTCATGTCACCGAGGGCGGTGGTGCCGGTGTCGCCGGTGCGGGTGTAGATGCGCGTCAGATTGACCATGCGGCCAGACTAGTTACGCCCCGGCCTTCCGGAAGACACCGGTGCCCACCGTCACGGCCAGCGCGGCGAAGCCCAGGGCGACCAGGACCCCGTACAGCATGTGAGCGGTGGCGTACGAGCCCGCGTACGCGTCCCGGACCGCGTCCACCAGGTAGCGGAACGGAGTGAAGTGCGAGAGGACGTCCAGCCACTTCGGGCCGAGCGTCATCGGCAGCATCAGGCCGGACAGCAGCATGGCCGGCATGGTGAGCGCGTTGACGACCGGGCCGAACTCCTGCGGCGTCGAGACCCGCATCGCCAGCGCGTACGAGAGCGAGGCCAGCGAGACCGTCAGCAGGCCGACGAAGACGAAGCCGGTCAGCACCCCGGCCAGCGGCGCCCGCAGCCCCATCAGTACGGCGACGAGCACCAGCAGCACCGCCTGGAACACGAACAGCAGCGCGTCCCGCAGCACCCGCCCCAGCAGCAGCGCCGCCCGGCTCACCGGGGTCACCCGCATGCGTTCGACCACCCCGGTCGACTTGTCGATGATCAGGCCGAACCCGGCGAACGAGGCGCCGAACAGGGCGAGCTGGAGCAGCAGCCCGGGCACCAGGACCTGCCAGGAGTCGGTGTCGCCGCCGAGCGGCAGCCCGGTGAGCAGCGGGCCGAAGAAGAGCAGGTGGAGCAGGGGCATCAGGATGCCGAAGAGGACCTGGAACTTGGAGCGCAGGGTCTGGCGGGCGTAACGCCCGAAGATCAGCGCGGTGTCGTGCAGCAGCATGGGATTCCTGAGGGGTCAGACCGCGAGGGGAGCGGTGTCGGCGGCGGGGGCGCGGCCGGTGACGGCGAGGAAGGCGTCCTGGAGCGTGGCGTCGGGTGCGCCCGCGTAGCGGGTCTTGAGCGCGGCCGGGGTGCCCTCCGCCGCCACCAGGCCGCCGTCGATGACGACGAGCCGGTCGGCGAGCGCGTCCGCCTCGTCCAGGTAGTGCGTGGTGAGCACGACGGTGGTGCCGTGCGCGTCGCGGAGCCGGCGCACCAGGTCCCAGAGGTCGGCGCGGCTGCCCGGGTCGAGCCCGGTGGTGGGCTCGTCCAGGAAGAGCACGGCGGGGCGGTGGGTGAGCCCCATCGCGATGTCCAGGCGGCGGCGCTGGCCGCCGGACAGGGCCGCGGTCCGCCGGTCGAGCAGGTCCGACAGGCCGAGTTCCGCGGCGAGTTCGGCCGCCCGGGCGATCGCCGCCGCCTTGCCGAGCCGGTACATCCGGCCCTGGGTGACCAGCTCCTCCCGCACGGTGGTGTGCGGGTCCACCCCGCCCGACTGGGCGACGTAACCGCACCGCGCGCGGACGCCCGCCGGGTCGCCGGCCAGGTCGCGGCCGGCGACGGTGGCCGCGCCGCCGGTGGGGGAGAGCAGCGTGGTGAGCATGCGCAGGGTGGTCGTCTTGCCCGCGCCGTTCGGGCCGAGCAGGCCCACGATCTCACCGGCCGCGACGGTCAGGTCGAGACAGCGGACGGCCTCGACGGGGCCGGACTTGGCCATGAAGGTCCGGGCGAGCCCGGACGTACTGATGACGGTCATGCCCCCACGAAAACAGAGTCACTGCAAAAATGCAATGACCCCAAATTTCAATAGACCCCAGCCGATCTACGATGGACCCATGGCTGAGGGACTCAGGGAGCGCAAGAAACGGCAGACCAGGCAGCACCTCTCGGACGTGGCCACCGGCCTGTTCCTGGAGCGCGGCTTCGACGCGGTGACGATCGCGGAGATCGCCCACGCCGCCGACGTCTCGGTCAACACCGTCTACAACTACTTCCCGGCCAAGGAAGACCTCTTCCTCGACCGGAGCATGGGCGTCGTGGAGCGCCTCTCGCGGTACGTCAGGGGCCGCGACCGGGGCGAGTCCGCGGCCGACGCCGTGCTGCGGGAGCTGCGCGTCCAGGTCGAGGGCGTGTCACCCACCGTCGGCCTGATGGAGGGGTACGCGCGCTTCATGCGGGTCATCGAGGAGGCCGACACCCTCAAGGCCCGCCTCTGGCACATCCAGCAGGAGGCCGCGCAGCACCTGGAGGCCACCCTCGTGGAGGTGAGCGGCGCCGGGGCGGGGGACCGGACGCCGGTCCTGGTGGCCGGTCAGCTCTCCTGGCTGCACGGCACCCTGATGGGATACATCGGGCAGGAGATGGTGGCCGGCGGCAAGCCCGCCGAGGTGTCCAGGCGCGCCCTCGTCCTGCTGGACGACATCGAGGACCTGTTGGGCGAAAAGGTGCTCAACTACGCCCGGCGCGCCGCCGAGTGACGGCCCCCGGTGTGATGTCCGTCATTTGAGACGTGACGCGCATCTCTTCGCGGCCCCAGCGCCCGCCCCGGGTACTAACCTCCGCCGGAGGGCATGGACCAGAACCAGCGACATGTACAGAGGGGTGCCAACGTGGCCAGGAAGCTCGCCGTCATCGGAGCCGGACTCATGGGGTCCGGCATCGCGCAGGTCTCCGCCCAGGCAGGCTGGGACGTGGTGCTGCGGGACGTCACCGACGAGGCCCTGACCCGCGGCCGTGACGGCATCAAGGGCTCCTTCGACAAGTTCGTCGCCAAGGGCAAGCTGGACGCGGCCGACGCCGAGGCCGCGCTCGGCCGGATCACCACGACCACCGACCTCGACGCCGTCGCCGACGCGGACGTCGTGGTCGAGGCCGTCTTCGAGAAGCTGGAGGTGAAGCACGAGATCTTCCGGTCGCTCGACAAGATCGTCCGGGACGACACCGTGCTCGCCTCCAACACCTCCGCCATCCCGATCACCAAGATCGCCGCTGTGACGGAGCGCCCGGAGCGCGTGGTCGGCGTCCACTTCTTCTCGCCGGTCCCGATGATGCAGCTCTGCGAACTCGTACGCGGCTACAAGACCAGCGACGAAACCCTCGCCACCGCGCGGGAGTTCGCCGAGTCCGTCGGCAAGACCTGCATCGTCGTCAACCGCGACGTGGCCGGCTTCGTCACCACCCGGCTGATCTCCGCGCTCGTGGTCGAGGCCGCCAAGCTCTACGAGTCGGGCGTCGCCACGGCCGAGGACATCGACGTCGCCTGCAAGCTCGGTTTCGGCCACGCGATGGGGCCGCTCGCGACCGCGGACCTCACCGGTGTCGACATCCTGCTGCACGCCACGAGCAACATCTACACCGAGTCGCAGGACGAGAAGTTCGCCGCCCCGGAGCTGATGCGCCGGATGGTCGATGCAGGTGACATCGGGCGCAAGAGCGGGCAGGGCTTCTACACCTACTGATCATTTTCGGTCCGGTCCGGCTGATTCGCTGTCAGCCGAGCCGGGTGCCGTTCGGGGCGACGCCGTCCGGAACCATCGGAATCATCGGCGTTCGCGGCCGAACCGCATCACTCCTCGGAGTGAATTCGGTATCGGTTCGCTTACAGACGGCAACTACCCTGTCGCTGCCACAGTCAGTTGGGGCATAGACAGTTTCGGACAGACGGACCGGGCCACGGAGCATTCCAGGGGAGCGCATATGCACATCAGGGGCGACCACGCCGAGCTGGTCGTCGGGGGCCGCCTCGACGTCCGAAGCGCGGCGGACGCCCGTACGGTCCTGCACTCGGCCCTGGACGGCGGCGTCGGCGATCTGGTGCTCGACCTGACCGAGCTGGATTCATGGGACGCCACCGGACTCGGCGTCATCATGGGCGCGCACCGCAGGGCGGGACGCGCCGGGCGGCGCCTCGTGCTGCGCGGCGTGCCTCCGCAGATGCAACGCCTCCTGGTGGCGACCCGGCTGCACCGCATCCTCGCCATCGAGGGCGGGCTCGCGGCGGAGTCCCTGCCCCGCGTCTGAGGGGCCCGCGGGAGCGGCCTGCGGGAGCACCCCGTGCCCCCTCGGTGACCGTACGGCGAGAAGGCACACAATCCTCACGAGACCGTGATCTCGGAGCGGCGCGCCACCCCGGACGGTCGTGGATACTGTGCGAAGGTTTAGGGTTCGGCCGTCTGCCGATTGACGGACCCGACCCGGCGGACACCGGACCGTGGGCGGCATCTGGACGTGCGAGGCCGGGAGGGACAACCGCGCTCGACGCGTCTTGGGGGCTTTGGCGATGGACCCGATACACCGGCGGCCGGAGGAGTTCGGCCACGACGGCGAGGACTCCGCCGAGGGGGCCGGCCCGCGCCGCCCTTCGCGCGATCCGCTGACCCCGGATTTCGGTCAGCAAACACCGCGGCAGGTCCGGATGGTCAGCCTCGTCGCCGGCGACCTGACGCTCACCGTCAACCCCGTCGACGGCAGCGAGGTCGAACCGTGCCCGCCCGGTGAGCGGCCCGCCGCCCCCGTCCGCCGCACCCCCGCCGAGCGCGCCGCCCGCGCCCGCGCCGCGGCGCCCCCCGTGCCGCCGGGCCCGCCCGTCCCCCGGCTGCCGCTGCTGCGGCGCGACGAGGAACGCGAACGGCTGACCCGCCTCCTGGCCCGAGGCCGCTCCGTCCGGCTCACCGGACCGGCGGGTTCCGGCCGTACCGCCCTGCTCGACGCCGTCGCCGCCGACTGCGCGGACGTCGCGCCCGACGGGGTCGTCCGCCTCAGCGGCCACAAGCGCACCGCCACCGACCTGCTGTACGCGCTCTTCGACGCCGTCCACGACGCCCCCCTGCACCGGCCGGACCGCACGCTCCTGCTGGAGACGCTGCGCTCCACCGGCGCCGTCGTCGTCCTGGACGACCTGGAGCTCGGCGGCGCCGCCCTGGACGAACTGCTCGACGCCACCCCCGAGTGCGCCTTCCTGTTCGCCGCGACGCCCGAGGTCGCCGCGCCCGGCGCCGACTCCGCCCTCGAAGAGGTCTTCCTCACCGGCCTCGACCGGGCCACCTCCGTGGACCTGCTGTGCCGGGTGGTCGAACGGCGGCTCACCGAGGAGGAGGCCAACTGGGCCGGAGACCTCTGGTTCGAGTCCGAGGGCCTGCCCCTGCGCTTCGTCCAGGCCGGTGCGCTGCTGCGCCAGCGCGACCAGCTGCGCACCGACGCCACCGCGTACGACGAGTACGGCTATCTGGCGAACCGGCCCGCCGACGCGCCGCCCGCGCCCGAGGCGGCCGGTGACCCGGACGTGCCGCTGCCCAGCCTCGGCGAGGGCGCGGCGCCCGCGGCCCTGCTGGCCTCCCGGCTGAGCGACGCGGCCCGGGACACGCTGCGGTTCGCGGTGGCCCTCGGCGGCGAGGTGCCGCACCAGGCCCATCTGCCCGCGCTCGTCGGGGACACCCACGCCGACGCCGCCCTCGGCGAGCTGGCCGGCTGCGGGCTGCTCTCCTCGACCGGCTCCCGCTACCGGCTGGCCGCCGGGGTCCTGGCCCAGCTGACGGCCGCCGGTTACGAGGACGACGCCGCCGACCGGGCCCGTACCGCCGCCCAGCACTACGCCTGGTGGACCGGGCACCCCTCGGTCACCCCCGAGCGGGCGACCGCCGAGGCCGACGCGATCATCGCCGCCATGGGCCGGCTGGTGCCGGGGGAGGCGGCCGGAGGGACCAGCGCCGCCGTGCTCCTCGCCCGCAGCGCGGCGCCCGCCTTCGCGGCCGGGCTGCACTGGGGCGCCTGGGAGCGGGCCCTGCGGATCGGCCAGGAGGCCGGGCGGCTCGCCGGGGAGGTCGCGGAAGAGGCGTACTTCCACCACGAGTTGGGCGTCCTCGCGCTCTGCACCGGCCACCCCGACCGGGCCAGGGCCGAGCTGGAGACCGCCATCAGCATGCGGGGGGCGCTCGCCGACAAGAGCGGCGCGGTGGCCGGGCGGCGCGCCCTCGCGCTGGTCGAGGACCGGGCCGGCGTGGTGCCGGCGGTGGGTGACGGCGGGGCGTTCGAGGCGTCGCCGCCGATGGGGGTGCCGGCCGTCGTCCCGGTCTCCATGACGAGCCCGTTCGCCGACACCGCGGTGGTGCCCCGGCAGGAGCCGATGACGGTGCCGGTGCCGGTGACCGCGCCTGCGGCGGGCGGCGGCAAGGGGGCGGTGCGGGGCGGGCCGCTGGCCCTCATCGGCGGGGCCCGCCGCAATCTGGTCGCCGCCGGGGCGGGGGTGCTGCTGGCCGGGGTCCTCGGCACGGTGGTGACGCTCGGCCTGACGTCGAGCAGCGATCCGCAGGGCGGGGCCGGCACGTCGACCGAGCAGGAGGTGCCGGACGACGACGGCGTCTACGACGCGGAGGTGGAGAGCGGGGAGCCGGCGGACGGGCCGTCCACGAGCGGGGCGCCTTCGGGGCCCGCGTCCTCGTCGGCGTCGGCCTCGGCGACGCCGGCCGCCACGGGGAGCGGGGCGGCGCCGGCCGACGAGGGGTCGCCTTCGGCGACGTCGTCGGCGCCGGACACGCAGTCGTCCCCGGGGTCGCCGTCGTCGCCCGGTGCGACGGAGCCGTCGTCGCCGAAGCCCACGTCGGCCTCGCCGACGCCCACGAAGACGGCCACCTCGCCCACGCCGACCGAGACCGAGACGGAGTCCCCGAGCCCGGGGGAGTCGGACCCGGACGTGCCGCCCACGAAGCCGGATACGCCGGAGCAGGCGAGCGACAGCCCTTCGGGGACCTAGCCCCCGCGAGGGCGCCGGCCCCCGGCGCCAGGGTTCCGTCCTCAATCGCCGGACGGGCTTGAAAGGGCCGACGGGCCGCGGGCATCACGGGGGTGTCGGGCCCGTTCGGCCCGAGGGTTCCGTCCTCAATCGCCGGACGGGCTTAGGGGGCCGGGCGGGCTTCATGGGGCCGACGGGCCGCAGGCATCACGGGGGCCTCGGGTCCGTTCGGCGCCAGGATTCCGTCCTCAATCGCCGGACGGGCTTGATAGGGCCGACGGGCCGCGGGCATCACGGGGGTGTCGGGCCCGTCCGGCGCCAGGGTTCCGTCCTCAAGCGCCGGACCGGCTTGATGGGGCTGGACGGGCTTGAAAGGGCCGGACCGGCTTGTGGGGGTCGGTTCAGAACAGGCGCAGTTTGTCGTCCTCGATGCCGCGCAGCGCGTCGTAGTCCAGGACCACGCAGCCGATGCCCCGGTCCGTGGCCAGGACCCTGGCCTGCGGCTTGATCTCCTGGGCGGCGAAGATGCCCTTGACCGGGGCCAGATGCGGGTCGCGGTTGAGCAGTTCCAGGTAACGCGTCAGCTGCTCGACGCCGTCGATGTCGCCGCGCCGCTTCAGCTCGACGGCCACCGTCTGCCCGTCCGCGTCGCGGCACAGGATGTCGACCGGGCCGATGGCCGTGAAGTACTCGCGGCGGATCAGCGTGTAGCCCTCGCCCAGGGTCTCGATGCGGTCGGCGAGCAGTTCTTGGAGGTGCGCCTCGACGCCGTCCTTGATCAGCCCCGGATCGACGCCCAGTTCATGGCTCGAGTCATGGAGGATTTCCTCCATCGTGATGATCAGTTTTTCGCCCGCCTTGTTCACCACGGTCCAGGTGCCCTCGTCGTCGCCGCTGCCCTCCTTCAGGGTGCACGGCGGCGACATCCAGTTGAGCGGTTTGTACGCCCTGTCGTCGGCGTGAATCGACACGCTCCCGTCCGCCTTGACCAGGATGAGGCGGGGAGCGGAGGGCAGGTGGGCGGTGAGCCGGCCCGCGTAATCCACGGAGCAGCGGGCGATGACGAGACGCATGGTCGGCAACGCTACTCGACAACGAGGGCCCGGCGCGATTCACCGGTCGGCCGCTCTCACCCCTTCCGGAGTTGGCGCTTTCTGTCTTGCCCCTCTTTGAACCCCTTCGTTATTGGCCGGTTGTGTTCCCAATCTCCTGGTGCGGCCCGGACTGCGCCCTTACCGTGGAAGCGGGAGGTCGCCGCGCGTGCACGCTGCGTCGTCGTCGGCCTTCTTCCCTGCCCGTAAGGCTCCGGTAATCCGCCGGGGCCGCGAGAGGAGAACCCATGTCGCTCGACGTCTCACCGGCTCTGTTGGAACAGGCCGAGCGAGGCGAGGTCGACGAAGCCGACTTCGTCGACTGCGTCCGGACCTCCCTGCCCTACGCATGGGAGATGATCAGCTCGTTGGTGGCTCAGCTGAAGGTCGACGGCGGGGAATTCGCCGACAACCAGACGCCGCCGCCCAACGAGCAGGCACGTGGTCAGCTGCTGCGTGCGCTCGCGAGTGATGCAATACGCGGAGCGCTGCAGCGGCACTTCGGGGTGCGTCTCGCATTCCAGAACTGCCACCGCGTCGCGGTGTTCCCGCTGGACGCCTCGGTCGACGACCGACTGGCCAAGTTCACCTCGGTGAGGGGCCAGTTGCTCAACCAGTCGCCCGAACTACGGGACTGCTGAACGCTTCCGTCGCCGTTCCGGGCCGCGGGAGGTGCAACTGGTCCGGGGCGGCGGCTCCGTACGCACACCGCCATACACCCTTCCGTCCGTGCGCGGGGGTCATCCGAGGAGTGGCCGTACCTCCGTGCCGAGCCGCGCTACGTTCTCCTCCGTGGCGACGAGATCCCCGGAACCTTCCACCAGGAGCGCGAAGCGGGTGATGCCCGTGCGCTCGGCGGTGACCGCCAGGCGCTCGGCCGCGAGCTCCGGCGTGCCCACGGGATGAAGGCCGCACAGCAGCTCCGCGTACCCGACGGGGTCCCGCATCACGCGGTGCCGGCCGTCCACCGTCACATGCGCGTCCAGCCCCTGGCGCAGCCAGCCCGGCATCGCCTTCACCAGCGTCTCGACGGCGTCCTCGGTGCGGTCGGCGATCTGGGCCACCCCGGCCGACACGTGCCCCGCCCCGCGCACCCTCTCCGGCGCATGGCCGGCCGCCAGCGCGCGGGACCGCCAGAGCGCCACCATCTCCGCCTTCTCCTCGTCCCCGCAGTGCATGCCGAGCAGCATCGGCAGGCCCCGGTCGGCGGCGAGCTCCACGGTCCTGCGCGAGGTGCACGCGACGATCACCTCGGGGCCGGACCCCGCCGTGCCGTCCGCGCCGATCAGCTCGTCGGCCCGGGGGACGACCGCCACCTCGCGGAAGCCGTACCGCTCGCCCCGGCCCGCCACGCGCGGCTCGCGCAGCCAGTCGAGCAGAAGCCCCAGGGACTCCGGGAACCCCTTCTCGTACGCCTCCAGGCCGCCGCCGAACACCTCCAGGTCCACCCACGGCCCGCCGCGGCCGACGCCGAGGCTGAACCGGCCGCCGCTCGTCAGATGGAGCAGCGCGGCCTGCTCGCCGAGCGCCACCGGGTGCTGCGTCGGCAGCACGCTCACCGCCGTGCCGACGCGGATGCGACGGGTCCGGCCGAGCAGCTGCGCGGCCAGGGTGACGGCCGACGGGCACACCCCGTACGGCACGAAGTGGTGTTCGGCCAGCCAGACCGAGTCGAGCCCGGACTCCTCGGCGACCTCGGCGGACCGGATGGCGCGGTGCAGCGCTTCCCCCGGCCCCTGGCCCGGAAACTGGGCCGCCAGTACGAACGTTCCGACACGCATCGCCAATTGCCTCCTTGCGGCCGACGCGGCTCTCCCCTACTGGCAACAACGTCTGACACGTGCCAAAGGCACGGTCCGGCGCGTAGTTGTTGCGATTTTCCGGTAACCCCTCGCGCCGCGAGGCCCGGGAGTCGGGTACCCCGCCCGAATGGCCCTACCCTGGACGGGTCCCGCCCGCCCCGTCCCAAGAGGTGAAACGTGTCCCCGCGCCGCAACCGCCCCCGAGGCGGCGAGAGCCGCAACGACAGCGCGAGCGAGTCGGGCGACCGGTACGGCGGGGGAGGGCGTACGGAGGAGTGGCAGGGCGAGGAGTGGTCGGTGCGCCCGGTCAGCGGCGCGAGCGCGGCCGGCAAGCGCTACCGCTGCCCCGGCTGCGACCAGGAGATCCCGTCCGGCGTGCCGCATCTGGTGGCCTGGTCCGAGTACGGCGGGGTCGACGACCGCAGGCACTGGCACAAGGCCTGCTGGAACGCGAAGGACCGCCGCACCACCAAGGTGCAGCGGTCCCGGAACGCGCCGCGCTACTGAGCCGGCCCCGCCTCAGACGTCGCGCCGGTTCATCGACAGGTAGGCCCCGCCCATGGCGACCGCCGTCACGCCGAGGAGGAGCCACAGCGGCTGCCAGCCGGTCGGGCCGCCGGACGAGGTGACCGAGTTGTCGTAGAAGACGCTCAGCTGGTTGGGGATCGAGTACTCCAGCAGCTTCTCCTGGAGCGTCGCCAGCGACGACGCGAACATGAAGATGGCCAGCACGAGCGGCAGCAGCACCACGCCGATCATCAGCGTGATCGCCCCGGCCGAGTGCCGGATCAGCGCGCCGACCGCGAGCGCCAGCAGCCCCAGCGTCGCCACGTAGAGCGCGACGCCGACCGTGGCGCGCAGCCACTCCTCGCCGCTCGGCGACGCCGCGTCCAGCATCGACGACTGGATCAGGGCGACCACCGAGGTCATCACCGTGGTGAGGACGAAGGTGAGCAGGAAGAAGACGAGTGCCTTGGCGCCGAGCACCCGGCCCCGGCTCGGGCAGGCCGTCAGCGTCGTACGGATCATGCCGGTGCCGTACTCCGAGGCGATCGTCATCACGCCGAGCGTGATCACACAGATCGTGCCGAGCAGCACCCCGAAGAAGCCGAGGCTCAGGACCGGGGTGTCGCCCATGTCCGAGTCGGACGCGGAGACGGCGACGGCCGCCAGCACCCCGATGACCAGCAACAGCGCGGTCATGATCCCGAGGGTCCACATGGTCGAGCGCACGGACCGGATCTTGGTCCACTCCGAGGCGATGGCGTCCCCGAGCGTCGCGCGGCGCACGGGGATCGGCGAGACGTACCCCTGCGGCTGCTGGTACGCCTGCTGCGGCGCGGGCTGCTGGTACGGCGCCTGCGGCGCCGGCGGCGTGGTCATCGGGGGTCCTCGCTGGTCTCGCGCTTGGTCAGGTCTGCGGGGGCGGGGGCGGGTGCCTCGGCGGGCGGCGTCGGGGCGGGAGCGGGCGCGGGCGCGGCGGGCGCGGGCGCCTGGGCCGGTGCGCCGGCCGCGTACGGGTTCTGTCCGGGCGGCGGCGGGGCGTACCAGCCCTGCTGCGGCACGTCCGGCACGGGCTGCTGCGGGGCGTACCCCGGCTGCTGCCCGTAGCCGGGATGCGGGGGCTGCTGCTGGAGGTGGGCCCGCTGGTCGACCGTCGAGCGGTAGTCCACGGCGCCCTGCGTCATCCGCATGTACGCCTCCTCCAGCGACGCCTGGTGCGGCGAGAGCTCCCACAGCCGGACGTCCGACTCATGGGCCAGGTCGCTGATCCGGGGCAGTGCCAGGCCGGTGACCCGCAGGGCGCCGTCCGGCTCGGACAGCACCTGGCCGCCCGCCTCGGTCAGCGTGGCCGTCAGCTTCTCCCGCGGCTCCGGCGTCCCGTCCGGGACGCGGACCCGGGCGAAGTCGGCCGAGTTGGCCGAGATGAAGTCCTTGACGCTCATGTCGGCCATCAGCTGGCCGCGCCCGATCACGATGAGGTGGTCGGCGGTGAGGGCCATCTCGCTCATCAGGTGCGAGGAGACGAAGACCGTGCGGCCCTCGGACGCCAGCATCTTCATCAGATTGCGGACCCAGAGGATGCCCTCCGGGTCGAGGCCGTTGACCGGCTCGTCGAACAGCAGCACCTGCGGGTCGCCGAGCAGCGCCGCCGCGATGCCCAGCCGCTGCCCCATGCCCAGCGAGAACCCCTTGGACCGTTTGCGGGCCACGTCCTGGAGGCCGACGACGCCCAGCACCTCGTCCACCCGGGCCTCCGGAATGCCGGCCAGCTGGGCGAGCGAGAGCAGGTGGTTGCGGGCGCTGCGCCCGCCGTGCACCGCCTTGGCGTCGAGCAGGGCGCCCACCTGGCGGGGCGCGTTCGGCAGGCCGCGGAACTCGTGGCCGCCGATGGTGACCCGGCCGGCCGTCGGCCGGTCCAGGCCGAGGATCATGCGCATGGTGGTCGACTTGCCGGACCCGTTGGGACCGAGGAACCCGGTGACGGCACCCGGCCGCACCTGGAAGGAAAGGTTGTACACGGCCGTCTTAGCGCCATAGCGCTTGGTCAGGCCGACTGCCTCGATCATGCTCTCCAGCCCCATCGACTTATCTGTCGTCGGGGCACACGCCGGTCGGCCGTACGCCCCCGTAAGAGTTAGGAGGATATCCACGCCTTGACGGTTCCGCCCAAGCCGTTACGAGGGGTGAGTCGCGGGCCGGCCCTTCCGCAGGGTCAGGCGTCCCGCTTCTTCAGTACGAGGAATCCGCCGAGCACCGCCGCCGCCACCCAGCCCACCATGATCAGCAGCCCGGCCCACGGCCCGTAGGGCGCCGGATCGCTGTTCATCGCGTCCGGCACCACCTGCATGATCTTGGAGCCCGCCTGGTCCGGGAAGTACCGGGCGACCTTCTGGGCGCCCGGCACCGCCGACAGGATCTGCGAGACCAGGAAGAAGAACGGCATCAGGATGCCCAGCGACAGCATGGAGCTGCGCAGCATCGCCGCCACCCCCATGGAGAACAGCGCGATCAGCCCCATGTAGAGGCCGCCGCCGACGACCGCGCGCAGCACGTTGTCCGCGCCGATGTCCGTACCGTGGCCGCCCAGCAGCGCCTGGCCCAGGAAGAACGTGGCGAAGCTGGTGACCAGGCCCACCACCAGCGCGAGGACCCCGGCCACCAGCATCTTGCTGAACAGGAACGTGGCCCGCTGCGGCACCGCCGCCAGTGAGGTGCGGATCATGCCCGAGCTGTACTCCGTACCGACGACGAGCACCCCGAACACCACCATCGCCAGCTGGCCGAGGATCATCCCGGAGAAGCTGACGAACGTCGGGTCGAAGGTGATCCGCTCCTCCGGCTTGAGGTCGTCGAACTGCGCGTTCATCAGCGCGCACAGAGCCGCGCCCATCGCCACGGTGACCAGGAACGCCGAGATCAGCGTCCAGGTGGTGGAGGAGACCGTGCGGATCTTGGTCCATTCGGAGGTCAGGACCGCGGGCACCGAGGCCATCGTCACGCCCCCTCTCCGCCGCCGGGCCGCTGGACCCAGCCCTCGCCCCACCGCGCGCCCCCGGGCGGCGCCCCGCCGCCCGGCTCCGAGTGCGCGTGGTACTCGACCGCGCCCGCCGTCATCTGCATGAACGCCTCCTCCAGCGACGCCCGTTGGGCGCTCAGCTCGTGCAGCGTGATGCCGTGCCGGGCGGCCAGCTCACCCAGGTCCTCGGTGGTGGCGCCGTCCACCTCCAGCGTGCCGCCGTCCGCCTCCACGGCGACGACACCCTCCTGGTGCAGCACGTCGCGCAGCCGCTCCGGCTGCGGGGAGCGCAGCCGTACGTAACTGCGCGAGTTCTCCTGGATGAAGTCGGCCATCGACGTGTCCGCGAGGAGCCTGCCCTGGCCGATCACGATGAGGTGGTCGGCGGTGAGGGCCATCTCGCTCATCAGGTGCGAGGAGACGAAGATCGTCCGGCCCTGCGCGGCGAGCGTCTTCATCAGGTTCCGGATCCAGTGGATGCCCTCGGGGTCGAGGCCGTTGACCGGCTCGTCGAACATCAGAATCCGCGGGTCGCCGAGCAGCGCCGACGCGATGCCCAGGCGCTGGCCCATGCCGAGCGAGAAACCCTTGGACTTCTTCCTCGCCACCGCGGTCAGGCCCACGGTCTCCAGCACCTCCGCCACCCGCTGTTCGGGGATGCGGTTGCTCTGCGCCAGGCAGAGCAGATTGTGGTACGCGCTGCGCCCGCCGTGCATCGCCTTGGCGTCCAGGAGCGCCCCGATGTACTTCAGAGGTTCTTCGAGTTCGCGGTAGTGCTTGCCGTCGATCCGCACGGAACCGCTGGTCGGGTTGTCGAGATCGAGCATCATCCGCATCGTGGTGGACTTGCCCGCCCCGTTGGGGCCCAGAAAACCCGTCACCATCCCCGGCTTGATCACGCACGACAACTGGTCGACGGCGACCTTGTTCCCGTACCTCTTCGTGAGGCCATCGAGCTCGATCATGCGTTCACGCTAGAACGCCCGCGTGCCCGGCGCCACCACAAGGGCGGGGCCGGGCACGCGGGTACGGCAGCCGGAATCAGCGGGTCTGCTGGGCCGGGACACCGCGCGAGGCGGGCTCCTCGTCGGCGGGGGTGCCGGCGGCGGCCACCGCGGCACCGGTCAGCGTCGCCAGCATCTCGCGGACGTTGGTCAGCTGCGCGTTGATCGAGTCGCGGCGGTTGGTGAGCGCCGCGAGCTCGCGCTCCGACTCGCTGCGGATGCGGTCGGCCTTCGCGTTGGCGTCCGCCACGATGTCCTCGGACTGGCGCTGCGCGGTCTCCACCGTCTGCCGGGCCCGGCGCTCGGCGTCCGTGCGCAGCTTCTCGGCCTCCAGCCGCAGCTGCTCGGCGCGGTGCTCGATCTCGGCGAGCCGCTTCTCCGCCTTGGCCTGGCGGGACGCGAGGTCGCGCTCCGACTGGTCGCGGCGCTTGGCGAGGTTGGTCTCGAAGTCCGCGGCGGCCTGGGCGGCCTTGGCGCGGGTCTCCTCGAAGAGGGCGTCGGCCTCCTCCCGCTTCTGCGCCGCGTCCTTCTGCGCGTCGGCGCGCAGCGCGGTGGCCTCACCCTTGGCCTTGTCGACGATGCGGACGCCGTCGTCCTCCGCCTTGGCCTTGCGCTCGGCGGCGAACGTCTCGGCGTCGTTGCGCACCTGCTGGGCGGCGGACTCGGCGAGCTCGCGGTGCTGCTCGGCGGCGCGACGGGCCTCCTCGCGCAGGTCCTTCGCCTCCTCCTCGGCCAGCCGGAGGATCTTCTCCACACGCGCGCCGAGACCCGCGTACGACGGCTCCGCGTCGTTCACCTGGGCCTGGGCGTTCTGCGTTTCGAGGTGCAGCTCCTCGATGCGCTTTTCCAGCGATGTGATGCGGGCGAGAGCACTATCACGGTCGGCGACGAGCTTGGTAATGCGGTCATCCACCTGACCGCGGTCGTAACCACGCCGCACGAGTTCGAAGCCGAAGGGGGAGGAAGGGTCACTCATGGGGTTCCTGTCGAAGTGAGACCGGTGAGGTGATAGAGGGAATCCTAGGGGCCGAAACGGCGTGTCATCGAGTGGATGCCGGTTTGATCTGGAGAATGACACCCCTTTTGAGTGGCGAACACGGCCTCCCCCTTGCCACCCGGACGGCTGAAGGTCCATGAGAGACCACGGACCACAGCCGGTCGGCTACCCATCGGACTGCTTGCCACCCGATCGAGTGCCCGCCGCGGCCCCGGCCTTGACACCGCCGGCCGGTGCGGAGCCCCCGCCCTTACCGCCCGCCGCGGGGGTCTCGAAAGACTCCAACGCCTCCAGCACGTCCTGGACACGGGAGATCTCCGTGTTGATGTCCTCGCGCCGGCGCACCAGGACCTCCAGCTCGCGCCGGCCCTCGTCCACCATCCGCTTGGCCTCGGCCTCGGCGTCCGCCCGCAGCTTCTCGGCCTCGCGCACCAGGCTGGCCTTCTTCTGCTCGGCCTCCTTCAGCAGCGACTCGGCCCGCTTCACGGCGGCGATCCTGACCTTGCTCGCCTCCGAATTGGCGTCCGCCAGCAGCTCCTTGGACTTCGCCTCGGCCTCCTCGCGCTGCTCGGTGGCGGCCTTGATCAGCTTGTCGACGCGCTCGCCGACCGTCTTGACCTGCTCGGCCGTCTCCCGGCGCGCCCGGTCGTGCAGCTCCTGCACCTCGGTCTCCGCACGGGTCTTCAGCTCCTCGGCCCGCTCCCGGATCTGCGTGGCGTCCCGGCGCGCGCCGACCAGCAGCTCGTCCGCGTCCGTCCGGGCCCGCTCCACCAGCGCGTTGCCCTCGACCGTCGCCTCGGAGGTGATCCGCACGGCCTCCTTGCGCGCCGCGCCGACCATCGCGTCGGCCTGCTCCTCGGCCTCCGTGGCGGCGCGCAGCGCCTCCTCCTGAGCCTTGGCGATGAGCTGGTCCGCCTGCTCCGCCGCGTCCGCCCGGCGCTTCGACGCGGCCTCGCGCGCCTCGTCGAGCAGCCGGTCCGCCTCCTGGCGCGCCTCGGCCCGCATCTGCTCGGCAGCCGCCTCCGCGTCCGCCCGCAGCCGCTCCGACTCCTCCCGGGTCCGCGCCGCGTGCTCCTGCGCGGAGCCCACCGTGGCCGAAGCCTCCGCGCGCATCCGCTCCGCGTCGCCCGCCGCCTCCTCCACGGTCCGGGCCGCCTGGTGCTCCGCGTCCGTGCGCAGCCGCCCGGCCTCCGCGGTCGCCTCGGACACCAGCAGGTCGGCCTGGGCCGCCGCCTCGTTCCGCATCCGGTTGGCGTCCTCGCGGGCCTCCGCCCGGCTGCGCGCCGCGTCCTGCTCGGCGGACGCCAGCGCGTCCGACGCCTCGGTGCGCATCCGCTGGCTGTACTCGGCGGTGTCCGCCCGCAGCCGCTCGGACTCCGCGATCGCCTCGGAGACCGTGCGCTCCGCCATCGCCTTCGCGGCGTCCGTCTCCTCCTTGGCCACCTGGCGGATGCGCGCGGCGTCCTCGCCCGCCCGCTCCCGCTCGGCGTGCGCGTCGGCGCGCAGCCGGTCGGCCTCCTCCTGGGCCTCCGACTTCGTCCGCTCCGCGGCATGCTCGGCCGCCGAGCGCAGCCCGGCGATCTCCGCCTCGGCCTGCTCCTGGAGCCCGCTGACCGCGTCCCGCACCTGCTGGGCGGTCTGCTCGGCCGCCGCGACCAGCTCGGCCGCCCGGGTCTCCGCCTCGGCGGTCAGGCGGTGCGCCTCGGCCTGCGCCTCCTCGACCCGCTTGCGCGCGGAGGCCAGCAGCTCCTCGCTCTGCTCACGGGCGCGCTCGCGCTCCTGATTCGCCTCGACACGGGCCGCGTCCAGCGTCTCCTCGGCCTCGCGCCGGCGCCGGTTCGCCTCCTCCTGGGCGGCGGCCAGCGCCTCGGCGGCCTCCGTGCCCACCCGTTCGGCCGCCGCGGCGGCCTCCGACCGCATCCGGCCCGCGCTCTCCTGCGCCTCGGTCCGCAGCCGCTCCGCCTCGGTGGCGGCCTCCGTGCGCAGCCGTACGGCGACGGCCTCGCCCTCGGCACGCGACTGCGAGGCGTCCGCCGCGGCCTCGTCGCGCAGCCGCTGGGCCTCGGCCTCCGCCTGCTCCCGGAGCGTCCGCAGCCGCTCGGCGGACTCCGCGCGCAGCCGCTCGGACTCCTCTCCGGCCTCGCGCCGGATGCGCTCCGCCTCCGCACGCGCCTCACCGAGCGCCTGCTCGGCGGCGGTGAGCCGGGTCTCGGCCTCGCCCTTGAGCCGGGCCAGCTCCTCGGCCGCCTCCGACTGCCGGGCCGCGACGGCGCGCTCGGTCTCCTCGCGCAGCGCCGACGCCGCCCGCTCCGCCGCGGTCCGCGCCGCCTCGGCCTGCTCCTCGGACTCCGTGCGCAGCTGCTCCGCCTCGGCGCGGGCCCGGTCGAGGGCCTCCTCCGCCTGCTTGCGCAGCGCCGCGGCCCGCTCCGTGGCCTCGGTGCGGACGCGCTCGCCCTCGGCGGTCGCCGTACCGCGCAGCTCCTCCGCGTCGGCCTTGGCCTTCGCGAGCAGCTCCTCCGCGGTCTTCGCGCCCTCCTCGATCTGCTGGAGGGCCTCGCGGCGGGCCTCGCCCCGGATCCGCTCGCCCTCCGCGACCGCCTCGGCCCGCAGCTGCTCGGCCTCGCCGCGCAGCCGGCGCGCCTCCTCCTGGAGCTCGACCGTCTTGGCCCGGTACTCCTTGGTGTCGTCCTTGGCCGCGCCCTTGAGCTGGTCGGCCTGCTCGGCCGCCTCGCCGCGCAGCCGGTCCGCCTCGGCCTCGGCCTCGCGGCGGATGCGCTCGGCCTCCTCGCCCGCCGCCCTGGTGGCCGCCTTCGCGTCCTCGGACGCCTTGGTCAGGATCTCCTCGGCGGACCGGGCCGCCTTCGCGAGCTGGGCCGCCGCGTCCTCGGCGGCGGCGGTGCGCGCGGCCTCGGCCGCCTCCGCACGCAGCCGCTCGGCCTCGGCACGGGCGTCCGCGAGCGCCTGCTCGGCCTCCGCCTTGAGGGTCTCGGCCTCCTTGGTCGCCTCGCCGACCAGCCGGGCGATCTCCGTCTTGGCGGTCCGGGTGCGCTGCTCGTTCTGCGACTCGGCGGACGCCAGCCGCTTGACCGCGGTCTCCTTGGCCTCGGCGAGGACCTTCTCGGCCTCCAGGCGCGCCTCGCGCAGCCGGGTCTCGGCCTCCTGCATGCGCTGCTCGGCGGCCCGGCTCAGCTCGGTCGCCCGCTGCCGGGTCTGCTCGGTCTCCGCGGTCGTCGTCAGCCGCAGCTGCTCCGCGTGGCTGGTGGCCTCCTGCGCCTGGCCGGCCGCGACGCCGAGCATCCGCTCCGCGTCCTTGCGGGCGCGGGACAGGATCGACTCCGCCTCGGCCCGGGCGGACTCGGCCTCCGCCCCCACGCGCTGACGGGTCTCCTCGGCCAGCCGGGCGGCCTCGGCCCGGGCGGTGGCGAGCGCCTGCTCGGCCTCGGCCCGGGACTCCTCCATCAGGCGGCGGGCCTGCGACTCCGTCCGGGCCCGCAGCTGCTCGGCCCAGGCGACGTTCTCGTTGACGTGGGACTCGACGGTCTGGCGGCGCTCCGCCAGCTCCTGGTCGAGCTGCTGGCGGCGCTGCACCGCCTCGTTGTGCAGCTCGGCCTGGAGGCGGGCCTGGTGCTCGGCGTGCTCCTGGAGGATGCGCTGCGTCTGGGCGCGGGCGTCGCGCAGTTCGCGCTCGGCGTCGCTGCGCATCTGCTCGGCCTGGATCTGGGCGTTCCGCAGGAGCTGCTCCGCCTGATAGCCGATGTCCGCGCTGTCGTAGGCGGGACGCATCGCCAGACTGCGCCGTGCCTCGTGCAGCTTGGCTCGCAGGACCTCGACCTGGTAGCCGAGGTCCTCGGCGTGCTGGACGGCCTTCTCCCGGTCGGTTCTGAGCCGGTCCATCTCGGCCTCGAACCGCGAGAGATGGTCGTCTTCAGCTCGGTGGCTCTCCTGGCGTTCGTAGCCCCGCACTGCGCGGTCCCATCCTTCCCCGAGCTCTCAACGTTCGGGGAATGGTGACAGATCAACGGCTGGGGACGCGGCGCGCCCCCGACCCGGCCCCGGCCCGGAAGAGCCCACTCTACCGGGCGGGTATGGCTGGGGTCAGTGCTCCTTCTTCGCCGTGACCAGTTCGGTGAGGACGCCGTGGCAGTCCTTGGGGTGGAGGAAGGTGATCCTGGACCCCATCGAACCCGTCCTGGGCTCGTCGTACAGCACCCTGACCCCCTTCTCGCGGATGTCCGCGGCGTCCCCGTCCACATCGGCGGTGCCGAACGCGATGTGGTGCACGCCCTCCCCGTTCTTGGCCAGCCATTTGCCCACGGCGGAGTCCTCCCGGACGGGCTCCAGCAGCTGGAGGTACGAGGCGCCGCCGTCGGACGTACCGTTGATCTTGAGCATGGCCTCGCGTACGCCCTGCTCCTCGTTGACCTCGGTGTGGAAGACCTCGAACCCGTAGGTCGAGCGGTAGAACTCGACGGTCGCGTCGAGGTCGAAGCAGGCGATCCCGATGTGGTCGATGCGCGTCAGCATGGGAACAGTGCAGCGCGCTTCGAACGGTTACGCAACGTGCGCGCGATCACACCCGCTGCCGGATGACGGGGGCGGTACCGCTCAGTACATTCAAGTAAACCCTCGTTCACATCCAACCCAAGGGGCTGTGCCTCATGTCAGGAACGACCGGTAACACCTCCGTGATCGTCGCGGGCGCCCGGACGCCCATGGGCCGGCTCCTCGGCTCCCTGAAGAGCTTCTCGGCGGCCGACCTCGGCGGCTTCGCCATCAAGGCGGCGCTGGACCGGGCCGGCATCGGCGGCGACCAGGTCGAGTACGTGATCATGGGCCAGGTGCTGCAGGCCGGCGCGGGCCAGATGCCCGCCCGCCAGGCCGCGGTCAAGGCCGGCATCCCGATGAACGTCCCCGCGCTCACCGTCAACAAGGTGTGCCTCTCCGGGCTCGACGCCATCGCCCTGGCCGACCAGCTCATCCGCGCCGGTGAGTTCGACGTCGTCGTGGCCGGCGGCCAGGAGTCCATGACGAACGCCCCGCACCTGCTCCCGAAGTCCCGCGAGGGCCACAAGTACGGCGCGATCGAGATGCTGGACTCCATGGCGTACGACGGTCTGACCGACGCCTACGAGAACATCCCGATGGGCCAGTCCACCGAGCAGCACAACGCCCGCCTCGGCCTCGACCGCGCCGCCCAGGACGAGATCGGCGCCCAGTCCCACCAGCGCGCCGCCGCCGCCCAGAAGAACGGCCTGTTCGAGGCCGAGATCACCCCGGTCGAGATCCCGCAGCGCAAGGGCGACCCGGTCCTCTTCGCCAAGGACGAGGGCATCCGCCCCGAGACCACCGTGGAGTCCCTGGGCAAGCTGCGCCCGGCCTTCGCCAAGGACGGCACCATCACCGCGGGCACCTCCTCGCAGATCTCCGACGGCGCCGCCGCGGTCGTCGTCATGAGCAAGGCCAAGGCCGAGGAGCTGGGCCTGGACTGGATCGCCGAGATCGGCGCCCACGGCAATGTGGCCGGCCCGGACAACTCCCTGCAGTCGCAGCCGTCCAACGCCATCCGGCACGCCCTGAAGAAGGAGGGCATCGGCGTCGAGGACCTGGACCTCATCGAGATCAACGAGGCGTTCGCGGCCGTCGCCGTCCAGTCCATGAAGGACCTCGGCGTCACCTCGGACAAGGTCAACGTCAACGGCGGCGCCATCGCGCTGGGCCACCCCATCGGCATGTCCGGCGCCCGCGTGGTGCTGCACCTGGCGCTGGAGCTCAAGCGGCGCGGCGGCGGCACCGGCGCGGCGGCCCTGTGCGGCGGCGGCGGTCAGGGCGACGCGCTGATCCTGCGCGTCCCGGGCAAGTAACGCGGTACGAGAAGACGCGCTGAGCGGAACGGAGCGGTGATGGTGGACGTCCCCACCCTGGTGGAGCAGGCCCGCGCGGGCGGACCGCGGGCGGTGGCCCGGCTCATCTCCCTGGTGGAGGGTGCCTCGCCGCAGCTGCGCG
Source organism: Streptomyces sp. 130 (assembly GCF_007096885.1). Taxonomy (GTDB): domain Bacteria; phylum Actinomycetota; class Actinomycetes; order Streptomycetales; family Streptomycetaceae; genus Streptomyces. The sequence goes on along the minus strand of NZ_VJNO01000011.1, from coordinate 152,255 downwards.
AGGTGATGGCGGCCCTGGCGCCGCTGGCGGGCAGCGCGTACGTGGTCGGCCTGACCGGCTCGCCGGGCGTCGGCAAGTCCACGTCGACGTCGGCGCTCGTCTCCGCGTACCGGAAGCAGGGCAGGCGGGTCGCGGTGCTCGCCGTCGACCCGTCCTCGCCGTTCTCCGGCGGGGCGCTGCTCGGCGACCGGGTCCGGATGTCGGACCACGCCTCGGACCCGGGCGTCTACATCCGCTCCATGGCGACCCGCGGCCACCTCGGCGGCCTCGCCTGGGCGGCCCCGCAGGCGATCCGCGTGCTGGACGCGTCGGGCTTCGACGTGATCCTGGTGGAGACCGTGGGCGTCGGCCAGTCCGAGGTGGAGATCGCCTCGCAGGCCGACACCTCGGTCGTCCTCCTCGCCCCCGGCATGGGCGACGGCATCCAGGCCGCGAAGGCGGGAATCCTGGAGATCGGCGACGTGTACGTCGTGAACAAGGCGGACCGGGACGGCGCGGACGCCACCGCGCGCGAGCTCAACCACATGCTGGGCCTCGGGGAGTCCCGGGGCCCCGGTGACTGGCGCCCGCCGATCGTGAAGACGGTCGCCGCGCGGGGCGAGGGCGTCGACGAGGTGGTCGAGGCGCTGGAGAAGCACCGGGCCTGGATGGAGGAGCACGGCGTCCTCGGCGAGCGCCGGGCCGCCCGCGCCGCCCGCGAGGTCGAGACGATCGCGGTCACCCGCCTGCGCGAACGCATCGGCACCCTGCACGGCGACCGCCGCCTGGACGCCCTCGCCGAACGCATCGTGACCGGCCGCCTCGACCCGTACGCGGCTGCGGACGAACTGGTGGCGGGGCTGACGGGCGAGAGCTGACGCCTCGCGGACGCGGCGTGCGGGCCGCGTCCGGGCGTGCCCGGGACCGTCCCAACTCCCTTGCTCCCGTGGCAGGATGGCCGCCCGTCACGCGCGCGAGGGGGGAAGTGGCACATGCTCGGTCCGCTCAGGGACGACTCGCCCAGGACCATCGGCCCGTACACGATCCGGGCCCGGCTGGGCGCGGGCGGCATGGGGGAGGTCTTCCTCGGAGACCGGGGCGGCTCCACCGCGCCCGCCGCCGTCAAGACCGTCCGGCGCGACGTGGTGCAGGACCCCGGCTTCCGCGACCGCTTCCGCCGCGAGATCGCCGTCGCCCGGTCCGTCACCGGCGCCCGTCTCGCCCCGCTGCTCGACGGGGACGCCGACGCCGCCGTGCCCTGGCTCGCCACCGCCTACGTGGCCGGGCCGACGCTCTCCGCCGCCGTGCGCCGGGCGGGCGCGCTGGACGAGGCCGAGGTGCGGATGCTGGGCGCCGGGCTCGCCCGCGCGCTGGCGGCCGTGCACGCGGCGGGCATCGTGCACCGGGACGTGAAGCCGGGCAACGTCATGCTCGCCGCGGACGGGCCGCGCCTCATCGACTTCGGGATCGCCCGGGACACCGGCGCCACCCCGCTCACCACGACCAGCCGGATGGTCGGCAGCCCCGCCTTCATGTCCCCGGAGCACGTCGCGGGCAGCGGACGCGTCGTCCCGGCCTCCGACGTCTTCTGCCTCGCCTCCGTGCTCTGCTTCGCCGCCACCGGGCGCGACCCGTTCGGCGACGGGCCCGTGGCGGCCGTCCTGTACCGCGTCAAATACGTCGAGGCCGATCTCGCGGACGTGCCGGACTCGCTGCGCGCGGTCCTCGCGGACTGCCTCACCGCCGACCCGGCCGGCCGCCCGACCGCCGCGGCCCTCGCCGAACGGCTGACGCCCGGCGCCGCCTCCGGCTGGCCGGCCCCGGTCGGCGAGCAGATCGCGGAGTACGAGAGGGAGCTGGCGCGCGTCACCGCCCTGGACGGCCCCCTGCTCCCCGGCTACACGCCCACCCAGGCCGCCACCGCGAGCCCGGCCGCCCCGCACCGGCCGCCGGACTTCGTCCACCTCGCCCCCACCCAGGGCCCGGGCCTCCCCGCGCCCCCGCGCCGCCCGGGGCGGGGCCTCGCGGCGGCCCTGGCGGCCCTGGTCCTGCTGGGCGCGGCCACCGGCGGATACCTGGGGTGGCGCGAGCGCGGGGGCGGCCCCGCCGAGGCGTCCGCGGGCGGCGGGGGCCCGCGGACGGCCGTGGTGGCGGGCGTGGGCGAGCGGGGCGGCCCGGACGGCTCGGGGACCGTGCCCTACGGCCGCGACGTGCGCCCCGCCGGCTGGAAGAAGCCGTGGCGGGGCAGGTTCGCGCAGCCCCCGCTCGGCTGCTCGGCCGGCCGTGACGTGCTGGTGTGCCGGCTGATCGACGGCACCTACGAAGGGCTGTCGGCCGCCGACGGCCACCATCTGTGGACGTTCGACTCGGGCCAGGAGATGAGCGGCCGGCAGGCGGGCTACGGGCCCAGCGGCGCGTTCTTCATGCCCGCCGGGGCCACCGTCCCCACGGTGTACGACGACACCGTCCTGCTCGCGGCCGGCAGCCGCCTCCACGCGCTGGACGCCCGCACGGGCGAGGGACGCTGGGAGACCAGGGCGGGCGAGGCGCTGTCCCTGGAGAGCGCGCCGCTGGTCCTCGGCGACCTCGTCTTCGCCGCCGCCTCGGCTTCCGAAGGGGCCGAACTCGCCGCGTACGACCGGCGGACGGGCACCGAGAAGTGGCGGAAGCGGCTGGCGGAGGAGGACATCGCCATGGCGCAGAAGGGCAACTTCTGGCCCGTCGCCACCGACGGCGAGGTGGTGTACGCGATCGGCCTGGAGGGCCCGAAGGCCTTCCGCCCCGAGGACGGCCGGCTGCTGGGCACGGCCGGGGGCGACGCCGGGCAGGAGTCCGCGAACTCCGGCTGCTGGGACCTGCGGGTGCGCGGCACCTCCGCGTTCTGCGCGACGTTCGTACCCAATGACGAGGGCGACTCCGGCTTCGGCGAGGACATCGCCGTGCTGCGGTTCCGCACCGGCGACCTCCGGGCCGAGGGGCGGGTGGAGCTGGACGCCGGGCTGGTGTCCGGCGCGGCGCTGAGCGCGGTGGACGACCGGGTCACCGTGCTGAGCAGGGGCGACGAGTACGTGGAGAGCGTGCCGGACGAGATCGACGTGGTGAGCCGGGCGGACGGCCGCACCCTCGGCCGGTTCCCGCTGACGCCGCACCCCGAGGAGGGGATGAGCAACCCGGCCTCCGCCCCGCTGATCGTCGCCGACACCGTGGTCTGGGCGGACACCGCGACGCTGTACACGGTGCCGGTGCGCCCGGACGGCACGCTCGGCCCCCTCAGGAAGACCGAGGTCCCCGGCGCCCCCGGCCCGAGCCCGACCCCCGACTACGAAAGGTCCCAGGGCATCGAACTGGGCAAGGAGCTCCTGGCCCCCCGGGTGCTGCCCGTGGGCGGGGTGGTGCACCTCGTGTACGACGACGGCACGACGGTCTCCGTACGCCTGCCGGACTGACCCCGCCCGACCCCGACGCACGACCGAGGAGAGCCCCAGTGATCCAGCCGCTGCCGGCCGGGCGGACCCGGCTGATCGGGCCGTACCAGCTGCTCGGGCTGCTCGGCGCGGGCGGCATGGGCGAGGTGTATCTCGCCCGGCCCGTGGACGGCCCGCAGGCCCCGGGGCCCGTCCTGGTCGCCCTGAAGACCGTCCGGCCCGACCTGGACCTGGACGACGGCTTCCGGGTCCGCTTCCGCCGCGAGATCGCCGCCGCCGAGGCCGTCCGCAGCCCGCACACCGCCGCGCTCGTGGGCGGCGACGCGAGCGGCCGGCTGCCCTGGCTGGCCACCGAATACGTCCCCGGCCCCTCGCTCGCCGAGGCGGTGGCCCGGGGCGGGCCGCTCCCCGAACCGGCGGTCCGGGCCCTCGGCGCCGGTCTGGCCCTGGCCCTCGCCGACATGCACGCGGTACGCGTCCTGCACCGCGACCTGAAGCCGGGCAACGTGCTCCTCGGCCCGGACGGGCCCAAGGTCATCGACTTCGGGATCGCCCAGGCGTTCGACGCGACCCAGCTCACCCGTACCGGGGTCGTCGTCGGCAGCCCCGGCTACATCTCGCCCGAGCACGTCAACGGCTCCCGCGCCCTGGTGCCCGCGTCCGACGTGTTCTGCCTGGGCGCGGTGCTGGCCTTCGCGGCGACGGGCCACGGGCCGTTCGACGACTCCGACATGGCCGCCGTCATCTTCCGGATCGCGCGGGGCGAGTCCGAGCTCTCCCGCGTACCGCCCACCCTGCGCCCGGTGATCGAGGCGTGCCTGCGCACCGACCCGGCCGCCCGGCCCGCGCCGGGCCGGCTGGCGGAGCTGCTGCTGCCGCGGCGGCCCGCGCCGGGCGCCTTCCCGTGGACCGACGCGGTACGGGAACAGCTGGCCGCCCACGCGGCGGCGGCCGGTGCCTGGGCACGGGCGGCGGCCCCCGCCCCGGCCGCCCCGCCGCTCCCGCCCCACCACCCGGCGTTCGCCCGCACGCCGGTCGTGCCGGTCGCGGTGCCGGGGGACCGGAAGGGCGGCGGCGGGCGGCTGCGGCTCGGGCTCGCCGCGCTGGCGACGGCGGCGTGCGTCGCCCTGGGCGCGGTCCTCCTCCCGGGGCTCCTCTCCGGTGACGACGGGCAGGACGGCACCGGCGGGGCCGCCCGGCCGACCGCGTCCGCCTCCGGGGCGGTGTCCACCGAGGGCGCCGGCCAGGTCGTCTTCCCGCACGCGGACCCGGGCCGCACCGGCGACTTCGGCGCGGTGGCGGCCGATGTCTCCGCCCGCCCGGAGGGCTGGCGGGCGTGGCACGCCCAGGTGGACGACGGCCGGGTCGAGTGCGTGTACGCCGGTGCGTCACTGGTGTGCGCGGGCCCCCGCCGGATCACCGCGCTGGCGGCGGCGGACGGCAAGCGGCTGTGGCGCGGCGCGCGGACGGACTCCGGCCCCACCTCGGTGGCGGCGGTCCTGGACGGCACGGTGTACGCGTTCGAGGGCGGCGCCCTGGTGGCGCGCGGGCTGTCCGAGGGCGCCGAGAAGTGGCGCGAACCCCTGCCGGACGGGGTGGCCGTGGCCGACTCCGTGCAGTCGGGCGACACGCTGTACTACGCCACGAAGGCGCGGGGCTCCGGGACGGGCCGGCTGGTCGCGCGCCGCCTGACCGGCGATCACGACCGGGTCTGGGACAAGGAGTGGCGGGACACGTCCGAGACCGCCGAACTCCTCCTGGACGACGGCCGCCTGGTCGCGGCGGGCGACGCGGTCACCGTCCTGAAGGCGTCGGACGGGACCCGCGTCTCGGCGGCCGGCACGCGGTGCCGCACCCCGGTTCTGAAGGGCGGGCAGCTCCTCTGCCCGGGCCCGGACGGCCTGACCGTGGTCGACGTGACGTCCCTGGGGAAGCGGCGCACGCTCCTGCCCGGCGTGGACATCGCGTTCCGCCCCGCGCTGGCGGCCGACGGGACGGTCGTGGTGGGCGGCACGGACCGGGTCTACGGGGTGGACCTGGGGTCCGGTGAGACGCGGTGGGCGACGTGCGCGTGCGAGGAGTCCATGGCCCAGTGGGGCGCACCGTACGTCGTCGGTGACCGGGCGATGATCGTGCAGGACTACGGCCCGACGGTCGTCCCCCTGGCCTCGGAGGGCGAGGTCGAGCCCCGGGGCGCGGCGGAGATCAAGGGCTGGCCGGGCCCGGCGGTGGACGACTACCCGGACCCGGCGTCGGTGTCCGTCCTGGCCCGGGGCGACACGGTGCTCGCGAGCTTCGAGAACGGCACGGTGCTCTCGGCGTACGCCCCGTGACCCGGACCGCCTCGCGGGGGCGCTGCCCCGGACCCCCGCTCCTCTACCGCTGCCCCCGCAGATGCTGCGCCACCGGCGTCAGCGCCGCCCGCAGCTCCGCCAGCGCCTCCTCCGACAACAGGTCCACGAAGTGGCGGCGCACCGACGCCACGTGATGCGGCGCCACCCGCCGCATCGTCTCCGCGCCGTCATCCGTCAGCACCGCGTACAGCCCCCGCCGGTCCGACTCGCAGTTCTCCCGCCGGACCAGCCCCGCGCTCTCCATGCGCGTGATCTGGTGCGAGAGCCGGCTCTTGGACTGCAGGGTCGCGCCCGCGAGGTCACTCATCCGCATCCGCCGGTCCTCGGACTCCGAGAGGTTGACGAGGATCTCGTAGTCGTTCATGGTCAGCCCGAACGGCTGGAGGTCCTTCTCCAACTGGTAGGTCAGCAGCCTGCTGACGTCCAGGTGGGTGCGCCAGGTGCACTGCTCTGCATCGCTCAGCCAGCGGGTGGCCGTCTCGGTCTCCATGTTTGAATTCTACCTAAGAAGTTGAAAGCCGGACGAAGTGTGAAGGTGTGACACCCGGCACCGCACCGCCCGCGTGGGTGGACCGCACCGGGGCGCAGACGTTCGACGTCACACTCCGCAGACTACCGCTCACACCCCGAAGCGACGCTGGAGGTCCCCCAGCTGACCGGGCGCCCGGGGCGTCTGGCCCGGCCGGGCGCCCCCGCCCGGCACCCCCGCCTGCTGCGGCACCGCCCCCGTCGCCTGTTCGGCCATCAGCGCCTCGGAGGACTGGAGCAGCACCGTACCGGCGCCGACGAACTCGAACTGGTGTTCCTCGCCCGAGGTGCCGCCGATGCCGGTCAGCCCGCGCAGCCCGCCCAGGAAGCCGGTCATGTAGCCGTGGTCGTAGTGGTGGCAGGGGGACGGGCAGTCCGCCCAGCCGACCAGCGCCTGCGGGTCCACGCGCAGCGGGGGCTCCATGAAGACCACCGGGCCGTTGGACGCGGCGACGAACTTGCCGGTGCCGATCAGCGTCAGGAACCCGGGCACGATCGACTGCTTCAGCGCCAGCGACGGCTGGTACGCGAGCAGATTGCCGGACCGGATCGTCAGGTTCCCGTCGTCCAGGTCGTAGGAGTTCACGTCGAACGCCCGGTCGGCGAGCAGCATCTTGCCGTTGCCCTCGGCCACGACCCAGTCGCTCGCGTGCAGCGGCGAGTGGAAGCTCGACCGGACCAGCCCCTCGAAGCGGCCGTGTCCGATGCCGTCGAAGACGATCTGCCCGTAGTAGGCGATCATCTTGCCCTTCTGGAGGAACCACCGGCTCCCCTTGAGCTCCACGCAGAAGGTGTACGCGTTGACGTTGTCGTCCGCCGGCAGCGTCATCGGGTCGAAGACCACGGGCCCGTTCACAGCTTCTCCTCCGACGCCTGGACGTACACCGCACCGTTGCCGCTCAGCTCCAGCTGGAAGCCCTCGCCCGAGCCGCGTCCCACCATCTCGCGCCAGCCGATCGCGGTGGAGAGCTTGTTGCGCACGTCGCCGTGGTGGGCGACGTACGCCTGGGGGTCGACGTGCACGTCGCGGCCCGGCGAGATCGGCAGCTCGATCACCCCGCCGTGCGCCATCACCGCGACCGAGCCGTGGCCCTGGAGGGTCGTGGTGAACAGGCCCTGCCCGGTCACCTGGCCGCGCACCATGCCCATCACCCCGCCCTGCGAGCCCATGAACATCGTGCCCTGCTGGAGCGTGCCGTCGAAGGCGAGCAGCCGGTCCGCCTCCACGTAGAGGGTGTCCCCGGAGAGGTTGATCACATGGATGTGGTGGCCGCCGTGGCCGAACATCACCGTGCCGTCGCCCTCGACCGTCATCAGCGGGGTCGCCTCGTTCGCCAGCCGGCGGCCGATCATCGACATCATGCCGCCCTGGCCGCCCTGGATGTTCGGCGTGAACGCCACCTCGCCCCGGTAGGCGAGCATCGCCCCGCGCTGGCTGAACATCTTCCGGCCGGGGACCACCGTCGCCTCGACCATCTTCGAGTTGATCTCACGGAACGGCATCAGACGTTCCCCCCGATCGTGTTCCGCTCGCTGGGCTGCACGTAGACCAGGCCGTCGCCCTCGAAGCGGATCTGGAAGGACTCGCCGGAGCCCTCGCCGATCAGCGTCCGGAAGTTCACCCCGGACTGGAAGTGCTGCTGGAGGCTGCCCTGGTGGGCGATGTAGGCGCCCGGGTCGACGAACAGCGGGTACTGGGGGGAGACCCGCAGCACCACGGCCGTGCCGTCCGACATGATCGCCGCCTGCCCCGTCCCCTCCACGGTGGTGGTGAACAGGCCGTTGCCCGTCGCCCCGCCGCGCAGGCCGGTGAACGTGGTGCCGGTGCGCAGCCCCGCGTCGGTGCAGAGCAGATTGCTCGCCTCGACGTACAGCTTGTCACCGTGCAGCGAGACCAGGTTGATCTCGCTCGCCCGGTCCGCGAAGTAGCAGGTGCCCTGCCCGCTGACCTGCATCACGGCCATCGCCTCACCGGTCAGCCTGCGGGTCACCATCCCGCGCAGCCCCTCACCGCCGCCCGTCATCTTCTTGAACGTCATCCGGCCCTCGTACGCGACCATGGAGCCGTTCTTCGCCTTGACGGCATCGCCTGCCAGATCGACGGCGAGCGTCTTGTTTCCCTCGAGCCGGAACATTGCCACCCGGCGAAAATAGCCGCAGCCACCGCCGCCGAACAGGGGCAGTCGCGCCATCGCACGCCCCTGACCGCCCCTGATACGCATCCGGTACGGGACCCGGACACTACGGAGACGTACCTCGCACACAACGCCCGGCCGCCGGGCCGCCGCCCATCCGGACCCGCCGCCGGACCTCCCCGCCCGCGATGTCACAATGGGTGCCGCTTGTGCGTGCGTTCACAAGCTGTCACGCCCCTCCCACCGAAGGTGCCCCCCGTGGACATCAAGACCGCCACCGCCCTGCACCGGCTGCGCCTCATCTCGATTCCCGAGGCGCTGTCCTTCCCGGCGCTCATCCTCTTCGGCTCGGTGCTGAGCCGCGTCTCCGACATCGACTTCCTGATGATGCCGCTGGGCATGCTGCACGGCGTGCTCTTCGTGATCTACGTCGTGCTGCTGCTCGACGTGTGGGCGAAGACCAAGTGGCCGCTGAAGCGCGTCGCGTTCTTCTTCCTGCTGTGCGTGCTGCCGTTCGGCGGCCTGTACGGCGACAAGGTGCTCAAGCGCTACGAGGCGGACAGCGTCATCGCCGCCCGGGCCCGCCGCGAAGGCACGGTCAGCGCATGATCGTCGCCTTCTCCGTCAGCCCGCTCGGGGTCGGCGAGGACGTCGGCGAGTACGTCGCCGACGCGGTCCGGGTCGTCCGCGAGTCGGGGCTGCCGAACCGCACGGACGCCATGTTCACCTCCGTCGAGGGCGAGTGGGACGAGGTCATGGACGTGGTGAAGCGCGCCGTGGCCGCCGTCGAGGCGCGCGCCGGGCGGGTCTCGCTGGTCCTGAAGGCCGACATCCGCCCCGGGGTCACCGACGGGCTCACCTCCAAGGTGGAGACCGTCGAGCGCTACCTCGCGGAGTGATCCCGCGCCCCCGATGAGCCCCTGCCGGTCCCGGCGGGGGCTCTCCTCATCTCATTCCGGGACCGCGAGCGCGATCCCCAGCGGCGTCCGCTCGTACAGCACCTGGTGCCCGTAGCGCCGCGAGGTCAGCAGCCCCGCCGCCCGCAGCACCGACAGGTGCTCCGACACGGACGAGGGGGCGAGCCGCAGCCGGTGCGCCAGCACGCTGGTGCCGGCCGGCTCGTCCAGCGCGCACAGGACGTCCGCCCTGGTCCGCCCGAGCAGCCGGGCCAGGGCGTCCGGCGTGGTGCCGCCCGGCTCGGTCCACAGGCTGCCGATCCCGCGCGCGGGGTAGATCACGGCGGGCGGCCACGGCGGTTCGTATCCGCTGACCACGTCCGGCCAGGCGAAGACGCTGGGGATCAGCACGAGGCCCTGCCCGCCGAGCACCCGCGAGTGCCGGCCCCGCATCCCCACCAGGGTCAGGGTGGAGTCCGTCCACGTCAGCTGCGGGCTCAACTCCCCGAGAAGACGTGCGAATCCCACCTCGGCCAGCCGTCGCGAGTGGTAGGCGATATCGGCCTCCAGCAGGGCGCGCAGCCTCGACCAGTCCGGTTCGACCAGCGTCCGCCACGCCTCTTCGAGCAGATCGGCCAGCTCCCGCAGGGCACGCGCCGGGTCGGCGAGCAGCGCCCGGCCGGCGGGGGAGTCCAGGGCACCCGGCCGGTCCGCCAGCGTCAGCGCCAGATCCTCGGCGACCAGCTCCGGGGCGGTGGCGCGTACGGCCTCGATCTCGTCCGCGAACGTGACGTTCGGCCTCGCGGGAGGCGGGCAGAGGAAGTCCGGATTGTGCCCCCCGTCCGTCATCAGCGACCAGAGCGGCCGCAGGTCGAGCCCCGAGGCCGCGGCCTCGATGCGCCGCAGCCAGGGCCGGTGGTACCCGTGCCGCTGCGGGTGCAGCAGCGTACGCACGGCGGCCTGGGTCTCCCAGAGCGGGGAGAGCGCGAACCGGCAGCGCAGCAGGTCGTTCTCGTCGAGGTGGAGATGGAACGGCATGGGCGGCCTCGCGAAGATTCGGCGTCGGCCGAAAGTCTACGGAGAGGGGCGACCGCTCCTCCAGGCTGCCGCCATGCCGAGCAACAGCACCCGCCCGCAGGGCGCCGCCCCCGGTGCGCCGGACGCCCCGTCCGCCGCCCGTGGCTACCGCGCCGTCTTCGCCGTACGCGAGTTCCGCGCCGTCTTCGCCGCCCATCTGCTCTCCCTGCTCGGGGTCGTCGTCAGCGAACTCGCGCTCACCGTCCTCGTCTACGGCCTCACCGGCTCCCCGCTGCTGAGCGCCCTCACCTTCGCGCTCGGCTTCCTCCCGTACCTCGTCGGCGGCACCCTCTTCGCCGGGGTCGCCGACCGCTACCCGGCCCGCCGGGTGCTCGTCACCTGCGATCTGATCTGCGCGGTCTGCGTCGCGTGCATGGTGCTGCCGGGCACTCCGGTCGGCGCGCTCCTCGCGCTGCGCTGCCTGGTCGCCGCCGTCTCCCCGGTCTTCACCGGGACGCGGATGGCGGCGCTCACCGACATCCTGGGCGAGGGCGAGCTGTTCGTCCTGGGGCGCTCGTTGCTGCGGATCGTCTCGCAGAGCGCCCTGATGACCGGCTTCGGCGTGGGCGGGCTGCTGCTGGCCGCGCTCCCCGCGCGCGGGGCGATCACGATCACCGCCGGTACGTTCCTCTGCTCGGCGGCCCTGCTCCGGTTCGGTACCCGCGACCGGCCCGCCCGGTCCTCGGGCGAACGCGGCGGCGCCCTGTTCGGCGCGTCGCTGAGCGGAGCCCGCGCGGTCTTCGCCGACCGCCGGGTGCGCGCCCTGATGCTGCTCTTCTGGCTGCCCGCGCTGTTCGTCGTCGCGCCGGAGGCGCTGGCCGCCCCGTACGCGGACGAGGCCGGCCTCGGGCCCGCCGCCCTCGGCCTGCTGATGTGCGCCATGCCGGTCGGCCACATCGCCGCCGAGCTGTACGTGGGCTCCGCGCTGAGCCCGCGGCTGCGCTCCCGGCTCGTGCTCCCGGTCGCCGCCACCGGACTGCTGCCGCTCCTGCTGTACGCGCTGCGCCCCGGCATGGCGCTGACCCTGGCGGCGCTCGCGCTCGCCGGGGTGGGCGCCGCGTACAACATCGGCCTCGACCAGTGGTTCGTCGAGGCCGTCCCCGAGGAGCTGCGCGGCCGGGCGATGACGCTGCTCACCGCCGGGCTGATGACGCTCCAGGGCGTCGGCATGGCCCTGGCGGGGCTGGCCGCGGAGTTCTTCCCGGTGCACGCGGTGGTCGCGGGGGCGGGGCTGGTGGGCACGGTGTGCGTCCTCCCCCTGGTGGCCGAGCTCCGCCGGACCGCACCCGGGGGCGGGGAGCCCCGGACCGCACCGGAGGGCGGGGAGCCCGGGACCGCCCCCGCGGGTAAGGAGCCCCGGACCGCACCCGCGCGCGAGGAGACCCGGACCGAAGTGCGAGACGGGGAGGACCGCCAAGTTCCCCATGGGTAAGGTCGTGGCCGTGCCGAAGCCGCTCAGCCTTCCCTTCGATCCCATCGCCCGCGCCGACGAGCTCTGGCAGCAGCGCTGGGGCCCGGTCCCGTCCATGGCGGCGATCACCTCGATCATGCGGGCGCAGCAGATCCTGCTCGCCGAGGTCGACGCCGTCGTCAAGCCGTACGGACTGACCTTCGCGCGGTACGAGGCGCTGGTGCTGCTCACCTTCTCCCAGGCGGGCGAGCTGCCGATGTCGAAGATCGGCGAGCGGCTGATGGTCCACCCGACGTCCGTGACGAACACGGTGGACCGGCTGGTGCGCTCCGGCCTGGTCGACAAGCGCCCGAACCCGAACGACGGCCGGGGCACGCTGGCCTCGATCACCGACAAGGGCCGCGAGGTCGTGGAGTCGGCCACCCGGGACCTGGCCGCGATGGAGTTCGGGCTCGGGGTGTACGACGCCGAGGAGTGCGCCGAGATCTTCGCGCTGCTGCGCCCCCTGCGTATCGCCGCGCAGGACTTCGAGGAGATCTGAGAGGCGCGGTTCCGGTGCCCGGCCCGCTGCAAGATCGCCCCGGACGTCCGGTTACGCTCGATGGCATGAAACGCAGTGTGCTGACCCGATACCGGGTGATGGCTTACGTCACCGCCGTCATGTTGCTGATCCTCTGCGTGTGCATGATCTTCAAATACGGCTTCGACAAGGGCGAGGGCCTGACGCTCGTCGTCTCCCAGATCCACGGCGTGCTGTACATCATCTACCTGATCTTCGCCTTCGACCTGGGCTCCAAGGCGAAGTGGCCGATGGGCAAGCTGCTCTGGGTGCTCATCTCCGGCACGATCCCGACGGCCGCGTTCTTCGTGGAGCGCAAGGTCGTCCGCGAGGTCGAGCCGCTGGTCGCGGGCTCGGCGCCGGCGGCCCCCGCGAACGCCTGAGCAGTCCCCGAACCGCCCCGCGCGAAGCGCCGGGCGGTTTGTCATCGACATTTACTAGGACGTCCTAGTAAATTGGGTGGCATGGACGCTGAAGCGATCGAGGAAGGCCGCCGCCGCTGGCAGGCCCGTTACGACAAGGCCCGCAAGCGTGAGGCCGACTTCACCACGCTGTCCGGGGACCCGGTGGAGCCGGTCTACGGCCCCCGCCCCGGGGACGCGTACGAGGGCTTCGAGCGGATCGGCTGGCCCGGCGAGTACCCCTTCACCCGGGGGCTCCACCCGACCGGCTACCGGGGCCGCACCTGGACCATCCGCCAGTTCGCCGGCTTCGGCAACGCCGAGCAGACCAACGAGCGCTACAAGATGATCCTGGCCGCCGGCGGCGGCGGGCTCAGCGTGGCCTTCGACATGCCGACCCTGATGGGCCGCGACTCGGACGACCCGCGCGCGCTCGGCGAGGTCGGCCACTGCGGCGTCGCCATCGACTCCGCCGCCGACATGGAGGTCCTGTTCAAGGACATCCCGCTCGGTGACGTCACGACGTCGATGACGATCAGCGGCCCGGCCGTCCCGGTCTTCTGCATGTACCTGGTCGCCGCCGAGCGCCAGGGCGTCGACCCGGCCGTCCTCAACGGCACGCTCCAGACGGACATCTTCAAGGAGTACATCGCGCAGAAGGAGTGGCTGTTCCAGCCCGAGCCCCATCTGCGCCTCATCGGCGACCTGATGGAGCACTGCGCGAGCTCCATCCCCGCGTACAAGCCGCTCTCCGTATCCGGCTACCACATCCGCGAGGCCGGGGCGACGGCCGCGCAGGAGCTGGCGTACACCCTCGCCGACGGCTTCGGCTACGTGGAGCTCGGCCTCTCGCGCGGCCTGGACGTCGACACCTTCGCGCCCGGCCTGTCCTTCTTCTTCGACGCGCACCTCGACTTCTTCGAGGAGATCGCCAAGTTCCGCGCCGCCCGCCGCATCTGGGCCCGCTGGATGAAGGAGACGTACGGCGCCAAGACCGACAAGGCCCAGTGGCTGCGCTTCCACACCCAGACCGCCGGGGTCTCCCTCACCGCGCAGCAGCCGTACAACAACGTCGTGCGCACCGCCGTGGAGGCCCTGTCCGCCGTCCTCGGCGGCACCAACTCGCTGCACACCAACGCCCTCGACGAGACCCTCGCGCTCCCCTCCGAGCAGGCCGCCGAGATCGCCCTGCGCACCCAGCAGGTGCTGATGGAGGAGACCGGCGTCGCCAACGTGGCCGACCCGCTGGGCGGTTCCTGGTACGTGGAGCAGCTCACCGACCGCATCGAGGCCGACGCCGAAAAGATCTTCGAGCAGATCAAGGAGCGCGGCACCCGCGCCCACCCCGACGGGCGGCACCCGGTCGGCCCGATCACCTCCGGCATCCTGCGCGGCATCGAGGACGGCTGGTTCACCGGCGAGATCGCGGAGTCCGCGTTCCGCTACCAGCAGGCCCTGGAGAAGGGCGACAAGAAGGTCGTCGGCGTCAACGTGGCGCACGGCTCGGTCACCGGCGACCTGGAGATCCTGCGCGTCAGCCACGAGGTCGAGCGCGAGCAGGTGCGCGTCCTCGCCGGCCGCAAGGCGGCCCGCGACGACGCCCGCGTCAGGAGCGCCCTGGACGCGATGCTGGCCGCCGCCCGCGACGGCTCCAACATGATCGCGCCGATGCTCGACGCGGTCCGCGCGGAGGCCACCCTCGGCGAGATCTGCGGCGTCCTGCGCGACGAGTGGGGCGTCTACACGGAGCCGGCCGGCTTCTGACGTACCGCCGCCGCGGCCGGGACGAGCACCGAGCCCCCGTCAGTTCGCTGACGGGGGCTCGCTGTTGCCCGAACGGCGGCCGACTGCCGGGTAACAAGATGATCAACCTGTCGATCGCTTTGCCCGTTCTTGAGCTCCGTGACCCTTTGCGGAAGTTTTGTTGGTCTTCCCGTGAAGATCAACACATGACATGGTCACAGGGAAAGCGGCAGCGTCGACTCGTGGGGGAGGCGGGAGCGCCGGCGGTGCCGCGCGGGGAGAGTGCGAATCGGTCGGCACCCCCTGTCACGACCATGTAAAACCGCTGCCGGGAGATCCGAGAGATCAAGGCAGACATGTCAATGCTCAGAGACGTCGGCAGACGCCGGCGTCGCATACGTTCCGCACTGGCGGGAGCCACCGGTGCGACAGCGCTCCTCACCGCCTCCGCCGTGCTGGCGGGCGTGCTCCAGGCTCCCCAGGCCGTGGCCGCCCCCGTGTCCGAGGAGGACACCGGGGTCATCCGCAACAGCATCGGCCAGACCGTCCGGCAGGACCGCTGCTACGCCGGTGTGGCGCTGCACATCGGCGGGCCCCGGATGAAGGCCAAGGCCATCGAGGGCCTGACCGGTACCGACGAGCAGCTGAACGACGTCGTCCTCGGCGGCTACGACTGGATCGGCTACGGCCCCCTCGCCGACGCCCAGTCCGCCGACGAGGAGGACGGCCGGAGCTACCGGGACGCCAGCGACCTGCGCAACGAGCAGCTCGGCGAGGCCCAGGAGACCTACCGCCGGTCCGCGTGGCCCGAGGGGGTCATGGACTGGGACCCGCCGGAGTTCGGGGAGGACGTCGACTACTTCACGGCGCTCGGCCAGGTCCAGCTCGCCTACCCGCTCGGCTCCGACGGCCACAGCGAGGCGGGCGAGGCGGCGATCGCACGCGCCGCGGAGATCGTCGAACAGAACCGCGGCAAGGACAGCTGGCACGACGCCGCCGCCGACCTCATGCTGCGGGACGTCGGGAGCGACTACGCGGGCGGCACCACCTCCAGCGACATCGCCGCCTATCTGCGGCGCGGCGGGTTCGCGACCGAGACGCCGGCCGAGGGCTCGCCCGAATACCGCGTCGAGGTCGAGGACCTCAAGCAGGCATGGGCGGCCTGCGACCACCAGAACCCGATCGACCCGCGACGCAAGCTCAACGCCCCGGTCATGACCGCGATGGCCGAGTGGGAGGCGGAGTACGCGGGGCAGGCACCCCAGCGCGCCACCATCATGCGGGCCGAGGCCGACGCCGCCGCCGCGACCCGGACCGCCACGGACCACATGGTCGAGGCCATCGGCCAGGCGTGGTTCGCCGAGCAGATCCTGACCTGGCGCAAGTACTGGCAGGACGAGCTCGCCAACGACCCCGACACGATCTTCGAAAAGCCCGACCAGGCGTTCTACGACAAGGCCACGGCGGACCTGGAGGCCGCCCGCACCAGGGTGGCCGCCCTGGTCGTCGCGGCCAAGGAGCAGGCCGGCAAGGCCGCGACGGCCGCGCAGAAGGCCGCGACCGCGCAGCAGGAGGCATGGGCCGTCGCCGACGCCACCCACGTGCCGCGCGGACGCGGGCTGATGTACGCCCAGCAGTCGGTCCAGGTGGCCCGCGCCTCGGCC
This sequence comes from Streptomyces sp. 130, assembly GCF_007096885.1. GTDB lineage: Bacteria > Actinomycetota > Actinomycetes > Streptomycetales > Streptomycetaceae > Streptomyces. The sequence goes on along the minus strand of NZ_VJNO01000011.1, from coordinate 136,083 downwards.
GCCGCCGCCAAGGCCGCCGCCACGGCGACGGAGACGGCACTCTCCGCCGCCGACGCGACGGTCGCCGACGCCGGCGCGCTCCTCGCCAAGGCGCAGACCGACGCACACGCCCTGAACACCGAATTCCGCCGCGTCGCAGCCGAGGAGGCCGCCACCCAGGCGAAGGCCGCCGCCGACAGCGCCGAGGCCAACGCCGACGCTGCCGCCGAGGAAGCGAAGACGGCGAAGAACGCCCGCACCACCGCGGAGCAGAAGCGCGACAAGGCCAAGACCGCCGCCGCCACCGCCGCCACCCAGCGCGCCAAGGCGCAGACGGAGAAGGCCAACGCGGCCGCCGCCCGTGCCACCGCCGCCACCGAGCGGGTCAAGGCGCAGGAGGCCGAGCAGCGGGCGGAGACGCAGTACACCGCGGCCACCGGCGCCGACACGGCGGCCGAGACCGCGACCGCCGACGCGTCCGCGAAGCGCAAGCTCGCGGACGGGAAGGCGAAGGCGGCGCAGAAGGCGCGCGAGAAGGCCGTGTCCGCACTCCGGGCGAAGCAGGCCGTCGCGGCCCGCGCCGCCGCGCTCGAAGCCGCCGCCGCTGCCGCCGAGGGCACCGAGGCCGCCACGGAGACCCGGGCCGCGGCCACCGCCGCGCGCACCGCGGCGAACGAGGCGGCCCAGGCGGCCACCGCCGCGCAGACCGCGGCGGACGAGGCGACCACCGCCGCCGTCACCGCGCGGACCGCCGCGACCAAGGCCGAGGGTGCCGCCAAGCGCGCCGAGGCCGACGCGACCAAGGCGTGGTCCGCGTACCGCACCTCGCTCGGCGCGGCTTCCGCGGCGCACGCCGCCGCGGCCGTCGCGCTGGACGCCTCGCGGGAAGCGGCACTGCTCGCCGACAACGCCGCCACGGCCTCCGGGAACGCCACCGCGCTCGCCGAGAAGGCCGAGCAGGAAGCCGTCAAGGCGGGCGGGGACGCGGCCGAGGCCGTGAAGTCGGCCGCCGTCGTGGCCGGCCGCGCCTACGCCGCCGGGCAGGCGGCGCTGGCGGCACGCGACACCGCGAACCAGACGATCGCCGCGTCCGACGAGGCCGTCGCGGTGGGCACCCCCTACCGGGTGACGGACAGTTCGGCCGCGTTCGCCGTCCTCGTCGGCCAGTCCTCCAAGACGATCGCCGAACAGCAGGCGGCAGCCGCCGAGGCCAAGGCCGCGGAGGCGACAGCGGCCTCCGAGGCCGCGCAGGAGGCCGCCACCCGGGCCACGGGCGACGCCAAGCTCGCCGCCGAGGCCGCCGCACGCGCCGCGGGCGACTCGCTGCGCGCCGTCGAGGCCGTGACCCGCGCTCAGGCGTCCGCGACCGAAGCGGCCAAGGAGCGCGAGGGGGCCGAGGGAGCGGCCACCGCGGCGGCCGGTTACTCCGAGCAGGCGGGCACCGACGCCGCCGCAGCCGCCCTTCTCGCCGACGGGGCACGTGACACCGCCGACGAGGCGGACCGCGAGGCCACCGAAGCCGAACGGCACGCCGCCGAGGCCGACGGCAAGTCCGGCCGGGCCGCGCAGGCCGCCAAGGACGCCCAGGACAAGGCGGCCCGGGCGGACGAGGACGCGCAGGCCGCCGAGGACAGGGCCTCCGACGCGCAGGGCGACAGCACCGCCGCCGAGGACGCCGCTGCCCGGGCCGAGCAGGAACAGCGCGAGAAGAACGAGGCCGCGCACCAGGACGCCCTCGCCGAGGGCGTCACGCCGGTCAAGGGCGGCGCCGCCAACTGGCCGGCTCTCGGCGAGCGGGAGGAGAAGATCCTCCTGGACGCCTGCGGCCAGACCTGCGTCGACGACTACCGCGAGGGCCTGAAGGCCGTCTCGGTGGACCTCGTCGCCTGGACGAAGGCCAACGGCGGGCAGATCCTCTTCGACCGGCTCGACCCGGCCGAGGTGAAGGCGTGCCTGCCGCGCTACGACGCCGAGGGATGCCTCTGGGACCTCGTCGACATCGCCTCCTCCGTCGCGGTCGTGGGCCGGATACCCGCGCTCGCGGCAGCGGTCGAGAAGGTCTCGGACGGCGTCCGGCAGATCTTCGTCGACGCCGACGACGCGCTGCGCCGCCTCACCGAGCTCACCGCGGTGATCAGCGACGTACGCTCCACGCCGCGCCTCAACCAGTGCGTGGCGGGAGTCGCCCTGCACGCGGGCGGCGCCCGCATGAAGGCCGCGGCCATCGAGGGCCTGACCGGCACGAACGACGAGCTGGCCGCCGCCATCGGTGACCTCGGCATGATCGGGTTCGCGCCGCTGGGGCAGGCCCGTGACCAGGACGAGACGGCGGGTTACGCCTTCCTCGACGCCATGGCCGCCCGCGAGGCCCTCCTGGAGGACGCCAACCGGCCGTACGCGATGAGCTCGTTCGACGACGGGATCACCCTGCACGCGCCGACGTTCGGCGACGACATCCTCGGGTTCACCATCGCCTCCCAGGCCGGCCTCTCCCACCGGCTGGGCTGGGACGGGCACACCAACGCCGGCGACGACGCGCTGGCGAAGGCGCGGCAGATCACCGAGGAGAACCGCGGCAAGGACAGCTGGTTCGACGCCGAGGCCGACGTCATGCTGCGGTCCGGCAACGTGAGCAACACCCGGTACTCCGGGGGCACCACCGCCTCAGACATCGCCGCCTACCTGCGGCACGGCGGCTTCCTCGGCGAGAAGGTCACCCAGGACTCCGCCGAGTTCCGGATCGAGGTCGAGAACCTCAAGCAGGCCTGGGCCTCGTGCGACCACCAGGACCCGGTGGACCCCCGCAACTCCCTGAGCGAGGTCGTCTCGCAGGCTTCGGCCGAGTGGGAGGCGGAGTACGCGGGCCAGGCCGCCCCGCGCGCCGTGATCGTGCAGGCGGAGGCCGACGCCGCCGCCGCGACCCGGTCCGCCGCGGACAACATGGTCGAGGCCATCGGCCAGGCCTGGTTCGCCGACCAGATCCTGCGCTGGCAGAAGTACTGGCACGACACGCTCCAGGACGACCCGGACAACATCTTCAAGCCGAAGCAGGCCCTCTTCGACCAGGCGAAGACGGACCTGGCGAAGGCCCGGGGCAAGGTCCAGGCGCTCGTCACCTCCTCCCAGCAGCAGGCCACCGCGGCCACGGCCGCCGCACAGCGCGCGGTGACCGCCCAGCAGCAGGCCTGGGCGATCGCGGACGCCGCCGAGGTGCCGCGGGGCCGCGGTCTGCTCTACGCCCAGCAGTCGGTCCAGGTCGCCCGCGCCTCCGGCGCCGCCGCCACGGCCGCCGCGAAGGCGACGGAGACGGCTCTCAACGCGGCGAACGCGACCGTGTCGACGTCCGAGGCGCTGCTCGCCCTGGCCCAGACCGAGGCGCACGCGGTGAACACCGAGTTCCGCCGCATCGCCGCCCAGGAGGCCGCGTCCCAGGCGAAGGCCGCCGCGGACAGCGCCGACGCCTACGCCGCCTCGGCCGCGGCGAACGCCGCCAAGGCCAAGAAGGCCAAGGAAACCGCCCTCGCGGAGGAGGAGGACGCCCGCAAGGCCGCGGCCGAGGCGCAGCGCACCCGTGCCGTGGCCGAGCTGGAGCGCGCCAACGCGGCGGCCTACCGGGCAACCGCGGAGCGCGAGCGGGACAAGGCCGCCACGCACGAGGCGGACGCGGTCGCCCAGGGCCGGATCGCCGCCGAGGCCCGTTCCTCGGCGGAGGCGTCCGGAGCCACGGCTTCGGCCCGCAGATCCGAGGCCGAGCAGGCGGAACGCGACGCGGTCACCGCCCGCAACAAGGCCCTTGAGGCCGAGCGGCTGCGGGACTCGCTGAAGGCCAAGGCAGCCGCACTGGAGGCCCACGCGGCGGCCGTGGACGGTACGGACGCCGCCGAGGGAGCCCGTAGCGCGGCGACCGAGGCCCGTAGCGCCGCGGACACCGCGACCACGGCGGCCACCAACGCCCGTGCGGCGGCGACGGCGGCGACGACCGCCGCGACGAAGGCGCGTGAGGCGGCCACCAAGGCGCAGGGCGCGGCATCCCGGGCCAAGGCGGCGTCCGACGCCACCTGGGCCTCCTACCTGGTGGCGGCTGGTTCCGCGGCGGCGGCCCATGCCGCGGCGGCCGAGGCGATCGACGCCTCCGAGGCGGCGGCGCGCGACGCCGCCGGAGCCAAGGAGGAGTCGGAGAAGGCCGGTACCGCCGCCAAGACCGCCAAGAGCGAGGCCACGGCGGCCCGCAGCGAGGCGGTCCAGACGGCGAACTGGGCGGCGACCACCGCGGGCAAGGCGCTCGCGGCCGTGCAGGCCTCACTCGCGGCGCGGGACTCCGCGGCGGCGGTGAACAAGCCGGCGAACGAAGCGATCGCGCTCGGCGGTCCCTACCAGGAGACCGACAGCTCGGCGGCGTTCGCCACGCTGCTCGGCCAGCAGTCCCTGACGCTCGCCCAGCAGCAGGCGGCGGCGGCCGGCGCCACGGCCGGCCTGGCCGAGGAGTTCTCCGCGGAGGCGAAGGCCCGCGCCGAACAGGCCGCGGCGGACATGAAGCTCGCGGCACAGGCGTCCGCGGCAGCGGCGTCCGACGCGGCCCGTGCGGCCAAGGCGTACGAGCGGGCACTGGCCTCGGCCGCCCAGGCCGCGGCGGACGCGAAGCTCGCCGGGGCGTCGGCGAACCGTGCCGACGGCTACGCCCAGTCCGCCGGCGCGGACGTGGTCAGGGCGTGGACCGCGGCGAGCGACGCCCAGACGGACGCGAACGCGGCGGACAGCGCGGCCACCGAGGCGGAGCACGACGCCGCTTCGGCCCGGGCCGCCGCCACCCAGGCCGAGAAGGACGCGGCCGCGGCCCGGGACGTCGCCACCCAGGCGGAGGCCGACGCGACGGCCGCGGAGAAGGCCGCGGAAGGCGCCTGGGACGCGGCGAACGAGGCCCAGGAGGCAGCGGACCGCACGGAGAAGGAGGTCAGCAACGAGCAGATAGCCGAGGGGGCCACCACCGGCATCGGCGGCGTGTGGCAGGTCCTGGACCACATGGAGTTCATCGGCGAGCCGAAGAACGTCGTCAAGGACAACTGCAACGCGATCATCCATGTCGGTGACTGCACGATCACGGCCGACGTCACGTACAAGCAGTACTACGACGTGTTCATGTGCCTGGCCGAGCAAGACACCTACTCGGGCAGCTGCCCGGACGCGGACACGGTCTATCTGGGCCTCGACGTCTCGGACCCCAAGACCGAGGAGATGTCGTACACGCTGACGATGGTCGAGTTCAACTCGGGCATCGATCCGGTCGACATCATGCTCGGCGACTTCATCGGCTGCGCGAAGAAGATCAATCCGTTCGTATCGGGCGGCACGTGGGGCGACTGCGGATGGGTCGTGGGCTTCTTCGTCGCCGGCGCGCTGTTCAAGGCGGCGTCGACGGCCGTGACGGCGCTGGACGGCGCCGCCAAGACCGGAATCGGCTTCCTCGACGCGTGGAAGGCGCTGCGGACCCTCCGGATATCGGAGGCCGCCGCGGCCGGAGTCGCCAAGAAGGTCGCGGAGAAGTTCTACAACGTCTGCCGGAAGAAGTCGCGGGTCGCCCCGCTGTCGCGGGTCGCGACGATCATGCCCATGGGCACGATCGGGAGCCCGGTTCCCGAGTACTCCTGTGTCGGACTGGTCGGCTACAACAGCACGGATCTCGCCAGCGCCGCCTACCAGGCGAGAATCAAGGCAGGATTCGGGATCTACGCCAAGAGGAATGTGGCCGTTGCCCGGGTGACGGGCTGGAAGGACCCGAATACCGGCAGCGATCTCGTCGTCGGTTTCAGCAAGGGGGGCGGGTTCCACGCCGAGGACGACATTCTCGAGCAGCTCGCCAAGGCGAACGTCTCACCGAAGAAGATCACCGCGCTCTACAGCGAACGGCAGCCCTGCCCCGTATGCGGGCCCAATTTGGAGGAACTGCTTGAGGACGGCACGGAGATCACCTGGTCCGTGCAGTGGGGATCGGACGGACTGATGAACAGTGCGTTCGAGGACCTGCTGGCAAAAATGATCCAGGCTCAGTAAGTCCCCTGACCCCTGAATCCGGCCGGCCAGGCCCGTAAGATACGGAGGGGGGGGGGGGGGGGGGGGGGGGGGCCCCCCCCCCCCCCCCCCAGCAACGGGGCTAGTGGGGGGGGGGGGGAGGTGGGTGGGGGGGAGAGGGGGGGGGGGGGGGGGCCCCCCCACCCCCCCCCCCCCCACCCCTCCAAGCAACTACATGTCGAAATGGTGGCAAACGGAAATGTTCGAAGTCGAAAAGGTGAGCGAGGCGGAGGCCGCCGAAAGGGACGGGCTGGCCGACAGGGCGGCCGAATCGCTGACGCTGGCCGGCTTTGCCGTGCACCGGGACGTGAACGAGCCGTCCGGCGCCCGAGGCGCCCTGGTCTGGGCCGACCCGACCGCGGACTCCGGGGGCGGGGTCTTCGTCCGGTGGCTCATCGATCCGGCGCTGAGCCGTGCCGCGGTGGAGAGTGCGCAGCGCGGGGATGTCGGATCGGCGGAATTCCAGCACTACGGTTTCGTGACGAAGCACATGCACGCCACATTGCTCGCGATTCTCGAATCCGCCGGACTCCGCGCCGAAGACGCCGATGACGACATGAGTCCCTACCTGATCCGGGTCGTGGGGTGACGTCGGAGAAGGTGTCGCGGCTCGCCCGGGCGCGGGCGCGGCACCGCCCCGGGCGGACCGCCGCTGTCAGTCCGTGACGTTGCCGATCCGGTCGAGCTGCGCCTGCACGAGCGCCTTCGGAATCGCCGCCTTCTTCTCGTCCAGCATGTTCACCCCGTAGAAGACGGCGATCACACCACCGCTGCGCACCACCGTGTACGTCATCGGCACCTTCTGCTTGCCGACGTCACCCGTGATCCGGTAGTCGACGCTCTCGTCGCCGAAGTCCCTCGCGGGCAGCTTCTCCACCTTGCCGTACGCCAGGCCCAGCGTGTGGAATCCCTTGGGGCACGCGGTGACCGCCTTCCGCAGGTCCTTCATCACCTGGACGGCGTTCTTCTCGGAGTGCGAGGCGAGCCACATCGAGCCCACCGTCGCGTCGGTCGCCTCGATCGGTGTGAGGGAGCGGTGCGTCTCACTCACGGCCGGAATGTGCGTGAAACCGCCGATGAGGCTGGCGAGCGGCTGGCATTCCTTCTTGTCCGCCTTCATGCCCCGCCCGGCCTCGACCTCCGCCTTGGCCACCTTCTTGGCCTCGACGCCCTTGACCTTTCCCGTGACGGTCACTTTTTCCAGGTGCTTGGTGTCCAGGGCACCGAGCCGCTCGGCCTCCGCGGCTTCCTTCTCCTCGGCGCTCCGGGCTTCGGTCGCCTTGGGCTTCCCTTTTCCGGAATCCGCCGATTCGCCGCTGCACGCGGATGTCACCAGCAGGGCCGACAAAACGGCGACGATCGGGAGGGCCCTATGCAGTCTCATGTCGTTGTTCTTTCCTGGCGTCTCTCGCGGGCGAAGCAAAGCGAAAATGATCTTACTGTCGCCAGGAACTCCCTCTCGTCACAATTTGAGATCAACCGGCGGCGGCCGCGCCCAGCCCCGCCAGCAGCAGCAGCGTGAAGCGCCGGGCCCAGTCGGCATCGACGGGCTCGGCGCTCACCAGTGTCCGGTGCACCACCGCGCCGGCGATCACATCGAAGATCAGGTCCGCCGTCAGGTCCGCCGTCGCGCCGTCCGGTTCGACGGGCAGCTCGCCGCGCTCCTGCGCCCGCCGCCGCCCCTGGAGGACGAGCCGCTTCTGCCGGTTGACGATCGAGTCGCGGATACGGGCCCGCAGCGCCTCGTCCCGCGTCGACTCGGCGACCACCGCCATCAGCGCGGTCCGGGTCTCCGGCCGGTCGAGCAGGGCCGCGAACTGCAGCACGACCGCCTCCACATCGGCGGCCAGGCTGCCCAGGTCCGGCATCTCCAGCTCGTCGAAGAGCACCGCGACCGCGTCCACGACCAGCTCGTTCTTGCCCGCCCAGCGCCGGTACAGGGTCGTCTTCGCGACCCCGGCGCGCGTCGCCACGTCACCCATGGTCAGCTTCGACCAGCCGAGATCCACGAGTGAGGCTCTGGTCGCCTCCAGGATCGCCTCGTCGGCCTCGGCGCTGCGCGGGCGTCCCGATCGTGCGGGTTTGGGGTGGCTGCGGCTGAGCATGCCGAGACCATACCCGCCAGTAGGTAAATCAGACCGACCTCGTTCGCCGTGAGACAGATCACCGAACGCCCTTGTGTGCGAGGGGGTCTGGCCAGTTACGCTACGGGTCGTAGCGTAAGGCGACGGTCCGGGCCGTCGCGGGCGCCACGAACGAACGACAGCCACAGGCGCCGGGTGGGGACCGGGCGCCGAACCGGGTCTTTCAGGGGCCCCGCGACCGTGTCTGTCCGTCCACCCCGCACACCGGCGGGGACCGCGGACGGGCGCGGTTCTCGTATCGCTTTCCGGAACGGCGCACCGAAGGGGGAGGATGTACGCATGCAGCCCAGAAACATGTCCATGAGCGGCGTGGTCGACCTCGCCGCGGTGAAGGCGGCCGGAGAGGCCAAGGCGAAGGCGGAGCAGGCGCGCGCCGAGTCCGCGCGGCAGGGCGGCCCGGCGGCCGTCCCCGCCTCCTCCCTCGTGATCGACGTCAACGAGGCGGGCTTCGAGCACGACGTCCTCCAGCGCTCCGCCGAAGTGCCCGTCGTCATCGACTTCTGGGCCGAGTGGTGCGAGCCGTGCAAGCAGCTGGGCCCGCTCCTGGAACGCTTGGCCCACGAGTACAACGGCCGCTTCCTGCTGGCCAAGGTCGATGTCGACGCCAACCAGATGCTGATGCAGCAGTTCGGCATCCAGGGCATCCCCGCGGTCTTCGCGGTCGTCGCCGGTCAGGCGCTGCCGCTCTTCCAGGGCGCGGCCCCGGAGGCCCAGATCCGGCAGACCCTGGACCAGCTGATCCAGGTCGGCGAGGAGCGTTTCGGCCTCACCGGCATCGCGGTCGACCCGTCGGCCGCCGGTGAGCCGCAGGCGGCGGCCCCGGCCCCGCCCGGCCCGTACGACTCGCTCCTGGAGGCGGCCGCGCGGGCGCTCGACGCCAACGACTTCGCGGGCGCCGTCCAGGCGTACAAGAACGTGCTGTCCGACGACCCGGCGAACACCGAGGCGAAGCTGGGCCTGGCCCAGGCCGAGCTGCTGGGCCGGGTCCAGGCGACGGACCCGCAGAAGGTGCGGACGGACGCGGCGGAGAAGCCGGCCGACGCGGACGCGCAGATGGCGGCGGCCGACCTCGACCTCGTCGGCGGCCATGTGGAGGACGCCTTCGGCCGGCTGGTCGAGACCGTGCGCCGGACGTTCGGCGAGGACCGCGACCGGGTGCGGCTGAGGCTGCTCGACCTCTTCGAGGTGATCGGCCCGGAGGACCCGCGGGTCGGTGCCGCGCGTACCGCGCTGGCGCGCGTCCTGTTCTGATCCGGTCTGTCCGATCCGATTGTTCTGAACTGACAACACGGCCGCGGCGGCCTCCGGGCGCCGCGGCCGTTTTCGCGACCGGGCGATAAGAGTGGGCCCTGCTTTACCAAATCTTGATAAAAGCACGGCCTGTTACTCGCAGTAAATCGATCCTTGGGATCCGTCCCGTTTCGCTCAGCCTTCCTCCCTTTCGTCCGTTGGTCCGGGGCAACCCTGTGTGGCCGCCCGGTGCCGGCGGGTCGTGGCCCGGTTATGGGGGCATTACCAGCGAGTAACGAACCCCCTTGTGTCCCGGCCGGGAATGGACCACGATCGGCCACGCTCGGTCCAATCACGCCAGTCCGGCAGCCAGCCGGGAGCGGCGGCTCCGTTGGGTCCCCACCGGGCGGGCCGGCGGCCAGTGGCGCCGGCTCCGGACAGGGGGGTTCCTGCCGGCCGGCAGGGCCTGTCCGATCAGGTCGCGTACACGCGTGACCAGTGGTTGTCGCTCGGGGGTGATCGCCGGTGATGCGGACGCGGTACAGCCTCCGTATCCGGGCGCTCTCCTTTCCGAGGACGTAGCACTTCTCCCATCCCAGGTCGGGCAGGATGCCTGACCGGAGATGTACGTCCGAGAAGGAGGAAAAGTATGAGTTCCCAGGTTCGCGGTGGCACGAGATGGAAGCGTTTCGCTGTCGTCATGGTGCCGAGCGTCATAGCCACCGCCGCCGTCGGCGTGGGCCTGGCGCAGGGCGCGCTCGCCGCGTCGTTCAGCGTGTCGGGGCAGGAGTTCAAGGTCAAGGCCGGCCAGCTCGTGGGCTACGACTTCGTGCAGTACGGCAGTGTGGCCACCGAGCAGGGTGCCGACCCCAAGGTTGCTGATGGCAAGGGACACGCTGTGGCCGTGTCCGGCTTCAGCAAGGCATACATCACGAACATGTGCCAGTCGGTCGTCACGCCGAAGCTGCCGTTCGGCCTCGGAGACATCACCCTGAAGCTGGAGGCGGGTGGCGACGGACACAAGGCTGTCTACGCCAAGGACCTCTACCTCGACGTGTCGGAGCTCGACGGCGACGCCAAGTTCAAGAACATCGACATCGGTGTCGCCGCCGGTTCGCTGAAGACGGACAAGCCGGGCAGCATCGGCATTCAGCCCGGCACCAAGGCCGACCCCAACGGGTTCTCCCAGCGCGCCGAAAAGGCCGTGCTGACCGGCGTCCGCCAGAAGGCGTGGGCCACGACGGCCGGCACCTTCAACCTCAGCGGTCTGAAGCTGCGCCTTCACAGGGGCTCCGGCGCCGGCGTGGAGTGCTACTAAGCACTCGCCCGGGCGGGCGGGGGCGCTTCGCGTACCCGCTCGCCCACCCCTCTCCTTCTCACAGCAGTACCGGTTCCAGGGAGCTGTTTTCCATGAGCCCCGAATCCCAAGGGCAGAACGCGCACTACCTCTCCGTCGCCCGGCGAGGCTTCCGCACCTGGCGGGGTGACCGGCCGTTCTGGGCCGGACTGTTCACCATGCTGGGCGGCGTGCCCATCATGTACTTCCCGTACGCGAACATGCACCTCGGCAACATGACGCTGGCGATGTCCACCACGGCCGGCGCCGGTTCGCTGATCATCGGTGTCCTGCTCGTCACGCTGGGCCTGACGATGTGGTTCCACAGCATCGTCCGCGTGTTCGCCGGAGTCGCGGCGATTCTGCTGGCCCTCATCTCGATACCCGTAGCCAACATCGGCGGCTTCGTCATCGGCTTCGTCTTCGCCCTGCTCGGTGGCGCGCTCTCCGTGTCCTGGGCCCCGGGCGAACCACCGGCGGCCGAGGAGCCCGCCGCCGATGAGACCCCGGAGACCGTCACGTTCGCGAACGACGAATCGCTCCCCGAGGGCGCGCTCCACGGGGCGGGTGTTCCCGAGCAGCCGGCCCCGTACGACACCACGGTCGAGTCCGAGGGCGGGAGGCACCGTGCGGGGTGACGACGAGCAGGTGAACCGCGCGGACGAGGGCGGCACCCGGGAACGCAGGGGCCCCCGCCACGCCGCCCCCAGGAAGTCGCTGCTGACGAAGCTCCACATGCCCGCGGGCAAGAAGGCGTTCGCGCTCGCCGCGATGCCGACGGCGGTCTTCGTCGGGATGGGCCTCACGCCCCGGCTGGCGATGGCCGACGACACCACGGACATCCCCTTCGCGCCCGGCCCCTGCGTCACGCGCTCCGACGAGCCGAGCGAGTCGGCGGACCCGACGCCCTCCGCGTCGAAGACGCCGTCGCCGTCCACGAGCGAGAGCGCGAAGCCGACGCCGGGGACGACCGGCGAGGCGACCCCGAAGCCCACGGCCACGGGCACGGCGGACGACACCGCGAAGAGCACCGACGCCGCGAAGAGCACCGACGCCGCCCCGGCCGAGACGCCGGCGGCCACCCCGTCGCCCACGAAGACGAAGAACCCGCTCGACCCGCTGGGCCTCGGCGACGCGCTCAAGGACCTCTTCGACGGCCCGGACGACAAGGAGACGGCGAGCCCGTCCCCGAGTCCCACCACGGCGTCCCCGAAGCCGACCGCGTCCGCGGACAGTGAGGACGAGTCCGCGGACAAGGCCACCGACGCGGCGAAGGACGCGGTGAAGGACACCACCGACACCGTCGGCGAAACCACCGAGGCCATCCGCGAAGCGGCCGGCAAGGCGGGCCGGACGGTCGAGGAGCTGGACGAGGACGTCAAGGGCACCGAAGCCAAGAAGGACGAGGACATCCCGGACGGCGCCAAGGAACCGTTCCCGTGCCCGACCCCGGACCCGGAGGCCCTGGCCAACGCGAAGCTGGAGCCGGGCATCCCGAACCTGCCCACCGACCCGTGGATTCTGGAAAGCTCGCTGCTCACCCTGAACGGGCTCGACTACAAGGGCATCGTGGAGGTACGGACGGGCGACGGCGCCACCAAGAAGGTGCTGAAGTTCACCGCGACCTCGATCGACATCAAGGACCTGCACCAGCTGACGGTCGGCCCGATGCCGGGCACCACGGGCCACGTGCAGGCGCGGAAGGGCTCCACCTCCACGATCCGCCACGGCACGGTGACCATGTACACCGAGGAGCTGAAGGGCAACCTCTTCGGCTTCCTTCCGATCACCTTCAGCCCTGAGACCCCGCCCCCGCTGAACGTCCCGTTCGCGTTCTTCACCCACGTCAAGGTCACCCAGGCCGGCCAGTTCGGCGGCACGCTGACCGTCCCGGGACTGCACAACTACTTCACCCAGGACGACGCCTGACGCGTCCGGGATTCGCACGAAGGCTGTGGGCCGCACCCCGGGGTGCGGCCCACAGCCTTTCCTGCGGTGGTGCTTCTCGGTGCCGCGGTTACGCGCGTGCGAGATATTCGACGTCGCTCACGACATAGGCGCCGTACCGGAACTCCCGTCCCAGGGAAGCCAGCCGTGCGTACTGCTGTTTCGACAGCTCCAGGTAGTCCGGAGAAGACGCCGCGCTTGCTCTGGGCAATGCCTGAAGAAGCAGCCGGAAGGCAAGGTCAGGGGTGCAGAGCTCGACGCACTCGATGAGCGCCTGGACCATCCCCCGGTCGAACCAGTCCTCGAATTCCGCGATCGCGCTCCGAACCCGGCCGTCCAATTCCCGGCCCTCGTACTGGTCCGCCTCGGAAAGAGTCACCGTATGCGGATGGCGGAGGATCCATTCGTCGCACACCGCGATCACCTGCCGCATCCATTCGGCACCGTCGGCGAGCCGGCTGTTGCGGAAGAAGCGCTCCCCGCTCTCCACGCATCCATTCCACAGGGTGGTGATCCGCTCGGCGGGAAGCCGCTCGTGGAGCAGTTGCGCATCGCGGCGTACCAGCAGTACCGCTTGCGGCTCCAGCTCCTCCACGAACTGACCGGCGACGGCATCGGCTTCCGTTGACGCGTCGAGCCTCCAGTCCTGATGGAAGAAGCTCACCACCCATGGGAGGCCGAAAGTGAATTCAGTTGACCGATGCATCGACGCCCTCACTGCGGATACCCCGTGTAGGCGTAATATCCGCATTTATGCCCCTTCGCCCTTTTCGGGATAATGGTGAGCCTCTCAGCGTCTTCTGCAGAACGTGTGCAAGTTGTCGACGGTCAGGTCGTAGACCTGCTGGTTCGTCAAGCCGATCTTGCTCCGGAGCGCTGCCACCGTCCGGATCGTTCCGTTACGCACCCGCAGTCGGTCGGTCCCGTGGCGGAACGTGCTGAGTACTGACTCCGGGCGAGATTACGACATCTACCGTGTCATGTTCTCCTGACGCCCGCGGGAGGACCGCGCCTGGCGCCTCTCGTTAGCATGGCGGCGGCCCGACACCCCACCGGGTGCGGGCCGTTGCCGGGCTCGGCCGAGGTTTGCATGTGGGGGACGGATGAGTTCGATGTACGCGGTACAGCCGGGGGAAGCGCGTACCGAGGCGGGGGCCGGCCTCGGCGGCGGGGTGTATCACCCGAGGTTCTTCGCGCCGGACGAGGACCACTTCCGGCGCATCCGTGCCGAGCACGCGTTCCAGTCGCTGACGGAGTCCACGAAGGCCGGCACGGCCCACCGCACCGGCATCTACCTCACGCCCGTCACCCGTGACGGGGACGCGCTGCACTTCCGGCTGCTCCGGTGCTCCACGAACCTGTCCGGGCCGACCGAGAACTTCCGCGCGACCGACACGGAGATCGTCGACGCGCTGAACCGCGAAGCGGCCACCGTCTTCCGGGGCCACGCGCCGCTGAACCACGTGCTGGCGCAGACGTACCACAACACCCCTGCCACCACGGAGCGGAAGCAGACCAAGGCCCGGATCTCGTCGCACGCCGACAAGACCAAGGACATGCCCCGCAACGGCATCATGGCCTTCTGCACCTTCTACGACCGGCTCGACGGGCTGAGCCCGATGGCCGACGACCCCTACGACTACGGCGTGGGGCGCGCCAGCGCGCTCACCCGGCTCCGCTTCCGGCTCAAGGACCCGGCCGCCGAACGCGACGACCGGCCCGCGCAGTTCACGCTGACGCTCCACCCCGGGTCCGTGTTCTTCATGCCGCTGTCCACCAACCGGCTGTACACGCACGAGGTCCGGCCCTCCACGCTGAACGCCGAGTACCTGCCGACCCGCCTGGGATACGTGGTGCGCTGCTCCAGCACCGAAGCCGTGCACCGGGACGGCCGTACGTACCTCAAGGGCGCCGCGGGGCCCGTGGAGCTGGAGCAGCCCACCGAGGCGGGAATGGCGGAGCTGCGCGCGCTGTACGCCGAGGAGAACCGGTCCACGTCGTTCATCGACTACGGCGACCGGTTCCGGTTCAGCATGAACGCGGGGGACTACCGTGCTCCCCGGATCTGAGGACATCGTCCGGTGCTCGCTGCCGGCGGCGGCGGACCGCTTCGCCGAGCTGTGCGCGGCCACGCCCATGGAGGACGTCGGCAAGGGCCGCAAGGCCGCCGTGCTCACCAGGCCGGACGCGGACGGCGGTGTGCCGCTCGTACGGACGACGACGCGGTACGCGCGTCCCGCGCTGCGCTTCCGGGAGGTGCACGAGCGGCTGGCCCGGGAGGTACGGGAGCGGGCGGGGCTCCCGGCCGCCTTCGACAACGCGCTGGCCGAGCGCTACACGAGCGCTTGCACCACGATGGGCCGCCACTGCGACCAGGCGCTCGACCTGGCCGGTGATTCCTGCATCGCCGTCTTCTCCTGCTACCGGGACCCGGATGCGGACCCGCGCCGGAAGCTGGTCTTCGAGTCGAAGGAGGACCCGGGCGCCGGGGTGCTGGAGATCCCGCTCGTCCACAACGGCGTGGTCGCCTTCTCCGTGGCGGCGAACCGGCGGCTGCGGCACCGGATCGTCGCGGACCCGGCCGGACGGGCCGGGGACAACGAGTGGCTGGGCCTGACGTTCCGGACGTCGAAGACCGTCCTCCGCTTCCGCGCCGGAGTGCCGTACCTCCCGCAGGGCGTACCGCTCACGCTCGCCGACGAGGAGCAGGCGCGCGCGTTCTACGGGCTGCGGCGCCGCGAGAACGACGAGGTGGACTTCGCGTATCCCGAGCTGAGCCGCACCGTCAGCGCGAGCGATCTGCTGCCGCCGGTCTGAAAAGGGCGGTGCCCCCGGTCCGGAGGAACCGGGGGCACCGTGGCCGTGCCGGGCGTCAGCCCTGGTCCTGGCCGCCCACGTGGTGGACGCGGACCATGTTGGTGGTGCCGGGGACCCCGGGGGGCGAGCCGGCCGTGATGATCACCGTGTCGCCGGCGTTGTAGCGGTTCAGCTTCAGCAGCTCCGAGTCGACCAGGTCGACCATCGCGTCCGTGTTGTCCACGTGCGGGACCACGTGGGCCTCGACGCCCCAGCTGAGGGCCAGCTGGTTGCGGGTGGACTCGTCCGTGGTGAAGGCCAGGATCGGCTGCGCGGCCCGGTAGCGGGACAGGCGGCGGGCGGTGTCACCGGACTTGGTGAAGGCGACCAGCGCCTCGCCGCCCAGGAAGTCCGCGATCTCGCAGGCCGCGCGCGCCACCGAACCGCCCTGGGTACGGGGCTTCTTGCCCGGCACCAGCGGCTGGAGGCCCTTGGAGAGCAGCTCCTCCTCGGCGGCGACCACGATCTTCGACATGGTCTTGACGGTCTCGATCGGGTACGCGCCGACCGAGGACTCCGCGGAGAGCATGACCGCGTCCGCGCCGTCCAGGATCGCGTTGGCGACGTCGGACGCCTCGGCGCGGGTCGGGCGGGAGTTGGTGATCATCGACTCCATCATCTGGGTCGCCACGACCACCGGCTTGGCGTTGCGCCGGCACAGCTCCACCAGGCGCTTCTGCACCATCGGGACCTTCTCCAGCGGATATTCGACGGCGAGGTCGCCACGGGCGACCATCACACCGTCGAACGCCATGACGATGCCCTCCATGTGCTCGACGGCCTGCGGCTTCTCCACCTTGGCGATGACGGGGACCCGGCGGCCCTCCTCGTCCATCACCTTGTGGACGTCCTTGATGTCGTTGGCGTCCCGGACGAAGGAGAGCGCGACCAGGTCGGCGCCCATGCGGAGCGCGAAGCGCAGGTCCTCGACGTCCTTCTCGGACAGGGCCGGGACGTTGACCGCGGCACCCGGCAGGTTGATCCCCTTGTGGTCGGAGATCACCCCGCCCTCGATGACGATGGTGTGGACCCGGGGGCCGTCCACGGAGACGACCTTGAGCTCGACGTTGCCGTCGTTGATCAGGATCGGGTCGCCCTTGGCGACGTCGCCGGGCAGGCCCTTGTAGGTCGTCCCGCAGATCGACTTGTCCCCGGGGACGTCCTCGGCGGTGATGACGAACTCGTCCCCGCGGACCAGCTCGACCGGACCCTCGGCGAACTTCGCCAGGCGGATCTTCGGGCCCTGGAGGTCGGCGAGCACGCCGACCGCCCGCCCGGTCTCGGCGGCGGCCTTGCGGACCCGGTCGTAACGACCCTGGTGTTCCGCGTGGGAGCCGTGACTGAAGTTGAAACGGGCCACGCTCATGCCGGCCTCGATCAGAGCGACGAGCTGCTCGTGGGAGTCGACGGCGGGGCCGAGGGTGCAGACGATTTTGGAACGGCGCATGAGGCGGATCCTATCGGTTTGTTTCGCTGCGGAATATTCCGGCTGGCGGAAGATACAAAAGGGCGGGGGGCCGCTCAGTTGTCGACCAGTGCGAAGGTCTGGGTGGCGATCTCCAGCTCCTCGTCGGTAGGCACCACGGCGACCGCGACCCGCGCGTAATCCGGCGAGATCAGCCGCGGCACGCCGGACCGTACGGCGTTGAGATCGGCGTCCACCGCGAGGCCCAGCTCCTCCAGACCGGCGATCGCAGCCTCCCGTACCGGGGCGGAGTTCTCACCCACCCCCGCCGTGAACACCACGGCGTCCACCCGGCCGAGGACCGCCGAATAGGCGCCGATGTACTTCTTCAGCCGGTGGACGTAGATGTCGAAGGCGAGCGCGGCACGCTCGTCGCCCGCGTCCACCCGGCGCCGGATCTCCCGCATGTCGTTGTCACCGCACAGCCCCACCAGGCCGCTCTTCTTGTTGAGCAGGACGTCGATCTCGTCCGCCGACATCCCCGCCACCCGCTTCAGATGGAAGGTGACGGCCGGATCGATGTCCCCGGAGCGGGTACCCATCACCAGCCCCTCCAAGGGGGTCAGGCCCATCGACGTCTCCACGCACCGCCCGCCCGCGACCGCCGAGGCGGACGCCCCGTTGCCGAGGTGCAGCACGATGACGTTGACGTCCGCCGGCTCCTTGCCCAGCAACTCGGCCGCCCTGCGGGAGACGTACGCGTGGGAGGTGCCGTGGAAGCCGTAGCGGCGGATGCGGTGGGCGTCGGCCGTCTCCACGTCGATCGCGTACCGCGCCGCGTACTCCGGCATCGTCGTGTGGAACGCCGTGTCGAACACCGCCACCTGCGGCAGGTCCGGGCGCAGCGCCCGGGCGGTGCGGATGCCCGTGATGTTGGCCGGGTTGTGCAGCGGCGCCACGGGGACCAGGCGCTCGATCTCCTTGAGGACGTCGTCGGTGATCACGGTCGGCTCGGTGAACCGCAGCCCGCCGTGCACCACCCGGTGCCCGATCGCCGCGAGGTCGGGGGAGTCCAGGCCGAGCCCGTCGGCCGCCAGCTCCTCGGCCGCCGCCCTCAGCGCCTCGTCGTGGCCGGCGATCCGGCCCTCGCGCTCCCGCACCCCGCCGCCCCCGGCCGGCGGGGTGTGGACGAGCCGGGAGGTCTCCTCGCCGATCCGCTCGACGAGCCCGGACGCCAGCCGGGACCGGTCGTCCATGTCGAGGAGCTGGTACTTCACGGAGGACGAGCCGGAGTTGAGGACGAGCACCCGGCTCGGCTTCCCGGCCGCCGCCGCGTTGTCGGTGTTCGGGGTGGTCATGCGGGTCACTCCTCGTCCTGGGCCTGGATCGCGGTGATGGCCACGGTATTCACGATGTCCTGCACCAGCGCGCCCCGGGACAGGTCGTTGACCGGCTTGCGCAGCCCCTGGAGGACCGGCCCCACCGCCACCGCGCCCGCCGAGCGC
This sequence comes from Streptomyces sp. 130, assembly GCF_007096885.1. Taxonomy (GTDB): domain Bacteria; phylum Actinomycetota; class Actinomycetes; order Streptomycetales; family Streptomycetaceae; genus Streptomyces. The sequence continues at coordinate 117,615 of NZ_VJNO01000011.1, read as the reverse complement.
TGCACGGCCTTGTAGGTGTTGTTGCCGGTGTTCAGGTCCGGGAAGATCAGGACCGTCGCCTGCCCGGCCACCTCGGAGTCCGGCAGCTTCGTCGCGGCCACGCTCGGCTCGACCGCCGCGTCGTACTGGATGGGGCCCTCGATCCTCAGGTCCGGGCGGCTCGCGCGCACCCGTTCCGTCGCCTCGCGCACCTTGTCCACGTCGGCGCCGGTGCCCGAGGTCCCGGTCGAGTACGACAGCATCGCGATCCGGGGGTCGACGCCGAAGCGGGCGGCCGTGGCGGCGGACTGGACCGCGATGTCCGCGAGCTGCTCGGCGTCCGGGTCCGGGTTGACCGCGCAGTCGCCGTACACCAGCACCTTGTCGGCGAGGCACATGAAGAAGACCGAGGACACGATCGACGCGGCCGGCTTGGTCCCCCCATCGCCCGCCGCCGCCCTGCCCGACGAGCTTCGCTCGGCCCCCTTCGTCCCCCCATCGCCCGCCGCCGCCCTGCCTGACGAGCTTCGCTCGGCCCCCTTCGTCTTGATGATCTCGAACGCCGGGCGGATCGTCGCCGCCGTGGAGTGCACCGCTCCGGAGACCATCCCGTCGGCCAGGCCCTCCTGGACCATCAGGGTGCCGAAGTAGTTGACGTCCGAGACCACGTCGTACGCCAGCTCGACCGTCACCCCGCGGTGCGCCCGCAGCTGTGCGTACCGCTCGGCGAACGACTGGCGCAGCTCTGAAGTCTGCGGGTCGATGAGCTGGGTCTCGGCCAGGTCGATGCCGAGGTCGGCGGCCTTCTTGCGGATGGTGTCCGGGTCGCCGAGCAGCGTGAGGTCGCAGACGTCCCGGCGCATCAGCACGTCCGCCGCGCGCAGCACGCGCTCCTCGGTGCCCTCCGGCAGCACCACCCGGCGCCGGTCCGCGCGCGCCTGCTCCAGCAGCTCGTGCTCGAACATCATCGGGGTGACCCGGCCGCTGCGGGCGACGGAGACCCGGTCGAGGAGGGCGGCGGTGTCGACATGGCGCTCGAAGAGGCCGAGCGCGGTCTCCGCCTTGCGCGGGGTCGCCGCGTTCAGCCTGCCCTCCAGGGCGAAGAGCTCCGCGGCGGTGGGGAAGGAGCCGCCGGCCACCGAGACGACCGGGGTGCCCGGTGCGAGCCGGGCGGCCAGCGTGAGGATCTCCTCGCCCGGCCGCTCGCCCAGGGTCAGCAGCACCCCGGCGATCGGCGGCGTCCCGGCGCTGTGCGCGGCGAGCGAGCCGACCACCAGGTCCGCCCGGTCCCCGGGCGTCACCACCATGCACCCCGGGGTCAGCGCCTTCAGCAGGTTCGGCAGCATCGCGCCGCCGAAGACGAAGTCCAGCGCGTCCCGGGCGAGCCCGGAGTCGTCGCCGAGCAGCACCGTGCCGCCCAGGGCCGAGGTGATCTGCGCGACCGTCGGCGCCGAGAGGGCCGGGTCGTCCGGCAGCACCGAGCACGGGACCGGCAGCGTCGCGGCGAGGCGTTCCGCGACGACGTCCCGGTCGGCGGGGGCCACCCGGTTCACGATCATCGAGAGCACGTCGCAGCCGAGCCCCGAGTAGGCCCGGTAGGCGTTGCGGGTCTCGGCGCGCACCGACTCCGCGTCCTGGCCCCTGCCGCCGACCACCGCGATCACCGAGGCGCCGAACTCGTTGGCCAGCCGGGCGTTGAGCGCCAGCTCGTCGGGGAGCTGGGTGGCGGCGAAGTCGGTGCCGAGGACGAGCACCACCTCGTAGTCGGCGGCGACCCGGTGGAAGCGCTCGACCAGCCGGGAGACGAGTTCGTCGGTGCCCTGCTCGGCCTGGATCGCGGACGCCTCGTGATAGTCCATCCCGTAGACCGTGCCGGGGTCCTGGGAGAGCCGGTAGCGGGCCCTCAGCAGCTCGAACAGCCGGTCCGGGTCGTCGTGCACCAGGGGGCGGAACACCCCGACCCGGTCCACCTGGCGGGTCAGCAGCTCCATGACGCCCAGGTCCACGACCTGGCGGCCGTCCCCCCGGTCGATCCCGGTCACGTACACGCTGCGCGTCACGCGTGCCCTCCCGTCGTCTCTGGTCCGGTATGGTGCCCGGTTCGAGTGGTAATCGCCCGTTTGACGATACCCGTGGGGGCGCAGGGGCCGCCCGCCGGACGACTGCCCCGCGAGGGCGTCCCCAGGCCGCCCCCGGGCAGCCGCGAGCGCGAGCCGCGCGCCCGTCGTGGGACACTCGTCGTGACTCACGGTACGGGGGAAGCGGAAGAAGCCCCCGTTCCGGATGCCGAAAACGGACGGGCCCAGCGAGCAGGAGACGGAACAGGATGCGCATCGGAGTTCTCACCGCAGGCGGCGACTGCCCCGGCCTCAACGCAGTGATCCGTTCGGTCGTCCACCGGGCCGTCGTCGGTCACGGTGACGAGGTCATCGGCTTCGAGGACGGCTTCAAGGGCCTCCTCGACGGCCACTTCCGGCCGCTCGACCTGAACGCGGTCAGCGGCATCCTCGCCCGCGGCGGCACCATCCTCGGCTCGGCCCGCCTGGAGCGCGCCCGGCTGCGCGAGGCCGCCGAGAACTGCGCCGAGCTGAGCCGCCGTTACGGCATGGACGCGCTGATCCCGATCGGCGGCGAGGGCACGCTCACCGCCGCCCGGATGCTCGCGGACGCCGGGATGCCCGTCGTCGGCGTCCCGAAGACCATCGACAACGACATCTCCTCCACCGATCGCACGTTCGGTTTCGACACCGCCGTGGGCGTCGCGACCGAGGCCATAGACCGTCTGAAGACCACCGCCGAGTCCCACCAGCGGGTGATGGTGGTCGAGGTGATGGGCCGCCACGCGGGCTGGATCGCGCTGGAGTCCGGCATGGCCGGCGGTGCCCACGGCATCTGCCTCCCCGAGCGTCAGTTCGAGGTGGACGACCTGGTGAAGATGGTCGAGGAGCGCTTCGCGCGCGGCAAGAAGTTCGCCGTCATCTGCGTCGCCGAGGGCGCGCACCCGGCCGAGGGCTCCATGCCGTACGCCAAGGGCGAGATCGACCAGTTCGGGCACGAGCGGTTCCAGGGCATCGGCAACCGCCTGGCCGTCGAGCTGGAGAAGCGGCTCGGCAAGGAGGCCCGCCCGGTCATCCTCGGCCACGTCCAGCGCGGCGGGACGCCGACCGCGTACGACCGCGTCCTCGCCACCCGCTTCGGCTGGCACGCCGTGGAGGCGGCCCACCGCGGCGACTTCGGCCGGATGACCGCGCTGCGCGGCAACGACATCGTGATGGTCCCGCTCGCCGAGGCGGTCACCCAGCTCAAGACGGTCCCGCTGGACCGGATGCACGAGGCCGAGTCGGTCTTCTGAGCCGGTTACGCCGGGCGGCTGTGGTCTTTTGGCGCGGGGCTCTTTCCCGTCATGCCGGAGGGCCGGCCGTCTCCCAGAAGCGGGGCACGATCCCGGTGAGGAAGGCCCGGCCCTCCTCACCGGTGTTGCCCGGCCGGTCCGTGCCCGCGCTGCTCCAGCTCAGCGTGGAGACCATCAGCGCCTGGTAGTCGCCGTGCAGCCGTTCCAGGACCTCCTGGAGGCGGCGCCGGTCCAGCGGCACCAGCCTCCCCACCGGCCGGGTGTACGCCTGCCACCGCGTCGTCACCGCGCCGCGCAGCAGGTCCGCCAGCTCCTCCTCGCGCCCGGTCGCCGTCACGAAGTCCGCGGGCGTCAGCCCCAGCGCCTCGCTCAGCGCGGCGGACTGGCGCTCGTTGCCCCGCCACCGCCCCGACTCCTCCATCCGCAGATAAGCGGAGGCGGCCATCCCCACCCGGGCGGCCAGCTCGTCCGGCGACAGCTCCCGGGAGACCCGGTGCTCGCGCAGGCTGCGCGCGGCCGTCAGCAGCTCGCCCGGGGCGCACCACAGCACCCCGGCCAGTGCGGTGAGTTCGTACTCCGAGGGGAGCGCCAGCCCGCGTTCCCAGGCGGCCACCGTCTCGGCGGTGATCCGCAGTCCGTACTGAGCGCCGAGACCGTAGGCGACATGGCCGGGAGCCATACCCAGGGCCTCGCGGAGTCTTCGCGCGGCGGGGGCGTTGAAAGGCGGAGAGGGGTGCACGGGGACACCGTAGGGAGGCGGGGGCCCGTTGACCACGGTGTGTTCACCCGAGAACACGGCTCGTAGGAAAGTCCTAGCGGGCGCCCTGTGGTTCAGCGTCCCTCCGGCCGCCACCGGTAGCGCAGCTCGGGCCGCCCCACCTGCCCGTACTGCGGACTGCGCACCGCCCGTCCCACCGTCACCAGGTGCTCCAGATAGCGGCGCGCGGTGATGCGCGAGATGCCCAGCTCCTGGCCGGCCGCCGAGGCCGTCAGACCGTCCGGGGCCGCCCGCAGCGCCCCGGTCACCGCCTCCAGGGTCGGACCGCTCAGCCCCTTGGGCAGCCGGGCCGGCTCCGGGGCGCGCAGCGCGGCGAGCGCCCGGTCCACCTCGTCCTGCCCGCTCGCCTCACCGGCCGCCGCCCGGAACTCCGCGTACCGCACGAGCCGGTCGCGCAGCGTGGCGAAGGTGAACGGCTTCAGGACGTACTGCACGACGCCCAGCGAGACGCCCTCCCGGACCACGGCCAGGTCACGGGCCGAGGTCACCGCGATCACGTCCGCCGAGTGCCCGGCCGCCCGCAGCGAGCGCAGCAGCTGGAGCCCGTGCCCGTCGGGCAGATAGAGGTCGAGGAGCAGCAGGTCGACCGGGGCGCGCTCCAGCGCCCGGACCGCCTCGGCGCGCGAGTGCGCCACGGCGGCCACGGCGAAGCCGGGCACCCGCCCCACGTACAGCCGGTGCGCGTCCGCCGCGACCGGGTCGTCCTCGACGACCAGCACCTGGATCACGCCCGCGCCCCCGCCGCCAGCGGCAGTCGCACGGTGAACTCCGCGCCCCCGTCCGGCCCCTGCTCCAGGCCCACCGTCCCGCCGCCCCGGTGTGCCGCCTGCCGGACCAGGGCCAGGCCGAGGCCGCGCCCCGCGCCGTGCGTCGACCAGCCTGCCCGGAACACCTCGGCCGCCTGGGCCGGGTCCACCCCGGCCCCGTTGTCCGCGACGCGCAGCAGCAGTTCGCCCCCTTCGGCGAGCGCGGTGACCGTGACCCGCCCGCGAGGCCCGGGCACGGCCGCCTCCCGGGTCACCGCGTCCACCGCGTTGTCGATCAGGTTGCCGAGGATGGTCACCAGGTCGCGGGCGGGGAGCGACGCGGGCAGGGCGCCGTCGTCGATGAGGCTGTCCTCGGCGAGCACCAGTTCCACGCCCCGCTCGTTCGCCTGGGCCGCCTTGCCGAGCAGCAGGGCCGCGAGCACCGGTTCGGCGACCGCGCCCACCACCCGGTCGGTGAGCGCCTGGGCCAGCTCCAGCTCGGCCGTGGCGAAGCCCACCGCCTCGTCCGCCCGGCCCAGCTCGATCAGCGAGACCACGGTGTGCAGCCGGTTCGCCGCCTCGTGCGCCTGGGAGCGCAGCGCCCGGGTGAAGCCGCGCTCCGAGTCCAGCTCCCCGGACAGCGCCTGGAGCTCGGTGTGGTCGCGCAGGGTCACCACGGTGCCGCGCCGCTCGCCGCCGACCACCGGACGGGTGTTGACGACGATGACCCGGTCCGCCGTCAGGTGCACCTCGTCCACCCGCTCCTCGGAGGCGAGCAGCGCCCCGGTCAGCGGGGCCGGCAGATCGAGGTCGGCGACCCGGCGGCCGACGGCGCCCGGGGCCAGGCCGAGCAGTTCCCGGCCCGCGTCGTTGACCAGGGCGATCCGGCGCTGCCCGTCCAGCATCAGCAGCCCCTCGCGCACCGCGTGCAGGGTCGCCTCGTGGTAGTCGTGCATCCGGCTCAGCTCCGCCGCGTTCATCCCGTGCGTGTGCCGCCGCAGCCGGGCGTTGATCACGTACGTGCCGAGCCCGCCGAGCACCAGGGCCGCGCCGGCCGCCAGTGCCAGCGCGCCCAGCTGCGCCCGCACCTGCGAGGAGACCCGGTCCACGGTGATGCCCGCGCTGACGAGACCGGTGATCCGGCCGCCGTCGCGGACCGGGGTGACGACCCGGATCGAGGGCCCGAGCGTGCCGGTGTACGTCTCCGAGAAGGTCTCCCCGCGCAGCGCCCGGGCGGTGTGCCCGAGGAAGGTCTCGCCGATCCGGTCCGCGTCCGGGTGCGTCCAGCGGACCCGGGCCGGGCTCATGATCGTGACGAAGGCGATCCCGGTGTCCTCCCGGACCCGCTCCGCGTACGGCTGGAGCGCGGCGGACGGGTCGTCGCCGCGGATCGCCTCCCGGACCGACGGAGCACCGGCCACCGAGAGGGCCACCGCCCGCGCCTGCCGCTCCGCCGTCTCCTCGGCCTGGCCGCGCCCGGAGACGTACGCGAAGAACGCGCACCCCACCACGACGGCCGCCACCAGCACCACCTGCCACGCGAAGAGCTGGCCGGCCAGGCTGCGCGGTCGGGTACGGGGAAAACGCATCCCCTCAGTCTGCCTGGCCGAAAACGTATGAACGAAATGCACGTAAGGGTGACCGCCGTCACAGCTGGCGGGATAGTCGCCGGGACCCCCGGCACGGGGGTGGGACGAGGACGACCCGAGGAGACCCCCGTGGCAGTGAGCGCCGCCGAGCCGGAACGCACCAAGCCGGACCGCACGAAGTATCTGTATCTCGCCGTGATCGCGGCCGTCGGCCTCGGCATCCTCGTGGGCTTCGTCGCCCCGGACGCCGCCGTCGAACTCAAGCCCATCGGCACCGGGTTCGTGAACCTGATCAAGATGATGATCTCGCCGATCATCTTCTGCACGATCGTCCTGGGCGTCGGCTCGGTCCGCAAGGCCGCCAAGGTCGGGGCCGTCGGCGGCCTCGCCCTCGGCTACTTCCTGGTCATGTCGACGGTCGCCCTGGCCGTCGGCCTGATCGTCGGCAACATCCTGGAGCCCGGCTCCGGCCTCCACATCACCGAGGCGGTCCGCGCCGCCGGTGAGAAGCAGGCCGAGGGGGCCGGCGAGTCCACCACGGACTTCCTGCTCGGCATCATCCCGACCACCCTGGTCTCCGCCTTCACCGAGGGCGAGGTCCTCCAGACCCTGCTGATCGCCCTGCTCTCCGGCTTCGCGCTGCAGGCCCTGGGCCCGGCCGGCGAGCCGGTGCTGCGCGGCATCGGGCACATCCAGCGCCTCGTCTTCCGCATCCTCGCCATGATCATGTGGGCGGCGCCCGTCGGCGCGTTCGGCGCGATGGCCGCGGTGGTCGGGGAGACCGGCGTGGACGCGCTGAAGTCCCTCGCGGTCATCATGATCGGCTTCTACGTCACCTGCGCGCTCTTCGTCTTCGTGGTGCTCGGCGCGATCCTGCGCCTGGTCGCCGGGGTCAACATCTTCGCGCTGCTGAAGTACCTCGGCCGGGAGTTCCTGCTGATCCTGTCCACCTCCTCCTCGGAGTCGGCGCTGCCCCGGCTGATCGCGAAGATGGAGCACATGGGCGTCAGCAAGCCCGTCGTCGGCATCACCGTGCCGACCGGCTACTCCTTCAACCTGGACGGCACCGCGATCTACCTCACGATGGCCTCGCTGTTCATCGCCAACGCGACGGGCGACCCGCTGAGCATCGGCGAGCAGATCTCCCTGCTGGTCTTCATGGTCATCGCCTCCAAGGGCGCGGCGGGCGTCACCGGCGCCGGCCTCGCGACGCTGGCCGGCGGCCTCCAGTCGCACCGCCCCGAACTGGTCGACGGCGTCGGCCTGATCGTCGGCATCGACCGCTTCATGAGCGAGGCCCGCGCCCTGACCAACTTCGCGGGCAACGCGGTCGCCACGGTCCTCGTCGGCACCTGGACCAAGGAGATCGACCGCGAACGGGCCGACCGGGTGCTCTCCGGCGCGCTGCCCTTCGACGAGACGACGATGACGGACGACGCCCACACCGGCGAGCCGCACGTCCCGGAGGCCAGGGGCGGCGAGGAGCGGCCCTCGCTCACCAAGGTCTGACGCACGGTGAGGCGGCCGGTACGGGAGCCCCGTACCGGCCGCCTCACCGTTCACGAGCGGCGGCCGTGCGCGTACGGACCGGTCACGCGGTCACGCGCAGGTGGGTCGGCCAGCCGATCCGGTTCAGCAGCCTGAACATCTTCGCGATGTCCGTCGGGTTCAGCTTCACGCAGCCGTTGGAATCGTAGTCGCCCGGCCCGTCCCAGCGGCGCGCCTCGGTCTTCCCCCGGCTGCCGTCACGGTTCATCTCGGAATGGATGAACATCTCCGTGCGGGTGGCTCGCTTCGTGGAGCACGGCATGTTCTCCAGCCACACCGCGTACCCCTTGACGAGCCTGCCGTTGTAGCGCGTGTCCTTCAGCTTGATCCTCCAGTTGCCGTCCGGAATCCAGCCCCTGCCCACGGCACAGTCGTTCGTGCCCTGGGCGCCGTAGCCCGACCCGGCCCGGTAGGCGGCGTGCAGCTTGCCGTTCCGGTAGACGAGCAGCCGTGAGTCGCCGGGCTTCTTCGGGTTCTTGTCGAACACCAGGGCCGTGCGCGGGGCGGCGGCCTCGGCGGTGGCGGCGGCCGAAGGCGGTGCCGCCACGGTCGCGGCCAGGGCCGCCGTGATCAGGACGCCGTGGACGAGCGGCTTGGACGTCTTCATGCGGTCATCAGCTCCATCTGTTGCGGCCGGCCGTCCGGCCGTGGTGTGGTCCGGGCGCGGGTCCGCGCCCGGTGCGCGGGTGCGGGGCGCGGATCAGACGGTGGCCAGGCGCACCTGGGCCGAGCGGGTCCCGGAAGTCGAAGGCGAAGGGCTCACGCACGCCCGATCCGCACGCCTTCTTCGTCTTCTGCGTGCTGTTGGCGACGACGCGGACGACGGCGCAGTCCCCGTCCATGCGGGTGTCCTCCACCCAGCCCGTGACCCGCACCGAGTTCCCGGTCGGGCAGGTGACCCGCCAGGAGGCCGTGGCACCGCTGGTCTTCGGGGCCCGGGCGGCGCCGCATCCGTCGGCGTGCGCCGTGCCGGCCGCGCCGAGGGCGAGCCCGCCGGCGAGCACGACGGCCGAGAGGGCTGAGGAGAGGGTCTTGCGGGCAGCGGACATGAGGAACTCCTGGAGAGCCGGTGGGAGAGGCGCCGCAACGGATCGCTGGGCGCACCACCAGGCTGCCCGGCCCGGACAGGCGGGACGAAGAGATGCCGTATGCCTGCGTAGGGGCATCGATGCAGCCGCGCACGCCCCGCCCTGACCTGCTGTTATGTCTCCAGGCAGGAGGCCGGGCGGCCCTGCGTGCCGGCGCCGCGCCGCCCCGGGCCGCAGGCCCTCACGGGGACACGGACGCCGAAGGGGTGGCGGCCGGCCGGTGATAGGGCGTGCCCTGGGGCGGGCTCTGGCTCACCAGCAGGGCCAGCCAGGTCTCCGTGTCGACCCGGCCCGTCGGGTGCAGTCCCTGTGCCTGCTGGAAGAAGCTCACGTCGGCGGCGTTCGTCGGGGTGAACGTCCCCGTCACCTCCGTGGCGCCCTGGCCCGCGTTGTCCAGCAGTTCCTGCGCGGCCCGTACGGCGAAGCCCCGGTCTCCCAGCGCGATGTCCCGGACCAGCACCGGCCAGGTCCTCCGGCCCACCTTGCCGTCCGCGGGGAGGTGGTTCGCGCGCTGGAAGTCCACGACGGCCCGGTACGTCCTGTCCCCGAAGATCCCGTCCGCCTCCAGCTCGTAACCCTCCTCCTTCAGCAGGTACTGCAGGGCGCGGCCCGGCGTGAACTGGTCCTCGTGCCGCTTGCGCCTCAGCACCGGCCAGGCGCGCGTCTTCCCGGCCGCGGAGACCGCACCCGCCCGTCCCTCCTCGCGGGCCGCGGGCGTCGAGACCGGCTTCCAGCGCTGCTGTGTGACGGCGCCGGCGGCGAACGCGGCCACCAGGGCCGCCGCTGCCAGCGCCGCCACCGGCAGCCGGCGGCGCAGGAGCGAGCCCCGGGGACGGCTCTCGCGCGCACCGGAGTCCCGCCCCGCTCCGGCAGCGGCCCCGGGGCCGCCGGCTCCCTCCCGCCCGTGGACGACGGCCCGCCGGCGGCTCTGGTCCGCCAGGGCCGCCCCGCACCACACCCGTGCCTGTTCCAGCTCTTCGGCGGGGGCCCCGAGGTGGGCGTGCAGCGCCTCGACCACGCGCGGCGGCGCCGTGGAGGGGTGCTTCACGTTCAGATAGCGCGAGAGCGTGGTCTGGTCGATGCCGAGGCGCGAGGCCAGCGCCTGCTGCGTGGGCCGCGTACCACCGTCCGGTCCTCCGGCCGCCTCCCACCACCCGCGCAGCAGCCCCGCGAGCAGCACTCCGGGAGGGGCCTCACGGCCTTCGCTCCCCGGCTCATCCGCCATGCCTGCGCTCCTCCCGGTCGTGGCGCGGGACCGGCACGGCGGCCGAATCCTCCTGCCTGCCGGCATATACGCAGGTCAGATGACGTGCATAGGTGCATACCCGGATGCATCGGCCGACAGTGGAGCAGATCGTAGCGAGAGCGGTCACCCGTCCGGCACGACGATTTTGCCGCCGCCCGGACGAACGGGCGGCCCGGAGCAGGAGAATCCCCCAGCGCCGTGGTGCCCGCCCCCGTCCACCGCCCCCTCCGCCACCACCGGTCATTCACCCGGAGGGGTGGCCGCGCGTAGCCGCCCCGAGCCCGCGGACCCGCCCGCCGCGCACGGCCGGCCCTTGCCTTGACGTCGGCGTAAAGGATTACGGTCGCCGTATGCGAATCGGGGAGCTGGCCGAACGGGCCGGGACGACGACGCGGACGCTGCGCTACTACGAGTCGCGGGGGCTGCTGCCCGCGCGGCGCGCGGTGAACGGCTACCGCACGTACGACGAGAGCGACCTCAGGCTCATCCGGCAGATCCGGACCCTCCAGGACTTCGGGTTCGACCTGGAGGAGACCCGGCCCTTCGTGGAGTGCCTGCGCGCCGGGCACCCCGCCGGGGACGCCTGCCCCGCCTCGCTCGCCGTCTACCGGCGCAAGCTCGGCGAGCTCGACCGGCTCATCGAGCAGCTGCGGGCCGTCCGCACGGAGGTGGGCGCCCAGCTGGCCCGCGCCGAGCTGGAGGCGTCCGCCGGACTGCCCGGCGGCCCCGAACCACGCTGCGAACTGGGAGGATGACAGATGATCCACGCAACGGGCGTCGACGAGCTCACCGACGACAACTTCGACGCCGAGGTACGGGGGGAGACCCGGCCCGTCCTGGTGGAGTTCACCGCCGACTGGTGCGGCCCCTGCCGCCAGCTCGCCCCGGTCCTGGGCGCCATCGCCGAGGAGGAGCGCGAACGGCTCCGCGTCGTCCAGATCGACGTCGACCGCAACCCGGGGACCAGCACCCGGTACGGCGTCCTCTCGATGCCGACGCTGATGGTGTTCCGGGACGGCGAACCGGTGAAGTCCATGGTCGGCGCCCGCCCGAAGCGGCGGCTCCTCCAGGAGCTGGAGGACGTGCTCTGAACCGCCCGAGGGGGCGAGGCCACCGGGCCCCGCCCCCTCACCGTCTCACGCCGGCTTGAACCACACCGTCGCCAGCGGCGGCAGCGTCAGCGACACGCTCCACGGCCTGCCGTGCGACGGCACGTCCTGCGGCTTCAGCGGCTCCTCGTTGACGACCCCGCCGCCCCCGTACCGGACCGCGTCCGTGTTCAGGACCTCGGCCCACAGCCGGGGGCCCTCCGGCACCCCGAGCCGGTAGTCGTGCCGGACCACCGGCGAGAAGTTGGACACCGCCAGCAGCGGCGCGCCCTTCGCGTCGTGGCGCAGGAACGCGAACACGTTGTCCTCCGCGGCGCCCCCGTCCACCCAGGCGAAGCCCTCCGGACGGGTGTCGCGCTGCCAGAGCGCGGGCGTCGCCCCGTACACCCTGTTCAGGTCGGCCACCAGGTCCCGCACCCCGCGGTGGTCGCCGGACGCCTCGTACGACGGGTCCAGCAGCCACCAGTCCGGGCCGTGCCCCTCCGACCACTCCGCGCCCTGCGCGAACTCCTGGCCCATGAACAGCAGCTGCTTGCCCGGGTGGGCCCACATGAAGCCCAGGTAGGCGCGGTGGTTGGCGCGCCGCTGCCACCAGTCGCCCGGCATCTTGGAGACCAGCGCCTGCTTGCCGTGCACCACCTCGTCGTGCGAGATCGGCAGCACGTAGTTCTCGCTGTACGCGTACACCATCGAGAACGTCATCTCGTTGTGGTGGTACTTGCGGTGCACCGGCTCCTTGGACACGTAGACCAGCGAGTCGTGCATCCAGCCCATGTTCCACTTCAGCCCGAAGCCGAGCCCGCCGTGGTCGGTGGAGCGGGTCACGCCGTCCCAGGCGGTGGACTCCTCGGCGATGGTGACCACCCCCGGATTGCGCCGGTAGACCGTGGCGTTCATCTCCTGGAGGAAGGCGACCGCGTCCAGGTTCTCCCGCCCGCCGAACTCGTTCGGCGACCACTGGCCGTCCTCGCGCGAGTAGTCCAGGTAGAGCATCGAGGCCACCGCGTCCACCCGCAGCCCGTCGATGTGGAACTGCTCGCACCAGTACGTGGCGTTGGCGACCAGGAAGTTGCGGACCTCGGCCCGCCCGTAGTCGAACTCCAGCGTCCCCCAGTCCGGGTGCGCGGCCCGCCTCGGGTCCTCGTGCTCGTACAGCGGCCGGCCGTCGAACTCCGCGAGGGCCCAGTCGTCGCGCGGGAAGTGCGCCGGCACCCAGTCCATGATCACGCCGATCCCGGCCCGGTGCAGCGCGTCCACCAGGAAGCGGAAGTCGTCCGGCGAGCCCATCCGCGAGGTCGGGGCGTAGAACCCGGTGACCTGGTAGCCCCAGGAGCCGCCGAAGGGGTGCTCGGAGACCGGCATCAGCTCGACGTGCGTGAAGCCCAGCTCCTTCACGTACGCGGGCAGCTGCTCGGCCAGCTGCCGGTACGACAGACCGGGCCGCCAGGACGGCAGGTGCACCTCGTACACCGAGAACGGCGCCTCGTGCACCGGCACGTTGCCGCGGTTCGCCATCCACTCCTGGTCCTGCCACACGTGGTGCGCGGCCGTCACCACCGAGGCGGTGGCGGGCGGCACCTCGGTGTGCCGGGCCATCGGGTCCGAGCGCATCGTGTGCGAACCGTCGGGGCGGCAGATGTCGAACTTGTACAGCGCGCCCTCCCCGGTCCCCGGCAGGAACAGCTCCCACACCCCGGACGCGCCCAGCGACCGCATCGGGAAGCCCGTGCCGTCCCAGTAGTTGAAGTCACCGCACACCCGCACGCCCCGGGCATTCGGCGCCCACACCGTGAACCGCGTCCCGGCGACCTGCTGGTGCTCCATCGGCCGGGCCCCGAGCGCGGTCCACAGCTCCTCGTGCCGGCCCTCCCGGATCAGATGCAGATCCAGCTCCCCGAGCGCGGGCAGGAAGCGGTACGGGTCGTGGACCTCGATCTCGTTGTCGTCGTACGCGACCAGCAGCCGGTACTCCGGCACCGAGGGCAGCGGCAGCACCCCGGAGAACAGCCCGTCCCCGTCACTGTGCAGCGGCGCCCGCAGCCCCTTCGCGAGCACGGTGACCGACCGGGCGAACGGGCGCAGCACCCGGATCTCCACCCCGCCGTCCACCTCGTGCGCCCCGAGCAGATCGTGCGGGGCGTGATGCTCACCGGCCAGCAGCCGGCCCCGGTCGGCGTCGGACAGCGGGGTGGCCGGGCGCAGCTCCTGGCTGCCGGCGCTGCGGGGCCTGGGCGGTGCGGCGGCCTTCTTCGCGCGCTTCGCCGGGGCGGCGGCCCCCGTCGCGGGGGTCTTCCTCGGGGCGCGCTTCTTCGCGGGCGGCCCGGCCGGCGGCGAGGAGAGGGTGGCGGCGATCGGCTCCTCGGTGAGCGGGAGCTCGGCGGCGGGCGTGGCGGGGACGGCGGGCTCGGACTTGCGGGACGGCTTGCGGGCGGTCACAGGGACTGCCTCCTCGGAGGTGTTGGCGGGGTGGGGCGGACGGGGCGGTACGGGGGAGGGGGCATCGTCAGCCGGCGGGGACCGAGGCCAGGCGGTGGATCGCGGCCATCGGGACCGGCAGCCAGTCGGGCCGGTGCCGGGCCTCGTACAGCACCTCGTACACCGCCTTGTCGGTCTCGTGGGCGCGCAGCAGCTCCGGCTCGGCGCGCGGGTCGGCGCCCGCCGCCTCGGCGTAGCCGTCGCAGTACGCGTCCCGGCAGCGGGCGGCCCACTCGGGCTTCCAGGGCCGGTGCGAGCGGGCCGCGTAGTCGAAGGAGCGCAGCATCCCGGCCACGTCGCGCACCGGGGGCTGCGGGCTGCGGCGCTCCGGGAGCGGCCGGGCCGGCTCGCCCTCGAAGTCGATCAGTGACCAGAAACCGTCGGCGCCGCGCAGGGTCTGGCCGAGGTGGAGGTCGCCGTGCACCCGCTGGGCGGCCCAGCTGCGCCCCCGGTGCCCGAGCGCGGCGACCGCGTCGAAGGCGGTGCGCAGCCCGGGGACGTACGGGACCAGCTCCGGGACCGCGTGGGCGGCGGCCTCCAGGCGCTCCACCATGGCCGCGGCGAGCTCGTCGGTCTGGGAGCGCCGGAGCACCGGGGTCGGGAGGGCGGCGGCCAGCGCGGTGTGCACCTCGGCCGTCGCCCGGCCCAGCGCCCTCGCCTCGGCGAGGAAGTCGTGCCCGGTGGCGAGGGCGCGCAGGGCGAGCTGCCAGCCGTCCTGGGCACCGCGCAGGAAGGGCTGGAGCACCCCGAGCGTCAGCCGCTCCGGGGTCGCCGCCTCGAACCAGGCGACCGGCGCGGGGACCCGCCCGCACCCCTCGCGGGACAGGGCGAGCGGCAGTTCCAGGTCGGGGTTGGTGCCCGGGAAGACCCGGCGGAAGATCTTCAGGATGTACGCGTTGCCGTACACCAGCGAGGAGTTGGACTGCTCGGTGTCCAGCACCCGGGGCGGCAGGTCCTCCGGGATCGGCTCCGCGCCCCGGTCGAAGCGGACCGCCCCGAGCCGGCCGGGGGTGCGCAATCGTTCCAGCAGCAGCGAGGCCAGGCGCGCGTCGTGCAGCCCGTCGTAGACCGCGAGCCCGGCCAGCGGCCCGTCGGGCACCCGGCCGACGGCGGCGGGCGCCAGGTGCTGGGGCAGCGCGGAGCGGACCCCGAGGAGCAACTGGTAGCAGTCCACGGGGGGCTGGGCGGGCATCGTGGGCTGGTGGACCCGCACCAGCAGGTGCAGGAGCCCGGGGGAGGAGCCGTCGCCGCCGTCCACCGGCAGTATCTCGGTGGCCGAGACGAGCGAGAAGGCGGTGATGGGCCGTCCCTTGCCCGCGAACCACCGCTGCCGGGGCAGCCATTCGTGGAGCAGCGGTCCGAGAGACGGAATCAGGGCTGTGCTGTTCGCCAGGGTGACCTGAGCGGATGCAGCCTCCGACATGGCATCGCGTCCTTTCCCCGGGCACACCACAGGATGCGAAGAGTGTCCCGGATTGCGGCATTGGCTGTCCGGCTGTGCGGGACGTGTCGGGTCAGGATGATCCGTACGGACTCGACATGAGGGGATAGAAACGCCAGGAGAATCCAGGAACCTTCCTGAACCACCCGGTATGGGGGCGGGTGCCCCGTGCGGAGCGGCGGTAACCGCCCCGCACGCGGCCCTCGCGCGTCAGCTCGGCGGCGCGTCCTTGCGCAGCCGGAACCAGTAGAAGCCGTGTCCCGCGAGTGTCAGCAGGTAGGGCCACTGACCGATGGCGGGGAAGCGCACCCCGCCGATCAGCTCCACCGGATGACGCCCGTTGAAGGACCTGAGGTCGAGCTCCGTCGGCTGTGCGAACCGGGAGAAGTTGTGGACGCACAGCACGAGGTCGTCCCCGTGCTCACGGGTGAAGGCGAGCACGGCCGGGTTCGACGAGGGCAGTTCGTTGTAGGTGCCGAGGCCGAACGCCGGGTTCTGCTTGCGGATCTCGATCATCCGCCGTGTCCAGTGCAGCAGCGAGGACGGGGAGGCCATCGACGCCTCGACGTTGGTGACCTGGTAGCCGTAGACCGGGTCCATGATCGTGGGGAGGTAGAGCCGCCCCGGATCGCTGGAGGAGAACCCGGCGTTGCGGTCGGGCGTCCACTGCATCGGGGTGCGTACGGCGTCCCGGTCGCCCAGCCAGATGTTGTCGCCCATCCCGATCTCGTCCCCGTAGTAGAGGATCGGGGAGCCCGGCAGCGACAGCAGCAGGGCGGTGAACAGCTCGATCTGGTTGCGGTCGTTGTCCAGCAGCGGCGCCAGCCGGCGGCGGATGCCGATGTTGGCCCGCATCCTCGGGTCCTTGGCGTACTCCGCGTACATGTAGTCGCGTTCTTCGTCCGTCACCATTTCGAGCGTCAGCTCGTCGTGGTTGCGCAGGAAGATGCCCCACTGGCAGTTGTCCGGGATCGCCGGGGTCTTCGCCAGGATTTCCGAGACCGGGTAGCGGCTCTCGCGCCGTACGGCCATGAAGATGCGCGGCATCACGGGGAAGTGGAACGCCATGTGGCACTCGTCCCCGCCGGACTGGTAGTCGCCGAAGTAGTCCACGACGTCCTCGGGCCACTGGTTGGCCTCGGCGAGCAGGACCGTGTCCGGGTAGTTGGCGTCGATCTCCTTGCGGACCCGCTTGAGGAAGTTGTGGGTCTCGGGGAGGTTCTCGCAGTTGGTGCCCTCGCGCTGGTAGAGGTACGGCACCGCGTCGACCCGGAAGCCGTCGATGCCCAGGTCCAGCCAGAAGCGGAGCGCGGAGATGATCTCCTCCTGCACCGCCGGGTTCTCGTAGTTGAGGTCGGGCTGGTGCGAGAAGAACCGGTGCCAGTAGTACTGCTTGCGCACCGGGTCGAAGGTCCAGTTGGACGTCTCGGTGTCCACGAAGATGATCCGGGCGTCCTGGAACTGCTTGTCGTCGTCGGCCCAGACGTAGTAGTCGCCGTACGGCCCGTCGGGGTCGGTCCGGGACTGCTGGAACCACTCGTGCTGGTCGCTCGTGTGGTTCATGACGAAGTCGATGATCACGCGCATGCCGCGCTGGTGCGCGGCGTCCACGAACTCCACGAAGTCGGCGAGGTCGCCGAACTCCGGCAGCACGGCGGTGTAGTCGGAGACGTCGTAACCGCCGTCGCGCAGCGGGGACTTGAAGAACGGCGGCAGCCAGAGGCAGTCCACCCCCAGCCACTGGAGGTAGTCGAGCTTGGCGGTGAGCCCCTTCAGGTCTCCGATGCCGTCGCCGTTGGAGTCCTGGAAGGACCGGACGAGCACCTCGTAGAAGACGGCACGCTTGAACCAGTCGGGATCGCGGTCCTTGGCCGGGGTGTCCTCGAACGTGTCGTGGACGGGCTCATTGACGATCATGGTGTGGGTGACCCTCCGGTCGGCGGGGACGGTCGCAGGACGGCGATGTGCGCGGGCGTCACGCCCGGCTCAAGGCGCACATAGAACGTCCTGCCCCAGTGATAGGAAGTGCCGGTGAGCTCGTCGCGCACCGGCACGCTCTCGTGCCGGTCGAGGCCGAGTTGCGGCATGTCCAACGAGACGGTCGCCTCCTGGGTGTGGTGCGGGTCGAGGTTGACGACCACCAGAAGGATGTTCGAACCGGAACGCTTGCTGTAGGCGATCACCGCGTCGTTGTCCGACGCGTGGAAGTGCACGTCACGCAGCTGCTGCAGGGCCGGGTGGCGGCGCCTGATCCGGTTGAGCGAGGTGATGAGCGGGGCGAGCGAACGGCCCTCACGCTCTGCGGCTTCCCAGTCCCTGGGCCGGATCTCGTACTTCTCCGAGTCGAGGTACTCCTCACTGCCGTGGTGGATCGGGGTGTTCTCGCACAGCTCGTACCCCGCGTACACCCCCCAGGAGGGGGAAAGGGTCGCCGCGAGCACCGCCCTGGCCTCAAAGGCGGGCCTGCCGCCCTCCTGAAGGTATCCCGGAAGGATGTCGGGGGTGTTCACGAAGAAATTCGGCCGCATGAACGCGGCGGTCTCACCGGCCAGTTCGGTCACGTAATCCGTGAGTTCCTGGCGGGTGTTCCGCCAGGTGAAATACGTGTACGACTGCTGGAACCCGATGGCGGCCAGGGTGCGCATCATCGCCGGCCGGGTGAATGCCTCGGCCAGGAAGATCACGTCGGGATCGGTGCGGTTGATCTCCGCGATGACCTTCTCCCAGAAGATCACCGGCTTCGTGTGCGGATTGTCGACGCGGAAGATCCGTACGCCCCGGTCCATCCAGAAGCGCAGGATGCGCACGCTCTCCGCGACGATGCCCGGAAGGTCCTTGTCGAAGGCGATCGGATAGATGTCCTGGTATTTCTTCGGCGGATTCTCCGCGTACGCGATCGAGCCGTCGGCCCGGTGCTGGAACCACTCCGGGTGCTTCTCCACCCACGGGTGGTCCGGCGAGCACTGGAGGGCGAAATCCAGGGCCACTTCGAGACGCAGGTTGCGGGCCGTCTCCACGAAATGGTCGAAGTCCTCCAGCGTGCCCAGATCCGGGTGGACCGCGTCGTGTCCGCCCTCCGCCGAACCGATCGCCCAGGGCACTCCCACATCGTGCGGGGCGGGGGTCAGCGAGTTGTTCGGGCCCTTGCGGTGCGTCGTGCCGATGGGGTGGACGGGCGGCAGATAGACCACGTCGAAGCCCATCGCGGCGACCGCCGGGAGCCGCTCGGCCGCCGTCCGGAAGGTGCCGCTGACCAGCCGCGGCCGCTGCGGCTCGGCGGACTTGGCGCCCCGGCCCCCGCGCGGCTTCGGGGTTTCGTACCTGGCGCCCTCGGAGCGCGGAAACATCTCGTACCAGGAGCCGTACAGCGCGCGCCGCCGCTCGACCACCAGCGGGTGCGGCCGTGACGCGGTCACCAGTTCGCGCAGCGGATGGCGGTCCAGCGCGGCCCGGGCCTCCGGCGCCAGCGCCGCCGCGAGGCGCGCCTCGGCCGGCCGGGACTCGTCGCGCAGCGCGTCCACCGCCGCCAGCACCGCCTCCCGGCCGTCGCGCTTCGGGACGCCCTCGGCGGCGCGCTCGTACAGCTCGGCGCCCTCGGCGAGGACCAGCGCGGTGTCGATGCCCGCCGGGATCTTGATGCCGGCCGCGTGGCGCCAGGTGGCGACCGGGTCGCTCCACGCCTCGACCGTGTACGTCCAGCGGCCCTCGGAGTCCGGGGTGACCTCGGCGCCCCAGCGGTCGGTGCCCGGGGCCAGCTCGCGCATCGGCGTCCAGGGGCCCGGGCGCCCGCTCGGGCTGCGCAGCACCACATTGGCCGCCACCGCGTCATGGCCCTCCCGGAAGACGGTCGCGGTGACCTGGAAGGTCTCACCGGCAACGGCCTTGGCGGGCCTTCTGCCGCAGTCGACGAGCGGATGGACGTCGAGAACGGGAATGCGACCGATCATGGAATCACCTGGGGACTGGAGCTCGGACTCGGCAAAGTGGGCAGCGTGCGCCGAAGGCTGAACGCGCGCGCCGCGAAGATGGGGTTGCGTCCTTTCTAGCCGCTCGGTGGATGACTGGTGGGGTGTGGGCATGGCCGCTCCTGTGCGCGTTCACTCGAATGGCAGTCCAAACAGGTCGTATACGAACCGGGGACCGATCACCGGCGGCCAGGGAATGAATCACACGCGTGCCGGAGATGAACCGTCATCGGCTGTCATCCGAATGCATTCTTTCCGGGTACCGGAGAAGCCTTCCCCCGCATCGTGGTGGGCCAATCCGGTGATATGTCATCTCCTCGGGCGTACGGGGGAGGTGGGAATGGGCGCCACCCGGCAGCTTTCCCTGTGCCGTGAAGGCCCACAAGACCGAATGAGGGGAAGGAATCGGCCATAACGCCTGTGACGTACGGGCCCGGTGACGCCCTGCGGGACGGGGGAGGCGTACGGGAAAGCCGCGCGCCGTGTCGGGCGCGCCGGGGACACGGTTACCGTCGAGGGTGACGGAGCGGCGCACATGGAGGTGCGTCCCGCTCGGATTCGTAGGTCCCCTGTAAAGGTGGAACGCGTGAAGGCCATTCGTCGATTCACCGTGCGTCCCGTCCTTCCGGACTCCCTCCAACCCCTCAGCGACCTGGCGCGGAACCTGCGCTGGTCCTGGCACACCGAGACCCGTGAGCTCTTCCGGGCCGTCGACCCGGCGGCCGGCTCCGGCGCG
This sequence comes from Streptomyces sp. 130, assembly GCF_007096885.1. Lineage (GTDB taxonomy): Bacteria > Actinomycetota > Actinomycetes > Streptomycetales > Streptomycetaceae > Streptomyces. The sequence continues at coordinate 97,563 of NZ_VJNO01000011.1, read as the reverse complement.
GAGTGCGATCCCGTACGCCTGCTCGGCTCCGTGTCCGCGGGGCGGCTCGCCGAGCTGGCCCGGGACGAAGCGTTCCTGCACCGGCTCGCCGAGGCGTCCGCCGGCCTGCGCGCGTACCTCCAGGAGCCCCGCTGGTACCAGGAGCAGCGCGAGCAGGACGGCGCGCTCCCCGCCGCCATCGCCTACTTCTCACCCGAATTCGGGGTGACCGCCGCCCTGCCCCAGTACTCCGGCGGGCTCGGCATCCTCGCCGGGGACCACCTCAAGGCCGCCAGCGACCTGGGCGTGCCCCTCATCGGCGTCGGGCTGCTCTACCGGCACGGCTACTTCCGGCAGAGCCTGTCCCGGGACGGCTGGCAGCAGGAGCACTACCCCGTCCTCGACCCGAACGAGCTGCCGCTCACCCTGATCCGCGAGGCCGACGGCACCCCCAGCCAGATCGTCCTGGACCTGCCCGGCGGCCGGTCCCTGCACGCGCAGATCTGGCAGGCCCACGTCGGCCGGGTCCCCCTGCTCATGCTCGACTCCGACGTCGAGGAGAACGCCCCCGGCGAACGCGAGGTCACCGACCGGCTGTACGGCGGCGGCAGCGAGCACCGGCTGCTCCAGGAGATGCTGCTCGGCATCGGCGGCGTCCGCGCCGTGCGCGCCTACTGCCGGCTGACCGGCCACGCCGCCCCCGAGGTCTTCCACACCAACGAGGGCCACGCCGGCTTCCTCGGCCTGGAACGCATCCGCGAACTCGCGGCGACCGGCCTGGACTTCGACGCCGCGGTGGAATCCGTGCGGGCCGGCACCGTCTTCACCACCCACACCCCGGTCCCGGCCGGAATCGACCGGTTCGACCGCGAGCTCGTCGCCCGTCACTTCGGCGAGGACGGCGAACTGCCCGGGGTCCCCGCCGAACGCGTCCTGGAGCTCGGCACCGAGACCTACCCCGGCGGCGACCCGGGCGTCTTCAACATGGCGGTCATGGGACTGCGGCTCGCCCAGCGCGCCAACGGGGTCTCCACGCTGCACGGCGCGGTCAGCCGGCAGATGTTCGCCGGTCTCTGGCCGGGCTTCGACGCGCCGGAGGTCCCGATCACCTCCGTCACCAACGGCGTCCACGCGCCGACCTGGGTGGCCCCCGAGGTCTACCGGCTGCGCGCCGAGTCGGGCGGCACCCCGGGCCGCTGGGACTCCGTCGCGGACATCCCGGCCCGCCGGCTCTGGGACCTGCGCCGCACCCTGCGCGAACAGCTGGTGGCCGAGGTCCGGCAGCGGCTGCACGCCTCCTGGCGCCACCGGGGCGCCCAGCCCGCCGAACTCGGCTGGATCGACGGGGTGCTCGACCCGGACGTCCTCACCATCGGCTTCGCCCGCCGCGTCCCCTCGTACAAGCGGCTGACGCTGATGCTGCGCGACCGGGACCGGCTGCGGGCGCTGCTGCTGCACCCGGAGCGGCCGGTCCAGATCGTCGTCGCGGGCAAGGCCCACCCGGCCGACGACGGCGGGAAGCGGCTGGTCCAGGAGCTGGTCAGGTTCGCCGACGACGCCCGGGTCCGGCACCGCATCGTCTTCCTGCCCGACTACGGGATGGCGATGGCCCAGAAGCTCTACCCGGGCTGCGACGTCTGGCTGAACAACCCGCTGCGCCCGTTGGAGGCGTGCGGTACCAGCGGGATGAAGGCCGCGCTCAACGGCTGCCTCAACCTCTCCGTCCTCGACGGCTGGTGGGACGAGTGGTTCGAGCCGGACTTCGGCTGGGCGATCCCCACGGCCGAGGGCGGCGCGCTGGACGAGGACCGGCGCGACGACCTGGAGGCGGGCGCCCTGTACGAGCTGATCGAGGACCGGGTCGCCCCGCACTTCTACGAGCGCGGGGACGACGGGCTGCCGGGACGCTGGATCGAGATGGTCCGCCGCACGATGGGCACCCTGGGCCCCAAGGTGCTCGCCGACCGCATGGTCGCGGAGTACGTGCAGCGGCTGTACGCCCCCGCCGCGCTCGCCCAGCGCGCGCTGGACGCGCCCCGGGCGCGGGAGCTGGCGGGCTGGAAGGCGAAGGTACGGGCCGCCTGGCCGGGGGTGGCCGTCGACCACGTGGAGGCGGTGGCGCCGACCGCCTCCGTCACGACGGCGGAGCTGGGGTCCACGCTGGCGCTGCGGGTGCGGGTCTCGCTGGGCGCGCTGGCGCCGGACGACGTGGAGGTCCAGGCGGTGGCCGGGCGGGTCGACTCGTCCGACGCGATCACCGAGGCCCAGGTCTTCCCGCTGAAGCCGGCGGGCGGCCAGGACCTGGAGGGCCACTGGCTGTACGAGGGCCCGCTCGCCCTGGACCGCACGGGCCCGTACGGCTACACCGTGCGCGTGCTGCCCGCCCACCGGCTGCTGGCCGGCGGCGCCGAACTCGGCCTGGTCGCGCAGCCGGCCGGGGCCGCCGGCGAGGGCGGCGGCGTGCTGCTGCGCTGAGCGCCGCCCCGGCATGACGGAACCGCCCGGGAGGAGGGTCTCTTCTCCCGGGCGGTTCCGTGTCAGCGGCGGGTCATGCGGTGACCCGCGTGGTGGGGGGTGGCGCGGACGGGGCTCAGAAGGTCAGCTTGAAGCTGTTGATCTTCCCGCTGTCCCCGCTGTAGACGTCCTGGACCTTCAGCTTCCAGGTGCCGTTGGCCGTCTCGGACGAGGCGTTGACGGTGTAGGTCGCCTTGACGTTGTCCGCCGAGTCGCTGATGTTCGAGTTCTTCAGCCGGTAGGTGGAGCCGTCCGGGGCGACGAGGTCGATAACCAGGTCACCGCGGTAGGTGTGGGTGATGTCCACGCCGACCTGCAGGGCGCTGGGCGCCTTGCCGGAGCGGCCGGAGACGGTGACCGAGCTGGTGACGGCCGAGCCGCCGTCCGGGATGGACACGGCGGTCTTGTTCTCGAAGACCGTGCCGTCACCCGGGTCCGTCGGGTCGGTGCCGCCGTCGGAGCGCGCACCCACGTTGATCCCGGCCCAGGCGTCCTGGACGGCCTTGTACTCGGCGCTGCTGGTGCCGTACAGCTCACCGGCCACCGCCAGCGTGCCGGTGCGGGCCCCCGCGTAGTTGGTGGTGGAGGTGAACTTGGTGGTGAGCGCCTTGAACCAGATCTGCTCGGCCTTCGCGCGGCCGATGCCGGTCACCGGCAGGCCGTCGGAGGTGGGGGAGTTGTAGCTGACGCCGTTGATGGTCTTCGCGCCGCTGCCCTCGGACAGCAGGTAGAAGAAGTGGTTGGCCGGGCCCGACGAGTAGTGCACGTCGATGCTGCCGATGCCCGAGTACCAGGAGTCCTTGGAGATGCCGTCGCGGCTCGGCTTGTCCTGGTAGCGCAGCGGCGTGCCGTCGCCGTTGATGTCGATCTTCTCGCCGATCAGGTAGTCACCCGGGTCGGCGGCGGTGTTGGAGTAGAACTCGACGGCGGTGGCGAAGATGTCGCTGGTCGCCTCGTTGAGGCCGCCGGACTCGCCGCTGTAGTTGAGGCCGGCCGTGTTCGAGGTGACGCCGTGGCTCATCTCGTGGGCCGCCACGTCCAGCGCGGTCAGCGGGTTGGCGTTGCCGCTGCCGTCGCCGTACGTCATGCAGAAGCAGCTGTCGTCCCAGAAGGCGTTCACGTAGTTGTTGCCGTAGTGGACGCGGGAGTACGCGCCGACGCCGTCGCCCCGGATGCCGGTGCGGCCGTGGACGTTCTTGTAGTAGTCCCAGGTCTCGGCCGCGCCGTAGTGGGCGTCCGCCGCCGCCGTCTCCGGGTTCGAGGCGCTGCCGTCGCCCCAGACGTCGTCGGCGCCGGAGAAGAGGGTGCCCTTGCCGGACGTGCCGTGGTTCAGGTTGTACGTCTTGTGGCTGCCGCGCGCGGTGTCGGTCAGGTTGTAGCCGCCGGAGGAGCCGGAGGTCCCCAGGGTGACCTGGCCGCTGTACTCGGTGTTGCCGACGCCGTTCTCGATGGCCTGCCACTCGTAGAGCTTCGCTCCGGTGGAGGCGTCCGTGATGACGTGCAGCGCGTTCGGGGTGCCGTCCTCCTGGAGGCCGCCGACCACGGTCTCGTACGCCAGCTGCGGTGTCCCGGAGGCCATCCAGACGACCTTGCGGGGCGCCGTGTCGGCCTCGGCCCGGTCCGAACCGGCCGCCTTCGCCGCGCCGAGCGCCTGCTTGGTGGCCGCCGCCGGGGTGATGTCCGCGACCGTGTCGACGGCCTTCAGCTGGGCGCTGGTGGCGCGGGACGCCTTGACGACGCTCTCCGTCGCGCCGGCCCCGGTCTCCTGGACGACCAGGTCGCCGCCGAGGACCGGGAGACCGTCGAAGGTGCGCTCGTAACGGGTGTGCGTGGTGCCGTCGTTGTCCTGGACGACATCGCGGACGACGAGCTTCTCCCGGGACCCGAGACCGAGCTTCTTCGCCGTGGCCGCCCGGCTCGCGGTGGCCTCGCGGATCAGCTCGGCGCGCTGCGAGGGCGAGAGCTGCTTGGGCAGGGCGCCGGGGTTCGCCTTGGAGGCGGTGGCGGTCCTGGCGGTGCCGTCGTCCGGGGCGGCGGAGGCCGGTCCCGTCTGGACGCCTACGGCGAGGAGGGCGGCTGCGGCTATGAGAGCGCCGGTCGCGGTGGCACGGCGGCTGTGCGTGGATCTCACGCGGACTCCTTCTGCGAGGGGGGTACCGGCGGCTGGGAGAGCCGTCCGGGCAGAGCAAGCAGAGCGCGGAACGGGGTGAAGAGTGTCAGGAGTCGGCCATCTCTGTCAGGACCGCGTCAACAACTTGGCCGGAATTCGTTCGTTGCCGGAAGATACGTGTTCGTTAAGCGGACGTTTCGCGGATCTTCGCACGGCGGTGCCACGGGGGCCGCCGAGCCCTCCCGCGCGCCGAAAGCGCAGGGCGCGTCGGTATTACGGGCGGAAGAGCGGCGTGCGACGCGAATGTGAACGTGCGGAAAGTTCCCACCTGTCGAGACAGTGCGGAGGCGTGGCGCGATCCGGCCGTCCGCCCCCGGGACAAAAGGGGCGGACGGCCGGGTCGTCAGGCCAGGCTCTCCCGCCACGCGCGGTGCAGACCGGCGAACCGGCCGGTGCCCGCGATGAGCTCGGCCGGCGCGCCGTCCTCCACGATCCGCCCCCGCTCCATCACGAGCACCCGGTCCGCGACCTCCACGGTCGAGAGCCGGTGCGCGATGACCACCGCGGTGCGGCCGTGCAGCACCGTGTCCATCGCCTGCTGCACCGCGCGCTCACCGGGGATGTCCAGCGAACTGGTCGCCTCGTCGAGGATCAGCACCGCCGGGTCGGCCAGCAGCGCCCGGGCGAACGCCACCAACTGCCGCTGCCCCGCCGAGATCCGGCCGCCCCGCTTGCGCACATCGGTGTCGTAGCCGTCGGGCAGACCGGTGATGAAGTCATGGGCGCCGATCGCCTTCGCGGCCCGCTCGATCTCCTCCCGGCTTGCCTCCGGCCGGCCGATCGCGATGTTCTCCGCGACCGTCCCGGAGAACAGGAACGCCTCCTGGGTCACCATCACCACACCGCGCCGCAGCTCGGGCGTGGCCAGGTCGCGCAGGTCGGTGCCGTCCAGCAGGACCCGGCCCGCGCTCGGGTCGTAGAACCGGGCGAGCAGCTTGGCGAGCGTCGACTTGCCGGCCCCCGTGGAGCCGACCACGGCCACCGTCTGCCCCGCCGGGATCGTCAGGTCGAACCGGGGCAGCACCTCGCCGCCCGTCCGGTATCCGAAGCTCACCCCGTCGAAGACGACCTCGCGGCCCGGCTCGTCCCCGGCCCTGGCCGGCAGCGCACGGGGCTCCAGCGCCTCCGGGACCGTCGGCGCCTGCGCGAGCAGCCCGGCGATCTTCGCCAGCGAGGCGGCCGCGGACTCGAAGGAGTTGAGGAACATGCTGAGCCGGTCGATCGGGTCGTACAGCCGGCGCAGATAGAGCACCACCGCGGCCAGCACCCCCAGCGCGAGACCGCCGTCCGCCACCCGGTAGGCGCCCCACAGCACGATCGCGGCCACCGCCGTGTTCGCGACGAGCCGCGAGCCGACGACGTAACGCGCGTTCTCCAGCATCGCGTCGCCGTTCGCGGCCCGGTGACGCGTGTTCAGCTCCAGGAAAGCCGCGTCGTTGATCCGCTCGCGGCGGAACGCCTGGACGGGCCGGATGCCGTTCATGGTCTCCGCGAACTTCACGACGACCGACGCGATCGCCGTCGAACGCCCCGCGAAGATCACCGAGGAACGCTTCCGGTACAGCCGCACCAGCAGGTACAGCGGCAGGAAGGACGCCACCGCCACCGCGCCCGTCGCCAGGTCCAGCCAGAGCAGCACCACGGCGATGGACACGAAGGACAGGACGATGTGGATCAGCTCCTGGAGCCCCTCCTCCAGCAGCTCCCGCAGTGACTCCAGGTCGGTCGTGGACCGGGAGATCAGCCGGCCCGAGGTGTAGCGCTCGTGGAAGTCCACGCTGAGCGCCTGCGCGTGGCGGAAGATCCGGCCGCGCAGGTCGAGCAGGACGTCCTGGCTGACCCGCGCGGAGAGCTGGATGAACGCGTACTGCAGGGCGCCCGAGGCCACCGAGCACAGGGCGTAGCCCAGCGCCACGGCGATCAGCGGCCCGTAGTCCTCGTCGCGGAAGGCGGGCACCCCGCTGTCGATGGCGTACGCGACCAGCAGCGGCCCGGCCTGCACCGCGGCCTGCTGCAACAGGATGGCCAGGGCGGACGCGGCCACCCGCCCCCGCATCGGCCGCAGCAGCGAGGCGAGCAGCTGCCGGGTGGCGCCGCGCGGGGTCGGCAGGTCGTCGCGGTCGAAGGGGTCCCCGGCCGCCGCTTCCGGGGCGGCCGTCAGCCGGTCCTCCACGCCGCCGGTGCCGCCGGTGCCGTCGGTGCCGCCGGGTTCGGCGGGCTCGGCCGGCCGGCCGGTCGTCGTGCTGGTCATCGGGTGCTGCCCTCCTCGGCAGGGGCCTTCGTGCCCAGGAATTCGGTGGTGCGGGTGCCGGTGCCGGTGCCGGTGCGAGGGCGGGTGCCGGTGTCGGAGCCAGTGCCGGTGCGGGTGTCGGAGCCGGTGTCGGCGCTGGTGCCGGTGTCGGTGCGGGAGCCGGAGCCGGAGCCGGTGCGGGTGTCGGAGCCGGTGCCGGCCGGCGTGTCCGCGCCCGACATCAGCCAGGCGTACTCGGCGTTGGTGCGCAGGAGTTCCTGATGGGTGCCGACCGCGCTGATCCGGCCCCCGGACAGCAGCGCCACCCGGTCCGCGAGCATCACGGTCGACGGCCGGTGCGCGACCACCACCGCCGTGGTCTCCGCCAGGACCTGCCGGAGCGCCGCCTCGACCAGGGCCTCCGTGTGCACGTCGAGCGCGGAGAGCGGGTCGTCGAGGACCAGGAAGCGCGGCCGGCCCACCACCGCCCGGGCCAGGGCGAGCCGCTGGCGCTGGCCGCCGGACAGGCTCAGGCCCTGCTCGCCGACCTCGGTGTCCACCCCGTGCGGCAGCTCCTGGACGAAGCCGGCCTGGGCGACCGAGAGCGCCCGCAGCAGCTCCTCCTCGCCGGCCCCCTCGGCGCCCATCAGCACGTTCTCCCCGACGCTCGCCGAGAAGAGCGTCGGCTCCTCGAACGCCACCGACACCAGCTCCCGCAGCCGGGCGCGCGGCATCGCGGTGATGTCCTCGCCGTCCAGGGTGATCCGCCCGGCCGTCGCCTCGTACAGCCGGGGCACCAGTGAGGTGAGCGTGGTCTTGCCGGACCCGGTCGCGCCGACCAGGGCCATGGTCTCGCCCGGACGGACGTGCAGGTCGATGCGCTCCAGGACGGGCGCCGAGCCCTCCTCCGCGTCGGGGTAGCGGAACTCGACGCCCTCGAAGACGATGCCGTCCGCCCCGGGGGCCCCGGTCGAGACCGCCCGGCCGGTGTCCTCCTCCTCGGCTGCGTCCATCACCTCGAAGTACCGCTCGGTCGCCGTCGCCGCCTCCTGGCTCATCGCCAGCAGGAAGCCGATCGACTCGACGGGCCAGCGCAGCGCGAGGGCCGTGGAGAGGAAGGCGACCAGGGTGCCCGCCGACAGCCCGCCGTCGGCGACCTCGATCGTCCCGAACACCAGGGCGGCCCCGATGGCGAGTTCGGGGAGCGTGGTGATGAGGGTCCAGATCCGCGCGAGCAGCCGGGCCTTGGCCAGCTCCGTGCCGCGCAGCTGCCCGGCGAGCGCCCGGAAGGCGTCGGACTGGGTGCGGTGGCGGCCGAAGCCCTTGATGATCCGGATGCCGAGCACGCTCTCCTCGACCACGGTCGTCAGGTCGCCGACCTGGTCCTGGGCGCGGCGCGCCACCTTGGCGTACTTCGCCTCGAAGGCCGAGCAGACGAGCACCAGCGGGATGACCGGCACGAGCAGCACCAGGCCGAGCGTCCACTCCTGGAGCAGCAGGACCACGAAGCCGACGAGGATCGTGGTCGCGTTGACCAGCAGGAAGGTCAGCGGGAAGGCCAGGAACATCCGGACCATCATCAGGTCCGTCGTCCCGCGCGACAGCAACTGCCCCGAGGGCCAGCGGTCGTGGAAGGCCACGGGCAGCCGCTGGAGGTGCCGGTAGAGATCCGCCCGCATCGACGCCTCGACCCCCGCCAGCGGACGCGCCACCATCCACCGCCGCACCCCGAACAGCACCGCCTCGGCGACGCCCAGGAGCAGCAGGTACAGCGCGCCGAGCCAGACCCCGCCCGGGTCCGAGTCCGCGACAGGGCCGTCCACGATCCACTTCAGGACGAGCGGGATCACCAGGCTCAGACAGGAGGCGACGATCGCCACCAGGGCGGCCCCGAAGAGCCGTGCCCGTACGGGCCTCACGTACGGCCACAGCCGCAGCAGCGAACGTACGGCCGACCGGTCCTTGGGTTCTACATGTTCCTGGCGCATCAGGAGGAGCCTACGGTCCGTCCGGATATCGGTCCTGCGGTTTTATTCCGCCACCCGTCCCCCACGGGTCGTAGGGGACGTCAACCGATCGGCCGATGCCGGTTCGAGCGCGATGGCCGATACCGGGGCGGGCCCGCCGGGCGGATGCTCGGTGCCATGGCAGTCATCGAAGTGAACGGGGTGCGCAAGTCCTACGCCGGCCGCCCCGTGGTCGACGGAGTCACCTTCTCCGTCCAGGAGGGGGAGATCTTCGGGATCCTCGGCCCCAACGGCGCGGGCAAGACCACCACCGTCGAGTGCGTCGCGGGCCTGCGGGTCCCCGACGCGGGCACCGTCCGGGTCGCCGGGCTCGACCCGGTCGCCGAACGCGGCCGGGTGACCGGACTGCTCGGCGCCCAGCTCCAGGAGAGCGAACTCCAGCCCAAGATCACCGTGCGCGAGGCCCTGGACCTGTACAGCGCCTTCTGCTCTCACCCCGCCGACTGGCGCCCGCTCGCCGAACGGCTCGGCCTGGCCGCCAAGCTGGGCACCCGCTTCCACCGGCTCTCCGGCGGCCAGAAGCAGCGCCTGTCCATCGCGCTCGCCCTCGTCGGCCGGCCCCGCGTCGTCATCCTGGACGAGCTGACGACCGGCCTCGACCCGCGTGCCCGGCGCGACACCTGGCAGCTGATCCAGGACGTGCGCGACGGCGGCGTCACCGTCGTGCTCGTCACCCACTTCATGGAGGAGGCCCAGCGCCTCTGCGACCGCATCGCCGTCATCGACAAGGGGCGCGTCATCGCGCTCGACACCCCGGCCGGCCTGGTTGCCGGCGCCGACGGCTCCACCGTCATCTCCTTCACGCCCTCCGCACCGCTGCCCGAGGCCGAACTCGCGGGGCTCCCCGGCGCGGTGTCGTACGAGACCGAGGGCGGCCGGGTCGTCATCAACGGCACCGACGAGACCGTCAACGCGGTGATCTCGCTGCTCGCCCGGCTCCGCGTCACCGCCCACCGCCTGCGGGTCTCCGAGACCACCCTGGACGACGCCTTCCTCGACCTCACCGGCCCCGCCGACGGGCCCGGCCGCACAGAACGGGCAGCCTGAGATGGCCACAGCGCACACCGCACCCACCACCCCCGCCCCCGCGCCCCGTACCGCCGTGCCGGGCGCGACGCTCGCCGTCCTCAAGGCGGAGGCCCGGCTCTTCCTGCGCGAACCCGGCAGCCTGTTCTGGATCGTCGTCTTCCCGACCGTGCTCCTGGCGGTCCTCGGCTTCGTCCCCTCCTTCCGGGAGCACGACGACGGGCTCGGCGGCCGGCGCGTCATCGACCTGTACGTGCCCATCGCGGTGCTGCTCGCCCTGATCATGTCCGGGCTCCAGGCGATGCCGCCCGTCCTCACCGGCTACCGCGAACGCGGCATCCTGCGCCGCATGTCCACCACACCGGTGCGGCCCTTCGCGCTGCTCGGCGCGCAGATCGCGCTGCACGGCGCCGCCGCGCTCGTCTCCGCCCTGCTGGTCGTGGCCGTCGGCCGGATCGCCTACGGGGTGGCGCTGCCGGACCGGCCGCTGGGCTACCTGCTGGCGCTGCTGCTCGCGGTCGTCTGCGTCCTCGCCATCGGCTCGCTGATCTGCGCGCTGTCGCGTACGACGAAGATCGCCGCCGCCGCGGGCTCGCTGGTCTACTTCTCCATGATGTTCACGGCGGGTGTCTGGGTCCCCGTCCAGACCATGCCCGACGTGCTCCGCCGCATCGTCCAGGCCACCCCCTTCGGCGCCGCGTCCCAGGCCCTGGACCAGGCCGCCCGGGGCTCCTGGCCGAGCTGGGCCTACCTCGGCGCGGTCGCCGCCTGGGCCCTCGCGGCGGGGTGGACCGCGGTCCGCACGTTCCGGTGGCAGTAGAAGGGAGCCCGGGGCGCCCGGGAGACTGGTGGCCATGAGCGCACAGGCGACGACGGCCGAGCAGTGGTGGTGGCGGTTCTTCCGGTACGGCCCGTACGGGCTGCTCGGCCTGGCCACCGTCGTCTCGGCCGTCTCCCGCGACCTCGTCATGTCCCCGGCCGACGAGCGCGCCGTCCTGGTGCTCCTGCCGGCGGCGCTCGTCCTCCAGCTGTGGTGGTCCCGCACCGCGCCCGGCGCGGGCAGGCGGGCCGGGGTCTGCTACTTCACCGTCCGCACCCTGCTGGCCCTCGGGCTCACCTGGTGCAACCCCTTCTTCTCCATCTACGCGGTGCTCGGCTACTTCGACGCCGCCCGGCTCCTCCCGCGGCGCGGCATCCGGCCCGGACTGCTCGCGGTCGCCGTCATCATGGCCGGCGCCCAGAGCGGCAGCACCCTCCCGCCCGCCACCCTGATGAACTGGACCGTCTTCGGCATCGTCCTCGCCGTGCACACCACGCTCACCATGGTCTTCGCCCACATCGGGGACCGGGAGGCCGAGCAGGACCGGGCCCGCACCGAGACCATCACCGCCCTGGAGACCGCCAACGCCCGCCTGGAACAGGCCCTCGCGGAGAACGCCGGGCTGCACGCCCAGCTCCTCGTCCAGGCCCGCGAGGCCGGGGTGGCCGACGAGCGGAGCCGGCTCGCCGCCGAGATCCACGACACCATCGCCCAGGGCCTCACCGGCATCATCGCCCAGCTGCAGGCCGCCGCCTCCACCGCCGACACCGACCCGGACCTCGCCCGCGAACACCTCGTACGGGCCGCCGGCCTCGCCCGGCACAGCCTCGGCGAGGCCCGCCGGTCGGTGCACAACCTGCTCCCGGCGGCGCTGGAGCACGACGACCTGCCCGGCGCCCTCGAAAAGACCGTCGCCGGCTGGTCCGAGCGCACCGGAGTGCGCGCCGAGTTCACCGTCACCGGCACCGTCGCACCCCTGCACGACGAGGTGGGCGCCACGCTCCTGCGCATCGCCGAGGAGGCCCTGGCCAACGCCGGCCGGCACGCGCAGGCGTCCCGGGCCGGGGTCACCCTGTCCTACATGGGCGACGAGATCACCCTCGACGTCCGCGACGACGGCCGGGGCTTCGACCCGGCCGCGCTGCCCCCGTACCGGGGCGCCGGCGGCTTCGGCCTCGGCGGCATGCGCTCGCGCGCCGAACGCATCGCGGGCACCGTCGAGGTGGAGACCGGGCCGGGCCTCGGCACGGCGGTCAGCGCCCGGGTCCCGCTCGTGCCGCACGCCTGACCCCGTACCGTTGTGCCATGGACCGGGAACCCGCGCGCGTCATCACCCTGATCGTCGTCGACGACCACCCCGTCGTACGGGACGGGCTGCGCGGGATGTTCGCCGCCGCACCGGAGTTCCGGGTGCTCGGCGAGGCGGCCGACGGGGTCGAGGGCGTCGAGATGGCCGCCCGGCTGGACCCCGACGTGGTGCTCATGGACCTGCGCATGCCGGGCGGCGGCGGGGTCGCCGCGATCACCGAGCTCACCCGGCGCGGCGCCCGCTCCAAGGTCCTCGTCCTCACCACGTACGACACCGACTCCGACACCCTGCCCGCGATCGAGGCGGGCGCGACCGGCTACCTCCTCAAGGACGCGCCCCGCGAGGAGCTGTTCACCGCCGTGCGGGCCGCCGCCGAGGGCCGGACCGTCCTGTCACCGGCCGTCGCGTCCCGCCTCGTCTCGGCGGTCCGCGCCCCGGCCGCCCCCGGCAACGAGACGCTGTCGGCCCGGGAGCGCGAGGTGCTGACGCTCGTCGCCCGGGGGACCTCCAACCGGGAGATCGCCGCCGAGCTGTTCATCAGCGAGGCCACCGTGAAGACCCACCTCACCCACCTGTTCGCCAAGCTCGGCGTCAAGGACCGCGCCGCCGCCGTGGCCGCCGGCTACGACCGGGGCATCCTCGGCTGACCGCGCCCTCACTCCCGTACCCGCAGCAGCAGCACCGACCGCTCCGGCACCGTCAGCCGTCCGCCGCCCCGGTGCACCGTGCCCGGGGGCCGGGCCTGGTCCTCGCGCGAGGTGTCCAGGACCAGTTCGTAGGCCTGCGCCCACGGCGGGCCCGGCAGCAGGAAGTCCGCCGGTTCGTGCCCCGCGTGCAGGACGGCCAGGAAGCTGTCGTCGGTCACCTGCTCGCCGCGCGCGTCCCGCCCCGGGATGTCCCGGCCGGAGAGGTAGAGGCCGATCGTCGCGGCGGGCGCGTACCAGTCGGCCTCGGTCATCTCCGCGCCCGCGCGGGTGAACCACGCCAGGTCCCGCAGCCCGTCCGGGGCCTGCGGCCGGCCGGAGAAGAACGCCCGGCGGCGCAGCACCGGGTGGCGGTGGCGCAGCGCGAGGACCCGCGCGGTCAGCGCGGCCAGCTCCCGCCACTCGGGTCGGTCCAGCAGCGACCAGTCCACCCAGCCGGTCTCGTTGTCCTGGCAGTACGCGTTGTTGTTGCCGCCCTGCGTACGCCCCATCTCGTCGCCCGCGACCAGCATCGGCACCCCGGTCGACAGCAGCAGGGTGGTGAGCAGATTGCGCAGCTGGCGGCGGCGCAGCGCGTTGACGTCCGCGTCGTCCGTCTCGCCCTCCGCCCCGCAGTTCCACGCCCGGTTGTCCGAGGTGCCGTCCCGGTTCTCCTCGCCGTTGGCCTCGTTGTGCTTCTCCTGGTAGCTCACCAGGTCGCGCAGGGTGAACCCGTCGTGCGCGGTGACGAAGTTGACCGAGGCGTACGGGCGGCGCCCGCCCCAGGCGTACAGGTCGCTCGACCCGGTCAGCCGGTAGCCGAGGTCCCGCACATCGGGCAGCGCGCCGCGCCAGAAGTCCCGTACGGCGTCCCGGTAGTGGTCGTTCCACTCCGTCCACAGCGGCGGGAACGCGCCCACCTGGTAGCCGCCGTTGCCCACGTCCCAGGGCTCGGCGATGAGCTTGACCCGGCGCAGCACCGGGTCCTGGGCGATCACCGCCAGGAACGGCGACAGCATGTCCACGTCGTGCATGGAGCGGGCCAGCGCAGCCGCCAGGTCGAAGCGGAAGCCGTCCACGCCCATCTCGGTCACCCAGTACCGCAGCGAGTCCGTGATGAGCCGCAGCACGTTCGGCTGGACGACGTGCAGGGTGTTGCCGCAGCCGGTGTAGTCCGCGTACCGGCGGGGGTCGGTCTGGAGGCGGTAGTAGCCCCGGTTGTCGATGCCGCGCAGCGACAGCGTCGGGCCCAGCTCGCCGGCCTCGGCGGTGTGGTTGTAGACGACGTCGAGGATGACCTCGATGCCCGCGTCGTGCAGCGCCCGCACCATCCGCTTGAACTCGCCGACCTGGCCGCCCGCCGTGCCGCTCGCCGAGTAGCCGGCGTGCGGGGCGAAGTAGCCGATGGAGTTGTAGCCCCAGTAGTTGCGCAGCCCGCGCCGCAGCAGATGGTCCTCGTGCGCGAACTGGTGCACCGGCAGCAGCTCCACCGCCGTCACCCCGAGGCGGGTCAGGTGCCCGATCGCCGCCGGGTGGGCGAGCCCGGCGTAGGTGCCGCGCAGTTCCTCGGGGATGCCGGGGTGGCGCTGCGTGAAGCCCTTGACGTGCAGCTCGTAGATGACGGAGTCCGCCCACGGCGTCTTCGGCCTGCGGTCGTCGGCCCAGCCGTCGTCGTCGTGGACGACGACCCCCTTCGGTACGTACGGGGCGGAGTCCCGTTCGTCCCGGACGGTGTCGGCGAACCGCTGGTCGGGCCAGTCCCTCACATGGCCGTACACCTCGGCCGGAAGGGTGAATTCGCCGTCCACGGCCCGGGCGTACGGATCGAGCAGCAGCTTCGCCGGGTTCCACCGGGCGCCCGTCCACGGGTCCCACCGGCCGTGCACCCGGTATCCGTACCGTCGGCCCGGCCGCACCCCGGGCACGAAGCCGTGCCAGACCTCGTGGGTGAGCTCGGTCAGGGGGAGCCGGGTCTCCGTGCCGTCCTCGTCGAAGAGGCACAGCTCCACGGCTTCCGCCCCGCCCGCCCAGAGCGCGAAATTGGTGCCCGCGACCCCGTCCGGGCCGGTCCTGAAGCGGGCGCCGAGCGGCATCGGCGCCCCCGGCCACACCGCGGGCGGGCGCGGTCCTGGCGGGGTGGCGGCGACCGCCTCCGCCACGGCCCCGGCCGTCCCCGCGTCCGTCTGGGCCACTGCCTCCTGCTCGGCTGCGCTCGACACCTGCTCGCCTCCCGCGGCTCGTGGGACCGGCACCGGAAGGGGGTGTGCGGCGTCCCGGCCGCGGCTCCCCGAGTGCGGCCGTCCCCTGTGTTCTGCCCACCGGGCGGCCCGCACTCACGTTTCCCTCGGCCGCCCCCCGTCGTTGGGGGGACATGACTGACGTAGCGAAGAAGGCAGGGCCGAGCCCGGTCACCGCTCCGCCCTGGCGCCGCCCGCTCGCCGTACTGGCGCTGCTGGCCGCAGTGGCGCTGCCGGCCGTGCTGACGGGCTGTTCGGGCGGCGGTTCGTTCCTCGGCGGGGAGGGCAAGCCGCAGGAGGCCATCCGGGTCACGCCCGCCGACCGGGCCGAGGACGTCCGGGCGGACAGCCGGATCGGGGTGGAGGTCCCGGACGGCCGGCTGGAGAGCGTCCGGGTGCGGCGGATCGAGGACGCGCGGGAGCAGGAGGTGCCGGGCCGGATCGCCGAGGACGGCCACTCCTGGGCCCCGGTGAAGGGGGCGCGGCTGGGGCTGGCCGCCAAATACAGCGTCGACGCGGTCGCGGTGGTCGGCGGCGGCCACCGCGCGGCCCGGCACACCACCTTCACCACCGCCGTCCCCGAGGACCGCTTCATCGGCTACTTCAAGCCGGAGAACCGCTCGACCGTCGGCACCGGCATGATCGTCTCCTTCGAGTTCAACCGCCCCGTCACCCGGCGGGCGGCGGTGGAGCGGGCGATCCGGGTGACCGCCGATCCGCCGGTGGCCGTGGCGGGGCACTGGTTCGGGAAGAGCCGCCTGGACTTCCGCCCCGAGGAGTACTGGGAGCCCGGCACCGAGGTCACCGTGGACATCGGGCTGGCCGATGTGGAGGGCGCGCCGGGGGTGTACGGCAGCCAGGCCAAGACCGTGCGCTTCACGGTGGGCCGGGAGCAGGTCTCCCGGGTGGACGCGGCGGCGCACACCATGGAGGTGCGCCGGGACGGGGAGCTGGTCTCCACGCTCCCGGTCACCGCGGGTTCCCCGACGACCACCACGTACAACGGAAAGATGGTGGTGAGCGAGATGCACGAGGTGACGCGGATGGACGGGCGGACCGTCGGCTTCGGCGGCGAGTACGACATCAAGGACGTGCCGCACGCCATCCGGCTGACGAAGTCCGGCACCTTCCTCCACGGCAACTACTGGTCCGACGAGGACATCTTCGGCTCCACCAACGTCAGCCACGGCTGCATCGGGCTGCGTGACGTCCAGGGCGGCAGCGGATCGACCCCGGCGGGCTGGTTCTTCGACCGCACCCTCGTCGGGGACGTCGTCGAGGTCGTCAACTCGGCCGACAAAACGGTCGCACCGGACAACGGACTCGGCGGCTGGAACCTGGGCTGGGCCCAGTGGCGGGCGGGCTCCGCGCTCCGGTAGCGGACCGTCGCGGCACCCCCGGGCCGGGCGGCGGAAATCCCGCGGCCACTTGGGACGGAACGGTGACAATTCCGGGGGGATCTGCCCGCAGTCGGTGTGATTATCTCTTTACTGAGCGCGCACTGTGCAGCGCGCGGGGGTGGGAACCCGAGGGTTCCCGGGGCCTTGGCGGGGCCAGGCCGTGCGAGGGGAGACGACCACATTGAACGGGCAGCCGATATCGGGGACATCGGCCGGGACGGGCGGCAGACGGCGGCTGCGGGGAGCCACCGGTCTGCCGGCCCTGGCGGTGGGCGCGCTGTTGCTTCTGGTGACGGCGTGCGGCGGGGGAGACGCCGACGGCGGACGTGCGGACGCCAAGGCGGGCGGGGTCAGGAACCAGGACACCAGCGCCTCGCAGGCCGTGGTGACCGTCGCGCCCGAGGACGGGACCGACAACGTCGCGACGAGCGGCGCGCTGAAGATCACCGCCGAGCGCGGGAAGCTGACCACGGTGAAGGTCTCGGACCCCAAGGGCGGCGAGGTCGAGGGGAAGATCGCGGCGGACGGCGCCAGCTGGGTCCCCGACCACCACCTGGCCTCGGCGACCAAGTACAAGGTCCACGCGGTGGCCAAGGACGCCAAGGGCCGTGAGTCCGCCAAGGACACCTCCTTCACGACGCTCGTCCCCAAGAACACCTTCATCGGCCAGTACACCCCGGAGGACGGCTCGACGGTCGGCGTCGGCATGCCGGTCTCCATCCACTTCACGCGCGGCATCACCGACCCGGAGGCCGTCGAGAAGGCCATCGAGGTGACCGCCGAGCCCGCCGTCCCGGTCGAGGGCCACTGGTTCGGCAACGACCGTCTGGACTTCCGCCCCGAGCAGTACTGGGCGGCCGGCACCAAGGTGACCGTGAAGCTCAACCTCGACGGCGTCGAGGGCCGGCCCGGGGTCTACGGCAAGCAGGCCAAGACCGTCTCGTTCACCATCGGCCGCAGCCAGGTCAGCACCGTGGACGCCAAGTCGCACCGGATGAAGGTCGTCCGCGACGGCAAGCAGATCAGGGACATCCCGATCTCGGCGGGCGCCCCGGCCACCACCACGTACAACGGGCAGATGGTCATCAGCGAGAAGCTGCGGGTGACCCGGATGAACGGCGACACCGTCGGCTTCGGCGGCGAGTACGACATCAAGGACGTGCCGCACGCGATGCGCCTGTCCACCTCGGGCACCTTCATCCACGGCAACTACTGGGGCGGTCCCGGGGTGTTCGGCAACGCCAACACCAGCCACGGCTGCGTCGGCCTCCAGGACGTGCGCGGCGGCGGCGACTCCGCCATGCCCGCGTCCTGGTTCTTCGACAACTCGCTCATCGGCGACGTCGTCGTCGTGAAGAACTCGCACGACAAGACCATCAGCCCGGACAACGGCCTCAACGGCTGGAACATGAGCTGGTCGGAGTGGACCGAGTAGGTCCGCGCACCACACCGTGGACCGAACAGGTCCGCGCACCCCACACCCCGGGCGGGCCCGGCACCGAGAGCCACGGTGCCGGGCCCGCCCGCGTCCGCCGTGACGCACGGCACCGCCCCCGGTCCGTGCCGCCCGCGGTTAGCGCCGGTTAACCTGCACCCCATGACCGTAACCCTCGAAGTACGCGACGGCGTCGGCACCATCCGCCTGGACCGCCCGCCGATGAACGCCCTGGACGTGGCGACCCAGGACCGGCTGCGCGAGCTCGCCGAAGAGGCGTCCCGGCGCGACGACGTCCGCGCCGTGGTGCTCTACGGCGGCGAGAAGGTGTTCGCGGCGGGCGCGGACATCAAGGAGATGCAGGCGATGGACCACGCGGCCATGGTGCTGCGCTCCAAGGCCCTCCAGGACTCCTTCACCGCCGTCGCCCGCATCCCCAAGCCCGTCGTCGCGGCCGTCACCGGCTACGCGCTCGGCGGCGGCTGCGAGCTGGCCCTCTGCGCGGACTTCCGCATCGCCGGGGACAACGCCAAGCTCGGCCAGCCGGAGATCCTGCTCGGCCTCATCCCGGGCGCCGGCGGCACCCAGCGGCTCGCCCGCCTGGTCGGCCCCGCCAAGGCCAAGGACCTCATCTTCACCGGCCGCCACGTCAGGGCGGACGAGGCCCTGACGATGGGGCTCGTGGACCGCGTGGTGCCCGCCGCCGAGGTGTACGAGCAGGCGCACGCGTGGGCGGCCGCGCTGGCGAAGGGGCCGGCGCTGGCGCTGCGCGCGGCCAAGGAGGCCGTCGACGCCGGGCTGGAGACGGACATCGACACGGGCCTCACCATCGAACGGACCTGGTTCGCCGGTCTGTTCGCCACGGAGGACCGGGAACGCGGAATGCGCAGCTTCGTGGAGGAGGGCCCGGGCAAGGCGAAGTTCCTCTGACGCGGCACTGGTTGGGGCCCCGACCGAACGCCGGTTGAGAACGCGGACCGGCGCGTTCATCCGTGCGGGCGGATTGGCTCCACCCGGGCAGGACCTCGGGCGAGGCCGCGTCCGGAGCGTCCGAGAACCCGGTCAAAGGCGCTGTTTGCGCAGGTCAGACGGGCTTTATTCGGTCGCTCAATGCCGATGGCATATGCCGGACGGGCCTCGGGGAACGGCTGATTACGGGTCGCGTATTCCCCCGGAACGGCCCCGGAAGGCCCGCTGTGCGGCCATGATGGTGGGCATGGCGGGCCTGGAGGGTGTGGAGCAGCCGCGACCGCGCAGCAGCGCGACAGCGGCACGGAGATTACCGGCCGTCGAGGACGAACAGGCGTTCAAAGCGCTGGAGTTGTTCGGCAACCCGACGGAGGAGGAAGTCCGGCTGCCCTCCCGCCCGGAGTCGGCGGCCACCGCCCGCCGGCTCACCTCGTGCGTCGTCCTGCACCAGTGGGCGCTCTCCCCGCAGGCCGCCGAGCACGCCGTCCTGCTCGTCTCGGAGCTCGTCGGCAACGCCGTACGGCACACCGGGGCCCGGGTCTTCGGGCTGCGCATGCTGCGCCGCCGCGGCTGGATCAGGATCGAGGTGCGCGACCCCTCGCGGGGGCTGCCGTGCCTCATGCCGGTGCGCGAGATGGACATCAGCGGCCGGGGTCTCATGCTCGTGGACAAGCTCTCCGACCGCTGGGGCGTGGACCTCTTACCCCGGGGCAAGACCACCTGGTTCGAGATGCGCATCTCCGACCGCTGACGCCCTCCCCGCCGGCCGTTCCCGGGCAGACAGAAGCCCCCGTGTCGGCCGTGGTGCGGCGCCTCGGGGGCTTCTGTGGGGGGACCGTGAAATGGGGGGTGTGTTCACGGCCGCTCATGACGACCTGGCCCGGGTCAATGGGGGTCGTGGCATCGACTATGACAGACGGAGGACTAACCAGCCAAAGCCGCGTACGTGGCATTGTGTGTCAATTCCGGACATTTCTGCGAAGGAATGCAGGTGTGTTGGGTCACTTGCCTGGAAATCCATGAATATCCATGAGAATGCGCGCATAATCCATTGATCGTCCACCATGTGGACGGCGTGTGCCTGGCCCCCCGGCAGTACGCTCACGCCGCGATCAACAGGGCCTCCGCTCCCACCGGCCGGTAGCCCGCCGCCTGGAACGTCCGAACGCTGCGCGCGTTGCCCGGCGACTGCTGGGCCCACACCGCCGGCCCCGGCACCAGATGGCGGGCCGCCCGCGCCAGCCGCCCGCCGAGCCCCTGACCGCGCGCCTCCTCGGCCACCTCGATCGCCGCCTCCCACCGCCCCGCCACGCCCCGCCCGAGGACCAGTACGCCGCCCTCGGCCGACCAGACCCGTACCTCGTCCCGGTATTTCATGGCCCGCGCCACCCGGGGGTGTTCCGGATCGTGGATCTCCCGCAGCGCGAGGTCCGGGGCGCCGGGCAGCGCGGAGGCGACCGTGAGGAGGTCGATCGTGTTCATGCGGCGGCCGGTCCGGGACAGCAGCGCGTTCAGGAAGTGCGGGTTCATCGTCGCCGCGAGCGGGTCCCCGGGCGTGGCGGCCAGGATGCCGAGCACCCAGTCCGGGTCCTCGTCCGTGAAGACCACCGAGTGCGCGGTGAACGCCAGCACCCCGGCGTCACGGCCGCTCGGCTGCGGCACCACCGTGGTCGCGCCGTCCGGTGGCGGAAACCGCCCCTCGGCCACGTCGGCCAGGATTCGGGTCAGTCCCATAGCGCTCCGCGCCTCCCTCTTCGGGTGACCGGCCGCCGGGCGGCGGTCGGCCGGTCCATGATCGATCACCGGCCGCGTCATGGGCCGTCCGGGGCGCCCGATAATCTGAGCCCCGTCAGACAGTCATACGAAGGGGCGGAACAGTGGCGGACATCGAGTCGGCGCGCAAGGCGTTCGAGCGGTACGACCTGAACGGCGACGGGCTGATCTCGGCCGCCGAGTACAAGAGCGTCATGGCTCAGCTGGGTGACCCGTACGTCACCGAGCCGGTCGCGCAGGCCGTGATCAACTCCCACGACGCGAACGGTGACGGGCTCCTCACCTTCGACGAGTTCTGGGCCTCGCAGAACAAGGGCTGAGCGGAACGGGGCCGCGCGGGACCGAGGGCCGATTCGGAACCGAGGCTGATCCAGGGCAGAGGCTGACCCGGGACCGAGGCTGATCCGGGGCAGGCGCCGGGCCGCCGTTTCCGGCCACCGGGCGGCCTGCCCGGCCGTCCACCGGAAGCGCGGGGGCGGCGCGACGAGAAATGTCCGGAAATCGCCGACGCGGCCCCCGTGCCGGCCCCGGACCCGCCCCGTCCGCCCCCGCTCCGGCCCGTCAGGCCGCGAAGTTGCGGGACATCGAGTCGTTCTCGTCGATCTCCGTCAGCTCCGGCCGGGTGTACCGCTCGGCCCGGGCGTGATAGTCGAAGTCCCCCCGGACGAGCCCCCGGTAGTCCAGGACGCAGCGCTCCAGGGCGACGCGCGTCGGGCCCTCGATTCCCGCCGCCTCGATCTCCTGCACGAGTTCCTTCTCGGCCCGCTGCACCCGGTCGGCGATACGGCCGAGCAGAATTCCGGCTTCGTCCACCGCCTCCTGGAGCGTGCAGCCCCGGTCGCGCTGGAGCAGGCGGACGGTGTTGTGCTCGTATCCCAGCACGGCTTCCTTCTCGAACGAGCAGATGTCGTTGCAGAGGCCGGAATGGTCGGTCACCGCATTGCGCAGAGCGATATAGGCGGGGAGGCTCCGGGCGGAATCGGGGAGGTCGATTCCGGCGGTGATCTCGTGCAGATCCAGGAACGGCTGCATCGCCACGGAATCGCGGCGGTGCTTCACGAAGTCGGCGGTGCTCGGCACATGCCCCGCCGCCCGGTCGACGGCCTCCGCGTAGTACGTCCACAGCCAGGCCGCCGTGTCCCGCCGGAACTGCCGCATCCAGTGCGCCGGGCGGTCCCCGCAGGTCCGCGCGATCAGTTCGTCCAGGGCGTGCTCCATGGGGCCGACGGGCGCCCGCACCCCGTCCAGCACGTCCACCAGCCGCCCGATCGCGCTCTCGCACAGCCCGGGGTCGCGCCCGGCCGGGCCGTCGTCGAACTCGTCGTCCACCAGAAAGGCCCAGAAGAGCCACTGGCAGAACAGGTCCAGATGCTTCTGCGAGGCCCGGGGGAATATCAGGGATATCCAGAGCTCCGGACGCGTTCTGATCATTTTCTTCGCGGCCACGGGTGACAGGACGAGATCACTGGCCTCCGCCCATTCCCAGGCGGCCTTCTTCGTCTTCTCCATTCCCGGATGGCATCCCGCACTTTCGAACGGCATGTGGAATTCGGGAAGCGCGATCTTGCTCATGGTGCACCTCGTCGTGACGATATGAACAGGGCAGGGAGACGCGCGAAAGGGATACGCGCACGCGGAACGCGCCGCGACGAGCGACGGACGCGCGCACGGCCGACCGGCGGCAGGCCGCGCCGGTGCGACGGAGGCGGGCCGGAACCGCGCTCCGGCCGCGACGACGCCCGCCGCCCCGGCCGGCCGGAGCCGGCCCGGCGGGCGGCAGCCCCGGGCGACCGGCCGGCCCCTCCGGACGGCCGGGCGCGGCCCGCACGGCCGGATCGCGCCGTGGGCGTGCCCGGGGAGGGGCGGCTGGCATGGTCGTCCTCTTTCCTCCGCGCGGACCGGGCGGCCGGAGCAGGGCCCGGGGCAGCGCGCCGCCTGACGTGCGCGGCGGTCGCGTCACCACTCGTCACGTCCAGTGAACTCCCCGCGCGCACGCGAGGGAAGGAGGGGTGACCGAAAATGTGTGGTCGGCGCGAACTCCTGCGCGGTTGTGAGGAGTTGGCGCGATCCCGGGCAGCCCGGGGGCCGGCCGGCGGAGGGCGCCGCACGGCCTGTGCGCTGACCCGCGCCGGGGAAATGCGAAAGGCGGGTCCGCGCACCCGGTGCCGGTGCGCGGACCCGCCCTCGGCGGCCGGTCAGTTGTAGCCGAAGCCCGCCGGGAGCGGCGACGGCTCGAACAGCCGGGCCGGGACGGCCTCGGCGAGGGCCCGGTAGCCGGCGGGGTTCAGGTGCAGGTGGTCGCCGGTGTCCAGCGAGGCGCGGAGCGCGGTGGGCCGGTGCGGGTCGCGGACGGCCCGGTCGAAGTCCAGCACCGCGTCGAACCGGCCGCTGGTGCGTATCCAGGTGTTGACCGTGCGCCGGGCCTCCTCGCGGTACCCGTCCGGGTCGTCGTACCCGGCGTTGCCGCCGAAGGGCGTCAGCGTCGCCCCGTACACCCGGATGCCCTGGGCGTGGGCGCGGGTGATGATCTGGTCGTACGCGGTGATGACGGCCTCGGCCGTGCGCTTCTGGGCCGCCGGGGTGGCGTCCGCCGTGCCGATGTCGTTGACGCCCTCGAAGACGATCAGCCGGTCCGTCCCGCTCTGCGCCAGGACGTCGCGGTCCAGCCGGGCCAGCCCGTTGGGGCCCAGGCCGTCGGCGAGCAGCCGGTTGCCGCCGGCCGCCTGGTTGACCACGGAGGTGCGGTCCTTCAGCCGTCGCTGGAGCACGTCCGGCCAGCGGTCGTTGCCGTTGGTGGTGGAGCCCCGCCCGTCCGTCAGGGAGTCCCCCAGCACGGCCGTCGCCGACGTGGTGCCCCGGGCCCAGACCTCGACGCCGCTGAGGAGGTACCAGTGGTCGGTGGTCGTCGCGCCCGGCAGGTCCCGGTCCCGTACGTGGTCGCCGCGCAGCAGGTACGAGGTCGTGCGGGAGCCCGGGTGCGAGGTGAGGGCGGTGGACGCCTGACCGGTCGCCAGGTAGACCGTCGCCGTGAGGTTGGACCCCGGGGCGATCCGGAAGTCCAGCGGGTCGGAGACGGCCTGCGCCCCGGCCGGCACGTCGATGGACGCCGAGCCCCGGAAGGTCACCTTGTGCGAGGTCCCCGGACGGATCGCCCCGGTCCCCGCCGCACCGTCCTGCGGGAGGGCCACGGAGACCTCGGTGATCGGCAGCACCGCGCCGCCGAACGCGTTGGAGAACCGCAGCCGGATGTGGTCGCCGCCCGCCGAGACGTGGACGGTCTGCCGCAGCGTCGTGTCCGTCAGCACGGAGTCCTCGCCGGTGAAGGGGGCCGGGGGCATGTTCGACGGCTCCGTCAGCTGCGGCATCGACGTCCAGGTGCTGACCCAGTGCGCGCCGCGTTCCCGGGGGCCGGGCGCGCCGCCGGAGTGCGCGTCGCCGGCGCCGAGGGCCGGGGAGACCGCGGCGAGGGTCGCGCAGAGCGCCCCCGCGGTGATCAGGCTGAGGAGCGGCGTTCTTCGGTTCATGGCGGTGTTCCCTCTGAGTGGTGGGGTTCTCCATGCACACGTGCGTGCCCCGGCCGGGCATGCGGCAGGCTAGCGCCACCGGAACTTTCGGTCAACGTCCCGAAACATTTCGAAACTCCGGCAGAGGAGGATCCGGCAGGGGAAGCTCCGGCAGAGGAAGCTTCGGCAGGGGGCGGCCCCGAACGCGAAGTCGCCCGGCCGGAAGGACCCGGCCGGGCGACGACGTACGACTGTGCGGGACTACTGGGCGCCGAAGCGCGAGCGCCACGCCTCCAGGTCCTCGTCGGTGATCTTGGCGAAGAGCACCGGCGGCACCGTGAAGGCGGTCCCGGCCGGCACGGACGCCAGGGCGCGGGCCTCGTCGGCGCCCACCCAGGTCGCCGTGTCGTCCGCCAGGGCGAACGCCTCGCGCATGGCCCGAGCGGACGACGGGATGAACGGCTCAGAGACGACCGCGTACAGGTGGATCAGGTTCATCGCGGTGCGCAGGGTGAGCGCGGCGCCCTCCTGGTCCGTCTTGATCTCCAGCCAGGGGGCCTTCTCCTCCAGGTAGGAGTTGCCCGCGCTCCACAGGGCGCGCAGGGCCTGGGCCGCCTTGCGGAACTGGAGCGCCTCCATGTGGCCCTCGTACTCCGCGAGCAGCCGCGCGATCTCCTCGCCCAGCTTCCGCTCGGCGTCCCCGGCCTCCTTGCCCGCCGGCACCTCGTCGCCGAACCGCTTGCGCGAGAAGGAGAGCACCCGGTTCACGAAGTTGCCGAGGGTGTCGGCCAGGTCCTTGTTCACCGAGGTGGCGAACAGCTCCCAGGTGAAGGACGTGTCGTCCGACTCCGGGGCCTGCGCCATCAGGAAGTAGCGCCAGTAGTCGGCGGGCAGCAGCTCCAGGGCGGTGTCCGAGAAGATGCCGCGCTGCTGCGACGTCGAGAACTTGCCGCCGTAGTAGTTCAGCCAGTTGAACGCCTTGACGTGATCGACCCGCTTGACCGGCTCACGGGTGCCGATCTGCATGGCCGGGAACATCACCGTGTGGAACGGGACGTTGTCCTTGGCCATGAACTGCGTGTACCGGACGTCGGACGCCTCGTACCACCAGGACTTCCAGTCCCGGCTCTCCGGCTCCAGGTCCGCCCACTCCTTCGTCGCACCGAGGTACTCGATGGGGGCGTCGAACCAGACGTAGAAGACCTTGCCCTCGGCCGCCAGCTCCGGCCAGGTGTCGGCCGGCACGGGCACGCCCCACTCCAGGTCGCGGGTGATCGACCGGTCGTGCAGGCCCTCGGTGAGCCACTTGCGGGCGATCGAGGACGCCAGGTGCGGCCACTCGTCGCTGGTCTCGTCGATCCACGCCTCGACGTCGCCGGACAGCTTCGACTGGAGGAGGAAGAGGTGCTTGGTCTCCCGGACCTCCAGCTCGCTGCTGCCGCTGATCGCGGAGCGCGGCTCGATCAGGTCCGTCGGGTCCAGGACCCGGGTGCAGTTCTCGCACTGGTCGCCGCGCGCCTTGTCGTACCCGCAGTGCGGGCACGTACCGACGATGTAGCGGTCCGGCAGGAAGCGGTCGTCGGCGATCGAGAAGACCTGGCGGACCGCCCGCTCCTCGATGAAGCCGTTCTCGTGCAGCTTGCGGGCGAAGTGCTGGGTGATCTCGCGGTTCTCGGCGGAGGAGCTGCGCCCGAAGTAGTCGAACGCGAGCCCGAACCCGTCGTAGACCGCCTTCTGCGCGTCGTGCTGCTGCGCACAGAACTCGGCCACCGGCAGCCCGGCCGCCTTCGCGGCCAGCTCCGCCGGGGTGCCGTGCTCGTCGGTGGCGCAGATGTACAGCGCCTCCTCGCCCCGCTGGCGCAGATACCGCGTGTAGACGTCCGCCGGGAGCATCGACCCGACCAGGTTCCCCAGGTGCTTGATCCCGTTGATGTAGGGAAGCGCGCTGGTGATCAGGTGTCGAGTCATCGTCGGATGCTCCCAATTTCTACGGTGCCGGTGCCTCTGTCGCAGGCGTCTGCATCCTATCGAACGGGGAACGCCCCCCTTTACCGGATTTCCGGCGCCCTCAGCACTCGATGATGTTCACCGCGAGCCCGCCCCGCGCCGTCTCCTTGTACTTGGACATGTCGGCACCCTGGCGCGCCATGCCCTTGACCTGCATGTTCCAGGGTGTCCGAGGGGCGATCCAGGTCCGCAGGGACTTCTCAGGGACTTTCGGCCGGGAGGGGTCCCGCAGCCAGGCGTCCATCGCGGCGAGCCCACGGTGCCCCGCACCGGGCATGAAGTGAGCGTAGTGGTCGAGCGTGACCTTCGGCGTCGAGTGCCCGAGCCACTTGGACAGGCTGACGACCGACTCGCCGGCCTCCAGCTGCACGCTCGCGTAGGTGTGACGGAGGACGTGGAACATGTCCTCGCGTGGGGCGGCAGCGCGCAACCCGGCGGATTCGGTTGCCGTCGTGCCGCACCTTCTCACCCACGGGCTTGATCAGCCCGGCAGCGGCGAGCGCACGCTTCCAGCTGCGGTCGTTCCAGGTGCGGTTGCCGTGCGACGAGGTGAAAATCAAATCGACGGTAATCGGCTTCCGTTGACGCTCCTCAAGCGTGGTGGTCGGAGCCTCGGGGTTCCGCCACGGCAGCGTGCAGGGAGTCGACGGGAACCGGCGGAAGTGAGAGCGCGCCCTCACCGCCAGGTTGGCCGGCAGCGGGACCTCGCGGATCTTGCGCCCCTTGGGGATCGAGAAGTAGGGGCGCCCCTTGATGTCCCACCTGAACTGGCGGCGGACGTGAACGACGCCGGCCGCGAAGTCGAAGTCCTCTTCGGCGAGACCGACCGCTCGCCTTGGCGCAGCCCGAGACCGATGCCGAGGTCGACCGCGATCTGGTAACGCTCCTGCAGCTCCGCGGACGGCGTCGACGACCTCACGTGACCACGCCTTGGCCTTGCTGTCGATCGCACGTGGGGGCTTGACGCTGTTCTTCATCTTCATCGGGTTGCGCAGCAGACGCTGGTCGTCGACGGCACTGCCGAGGATCGAGGACAAATGTCCCCAGATCACCTCTGCCGTCGATTCCTCGACCCTTGTGAGTAGTGCTGCCTTGGGCTGTCGCGGGACCCGTGCTGGGAGCTGTGCCGCTCGCCCTTGCCGCCATGTCCGCCGCACAGACCGCAGGTCGGCACTTGCCCGCTGCTGCCATCAGGAAGGAGTCCAAGAAACATGGACTCGGCAAGCGTGTGGAGGGAGTCGACCTCAGCGGCAAGCAGGTTCTGCTCGTCGAGGACACGTCCACGACGGGCTCTTCGACACTCGTAGCCATCAAAGCTGTCCATGATCAGAGCGCGGACGTCGCGGGGGTGCTCCTCCTGGTTGACCGCGGAGGCGCGGGCCCCATCACTGCTGCGGGTGTACCCGTGCGTAGCGTCTTCACCGGATCCGAACTGTTGGCGAAGTAGAGGAGGATCGCGCTTGTGAACCATCGGTTTCCTCTTCCGCCCTCACCGGGCGACTTTCGGCCGAAGTTGGGCGGCGTGGCCCCCTTACGGGTTCTACCCTCGTTTTTTCAGGAGCGCTGGCTAACGCGGTAGGGGACTTCGGGAAGTGCCTCGTAGGTCAGGACATGGCTCAGCAGGGGCTTCTCGTGCGACGACATCCGGAATCCTAGGTCGTGGCGCAAGACCGCATGGAGATTTCCGCGCTCTTCCGAACCAGGACACCATGAGTAGCGAAGTGGACATGACACAACAGCGAACTCTTGACTCCGTCGGCTGGATCTCCTGTGAGGGGGGTCGACTTCTCGTCGTCAGGACTAAGGGGCGTGACGCGTTCTATCTACCCGGCGGAAAGCTGGAGCCGGGGGAATCTCCGGAAGAGGCCCTCGTCCGCGAGGTGCGCGAAGAGTTGGGGCTCAAGCTTCAATCGTCCACCCTCGTGCACTTTGGCACGGTGTCGGCACCGGCGCATGCGCAGCCGGGAGTCCAGCTGAGCATGCGGTGCTTCACCGGAGAAGCAGATGGAGTTCCACAGGTCGGGGGTGAGATTGCCGAGATGGGTTGGGTGAGCAAAGAGCAGTCCGACCTGTGCGCACCCGCCGTCCGGGAGGTGCTGCGGCTTCTCCCCGATCTGTGAAATATGGGCCGGAGGGGCATATTTCATGGCGGCGGAGGTCGAGCGCTCTGAGGCGGTAGCGGTGGGATGAGTGCGGGGGCGTGGGAGGTCCGCACTCCGGTAGGGCGAGAAGAGGGGCCGGTGGTCGCCGGCCGCTCTGATGGGTCAGTCGCTCGGCTGGTCAGGCCGGGTTCTGTTGGCTGCCCACCCACTCGTTCACGCTGGGTCCGAGGAGTTCTGCTCCAGGGGGCGCGAGCAGAACGCCCTCGGCCAGGGCGGGAAGGCTGGGTGGGGCGGCGGTGACAGGCCGGGCGTCGCCGGTGGCTTCGAGCAGGGCACGGGCTAAGTCGGGCAGGCGGACCTGTTCGGCACCGGCGACCTGGCGGTCGCGGGAATCGGCGGTGGCGGCCTCGATGAGGACCTGGGCGACGGTGGTCACGGCGACGGGCTGGATGAGCCAGTCCTCAACCCGCACCTCGGTCTCGGTCTGTGTGACCGCACCGGGGTTGAGGGCGAATTCCATCCATTGAGCTGAGCGGATGATCGTGTGCGGCAGGTCGGTCTTGTTCAGGGCCTGTTCCTGTGCGCGCTTGGCGAGGTAATAGTCGAACTGGTCAAAGACAGGGTCGTCGATGTTGCAGATCGACAGGTGCACCAGGCGCTGCACCCCGACCTGTTTGCAGACGGCTATGAGTCGGTCTGTGGCATCGGCAAAGGTCGCAACCAGGTCGGCGTCGCCGGTGGCGGGAAAGGCGTTGGAAGTGTCGATGACCACGTCGGCGCCGCGGATGCCCTCGACGAGGCCCGCACCGGTGTGCAGGTCGACCCCGGTGGCGCGCGACAAGGCGAGAACCTCATGTCCGGCCTGCTGCGCAGCGAAGGTGGCGGCACGGCCGGCGGTGCCGGTGGCCCCCACGATGGCGATCTTCAAGACGGGTTCTCCTCCATAGATCGGGTTCCAGGGGGGAAGCATGGTGCGGCACCGCGCGTCACGATCGCTCTCGGTCTCGTAATCGCAGGTCCCGCTACCTGGCTGTGCCCGCTGCACTCATGGCCTCAGACGGCGAGAGCGCCGGCTCGGTCCTGATGTCGGCCGTATTCAACCGCAAGCAGCGAAGTCTCCGGAGGATATCCAAGGGACTTTTCAGGGACTTTCACGTCTGTCCCAGGGAGGTTCCAGGGGTTTTCCGTCGCGTGAGCAGGGAAGGCCCCGACAACGCTGAAAGATACGAAAGCGCTGGTCGGGGCCTTCCCGCCTAGCACTCGATGATGTTCACCGCGAGCCCGCCCCGCGCCGTCTCCTTGTACTTGACGGACATGTCCGCCCCGGTCTCCTTCATCGTCTTGATGACCTTGTCCAGGGAGACCTTGTGGCTGCCGTCGCCGCGCAGGGCCATCTTCGCCGCCGTGACCGCCTTCACCGCGGCCATGCCGTTGCGCTCGATGCACGGGATCTGGACGAGGCCGCCGACCGGGTCGCAGGTGAGGCCCAGGTTGTGCTCCATGCCGATCTCGGCGGCGTTCTCCACCTGCTCGGGGGTGCCGCCCAGGACCTCGGCGAGGGCGCCGGCGGCCATGGAGCAGGCGGAGCCGACCTCGCCCTGGCAGCCGACCTCGGCGCCGGAGATGGAGGCGTTCTCCTTGAACAGCATGCCGATCGCGCCGGCCGCCAGCAGGAAGCGGACGATGCTGTCGTCCTTCTCGGCCTCCGTCGCGCCGCCCGCCGCGAAGTTCACGTAGTAGTGCAGGACGGCCGGGATGATGCCGGCCGCGCCGTTCGTCGGCGCGGTGACCACGCGGCCGCCCGCCGCGTTCTCCTCGTTGACCGCCATCGCGTAGAGGGTGATCCACTCCATGGCGTGCGTCTGCGGGTCGCCCTCCGCGCGCAGCTGGCGGGCGGTCTTCGCGGCGCGGCGGTGCACCCTGAGGCCGCCGGGCAGGACGCCCTCGCGGGACATCCCGCGCGTCACGCACGCCTGCATGGCCCGCCAGATGCCGAGGAGCCCGGAGTGGATCTCCTCCTCGGTGCGCCAGGCGCGCTCGTTCTCCAGCATCAGCGAGGAGATCGACAGACCGGTCTCGCGGGCGAGGCGCAGCAGTTCGTCGCCGGTGCGGAAGGGGTATTTCAGGACCGTGTCGTCGAGCACGATCCGGTCCTCGCCCACGGCGTCCTCGTCCACGACGAAGCCGCCGCCGACCGAGTAGTACGTCTTCTCCAGGAGCGGGGCGCCCTCGGTGTCGTACGCGAAGACGGTCATGCCGTTGGCGTGGTACGGGAGCGCCTTGCGGCGGTGCAGGACCAGCTGCTCGTCCGCGTCGAAGGGGATCTCGTGCATGCCGAGGAGGCTGATCCGGCCGCCGGTGCGGATCGCCTCGACGCGTTCGTCGGCCGTCTCGACGTCGACGGTGCGCGGGGACTCGCCCTCCAGGCCGAGCAGGACCGCCTTGGGGGTGCCGTGGCCGTGGCCGGTGGCACCGAGGGAGCCGTAGAGCTCGGCCCGGATCGAGGCGGTGTGGGCGAGCAGGCCCTCGTTCTTCAGGCGGCGCGCGAACATACGGGCCGCGCGCATGGGGCCGACCGTATGGGAGCTGGACGGGCCGATGCCGATCGAGAACAGGTCGAAGACCGAGATGGCCACGGGGGACTCCTAAGGGTTGGTAGACGCCGTTGTCTGCCGGGTAGTGCGGTACGGGCCGGGTCGGCCCGACGTGCGGGTGACAAGGGATGGGGCACCACGCCCACTGTTCAGTGTGCGGGGTGCCCCATCCGGAAGCGCGAACGCGCCGGGTCGGCTACTTCAGGCCGGGGTACAGCGGGAACTTCTCGGCCAGCTTCGCGACCCGGGCCTTCAGGCCGTCCGCGTCGTAGGACGGCTTGAGGGCCGAGGCGATGATCTCGGCGACCTCGGTGAAGTCCTCGGCGCGGAAGCCGCGGGTGGCCAGGGCCGGGGTGCCGATCCGGAGGCCGGAGGTGACCATCGGCGGGCGCGGGTCGTTGGGGACGGCGTTCCGGTTGACCGTGATGCCGATCTCGTGGAGCCGGTCCTCGGCCTGCTGGCCGTCCAGCTCGGAGTCGCGCAGGTCCACCAGGACCAGGTGCACGTCGGTGCCGCCGGACAGGACGGAGACGCCCACCTCGGTGACGTCGGGCTGGACCAGGCGCTCGGCCAGGATGCGGGCGCCCTCCAGGGTGCGCTGCTGGCGCTCCTTGAACTCCTCGCCCGCCGCGACCTTGAAGGAGACCGCCTTGGCCGCGATCACGTGCTCCAGCGGGCCGCCCTGCTGACCCGGGAAGACCGCCGAGTTGATCTTCTTGGCGAGCTCCTGGGTGGAGAGGATCACACCGCCGCGCGGACCGCCGAGGGTCTTGTGCGTGGTGGTGGTGACGACGTGGGCGTGCGGCACCGGGTTGGGGTGCAGGCCCGCGGCGACCAGACCGGCGAAGTGCGCCATGTCGACCATCAGGTACGCGCCGACCTCGTCCGCGATGCGGCGGAAGGCGGCGAAGTCCAGCTGACGCGGGTACGCGGACCAGCCGGCGACGATCAGCTGCGGCTTCGCCTCCTTGGCCAGGCGCTCCACCTCGGCCATGTCCACGACACCGGTGTCGTCCACGTGGTACGGGACCACGTTGTAGAGCTTGCCGGAGAAGTTGATCTTCATGCCGTGGGTCAGGTGACCGCCGTGCGCCAGGTTCAGGCCCATGATGGTGTCGCCCGGCTTCAGCAGCGCGAACATCGCGGCGGCGTTCGCCTGCGCACCGGAGTGCGGCTGGACGTTCGCGGCCTCGGCGCCGAAGAGCGCCTTGATCCGGTCGATCGCGATCTGCTCGACCACGTCGACGTGCTCACAGCCGCCGTAGTAGCGGCGGCCGGGGTAGCCCTCGGCGTACTTGTTGGTCAGGACGGAGCCCTGCGCCTCCATGACCGCGACCGGAGCGAAGTTCTCCGAGGCGATCATTTCGAGCGTGGACTGCTGGCGCAGGAGCTCGGCGTCGACGGCGGCGGCGACGTCCGGGTCCAGCTCGTGGAGGGAGGAGTTGAGAAGCGACATCAGGTGGTCCCTTGGGGTCTCAGTTGCCGGAGAACTCGGAGTACTCGTCGGCGGAGAGCAGGTCCTTCGGCTCCTCCGCGACACGTACCTTGAACAGCCAGCCGCCTTCGAACGGAGCGGAGTTGACCAGCGAGGGGTCGTCCACGACGGCCTGGTTGGACTCCGTGACCTCACCGGTCACCGGGGAGTACAGGTCGCTGACCGACTTGGTCGACTCCAGCTCGCCGCAGGTCTCGCCCGCGGTCACGGTGGCGCCGACCTCCGGGAGGTCGGCGTAGACGACGTCACCGAGCGCGTTGGCCGCGTGCTCGGTGATGCCGACCGTGGCCACGCCGTCCTCGGCGGGCGACAGCCACTCGTGCTCCTTGCTGTACCGCAGCTGCTGGGGGTTGCTCATGGTCTGAATTCTCCTGTACGCGGGGAGTGCGGATGAACGGTGGTCTTGCGGTGTGAGACGGGACCGCGTCACGTACGCGGCACCGGCCGGGTCCTACGGTTCTACTTCTTGCGCTTGTAGAAGGGGAGCGCCACGACCTCGTACGGCTCCTGGCTGCCTCGGATCTCCACCGCGACTCCTGCGGTGCCCGGCTCGGCGTGTGCCGCGTCGACGTACGCCATGGCGATCGGCCTGCCCAGGGTGGGGGAGGGGGCGCCCGAGGTGACCTCGCCGATGACCTGACCGCCGGCCACGACCGGGAACCCGGCGCGCGGCACCCGGCGGCCCTCGGCGACCAGGCCGACGAGCTTGCGGGGCGGGGCGGTCTCGGCGCGCTCCGCGGCGGCCTCCAGCGCCTCGCGGCCGACGAAGTCGCCGTCCTTCTCGAACTTCACGACCCGGCCGAGCCCGGCGTCGAACGGGGTCAGCGAGGTCGTCAGCTCGTGCCCGTACAGCGGCATGCCCGCCTCCAGGCGCAGCGTGTCACGGCAGGACAGGCCGCACGGGACCAGGCCGTGCGCGGCGCCCGCCTCGGTGAGCGCCTGCCACAGCCGCTCGGCGTCGCCGGGCGCGACGAACAGTTCAAATCCGTCCTCGCCGGTGTAGCCGGTACGGGCGATCAGCGCGGGCACCCCGGCGACCGTGCCGGGCAGCCCGGCGTAGTACTTCAGGCCGTCCAGGTCGGCGTCGGTCACCGCCGCGAGGATCGCCGGGGACTCGGGGCCCTGCACCGCGAGCAGCGCGTAGGCGTCGCGGTCGTCGCGGACCTCGGCGTCGAAGCCGGCGGCGCGCTCGGTGAGCGTGTCCAGGACGAGCTGGGCGTTGCCGGCGTTGGCGACGACCATGTACTCCGTGTCCTGGAGGCGGTAGACGATCAGGTCGTCCAGGATGCCGCCGTCCTCGGCGCAGATCATGGTGTAGCGGGCCCGGCCCGTCGAGACCGTGCCGATGTTGCCGACCAGCGCGTAGTTCAGCAGGTCCACGGCCTGCGGGCCGGTGACCGTGATCTCACCCATGTGGGACAGGTCGAAGAGGCCGGCCCTGGTGCGGACGGCGTTGTGCTCGTCGCGCTCGCTGGCGTACCGCAGCGGCATGTCCCAGCCCGCGAAGTCGGTCATCGTGGCGCCCAGCGAACGGTGCAACGCGTCCAGGGCGGTGAGGCGGGGGGTACTGCTCATGAAACGGGCTCCCAGGGCATGACGACGGCGAGGGCGATCCCTCCCCATCTGTCATCGGAACCTGAGAGGTTCGCCGAGAGGCCCCGCGAGGGTCGGCTTGCACCTTGGGTGGAGCCGCCGGGCGGCTCGCTTTTCAGATATGCCTCATCCACGCGGTACGGGGCCTGAGAGATTCAAGGGAGGATCTTGCTCCTTCGGCGCCCGGCGCGGTGACCGGGACTCTCCCGCGCGGATTCAAGCGGCCTGTATGCAGTTGGCGGGGTCATCATCGCACGCGTTCCGGGGGAGTGGGGCCCCGGGACCGGTGGGGCCCGTCACGCTTTCGCGGCGGGTCGCACGGTTGTGCCGCATTACCTTTTCTTTACACTTCCGGGGTAGATACCGGTCCTGCACGCGTCGGCCGTACGGCCAGGGGGAGGCGATGACGTTGCGCTACGCGACGACCGCGGGAACCACGAGCACCGCGCTGCCCGCGCAGTCCGGCTCACCGCCCCGGCAGGCGGTGGGCACCCATCCGCCCGTCGTCCGCGACCTGCGGGGACGGGCCGGCCCGCCCGCCCTGCGCTTCGCCGCCGGGGACATCGTGGTGGTCTCCGGGCTCCCCGGCAGCGGCAAGTCCACCCTGATCTCCCGCACCGCCCCGGCGTACGCGGTCGACTCCCAGGACACCCGGGACCGCTGGGCCCGCCGGCTCCCCCGCTTACTCCCGTACGTCCTCTACCGCCCGCTCGTGCGCCTCGCCCACTATCGCGGCCTGCGGCGGGTGCTGCGCTCCGGCGCCCCCGTCGTCGTCCACGACTGCGGTACGCAGAGCTGGGTCCGCGCCCGGCTCGCCCGCCATGCCCGGCGCCGGGGCACCCGCCTGCATCTGGTCCTGCTGGACGTCTCCGCCCGGACCGCGCGCGAGGGCCAGCGCGAGCGCGGCCGGGGCGTCTCCGCGTACGCCTTCGCCCGGCACCGCAGAGCCGTGGGGCGGCTGCTGCGGGACACCGAGGCGGGGCTGCTGCCGCGCGGCTGCGCCTCGGCGGTGCTGCTCGACCGCGAGGCGGCCGGGGCGATCACCCGCATCACGTTCGCAGAAGCACAGCCCGACGGCTGAAACCGGACCGTCCAACAGCCGGACAGTAGCCGGGTACGGACGGTTTCCGGACAGCCCCTGACAGCGACGGAGACCGGGCGAGGCCGTACCCTCTTGCTGCACGGCAACGGGGCGAGAGGGAAGCAGTGGACATTCCGGCACAGGCCGGGAGCCTGCCGCGGGGCGGCTGGCCGGCCAATGAACTCGAAGAGGTCCTTGGCGCCTCGCTCGGCGTCCCGGAGGCGGGCGGCCGCCTGCTGGAGGTGCTCGGCCGCAGCCACGTCTGGGTGCCGCTGCCGGGCGGCGGCGGACCCGACGCCGGGCAGCTCGACCTGCCCGCGCTGGAGATCGACGGCGCCGCGTACGTCCCCGTCTACAGCTCCGAGCACCAGTTCCTCACCTGCGTCGGCGACCGGATGTCCTTCACCGTCGCCCCCGCCGTCGAGTTCGCCCGCGGCCTGCCCCCGCAGCTCGGCATCGCCGTGAACCCGGGCGGCGCCGTCGGCATGCCGCTGCCCCCGCCCGCCGTCGCCGAGCTGTGCCGGGCCGGGCGCACCCCGCTCGACGGCCCGGCCACCGGGGGCCGGGTCCGGCTGTACGAGCCGGACTGGAAGGAGGAGCCCGTCGACTTCCTGGCCGCCGCGGCCGGCGAGTTCCAGGAGAGCGGAGTAGTCCGCACCGCCCGCCGCGCCCTCGCCAGCATCGAGGGCGACGACCCCGTGCTCTTCGTCGGCGTCGAGTTCTCCACCTGGGACGGCGCCGGACAGAGCGCCCCGATGGACGCCCTGGGCCGGGCGCTGGGCCGCGTCGCGGTGCCGTGGCCGGTCAATCTGGTGCTCCTCGACGTGGCGCAGGACCCGGTCGCCGACTGGATGCGCGAGCGGGTGCGGCCCTTCTACACGCGCGCCCCGGAGTGACGGGGGGCGGCCGTGGCGTCAAGCCGGTGACAGTGCGGCCGCATAAGCTGGTTTGATGGCTGAAGGCCGATGCCCGGTGGCCGAAGCAGAGGATCTACGAGGGGCGGGACCCAGGGTGAGCGCGTCAGGCACCGCGGCGGCCGGTCAGGTCGAGCACACGCTGCGACAGGTCGCGCCCGGGCGCTACGACGCGTACGAGGCGCTGCTCCGCGCCCTGGCGGCCGGCCGGGTCTGGATGCTCCTCTGGCACGGCCGCCCCGGCGCCCCCGACGCCCAGTACGGGAACATGGAGGTCGACGGCCTCGGCTACGCCCCGTGCGTCACCTCCCCCCAGGAGCTCGCCGCCAGCGGCTGGAGCCGGGACCACGAGGTGGTCGCCGGTCTGGACGTCGCGCGCGCCCTCTACCCCGACCGCTGGGGCGTCTGGCTCAATCCACACGCCCCGGGCGGCGGCGTCGGCATCCCCTGGCTGGACCTGCGCCGCATCGCGACCGGCCTCGACCGGATGCCCGCCGGCCCGCTGCGGATCAGCGAACCGGCCATCCAGCTCCCGCAGTTCTACGCCCAGCTCACGCAGAACGCCCACCACACCCCCGCGATCCGCTCGCTGCGCCGCGCCTGGGTGCAGCCCGCGCTCGGCGTCCCGTATCTCGCCGTCGGCCTCGACCTGTACGACACCAGCGGGCCGTCGGTCGACGCGGTGCGCGGGATGATGCGCCAGTCGATCGGTGCCGTCCCCGAGGGGCTGCCGGTCTCCACGGTCGCGATGTCCGACGAGTACGACCCGGTCGCGATGTGGCTGCGCGCCAACTCCCGCCCCTTCTACGACCGCGAGGCGCACGCCGCGCCCGGTTACGGCTACCCCCAGGCGCCCGCGTACTGAGCCCGCGCCAGTCCTCCGGCGGTCCGGGGGCGCCGCGGGCGCTTCGCGGTCCGCGCGCGAAGTGTTCGTTATCGCTGTTTTGCGGCCGAGAGGCCCGATTGCCGAGTCCGGCTGTTCGGATACCGGTTGCGTTCTGGCGTCATCACGTTTGAGCAAACATTCCCCGTCAGGTCTGGCGGGTGTGCGCGCAGTGGCTGAAGACTCCCACGCAACTAGGCATGTACGAGCCGCTATCGCGGCGGTGACGGGCCGGCCGCCGCCGGCCGAGAGGGGTCTCCAGCGCAATGACGGCACCTATCGAGACCACCAGGGCGGATACGCGGCCCGAAGCGGTGCTGGAGGGCGCGGGCCGCAAGGAGATCGAGGGCCGCTCGCTCGGCCGCATCGCCTGGACCCGCTTCAAGCGGGACAAGGCGGCGATGGCCGGCGGCATCGTCGTCGTCCTGCTGATCCTCACCGCGGTGCTGTCCAAGCCGCTCCAGTCGCTCCTCGGGCTCGACCCCAACGCGTTCAACCAGAGCCTGGTCGACCCCGTCATGCTGGCGCCCAAGGGCGACTTCGGCGGGATCAGCTGGGACCACCCGTTCGGCGTCGAACCGCAGACCGGCCGCGACATCTTCGCGCGCATCCTCGAAGGCTCCTGGGTCTCGCTCGTGGTCGCCGTCGGCTCCACCCTGCTCTCCGTCGTCATCGGCGTC
The DNA here is from genome assembly GCF_007096885.1 of Streptomyces sp. 130. GTDB lineage: Bacteria > Actinomycetota > Actinomycetes > Streptomycetales > Streptomycetaceae > Streptomyces. Next base: position 60,139 of record NZ_VJNO01000011.1, on the reverse strand, counting down.
GTCATGGGTGTCGTGGCCGGGTTCTACGGAGGCTGGGTGGACAGCCTGATCAGCCGGCTGATGGACACCTTCCTGGCCTTCCCGCTGCTGCTCTTCGCGATCTCCATCTCCGCCTCCCTCCAGGGCAACGCCTTCGGGCTGGAGGGCCTCACGCTGCGGATCGCGGTCCTGATCTTCGTGATCGGCTTCTTCAGCTGGCCGTACATCGGCCGCATCGTGCGTGCGCAGACGCTGTCGCTCCGCGAGCGCGAATTCGTGGAGGCGGCCAGATCGTTGGGGGCCCGGGGGCCGTTCATCCTCTTCCGCGAGCTGCTGCCCAACCTGGTCGCGCCGATCCTCGTCTACGCGACGCTGCTGATCCCCACGAACATCCTGTTCGAGGCGGCCCTGTCCTTCCTGGGCGTGGGCATCGCACCTCCGCAGGCGTCCTGGGGCGGCATGCTCACACAGGCGGTCGACCTCTACGAGGTGGACCCGATGTTCATGGTCATCCCCGGCATGGCGATCTTCGTCACCGTGCTGGCCTTCAACCTGCTGGGGGACGGGCTGCGTGACGCACTCGACCCTCGTGGCAAGTAAACGCGGCACTGCCGCACAGGACTAGCGAGGGGGCTTTCCTCAGCATGCAGAACAGAAAGACAGCGGCGCTCGTGGCCGTCGCGATCGCGGTGTCGCTCGCCGCCACGGCGTGCAGCAAGGACTCGGACGGCGGCGGCAAGGGCGGTGGCGGCGGCGGCAGCAGCGCCAAGGCCGACGCCGGCCTGACGAGCATCGTCAACGCCAGCGACAAGAAGGGCGGGACGGTCACCTACGAGCACACCAGTGGCCCGGACTCGCTCGACCCCGGCAACACGTACTACGGCTGGGTGCAGAACTTCGCCCGCCTGTACGCCCGTTCGCTGGTGACCTTCAAGCCGGCCGCCGGCAAGGAGAGCCTGGAGGTCGTCCCCGACCTCGCCACCGGCCTCGGCAAGGCGAGCGCGGACGCGAAGACCTGGACGTACACGCTCCGCAAGGGCGTGAAGTTCGAGGACGGCTCCGAGATCACCTCGCAGGACGTCAAGTACGCCATCGAGCGCTCCAACTTCGCGCCCGAGGCCCTGTCCAACGGGCCCACGTACTTCAAGGCGTACCTCGAAGGCGGCGACAAGTACAAGGGCCCGTACAAGGACAAGTCCCCCGAGGGCCTGAAGTCCATCGAGACCCCGGACAAGTACACGATCGTCTTCCACCTCAACAAGCCGTTCGCGGACATGGACTACCTGGCCGCCTTCTCGCAGACGGCCCCGATCCAGCAGAAGGCCGACACGGGCGCCAGCTACGTCCAGAAGATGGTCTCCTCCGGCCCCTACAAGTTCTCGGCGTACGACGAGAGCAAGGGCGCGACCCTGGTCCGCAACCCGGAGTGGGACCCCAAGACGGACCCGATCCGCAAGGCGCTGCCGGACAGGATCGAGCTGAAGTTCAACGTCAACCCCACCACGGTCGACGAGCACCTGCTCAACAACGAGACCACGGCGGACATCGCGGGCACCGGCCTGCAGTCCAAGACCCAGCCCAAGGTGCTCGCCAAGTCGTCGGAGAAGGCGAAGACGGACAACCCGTACGCCGGCGCCCTGCAGTACCTCGCGCTGAACGTCAACGTGAAGCCGTTCGACAACGTCGAGTGCCGCAAGGCCGTCCAGTACGCCGTCGACAAGCGGAGCATGGTCGACTCGATCGGCGGCTCTGTCAAGGGCGACCCGGCCAGCACGGTCATCCCGCCGACCGTCGCCGGCTACAAGAAGTTCGACCTCTACCCGACCGAGGGCAGCAAGGGCGACGCGGCCAAGGCCAAGGAGCACCTGGCCAAGTGCGGTCACCCGGACGGCTTCAAGACCACGCTGACGGCGCGCTCCGACCGTCCTGACGAGGTCACCGCCGCCACCCAGCTCCAGAACAGCCTGAAGGCGATCGGTATCACCGCCGAGATCAAGCAGTTCCCGGCGGACAAGTACTTCACCGACTTCGCGGGCGTCCCGGCCTGGGTCCACAAGAACAACGCGGGCATGATGATGATGGCCTGGGGCGCCGACTGGCCGACCGGCTTCGGCTTCCTTGACCAGATCGTCAACGGCTCGGCCATCAAGCCCTCCGGCGGCACCAACCTGATGGAGCTGAACGACAAGGGGATCAACAACCTCCTCGTCAAGGGCATCGGGACCGTCGACACCGCGGAGCGCAACGCCACGTGGGGCGAGGTCGACCAGAAGGTCATGGAGAACGCCTCGGTCGTTCCCCTCTTCTACCGCAAGAACCTGCTCTACCGCCCGGACTCCGCGGCGAACGTCACCGTCACCGACGCGTACCTCGGCATGTACGACTACGTGCTCATGACGTCCACCAAGTAGCGCCTGTTCATCAAAAGCATCCCCTGAAAGGCAGGTGAAGGCGCCGGGCGGCGGGGTTTCCCGCCCCACCCGCCCGGCGCCGCACGGCTGTGGCTGCGTATATCATCCGACGCGTATTCGCCGCGGTGTTGCTGCTGCTGGTGGTCAGCGCAGTCACGTTCGCGATCTTCTTCCTGGTGCCCCGCCTCGGCGGGCAGACCCTCGACTCCATGGCCGCCCAGTACGTGGGGAAGAGCCCCGACCCCGACGTCATCGCCGCGGTCAAGAAGAACCTGGGGCTGGACCAGCCCCTGTACCTCCAGTACTGGCACTTCATCAAGGGCATCGTGGCCGGCGCCGAGTACCAGTTCGGCCCGGACCCGGTCACCTGCAACGCCCCGTGCTTCGGTTACTCGTTCAAGACCCACACCGAGATCTGGCCGCAGCTCGTGGACCGGGTCCCGGTCACGCTCTCGCTGGCCGTCGGTGCCGCCGTCATCTGGGTCGTCTCCGGTGTCGCGATCGGCGTCGTCTCCGCGCTGAAGCGGGGCTCGCTCTTCGACCGCCTCTCCATGGGCGTCGCCCTCGCCGGCGTCTCCCTCCCGATGTTCTTCACCGGCCTGGTGGTCCTGGCGCTCTTCGGCAACGGGGAGTACGTGCCCATCACCGAGGACCCGGTCGCCTGGGCGGGCAGCCTGGTCCTGCCCTGGTGCACGCTCGCCCTGCTGTACTCCGCGCTCTACGCCCGGCTCACCCGGGCCGGGATGCTGGAGACCATGGGCGAGGACTACATCCGCACCGCGCGCGCCAAGGGTCTCCAGGAACGCAAGGTGGTCGTCAAGCACGGACTGCGGTCCGCGCTCACCCCGCTGGTCACGATCTTCGGCATGGACTTCGCGCTGCTCCTCGGCGGCGCGGTCATCACCGAACGCGTCTTCTCCTTCCAGGGGCTCGGCGCCTTCGCGATCCAGGGCGTGACCACCGCCGACCTGCCCAAGGTGATGGGCGTGACCCTGGTCGCGGCCTTCTTCATCGTCATCTGCAACCTGCTGGTGGACCTCGTGTACGCCGCGATCGACCCCCGGGTGAGGCTCTCATGAGCGGCGCGACCAAGAAGGACTCCCAGCAGGCCGGGACCGTGCCGGCCCCGCGCGAGGGCGACGGCCGCCCGTTCCTCTCCGTACGCGACCTCAGCGTCCACTTCGACACCGACGACGGCCTCGTCAAGTCCGTGGACGGCGTCAGCTTCGACCTGGAGGCCGGCCAGACCCTCGGCATCGTCGGCGAGTCCGGCTCCGGCAAGTCCGTGACCTCGCTGGGGATCATGGGCCTGCACACCTCGGAGCGGGCCCGGATCGGCGGCGAGATCTGGCTGGACGGCGAGGAGCTGATCGGCTCGGGCGGCGATCGCGTGCGCAGGCTGCGCGGCCAGAAGATGGCCATGATCTTCCAGGACCCGCTGTCCGCCCTGCACCCGTACTACACGATCGGCGCGCAGATCGTGGAGGCCCACCGGGTCCACCACAAGGTCGACAAGAAGACCGCGAAGAAGCGGGCCATCGAGATGCTGGACCGGGTCGGCATCCCCGAACCGCACCGCCGGTACGACGACTACCCGCACCAGTTCTCCGGCGGCATGCGCCAGCGCGCGATGATCGCGATGGCCCTGGTCAACAACCCGCAGCTGCTCATCGCCGACGAGCCGACGACCGCCCTCGACGTCACCGTCCAGGCGCAGATCCTCGACCTGATCCGCGATCTGCAGAAGGAGTTCGGCTCCGCGGTCATCATGATCACCCACGACCTCGGTGTCGTCGCCGAGATCGCGGACGAGATCCTCGTGATGTACGCGGGCCGGTGCGTCGAGCGCGGCTCCGCCGAGAAGGTGTTCTACGAGCCCCAGCACCCGTACACCTGGGGCCTGCTCGGCTCGATGCCGCGGATCGACCGGGAGCAGACCGAGCGGCTGATCCCCGTCAAGGGCTCGCCGCCCAGTCTCATCAACGTCCCGTCGGGCTGCGCCTTCCACCCGCGCTGCCCGTACGCCGACGTCCCGCCCGACAACATCACCCGCACCGAGCGTCCGGAGCTGCAGCAGGTCGGCGACGGGCACTACTCCGCGTGCCACATGTCGCGCGAGCAGCGGGAACGGATCTGGACCGAAGAGATTGCGCCGAAGCTGTGACTGAGCTGAACAAGAAGACTCCCGCGCCGGCCGCGGCCGGGTCGGACGGGTCCGGCCCCGAGCCGCTCCTCAAGGTGGACGGCCTGGTCAAGCACTTCCCGATCACCAAGGGCGTCCTGAAGCGCAAGGTCGGCGCGGTCCAGGCGGTCGACGGGCTCACCTTCGACGTGCGCCCCGGGGAGACCCTGGGCGTCGTCGGCGAGTCGGGCTGCGGCAAGTCGACCATGGGCCGGCTGGTGACCCGGCTGCTGGAGCCGACCGGCGGCAAGGTCGAATTCCAGGGCCGCGACATCACCCACCTGTCCGCCGGACGGCTGCGGCCGATGCGGCGCGACATCCAGATGATCTTCCAGGACCCGTACGGCTCGCTGAACCCGCGCCACACGGTCGGCGGCATCGTCTCCACCCCCTTCCGGCTCCAGGGCGTCAAGCCCGAGGGAGGCGTGAAGGCGGAGGTCCAGCGGCTGCTGGAGCTGGTCGGGCTCAACCCCGAGCACTACAACCGCTACCCGCACGAGTTCTCCGGCGGCCAGCGCCAGCGCATCGGCATCGCCCGGGCGCTCGCGCTCAAGCCGAAGCTGGTCGTCGCGGACGAGCCGGTCTCCGCGCTGGACGTGTCGATCCAGGCGCAGGTGGTGAACCTGCTGGACGACCTCCAGGACGAGCTCGGGCTCACGTACATGATCATCGCGCACGACCTGTCGGTGATCCGCCACGTCTCGGACCGGATCGCGGTCATGTACCTCGGCAAGATCGTCGAACTGGCGGACCGCAAGTCGCTGTACGAGGCGCCGATGCACCCGTACACCAAGGCGCTGATGTCCGCGGTGCCGGTGCCGGACCCGCGCCGGCGCGGTGCCAAGAGCGACCGCATCCTGCTCAAGGGCGATGTGCCGTCACCGATCTCGCCGCCCGCCGGCTGCCGGTTCCACACCCGCTGCTGGAAGGCGACGAAGGTCTGCGGGACGACCGAGCCGCCGCTGCTCCAGCTGAAGACCGGGCACCAGGTGGCCTGCCACCACCCGGAGAACGGCGAGGACCAGGTGCCGGGCGACGCGCCGCTGGCCACGGACGTCATCACGGTCAGGTCGGCGCCCGCGGAGCCGTCCGCCAAGCCCGCGGAGGCGGCCCAGCCCGCCCCGGACGGTACGAAGGAGCAGTAAGGGCACAATTGCCCGGTGCTCAACGAACTGTTCACGCCCTCCGTCCAGCACGCGCTCGACATCGTGGGGATCTTCGTCTTCGCGATCTCGGGCGCCCTGCTCGCCGTACGCAAGAACTTCGATGTCTTCGGCATCGCGGTGCTCGCCGAGGTGACCGCGCTGGGCGGAGGGCTGTTCCGTGACCTGATCATCGGAGCGGTGCCGCCCGCGGCCTTCACCGATCTGGGGTACTTCACCACCCCGCTGCTCGCCGCCGGACTGGTCTTCTTCCTCCACCCGCACGTGGAGCGCATCCAGGTCGGCGTGAACGTCTTCGACGCGGCCGGTCTCGGGCTGTTCTGCGTGGCCGGCACGGTGAAGGCGTACGACTACGGGCTCGGCCTCACCTCGTCGGCGGCGCTCGGCCTGGCCACGGCGGTCGGCGGCGGTGTCCTGCGGGACGTCCTGGCCAACGAGGTGCCGTCGCTGCTGCGCTGGGACCGGGACCTGTACGCGGTGCCCGCCATGGTGGGCGCCACCATGATCGTGCTCTGCATCCGCTTCGACGCGCTCAACGCCCTGACCAGCGGCGCGGCCGTGATCACCGCGTTCGTCCTGCGGCTGCTCGCGCTCCGCTTCCACTGGCGGGCGCCGCGCGCCTACAACCGGCGCTCGGCACGGGCGGACGAGGCGTGACCCACTCGGGGCCGCAAAAAGCTACCGCTCAGTAATACAATCGGTGTACGGTGCCCCCATGGCACAGGCAACCATCGGGGACAGCGAGTTCGACCGGGACACCGCGGTCACCCTGCGCGAAGAGGGCGTCTACGACGCGGAGCTCTCGGCGGGCTGGACGATCATCCAGGCCGTCAACGGCGGCTATCTGCTGGCGATGCTGGGCCGCGCGCTCGGCGAGGCCCTGCCGCACGCGGACCCGTTCTCCGTCTCCGCGCACTACCTCACCGCGTCCGTGCCCGGCCCGGCGGTGATCCGGACCCAGACCGTCCGCACCGGCCGGACCCTCTCCACCGGTCAGGCGTCCCTCTTCCAGTACGCCGAGGACGGCACCGAGGTCGAGCGCATCCGGGTCCTCGCCACCTACGGCGACCTCGACGCGCTCAGCGACGACGTCCGCACCTCCGCCAAGCCGCCGGCCATTCCGCCGCGCGAGCACTGCCTCGGCCCCGCCGACGGACCGGCGCCGATCCCGGGCAGCTCCGCGATCACCGACCGGCTCGACATCAAGCTGGACCCGGCGACCATCGGCTGGGCGATCGGGCAGCCCTCCGGCAAGGGCGAGATGCGCGGCTGGTTCGGGCTGGCCGACGGCCGCGACCCCGACCCGCTCTCCCTGCTGCTCACCGTGGACGCCCTCCCGCCGACCTCGTTCGAGCTCGGGCTCAAGGGCTGGACGCCCACCATCGAGCTCACCACGCACATCCGCTGCCGCCCGGCCCCGGGCCCGCTCCGCGTCTCCATCACCACCCGCAACCTGGCGGGCGGCTTCCTGGAGGAGGACGCGGACGTGTGGGACAGCGCCGACCGCCTGGTCGCCCAGTCCCGCCAGCTCGCCCGGGCCCCGCGCGGCTGACGTATCCCCTTCCCTTCCTCAGGCGCCCTGGGCCGGCTCGTCGAGCCAGTGCAGGGCGCCCAGTGCGATGAGCCGGAGCCGGCGCCCCGCCGTCCGGGCCACCCGCTCGTCGTCCGCCGGACCCGCGTCCAGCAGCGCCGACGCGGTGATCACCATGTGGTCCACATAGAGGCCGCCCAGCATCAGCAGGTCCTCCTCGGCCCAGCCCTCCGCCCCCGGCTCCGCCGCGAGGGCCGCCGCCACCTCCTCGGCGAACAGCCGCAGCTGCGCCGCGATGGCCTCCCGGACGGGGCCGACCCCGCCGTGCCGCTCCCGCGCGATGAAGCGGAAGTGCGCGGGCTGCTCCCGCACATGACGCCGTATCAGCTCCACGCTGCGGTCGAGCCGGACCTCACTGTCGCCCGTCCCGGCGAGTATCGCGCCGATCATGCCGTGCAGGCTGCCCAGGGTCTGTTCGACCAGGGCCACCCCGAGCGCGGGCACGTTCTCGAAGTGCCGGTAGAAGGCCGTGGGCGCCAGGCCGGCCGCCCGGGTCACCTCGCGCAGCCCGAGGCTGCTCAGGCTCTGCTCATCGAGCAGCCCGAGGGCCGCGTCCAGCAGCGCCTGGCGCGTGCGCAGCTTCTGGTTCTGGCGGACCCCCGCGGTGTGACTCATGCCATTCAGTAAACAACTGTTCTCCGAGGCGGGGAAGAGCCGCACGGGTTTAGACTCGTGAGTCAGTGAACAGTCGTACTCCCAATGGTCCTCCCGCACACGGAAAGGCCGAACATGATCGTCCTCGTCGCCGCCCTGCTCCTGCTGGGGATCGTGCTGGGAGTGGTGGCCCAGATCCCACTTCCCCTGTCGCTGGCCCTCGGCGCCCTCATCGGCTGCTGGCTGCTCGTCTTCGCCGTACGCGAGCGGGCGCGGGGTTCCCGATGAGCGCGCCGGCCCCCGCCGCCCCGCGCTCCCGCCGGGACGCCGACGGGCTCGCCGTCGCCTCGTTCGTGCTCGGGCTCGTCGGGCTGCTGGTGATGAACCTCCTGCTGGGCCCCACCGCCATCGTGATGGCGCTCGTCGCCCTGGCCCGCTCCACCGCCCGGCGCGCCCGCGCCCTTCTCGGCCTCGCGCTCGGCGTCGCCGACCTGGTGGTCCTCGCCTGCCTGGTCACCGCGGACGACACCGTCTCCTGGGGCTTCGGCGGCTGACCGGCGCGGCGGAGCGCGGTGCGCGGGGCCCCGTGCGCCCGCCGTACGTCTCCGGCCTGATCCAGACGTCGGGCCCGGGCCCGGGGCTCGTAGAATCGAGCCCACCATGGCTTACCTCGACCACGCCGCGACCACGCCGATGCTTCCCGAGGCGATCGCGGCGATGACCGCGCAGCTCGCCGTCACGGGCAACGCGTCCTCACTCCACGCCGCCGGGCGCCGGGCCCGCCGTACCGTCGAGGAGTCCCGGGAATCCCTCGCCGACGCCCTCGGCGCGCGCCCCAGCGAGGTGGTCTTCACCTCCGGCGGCACGGAGTCGGACAACCTCGCGGTGAAGGGCCTCTACTGGGCCCGCCGCGACGCCGACCCCCGCCGCACCCGGGTCCTCGCCAGCCCCGTCGAGCACCACGCCGTGCTCGACGCCGTCGACTGGCTCGCCACCCACGAGGGCGCCACCGTCGAATACCTCCCCGTCGACCGGTACGGGCGCGTCCACCCCGAGGCGCTGCGCGAGGCGGTCCTGCGCGACCCCGGCGACGTCGCGCTGATCACCGTCATGTGGGCCAACAACGAGATCGGCACGATCCTGCCGGTACGCGAACTGGCCGAGGTGGCCCGGGAGTTCGACATCCCGATGCACGCCGACGCGGTCCAGGCCTTCGGCCAGCTCGACGTGGACTTCGCCGCGTCCGGGCTCGCCGCGATGACCGTCAGCGCGCACAAGATCGGCGGGCCCACCGGTGTCGGCGCGCTGCTGCTCGGCCGCGAGTACGCCCCGGTGCCCGTGCTGCACGGCGGCGGGCAGGAGCGCCATGTGCGCTCGGGCACCCTCGACGTGCCGGGCATCGCCGCGTTCGCCGTCGCCGGACGGATCGCCGCCGACCGGCGCGAGGACTTCGCCCGGGAGACCGGCGCGCTCCGCGACGAGCTGGCCGCCGCCGTCCTGGCGGAGGTGCCCGACGCCCTCCTGGGCGGCGATCCGGCACCGGGCGGCCGTCTCCCGGCCAACGCGCACTTCACCTTCCCCGGCTGCGAGGGCGACTCGCTCCTGCTGCTGCTGGACGCCCAGGGCATCGAATGCTCCACCGGCTCCGCCTGCACCGCCGGGATCGCCCAGCCCAGCCACGTGCTGCTGGCCACGGGCACCGATCCGGACCTGGCCCGGGGCACCCTGCGCTTCTCGCTCGGCCACACCTCCACCGGGCAGGACGTCGAGGACGTGGCCCGCGCGATCGGCCCGGCGGTGGAACGGGCGCGGTCGGCGGGGCTCAGCTGAGGGGTGCCCCGCGATCACCGGGGGCGGGCGGCGCCACTCCCGCCTCGCCCCCTACCCCCGCTCCCCGGACGTGACCGCGCGGCGGACCAGCTCCATGTAGCGGTCCCAGTCCCAGCCGCGGCCCGGGTCCGTGTGGTCGGCGCCAGGCACCTCCACGTGCCCGATGATGTGCTCGCGGTCCACCGGGATGTCGTACCGCCCGCATATCGCCGCGGTGAGCTTCGCCGACGCCCCGTACATCGCGGCGGTGAAGTCCTGCGGGCGCTCCACGAAGCCCTCGTGCTCGATGCCCACACTGCGTTCGTTGTACGAGCGGTTGCCCGCGTGGAACGCCACGTCCAGCTCGCGGATCATCTGCGTCACATGCCCGTCCCGGCGCACCACGTAATGCGCCGCCGCCCGGTGCCCGGGGTCCTGGAAGGCGCGGACCGCGCTGCTGAAGCTGCCCTGGGTGACATGGACGACCACCCGGTCGATGCCGTAGTCGTCGGGGCGGTCGGCCCGCCGCCAGTTCGCCTCCGCCGCCGCCACCCACGTCGCCCCCGCGTAGTCCACCGCGCCGGGGGTGCGCGGCTTCTCCACGCCCGGCAGCCGCCACCAGGCCCGCTTCAGCTGGTCCCGGGCCAGCGCGGCGGTGCCCACGGCCGTGACGGCACCGCCGATCAGCACCGAACGCCGGCTGATCCCGGTCCCGGTGCCACCGCCGTCCGTCCCCTTGGTCCCCATGTGGTGGACAACGCTTGTCCGCGAGCTTTCGGTTCCCGCCCCCACGTACTCTGGTGGGGCTATGACTGAGACTCCCCAGCGCCCCCTCCGCGTCCTCGCCGCCATGTCCGGCGGTGTCGATTCCGCCGTCGCCGCGGCCCGTGCCGCCGAGGCGGGGCACGACGTGACCGGTGTGCACCTCGCCCTCTCCGCGAACCCGCAGTCCTTCCGGACCGGCGCCCGGGGCTGTTGCACCATCGAGGACTCCCGCGACGCCCGCCGCGCCGCGGACGTCATCGGCATCCCCTTCTACGTCTGGGACCTGGCGGAACGCTTCCGCGAGGACGTCGTGGAGGACTTCGTCGCCGAGTACGAGGCCGGGCGCACCCCCAACCCGTGCCTGCGCTGCAACGAGAAGATCAAGTTCGCCGCGCTGCTCGACAAGGCGCTCGCGCTCGGCTTCGACGCCGTGTGCACCGGCCACTACGCCACCGTCGTCACCGGCGCGGACGGCAGCCGCGAGCTGCACCGCGCCTCGGACATGGCCAAGGACCAGAGCTACGTGCTCGGCGTCCTGGACGAACGCCAGCTCGCCCACGCGATGTTCCCGCTCGGCGACACCCTCACCACCAAGGACGAGATCCGCGCCGAGGCCGAGCGCCGGGGCCTCGCCGTCGCCAAGAAGCCCGACAGCCACGACATCTGCTTCATCGCGGACGGCGACACCCAGGGCTTCCTCGCGGACCGCCTCGGCGGCAGGGCGGAGGGCGACATCCTGGACGAGTCCGGCACGAAGCTGGGCACCCACGACGGCGCCTTCGGCTTCACCATCGGCCAGCGCAAGGGCCTGCGCATCGGCCACCCGGCCCCCGACGGCAAGCCGCGCTACGTCCTGGACATCTCGCCGGTGAACAACACGGTGACCGTCGGCCCCGCCGAGGCCCTGGACGTCACCGCGCTCACCGCGATCAAGCCCCGCTGGTGCGGAACGCCCCCGTCCGGCCCGGGGGCGTACACCGCGCAGCTCCGCGCCCACGGCGGCGAGACCGAGGTCACCGCCGAGCTGACCGGCGACACCCTGCGGGTGGCGTTCGCCGAGCCGGTGCGCGGGGTCGCCCCCGGCCAGGCGGTCGTGCTGTACGACGGCACCCGCGTGGTCGGCTCCGCGACGATCGCGACGACGGTGCGCCGGGAGCGCGCGGCGGCGGGCTGAGCCCCGTACGGCAGCGAACCCCGCGCCGCCACGCCCGACCCCAGTACGGGCGTGGCCGCGCGGGGCGCACCGGAGCGCGCCGCGGGTTCCAGGGTCCGCCGCAGCGGCTCTCGCCGCATCCCGGCGGCCATGGCCCCCTGTCGGTGGTCAGCGGGCGATCAGCTCCGTCTCGTAGAAGCAGAAGTGGTCCCTGACCGCCTCGACCCCGGCCTTCGGCTCCTCGTACACCCAGGCCAGGTCGGCGGCTCCGGGCAGCGACCAGTAGGACGCGTCCCCCTTGAACGGGCAGTGCGTGCGGGTGTCCGACGGCGTCAGCAGCTCCGTACGGACGTCCTCGGGCGGCAGGTAGTAGCGGACCGGACAGCCGGTCTCGCGCAGGACGAGCGGGCGCCGGCTCTCTGCGAGCAGCAGCCCGTCGTGTACGACGCGGACGTGCTCCGCGCCGGGCTCGACGGTGATGCGGTGTCCTCGGATGGAAGTCATACCTGTCACAGCCGCTCCAGGCGCGTGATTCTTCCCCCCGCCGCCGGCCCTCCGGCGGCGGGCTCTACCGTGGCAGCCATGAGAATCTGCGTCTTCCTCTCCGCCGCCGACCTCCCCGACCGCTACACCGTGCCCGCCCGCGAATTCGCCGAGCTGCTGGGGCGCGGCGGGCACACCCTGGTCTGGGGCGGCTCCGAGAGCGGCCTGATGAAAGTCGTCGCCGACGGCGTCCAGGAGTCGGGCGGCAAGCTGGTCGGGGTCTCCGTGGACTTCCTGGCGGCGAAGGCGCGGACCAACGCCGACGAGATGGTCATCGCCCGCGACCTCGCCGAGCGCAAGGCGCTCCTGCTCGCGAAGTCCGACGCGATCGTGATCATGGTCGGCGGCACCGGGACGCTGGACGAGGCGACCGAGATCCTGGAGCTGAAGAAGCACGGGAAGCACACCAAGCCGGTCGTCCTGCTCAACACCGCCGGCTTCTACGACGGCCTGCGCGAGCAGTTCCGGCGGATGGAGGACGAGGGATTCCTGCCGCTCCCGCTGACCGAGCTGGTGTTCTTCGCGGAGGACGGCGTCGGCGCCCTGGCCTACCTGGAGGAGTCGGCCGGCCTGCAGTGATGTGACGTACGGGGCCCGGGCGACGGATGCGACGATGGGGGCCATGTCCACTCACCTCATCACCGGTGCCGGCTCCGGCATCGGCGCAGCGGTCGCCCGGCGCCTCACCGAGCGCGGCGACGACCTCGTCCTGCTGGCCCGCGACGCCGGCCGGGCCAAGGAGCTCGCAGCCCTCCACCCCGGCGCCCGCACCCTCGTCGGCGACCTGTCCAACCCGGACCGGCTCTCCTGGGCCCTCGCCCAGCAGACCGTGCCGGAACGCCTCGACTCGCTGCTGCACATCGCGGGCGTGGTCGAGCTCGGCCCGGTCGGTGAGCTGACCCCCAAGGCGTGGCACCACCAGCTCAACGCCAACCTCGTCGCCCCCGCCGAGCTGACCCGGCTCACCCTGCCGCAGCTCCGCGTCGCCCAGGGCCACGTGCTGTTCGTCAACTCCGGCGCCGGGCTCTCCGCGAGCCCCGAGTGGAGCGCCTACGCCGCCAGCAAGCACGGCCTGAAGGCGCTCGCGGACTCGCTGCGCCACGAGGAGCACGGCAACGGCGTCCGCGTCACCACCGTGTATCCCGGCCGCACCGCCAGCCCCATGCAGGAGAAGGTCCACCGGCAGGAGGGCAAGGAGTACGACCCCGCCCGCTGGATCGACCCCGAGTCCGTCGCGACCACCATCCTGATGGCGCTCGACCTGCCCCGCGACGCCGAGGTCAACGACCTCACCGTCCGCCCCGGCCGCTGACCACCGGGCCTTACGGCCTCGCCCGCGGTCGTTACCCTTCTCGCGTGAGCGAGATCAGCGTGTTCAGTGACTGCCCGGCCACCGGGATCGGTTCGATGCCCGGGGGAGACGCCCGGGAGGCCGCCAAGACCGTCACCGGCTCCTTCGGCGACGGCGAGGGCATGCCGTACCTGGCGGAACTCCCGGCGCGCGGGCCGGGCGCCGACATGACCGGCCGCACCGTCGGGCTGCTCTCCGAGCTGTACGGACACGTCGAGCCGAGCGGCTGGCGGATCAGCGACCGGCCCGGCCGCGACACCCGCCGGGCCCGGTCCTGGCTGGGCGAGGACCTGGACGCCCTGGAGGAGTTCACCCAGGGCTACGAGGGCCCGCTCAAGGTCCAGGCCGTGGGGCCCTGGACCCTCGCCGCCGCCCTGGAGCGCCGGGGCGGCGAGGCGTTCCTCGGCGACCCGGGCGCCTGCCGCGACCTCGCGGACTCGCTCGCCGAGGGCCTGCGCGGCCACCTCGCCGAGGTGCGCCGCCGGGTGCCCGGGGCGCGGATCGTCCTCCAGCTGGACGAGCCCTCCCTCACCGCCGTGCTGCGCGGCCGGGTCCGGACCGCCAGCGGCTACCGCACCTACCGGGCCGTGGACCGCCAGGTCGTGGAGGCCACCCTGCGCGAGGTGCTGGCGGCGGCCGGCGGGACCGCCACGCTCGTGCACACCTGCGCCCCCGAGGTGCCGTTCGCGCTGCTGCGCCGGGCCGGGGCGGACGGCATCTCCTTCGACCTCTCCCTGCTCACCGAGCGTGAGGAGGAGGCGGTCGGGGAAGCCGTCGAAGGCGGCACCCGGATGTTCTTCGGGGTCGTACCGGGCACCGACCCGGCCTCGGGCCGATTGTCCGACCCGGGCGGTAGCGTCATGGGTGTCAGGACGCTGTGGCGCAGGCTGGGGCTGAATCCGGGGACTCTGACCGAGTCCGTGACGGTCACCCCCTCGTGCGGTCTCGCGGGTGCGTCGCCCGCGTACGCACGGGCCGCGCTCGCCCACTGCGCCCGGGCCGCGAGATCGCTCGCGGACAACCCTGAGTAGCGGGACGCTGGGTAACGGGAGGACGGGACGATGGCCGGCGAAGAGCAGACGGCGGTGCCAGCCGAGGCACGGGAGAGGCACAAGCTCCTCGCGGAGCGGATCGAGGAGCACCGCTTCCGGTATTACGTGACCGACCGGCCGGTCGTCAGCGACGCCGAGTTCGACCGGCTGCTGCGGGAGCTGGAGGCCCTGGAGGAGGCCCACCCCCCGCTGCGCACCCCGGACTCGCCGACCCAGAAGGTCGCCGGCCCGTACCGCACGGAGTTCACATCGGTCGAGCACCGCGAGCCCATGCTGTCCCTGGACAACGCCTTCGACGCCGAGGAGCTGGCCGCCTGGGGCGAGCGCGTCGCCCGGGACGCCGGCTCGCCCGGCTACCACTTCCTGTGCGAGCTGAAGATCGACGGCCTCGCCGTCAACCTCACGTACGAGCACGGCGTGCTGACCCGCGCCGCGACCCGGGGCGACGGCCGCACCGGCGAGGACATCACGCCCAACGTCCGCACCATCCCGGACATCCCGCACCGGCTCAAGGGCGACCGGGTGCCCCCGCTGGTCGAGGTGCGCGGCGAGGTCTTCTTCCCGATGGAGGCGTTCGAGGAGCTGAACGCCCGGCTGGTGGAGGCCGACGACAAGCCCTTCGCCAACCCCCGCAACGCGGCGTCCGGTTCGCTGCGCCAGAAGGACCCCAAGGTCACCGCGGTGCGCCCGCTGCACATGGTGGTGCACGGCATCGGCGCCCGCGAGGGCTTCGACATCGACTGCCTGTCGCACGCCTACGAGCTGCTGAACGAGTGGGGCCTGCCCACCGCCAAGCACAACAAGGTGGTCGACTCCCTCGACGGCGTACGGGAGTTCATCGAGTACTTCGGCGAGCACCGGCACTCCGTGGAGCACGAGATCGACGGCGTCGTCGTCAAGCTGGACGAGATCCCGCTCCAGGGCCGCCTGGGCTCCACCTCCCGCGCCCCGCGCTGGGCCATCGCCTGGAAGTACGCGCCGGAGGAGGTCAACAGCAAGCTGGTCAACATCCGGGTCGGCGTCGGCCGCACCGGCCGCGTCACCCCGTACGCCCAGGTCGAACCGGTCGTGGTGGCGGGCTCCGAGGTGGAGTTCGCCACCCTGCACAACCAGAACGTGGTGAGGGCGAAGGGCGTCCTGATCGGCGACACGGTGGTGCTGCGCAAGGCCGGCGACGTCATCCCGGAGATCCTCGGCCCGGTCGTCGACCTGCGCGACGGCACCGAGACGGCGTTCGTCATGCCGACCCACTGCCCCGAGTGCGGCACGGAGCTGAAGCCCATGAAGGAGGCGGACGTCGACGTCCGCTGCCCCAACGCCCGCTCCTGCCCCGCCCAGCTGCGCGAGCGCGTCTCCTACCTCGCCGGCCGCAAGTGCCTCGACATCGACCACTTCGGTTACGTGGCCGCCGCCGCGCTGACCGCACCGCTGGAGCCCGCCGAACCACCGCTGCGCGACGAGGGCGACCTCTTCGGACTGACCATGGACCAGCTGCTGCCGATCCGGGCCTACGTCCGCGACCCGGACAGCGGGCTGCCCAAGCGCGACCCGAAGACCGGCGAGGAGAAGATCGCCCGCGTCTTCGCCAACCAGCAGGGCGAGCCCAAGAAGAACGCCCTGGCGATGCTCGACGCCATCGCGGCGGCCAAGGAGGCCCCGCTGGCCCGCGTCCTCACCGGGCTCTCCATCCGCCACGTCGGCCCGGTCGCGGCCCGGGAGCTGGCCCGTCAGTTCCGGTCCATGGACCGCATCGAGGAGGCCACCGAGCAGGAGCTGATCGACGCCGACGGGGTCGGGCCCATCATCGCGGCCTCGGTCAAGCAGTGGCTGGCCGAGGACTGGCACCGCGAGATCCTGCGCAAGTGGCGCGAGGCCGGAGTCCGGATGGAGGACGAGGGGGCCGGTGAGGACGAGGGCCCCCGGCCGCTCGAAGGGCTCACCGTCGTCGTCACGGGCACGCTGACCGGGCACACCAGGGACGGCGCGAAAGAAGCACTCCAGAGCCGGGGTGCGAAGGTCACGGGCTCCGTCTCCAAGAAGACCTCCTTCGTGGTGGTCGGCGACAACCCCGGATCGAAGTACGACAAGGCGGTTCAGCTGAAGGTCCCGGTCCTGGACGAGACCGGTTTCGCCGTCCTCCTCACCGAGGGCCCGGACGCGGCCCGCGAGGCGGCGGTCCCCGCCGGGGAACCGGCCCCGGAGGAAGGCGGCGCCCCCGGAGAG
Source organism: Streptomyces sp. 130 (assembly GCF_007096885.1). Lineage (GTDB taxonomy): Bacteria > Actinomycetota > Actinomycetes > Streptomycetales > Streptomycetaceae > Streptomyces. Next base: position 43,323 of record NZ_VJNO01000011.1, on the reverse strand, counting down.
TGAACGGCCGCCGGCGCTCGGCCGGCGTCACCCGATCGGCGGGGACACGCCCTACCAGATGCTGACGGACAGTCGGTTCGCATTCGGGCAAGAGCGGTAGACCGCTGCCCGTAGCAGCCTTCCGCGGCCTACTGTGGTCAGACGTGCCCCCGTTCCCGGCCACCGGGCGGGCCGGGGCACGTCGTGGCACGGAACGCATTCATCGGGTGACATCGGCATCGCCGGCTGTGAGAGGGACGGAATGAAACCGACCGAGAGCGCCGCACCGGTGGTACGGCTGCAAGGTTTCGTGGGACCCGCGCCCAGAGTGGGTGCCGTCCTGGTGGCCCTCGCCACGATCCAGCTCGTGACCGGTTTCTCCCACGCCCTCGGCCAGGGGCACGCCCTCTTCCCGGACGGCCGGGCCGGCTGGTCGCTGGCCGTCCTCACCGGCATCGTCGTCGGCCACCTCGTCGCGCTCGGCCGCGACCGCTGGTGGGGCGGCACCGGCTCCGGCGCCGCCCTCACCCTGGCCGTCCTGCTGCTCTACGGCTGGGTGCCCGCGGGTCTGGTCAGCCTCGTCGTGGTCGTCCTCGTCGGCGTCGCCCGCCGGCACCGCTGGTGGCAGGGGCTGCTGCACGGTGCCGTGGACATCCTCGGGATCGGCGCGGCGGCCCTGGTGCTCGCCGCGTTCGGCGAGGTGCAGTCCGTCGAGACGCCCTGGCGGCCACTCGACTGGGGCATCGACGCCGTCCCGGAAGTCCTGCTCGCCGCCTCCACCTATCTGCTCGTCACCCGGGTCCTGCTGTGGTACTCACGGGCCCAGCCCGGCGGCGGCCTGCCCACCGTCGCCCGCACCGCGATGCTGCGCCAGGGCCTCGTCGCGGTCGCCCTGCTCGGCATCGCCCCGCTGATCTGCGTCGTCGCGATGGCCCGGCCGGTCCTGCTGCCGCTCTTCGCGGTGCCGCTGATCGCGCTCGACTCCACGCTGTGGATCGCCCGCGCCCGGGCCGAGGAGCAGCTGAAGGACCCGCTGACCGGGCTGCCCAACCGGCAGTGGCTGCTGGAGCGGACCTGGACCGCGCTGGAGGAGGCGGAGAGCGTCGGCACCCGGGCCGCCCTGGTCCTCATCGACCTCGACCGCTTCCGGGCCGTCAACGACACCCTCGGCCACCTGGCCGGTGACCGGCTGCTGCTCCAGATCGCGGAGCGGCTCCGGCTCGCCCTGCCGCGCGGCGCGGAGGCGGCCCGGCTCGGCGGCGACGAGTTCGCGGTCCTGCTGCCCACCGCCGACTCCACCACCAGCGCCCAGCGCGTCGCCCGCCACCTGGTCGCCGAGCTGTCGTCCCCGCTGGACCTGGACGGGCTGACCCTGGTCCTGGAGGCCAGCGCCGGCGTCGCCGTCTTCCCGGACCACGCGGTGGACGCCGAGGGGCTGCTGCGCCGGGCCGACGTGGCGATGTACCAGGCCAAGCGGGACCGCACCGGCGTGGAGGTGTACGAGTCCAAGCGGGACAGCAACACCCCGGACCGGCTCGGCCTCCTCGGCGACCTGCGCCGCGCGCTGGACGCGGGCGAGGTGGAGCTGCACTACCAGCCCAAGGTCCGCTTCGACGGCCAGGTCGCCGGTCTCGAGGCGCTGGTGCGCTGGGTGCACCCGGAGCGCGGAAGGGTGCCCCCGGACGAGTTCATCGCCATCGCGGAGTCCTCCGGGCTGATGCCGCACCTCACGGAGTACGTCCTGGAGACGGCGCTCGCCCAGGTCGCCCGGTGGCGGGCCCAGGGCCTCTTCGTGCCCGTCGCGGTCAACGTGTCGCCGCGCGATGTGCACACCCCCGGGTTCGCCGGCGGCGTCGCGGCCCGGCTCGCCCGGCACGGCGTCCCGGCGGGCGCGCTCCAGCTGGAGATAACGGAACACGTGCTCCTGGAGGACCCGCAGCGGGCCGCGGACACGCTCGCCGGACTGACCGGGCACGGCGTGAAGATGTCCCTGGACGACTTCGGTACGGGGTACTCCTCCCTGGTCCATCTGCGCCGGCTGCCGGTCAGCGAGCTGAAGATCGACCGCTCCTTCGTGGCGCGGCTCGCCATCGACCAGGAGGACGCCGAGATCGTCCGCTGCACCATCGACCTGGCCCACTCGCTGGGCCTGCTCGTCGTGGCCGAGGGCGTCGAGGACGACGAGACCTGGGAGCGGCTGCGGGACCTGCGGTGCGACGCGGTCCAGGGCTGGCTGGTGGCGGCGGCGATGCCGCCCCAGGAGACCACCGCCTGGCTGCGGGCCCGGGGCGAGCACGGCTGGCGCCGCCCGGCCGAGCCGGCGCCGGCCGCGGCCCCGCCGTCCGAGCTGGAACAGCGCCCCTCCGGCCGCACCACGGGCCCGCGCCCGGCGACGACGTAGCGGCCTGCCGTGCGGACGGCGTAGCGGCATCCCGTACAACCGTGTCCTCCGGCGTGTGGCCGACCCCATAGGATTGGGCCAAAACCACACACCAACCCCTGAGGATCGCTGCATGCCTGGCATCACGCGCGAGGAGGTCGCCCACCTCGCCCGGCTGGCGCGTCTGGAGCTGAAGGGCGAAGAGCTCGACCACTTCGCCGGACAGCTCGACGACATCATCGGCGCGGTCGCCCGCGTCTCCGAGGTCGCCGACCAAGACGTACCGCCGACCTCCCACCCGCTGCCGCTGACGAACGTCATGCGGGCGGACGTCGTCCGTCCGTCTCTCACCCCCGAGCAGGCGCTCTCCGGCGCCCCGGCCCAGGAGCAGCAGCGTTTCAAGGTGCCGCAGATCCTGGGGGAGGACTGACAGCCATGACCGACACCAGCAGCATCATCAAGCTCACCGCGGCCGAGATCGCCGCGAAGATCGCCTCCGGCGAGCTCACCGCCGTCCAGGTCACCGAGGCCCACCTCGCGCGGATCGACGCCGTGGACGAGAAGGTGCACGCCTTCCTGCACGTCGACCGCGAGGGCGCGCTCGCCCAGGCGCGTGCCGTGGACGCCAAGAAGGCGGCCGGCGAGAAGCTGGGCCCGCTGGCCGGCGTCCCGCTCGCGCTCAAGGACATCTTCACCACGCAGGACATGCCGACCACCGTCGGCTCGAAGATCCTGGAGGGCTGGGTCCCGCCGTACGACGCGACCCTCACGCGGAAGCTGAAGGCCGCCGACGTCGTCATCCTCGGCAAGACCAACATGGACGAGTTCGCCATGGGGTCCTCCACCGAGAACAGCGCCTACGGCCCCACCGGCAACCCCTGGGACCTCACCCGCATCCCCGGCGGCTCCGGCGGCGGCTCCTCGGCCGCCCTCGCCGCCTACGAGGCCCCGCTCGCCATCGGCACGGACACCGGCGGCTCCATCCGCCAGCCCGCCGCCGTCACCGGCACGGTCGGCGTCAAGCCCACCTACGGCGGGGTCTCCCGCTACGGCATGGTCGCCTTCTCCTCCTCCCTCGACCAGGGCGGCCCCTGCGCCCGCACGGTCCTGGACGCGGCCCTGCTGCACGAGGCGATCGCCGGGCACGACCCGATGGACTCGACGTCGATCGACGCGCCGGTCCCGCCGGTCGTGGAGGCCGCGCGCAACGGCTCCGTCCAGGGCATGCGCGTCGGCGTCGTCAAGCAGTTCTCCGGCGAGGGCTACCAGGCCGGTGTCGTCCAGCGCTTCAACGAGTCGGTCGAGCTGCTGAAGTCGCTCGGCGCCACGGTCGTGGAGCTGGACTGCCCGACGTTCGACCTCGCCCTTTCGGCGTACTACCTGATCGCGCCGTCCGAGTGCTCCTCGAACCTGGCCCGGTTCGACGCCATGCGCTACGGGCTGCGCGTCGGGGACGACGGCACGAAGTCCGCCGAGGACGTCACCGCGCTCACCCGCGAGGCCGGCTTCGGCGACGAGGTCAAGCGCCGCATCATCCTCGGCACGTACGCGCTCAGCTCCGGCTACTACGACGCGTACTACGGCTCCGCGCAGAAGGTCCGCACGCTGATCACGCGCGAGTTCGAGCAGGCGTTCGAGCAGGTCGACGTGATCGTCTCGCCGACCACGCCCACCACCGCCTTCCCGATCGGCGAGCGCGCCGACGACCCGATGGCGATGTACCTGGCCGACCTGTGCACCATTCCGACCAACCTCGCCGGCAACGCCGCCATGTCGCTGCCCTGCGGCCTGGCCCCCGAGGACGGCCTGCCCGTCGGGCTCCAGATCATCGCCCCCGCGATGAAGGACGACCGGCTGTACAAGGTCGGAGCCGCCGTCGAGGCCGCTTTCGTGGAAAAGTGGGGACACCCGCTGCTCGAGGAGGCTCCGTCGCTATGAGCGCCATGACCAAGAAGGCCAAGAACTTCAAGAAGTCGAAGACCGGGCTGTACGTGTCGATGGGCACCACCGCCTTCGGCGCGCTCAGCGTCGCCAAGCAGGCGAAGCTGGCCCGCTCGGACAACGACACGCTGCGCCTCATCGACGCCGCCGTGTCCGCCGCGGCGATCGTGACCGGCCTCGCGATCCTCTATCGCGAACTGAAGCGTCTCGGCGACGACGACGTACTGCTGGGCTGAGAGGGAAAGTTTTCCGTGACTGTCATCGACCTGGAGTCGTACGAGGACGCCCTCGCGACGTACGACCCCGTCATGGGCCTTGAGGTCCATGTGGAGCTCGGCACCAAGACGAAGATGTTCTGCGGCTGCTCCACCGAGCTGGGGCAGGACGCCAACACGCAGACCTGCCCGGTCTGCCTCGGGCTGCCCGGCGCGCTGCCGGTCGTCAACGAGATCGGCGTGGAGTCCGCGATCAAGATCGGCCTCGCGCTGAACTGCGAGATCGCCGAGTGGTGCCGCTTCGCCCGGAAGAACTACTTCTATCCGGACATGCCGAAGAACTTCCAGACCTCCCAGTACGACGAGCCGATCGCCTTCAACGGCTATCTGGACGTCCAGCTGGAGGACGGCGAGGTCTTCCGGGTGCAGATCGAACGCGCCCACATGGAGGAGGACACCGGCAAGTCGACGCACGTCGGCGGCGCCACCGGCCGTATCCACGGCGCGTCCCACTCCCTGCTCGACTACAACCGCGCGGGCATCCCGCTCATCGAGATCGTCACCAAGCCGATCGAGGGAGCGGGCGCACGCGCCCCCGAGGTCGCCCGGGCCTACGTCTCCGAGCTGCGCGAGCTCATCAAGGCGCTCGGCGTCTCCGAGGCCCGCATGGAGATGGGCCAGATGCGCTGCGACGTCAACCTGTCGCTGCGCCCGCACGGCACCGAGACCTTCGGTACGCGCTCCGAGACGAAGAACGTGAACTCGCTGCGTTCCGTCGAGCGCGCCGCCCGCTTCGAGATCCAGCGCCACGCCGCGGTGCTGAACTCCGGCGGCACGGTCGTCCAGGAGACCCGGCACTTCCACGAGGAGGACGGCTCCACCACGGCCGGCCGCATCAAGGACAACGCCGAGGACTACCGCTACTTCCCCGAGCCCGACCTCGTGCCGGTCGCCCCGGCCCGCGAATGGGTCGAGGAGCTGCGGGGCGGCCTCCCGGAGCTGCCGCGGGTCCGCCGCGCCCGGCTCAAGGAGGAGTGGGGCGTCTCCGAGCACGACATGCAGTCCATCCTCAACGCGGGCGCGGTCGACCTGATCGTCGCCACGATCGAGGCGGGCGCCCCCTCGGACCAGGCCCGGAAGTGGTGGATGGGCGAGCTGGCCCGCAACGCCAACGAGACCGGCCGCGGCCTGGACGAGCTGCCCGTCACCCCGGCGCAGGTCGCCCGGGTCGCCGAGCTCGTCGCCGCGGGCGACCTCAACGACAAGCTGGCCCGCCAGGTCCTGGAGGGCGTGCTCGCCGGCGAGGGCGACCCGGACACCGTGGTCGAGAAGCGCGGCCTGAAGGTCGTCTCCGACGAGGGCGCGCTGTCCACCGCCGTGGACGAGGCCATCGCGGGCAACGCGGCCATCGCGGACAAGATCCGCGGCGGCAAGGTCGCGGCGGCCGGCGCGCTGGTCGGCGCGGTCATGAAGGCGACCCGGGGCCAGGCGGACGCGGCCCGGGTCCGCGAGCTGATCCTGGAGAAGCTCGGCGTCGAGGGCTGACCCCCCGCACGGCCCGAAGGGGCGGGGCCGCCGGTCGGGAGACCGCCGGCCCCGCCCCTTCGGCGTGCTTGGACTTTCGGGCGGACCTGTTGGACGTTAACCACCGGTCCGCGCGCAGTCCTTCCCCGCGCCACCCGGCCTGCATAGCTTCCCCGCTGTAACCACCGGAATGGGGAGGCTCTTTTGACCACGGACATGTCACGGCGACGGCTCTTCGCGCTGGGCGGCGGCGCACTCGGCGTCGCCGCGGCGGGATCGTTCCTGCCGCCGTCCCTCCAGGCCGCCATCGCCGCGCAGCCCGCCCACCCGGGGCCCGGCGGCGGAGGGCTGCGGGACATCAGGCACGTGGTGATCCTGATGCAGGAGAATCGTTCCTTCGACCACTACTTCGGCACCCTGCGCGGTGTGCGCGGCTTCGGCGACCGCAACGCCGTCGAACTGCCCGGCGGCACATCGGTGTTCGAGCAGCCCGGCGCGGCCGGCTCCACCGTGCTGCCCTTCCCGGTCCGCGAGGCCGCCGCGGAGCAGCAGAAGGACCTCCAGTACATCGGCGCCCTCGACCACTCCTGGAACGGCGGTGCGAAGGCGTGGGCCGGCGGCTGGATGAACGGCTGGATCAGCGCCAAGACCGCGGCCACGATGGCGTACTACGACCGCCGCGACATCCCGCTGCACTACGAACTGGCCGACACCTTCACCGTCTGCGACGCGTACCACTCCTCGATCCACAGCTCCACCAGCCCCAACCGCAACCATCTGTGGAGCGGGAAGACCGGCTTCGAGCCGAACGGCAAGCGGGCCGTCGGCAATGACGCGTACAGCGAGGGCACGCACCCCGGATACGACTGGTCGACCTATGCCGAGCGGCTGGAGAAGGCCGGGCGCAGCTGGCGCACGTACACCGAGTGGGAGAACTTCACCGACAATCAGATCGAGTTCTACGCCACCTTCAAGGCGGTCGCCCGCAAGGCCCTGTCGAAGACCGGCGGCCATACCTACATGGAGTCCTTCTACGCGCAGGTCCGGGGCGCCTCGGAGACCGAACGGGAGCGGCTTCTCGGGCTGCTGGAGGAGGGCGTGGCCACGCTCACCCGGCAGGAGCGCAGCCTCTTCGAGCGGGGACTGCGCCGGGTGCCGACCGGGAAGCTGGCCGAGGAGTTCGCCAAGGACGTGGCGGCCGGAACGCTGCCCGAGGTCTCCTACCTGGTCCCGTCGGCGATCGACTCCGAGCACCCGAGCGTCTCCTCGCCGGTGCACAGCGCCACCGTCGTCTACAAGATCCTCGACGCGCTCGGCAAGCACCCGGACGTCTGGCGGCACACCGCCGTGCTGATCAACTACGACGAGAACGACGGCTTCTTCGACCACGTCCCGCCGCCCGTCGCGCCTCCCGGCGTGACCGACGAGCAGTGGGAGGGCCGTCCGACCGGCCTCGGCGTCCGGGTGCCGATGCTCGTCGTCTCGCCGTGGACCGTGGGCGGCTACGTCTGCTCCGAGGTCTTCGACCACACCTCCGTCATCCGCTTCCTGGAGCGCTGGACGGGCGTCGAGGAGCCCAACATCGGCGACTGGCGGCGGCAGGTCACCGGCGACCTCACCTCCGCGTTCGACTTCACCCGCAAGCGGCGGCAGCCGGCCGTGCAGCGGCCCGGGGCGATCCCGCCGCTCAGCGGCCGCTGGTCGCCGAAGCCGCCCGCCGTGCAGCGGCTGCCCGAGCAGGAGCCCGGCGTACGCCCGGCGCGCCCGCTGCCCTACCAGCCCGACGCCCAGGTCCGGCGGACCGGCGGCGGTCTGCGGGTGGAGCTCGCCAACAGCGGCCGGTCGTCCGTGCACTTCGCGCTGTACCCGTACGCGGGTGAGTTCACCGCCCCGCAGCACCAGGACGTCCGGCGCGACGGACACTGGACCGTACCGGTCGCGGGGGAGGCGTACCGCTTCACGGTCACCGGGCCGAACGGCTTCCGGCGCGAGTTCGAGGGGGCGGCCGACGGCGGGGCGGAGGTCACCAGCCGGGTCGACGGCCGCGACCGCGATCTGCACCTCACCCTGAGCAACAACGGCCGCCGGGCCCTGACCTTCCTGGTCCGGCCGCTCGGTTACGTGGACGAGGCCGACCTGAGGGGCTGGACCCGCCGCATCACCGTCAAGCCGGGCCGCAGCCGTACGGTCGTGCACTCGGCGGCCGACGCGCACGGCTGGTACGACCTGGTGGTCACCGCCGAGGGCGAGAGCGGCTTCCGGCGGCGGCTCATGGGGCACATCGAGAACGGCCGGGCGAGCGTCTCCGGCTGACGGGCGCAGGTCACAGGGTCTGATCCATCCCGGTGCGGTTGCGGACCGGACCCTGTGACCATGGCCACGAAAGGGACAAAGATCCCGGTCGGCCGGATGTACGAGGAGTGGCCGGAGACCCGTGACAACCGGCGGGCGGTCCGGGTGGGCCTCGCCGAGACCAGCCGGGTGATCAACTCGGCCGCTGTGATCATGATCTCGGTGTTCCTCGCCTTCGTCCTGAGCGGCGACCGCGTGATCGCGATGTTCGGCATCGCCCTCGCGGCGGCCGTCGCCCTGGACGCCTTCGTCCTGCGCACCCTGCTCGTCCCGGCCCTCATGCACCTGCTGGGCGGCGCCAACTGGTGGCTCCCCGGCCGGCTGGAGGGCCGTCTGCCCCGGCTGAGCATCGAACCGCCGGACCGCCCGGCGGCACGGGTGCCGGTGCCCGGCGTGCGGACGTACGAAAGCGAGCCGGCCGAGCGTGTCCACTGAGCCCCGCCGGGGCGACCGGAGGCGTTAAGGGGCCTCTCATCTGCGGCACCTAGCGTGCGCCGCATGAACCGCAGCACGCCCGAGACCGTCATCGACGGCGAGAAGACGACCGACGAGACCGACCGCGCCGCGGCGCGGAACCCGGAACCGCAGGGCCGGGACGAGACGCGCCCCGGGGCCGAGCCGGAGGCGGTCGAGGAGACCGACGACGCGGACGACACCGACGAGCAGACCTCCGGCCGGCTCGCAGCCGCCTCCGCGGCCGTCGTCTCCGCCGGACTCGGCGTCGTCGGCCTCACCGGCGCCTGGAGCGGCCGGGTCGCCGCCGAGCGCGAGACCCTGATCGGCCAGATCAAGACCTCCTCCGGCGGCTCGGCCGCCCAGCAGATCAACGAGATATACGGCGACGCCTGGCACGCCACCGCCCTGGTCAACGGCCTCTTCGGCCTCCTCGCCCTGCTGGTCGGCAGCTACGTCCTGGTCCGGCCCGCGTTCGGCGCCCCGGCCCCGCGGCCGCAGGCCGGATGGGTCCGCGCGGTCGCCCGCGGCGGCATCGCCCTCGGCGCCCTCGGCATCCTGATCTCCCTCGCCATGTACTTCGACCTCATCGTCGCCCTGCCCACCACGACGGCCGGATGAGCCGGATAGGAGGGTTCCGCCGCCCGGACACCACGCCCTAAGGCATGCCCGGGCGGTTTCACCGGCCCTGAGCGGTGGCGGGGCCCCCGGCCTAAGGCGCCCGTACGCCACAGATGCGGAACACGCCCGATGCGGCGCACCCCCCTGGGAGACGAGAGTGGTGGCACGGCAGAGGAACTGCCGCCACCGAGGCCCGCAAGGGCCCTCACCCCAGGGGGACATGCCGTGTTCGAGTACGAACTCCACAAGGTCATGCACGCCGAACTCATCCGCCGCGCCGGCCTCCAGCGCCTCGCCCGTGAGGCGTACCGGGCCCGCCGCGCCCGCCGGAACCTCCCCGAGGAATCCGGAAGGACGGTGAGTACCAGCGGCGTACGGGACCGGTTCACGCCCGCCGCGTAACGCGGTGGCCGTGGACCGGGGGCCGCTCGCCGCACGGCTCGTTCCGTCCGCACTGTCGGACCAGTGTGCGATGCTCGCCCACGTGGAGACCAGGTCAGTCAGCCCCGTGTTCGTCGGCCGCACCGGCGAACTCAACTCGCTCACCGGCGCGCTCACCCGCGCCACCAAAGAACCCTCCGGCGCCGCCGGAGGGTTCTGCGGCGCACCGCAGGCCCTGCTCATCGGCGGCGAGGCCGGAGTCGGCAAGACCCGCCTCGTCGAGGAGTTCATCGCCGTCGCCGCCCGCCGCGACGCGGTCGTCGCCGTCGGCGGCTGCGTCGAGATCGGCGCCGAGGGACTGCCGTACGCCCCCTTCTCCACCGCCCTGCGCGCCCTGCGCCGCGCCCTGCCCGACGAGATGGCCGCCGCCTGCGCCGGCCAGGAGGGCGAACTGGCCCGGCTGCTCCCCGAGCTGGGTGAGACCGGCCGCGACGGCTCCGACGAACTCGGCACCGCCCGCCTCTTCGAACTGACCGTCCGGCTCCTGGAACGCCTCTCCGCCGACCGGGCCGTCGTCCTCGTCCTGGAGGACCTGCACTGGGCGGACTCCTCGACCCGCCACCTCCTCGCCTACCTCTTCCGCACCCTGCGCAGTGGACGCCTCGTCGTCGTCGGCACCTACCGCGCCGACGACATCCACCGCCGCCACCCCCTGCGCCCCCTCCTCGCGGAGATCGACCGGCTCCGCACCGTCCGCCGCATCGAACTGGCCCGGTTCACCCGGTCCGAGGTCCGCCGCCAGCTCGCCGGCATCCTCGCGCAGACCCCCGAACCCGCCCTGGTGGACGAGATATTCGAGCGCTCCGACGGCAACGCCTTCTTCGTGGAGGAGCTGGCCTGCATCCTGGAGTGCGGCGACGGGGACGGCGACGGCCTGCCCGAATCGCTGCGCGACCTCCTCCTCGTCCGCGTCGAGACCCTGTCCGCCGACGCCCAGAAGGTCGCCAGGATCGTCGCCGAGGGCGGCTCCGCCGTCGAGTACGAACTGCTCGCCGCCGTCGCCGGACTCAGCGAGGACGACCTCATCGCGGCGCTGCGCACCGCCGTCGGCGCCAACCTGCTCCTGACCACCCCGGACGGCGACGGCTACCGCTTCCGCCACTCCCTGGTCCGCGAGGCCGTCAGCGACGACCTGCTCCCCGGCGAGCGCTCCCGCCTCAACCGGCGGTACGCACAGGCTCTGGAGGCCGACCCCGCCCTCGTCTGCGACGACGAACGCGCGACCCGCCTGGCCAGCTACTGGTACGGCGCGCACGACCCCGCCAAGGCGCTGCCCGCCGTGCTGAAGGCATCGGTCCGGGCCCGCCACCGCAACGCCTACGCCGAGCAGCTGCGCCTCCTGGAACGCGCCCTCGAACTGTGGGACGACGCCCCCGAGGACGTCCGCCTCACCCTGCGCCCCATCGACTACGCCGAGGTCTACCCGACCTGCGGGCGGGACGCCTCGTCCCCGCTGACCTACCTCGACCTGCTGGCCGAGGCCACCGTCGCCGCCCGCCTCGGCGGGGAACGCGAACGGGCCTTCACCCTCTGCAAGAAGGCCCTGCGCAGCCTGGAGGGCGAGGACGACGCGCTGCGCACCGCCTGGTTCTGGGTCCAGCGCTCCCGCCTCGTCCAGGACCTCACGCGCGGCGACGGCTGGGAGGAGCTGGCCACCGCCGAGCGGCTGGTCCGGGGCCTGCCCCCGTCGAAGGTGCACGCGTTCGTGCTGATGCTGGTGGCCGGCTGGGGCGCCCTGCACCGCCCCGGCGCCGAGACCCTGGCCGCCGCCGAACGGGCCGTCGAGTACGCCCAGCTCGTCGGCGACGAGTACATCGAGCTGCACGCCCGGCTCACCCGCGGCTGGCTCAACGCGGACGCGGGCGCCGTGGACGAGGGCATCGCCGAGATGTACGCCGTGCGCGACCGGGCCGACGAGCTGGGCCTCATCGACATCATGGGCCGGGCGAGCATCAACCTCCCCTCCACCCTGGAGGCGATGGGCCGCTCCCGGGAAGCGGTGACCGCCGCCGACCACGGCATCCGCGTCTGCCACGAGCACGGCGTCGCGGACATGGAGGCGTGGGTCCGTACCAACCAGGCGATGTCGCTGTTCTCGCTGGGCCGCTGGGACGAGGCCGAGGCCACCACGGAGGCCGCCGCCCGCAAATCGCTGTCCCGCAAGTCCCAGGGCCTGGTCGCCTCACGCCGCACCGAACTCGCCCTCGCCCGGGGCGATCTCGCCGAGGCCGAGAGGCAACTCGCGGTGACCCGGCGCTGCTTCGGCTCCAGCGACCCCCAGCCCCAGCACTTCATCAACCCCGTGCGCCACACCATCCAGATCGCCGCGGCGCAGGGCCGGCTGCCCGAGGCGCGCGCCGCCTTCGAGGCGCAGGCCGCCGAGGGCTTCCCCACCGGCACCCAGCGCTACGCCTTCCCGCTGCTGCACGCCGTCGCGGCGGCCGAGGCCGACGCCCGGGGCCTGCCCGCCACCGAACCGGGCCGCCCCGCCGTCCTCGACCTGGTCCGGGGCCACCTCAAGCGGCTGCCGGTCCTCGTCCCGGTCTGGTCCGCCTACGCCCTCCTGGTCGAGGCGGAGCTGGCCAGGGCCGAGGGCGTCGACACCCCGGACCACTGGCAGGGCGCCGCCCGGGCGTTCACCCCGCTGCACCGCCCGTACGAGCTGGCGCAGATCCACCACCGCTGGGCGGAGGCCCTCCTCGTCGCCTCCCACGACCGGGCCGCCGCCACCAACCTGCTGCGCGACGCGCACACCACCGCCGTCCGGCTCCGGGCCCGCCCGCTCGCCGAGACCATCGAGCTGCTGGCCGGCCGTGCCCGCCTCGACCTGGCCGGCGCGGGCGGCGAGGCCGGGGAGACACCGGCCGCGGCCGTCGTCCCGGACGGGTCCGGGCCCGTCCGGGACCCCTCCGAGGAGCAGCTGCGCGCCGCCGCTGCCGCGGTGGAGTCCTTCGGGCTGACCCCGCGCGAGCAGGACGTGCACCGGCTGGTGGCGGCGGGCCTCACCAACCGCCGGATCGCCGAGGAGCTGTACATCTCGCCCAAGACCGCGAGCGTCCACGTCTCCAACATCCTGGCCAAGCTGGGCGTGACGGGCCGCGGCGAGGCCGCCGCCCTGGCCCACCGGCTGCGGCTCTACCCGGTGCCGGAGCAGCGGACCGGCCCTACGTGACCCGCACCAGCAGAATCCTGTCGTCGCCCGGCTTCGGAGTGCCCCGGCCGTCCGTCTCGCTCGTCACCAGCCACAGCTTGTCGCCGCCCGCCGCGAGCACCGTGCGCAGCCGGCCGTGGTCGCCCTCCAGGAACGCCTGCGGACCGGCCAGGGGCTCCTGCGCGGCCCCGCCCTCGCGGGAGAGCGGGATGCGCCACAGCCGTTCGCCCCGCAGCCCGGCCATCCAGATGGAGCCCTTGACGTACGCGATGCCGCTCGGCGACGCCTCGGAGGTCTTCCACTGGGCGACCGGGTCGCGGAAGCCCTCCTCGTGCGCGGTGCCCTCGACGTCCGGCCAGCCGTAGTTGCCGCCCGGCTCGATCAGGTTCAGCTCGTCCCAGGTGTCCTGGCCGAACTCGGAGGCCCACAGCCGCTTCTCCGCGTCCCAGGCGAGGCCCTGCACGTTGCGGTGCCCGTACGAATACACCACGGAGTCGCCCTCCGGGTTGCCGTGCAGCGGCTCGCCGTCGGGCGTCATCCGCAGGATCTTGCCCGCCAGCGACTCCTTGTCCTGGGCGCGTCCGTCGTCGCCCGTCTCACCCGTGCCCGCGTACAGCGCCCGGTCGGGGCCGAAGGCGATCCGGCCGCCGTTGTGGATCTGGCCCTTGGGGATGCCGCGCAGGATGGTGTCCGGCGCGCCGAGCAGCCGGCCGGGCGAGCCGTTCTCGTCGTAGATCATCCGGGCGATGCGGTTGTCCGAGGCGGTGGTGAAGTACGCGTACACCTGGTGGTCCGTGGCGAAGTCGGGCGACACGGCGAGGCCGAGCAGTCCGCCCTCACCGGCCGGGGCGACCCCCGGGACCGTGCCCAGCAGCTTCTTCTCGCCGGTCTCCGCGTCGATCCGGGTGATCGTGCCCTTGTCCCGGGAGCCCACCAGGAGGTCGCCGCCGGGGAGCGCGGCCAGTCCCCACGGGGAGTCCAGCCCCTCGGTGAGCGTCGACACCACCTCGGCCGAGCCCTTGGCCGGGGGCCGGCCGGCCGGGGGGCGCGAGACGGACGGCGACGGGGACCCGGCGGCCGACGCGGTGGGGGAGTGGGCCGGCGGACTCGCGCCCCGGCCCGCCGAACTCTCCATGCCCTCCTGGGAGCTGCACCCGGCGGCCATCAGCAGGGCTCCGGCCGCCAGCACGGCCACCGCACCCCGCCGTGCCCCCGGGCCGCCCCCGCCGTGCCCCGCCCGACGCCCCCCGGGGCCCTGCACTGATCCCAACACCGCACCTGATCCCTTCAACGGCCGCCTGTCCCCCGTTCTTACACCGAGCCGGCCCGGACCGTGGCGCTTTCGGGACCGCGCGACACGCCCCGAGGGGTGTCCCGCCACCCCCGGCGGGCGCCCGACGACGGCCACGGCACCTCGCCGCGTTGTCGAAACGCCCGCATACGTCCGGTGAGCGGGCGCCCCTCCGCCTCGCGACGCACGGCATCCGACGCCGCGCGCCGATCCACCGGTGATGACGGGAGGGAACCCCTAGTCCCAGGACTCGCGCGGCGGCGGCAGCCGGTCGATCTCCGCCAGGTCGCGTTCCGTCAGGGTCAGCCCGGCCGCCCCCGCGTTCTCCACCGCCCACTCCGCCCGCTTCGTGCCGGGCACCGGCACCACCTGGGGCCCCTGGCGCAGCACCCAGGCCAGGGCCACCTGCGCGGGCGTCGCCCCGTGCCGCTCGGCGACCCGGCGCAGCCCCACCACCAGCGGCTGGTTCGCCGCCATCATCTCGGCCGTGAACCGGGGGTGCCGGGCCCGCAGATCGTCCGGCTCGAACCCCTGCCCCGGAGTCAGCGTCCCCGTGAGGAAGCCGTTGCCCAGCGGCATCGCGGCCAGAAAGCCCACCCCCCGGGCCGCGCACCACGGCAGCAGCGACTCCAGCGCCTGCGGCGACCACACCGAGAGCTCCGCCTGCACCGCGCTGACCGGGAACACCTGCTGCACCCGCTCCAGCTGCCGGATCGTTCCGTCGTGCGTCCGGGAGCCCGTCCGCCGCGACGCCCGCGCACCGACCGCGCACAGGCCCAGCGCCCGTACCTTGCCCGCGCTCACCAGCTCCGCCATCGCGCCCCACGTCTCCTCGACGGGCACCTCCGGGTCGGCGCGGTGGAGCTGGTAGAGGTCGATCACATCGGTCTGGAGCCGCCGCAGCGAGGCGTCGCAGGCCCGGCGTACGTAACCGGGCCGGCCGTTGGCCACGATGTGCTGGTCGCCCACCAGGAGCCCGCACTTGGTGGACACGAAAGCCTCGGCCCGACGGCCCTTCAGCGCCCGCCCCACCAGCAGCTCATTGGTGAAGGGGCCGTACATGTCCGCGGTGTCGAGCAGACCGACGCCCGCGTCCAGGGCCGCGTGCACCGCCCGCAGCGCACGGTCGCCCCGCTGCTGCGAGGCGCTGTACGCCCAGCTCATCGGCATGCAGCCGAGACCGACCGCACCCACGGCGAGCGCCGCCGCACCGAGACTCCTGCGCTCCAACTCCCGTACCCCTCTCGCACCGCCCAACAACCTAACCTCTGCCTCCCGGAGGGCTTCGCATAGCCTCCTGGCCATGACTTCCACCACGCACCCCGCCCCCGCCCCCGAGGTCTGGCTGCCCCTCCCGGCCGACGGGATCGAGGGCCTTCCCGAGGGCCTGACCTACCACTTCTGGGACGGCGGGGAGGACTACCCGGCCGACCCCGCCGACTGCGCCTACTACGTCGTCCCCTACATGAAGGGCATGGAGGTCGCGGTCCGGCCGCTCGGCGCGATGAGCCGCGTCCAGGTCGTGCAGACCCTCTCGGCGGGCACCGACCACGTCGAGCCCGGCCTCGCCGGACTCCACGCCGGCGTACGGGTGTGCAACGCCAAGGGCGTCCACGAGGCGTCCACCGCCGAGCTGACCCTCGCGCTGATCCTGGCCTCGCTGCGCGGGTTCCCCGGCTTCGTGCGCGGCCAGGACGACGAGGAGTGGCGGTCCGGCTTCTACCCGGCCCTCGCCGACAAGTCCGTGCTGATCGTGGGGTACGGGTCGATCGGCGCGGCCATCGAGGACCGGCTCGCGCCGTTCGAGTGCGCGCGGGTCGCACGCGTCGCGCGCTCCGCACGGACAACCGCACGCGGCCCCGTACACACGCTCGACGATCTGCCGGCCCTGCTGCCCGAGGCCGATGTGGTCGTCCTCTCCACCCCGTTGAACGCCTCCACGCAGGGGCTGGCCGGTGCCGAGTTCCTCGCCGCGATGCGCGACGGGGCGCTCCTGGTCAACGTCGCCCGGGGCCAAGTGGTCGACACCAAAGCCCTGTTGGCCGAACTCGAGTCCGGCCGGCTGCGTGCCGCTCTCGACGTCACCGACCCGGAACCGCTGCCTTCCGGCCATCCCCTCTGGCATGCTCCGAACGTCCTCATCACCCCGCACGTGGGCGGCAGCACCTCCGCGTTCCTGCCGCGCGCCAAGCGGCTGATCGCCGGACAGCTCACGCGGTTCGCCGCAGGAGAGCCGCTGGACAACGTCGTACGCACCACCGGCTGACCACCCAGCGAGCACGTCCGGCTTCCCTCCGTGGCCACAACACCGCAGGTCGTCACGGAGAGTAGAGGAACTATGTCCCTGAGTGACGAGTCTGGTGTATCGTCCCGAAAGGGGTGTCGCGCCGTGGCAGGAACGGCGCCGGGGAGCCAGCCACACGCGAGGGGGCGACGGGCGATGGACGGCCGATGGGCGAACGATCCGACACGGCAGGGCCGGAGACGGCGCGCGGAGGGCCCGGTGAGCCGGCGCCGCAGCCGGCCGGGGACCTCGGGAGAGCCGCGGTGAGCGCCCCGGTGAGCACCCGCGGAGCGTTCCTCGCCCGGCGGTCCGGGACGGGCCGCACCTCCGCGCTGCTCCCGCAGCTCGTCCTCGGCCTCGTCTGCGGCGGTTACGCGGCGGGCGCGGCCACCGGCTGGGGCTCGACCCGGGTCGCCCTGTTCATGGGGGACTTCGGCCTCAGTGCCGCCGCCCTCGCCGCCGCCGTCTCCTGCCTCCTCTTCGCCCGCGTCGCCGACCCGCGATTCCGCCCGGCCTGGCTGCTGTTCGCGCTCTCCTCGCTGATGGCCTCGGGCGGCAACGCCGTCTGGGGCTGGTACGAGTGCGTGCGCGAGGTCCGGGTCCCGAGCCCGTCCCTCGCCGACGTCTTCTTCCTCTGCTTCGCACCGCCCGCGATCGTCGGACTCCTCGTCCTCGCCAAGCGGCCCGTCACCCGGGCCGGCTGGGTCTGCCTGGCCCTCGACTCGTGGCTGATCGGCGGCTCGCTGCTCACCCTGTCCTGGAGCCTGGCCCTCGCCCACACCGCGCACGTCGCGGACATCGAGGGCGACAGCGTGGCCCGTGCCGCGCTCTCGCTGGCCTACCCGCTGCTCGACATCGTGCTCGTCTCGATGGTCCTCGCCCTGCACTTCCGGCGGTCCAGCGTCAACCGCGCCGCGGTGAACACCGCCATCGCCGCGCTCGCCCTGACCGTGCTCTGCGACGCCCTGTTCACCTCGCCGCTGCTGCGCCAGTCCTACCACTCCGGCCAGTTGCTCGACGCCGGCTGGTTCGCCGGCTCGCTGCTCCTCGCGTACGCCCCCTGGGGCGCCGCGCGCGACGCGGACACCGCCGTCCGGGACGAGGACGAGGACCCGGCCGCCACGCCCACCACCAGCCGCCCCATCGCCGGCTCCCTGGCCGCGCTGACGCCGTACCTCGCCGCGGCGGTCTGCACCCTGGGCATCCTGTACAACGTCATCGAGGGCCGCCGGGTGGACCGCGTCGTCGTCCTCACCGGGTGCACGGTGGTCCTCGCGCTCGTCGTCCGCCAGGGCATCATGCTCCTCGACAACATCGCCCTCACCCAGGAACTGGCCCAGAAGGAGAACCACTTCCGCTCCCTGGTGCAGGGCTCCAGCGACGTCATCATGATCGCCGCCCCCAGCGGCGTCCTGCGCTACGTCAGCCCCGCCGCCGCCGGGGTCTACGGGCGCGACGCGGACGAGCTGGTCGGCGCCGAGCTGTCCTCGATCATCCACCCCGACGACCTCGGCCGCGTCGTCCACGAGGTCCGCCGCTTCCTCGCAGCCCCGCCCGGCGAGGAGCCCGCCACGCGCATCGAGTGCCGCATCCGGTCCGGCTCCGGCGACTGGCTCAACGTCGAGTCCACCGTCAACCGCCACCAGGGCGGCCTGCTCCTCAACAGCCGGGACGTCACCGAACGCGTACGCCTCCAGGCCCAGTTGCAGCACAACGCCGAGCACGACCCGCTCACCGACCTGCCCAACCGGGCGCTGTTCACCGCCCGGGTCCGCCAGGCGCTGTCCGGCCGCCGCGCCGGGGACGCGGGCACCGCGGTCCTCTTCATCGACCTGGACGGCTTCAAGGCGGCCAACGACCGGCTCGGCCACCAGGCGGGCGACGAACTCCTCGTCCAGGCCGCCCGCCGCCTCCACGAGTCCGTCCGCTCCGGGGACACCGCAGCCCGCCTCGGGGGCGACGAGTTCGCCGCGCTCATCGTCGGCGACGCCGGCCGGGAGCAGGACGCCCGCGAGTGCCAGGTCCACGAGATCGCCGACCGGCTCCGCCTCACGCTCTCCGACCCCTACCGCGTCGGCGACGGCGAGGTCCGGGTCACCGCCTCCATCGGCGTCGCCTTCGCCGAGCCCGGCATCACCCCCACCGACCTCATGCGCAACGCCGACCTCGCCATGTACCGCGCCAAGGCCGGCGGCAAGAACCGCGTCGAGCTGTACGCCCCGCAGATGCAGGCCGACGTGGTCCGCCGCTCCGAGCTGGCGACCCGGCTGCGCGGCGCCCTGCGCGACGGCGAGTTCGCGCTCCTCCACCAGCCCGTGGTGCACCTCGCCACCGGCCGGATCGCCGCCGTCGCCGCCCAGGCCCGCTGGCGCTCCGCCCAGGGCATCCTGTTCACGCCCGCCGAGTTCCTGCGGATCTCCGAGGACGGCGACCGCACCGCGGAGCTGGGCCGCTGGCTCCTCGAAGAGGCCGTCGAGCAGGCCGCCGACCGGGCCGCGGCGGGCCACCGGACCGCGGTGTCCGTCCGCCTCCCGGCCCGCCGGCTCCTCGACCGGGGCTTCCCGTCCGGCTCCGTCGAGGCGCTGCTCACGCGGCACGGGCTGCCCCCCGGGGCGCTCGTGATCGAGGTCTCGGACAGTGACCCCCGGGTCCCCTTCGAGGACCTGGAGCAGCGCCTGGCCGCCCTGCGCCGCCTGGGCGTCCGCATCGCGCTGGACGGCTTCGGCAGCGGCTACGCCGCGATCAACGCCCTGCGCCGCCTCCCCATCGACGTGCTCAAGCTGGACCGGGGCCTGGTGGAGGGCGTCGTGGAGTCGGCCCGGCTGCACAAGATCACCAGCGGGCTGCTCCGGATCGCGTGCGACCTCGGCATGCAGTCCGTGGCCGACGGCGTGGACGTCCCGGAGCAGGTCCTCGCCCTGCGCGCGATGGGCTGTACGCACGGCCAGGGCGCCGCGTTCTCGGGGCCGCTGGACGAGTACCGGCTGCGCCGCGCCCTGGTCCGCGGGACGTTCCCGGTGCCCGGCGGGGCGCCCGCGCAGCCGGTCCTGACGGGCGGCGCGGCCCCCACCTTCATCCGCTCACATGGTGAGACACCCGTCCCACCCACTTGACACTTCGCGTGCGTCGGAGAGAGGGTCAATGCCATGCGCACCCGAATTCTCGTACTTGGAAAGCGCGTCGGCTGAAGCAGGGTCCACCATGACACTCTGCGGACCACACCGACGCGCTCCCCTCGCTTGCCTCACGGCACGAGGGGTTTTTTGTTGCACCGGACCAGGCAAAACGTCGTAAAACACTCGCAAACCTCAGCTTCGAGAAGAGAATGCCGATGACCGAGCAGGCCACCGGGGCCCACCATCCCCAGCCGCGGGCCCGTAGCGGCGGATCGCCCTCCGCCACCGTTGAGCACCTCACGGGTGCGCAGTCCCTCATCCGCTCCCTCGAGGAGGTGGGGGCCGACACGGTATTCGGCATTCCGGGCGGCGCGATCCTTCCGGCGTACGACCCGATGATGGACTCCCAGCGCGTCCGTCACGTCCTGGTCCGCCACGAGCAGGGCGCCGGCCACGCGGCCACCGGCTACGCGCAGGCCACCGGCAAGGTCGGTATCTGCATGGCCACCTCGGGCCCCGGCGCCACCAACCTGGTCACCCCGATCGCCGACGCGTACCTGGACTCGGTGCCGATCGTCGCGATCACCGGCCAGGTGGCCTCCGCCGCCATCGGCACGGACGCCTTCCAGGAGGCGGACATCTGCGGCATCACGATGCCGGTCACCAAGCACAACTTCCTGGTCACCAAGGCCGAGGACATCCCGCACACCATCGCCGAGGCCTTCCACATCGCCGCCTCCGGCCGCCCGGGCCCGGTCCTCGTCGACATCGCCAAGGACGCGCTCCAGGCGAAGACCACCTTCAGCTGGCCGCCGGTCATGGACCTGCCCGGCTACCGCCCGGTGACCAAGCCGCACGCCAAGCAGATCCGCGAGGCCGCCAAGCTCATCACCCAGGCCAGGCGCCCGGTGCTCTACGTGGGCGGCGGCGTCATGAAGTCCGGGGCCACCGCCGAACTCAAGGTGCTGGCCGAGCTGACCGGAGCGCCCGTCACCACCACCCTGATGGCGCTCGGCTCCTTCCCCGACAGCCACCCGCTGCACGTGGGAATGCCCGGCATGCACGGTTCGGTCACCGCCGTCACCGCGCTGCAGAAGGCCGATCTGATCGTCGCCCTCGGCGCCCGCTTCGACGACCGCGTCACCGGCAAGCTCGACAGCTTCGCCCCGTACGCCAAGGTCGTCCACGCGGACATCGACCCGGCGGAGATCGGCAAGAACCGCGCCGCCGACGTCCCGATCGTGGGCGACGCCCGCGAGGTCATCGCCGACCTCGTCCAGGCCGTCCAGGCCGAGCACACCGAGGGCAACACCGGCGATTACAGCGCCTGGTGGAAGGACCTCGACCGCTGGCGCGAGACCTACCCGCTCGGCTACGACCTCCCCGAGGACGGCAGCCTCTCGCCGCAGCAGGTCATCCAGCGCATCGGCGAGCTCGCCCCGCCGGACACGATCTTCGCCGCGGGCGTCGGCCAGCACCAGATGTGGGCCTCGCACTTCATCCAGTACGAGCAGCCCGCCACCTGGCTCAACTCCGGCGGCGCCGGGACCATGGGCTACGCGGTCCCCGCCGCGATGGGCGCCAAGGCCGGCATGCCCGACCGCACGGTCTGGGCGATCGACGGCGACGGCTGCTTCCAGATGACCAATCAGGAGCTCACCACCTGCGCCCTGAACAACATCCCGGTCAAGGTCGCGATCATCAACAACGGCGCGCTCGGCATGGTCCGCCAGTGGCAGACCCTGTTCTACAACCAGCGGTACTCCAACACCGTGCTGCACTCCGGCGCCGACACGGAGGGCAACGAGGCGAAGGGCACCCGGGTGCCCGACTTCGTGAAGCTCTCCGAGGCCATGGGCTGCCACGCGATCCGCTGCGAGGACCCGGCCGACCTGGACAAGGTCATCGCCGAGGCGAACGCGATCAACGACCGTCCGGTCGTCATCGACTTCATCGTCCACGAGGACGCCATGGTGTGGCCGATGGTCGCCGCCGGCACCTCCAACGACGAGGTCATGGCCGCCCGGGGCGTCCGCCCCGACTTCGGCGACAACGAAGACGACTGAGAGACAGAGAGAGACCGACTGCCATGTCCACCAAGCACACGCTCTCCGTCCTGGTCGAGAACAAGCCCGGTGTCCTCGCCCGGATCACCGCCCTGTTCTCCCGCCGCGGCTTCAACATCGACTCGCTCGCGGTCGGCACCACCGAACACCCCGACATCTCCCGCATCACCATCGTCGTGAATGTCGAGGACCTGCCCCTGGAGCAGGTCACCAAGCAGCTCAACAAGCTGGTCAACGTCCTCAAGATCGTCGAACTCGAGCCGTCCGCTGCGATCCAGCGCGAGCTCGTCCTGGTGAAGGTCCGCGCCGACAACGAGACCCGCTCCCAGATCGTCGAGATCGTCCAGCTGTTCCGCGCCAAGACCGTCGACGTCTCGCCCGAGGCCGTCACGATCGAGGCGACCGGCGGCGCCGACAAGCTGGAGGCGATGCTCAAGATGCTGGAGCAGTACGGCATCAAGGAGCTCGTCCAGTCCGGCACCATCGCCATAGGGCGCGGCGCGCGCTCGATCACCGACCGGTCCCTGCGCGCCCTCGACCGCACGGCGTGACAGCCGCGGGCCCCGCCGCCGCGCTCGCATGGCGAGACCCGAAACCTTCATCGACGCACCCCGCCGTACGGTGGGACGCAAAACCTGCACACCAAGGAGAAGACCCAGTGGCCGAGCTGTTCTACGACGACGATGCCGACCTGTCCATCATCCAGGGCCGCAAGGTCGCGGTCATCGGCTACGGCAGCCAGGGCCACGCCCACGCGCTGTCGCTGCGTGACTCGGGTGTCGACGTCCGTGTCGGTCTGCACGAGGGCTCCAAGTCCAAGGCCAAGGCCGAGGAGCAGGGCCTGCGCGTGGTGACCCCGTCCGAGGCCGCCGCCGAGGCCGACGTCATCATGATCCTCGTCCCGGACCCGATCCAGGCCCAGGTCTACGAGGAGTCCATCAAGGACAACCTGAAGAAGGGCGACGCGCTGTTCTTCGGCCACGGCCTGAACATCCGCTTCGACTTCATCAAGCCGCCGGCCGACGTCGACGTCTGCATGGTCGCCCCCAAGGGCCCGGGCCACCTGGTCCGCCGTCAGTACGAGGAGGGCCGCGGCGTCCCGTGCATCGTGGCCGTCGAGCAGGACGCCTCGGGCAACGGCCTGGCGCTCGCCCTGTCGTACGCGAAGGGCATCGGCGGCACCCGCGCCGGCGTCATCAAGACGACCTTCACCGAGGAGACCGAGACCGACCTCTTCGGCGAGCAGGCCGTCCTCTGCGGTGGCACCGCCGCCCTGGTCAAGGCCGGCTTCGAGACCCTGACCGAGGCCGGTTACCAGCCGGAGATCGCCTACTTCGAGTGCCTGCACGAGCTGAAGCTCATCGTGGACCTCATGTACGAGGGCGGCCTGGAGAAGATGCGCTGGTCCATCTCGGAGACCGCCGAGTGGGGCGACTACGTCACCGGCCCGCGCATCATCACGGACGCCACCAAGGCCGAGATGAAGAAGGTCCTCGCCGAGATCCAGGACGGCACCTTCGCCAAGAACTGGATGGCCGAGTACCACAACGGTCTGCCCAAGTACAACGAGTACAAGAAGGCCGACGGCGACCACCTGCTGGAGACCACCGGCCGTGAGCTGCGCAAGCTCATGAGCTGGGTCAACGACGAGGACGCGTAACACCCGGCGCCGGGGGCGGGTCAGGCCCGCCCCCGGCACCCACGCACTCGTGCGGGTGATCCTTCCGAAGGGGCGCTGACCGGGGTCCCACGCATGACTACACTGCTCCACATACACGCGTCAGGCCCACAGTGTCGTGCGTCTTCCACGCGGCAAGCCCCTCCACGCCTGCGGCCGTCGGGACGGCCGTCCGCACTGGATCTGTGAGGACTCACGTGAGCTCGAAACCTGTCGTACTCATCGCTGAAGAGCTGTCGCCCGCCACGGTGGACGCCCTGGGCCCGGACTTCGAGATCCGGCACTGCAACGGCGCGGACCGCGCCGAGCTCATCCCCGCCATCGCCGATGTCGACGCCATCCTGGTGCGCTCCGCCACCAAGGTCGACGCCGAGGCCATCGCCGCCGCGCACAAGCTGAAGGTCGTCGCCCGCGCGGGCGTCGGTCTGGACAACGTCGACGTCTCCGCCGCCACCAAGGCCGGCGTCATGGTCGTGAACGCCCCGACCTCCAACATCGTCACCGCCGCCGAGCTGGCCTGCGGTCTGCTCGTGGCCACCGCGCGCCACATCCCGCAGGCCAACACCGCGCTGAAGAACGGCGAGTGGAAGCGCTCGAAGTACACCGGCGTCGAGCTGAGCGAGAAGACCCTCGGCGTCGTCGGCCTCGGCCGCATCGGCGTCCTGGTCGCCCAGCGCATGTCCGCCTTCGGCATGAAGATCGTCGCCTACGACCCCTATGTGCAGCCCGCGCGCGCCGCGCAGATGGGCGTCAAGCTCCTCTCGCTGGACGAGCTCCTCGAGGTCTCCGACTTCATCACCGTGCACCTCCCGAAGACCCCGGAGACGCTGGGCCTGATCGGCGACGAGGCGCTGCACAAGGTGAAGCCCACCGTGCGCATCGTCAACGCCGCGCGCGGCGGCATCGTGGACGAGGAGGCGCTGGCCTCCGCGCTCAAGGAGGGCCGCGTCGCCGGCGCCGGTCTCGACGTGTACGCGAAGGAGCCCTGCACGGACTCCCCGCTCTTCCAGTTCGACCAGGTCGTCTGCACCCCGCACCTCGGCGCCTCCACCGACGAGGCCCAGGAGAAGGCGGGCATCGCGGTCGCCAAGTCCGTGCGCCTCGCGCTCGCCGGCGAGCTCGTCCCGGACGCGGTCAACGTCCAGGGCGGCGTCATCGCCGAGGACGTGCGCCCCGGCCTGCCGCTCGCCGAGAAGCTGGGCCGGATCTTCACCGCGCTGGCCGGCGAGGTCGCCGCCCGCCTCGATGTCGAGGTCTACGGCGAGATCACCCAGCACGACGTCAAGGTGCTCGAACTCTCCGCGCTCAAGGGCGTGTTCGAGGACGTCGTGGACGAGACGGTGTCGTATGTGAACGCCCCGCTGTTCGCCCAGGAGCGCGGTGTCGAGGTGCGCCTCACCACCAGCTCCGAGTCGGCCGAGCACCGCAACGTGGTCACCGTCCGGGGCACCCTGGCCGACGGCCAGGAGGTCGCCGTCTCCGGCACGCTGGCCGGCCCCAAGCACCTCCAGAAGATCGTCGCCATCGGTGAGCACGACGTGGACCTGGCGCTCGCCGACCACATGATCGTCCTCCGCTACGAGGACCGTCCCGGCGTCGTCGGCACGGTCGGCCGGATTCTCGGCGAGGCCGGGCTCAACATCGCGGGCATGCAGGTCTCCCGCGCCGACGTGGGCGGCGAGGCGCTGGTCGTCCTCACCGTGGACGACGACGTCCCGGCGGCCGTGCTGACCGAGATCTCCTCGGAGATCGGCGCCGCCTCGGCCCGCTCGGTGAACCTCACCGACTGACCTCCCGGGCTCACCGGCCGCGTGAGTCCCACCCGTACCCGGCATGCGGACGCGCGTCTCGCGCAAGCGTCTGTGTGCCGGGTACGCCGCTGTCCCGGGCCACCGTGAGGGTCTGCTCGAAGGGGCCCCTTCTCCAAGGGGCTGCTGCTCGAAGGCGCCGAGCCATGCCTGCTGGAGAAGGCCCGGCGCCGTCACCGCAGCCGGGCCGCCTTCAGGGCCATGTGGAGCAGCAGGCGGTCCTCGCCGTCGTTCAGGTCGAGGCCGGTGAGCTGCTGGACGCGGGAGAGGCGGTAGTACAGCGTCTGGCGGTGGATGCCCAGCTCGGCGGCGGTCCGGGAGGCCTGGCCCGCGCGGTCCAGGAACACCTCCGCGGTGCGGGCCAGGTCCCGCTGGGCCGGCGCCAGCAGGGGGCGCACGGCCGGGTCGGGCGGGGCGTCCGGGGCGAGCGCGGTCAGCGTGCGGTACGGGCCGATGGCCGGCCAGTCGGCGACCGGGCCGTAGCGGGTCTCGGCCGCCGCCGCCCGGGCCGCCGCCGCCGCCTCCTGCCAGGCGTCCGCCAGCTCCGTGAGGCCCCGGCGGGGGACCGCGATCCCGGCGGTGGCCGTCTCCCCGGCGGTGCCGCGCAGCCGGTCGGCGGCGCCGAGCGCGGGGTCCAGGACCTCCGGCGACCGCAGCCGGATCAGCGCGGCCAGGCCCGGCGCGCCGGACCGGCCCGGCACCTCCGCCCCGGTCAGCGCCGCGGCGGAGGGAATGGTGCGCACGGCGGGCGAGCCGTCCGGCCACGGGGCCACGCACACCACGGTGTGCAGCCCGTCCGCGTCGGGCCCCAGCGCGTCGGCGAGCGCGGCCACCGCCATGTCCCGCTGCCAGCCGCGCCCGGCGGCCAGCACCGCGCCGAACTCCCGGGACAGGTCGGTGCCCGCCCGCTCCTCGTCGGCCAGCAGCGCGCCGATCCGGGCGGCGACGTCCATCGCCGCGTCGAGCTGGCGGTCGGTCGGCCCCGGTTCGGCGTCCAGCAGCCATACGTAACCGAGGACGACCCCCCGATGGCGTACCGGCAGGCAGATGCGGTCGCGGTAGACGCCGGCCTCGGGGGCGGCGGGGATGCGCAGGGGGCCGGTGGCGCGGGTGATGCCGAAGTTCTCGAACCAGGCGCGGACCGCCGGGGTGGAGCGGCGGGTGAGGATCGACCGGGTGCGGACCGGGTCCATCGCCGTGGTGTCGTCGCTGTCGTGGGCCCCGAAGGCGACCAGGCCGAAGTCCCGGTTCTCCAGCGTCGCGGGGACGCCGAGCAACGCGGAGATCTCGTCCACCAGCTCCTGGTAATCGCCCTTCACCCGGCCATTCTCGCACCCCTTCAGACATATGTCTGAGATCCGGCGCACGGATGTGTGGCAGCTGTCGATGGCAGGGATGCGGCGCGATCCTTAGATTTCACGGTGGTTCTCCGTGCTGTACCGCTTATGTTCGTTACGGGGCATATACGGCGGTGTGGCTTCGTTCGTACTTTCCGTGGAGGTGCCCCGTGCTGGGTCCCGTGATTCTCGCCGCGTCGCGAAGCGACAAGATGCGCCGGTTCATCTCGGCCGCGCCCGGCACCAAGCAGGTCGTCGACCGCTTCATCGCCGGTGAGACCGTCGACCAGGTCGTCCCGGTCATCGAGGACGCCGCCGACAAGGGCCTGGAGGTCACCCTCGACGTCGTCGGCGAGGACATCACCACGCCCGAGCAGGCCGCCGCCGCGCGCGACGCCTATCTGGAGCTCATCGAGCGCCTCAAGGACCTCGGCCTTGGCACCCGGGCGGAGATGTCCGTCAAGCTCTCCATGTTCGGCCAGTCCCTGGACGGCGGCCACGAGCTCGCCCTCGCCAACGTGCGCCCGGTCGTGGAGGCCGCCGCCGCGATCGGCACCACGGTCACCCTGGACGCCGAGGACCACACCACCCTCGACTCGATGTTCGCCATCCACGAGGAGCTGCGGAAGGACTTCCCGCAGACCGGCTGCGTCATCCAGGCGTACCTCTTCCGCACCGAGGAGGACGCCCGCCGCCTCGCCGCCGCCGGCAGCCGGGTGCGCATCGTGAAGGGCGCCTACAAGGAGCCCGCCTCCGTCGCGTACCAGGACAAGGCCGAGATCGACAAGGCGTACGTCCGCATCCTGAAGACCCTGATGCAGGGCGAGGGCTACCCGATGATCGGGTCCCACGACCCCCGCCTGATCGCCATCGCCCAGGAGCTGGGCCGCAAGGCCGGCCGCAAGCTGGACGAGTACGAGTTCCAGATGCTGTACGGCATCCGCAGCGACGAGCACATCCGGCTCGCCGCCGAGGGCCACCGCATGCGCGTCTACACCGCGTACGGCACCGACTGGTACGGGTACTTCATGCGCCGCCTCGCCGAGAAGCCGGCCAACCTGCTGTTCTTCGGCCGCTCCATCCTCACCAAGGGCTGAGCACCCCCTCCACCCTCCCAACGACTGACTGAAGGAGCATCGGAACCCATGGACGCTGTGACCCAGGTCCCCGCGCCGGTCAACGAGCCGGTCCACTCCTACGCCCCGGGCTCCCCGGAGCGCGCCCGCCTGGAGGCCAAGCTCAAGGAGCTCAGCGAGAACCCCATCGACCTGCCGATGACCATCGGCGGCGAGAAGCGGATGGGTGGCGGCGAGCGCGTCGACGTCGTGCAGCCCCACAACCACAAGGCCGTCATCGGCACCTTCGCCGGCGCCACCGAGCAGGACGCCCAGGACGCGATCGACGCCGCCCTGGCCGCCGCGCCGGCCTGGCGCGCGATGTCCTTCGACGACCGCGCCGCGATCATCCTGCGCGCCGCCGAGCTGCTGTCCGGCCCGTGGCGCGAGACGCTGGCCGCCTCCACCATGCTCGGCCAGGGCAAGACCGCCCAGCAGGCCGAGATCGACTGCCCCTGCGAGCTGGTCGACTTCTGGCGCTTCAACGTGCACTACGCGCGCCAGATCCTCGCCGAGCAGCCCCCGGCCAACTCCCCGGGCGTGTGGAACCGCATGGACCACCGCCCGCTGGAGGGCTTCGTCTACGCGATCACGCCGTTCAACTTCTCGGCCATCGCCGCCAACCTGCCGACCGCGCCCGCCCTCATGGGCAACGTCGTCGTGTGGAAGCCGTCCCCGACGCAGACCCACGCCGCCGTGCTGCTGATGCAGCTCCTGGAGGAGGCCGGTCTGCCCAAGGGCGTCATCAACCTGGTGACCGGCGACGGCATCGCCGTCTCCGAGGTGGCCCTGAACCACCGCGACCTGGCCGGCATCCACTTCACCGGCTCCACCCCGACCTTCCAGCACCTGTGGAAGACCGTCGGCAACAACATCGCCAACTACCGCACCTACCCGCGGCTCGTCGGCGAGACCGGCGGCAAGGACTTCGTCGTCGCCCACCCGTCGGCCGACCGGGCGGTCCTGAAGACCGCGCTGACCCGCGGCGCCTTCGAGTACCAGGGCCAGAAGTGCTCGGCGACCTCACGCGCCTACATCCCGGCCTCCATCTGGAACTCGGGCTTCAAGGAGGAGTTCGCGGCCGAGGTCGACTCCATCACCATGGGCGACGTCACCGACCTGTCGCACTTCATGGGCGCCGTCATCGACGACCGCTCCTTCGCGAAGAACAAGGCCGCGATCGACCGCGCCGCCGCCGACCCGGCGTGCACGATCGTCGCGGGCGGCACCTACGACGACTCGGTGGGCTACTTCGTCCGCCCGACCGTCATCGAGTGCACCGACCCTTCGAACGAGGTCTTCACGACCGAGTACTTCGGCCCGATCCTCGCCGTGTACGTGTACGAGGACGACCAGTACGACGCGATGCTGGATCAGATGGAGTCGGTCTCCGACTATGCCCTGACCGGTTCCGTCATCGCGAACGACCGCGCGGCGGCCGCGTACACGATGGAGAAGCTGCGGTACGCCGCGGGCAACTTCTACATCAACGACAAGTCGACCGGTGCCGTCGTCGGCCAGCAGCCCTTCGGCGGCGGCCGTGCCTCGGGTACGAACGACAAGGCAGGCGCCCCCCAGAACCTCCAGCGCTGGACCCTCACCCGGGCCATCAAGGAGACCCTGGTCCCGCCGACCGAGTACACCTACCCCCACCAGGGCTGACGCCCTCCGGGGCGCCCCGCGGCGCCCCGCCCCGATTCCCGCCCCCCGTCCGGTTCCCCTGCCGGACGGGGGGCGGTTTCCATGCGCCCGGTCCGCCGCGGCCCCCTGCGCGGCGGCCCCCGCGCAGGGGGCCGTCTCAGATAGTAGGAAGCCCGAGTAATTGTGGAGACAGACCGGCCGGGCTGCTCTAAATTTGTAGAAGCCGAACGTCTCGCTAGATCAAGCGACTGGCGGTCGAGAGCGCACGCCTCCGCGCAGGCAACCCCTGCGGCGCCCGTTCCCCGCCCCTTCCGGCGCCTCGAAATCACTGATCTCGACATCACCCCACGCTGTTCGATCTCGAAATCCGCGCGATCTCAAGGAGTCGATCCACCATGGCCGAGACCATCACCCGCCGCCGTGTCCGTCACGCCCACCGCCCGACCGAGTCGGAGCGGCAGGCTGCCGCCGCCGCCCTCCAGCGCGCCCTCGACCGCCGCGACAACGGCGGCTCCACCGGCCACTGACCGGGAAGCGCGCCGCGCCGGCCGGCCGGCGCCCCCTCGAACGAAAGACCGATACACGTACAGCTGCCCCCACGTCCGCATGGTGGACGTGACGTGTCATGGGGTGGGACGAGCAGTAGGGTGCCACCATGTCTCGCAGCATCAATCTCGCAGTGATCCCCGGTGACGGTATCGGCCAGGAGGTCGTGGCCCAGGGCCTCAAGGTCCTCAACGCTGTTCTCCCGCAGGATGTGAAGCTGGAGACCAAGGAGTACGACCTTGGCGCCCAGCGCTGGCACCGCACCGGTGAGACCCTCCCCGACGCGGAGCTCGACGCCCTCAAGGGGCACGACGCCATCCTGCTCGGCGCCATCGGCGACCCGTCCGTGCCCTCCGGCGTCCTGGAACGGGGGCTGCTGCTGAAGCTGCGCTTCGCCTTCGACCACTTCATCAACCTGCGGCCGTCGAAGCTCTTCCCGAACACCGAGACGCCCCTCGCCGGCCGTCCGGACATCGACTTCGTCGTCGTCCGCGAGGGCACCGAGGGCCCCTACACCGGCAACGGCGGCTCGCTGCGCACCGGCACCGAGCACGAGGTCGCCACCGAGGTCAGCCTCAACACCGCCCACGGTGTCGAGCGGGTCGTCCGGGACGCCTTCGAGCGCGCCGCCGCCCGCCCCCGCAAGAAGCTGACGCTGGTCCACAAGAACAACGTCCTGGTGTACGCGGGCCACCTCTGGAAGAACATCTTCGACAAGGTCGCCGCGGAGTACCCGCAGGTCACCACCGACTACCTGCACGTCGACGCCGCGACGATCTTCTTCGTCACGCAGCCGGAGCGCTTCGACGTCATCGTCACCGACAACCTCTTCGGCGACATCCTCACCGACCTCGCCGCGGCCGTCTCCGGCGGCATCGGCCTGGCCGCCTCCGGCAACATCAACCCGACGGGCGCCTTCCCGTCGATGTTCGAGCCGGTCCACGGCTCCGCCCCCGACATCGCGGGGCAGGGCAAGGCCGACCCGACCGCCACGATCCTCTCCGTCGCCCTCCTGCTGCGCCACCTCGGCTACGAGGCCGAGGCCGTGCGCATCGAGGACGCCGTCTCCGCCGACCTCGCGGAGCGCGACAGTGCCCGTACGACCGATGAGATCGGCGACGCCCTCGCGGTACGCGTAGCGGGCTGACCCGACGACTCCCACAGAAGCCGCCGGGTCGCAGAGGCACCCGGCGGCTTCACCTGCGCGGCCCCGGGTGTCACCATCGAACCCTGGACCGCATTCACGTCATTTCGTGCACGGCAGCCTTCGAGCGATAATCGAACGGGGCCGTGGCTCGCTGCGAAGCTCGGACGTCCTAGCACTTGAAGGCGTGCACGCGGTCCCACACACACATCACGGTGAAGGACACGCACTCATGACGACCACGATCGAGCTCAAGCCCTCCTCGAACCCGCTGTCCGACGCGGAGCGCGAGGCGATCCTGGCCAAGCCGGGATTCGGCCGCTACTTCACCGACCACATGGTGACGATCAAGTGGACCGAAGGCCGCGGCTGGCACGACGCCCAGCTCGTGCCGTACGCGCCGCTGTCGATCGACCCGGCCAACATGACGCTCCACTACGGCCAGGAGATCTTCGAGGGCCTGAAGGCGTACCGCCAGCCCGACGGCTCCGTCGCCACCTTCCGCCCCGAGGCCAACGGCGAGCGCTTCCGTGCCTCCGCCCGCCGCCTCGCCATGCCCGAGCTGCCCGTCGAGACGTTCGTGGCGGCCTGCGACGCGCTCGTCCAGCAGGACGCGGCGTGGGTCCCGGCCCACGGCGGCGAGGAGTCCCTCTACCTGCGCCCCTTCATGATCGCGACCGAGGTCGGCCTCGGCGTGCGCCCGTCCAACGAGTACCTGTTCCTGGTCATCGCCTCGCCGGCCGGCGCCTACTTCCCCGGCGGTGTGAAGCCCGTCTCCATCTGGCTCTCCGAGGACCGGGTCCGCGCCGTCCCCGGCGGCATGGGCGACGCCAAGACCGGCGGCAACTACGCCGCCTCCCTCCTCGCCCAGGCCGAGGCCGCCGCCAAGGGCTGCGACCAGGTCGCCTACCTCGACGCCGTCGAGCACAAGTGGGTGGAGGAGCTGGGCGGCATGAACCTCTACTTCGTGTACGGGGACCGGATCGTCACCCCGTCCCTCACCGGCTCCCTGCTCGCCGGCATCACCCGGGACTCGCTCCTCACGCTGGCCGGCGACCTCGGCTACACCTCCGAGGAGGCCCGCGTCTCCATCGACCAGTGGCGCGAGGACACCGCAGCCGGCACCCTCACCGAGGTCTTCGCCTGCGGCACCGCCGCCGTCATCACCCCCGTCGGTACGGTCAAGAGCGCGGGCGGCGAGTGGACCCAGGGCGACGGCACCCCCGGCCCGGTCACCCTCAAGCTGCGCGAGCGCCTGCTCGACATCCAGCGCGGCACCGCCGAGGACACCCACGGCTGGATGCACTCCCTGGCGTGAGCACCCGTACGAAGAGCCCCCGGTGTCTCGCCGGGGGCTCTTCGCGCGCCCGAATCCTGAGACGGGCGGTTCACGGCGGCGGTCCTGTGCCAGACTGCTGCCGTGCCCTCGTCCGTCATGATTATTGGCAGCAGGCGCGCCGGTCCGCAGTGACCGTCCCGTACCACCACGTGCGGAACGGCCACCGTGCCCCAGACCCGCGCGCAGACCTCTCGCACCCGCGAGGGGTTTTTTGTTTTCCGGCCTCCACCCCGGCCGGGAACGCGGCGCACGGGATGATGGGGGCAAGTGGAGCCAGACCGTCAGGATCCACTCATCCGACAGGAGTCAGACCAGCAATGACCACCAAGGCCAAGCCCACCGACGACAGCTTCCATGTCTTCGACACCACGCTGCGCGACGGTTCACAGCGTGAAGGCATCAACCTGACGGTCGCCGACAAGCTGACCATCGCCCGGCACCTGGACGAGTTCGGCGTCGGCTTCATCGAGGGCGGCTGGCCCGGCGCCAACCCCCGCGACACCGAGTTCTTCGCCCGCGCCCGCCAGGAGATCGAGTTCAAGAACGCCGAGCTGGTCGCCTTCGGCGCGACCCGCAGGGCGGGCGGCACCGCCGCGGAGGACCCCCAGGTCAAGGCGCTGCTGGAGTCCGGCGCCCCGGTGATCACGCTGGTCGCCAAGTCCCACGACCGCCACGTGGAGCTCGCGCTGCGCACCACGCTGGAGGAGAACCTGGAGATGGTCCGCGACACCGTCGCCCACCTCCGCGAGCAGGGCCGCCGGGTCTTCGTGGACTGCGAGCACTTCTTCGACGGCTACCGCGCCAACCCCGAGTACGCCAAGGCCGTCGTCAAGGCCGCCGCCGAGGCCGGCGCCGACGTGGTCATCCTCTGCGACACCAACGGCGGCATGCTCCCCGCCCAGATCCAGGCCGTCGTCTCCACGGTCCTCGCGGACACCGGCGCCCGGCTCGGCATCCACGCCCAGGACGACACGGGCTGCGCCGTCGCCAACACCCTCGCCGCCGTCGACGCGGGCGCCACGCACGTCCAGTGCACCGCCAACGGCTACGGCGAGCGCGTCGGCAACGCCAACCTCTTCCCGGTCGTCGCCGCGCTGGAGCTCAAGTACGGCAAGCGGGTCCTCCCCGAGGGCGCCCTCGCCGACATGACCCGGGTCTCGCACGCCATCGCCGAGGTGGTCAACCTCACCCCCTCCACGCACCAGCCGTACGTCGGCGTCTCGGCCTTCGCCCACAAGGCCGGGCTGCACGCCTCCGCGATCAAGGTCGACCCGGACCTCTACCAGCACATCGACCCCGCCCTGGTCGGCAACACCATGCGGATGCTGGTCTCCGACATGGCCGGGCGGGCCTCCATCGAGCTGAAGAGCGACGAGCTCGGCATCGACCTCGGCGGCGACCGGGAGCTGGTCGCCCGGGTCGTCGCCCGGGTCAAGGAGCGCGAGCTCAGGGGCTACACCTACGAGGCCGCCGACGCCTCCTTCGAGCTGCTGCTGCGCGCCGAGGCGGAGGGCCGGGTACGCCGCTACTTCCGTACCGAGTCCTGGCGGGCCATCGTGGAGGACCGCCCCGACGGCAGCCACGCCAACGAGGCGACCGTGAAGCTGTGGGCCAAGGGCGAGCGGATCGTCGCCACCGCCGAGGGCAACGGGCCGGTCAACGCCCTGGACCGGGCGCTGCGCGTGGCCCTGGAACGGATCTACCCGCAGCTGGCCAAGCTGGAGCTGACCGACTACAAGGTCCGCATCCTGGAGGGCCGCACCGGCACCGACTCCACCACCCGCGTCCTGATCACCACCGGCGACGGGACCGCCGAGTGGTCGACCGTCGGGGTCGCCGAGAACATCATCTCCGCGTCCTGGCAGGCACTGGAGGACGCGTACACCTACGGCCTGCTGCGCGCAGGCGTCGAACCGACGGACTGACGCCCCGCCCGGACCGGCACCCGCCCGCCCCCGTCCGCCCGCCTCAACAGGCAGGGCGGGCGGGGGCGTTCGCGTGTACGACCCCGTACGGGCACCGAGTGAACGGGATGCGGGACGCCCGCGTCAAGAGGTCTGCGCGTTCAGGAATTGAACGAATGGACCGTGTTCTCCTCGTTATCAGATGGGTACGGACCAATCTCGACGTGAAGTATTGACCGCCGTGTTCCAGCGGGGTTAACTCACGCCACCAACGCCGGTACCGGTTCCGGAACCGGTTGCGGTACCGGTTCCACCGCCGGCCGTTGCGGCCGTTCCCACTGTCCCGTCGTGTCCTGGAGGCCCCCGATGCGCGTCACCATCGCTGATGTCGCCCGCGAGGCCGGCGTCAGCAAGACGACCGTCTCCCGGGTCATCAACACCAAGGGCGAGGTGGACGGTTCGACGGCCGCGCGGGTCCGTGAAGTGATCGCGCAGCTCGGCTATGTGCCCAGCTCGGGCGCCGTCGGACTGGCCCGCGGCAGCAGCCGTACGGTCGGCATGCTGGTGCCCTCGCTGACCTGGCCCTGGATGGGCGAGCTGCTCCAGGGCGTGGTCGACACCGTCGAGGCCGCCGATTACGGGCTGCTGCTGTTCACCTGCAACCGCGGGGCCGAGTCCGTGGAGCGCTTCACCAGCCAGGTGTCGGCGCGGGCCTTCGACGGCCTGGTGGTGGTGGAACCCGAGAACACCCTGGAGCACCTCACGGAGCTGCACCGCGGCGGCCTGCCGATCGTGCTCATCGACGACCGCGGCCACCACCCCGAATTCCCCTCCGTCGTGACCACCAACCACGAAGGAGGCGCGTCGGCCGCCCGCCATCTGCGGGACGCCGGCCGCACCAGGCCCGTCGTGATCACCGGCCCCCCGCACTTCGGCTGCGTACGCGACCGGACGGCCGGATTCGTCTCGGTCCTCCCCACGGACCTCGTCGTCCCGGGTGACTTCACCGAACGCTCCGGCCGCCTCGCGGTGGAGGAACTCCTCGCCTCGGGCACGGAGTTCGACTCGGTCTTCGCGCACAACGACATCACCGCGGCGGGTGTGCTGCGGGCGTTGCGCGCCGCGGGGAAGACCGTGCCCGGGGACATCGCGATCGTCGGCTTCGACGACATCCCGATGGCCGAGCACACCGAACCGCCCCTGACCACCGTGCGCCAGCCCACCCGGCAGATGGGTGAGACGGCCGCACGGATGCTCCTCTCCCACCTCGGCGGCACGCCCGCACCGGAAACCCCGGTCGTGCTCCCCACCACACTGGTCGTGCGCCACTCGGCGCCCTAGCGGACAACGGCACCCCCCAGGCCCACACCCCGCACCCGCACCACCGCACGCGCAACGCCCGCACCAAGGCGCGCCCAGCGCTGCCCGTTTCCGGAATCCACAGACCCGCCAGTCCCTCCTGGAGTCGTTATGTCCGCACGCCGTCACACGCTGAGAGCCGCCGCGCTCGCCACCGCCGTGGTCGCACTCGCCGCAGGCTGCTCCTCGGCCAACTCGAACCACAACAAGAACAACGGCGGTGCCGCCACGGGCGTCCTGAACATCGGCAAGCCGGACGGGCCGCAGACGAACAACAGCAACCCGTTCCTCAACACCTCGGCCGGCGCCACCCTCGGCTACCGCTGGATGATCTACGAGCCGCTGGCGATGGTGAGCCAGATCCGGCCCGCCGACAAGCCCGACCCGTGGCTGGCGACCGACTGGAAGTGGGACCTCAACTTCACGAAGGTCACCCTCACCATCGACGAGCGCGCCAAGTGGGCCGACGGCAAGCCGCTGACCGCCGACGACGTGGCGTTCACCTTCGACCTGCTGAAGAAGCACCCGGCCCTCAACGCCGACGGCATCCAGTGGGGCGGGGTCGAGGTGAAGGACAAGAAGGTCGTCCTGACCTTCAACGCCTCGCAGTACGTCAACCAGAACAAGATCCTCCAGCAGTTCATCGTGCCCAAGCACATCTGGGAGAAGGTCGACAACCCGGAGACCTGGCCGAACCGGGCGCCCGTCGGCTCCGGCCCGTACAAGCTGAAGACCTTCACACCGCAGACCACCACGCTGACCGCGACGCCCACCTACTGGAAGGGCTCGACCAAGGTCAAGGAGCTGCGCTACAGCACGTACAACGACAACAACGCGGCGACCACCGCGCTGGCCAGCGGCAAGCTGGAGTGGTCGTTCGTCTTCATGCCGGACTTCAAGAAGCTGTTCATCGACAAGGACCCGAAGAACCACAAGCTGTGGTTCCCCTCCGGCCTCGGCATCCACGGCCTCTGGTTCAACACCACCCGCAAGCCGTTCGACGACCCGGCGCTCCGCAAGGCCATGGCGATGGTCATCGACCGCAAGGCCATCTACACCCAGGCCGAGGCGACGCTCTACCCGGAGATCACCAACCCCACCGGCATCCCGCTGCCGGCCGGTGAGTCCTTCATCGCCCCGGACTACAAGAACGCCACCACCACGCCGGACGTGGAGGGCGCCAAGAAGGTCCTGGAGAAGGCCGGCTTCACGCTCAGCGGCGGCGTCCTCAAGGACCCGGACGGCAAGCCGGTGAAGCTCACGTTCACCGACCCGGCCGGCTGGAACGACTACATCACGGGCCTGTCGATCATCAAGGACAACATCAAGAAGATCGGCATCGACGCCAAGGTCAAGACGCAGACCGCGGACGCCTGGGGCGCGGACGTCGCCAACGGCAACTTCGACGCCACCCTGCACTGGACCAACAGCGGCGCCACCCCGTACGACATGTACCAGAACATCATGGACGGCGCCCTGCTCCAGCCCATCGGCAAGCCCTCCCAGTCCGGCAACTTCGGCCGCTTCAAGAGCACCGAGGCGACCGAGGCGCTGAAGGACTTCGCGCAGGCCACCACGGACACCGCCCGCACCGAGGCGATGAACACCCTCCAGAAGATCATGGTCGAGCAGGTGCCGATGGTCCCGACCGCTGCCGCGCCCATCGGGGCGGAGTACTCCACGAAGAACTGGGTGGGCTGGCCCACCGAGGACGACCCGTACGCGGACCCGCAGCACACCCAGCGCACCTCGCTGGAAGTCGTGCTGAATCTCAAGCCCGCCAAGTAGTACGCAGGGATCAGGTACCGGCCATGTCTGAACAGCCAGCGAACAACCACATCGTGCTCGAAGCACGCGGAGTCACCAAGCACTTCGCCGTGCGGCGCAACGCCCGCGACCTCCTCGCGCGCACCCGCCGTACCGTCCACGCCGTGGACGACGTCTCGCTGCGACTGCGGCGCGGCAGCGTCACGGCACTGGTGGGGGAGTCGGGCTCCGGGAAGTCCACCGTCGCCAGACTGCTCGCGCAGCTGTATCCGCTCACCTCGGGCGAGATCCACCTGAACGGGCAGCCGGTGAAGGCCGGACGTGGCCGGTCCTTCCGCAGTTACGTACGCCGGGTCCAGCTCATCTTCCAGGACCCGTTCGCCTCGCTGAACCCCGTGCACACCGTGCGCTACCACCTGACCCGGTCGCTGAAGATCCACGGCCGGGCGGGCAGCGGCGAGGCGGAACTGGAACAGAACCTGACCGCTCTGCTGAACCGCGTCCAGCTGACTCCTCCTCATCAGTACCTGGACAAGTTCCCGCACGAGCTGTCGGGCGGTCAGCGCCAGCGCGTGGCCATCGCCCGCGCGCTCGGCGCCGACCCCCAGGTCCTGCTGGCCGACGAGCCGGTCTCGATGCTGGACGTGTCCATCCGGCTCGGGGTGCTCAACCTGCTCAAGGACCTCAAGGACCGGCTCCACCTCGCGATCCTCTACATCACCCACGACATCGCGTCCGCCCGCTACTTCGCGGACACCACCCTGGTGATGTACGCGGGCCGCATCGTCGAGGGCGGGGACAGCGAGACCGTCACCCAGCGCCCCGCCCATCCCTACACCCAGTTGCTCATCGCCTCGGCGCCGCACCCCGACCGGGCGGGTGACGAGGACGAGCCGGAGGACGCCGGCACCGGTGAGCCCCCGTCGCTCATCGACCCGCCCGCCGGCTGCCGCTTCCACCCCCGCTGTCCGAAGGCGATGGAGCGCTGCCGCACCGAGCTGCCGCCCCGGTTCGACCTGGCCGACGGCCAGTGGGCCGCCTGCTGGCTCTACGAGGGCACCGGCACCGCCCCCACCGACGACCACGAGAAGGAGGCTGCGAAGTGAAGTTCCTGCTCCAACGGCTCGCCTTCTACCTGGTCACGGCCTGGGCCGCGATCACGATCAACTTCCTCATCCCGCGCCTGATGCCCGGCGACCCGGTCCAGGCGCTCATGGCCCGCTTCCAGGGCCAGCTGGACACCAGCGCCATCGACTCGCTGAAGGCCCTCTTCGGCCTCGACGAGAAGCAGTCGATCTGGGAGCAGTACACCGACTACTGGGCGCACCTGTTCCAGGGCGACCTCGGCCTGTCGTTCACCTTCTTCCCGACCCCGGTCAGCGAGGTCATCGCGCAGTCGCTGCCCTGGACGCTGGCGCTCGTCGGCATCACCACGCTGATCAGCTTCCTGCTGGGCACCGGCATCGGGGTCTTCACGGGCTGGCGGCGCGGCTCCTGGATGGACAGCCTGCTGCCCGTCACCACCTTCATCTCGTCCATCCCGTACTTCTGGCTCGGGCTCATCGCGATCTCGCTGTTCGCCGTGAAGTGGCCGCTCTTCCCGGCCGACGGCGGCTACGACAACTCGCTGGTGCCCGCCTTCGACTGGCCGTTCATCTCCAGCGCGCTCTACCACGGGGTGCTGCCCGGCTTCACGATCGTCCTCAGCGCGGTCGCCGGCTGGATCCTCGGCATGCGGAACATGATGGTGACGGTGTCCAGCGAGGACTACGTCATGGTCGCCCAGGCCAAGGGCCTCTCCGAGCGCCGGGTGATGTTCGGTTACGCGGCACGCAACGCGATCCTGCCCAACATCTCCGGCTTCGCCCTCTCGCTCGGCTTCATCGTCGGCGGCACCCTCCTGGTGGAGATGGTCTTCTCCTACCCGGGCATCGGCTACCAGCTCTTCCAGGGCGTGGGCGCCAAGGACTACCCCCTCATGCAGGGCATCTTCCTCATCATCACGCTCTCCGTCCTGGCGGCGAACCTCCTCGCCGACATCCTCTACATGCTCCTCGACCCCCGTACCCGAAGGGAGGCGTAGGGCTGTGGCCGTCACCGCATCCGAGGTCGCCGTACTCGACGCCGCCGAAACCCCGGCAGCGAGCAAACGCAAGTTCCGCTTCCTGCGCGGCCGGAAGACCGTCGTCGGACTGGGCATCCTGCTCTTCTTCGTGCTGATCGCGGTCATAGGCCCGTGGATCGCCCCGTACGACCCCGACACGATGAGCCAGGACCTGTTGCAGCCGCCCTCCGGTTCGCACTGGTTCGGCACCACGCAGACCGGCCAGGACGTGCTCTCGCAGATTCTCGTCGGCACCCGGGGCGTGCTCGTCGTCGGCTTCGTCGCGGGCATCCTCGCCACCGCCCTGTCCGTGCTGATCGGTGTGACCGCGGGCTTCCTCGGCGGGCTGGCCGACGAGGCGCTGTCGCTGCTGTCCAACGTCTTCCTGGTCATCCCCGGACTGCCGCTGATCATCATCATCGCCAGCTTCGTCACGGACGCCGGCGACCTGCTCATCGCCTTCGTCATCGCCCTCACCTCCTGGGCCTGGGGCGCCCGCGTCCTGCGCGCCCAGACCCTGTCGCTGCGCCGCCGCGACTACGTGGAGGCGGCCCGCGCCACGGGCGAGCCGACCTGGCGGATCATCATCTTCGAGGTGATGCCGAACCTCACCGCCGTCATCGCCTCCGGCTTCGTCGGCACGGTCATCTTCGCGATCCTCTCCGAGATCACCCTCGCCTTCATCGGCGTCGCCGACATCTCCAACTGGAACTGGGGGACCGTCCTGTTCTGGGCGCAGTCCAGCCAGGCACTGGCCCAGGGCGCCTGGTGGTGGTTCGTCCCGGCCGGGCTCTGCATCGCCCTGCTCGGCATGTCCCTCGCGCTGATCAACTTCGGCATCGACGAGTTCGTCAACCCGCGACTGCGCACCGAGACCGGCGGCTCCCGCAAGGTCAGGATGCGCGTCGGCTTCACCCCGGTGGCCCGCGCCGGCACCGGCACCGCACCGCACAAGGAGACCCGCCCATGAGCGAGCCCGTCCTCACCATCAGCGGCCTCAACGTGGACTACGGGACCGGCACCGACGCCGTGCACGCCCTGCGCGACATCGACCTCACCCTGCACCGCGGCGAGGTGCTCGGGCTCGCCGGCGAATCCGGCTCCGGCAAGTCCACCCTGGCCTACGCGGTCACCCGGCTCCTCTCCCCGCCCGGCGTCATCACCGGCGGCGAGGTCCACTACCACGGGCGCGACGGCCAGGCCATGGACCTGCTCGCGATGTCGGCGGCCCAGCTGCGCGCCTTCCGCTGGCAGGAGCTGTCCCTCGTCTTCCAGGGCGCGATGAACTCGCTGAACCCCGTCTACACGGTCCACGCCCAGCTCACCGACGTACTCCAGGCACACCGCCCGGAGATGAGGAAGGCCGACCGCACCGCCCGGGCCCGCGAACTCCTCAGCCTGGTGGGGATCTCCCCGGACCGGCTCGGCGCCTACCCGCACCAGCTCTCCGGCGGCATGCGGCAGCGCGTGATGATCGCGATGGCGCTCGCCCTGGAACCCGAGATCGTCATCATGGACGAGCCGACGACCGCGCTCGACGTCGTCATGCAGCGCCAGATCCTGCGCCAGCTGGTCCGCCTCCGCGAGGAGCTGGGGTTCTCCGTCGTCTTCATCACCCACGACATCTCGCTGCTGATCGAGTTCTCCGACCGGATCGCGATCATGTACGGCGGCCGGATCGTGGAGGAGGCCGGCGCCACCGAGATCTACCGCGACCCCCACCACCCGTACAGCGCCGGGCTGCTGCACTCCTTCCCCGCGCTGCACGGACCCCGCCGCGAACTCAGCGGCATCCCCGGCTCGCCCCCGCACCTCTCGGCGATGCCCGCCGGCTGCGCCTTCCACCCCCGCTGCGCCAAGAAGACCGAGGGCTGCGACACCCACGTCCCGGTGCTCACGGCGACCGGGGCGGACGGCTCCCGCTCGGTGGCCTGCTGGCTCCACCACGAGGTCCCGGCCACCGCCCGCGCATAGGCAGCCCGGGCCACGCACACCACAGGAGAACCATGAACCTCGTCACCCCCCGGGCATACGCCCGCGAGATCACCGCCCGGGCCGTGCCCGGCCTGCCCGCCGGCTTCCGCTGGGGCGTCGCCACAGCCGCGTACCAGATCGAGGGCGCGGCGGCCGAGGACGGCAGGACGCCGTCCATCTGGGACACGTACTGCCGGGTGCCGGGCATGGTCGTGCGCGGTGAGAACGGTGACGTGGCGTGCGACCACTACCACCGGATGCCCGAGGACGTGCGGCTCATCGCGGACCTCGGCGTCGACACCTACCGCTTCTCGCTGGCCTGGCCGCGCGTCCAGCCGGGCGGCCGGGGCCCGGCCAATCCGAAGGGGCTGGACTTCTACAAGCGCCTGCTGGACGAGCTGGAGGCCAAGGGCGTCACCCCCTGGGTCACCCTCTACCACTGGGACCTGCCGCAGGAGCTGGAGGACGCGGGCGGCTGGCCGGTGCGCGACACCGCGTA
This sequence comes from Streptomyces sp. 130, assembly GCF_007096885.1. Taxonomy (GTDB): domain Bacteria; phylum Actinomycetota; class Actinomycetes; order Streptomycetales; family Streptomycetaceae; genus Streptomyces. The sequence continues at coordinate 1,294 of NZ_VJNO01000011.1, read as the reverse complement.
CCGCTTCGCCGAGTACGCCGCGCTCGCCTACGACGCGCTGGGCGACCGGGTCACGCACTGGACGACGCTCAACGAGCCCTGGTGCTCCGCGATGCTCGGGTACGCCTACGGGAGCCAGGCGCCGGGCCGGCGGAACTTCGGCGAGGCGATCCACGCCGTGCACCACCTGCTCCTCGGCCACGGACTCGCCTCCCGGTACCTCCGCGAGCAGTCCGCCGCCCGGGGCGACGGCCTCGAACTCGGCATCACCCTCAACCTGGGCACCGCGACCCCGGAGACCGGCAGCCACGAGGACGCCGAGGCGTGCCGCCGCGCCGACGGCCTGGGCGCCCGGCTCTACCTCGACCCGCTCGTCAAGGGCGCCTACCCCGAGGACGTGGTCGCCGACCTCGCCGCCCAGGGCATCGAACTGCCCGTCCAGGACGGCGACCTGGCCGCGATCTCGACGCCGCTGGACGTGCTCGGGGTCAACTTCTACCGGGGCTCGCTGTTCTCCGGCGTCACGGAGGACGGCGCGACCACCGACGCGGACGGGCTGCCCGTCACCCGGCAGGTCGAGCGGGACCTGCCGCGCACCGCCATGGACTGGGAGATCACGCCCACCGCCCTCACCGACCTGCTCGTCCGCCTGGAGGAGGACTACGGCCTGCCGACGGTCGTCACGGAGAACGGCGCCGCCTTCGACGACACCGTCTCCGAGGACGGCGGGATTCACGACGCCGACCGCACCACCTACCTCGCCGACCACATCGCCGCCGTGGCCGCCGCCCGCGCCCGGGGTGCGGACGTGCGGGGCTACTTCGCCTGGTCGCTGATGGACAATTTCGAGTGGTCCTACGGCTACGACAAGCGGTTCGGCATCGTCCGCGTCGACTACGACACGCAGGTGCGGACGCTCAAGGACAGCGCCAAGTGGTACCGCGACACCATCAGGCTCACCCGCGACGCCTGACCCCGACACCCCCCGCAGGACGGCAAGACAGCAGGACGGCAAGACAGCAGGACGGCAAGACAGCAGGACGGCAAGACAGCACGACAGCAGCACCGGCGCGGGGGCCCCCGGGCCCCCCCCCCCCCCCCCCCCCCCCCCCCCCCCCCCCCCCCCCCCGCCCCCCCCCCCCCCCCCCCCCCCCCCCACCCCCCCCCCCCCCCCGGCCCCCCCCCCCCCCCCCCCCCCCCCCCCCCGGCCCGCCCCCCCCCCCCCCCCCCGGCGGCCGCCCCCCCCCCCCCGCGTCCGCCGTGACGCACGGCACCGCCCCCGGTCCGTGCCGCCCGCGGTTAGCGCCGGTTAACC
>NZ_VJNO01000098.1 GCF_007096885.1 Streptomyces sp. 130 | reverse complement strand
GCCGCGTACATCGGTGTCGAGGTCGACGGCCCGTACAAGCCCGACCACTACCGCTACTGATCTCCCTGCCGGCCCGGAACCGGCCGGCCCACGAACGGTCCGGCCGCTCCGGTCCGGCCCCGGGCGCGCAGCGCGGCCCGGGCCGATCAGCGGCAGCGACGAACGCAGGCCCCCGCACCCCCGTGTCGGGGGCCTGCGCCGTACCGCACCCGCACGAGCCGAGGACCCGAAGGACCCCATGCCCCGCGGCCGATATTCGCTCCACGACGTCCACGACCACACCCCTCTCGGCGAAGAACACTTCCACTGCGCGCCCGGCCTGTCCGGCTGGCGCTACATCTCCCAAACGACCGCCCCGTCCGGCAGTCACCTGGGATCCGTCGACCTCACCCTCGACGAACTCGGCCGCCCCCTCCGACTCGAACTCCATTCCGCCGACTGGCAGGTCCGCGGTGCCGCCCTGGAGGGCCTCACCTGGGTCCGTACCGACCCGACCGGCGCTCACGCCACCGAAGGCAATGTCCGCGCCCACGCCTTCAACGGCACTTCCCCCGCCTTCCTCGTCGCGACCGCTCGTCTGCTGCGCCTCACCCCCGCTTCCCCCGAGACCCGCGTCCGGGTCGTCACCTTCACGGACCCGGTCCTCGCCCCCCGTACCCTCGACCAGTCCTGGGCCCTGGTGAACAGTGAAGCGCACCCCACTGACAACGGCCCCCTGAAGGTGGACGAATACCAGGTCAGCGCCCTGGACACGGGCGAACGGCACACAATCCACCTCGCCGGCGACGTGGTGCTCTCCGCCCCCGGCATCGAACTCGAAGACCTGGACTCCCCGCCTTCCGACCGCTAGCCCCCAGCCCGGCGAATCTCCGGCCCGCCCCGCCGGCACCCGCTCCCGTACGACGAGCGTCCCCGCGCTGCTCACGCACACCCGGTGGCACGCGCCCGCTTCCCGGTGACCGGAACCCATCGGGTACGCCGAGCTGGGCCCGCACCTCGCTGGGCACCGCCGGTCCGCACCGGCGATGCGGGTGACCTGATTGCGGTCGAACGAAGTACCGAGGTGCCGACCACCGCCTGATGTGCATCCGGCGTTCCTGACCTGCTAGTCTCCTCTTCGCCCCAAAAAACCGTTGACACGGCGAAGTGGGGGAGGTAGATTTAAACGGTTGCCGCGAACTGGACACGTTCGGGCGCGGTCAGCTAATATCTATTTCGCTCTCATCGGAAATCAAATTTCCGCAGAGCCATTCGATTCCCACCTTCTGAAGTTGAAGCCGATTAGGTTCGGTCGAAACGCTTCTGATAAAGTCGAATCAGCCGAAAGGCGCGGCCACTTCAACGGCCACCGGAATCAAAATTCGAACCGGAAACGGAACGAAATGAGTCTGGTAAGGTTGAAACCGCCGAAAGGCAAAGAGCAGGGCCCGCTTCGACCGGGAATCGGACACGAAAGAGTCTGATAGAGTCGGAAACGCAAGACCGAAGG
>NZ_VJNO01000097.1 GCF_007096885.1 Streptomyces sp. 130 | reverse complement strand
TGTGGCGGTGGACTGGGCCCGGCTCTTCGAAGGCACAGGCGCCCGCCGCGTCGACCTGCCCACGTACGCCTTCCAGCATCAGAACTACTGGATCGTCGGCGAGCAGCACGGCGCGGACGCGGAGTCGATGGGGCAGGCGACGGCCGGTCACCCGCTTCTGAGCGCGGTCGTCACGTCGCCGGATGCCGACAGCGTGATTCTGACCGGCCGCCTGTCCACCGGCACCCAGCGCTGGCTGGCCGATCACGCACTCGGAGACGTCGCGCTCTTCCCCGGCACGGGCTTCGTGGAACTGGCACTCAGGGCAGCGGACGAGGTCGGGTACGCCGGCCTTGAGGAGCTGACTCTGGAAGCGCCGCTGGTGCTGCCGGAGCATGAGGGCGTCGCCCTCCAGGTCGTCGTCGGCCCCTGCGACGACTCCGGCCGACGCTCGGTGACCGTGCACTCGCGAGCCGAAGCGACGGACCAGCCGTGGGTGCGTCATGCCACGGGCTCGGTCGTATCCGCCGTTGACGCGTCCAGGGTCGCCGACGTGGCGTGGGCCGCGGGACAGTGGCCGCCGGCCGGTGCTGAGCCGGTGGACCTGGACGGGTTCTACGAAGGCATCGCGGAGGCGGGCCTGAGCTACGGGCCGTCCTTCCGCGGGCTGAGCGAGGCATGGCGGTCCGACGGGCATGTCTACGCGGAGGTGGGCCTCCCCGAGGGGATCGAGCCCGGCGCCTACGCCCTGCACCCCGCCCTCTTCGATGCGGCGTTGCACGGGGTGGCGCTGTCGGGCGCCGCGAGTGAGGGTGCTGCGTTGCCGTTCGCGTGGTCGGACGTGTCGCTGGGTGCGGTGGGTGCGCTGGGTGCTTCGGCGGTGCGGGTCCGGGTCTCGGCGGAAGGTGAGGGGCGGGTGTCGGTGGCACTCGCCGATGCCGGTGGTGCGGTGGTGGCGTCGGTCGGTTCGCTCGTGCTGCGCTCGGTGGAAGGGGAACGGCGCGCGGCGGCCGAATCCGGCGTGCGGGGTTCGCTGTTCGGAGTGGAGTGGCCGGAGGCGGCGTTGCCCGAAGCCGGCGAGGCGGCGGAACTGACGGTGGGGCGCTGGGACGACGTGGTGGGTTCGTCGGGTGTGGTGCCGGACGTGGTGACGTTCGATTCGCTGCGCGCCGGTGAGGCGGAGGCCGTCTCCGCGGGTGTGGTGCGGGATGCGGTTTCCGAGGTGTTGGGGGTGGTGCAGGAGTGGCTGGGCGATGAGCGGTTCGACCGCTCGCGGTTGGTGGTGCGGACGCTGGGTGCCGTCGCGCTGCCCGGTGAAAGCGTGGGTGACGTAGCGGGCGCGGCGGTGTGGGGTCTGGTGCGCTCGGCGCAGTCGGAGAACCCCGGACGTGTCGTGCTGCTGGACGGTGAGCTGAGCGCACCCGCCGAGATGTCGCGCGTGCTGGCGCTGGGGGAGTCGCAGGTGGTGGTGCGTGAAGGACGTGCTCATGTGGGCCGCCTCCAACGCGTCGCGCCGTCCGATGGTGACCGGCAGGTTGTGGAGTTCGACGCTGCGGGGACGGTGTTGTTGACGGGTGGTACGGGGACGTTGGGGCGGGTGTTCGCGCGTCATCT
>NZ_VJNO01000132.1 GCF_007096885.1 Streptomyces sp. 130 | reverse complement strand
TCGCTCCAGGCCCCATGGGAGCGGGACGGCACTCCGCTTCGCTCCATGCCTTGACCAGCCGCTACGCGGCCGGTGGGCCCGTCCGCTTCGCTCCCGGACCGGGCCCGCTTCGCGGGCGGCTGGCTACGGCCAGGGGTCGGCCGGCCCCGGTGCGCCGGTCACCGGCCGTGCATCAAACCGGGGCCCGGATCAGCTCTGGAACCATGCTGCATCACACCTGATGCAGCATGTACCTTTGGCGGAACCTGACCACACCCCCTGAACGCCCCTCTCCCGGCCCCGCACCACCCCTCCGGCACCCATCCACCCGAAACGAACCACAAGCCCGCAGGCAGGCACACAGACCCCTTCACGACCCTCCCCCACCCCGCCCGGACCGGATGCATCACGGACGACCTGTGTAGCATCCCG
>NZ_VJNO01000010.1 GCF_007096885.1 Streptomyces sp. 130 | reverse complement strand
CCGCCCCGGCCCCGGCAGGGTGGTGGGACGGGCGGCCGTCAGTCCCGTGGCGGCGGCCGGGCCGCGCCGGCGGCGGCGCCGGCCCGGGGGGCGCGGGCCGCCGCGGTGGGGGGGGGGGGGGGGGTGGAGGGGGGGTAGGGGGCGGGGGGGGGGGGGCGCGGGCGGGTACGGCTTGCCGCGGGGGCCGGGGCCGGGGGGGGGCGGGGGCGGGGGGGCGGGGCCGGCGGGGGGGGGGGGGGGGGGGGTGTGCCGGGCCGTGGGGGGGGGGGGGGGGGGGGGGGGCGCGCCCCCGGGGGGCCGGGCCCCCACCCGCCCCTTCCCGAAACCGGGGCCCGCCCCGGGCCCCGCGCCTCAAGCGCCGGCGAGGCTTGGAATTCCGGGCCACGCCCCCAGGCCCCACGCCTCGAACGCCGAAGCCGCTCGGGGCTTCCGGGCCCCGCCCCGGGCCCCGCGCCTCAGACGCCGACGGGACTTGGAGTCTCCGGGCCCGCCCCAGGCCCCGCGTCTCAAACGCCTAAGCGACTCGGGGCTTCCGGGCCACGCCCCAGGCCCCGCGCCTCAAACGCCGGCGGGACTTGGGGTCTCCGGGCCCGCCCCGGGCGCCGCGCCTCAACGCCGGCGAGGCTTGGAATTCCGGGCCAAGCCCCAGGCCCCGCGCCTAGAACGCCGGAGCGCCTCGGGGTTTCCGGGCTCCGCCCCAGGCGCCGCGCCTAGAACGCCGAAGCGGCTCGGGGTTTCCGCACTCCGCCCCGGGCCCCGCGCCTCAGACGCCGGCGGGGCTGGTTTCAGGCGGCGGGGCTGAGCGTCAGGTTGTCCGACACCACGCGGCCCTCGTGCAGCACCGTGCGGTCCTCCGGGCGGTCCATCACCGCCGACGTCACCGTCTCGCCCGCCAGCAGGAGCAGGTCCGCCCGCGCGCCCACCGTCACGCCCGGGCGGTCCGTGGTCGAGGTCAGGCGGGGCGGGCCTCCCTGGAGGATGGACGCGCCGCCCATCGTGGCCACGGCCACCGTGTGTTCGATCAGGGCGTCCGCGCGGTAGCCGTTCGTGAAGGCCAGCTGCCAGGTGCGGTCCAGCATGTCGGCGTTGCCGTACGGGGACCAGAAGTCGCGCTGGCCGTCCTCGCCCAGGCCCACCCGGACGCCCGCGGCGGTCAGGTCGGCCAGGGGCAGGGAGTGGTGCCGGGCGGGTGCCACGGTCGCCATCGCGATGTCGAGTTCGGCGAACTCCTCGATCAGGCGGCGCGTCGTCGCCTCGCTCACCGAGCCCAGGTCGTACGCGTGCGAGATCGTCACCTGGCCCGCCATGTCCAGCGCACGCACCCGCTCCAGGATCAGGTCCACGCTGAACACCCCGAGGGCACCCGGCTCGTGGAGGTGGATGTCGACCGGGGCGCGGTGGCGCTCGGCGAGGCCGAAGACGATGTCGAGGTGGCGGACGGGGTCGCGGTCCAGGGTGCACGGGTCGATGCCGCCGACCACGGCGGCGCCGGAGGACAGGGCCCGGTCCATCAGCTCCGGCACGCCCTTCTCGCGGACCAGGCCGGCCTGCGGGAACGCCATGATCTCGACGTCGCACCGCCCGGCGTGCGCCTCCTTCGCCGCGAGGACGCCCTCGAACCGTTCGAGCCCGCAGTCCGCGTCGATCTGGGCGTAACTCCGTACCCGGGTGGTGCCGCGTTCGATCATGCGGCCCAGGGTGTACGTGGCCCGGCGGGCGACGTCCCACTCGTCCTCGCGCCAGTGCTCGCGGTCGTTCATCACCATGCCCCAGACGCCGGGGGCACCCGTGTGCGGGCGGAAGGGCAGGCCCATCCGCGTGGAGTCCAGGTGGCAGTGGACGTCCGAGAACGACGGCAGGGCGAGCCGTCCCCGGCCGGCCACCGCGTCCTGCGGGACGGTGCGGGCCGGGTCGTGCGGGGTGATCGCGGTGATCACTCCGTCCTCGACGGTGAGGTCGCTGGACTCGCCGCCCCACGGACGGACGTCGCTGATCAGCATGTGGCGCTTCTCCTGTGTGGGTGTGTGGTGTCGCTACGGGGTCACCCGGCCGGGAGCGTCCCGGTCAGGGCGGTCAGGGACGGTTCCCTCCCCCGTTCGATGTGCGCGTACGCGAGCGCCGCGGCCAGGTCCGGCTTGCCGGCGTGGATCGCCGCGCAGATGTCCCGGTGCTCCGCGCACTGCACGTGCGGGTCACGGCCGCCGGTGAGGCTGAACAGCCACTGCACCAGTCCGAGCGAGGGCTGCAGCGCGTCCCGGAGCAGCCGGTTGCCGGTCATCGCGACGATCTCCGCGTGCAGGGCGGTGTTGGCCGCCGGGATCTCCTGCGCGTCGCCCCGCGCGGTGGCGGCCTCCGCCGCCTCCATCGCCGCCCGCAGCCGCTCCCCGCCTCCCCGGGCCGCGCAGGTCTCGGCGGCCCTGCGGGCGGCGAAGACCTCCAGGCTGAGGCGGAGGTCGAAGAGTTCGGCGACGTCCCGCAGCGAGAGGTCGCGTACGGAGGCGCCCCGGCGCGGTGACATGACGACCAGGCCCTCGCCGGTCAGCCGGGTGAGCGCCTCGCGGACCGGGATGCGCGAGACGCCCAGGCTCTCGGAGAGCTCGCGTTCGCGCAGCCGTGAGCCGGGCGGGTGCGCGCCGGACAGGATGGCCGCGCGGATCGCCCGCTCGGCCCGGTCGGCGTGCGAGGCGCCGGCGTCGTCGCTCGCTCGGGTCATCATGCGAGGACCGTAGCACTTGGTATGCCAAGTACTACGGTCGCGGGCATCGATCTCGGTTTTGGGGGCGAGTACCGGGCGTTTGGCATACCAAACGCGGAGTGTCAGACCTCCGTCACTCTGCCTTCCGCCACCTCGATCCGGCGCGTCGTGCGGACCGCCTCCAGCATCCGGCGGTCGTGCGTCACCAGGAGCAGGGTGCCGGTGTACGAGTCGAGCGCCGACTCCAGCTGTTCGATCGCCGGGAGGTCCAGGTGGTTCGTCGGCTCGTCCAGCACCAGGAGGTTGACGCCCCGGCCCTGGAGCAGGGCGAGCGCCGCGCGGGTGCGCTCCCCCGGCGACAGGGTGGACGCCGGGCGCAGCACATGGTCGGCGCGCAGTCCGAACTTGGCGAGCAGGGTGCGTACGTCGGCGGGCTCCGTCTCCGGGACCGCCGCGCAGAACGCCTCGAGGAGCGTCTGCGAACCGTGGAAGAGCTTGCGCGCCTGGTCCACCTCGCCGACGACCACGCCGGAGCCCAGGCTCGCGTGCCCCGATTCCAGCGGGAGGCGGCCGAGCAGCACGGCCAGCAGGGTCGACTTGCCGGAGCCGTTCGCGCCCGTGATGGCGACCCGGTCCGCCCAGTCGATCTGGAGCGAGGCGGGGCCGAACCCGAAGTCCCCGCGCACGGCGCGGGCCTCGCGGAGGGTGGCGACGACCGCGCCGGAGCGGGGCGCGGAGGCGATCTCCATGCGCAGCTCCCACTCCTTGCGCGGCTCCTCCACCACGTCGAGCCGTTCGATCATGCGCTGGGTCTGCCTGGCCTTCGCGGCCTGCTTCTCGCTGGACTCGCTGCGGAACTTGCGGCCGATCTTGTCGGAGTCGGTGGCCTTGCGGCGGGCGTTCTTGACGCCCTTGTCCATCCAGGAGCGCTGCATCAGGGCGCGGCTCTCCAGCGCCGAGCGCTTGCCGGCGTACTCCTCGTACTCCTCGCGCGCGTGCAGCCGGGCGCGCTCGCGCTCCTCCAGGTAGGCCGCGTAGCCACCGCCGTACAGGTTGATCTGCTGCTGGGCCAGGTCGAGTTCGAGGACCTTGGTGACCGTGCGCATCAGGAACTCGCGGTCGTGGCTGATGAGTACGGTGCCGGAGCGCAGCCCGGAGACGTACTTCTCCAGGCGTTCCAGGCCGTCGAGGTCCAGGTCGTTGGTGGGTTCGTCGAGCAGGAAGACGTCGTAGCGCGACAGCAGGAGCGAGGCGAGTCCGGCGCGGGCCGCCTGGCCGCCGGAGAGCGCGGTCATGGGCAGGTCGAGGCCGACGGTGAGGCCGAGTTCGGCGGCGGTCTCCTCGGCCCGTTCGTCCAGGTCCGCGCCGCCGAGGGAGAGCCAGCGCTCCAGGGACTCGGAGTACGCGTCGTCCGCGCCCGGGGCGCCGTCGACCAGCGCCTGGGTGGCGGCGTCCATGGCGGTCTGGGCGTCGGCGACGCCGGTCCGGCGGGCCAGGAACTCCCTTACGGTCTCCCCGGGGCGCCGCTCGGGCTCCTGGGGCAGATGGCCGACGGTGGCGGTGGGCGGGGAGAGCCGCAGCTCGCCCTCCTCCGGCTGGTCGAGGCCGGCGAGCAGCCGGAGCAGGGACGACTTTCCGGCGCCGTTGACTCCGACGAGACCGATCACGTCACCGGGGGCGACGACGAGGTCGAGCCCGGCGAACAGCGTGCGGTCGCCGTGTCCGGCGGCGAGATCCTTGGCGACGAGAGTGGCAGTCATCAGGGTCCAGATCCTAATCGGCGGGACACCGTCTAAGGTCCGGGGCAGGCAGCGGACCGGGAGGCGGCAGTGGTGGCGGACGTGATCGTGGTGGGCGGCGGGGTCAGCGGGCTGACCACGGCGAAGGTGCTGGCCGAAGGAGGCCACCGGGTGCGGGTGTGGTCGCGGGAGCCGGCGGGCGACACGACGTCGGCCGTGGCGGGCGCGCTGTGGTGGCCCTACCGGATCGAGCCGCTGGACCGTGTCGGCGACTGGTCGCTGGCCGCGCTGCGGTGGTACGAGGAGCTGGCCCTGCGGCCGGAGGAGACCGGGGTACGCCTGGTCGAGGGGCTCCACCGGGGTGAGCGCCTGGCCGCCCTGGGGCCGTGGGCCGGGGCGCTCAGGGACACGGTGGAGACGGCCGAGGGGCTGCGGTGCCGGCTGCCGCTGATCGACATGCCGGCGCACCTGGCGTGGCTGGAGGACCGGGTGCGGGCGGCCGGGGGTGCGATCGAGCGCCGCACGGTCACGTCGTTCGCCGAGGCCGCCGCGGCGGCCGGGACGGTGGTCAACTGCGCCGGCCTCGGCGCCCGCGACCTGGTCCCGGACGCGGGGGTGCGTCCGGTGCGCGGGCAGTTGGTGCTGGTGGAGAACCCGGGGATACGGGAGTGGTTCACGGAGGCCGACCCGGCGTCGAGCGCCACCACGTACTTCTTCCCGCAGCCGGGCCGCCTGGTGCTGGGCGGCACGGCGACGGCCGACGACTGGACCGCGGCGCCCGATCCCCGTACGGCCGAGGAGATAGTCGCCCGGTGCGCCCGGGTCCGTCCGGAGATCGCCGGCGCGAAGGTCATCGGCCACCGGGTGGGCCTGCGCCCGGCCCGGGACGCGGGGGTCCGCATCGAGGCGGAGCCGCTGGCCGGGGGCGGCCGGCTGGTGCACAACTACGGACACGGGGGCGCGGGTGTGACGGTGGCGCTGGGCTGCGCGCGGGAGGCGGCGCGGCTGGTGGGGTAGGACGGGCCCGGTGCGGCCCGGCGGAGGGGGCCGCCGGGCCGCACGGAATCAAGCCGGGCTGGAGTCCCCGGGCCGCACGGAATCAAGCCGGGCTGGAGCCCCCGGGCCTGTCGCCGCCGTGGCGTTCCGTGGTGATCTGGCTGCCGCCCGGGCCGATGCGGATCTCGAAGTCGCCGTCGTACTTGGCGTGGCCCTCGATGACCGCCGACTCCACGGCTTCCACGCCGAACTCGCGGCGCACGATCAAGGGGTCCTGACGCAGGTCGCGCAGCAGGGCCACGCACATGCCGATCATGACGATGGTGAACGGGGCCGCGACCAGGATCGTGAGGTTCTGCAGGCCCGCCAGGGCGTCGCCCTTGCCGTTGCCGATGAGCAGCATGATGGCGGCGACCGCGCCGGTGACGACGCCCCAGAAGACGACGACCCACTTGGCGGGTTCGAGGATGCCCTTCTGGGACAGGGTGCCCATCACGATGGACGCGGCATCCGCGCCGGAGACGAAGAAGATGCCGACGAGCACCATCACCAGAATGCTCATCAGCGTGGCGACGGGGAACTGCTGGAGCACGCCGAAGAGCTGCGCCTCCTGTGTGTCGGCGCCGCCCAGCTTGCCGCCCTCCTGGAGCTTGATGGCGCTGCCGCCGAAGATGGCGAACCAGATCAGGCTCACGGTGCTGGGCACCAGGATGACGCCGCCGATGAACTGGCGGATGGTGCGGCCCCTGCTGATGCGGGCGATGAACATGCCGACGAAGGGCGTCCACGAGATCCACCAGGCCCAGTAGAAGACGGTCCAGCTGGCGAGCCAGTCGGCGACCTCGCCCTCCCCGGTGGCCTCGGTGCGGCCCGCGAGCTGCGGGAGGTCGCCGAAGTAGGAGGCGATCGAGGTGGGAATGAGGTCGAGCACGATGATCGTGGGGCCCGCGATGAAGACGAACACGGCCAGGATCAGGGCGAGCACCATGTTGATGTTGGACAGCCACTGGATGCCCTTCTCCACGCCGGAGACCGCCGAGGCGATGAACGCGACGGTCAGCACGGCGATGATCAGGACGAGCAGTCCGGTGCCGGTCTTCTCCTTCCAGTCCAGCTCGTGGAAGCCGCTGCCGATCTGCAGGGCGCCGAGCCCCAGCGAGGCGGCCGAGCCGAAGAGGGTCGCGAAGATGGCCAGGATGTCGATGAACCGGCCGAGGCCGCCGTGGGCGCGGCGGGGGCCGATCAGCGGCTCGAAGACGGCGCTGATGGTCTGCCGCCTGCGGCGCCGGAAGGTGCTGTAGGCGATGCCGAGGCCGACGACCGCGTAGATCGCCCACGGGTGCAGCGTCCAGTGGAAGAGGGTGGTGGCCATCGCCGTCTGCATCGCCTCGGCCGCGTCGGCGGGGTGGGTGCCGGGCGGCGGGTCGGTGAAGTGGGCGAGCGGCTCGCTGACCCCGTAGAACATCAGACCGATGCCCATGCCGGCGCTGAACATCATCGCGACCCAGGAGACGGTGCGGAATTCCGGCTCCTCGTCCTCCTGGCCGAGGGTGATGTTTCCGTACCGGCTGATGGCGAGCCAGAGGGCGAAGACCACGAACCCGGACGCGGCCAGCATGAACGCCCAACCGCCGTTGTGGATGAGTCCGTTGAGGGCCTTGTCGGATACGGTCTCCAGTGAGTCGGTGGCGGTGGCCCCCCAGATGACGAAGGCCAGGGTGAGGCCGGCCGTGACGCCGAACACCACCCGGTCGGTGACGGGGCTCCGGCCGTGGCCCGGTTCGCCGGGGAGGTCGGCCGTCACCGGCGAATCCCCTCTGCCGCCCGTTCTCTGATCGTCATGCGACACGAATGGCACCTTTCACGGAAGCCGACAAATAGCTCTCCGTAGGCAGTACCACACCCAAAGCGCATCTTTCGGGATCAACAAGCGGTATCGGGTTGCCCGCTTGTGAGGTGATGGGAGGCCCGTCCGTCCAGCAGGAGCGGGATCAGCTTGCGGGCCGGCTGGCGCAGGGGTACGTAGACCCCGTCGCCGTCGGGACGGGAGGTGACGGCGTGCAGCGCGAGTTCGTCCCGGACGCCCGCGAACTGCTCCTCCGTGAGGCGGTAGCCGCAGGGCGGGTCGCCGAGGGTGTCGCCCGGCGACGCGGCCTCGTCGTCCGAGCCCCCGAGGAACACGGGGCTCCGGTCTTCGGCCCCGGCCGCGCGGGAGGCGGCGGTGGCGGCGGCGATGCTCGCGCGCCGCTCGTCCGCGTACCGGAAGAGCGTCTCCAGGACCACCAGTTGCGAGCCCACGCGGCGGCGGGCGGCGACGGCGGGGTCGGCGCGCTCCTCGGCGGAGAGCGCGTCCCTACGGGATTCGGCCAGCAGTCCGACCGCGTGGGTGAGGCCGGCGAGGTTGCGCAGGATGCGCTCCTGACCGTCACCGGCGGTCCGCCTGACCGGCCGGCCCGTGGCCGGGTCGGTCCAGACGCCGTAGAGACCGGTGCCGAAGCCGGCCCTCTCGGCGGCGGGACGCACCCGGTCCAGGGCCAGGGCCCGCGCCTCGTCGTGCAGCCGTTCGTCGGTGTTGGGGTTGCGCGGCCAGAGGACGAGCAGGTCCTTGTCGTAGTACGGCGCGGTGGCGGCGTACTCGTGCACGTCCTCGATCACATCCGGCGCGTGGTCGCGGAGTACGGCGGCGACGGCACGGGCCTCCGCGCTGCGCAGGGCGAGGTGGTCCCGGTTGATGTCCACGCCGTCGCCGTTGGCCCGGGTCCCTGCCGCGAGGCCGTCGGGGTTGGCGGTGGGCACGACCAGGACCTCCGTCCGGGCGAGGAGGGCGCGGGTGCGGGCGTCGGTGGCGTATGCGAGGTCCCGGACCGTGCTCAGGCACGCCTCGCGCGCGGCGGGTTCGTCGCCGTGCTGGCCGCAGACCAGGAGCACGGTGAGCGCGTCGGGGTCGGCGCTGCCGATCCGGACGAGGCGCAGGGGGCGGCCCCGGGCGGTGGTGCCGATCCGCCGCACGGAGACCCGGTCGCCGCGCCGGGCCAGGTCCGCGAGGAAGGACGCCTCCTCGGACTGCCGGGTCCAGCGCGCTCCGCCGGAAACCTCGAAGCCGGTGCGGGGCGCGGTGGCGCGGGCGGCGTCCGAGGGGACGGTCAGCAGGGGTACGGCCAGGGCTGCGGTGGCGACCGCCAGGGCGAGATCGCGGGCACGGCCGCGCCGGGGCAGCCGCCGTCCCCCGGCCGTCGGCGCGATCGGCATGGGCGGAAGGTACTGCGGTGCCGTCGCGGTCGGTAGACCCGTGCACCGGGGATTTCCGGAACCGGGCAGCCGGCTCCGCCCCGACGGGTCCCGGTCCGGGCCCGGCCGGGGCGGCAGGCCCTAGGCTGGCGGGGCCGGCCGGCCGGCCGGTCCCGAGGTGCCACGAAGGAGCGTCCCTTGCCCGGTCCGTCCCCCGATGCCCCCCTCCACACGCGTCCCACGCTGGAAGCGGTGGCGGCCCGCGCCGGAGTCTCCCGGGCCACGGCGTCCCGGGTGGTGAACGGGGGCGCGGGCGTCCGGCAGCCGCTCGTGGACCAGGTGCGCAAGGCGGTCGAGGAGCTGGGCTACATCCCCAACCACGCGGCACGGACCCTGGTGACCCGGCGCAACGGGGCGGTGGCCGTGATCATCGACGAGCCCGAGGTGCGGATCTTCTCCGACCCGTTCTTCTCCCAGCACATCCGGGGCATCAGCCGGGAACTGAACGCGCACGACGCGCAGTTGGTGCTGCTGCTGGTGGAGGGCCGGGGCGACTTCGAGCGGGTCACCCGCTATCTGGGCGGGGGCCATGTCGACGGGGTGCTCGCCTTCTCGCTGCACACCGACGACGAACTCCCCGCCGCCATCAGGCGTTTCCGGGTCCCGGCCGTCTACGGCGGCAGGCCCGGGCGGCCGGGCGCGCCCACCGACGCGGTGCCCTTCGTGGACTGCGACAACCGGGGCGGGGCCCGGGAGGCCGTACGGCATCTCGCCGGCCTCGGCCGCCGGCACATCGCGCACATCGCGGGCCCGCGCGACCAGACCTCGGCGCTCGACCGGATCGACGGCTACGCGGACATCCTGCCGGACGCCGACCCGGCGCTGCTCGCGGACGGCGATTTCACGGTGGAGGGCGGCGCCCGGGCCATGGCCGGGCTGCTGGAGCGGCGGCCGGACGTGGACGCGGTGTTCGCGGCGAACGACCTGATGGCGTCGGGCGCGCTGCGGGTGCTGCGGGAGCGGGGGCGGCGGGTGCCGCAGGACGTGGCGCTGGTGGGCTTCGACGACATGGAGTCGGTCGCCGAGGCGACGGACCCGCCGCTGACGACGGTCCGTCAGGACGTGGTGGGCATGGGGCGGTTGATGGTCCGGCTGCTGATGGAGCGGCTGGAGGACGGGAATGCGGGGCCGGAGTCGGTGATCACGCCGACGCGGCTGGTCCGCCGCGCCTCGGCCTGAGCCCGCCCCCGCGCGCCGCCCGGTGCGCCGCGCGCGCCCGGCGGGCCCGGGGCAGGTAGCGCAGGCGCTCCGGCAGGACGGGGACGACGAGCCGGACCACCGCGCAGAACCTCCGCAGGGCGCGTTCCTGCGCCTCGGTCCACTCCAGCCCGATGGCCTCGCGGGCGTCGGGCGGCATCAGCCCGACGGTCAGGAAGGAGCGGAACCGGGCGAGCGGCGGGAGCAGCACCGGCCACAGCGCCCTGAGCAGCAGCCGCAGCGCCCACGGCCCCCGGTCCGGCGGCGGGACGGCGGTGCCGGCGGCGACGAGTTCCGCGACGACGGGGGTCCTCTCGATCTCGTCGGCCAGCATGGCGCGGTAGTACGGCCAGAACTCCTCGGTCGTCTGCGGCATGTCCCGGTCGTGGATGCCGAGCACCCGGCCCACCTGGAGCCATTCCGCGTACAGGGCGCGCTCCTGCTCGGGGCTGAGCGGGCGCAGCAGGTAGCGGGCGCCGTGCCGGTAGACGGGGTAGCCGGTGGCGTGCACCCAGGCGTAGTTCGCCGGGGTCAGGGCGTGGTAGGGGCGGCCCCGGGTGTCGGTGCCCTGGATCGTGCGGTGCAGCCGGCGGAGCCTGCGCCCCTCCTCGGCGGCCTCCTCGCCTCCGTACACCCAGAGCTGGAGCGAGCTGAGGGAGCGCTCGCCGCGCCCCCAGGGGTCCGTGCGGAACACGGAGTGCTCGTCCACGCCCGCGCCGACGGCGGGGTGGGCGACCTGGAGGGTGAGGGCGGCGGGCAGCATCAGCAGGGCGCGCACATCGCCGGACAGGCTCCACAGCACACCGCCGGGCGGGGGCGGCACGGGGTCGTGGCTGCTGCTCATGCGGGGCTCCCGGCGGTGGTGTTGACGGCATCGATGAAACAAGTCGATAGTATTTGTAACTTTGATTCTCCGGAACAGACGTGCCGTCACATCGCTCCGGGAAAAGCGCGTTGACGCCGGGACACGGACAGGAGGGCGCACCATGGGCCGGTACAGCCGCCTGCGGGAGATCCGCCGGATGGATCCGTCGCGGGACTACGCCGAGATCCTCCGGCTGATCTCCCAGTACGAGTTCCCGTGGGACTACCGGCAGGGCGTCAGCGTGGCGTTCCTGCGTGATTACGGTGTCCCCCGGATCTCCGCGCTCCTCGACCGCACCCAGGAGTTCGAGCGCAACGGGCAGAAGCGGTACGACGACACGGTGCTGATCGCGTACGAGATGGCCGTCGACGGCTTCGACTCGGAGCGGGGGCGGGCGGCGGCCCGGCATCTGAACCGCATCCACGGCAGGTACCGCATCGAGAACGACGACTTCCGCTACGTCCTGGCGACGACGGTCGTCGGGCCGAAGCGCTGGATCGACCGGTACGGCTGGCGCCCGCTGTGCGCGCAGGAGGTCCGGGCGCTGGCGGAGGCGGGGCGGAGGACCGGGGCGATGATGGGCATCGAGGACGTGCCCGGCACATACGAGGACTTCGAACGGCTGCTCGACGCGTACGAGGAGCGGATGTTCGCGTACGACCCGGCGAACCGGCGGGTGGCCAGTGCCACGTTCCGGGTGATGGCGAGCTGGTACCCGCGCCCGCTGCGGCCGCTCGTCGTCCGGTTCGCGCTTGCGGTGCTCGATGAGCCGCTGCTGAGGGCGCTGGGCTTCCGGCCGCAGCCCCGGTGGGTGCGGGCCTCGGCGTCGGCGGCGCTGCGGCTGCGGGCGCGGTGCGTACGCCGGATGCCGGCCAGGCCCCGCCGCTTCCCGTCCCGCCCGCAGCCGCGCTCGTACCCCTTCGGCTGGCGGCTGGACGACCTCGGGCCGCACTGGGCGCACGGCCGGCCGCTGCGCCCGCTGCCGGACGCGGCCGCCTTCCGGCCGGGCCCGCAGAGCGGCTGAGGCGCCCGGTCGGGGTCAGGGGGCGCGCGGGAGCCCGCCCTCAGGCGGCGAGCAGGGGGACCAGGCAGCGGCGGGCGAAGTCGCGGACCTGGGCGTCGTCGTCCAGTTCGAAGCAGCTGACCGGGTTGAGGAGAAAGGACACGGTGATCCGGACCATGAGCTCGGCCACGGGGGTCGGGTCGGTCTCCGGGCCGCCCTCCAGGCGACGGACCTCGCGCAGCCTGCCCGCCAGGTAGCCGCGGATCGCGAGGAAGGCGGGGCCGCTCCCCACGGTGAGGAACGGCAGCATGGTCTCCGGCTCCAGGCGCAGCAGCCCGCCGATGAGCGGGTGTTCGCGGATGTGCCGCAGGACCGCGGCGAAGCCCTCGACCAGCCGGTCCTCGGGGGTGGGCAGGGCGGCGACGGCCTCGTCCACCTCCTCCACGAACCTGCGGTACTCGCGCAGCAGGCACGCGGACACCAGGCTGTCCTTGCTGCCGATCCGCCGGTACACCGTCACCCGCGAGACTCCGGCGCGCTTGGCCACGTCGTCCACGGTGGAGCGGCGCAGCCCGAAGGTCATGAACTGCTCGCGCGCCGCGTCGAGGATCTGCTCCTCCAGCGCGTCGGGCACGCCGGGCCCCGCCTCCTCCCTGCCTCGCACCGCCATGAGCCCTCCCCGCTCCGCCGGCTCACCGCCCACGCGGGAGCCGGAACAGAGTGACATGTTCCGTACCGCCGTACCAGCGCGGCGAGGCGCCCGCCGTACGCACGGCGGGCGCCTCGTCGATGCGGCGCCGGCTAGTCGCAGGTTCCGGCGAAGGAGCCGCGCGTGACCACGTCGGTGGCCGCCGCGCTGGTGTCCAGCCAGGCGACGCGCTGGCCCGTGCCGAGGGACGGGGCCAGCTGGGCGCCGGAGGAGCAGGAGACCCGGCGGAAGCTGTCCGAGCCGGCGAGCAGGTCGGCCATGGTCGAGACGTAGACCTTGCCCGGGCCGGTCCAGGAGCCGAGGGCACCCCACAGGTCGTACGTCGAGTAGGCGAAGTAGTCGTCGTTGACCGAGAACTGGGCCATGGCGGTGCTCTGCGGGTACGCCGGCTTCACCGCGGCGGACAGGTCGTCGAGCGGGGCGGACCGGAAGGTGGTGCTCGGGATCAGGAAGCCGCCCGTCTCCCGCCAGAAGACCCGGTCGGAGGTGAACTGGATGTCCGAGACGTAGTTGAACAGCCAGCCGGGAATCCGCAGGTTCTGCGTGGTGCCGGTGGCGGCGTCGTACAGGTACAGGGTGTCGCCGTCACCGCCCGCCCAGGCGACGTGGCCGTTCTTCATGGCGAGCCGGGCGGCGCGCGTGCCGGCCTCCGGGGTCAGATTGCGGGTGCGGCCGTCGGGCGTCTGCAGCATGACGTCCTGCTCACCGTCGGCGGTGGTGCTGATGTAGGCGAGCGCTCCGTCGTCGGTCACCGGCTCGGTCTCGTCCGCGTCGGGGCGGTCGACCAGCTTCTTGATCGCGCCCTGCCCCTTGGCGCCGGTGCGGTAGACGCCGACGCCGTCCGCCGTGATCCGGGTGAAGACGATGCGGTCGTCGTCCAGGGACGGGTCCAGCAGGTAGGCGTCCTTCTCGGCCAGCTCGTGGCGGGGCTTCTTGCCGAAGCGGCCGACGGTGATGCCGAACGCGGCGCCGCCCTGGTCCCAGGCGACGGCGTCACCGTGGCTGATGGCGTAGACGTCCCCGTTGATCTGGGCGGCCTGCTCGTCGACGCCGCTGTACACCTCGTAGGCGGGCAGGACGTTCGCGCCGATGGTCGTCCCGTCGTGCGTGCCGCCCTTGTGTTCCCAGCCCTGCTCGATGCCGTGGGCGTCGAAGGCGTCGGCGATGACGGCCAGGTCGTGCTCGGAGGCGTTCAGGGACCTGGCGGCCAGGGTGACCGCGTTGCGCATGTCGGTGAAGCCGGACAGCGGGGTGAGGTAGTTCTGCGCGGAGCGGTAGACGATCCGGTCGGCGAGGCCGGGGTCGAGGTTCTTGCGCATGTCCCACAGCGCGCCGCCGACGATGGTGGAGTTGTAGTGCACCCCGCCGTTGTCGATGTCGAGCGGGATGGGCTGGTAGTCCTTCTGCGCGTCGCGCCCGTCGTTCAGGTCGCGCAGGGCGCAGTCCTCCAGCGGCTTGGTGCCGTTGCAGAGGTACTCGCCGATGAGGCCGGACGCCGGATCGCTCATCGCGACGCCCTTGTCGGCGGTCTCCATGGCGTTGCCGAAGTAGTCGGATATCGCCTCGTTGAGCGCGCCGGACTGGTTGAGGTAGACGAGGCCCGCGGAGTGCTCGGTGACGCCGTGGGTCATCTCGTGGCCGACGACGTCCAGGCCGACCGAGAGCGGTACGCCGTCCATGTGGCCGTAGACCATCTTGGAGCCGTCCCAGAAGGCGTTGGCGTAGTCGCCTCCGTTGGCGGCGACGTTGACGACGGAGGTGATGGTGCCGCCCTTGCCGTCGACGCCGTCCCGGCCGATCCGCTCCTTGTAGTACTCGTAGACCTTCACGGCGTTGAGGTGGGCGTCCACCGCGCCGGAGGTGGTGTTCGCGCCGTCGAAGCGGGTGCTCCCGGAGGTGGCGAGCGGGATGTCGTCGGTGACCGGGCCGCCCGCGACGAGGGTGTACTGCTTGCGCTGGGCGTCGTAGGTCCGTATCTGGCCGCCGGTGCTCGGGTACATGTCGCGCGTGGAGTCGACCAGCGTGTAGGAGCCGTCCGCCTCCTTGTTGATGTCGAGCGGCGCCTCGGTGCCGTCCACGCGGACGCCCGTCCCGCGCGCGGGGGCCGCGTCGGCGGCGTCGATGTTGTTGTACGAGAGCGCGATGCCGCCCACCCGTGCGTCGACGAACACCTCCTGCCGTACCGGGCTGCCGTCGTCCTGGCCGCCGGTTACGGTGAAGTGCCAGGTCAGACGGCCGCCGTGGGCGTCGGGCAGCACGGTCAGCCCGTGGGACTCCGTCTTGGCGCCGCGGACGCGGGACAGCTGCCGGTCCAGGCTGAACATCCGCTGCCTGGCGGTCGCCTCGCTCACCTCGGCGGTGGTCGAAACCGTGAGGTCCGTGTAGAGGGTGCCGGTCGCGGAGGTGATCCGCTGACCGCCGTCGGCCGCCTGCGTCTGCACCGCGTACTCGGCGCCGAAGACCGGGACGCCCTCGTGCTTCTGCTGGAAACGTACGGAGGACTGCTTGCCGTCCTTGGTGGTCCTGACCGTGCGCAGATCGGACACGGGGACCTTGTACGTGTCCTGGTGGGCCTTCAGATGGGCCCGGGCGGCCTCGGCCGGGGTGCCTTGCCGGGGCGCCTTGTCCAGGCCCCGGGTCATCGCGGGCGCGACGCCCGCCGGGCCGGCCGGCCGTGCCGTGTCGGTGTCGTCCGCCCAGGCCGGCGCGGCCATCAGCGCCGCGCCGGTGGCGGTGGCGACCACCCCGGCCGCCAGCATCCGCAACGCGCTCGTTCGTCTCACTGGACCTCCCCATCGCACACCTGCGTCCGAGCCGTGTGGGTGGCGGCCCGGACGTTGACGTGCTGATCGTTCGTCATGGGGCGCCGGGTGAACAGGGGGTGGACCTGGCGCGAAGGCGCCGTGGCGCATTTGCGCCTCAGGAATGCGGCTGTGCGGCCGGGTTGTCCGATGTCTCGGGCAGCCATCCGGCCCGGGCGGCGTGCCAGCCGAGCTGGAAGCGCGTGGCCGCGCCGACCTCGTCCATCAGCGTGTGCAGCCGGCGTTGCACGGTCCGGTGGCCCATCCCGAGCTGGCGGGCGATGGCGGCGTCGGTGAGACCGACGTGGAGCAGGGCCAGGATCTGCCGGTCGGTCGCCGCGAGCGGGGACTTGGCGTCCGTGCCGGCCCCCGGCGGGAGGAGGAGCCGCCCCTTCTCGAAGTGGGCCTCGAAGAGCGAGACCAGCGCGGTCAGCAGACCGGTCCGGTGGACGACGAGCGCCACCGGGTCGCTCTCCCGGTCCGGGTCGAGGGGCAGCAGGGCGACGCGGCGGTCCACGATGACGAGTTTGGTCGGCAGCCGGTCCGTGACGGAGATCTGCTGCCCCAGGGCGAGACACGCGTCCATCAGGGCCGCGGTCGCCGGATGTTCGAGCCACGCGCGCTCCACGACGCTGCGCACGGTCACCCCCCGGCGCATCATCTCCGCGTCCGCCTCTTCGTGGTTGTCCTCGAAGCTGAGGAGGGCGGGCATGTGCCGGGCGGGCACGAACGTGCAGACCTCGCTCCTGGCCTGACGCTGCATGGTCACCAGGCGCCGGCGTACGGCCGCCGGCCCCGAAAGCACCTCCACCGGGGCGCCGGCGCCGTACATCTGGGCCGAGCGGTGCCGTTCGGAGAGGTCCCCGACCAGCGACTCGACCCGGTGCAGCGCGGAGCGGCGGGACTCCAGGAGCGGCCCGAGGGCGAGCACCGGCGGAGCCGCCCGGTAGCGCACGGGCCCGCCGGGCTCGGGGCGGTCCGCGCCTGCGAGCCCGCGCTCGACGAGGGAGTCGAGGACGCTCTGCACGGGGAGGCCGTCCAGGTGCTGGGCCAGGATCTCCGCATCGCTCTCCGGCCGGTCCACGAGCAGGCGGTAGACCGCGTCCTCGTCCGGCCCCAGGCCGAGCAGGGTCAGCAGGGCCGCCTCCGGTGGCTCGCCCGGCCGCCCTTCGGCGCGCCGACCGCTCGTTCCGCTCCCCGCCCCGGCATCCGTCACTGACCCTCCCCTGACCACCGCCCGGCCGACGGCGGCCAGCGTATCCGGCGCTCAGCCGAAGTCGTACACGGTCACGGGCAGGCCCCGGGCGGTCAGCCGGCCTTCGATCAGCGGCTCGATCCGGGACCACGTGCCGCCCGCGAGGCCGCAGCCGATCCGGGGCATGTGCACCGAGGCGCCGAGCTCCAGCGCCCGGTCGGCCACGGCGGCGAGCCCCGTGTCGATGGCCTCGTAGCGCACCGGAACACCCTTGCTGCCCCGGCGCATCCCGTGCTGCCCCACCACGTTCGCCACCCAGACGACGGGAGTGACCTGGACGAACTGCACCGCGCCCAGACCGAAGTCGTTCCGGGCGCGCTCCCGGTGCCAGCCGCGGTACGCGGCCTCGGGCTCGGGCCAGCGCCGCGAGAGGGCCAGGACGAAGCCCTTGCCCCAGCCGCCGAGATCGTTGCAGACGTGCACGATCACCTTGACGCCCTTGCCCTGCGGAGCGGTCGCGTCCCCCCGTACGTACATGATCTCGGACATCCGTCCAGGCTAGGCGGCGGCACTGACAGTGGGCCGCCGCCACTTTCACATCGGTGGTGAGACAGCAATACTGTTGCACCGAGTGGGGCGCAGCACCGGACACGAGGAGCGGACATGGCGACCGAGGCCGAGGAGCCGAAGCTCACCGTCGACGAACTGGCGGCCCGCGCCGGGGTGACCGTGCGGACGGTGCGGTTCTACAGCACCCGGGGGCTGCTGCCGCCGCCGGTGATCGGGCCGCGCCGGGTCGGGCACTACGGGCACGGCCACCTGTCACGGCTGGCGCTCATCGAGGAGCTTCAGCACCAGGGCATGACGCTCGCCGCGATCGAACGGTACCTGGAGCAGCTGCCGCCCGATCTGAGCGCCCACGACCTGGCCATCCACCGGGCGCTGGTCGCCTCCTGGGCGCCGGACGCGCCGGAGGACGCCTCGCGGGCGGAGCTGGAACGCCGGGCGGGCCGGCCGCTCAGCGACCAGGACCTCGACCGGCTGGCCGCGATGGGGGTGCTGGAGCGGTCCGCGCCCGGGGACGGGGTCTTCCGGCTCGACCCGGGGCTGCTCCGGCTCGGGGTGGAGCTGCTCGACGTGCCGATCGCGCACGAGACGATCCTGGCCGCCCGTACGGTCCTGATGGAGCACACCCGGTCCGCCGCGCAGGAGCTGACCCGGCTCTTCAGGGACGAGGTGTGGAACCCGTACCGGGAGCGGGAGGCGGACCCCGAGCACGTCAAGGCGATGAAGTCGCTGTCCGCGCACATGCAGCCGATGGTGCTCCAGGCCCTGGTGACCGCCTTCCAGCGGTCGCTGAAGGAGGAGCTGCGGGCCGCGTTCACCGCGGAGTGAACACGGCCCGCATCGGCTCAGTCGTGGAAGGTCTCGCCCTTCTCCGCCTTCTCCACCAGCAGCGCGGGCGGCAGGAAGCGGTCCCCGTAGCGCTCGGCGAGTTCCCGGGCGCGGGCCACGAAGCCGGGCAGGCCGCCCTCGTAACCGTTGATGTACTGGAGCACGCCGCCGGTCCACGGCGGGAAGCCGATGCCCATGATGGAACCGATGTTGGCGTCGGCGACGGTGATCAGGACGTTCTCCTCCAGGCAGCGGACGCTGTCCAGAGCCTCGGAGAAGAGCATGCGTTCCTGCATGTCGGTGAACGGGATGTCCGTCCCGGGCTTCGTGCTGTGCCCGTCCGGGGAGCGGCCCCCGAAGTGCTCGCGCAGGCCCGGCCACAGACGGGTGCGCTTGCCGCTCTCGTCGTACTCGTAGAAGCCCGCGCCGCCGCTGCGGCCGGTGCGGCCGAACTCGTCGACCATCCGGTCGATCACCGCGTCCGCCGGGTGGCCGGGCCAGCTGCCGCCCGCCTCCTCGACGGCCCTGCGGGTCTCGTCGCGGATCTTGCGCGGCAGGGTGAGGGTCAGCTCGTCCATCAGGGAGAGCACCTTGGCCGGGTAGCCGGCCTGCGCGGCGGCCTGCTCGACGGAGGCGGGCTCGACGCCCTCGCCGACCATGGCGACACCCTCGTTGATGAACTGGCCGATGACGCGCGAGGTGAAGAAGCCGCGCGAGTCGTTGACGACGATCGGGGTCTTCCTGATCCGGCGGACCAGGTCGAACGCGCGGGCCAGCGCCTCGTCGCCGGTCTTCTCGCCCTTGATGATCTCGACCAGCGGCATCTTGTCGACCGGTGAGAAGAAGTGCAGCCCGATGAAGTCGACGGGGCGCGAGACGCCTTCGGCGAGCACGGTGATCGGGAGGGTGGAGGTGTTGGAGCAGAGCAGCGCGTCGGGCTCGATGACGTCCTGGATCTCCTGGAACACCTGGTGCTTGAGGGCGGTGTCCTCGAACACGGCCTCGATGACCGCGTCGCAGCCCGCGAGGTCGGCCACATCGGCGGTCGGCGTGATCCGGGCCAGCAGCTCGTCGCGCTTCGCCTCGGTGGTACGGCCCCGGGACAGCGCCTTGTCGAGCAGCTTCTCGCTGTACGCCTTGCCCTTGGCGGCGGCCTCGGCGGACACGTCCTTGAGGACGACGTCGATCCCGGCCCTGGCACAGGAGTACGCGATGCCCGCGCCCATCATGCCGGCGCCGAGGACGGCGACCTTGCGGACGTGGCGCTCCTCGATGTCCTTGGGGCGGCTGGCGCCCGAGTTGACGGCCTGGAGGTCGAAGAAGAAGGCCTGGATCATGTTCTTGGAGACCTGGCCGGTGACCAGCTCGGTGAAGTACCGGGCCTCGATGGTGAGGGCCGTCTCGAAGTCGACCTGGGAGCCCTCGACGGCGGCGGCGAGGATGTTGCGCGGCGCCGGCATGGGCGCGCCCGCGATCTGCTTCTTCAGGTTGGACGGGAACGCCGGCAGGTTCGCGGCGAACTTCGGGTGCGACGGGATGCCGCCGGGGATCTTGTAGCCCTTGACGTCCCAGGGCTGCCGGGACTCGGGGTGGGCGTCGATGAAGGCGCGGGCCTTCTCCAGCATCTCCTCGGGCGTGGCGGCGACCTCGTGGACGAGGCCGTTCTCCAGCGCGCGGCGCGGGGTGTACTGGGTGCCCTGGAGGAGGACCTTGAGCAGGGCGTCCGCGATGCCCATGAGGCGTACGGTGCGGGTGACGCCGCCGCCCGCCGGGAGGAGGCCGAGGGTGACCTCGGGGAGGCCGATGCGGGAGCCGGGCGCGTCGAGGGCGATGCGGTGGTGGGCCGCGAGCGCGATCTCGTAACCGCCGCCGAGGGCCGCGCCGTTGATGGCGGCGACGACGGGCTTGCCGAGCGTCTCGATGCGGCGCAGCGAGTTCTTGATGGCGGTGCCGGTGTCGAACGCGAGCTGGGCGTCCTCGGGACCGATCCTGATCATTTCCTTGAGGTCGCCGCCGGCGAAGAAGGTCTTCTTGGCGGAGGTGTAGATGATGCCCCGGATGGAGTCCTGCTCGGCCTCGGCGCGGTCGGCGACGGCCGCGATGGAGTCCTTGAACGCCTGGTTCATCGTGTTGGCGGACTGGCTGGGGTCGTCCAGTACGAGGGTGACGACGCCGGTCTCGTCCTGTTCCCAGCGGATGGTCGTGCTCTCGGTCATGGGTTTGTCTTCTCCGTAGGAAGGGGACGGTCAGAGACGCTCGACGACGGTGGCGATGCCCATGCCGCCGCCCACGCACAGGGTGGCCAGGCCGTAGCGCTCGTCCCGGCGCTCCAGTTCGTCGATGAGGGTGCCGAGGATCATGGCGCCGGTGGCGCCCAGCGGGTGGCCGAGCGCGATGGCGCCGCCGTTGACGTTGACCTTGTCGAGGGAGACGCCCATGTCCCGGACGAACCGCAGGACGACCCCGGCGAAGGCCTCGTTGATCTCGATGAGGTCGATGTCGTCGATGGTCAGCCCGGCCTTGGCCAGCGCCTTGCGGGTGGCGGGGGCGGGCCCGGTGAGCATGATGGTCGGCTCCGAGCCGGAGACGGCGGCGGAGACGATACGGGCGCGCGGGGTGAGTCCGTGGCGCTCGCCGATCTCCCGGTTGCCGATGGCGACGAGGGAGGCGCCGTCCACGATGCCGGAGGAGTTGCCCGCGTGGTGGACGTGGTCGATCTTCTCGACCCAGTGGTACTTCTGGAGCGCCACCGCGTCGAATCCGCCCATCTCGCCGATCGTCGCGAAGGACGGCTTGAGCGCGGCGAGCGAGTCGGCGGTGGTGCCGGGGCGCATGTGCTCGTCGTGGTCGAGGACGACGAGGCCGTTGCGGTCCTTCACGGGGACGACGGACCGCGCGAAGCGGTTCTCCTTCCACGCCTCGGCGGCCCGCTCCTGGGAGAGCGCGGCGTACTCGTCCACGTCGCGGCGGGAGAAGCCCTCGATGGTGGCGATGAGGTCGGCGCCGATGCCCTGCGGGGCGAAGCCGGTCTCGAAGTTGGTCATCGGGTCCATCGCCCAGGCGCCGCCGTCGGAGCCCATCGGCACGCGGGACATCGACTCGACGCCACCCGCGAGGATCAGGTCCTCCCAGCCCGAACGCACCTTCGCGGCGGCCAGGTTGACGGCTTCGAGGCCCGAGGCGCAGAAGCGGTTCTCCTGGACGCCGGCGACGGTGTCGGGCAGTCCGGCCGCGATGGCGGCGATCCGGGCGATGTCGGAGCCCTGGTCGCCGAGCGGGCTGACGACGCCGAGGACGATGTCGTCGACGGCGGCCGGGTCGAGGCCGGGGAAGCGGCTTCGGATCTCGTGGATCAGGCCGACGACGAGGTCGATGGGCTTGGTGCCGTGCAGGGCTCCGTTGGCCTTGCCGCGGCCGCGCGGGGTGCGGATCGCGTCGTAGACGAATGCTTCGGTACTCAAGACAGCTGCCTTTCGAGGGTGGTGGCGCGGGCGTGGTGCGGGAGCCGGGTCAGGCGAGCAGCGAGCGGCCGATGATCTCCTTCATGATCTCCGTCGTGCCGCCGTAGATGGTCTGGATACGGCCGTCGGTGAACGCCCGGGCCACCGGGTACTCCGCCATGTAGCCGTAGCCGCCGTGGAGTTGGAGGCACCGGTCGGCGACGCGCTTCTGCAGCTCGGTCGCCCACCACTTCGCCATCGAGGCGTGCACGGCGTCGAGGGTCCCGTCGGAGTGGTCCACGATGCACCGGTCCAGG
The DNA here is from genome assembly GCF_007096885.1 of Streptomyces sp. 130. Lineage (GTDB taxonomy): Bacteria > Actinomycetota > Actinomycetes > Streptomycetales > Streptomycetaceae > Streptomyces. Next base: position 174,216 of record NZ_VJNO01000010.1, on the reverse strand, counting down.
AAGGCCCGGGTGACGGCGCACTCGGTGGCCATCTCCGCGATCTCGAAGCGGATGTGCTGGAGCCCCGCGAGCGGCCGGCCGAACGCCTCGCGCTCCTTGACGTACGCGGTGGTGATCTCCAGGAGGTGTTCGGCGGCGGCGATCCCGGCGACGGCTATGCCCATGCGCTCCTGGGCGAGGTTGGTCATCAGGTGGATGAAGGCGCCGTCGCGCTCACCGAGCAGGTTCTCCTTCGGGACGCGCACGTCGTGGAAGAACAGCTCGGCGGTGTCCTGGGACTTCTGGCCGATCTTGTCGAGGTTGCGGCCCCGCTCGAAGCCCTCCGCGCCGCGCTCCACCACGATCAGTGAGAGGCCCTTCGCGCCGCCCTCCGGGGTGGTCTTCGCGACGACGACCACCAGGTCGGCCAGGATGCCGTTGGAGATGAAGGTCTTGGAACCGTTGAGCAGCCAGTGGTCGCCCTTGTCCTCGGCGGTGGTGCGGATGCCCTGGAGGTCGGAGCCGGCGCCGGGTTCGGTCATGGCGATGGCGGTGATGGTCTCGCCGCTGCAGAAGCCCGGCAGCCAGCGCCGCTTCTGCTCGTCGGTGGCGAGGCCGGTGAGGTACGGGCCGATGATGTCGTTGTGCAGCCCGAGCGCGAGACCGGGCGTGCCGGCCCGGGTGAACTCCTCGGCCAGGACCGCGCTGTAGCGGAAGTCGGTGGTGCCGCCGCCGCCGTACTCCTCCGGCACCGCGAGGCCGAGGAGGCCCTGCCGGCCGGCGGCGCGCCACGCCTCGCGGGAGACGATGCCGTCCTTCTCCCACTGCTCGTAGTGCGGAAGGACCTCCTTGGCGAGGAAGGCGCGCACGGTCTCGCGGAACGCGTCGTGCTCTTCGGTGAAGATCTGCCGCTGCATCAGGGGGTGTCCTTCCGAGTGGTCCGCAGGCCGGGCACGTCCCAGTCGGCGGCGACGGCTTCGGTGTCCGCGCCCGGCAGGGCTGGGGCGGTGCGCACGGACGTGGGCGTGGCCGAGAAACGGGGCGCGGGGGCGGGCTGGGTGAGTCCGCCGTGCTCCACGAAGGTGGCGCGGGCGGCGAGATGGGGGTGGTGCGGGGCCTCGCCGAGCGAGAGGACCGGCGCCACACAGGCGTCGGACCCGTCGAAGACCTCGGTCCACTCGGCGCGGCTGCGGGTGCGGAACCGGTCCGCGACGGCGGCGCGCAGCTCGTCCCAGCGGGACAGGTCGTCGCGGTCCGGGACGGTGTCCGCGATGCCCAGGAGCGTGACGAACTCCTCGTAGAACCGCTGCTCCAGCGGGCCCACCGCCATGTACTGCCCGTCGGCGGTCTCGTACGAGCCGTAGAACGGGCAGCCGCCGTCCAGCAGGTTGCTGCCGCGCCGGTCCTGCCAGCCGCCGGCCGCGAGCATGCCGTGGATCATCGTGGCGAGATGGGCGGCGCCGTCCACGATCGCCGCGTCGACCACCTGTCCGGTGCCACCGGGCGTCCGGGCGTGCTGGAGGGCGGCGAGGATGCCGACGACGAGGTAGAGCGAGCCGCCCGCGTAGTCGCCGAGCAGGTTGGCGGGGACGGTGGGCGGCTCGTCCGGCCGGCCGATCATGGAGAGGGTGCCGGTGAGCGCGATGTACGCGATGTCGTGTCCGGCGCGCTCGGCGAGCGGCCCGTCCTGGCCCCAGCCCGTCATCCGCCCGTAGACCAGTTTCGGATTGCGGGCCAGGCAGGCGTCGGGGCCGACGCCGAGGCGTTCCGCGACGCCCGGCCGGTAGCCCTCGATGAGGACGTCGGCGCGGGCGGCCAGCTCCAGGACGGTGGCCGGGCCGTCCGGGGCCTTGAGGTCGACGAGCACCGAACGCTTGTTGCGGTTGGTGAGGTCGCGGGCCGGGTCGATGCCGAGTCCGGCGCCGCCCGGGCGGTCGACCCGCACCACGTCCGCGCCCAGATCGGCCAGGAGCATCGCGGCGAACGGGCCGGGTCCGATGCCGGCGAGCTCCACCACCCGCAGGCCGCCGAGCGGGCCGTGCGGGCCGTTCCCTGTCGTCGCCATCGAGCCCCCAGCGGTATGACACAACTGATGTAACATCGATGATGCTAAGAATGTGCCGCGCTCCGCACAACCCCCTGGGCCGAGCAAGCGCTTAGTTCTTCTCGCGGATACTCATGGATGTTCCCCCATGACCCCCTCCCGCCCGCACACCGCCACGGCGTCCGCGCTAACCTCTGCTCGCTCCGTCCGGCGCCGTCCCCCGTGGAGGCTTTCGTGAACAGGCAGAACGGGCCCGCGCGCCCCCATGACGTGGTCCTCTTCGGCGCCACCGGCTTCGTGGGCGCGCTCACCGCCGAGTATCTGGCCCGGCACGCCCCCGACGGCTGCCGCTGGGCCCTCTCCGGACGCGACCGCGCCAAGCTGGAGAAGCTGCGCACCCGGCTGACCGCCCTCGATCCGCGCTGCGCGGACCTGCCGGTCATCCAGGCGGACGCGGCCGACGCCGGTTCGCTGCGCGCGCTGGCGGAGTCCACGCACGTGGTGGCCACCACCGTCGGCCCCTACGTCTGGTACGGGGAGCGGCTGGTCGCCGCCTGCGCGGAGGCGGGGACGGACTACGCGGACCTGACGGGCGAGCCGGAGTTCGTGGACCGGATGTACGTGGCGCACGACGTCCGGGCCCGCGAGACCGGCGCCCGGATCGTGCACGCCTGCGGCTTCGACTCGGTGCCGCACGACCTCGGCGCCTACTTCACGGTCCGGCGGCTGCCCGAGGACGTGCCGCTGCGCGTCGACGGCTTCGTCCGCAGCAACGCCGTCTTCTCCGGCGGTACGTTCGCCTCGGCGCTCACCGCGCTGGGCCGGGGCCCGCAGACGGCGCGCGCCGCGAAGGAGCGCCGGCTGCACGAACCCCGGCCGGCCGGCCGCCGCGTCCACGCTCCGCTGGGCCGCCCCCGCTTCAGCCCGGAGACCGGCACCTGGGCGCTTCCGCTGCCGACGCTCGACGCGCGGATCATCGCCCGCTCGGCGAGGGCGCTGCCGCGCTACGGCCCCGACTTCCGCTACCGCCACTACGCCTCGGTGAAGCGCCTCCCGGTGGCCCTCGGCGGCACCGCCGCGCTCGGCGTGCTCGTCGGCGCCGCGCAGGTGCCGGCCGCGCGGGAGTGGCTGATGGGGCGTTACGAGGCCGGCACGGGCCCGGACGAGGAGCGCAGGCGGCGCAGCTGGTTCACGGTGCGCTTCGTCGGCGAGGGCGGCGGGCGGCGGGTGTTCACGGAGGTGTCGGGCGGCGATCCGGGGTACGACGAGACGGCGAAGATCCTCGCGGAGTCCGCGCTGTGCCTGGCGCTGGACGAGCTCCCGGCCACCTCGGGGCAGGTCACGACGGCCGTCGCGATGGGCGACGCGCTGCTGGACCGGCTGGTCGCGGCGGGGCTGGGCTTCCGGGTGGCGGCGGAGCGCTGAGCTTCAGCCGGCGGCCTCGCGCAGGGCCCTGCGGCAGAGGGCGTCCGCCCTGCGCGTCGTCTCCGGCTGCCGGAAGTCCCGGGCGAGCGCGAGGGTGTGCGCGACGGCGTTGTCCAGACCGGTGCGGTGCCCGACCGAGACGTAGACCGGCTTGGTGCCGGCCCGGGTGCGCAGGGCCCGGCCGACCTCCTCCGCCCCGTCCAGCAGCGGCGACTGGTCCCCGCGCGCCGGGCCGGGCGGTTCGTAGCTGAAGGTGAACGGGTTCTTGGCGACTCCGATGACCGGGAGCCCGGTCAGGACGCCGAGGTGGCTCGCGAGGCCGAAGCGGCGGGGGTGGGCCCTGCCGTACCCGTCGCAGACGACGAGCCCGGGGTCGGCGCGCAGGTTCTCCAGGGCGGCCAGGACGGTCGGGATCTCGCGGAAGGCCAGCAGCCCCGGGACGTACGGGAAGCTGACCCGGCCGACCGCGGTCGCCTCCTCCACCACCTCCAGCGTCGCGGCGTCGAGCACGACGGCCGCCGCCGCCACGGTGTCCCGGTCGTCGTCATAGGCGACGTCGACCCCGGTCACCCGGCCGGTCCCCGGCGGCGGTCCCGGCTCGTCGAGGATCACCCGGCCGCGCAGGGCGTCCTGGAGGGCACGGGCCCCGGCGGCGTCGGAAGGCATCTGAAGCGCTGTCATGGTCCCCCCACACTACGGGCCGCGCCTGCCGGTAATCTGAGCGCATGTTCGTACTCGAGCTGTCCTACACCGCCCCGCTGGACCGCGTCGACGCGGCGCTCAGCGCGCACGTCGCCTGGCTCGACCAGCAGTACCAGGCCGGGGTGTTCATCGCCTCCGGGCGCAAGAACCCCCGGGACGGCGGGGTGATCCTCGCGGTCGGGGACGACCGGGCGGCGATCGAACGGCTGGCGGCGACCGACCCGTTCGTGGTCGAGGGCGTCTGCGCGTACCGGATCACCGAGTTCATCGCCACCAAGACCTCGGAGGCGCTCGCCCCGTACCGCCGGCGGCTCTGACGGGTGCCGCGCCCGTTACGGGGCACGTGAACAGGCAGCGGTGTGCGGTGACACAGCTCACGCCGTCTCCCGGTGCACGGATCGGCGGCTTCCGTCGTCTCCACGGGTGCCGGGAACCGTTCGTCCGGTCGCGAGAGGGAGCAGGTTCGTGTCCACGGTCATCGAAGAGTCCGTACAGGCCCGCATGGTGGCGTCCGCGCCGCGGATGGAGACGCTGCCCGCCGTCCTGAGCTACGACTGGGCGGACCCCTTCGCCGTGCGCATGGCGTTCCCGGCGCCGGCGACGCTGGAAGGGAGGGAGGTGTCCTGGCAGTTCTCCCGGGACCTGCTCGCCGCCGGGATGGAGGTCCCGTCGGGGCTCGGGGACGTACGGGTCAGGCCGTTCGGCTACGACCGTACGGTGCTGGAGTTCCACGCGGCCGAGGGCATCGCCATGGTGCATGTGCGCACCGCGGACCTGCGGCGGTTCCTGCGGCGGGCCGAGGATCTGGTGCCCCGCGGCCACGAGCACCGCTTCCTGGACCTGGACCGGAGTCTGACCGAGCTGTTCGGTCCCCGCTGAGTCCGCGACCCGCCCGCGCGCGGGGGCCGTTAATTCGATTGCTCCCTCCTACGGCCCCGCGTAACGTTCCCGGTGTCCTTGTCGTCGCCGATTGGAGCAGGCCGTTGAAGGTCTGAGGTCCCGAGACACCGTGTCGCGTGCCATGACCGGCCTGTGCCGTGTCCGCGCGCCCGAGTGCGACCTCAGCTCTCCGAGCCGTCCTCCGCGACCAGGGCCTTCCCTCCGCGATCCCGGAATTCCCCCCGGAACGCGTCGAACGCCAGTGGCCGGTGTCTCGTCCCGTTGCCCTGTCCTTCCTCGCAACCGGGAGACTCCTCATGTCAACCCCCACCGCCCACCTCACCTGCTCCGCCCTCTCCCTCGTCTGGCCCGACGGCGCCCGGGCCCTGGACGGCCTGAATCTGTCCGTGGGCCCCGGCCGCACGGGGCTCGTCGGCCTCAACGGGGCCGGCAAATCGACCCTGCTCCGGCTGCTCGCCGGGGAACTCGAACCCACCGAGGGCCGGATCAGCGTGTCCGGCGACGTGGGCCATCTGCCGCAGAACCTGGTCCTGGACACGGAGTTGCGCGTCGACGCCGCGCTCGGGATCGACGCGGTCCGCGCGGCGCTGCACGCCATCGAGTCCGGTGACGTCGGCGAGGAGCACTTCGCCGCCGTCGGCGACGACTGGGACGTCGAGGAGCGGGCCCGGGCCACCCTGGACGGGCTGGCCCTCGGCCACATCGGGCTCGACCGGACGATCGGCGAGATGTCGGGCGGCGAGTGCGTGATGCTGCGGCTGGCCGCGCTGCTGCTGGCCCGGCCCGACGTACTGCTGCTCGACGAGCCGACGAACAACCTGGACGTGTACGCCAGGCAGCGGCTGTACGCGGCGGTCGACGCCTGGCAGGGGGTGCTCGTCGTCGTCAGCCACGACCGGGAACTCCTGGACCGGGTCGACCGGATCGCCGACCTGCGGGACTCGACCGTCACCTGGTACGGCGGCAACCTCTCCGCCTACGAGGAGGCGCTGGCCGTCGAACAGGAGGCGGCCGAGCGCATGGTGCGCGTCGCCGAGGCCGACATGAAGCGGCAGAAGCGCGAACTGGCCGAGGCCCAGGTGAAACTGGCCCGGCGCAAGCGGTACGGGCAGAAGATGTACGAGCAGAAGCGCGAGCCCAAGGTCGTCATGGGGGCGCGCAAGCGTGCCGCGCAGGAGTCCGCGGGCAAGCACCGGATCATGCACGCGGAGCGGCTGGCCGAGGCGAAGGAGCGCCTGGACGACGCCGTCGGACTGGTCCGCGACGACGACGAGATCCGGGTCGAGCTGCCGCACACCCGGGTCCATCCGGGCCGGGGCGTGCTGGTGCTGCGCGATCTGGAACTCGCGTACGGGGCACGGGTGCGGGGCCGGTACGAGGTGCGCGGCCCGGAGCGCATCGCGCTGGTGGGGCGCAACGGAGCGGGCAAGACCACGCTGCTGCGTACGCTCGCCGGTGAGCTGGCCCCGGTGTCCGGGGAGGCGGTGACCGAGGTCCCGCTGCGCTTTCTGCCCCAGCGGCTCGATGTGCTGGACGACGGGCTGAGCGTGGTGGAGAACGTGGCGCGGTTCGCCCCGGACGCCACCGGCAACCACATCCGGGCGAAGCTCGCGCACTTCCTCTTCCGGGGCGCGCGGGCGGACCGGGCGGTTGGGACGCTGTCGGGCGGTGAGCGGTTCCGGGCGGCGCTGGCCGCACTGCTGCTGGCCGAGCCGGCGCCCCGGCTGCTGATGCTGGACGAGCCGACGAACAGCCTCGACATGGCGAGCGTGGCGCGGCTGACCGAGGCGCTGGCGGCGTACGAGGGGGCGCTCGTCGTGGCCAGTCACGACGTGCCGTTCCTGGAATCGCTGGGCATCACCCGCTGGCTGCTGCTCGACGGCGAGCTGCGGGACACCACGGCGGAGGAGGTGCGTGCCGGGCTCTGACGCGGGAAAACGGGGGGTGTGAGCCGGGCCCGGCACACACCCCCTTCGCGCTCTGATCACGCGGAGTGAGCACCACTCGCCCGTTCGGGCTTGGCCAGAGCCTTACCGCCGCTTTAACCTACGGTCTCGTAACCTACGAAGCCGTAGGTAGCCCTCCCGTCCCCAGGAGCCCTCGTGACCATTACTTCTCCCCACCTCGGCAGTTCACAGGCGTGGACCGATGCCCACCTCCTGTTCGCACTGGAAGAGGTGGTCGAGAAGGAGCTCAACCGGCACCTCAAGGTCGCCAAGGACTGGATGCCGCACGAGTACGTCCCCTTCTCGGACGGGCGCAACTTCCCCGGCGTCTTCGAGGACGGCGAGGCGTGGCAGGCCGATCAGTCCAAGGTCACCGACATCGGCAGGATCGCCCTCGTGGTCAACCTGCTCACCGAGGACAACCTCCCCAGCTACCACCACGAGATCGCCACGCTCTTCGGGCGCGACGGCGCCTGGGGCACCTGGGTGCACCGCTGGACGGCCGAGGAGGGCCGGCACGGCATCGTGATGCGGGACTACCTGCTCACCTCGCGCGCCGTCGACCCGGACAAGCTGGAGCGGTTCCGGATGGCGCACATGGCGGAGGGCTTCGAGTCCGACAACCGCCACTCGATGCTGCACTCCGTGGCCTACGTGGCCTTCCAGGAGCTGGCCACCCGAGTCTCGCACCGCAACACCGGGCACCAGTCGGGCGACCCGGTCTGCGACCGCATGCTGGCGCGCATCGCGACCGACGAGAACCTGCACATGGTGTTCTACCGCAACCTGCTGGGCGCGGCGTTCCAGCTGGCTCCGGACCTGACCATGCAGTCGGTGCGCGATGTCGTCGTGAACTTCCGGATGCCCGGCCACGGCATGCCCGGCTTCGAGCGGGCCGCCGCGCAGATGGCGATCGGCGGCATCTACAACATGCGCATCCACCACGACGACGTCATCCAGCCGGTGCTGCGCTATCTGAAGGTGCTCGACATCGACGGCCTGGGCCCGGACGGCCTGAAGGCGCAGGAGGAGCTGGGCCTCTACATGCACGGCCTGGACACCGAGGCCGCGAAGTTCGACGAGAAGCTGGCCGCGCGGAAGGCCCGGATGGCCGCCCGCGCCCAGGGCTGACCACCACGCGGAGGTGACGCCCCGGGAGGCCGCTCACTCCCGGACCGTCACCTCCGCGTACGCCGCGTCGCGCACCTCCGCCTCCGGGTGGCGCCGCAGCAGCCGGAGCTGGGTCCGCCACGGCCCGGTCCACCCCGTGTGCCGTCCGCCGGCCGCGACCAGCCGCACCGCCAGCAGGCCGTGCGCGAGGCCGCCGTCCTCGGCGAGGCGCCCCGCCACCTCGAGCAGCGTCGCCGCCCCGGCCTCGTCCTGGGGGACGCCGTGGCACGTGGCGTACCGGAGGGCGACGCGGGCGGCGAGCACGGGCCGGCCGGTGACCAGCAGGGCGACGCGGTCCAGCGCGGCGTGCAGCGCGTCCGCGTCGCCGGCCGGGTCCACGGCCCCGGCCAGCAGCTCGGCGGCCTGCGGCACGTAGTCGCGGTGGCGGGCCAGCAGGTCGCCGGCGGCGGCGAGGACGGGGCGCAGGGCCGCGTCCGGGCGCGTCCCGGCCGCCGAGGCGAGGCGGTTCACCAGGTGCACGGCCCGCTGCCGCTCGGGCCGGTCGCGGTCGCTGCCGGCGTCGTCCATGGCGACGGAGTCCGTGAGCGTGCCCAGCGCGCCCAACAGCGCCTGCGCGGCCTCCCCGGAGGCGGCGGGCGCCGCACCGGCCAGCGCTTCGGCGGCCGAGCGCCAGGAGCGGCGGCGCGCCAGGTCCGTCGTGGCGGCGGCCAGCACCTCGCAGATGCCCGGCTCCCACGGTATCCAGCGGGCCACCACGGCGTGGGCGGCGGCGGCCAGCTCCTCGTCGTCCGTGCCGCACACCTCCCGCACCAGGCGCGCGTAGCCGGTGCGGTGGGCGCCCGGCAGGTCCATGGGCCGCACGCGCAGGACGGCGGTGCGCAGCACGGCGGGCCCGGCGGCGGCGTCCGCGAGCAGCCGCCACATCCGCGCGTCGCCGAGCAGTTCGATGGCCCCGGCCACGCAGGCGGCCCGGACGTCCGGGTGCTGGCCGGGATGTGCGTAGCCCTCCGTGACCAGGTCGGCGGCGGCCCTGCGGGGCAGCCGGGCCACGGCGAGCCGGACGGCCTCCTTGCGGCTGGTGACCTTGCCGGTGCCGGGGGCCAGCCGGGCGCGGAGCATCGGGGCGAGGACGGAGGGGCGGACGTCCCGCGAGGCCCGGCCGGCCGCGAAGACGGCGACCCTGGCCCGGTCGTCCCCGGCGTGGGCGAGCAGGGTGGGCAGTACCTCGGGGGCGCGGTCGGTGTGGCCGAGCGCGGTGAGCGCGGCCTCGGCGAGCACGACGTCGTCGCAGCCGGTCCACTCCCCCAGCGCCTCGGCCCCGGTCCCGGGGACGCGGGCCAGGGCGGCGACGGCGCGCGCCCGCCCGTGGAGCGGGAGCTTTCCGTCGCGCGCCGCGTGGCGCAGGGCTCGTTCGGCGGCGCGGTGCTGGCGCGGCACCCAGCGGCGGATCTCGGGCCCGGGGTGGACGGTCCAGGGGCGGCCGGGCGTCAGGAAGCGGCCGTGCGGCGGCGGGGTGGCGAGGTAGGGGTCGAGGAGATCGGTGCGGGTGCGGGTGAGCACCGCCTGGACCTCGGGCAGGGTGCCGGCGGAGGGGTCGAGCGCGAGCAGCTGTTCGACGCGTGCGCCCCGGTCCGCGTCCGGTTCCAGCCACAGCCGGACGGCGGTCCGCGCGGTGGTGACCGAGCCGAAGCGGATCGCCTGCCACAGCAGGTCCTGGAGCTCGGGCAGCCCGGCCGCGCGGCGGCCCAGCGCCCGGACGAGCGCGAACGCGAGCCCGTAGTCGCTCTTCTCCGCGCCCGCCTCCAGCCAGGGCCGCAGCGCCTCGAACACGTCGTGCTCCTGGCCCCTGCGCAGGGTGCGGTCGAGCCGTCCGAGGTCGGCGCCGCCGGTGTTGCCGGAGATCCGGACCAGGGTGCGCAGCGACCAGCTGACCAGGCCCTGTCGTCGCCCGGCGGACGGGCATGCGTCGCCCGGGTCCGGGGCGCGGCGGCCGGTGACGGCGTGTTCGCGCAGCAGCCGCACGGCCAGGGTGCTGAGGGCGTGCCGGGTGGCGTGGGAGGAGTCGCGGGCTTCGACGGCGTCGGCCGCGATCCGGTCCAGGGCCGGTTCCATCGCCTCGGTGAACAGTCCGGCGGGGATGCCCGCGAGGGCGAGGAGGGCGGCCGAGCGGACGGGGTCCTGTTCGTTGCGGAGCCCGGCCATGTCGTCCAGGAGTACGGCGACGGGCCCGGGCGCGCCGGTGCGCCCGGCGTTGCGGACGAGCAGCGGCCAGACGAGGGCCCGGTCGGCGGCGGCCGGCCGGCGGGTGGCGGCCAGCAGCCGGTCCCGGACCTCGGCGGCCGGGAGGTAGGACTCGGCGAGCAGCACGGTGTGCCAGTCCTCGCCCCGTTCGGCGGCCCGGGCGGCCATGCGGCGCGCCTCGTCGGCGACGCCGCTGCGGGGCAGGGCGTCGAGCAGCGCCGCGTCGACGGCGGACCCGCCGGGGCCGCGTCCGGCGGTGACCGCGGTGTGCAGGGCGGTGCGCCGGCCGGGCGGGAGGGCGGTGAGGAGCCGGGCGAGACCGGCGGAGTCCTGGGCCATGGCCCGGCCCAGCTCCACGACGAGTTCTTCGGGCGCGGTGCGGGCCAGTCGGAACAGGACGCCGTCGGGCACCCCGCGCGCCCCGCGCTCCAGCATCGGCCGGGTCTCCGGGCACAGCAGCAGCCGGGCGGTCCGGGCCGGGTCGGCCGCGGCGAGGGCGCCGAGGCGGCGGGCCAGGGGCCACGGGAGGGTGGCGGGGCCGAAGCGGTCGAGCAGATCGAGGACGCGGGCGGGCCGGGCGGCGGCGGTGGCCGCGATCCCGGGTGCGTACCGCCGCCACCACTCCGGGCGCTGCGGCTCGGGCAGTTCGGCGAGCTGCCGTTCGACGGCGTCCAGGAGGGGGCCGGGGTGGCGGCGTCCCAGAGCGCTCCAGCCGCGTACGGCGTACAGCAGCTCGGGCAGCAGCCGGGTGACGGTGTCGGCGGGGCAGCCGGGCAGCAGCACGGCCGCCTCGGCGTCGCCCCAGTCGGCGCGCACCCGTTCGAGGAGCCGGACGGCGAGGCCGGTGCGCCCGTCGTGGACGACGGCCCGCAGCAGGCGGCGGCGCGCGGTGCGGGGCAGGTCGTCCAGGACCCGTTCGTATATTTCGTCCGGGATGCCCAGGCTCCGGGCGACCCGCAGGGCGTGGCCCTGCACGAAGGGGTCCGGGTCGGCGAGGTGCGCGGCGGTCCACTCCGCGTCGCCGCCGACGGCCGCCGCGACGGCGGCGATGCCCCGCTCGTACGGACCACCGCGGTTCAGCTCGTCCAGCACGGGGCGCAATTCCCCCGAAGCGGACAGAACGCGTGCCCGGGCGGCGAGTTCGCGCATGCGCCGGGGGTACGGAAGCGGATCGAGGGCCTTCAGCAGGGCATCGGTCATGGGGTGATTCTGCCGTGCGGGGGTGTGCCGCCCGGGGGCGGGCGGGGACCGTACGCTGTGCCGGTGAAACCTGTGACCCGCTTCGTTCTCATCGGTGCGCCGCTGGCGATAGCCGTCGCCCTCGTCTTCAACACCGGCGGCGACGACGCCGGGCTGCCCACGGACTCCCCCAAGGCCGCCGAGGCCTCGGCCACCGGGCCGGTGAACCCGGACCCGTTCGCGGCGGCGGACGACGAGGAGCGCGCGGAGATGAACAAGCGGGTCGACGGGGCGCCGGCCGGGCTCGCCGCGCCCAGGATGCGCGAGATCGCGTGGGAGCTGCTGGCCAGCGCGGAGGGCTCGACGCTGGACTGGCGCACCCAGTACGCGACGATCGAGGACAGCGGCGACGGCACCGGTTACGCGGCCGGTCTCGTCGGGTTCTGCTCCGGTACGCACGACATGCTCGCGTTCGTCGAGGCGTTCACCGAGGACCACCCGGACAACCCGCTCGCCCCGTACCTCCCCGCCCTGCGCAAGGTCGACGGGACCGGGTCGCACGAGGGCCTGGACCCGGGGTTCACCGGCGCGTGGCGGAAGGCGGCCGAGGACCCGGCGTTCCGCAAGGCGCAGGAGGAGGTCCGCGACAAGCAGTACTTCGAGCCGGCGGTGCGCCTCGCGAAGCTGGACGGCCTCGGCACGCTGGGCCAGTTCATCTACTTCGACACCATGGTGCTGCAGGGGCCCGGGCACGAGGCGGACTCCTTCTACGGCATCCGGCAGGCGGCACTGGCCGAGGCGGACACGGTCGCGGAGGGCGGCGACGAGTCGGCGTACCTGGACATCTTCCTGGACACCGCGCGGGCCGTGATGAAGTCGAAGAAGAACCAGCAGCACGACACCTCGCGCATCGACACCGCGCAGCGCGTCTTCCTGGAGGACGGGAACCTGGACCTGGAGCCGCCGCTGACCTGGAAGATGTACGGCGAGACGTTCCGCATCCCGTCGTGATCCGGGCCTGGTCCGCGCAGCCCCGGACCGGGCGTCCCGCCTGACCGGTCCGGCCCGGTCCGGGGGCCGCGTGCGGACACGGCGGAGGCCGAAGCCGCCCCCGTGCAGCGGGGTTTCAGGCCCGGGCGCGGCCGACTCTGCGCAGCCGCTCCCGCTCCTTCTCGGACAGGCCGCCCCACACGCCGAAGCGCTCGTCGTTGTCGAGGGCGTACTCCAGGCACGCCTGGCGCCCCTCGCAGGCGTTGCAGAGCTGCTTGGCCTCACGGGTGGAGCTGCCGGGGGCCGGGAAGAAGAACTCGGGGCCCGCCTGGGCGCACAGTGCTGTCTCCTGCCAGGAGAAGGCGGGGTCGGTCGCGGTGTTGATCAGCATGACGACCACAGTGCCGGGCCGCGATAAACGACTGATCAACGCCGCGTCAATGGCGCGTCCGCCCGGCCGGCGTGCCGGCACCGCGCGGGACGCCTCGGCGCGGCGGGCCGCCCCTGAACCGCCTACCCGTCGTGTCCGGGGACGGTGCCGTCCCGGTCGGCGACGAGGAGCATGCCGCCCATCCCCCGGTCGGCGTGGCTCTGCACGTGGCAGTGGTACATCCAGGCGCCGGCGCCCACGTGTTCGCCCGCGATCACCTGGAAGCCGAAGGAGTCCGCCGGGCCGACGATCTTCGTGTCGACCACCCGGCTCGGGTCGTCGGGCCCGGTGAGCGTGCCCGTACGGTTGTCGGCCCAGCGGTGACCGTGCAGGTGGAAGGTGTGGTAGAAGTCGCCGTGCGTGATCATGACGACTTCGAGCCGGTCGCCGAGCGTGGCGGTGAAGTCCGGGCTCTCCCCGGCCGGGGTGTTGTTGATCGACATGCCGTTGAAGACGATCGTGATCGTCCGGTCCGGCAGGATGTCGCCCCGGCGCCGGACGACCAGCGGTCCGTAGAGCCCTTCGCGGATGCCGACGGTGCCGTGGTCGGAGCCGACGGCGTGGTCGTGGTAGTGCCAGTAGCCCGCGCTGCCGGGCTGCCAGGTGCCGTCGCGGCGCAGGCCGGGGGCGTGGGTGCGCCAGGTGTACGTACGGGTGCCGCCGGGCTCGACGGTGCTGTGGTTCATCCGGGTGCCGTCGCTGGCGATGTCGTAGTCGACGCCGTGCGCGTGCAGCCCGGCCGGCACGTCCAGGGTGTTGACGAACTCGATGTGCAGGGTGTCGCCCTCGTTGAGCTCGATGAGCGGGCCGGGCACGGTGGCCTCGCCCTTCGCCAGCCCGTAGCCCGTCCGGCCGTCCGGCAGCTTCTCCGCGTACATGCGGATGTGCCGGACCACTCCCCCGGCGGGCGCCCGGCGGAGCCGGCCGGGCAGGGCGGCGGCGCTCGGCGCGGGCAGGGACAACGATGTCACCCCCGCCGCCGCCGCGACCGTGCCGCCCATCAGCATCCGCCGGCTGAGACTTCTGCGGTCCATGTCGAACTCCCCACTGCTGACGGGTGCTGCCGAGGATGTGGCGACGGGCCGTGACGACCCGGGAAAATCGCTTACCCACAGTAAGGAAAAGTCCGCCCCGGGACTGCCAAGCCCGGTGGGCGAGTCGCGAAATACGCCTACCCGATCAGGTGACCTTCGCCGCGTGCTGCGGCATGTGCGCGCGGCCGCCGGGGTGCCGGTGGCGCCACACCCAGAAGACGGTGCACGAGACCAGCGCCCAGGCCCCGAGGACCAGGTAGGGGAAGACCCGCTGGTGGCCCTGGTAGTAGACGGCGGTGTGCTGGGCGTTGACGGAGGCGCCCGGGGGGAGCCAGCGTCCGATGTGCCCGAGGACCGAGGGCAGCAGCGGCCAGGAGACGGCCCCGCCGGACGACGGGTTGCCCAGGAGCACCATCACGCCCCAGGTCGGCAGCATCGCCCAGCGGCCGATCAGGGTGTTGAACATGGTGAAGACCATGCCGGAGGTGAACATCGTGAACGCGAGGATCAGCCAGGACTCCACGAAGGGCAGGTCCACCGCGCCCAGCAGCCAGTCGACCACGGCGGCGATGGCGAAGGCGCCCAGCAGCGCGTAGAGGATCGTGAAGCCGATCCGCTCCAGCGGGATCAGGGCCCGGGCGTGCACGCTGAGCTGGATGGCGCCCACGAAGCCGATGATCACCGCGGCCAGCGAGATGTAGAAGAGCGCGAGCCCGCGCGGGTCGCCCTTCTGGAGCGGTTTGACGTCCTGCACGGCCACCGGGATGCCGAGCGCGTCGCCCACCTTCACGGCGGACTCGCCGAGCAGCTGGGCGACGGCGGCCCCGGAGGCCGCGGCCACGTCCAGAAAGACGCCCCGGTCCCCGGAGCGCACGATGGCGAAGACCTTCTGCTCCTCCAGCGCCTCGCGCGCGGCGGCCGCCGTCGGGTAGACCCGGATGACCAGGGAGGCGTCCAGGGCCTTGTCCATCCCGGCGACGAACTCCCGGCCGCGCGAGGTGTCCGGCTCGCTGACCACGGCGGTCGGGACGCTGTGCGGGGTCGGGTTGGCCATGGCGTAGGTGTAGGAGCCCGCGAAGAGCCCGGCGGCGGCGGAGAGGATGAACAGCAGGACGACCGCCGGGAAGTACGGGGACTCCTTGAAGCCCTGCCACTTCTGGCTCCGGGTCAGCGGACGGCCGTGCGCCCCGTGCTCCGGCTCGCTCACGCCTCGCCGCCCTCGTCACGGCGGGCGCGGCTCGGCTGCACGCGCTTCGGCTCGCCCGGCATCTTCGGGTACTCCGGCGGGTAGGGCAGGTCGCCGGGGCCGCCGTCGCTCGCGTGGCGGTCGGCGAGTTCGAGGAGCGAGTCCAGGCCGAACGCCTCCTGGTCCATGTCCGCGTGCACATCGCCGTGTTCCGCGTACCGCACGGGCATGGTGCGCAGGTCGAAGTCGCGGGGTTCGGCGTCGTCCACTTCCTCCCAGCGCAGCGGTGCGGAAACCGGGGCGTGCGGGAAGGGCCGTACGGAGTAGGCGGAGGCGATGGTGCGGTCACGGGCGGTCTGGTTGTAGTCGACGAAGATCCGCTCGCCGCGCTCCTCCTTCCACCAGGCGGTGGTGACCCGGTCCGGCATCCGGCTCTCCAGCTCGCGGCCGACCGCGATGGCCGCGCGCCTGACCTCGGTGAACGTCCAGCGCGGCTCGATGGGCACGAAGACGTGGATGCCGCGCCCGCCGGACGTCTTGGGCCAGCCGCGCAGCCCGTGCTCGTCCAGGACACCGCGCAGCTCGTGGGCGGCGCGGACCGCGTCGGCGTATCCGGTGCCGGGCTGGGGGTCCAGGTCGATGCGCAGTTCGTCGGGGTGGTCGGTGTCCCCGCCCCGGACCGGCCAGGGGTGGAAGGTCAGGGTGCCGAGGTTGGCGGCCCAGAGGACGGCGGCCACCTCGGTGGGGCACATCTCCCGGGCGGACCGCCCGCTCGGGAAGGCGATCGTGGAGGTGGGAATCCAGTCGGGGAGGTTCTTGGGGGCGCGCTTCTGGTAGAAGAACTCGCCCTCGACGCCGTCCACGAACCGCTGGAGGGTGGTGGGCCGGTCGCGCAGGGCGCGCAGGATGCCGGGGCCGACCGCGAGGAAGTACTCGGCGACGTCCCTCTTCGTGTAGCCCTTCTCCGGGAAATAGACCTTGTCCGGATGGGACAGCCGGACCGCCCGCCCGGCCGCGTCCAGTTCCACCGCTGTGCCAGCTGCTGCCATGTCGGCCACGGTAGGCCGGGCACACATATGCCGCATATCGGGAGACTCCGGTCGCCATACGGTCCACAATCGGTCCATGGACCTGCCGGTGATGCCGCCCGTGAAGCCGATGCTCGCCAAGTCCGTGAAGCGGATTCCGCCGGGCATGCAGTACGAGGCGAAGTGGGACGGCTTCCGGGCGATCGTGCACCGGGACGGTGACGAGGTGGTCATCGGCAGCCGGACCGGCAAGCCGCTGACCCGGTACTTCCCCGAAGTGGTCAGCGCCGTCCGGGAGAACCTGCCGGAGCGCTCGGTGGTGGACGGCGAGATCGTCGTCGCGCACGACGGCCGCCTCGACTTCGACCGGCTCAGCGAGCGCATCCATCCCGCCGAGTCCCGGGTGCGGCTGCTGGCCGGGCGGACCCCGGCCGCGCTGATCGCCTTCGACCTGCTGGCGCTGGGCGACGACTCGCTCCTGGACACCCCGCAGGCGGACCGGCGCACGGTGCTGGAGGCGGCGCTCGCCGGGGCGTCGGCGCCGGTGTATCTGGCCCCGGCCACGACCGACCCGGAGCGCGCCGGGGAGTGGTTCGAGCGGTACGAGGGGGCGGGGCTGGACGGCGTCGTCGCGAAGCCGCTCGACGCGCCGTACCGGCCGGACGTCCGGGCCATGTACAAGATCAAGCACGAGCGCACCGCCGACTGCGTGGTGGCCGGCTACCGCTTCCACAAGAGCGGCCCGGTCGTCGGCTCGCTGCTGCTCGGCCTGTACGACGACAGCGGCGCGCTCCAGCACGTCGGGGTGTGCGCGGCCTTCCCGATGAAGCGCCGCGCGGAGCTCCTCACCGAGCTGGAACCCCTGCGAACCGACGCCGACGACCACCCGTGGCGCGCCTGGGCCGAGGCCGAGGCGCACGCGGGCGCCCGGCTGCCGGGCGCCCCGCGCCGCTGGTCGGGCAAGAAGGACATGTCCTGGGTGCCGCTGCGGCCGGAGCGGGTCTGCGAGGTGGCGTACGACCACATGGAGGGCGACCGCTTCCGGCACACGGCCCAGTGGCGCCGCTGGCGGCCCGACCGTACGCCGGACGGCTGCACGTACGCGCAGCTGGAGGAGGTCGTGCGCTACGACCTCGGCCAGGTGCTGGCGGGCGGCGGCTGAGCCCTTCGGAACACCCGGCCGCCGCCCGGGCTCAGTCCGCCGTGGGCGGCAGGGTGGGGGTGGTGCAGGGCTCGTCCGTCTCGGTGGGGCCGGGCGAGGGCGAGCCGGTGGGCCCGGTGGTGTCGGCCGGGTCGGGCGCCGGGGCCGTGGTGCAGCCCGGGTCCGGCTTCGTGGTGGTCGGCTCGGGGTCTGGGGTGGTGCTCGGGTCCGGGGTGGCGGAGCCGGTGTCCGTGGGGTCGGGCGAGGGACCGGCGGTGTCCGTCGGGTCCGGGTCCGGCGTGGTGCTCGGGCCGGGGCCCTGGGTGCCGGGGGTGGTCGGGCGGGTGGTGGACGTGGGCTGCGGGCCGACCTCGATGCCACCGCCGTCGTCCTCGGAGCCGGACCCGCCCACGGGGTGCTCGGGCTTGTTCGGACTGCCCGCGCCGGGGCTCCTGGGGATGGGCCCCGTGCCGTCGGTGACCGGGTGGGTGCCCTTGCGGTAGAACTCCAGCCAGGACAGCACCGTGCGCAGATAGGTTTCCGAGTGGTTGTAGCTGAGGATCGCCCGGTTCATGTCGGAGGGGATCGACAGATCGCGCGTCCCCGCGCACAGGTAGGCCCCGGCGGCGAGCGCCGCGTCGTACACGTTGTTCGGGTCCCGGCGCCCGTCGCCGTTGCCGTCGCGGCCCCAGTGCGCCCATGTCGAGGGGATGAACTGCATCGGGCCGACCGCCCGGTCGTACGTCGCGTCGCCGTCGTAGGCGCCGCCGTCCGTGTCCGGGATGTCGGCGAACCCGGCGCCGTTGAGGACCGGGCCGAGGATCGGCGAGACGGTCGTGCCGTTCTTGTCGACCCGGCCGCCGGCCGCGTGCCCGGACTCGACCTTGCCGATCGCCGCCAGGAGCTGCCAGGGCAGCCGGCAGCCGGGGTCGCCGCGTCGCGTCGTCGCCTCGGCCTTGCGGTAGGCGGCGAGCACGGTGGCCGGGATGCCGGCCTCGGCCCAGGACTGTCTGGCCGCGGGGCTCTGCTTCTCACCCTTCTTCGGCGGCTTCGGGCTTTTCAGCGGCGGGAGTTCGGTGTGGTACGAGTCGTCGTTGGGGACCTCGGACCAGACGACGTCGTCCGTCTTCTGGCGCGGCTTCGCCGTCCCCTCGTGCGCGGCGAGCTGGGGTGCCTGGGACGCCGTGAGCGCGGCCATCGCGGCGACGGCCGCGGCGGTGCCGCCGAGTCCGCGGCGCATGGTGCCGTTGAACCTCATGCGTGCTCTCCTTGGGGGGTCGCCCGGTCACCGGGTGAAGGTGTCGATCGCGGAGATCCGCCAGCTGCCGCCCTTGCGGACCGCGTCCACGCTGAACATGGCGGCGGCGTACGTGGTCTCCTCGGACGTGCCGGTGCGGGTGTTGCGCTGGTCGGCGTAGATCAGCAGCCGGGCGCGGTCGCCGTCGAGCATCTCCACGCCGCTGTCGGTGACGGTCGTGGTGAGGACCAGCTTCTGCTTCGGCGCCTGCGCCCGGACCTCGGCGAGCATGTCCTCGTGCTGCTGGACCGCCTTGCCCGTCAGGTACTTCGTCACCGCCGTCTCGGCCTTGGCGGGTGAGGCGTAGTCGTACGAGAAGACCGCGCCGACGGCCTCGGTGATCTGGCCCTTCACCTCGCTGGTGCGGCTGATGTCGGTCAGGGCGGTGTTCTGCCGGCTCGGGTCGTCGCGCAGGCTCGCCGCCGAGGTGAACGCCCAGGCGGCGACGGCGCCGAGGAGCAGGGTGAGGACGCACAGGACGGCGGGCAGGCTCGGGCGCGGCCGGCGCCGGGCGGGGGTCTTCTGCGCCCCGGGCCCGTCCTCCTCCGGCCCGTCCTCCTCCGGCTCCTCCTCGTTCTCGTCCTCGGTGACCGCGTCGTCCGGCGCGGCGTCGGGCTTCTCCGGGTCCGGGCCGCGCCCGGTGCGGGGGCGGGGCGGGGCGGCCGTCGCGGCGCGCTCGGCGGCGGCGACGGTGGCCAGGCGGCGCTGACGGTTGACCAGGTGACGGGTGGTCGACATGTCCGGGTTCCTCTCGGTGCGGGGGCGGGGGTGTCAGCCGGCGGTGTTGCCGACGGGCGCCTGGCCGAGCGCGCTGAGCTTCCACCCGTCGGGGGTGCGGGTGAGCTGGCCGAGCATCCGGCTCTCCTTCACCGCGGGCTTGCCCTTCGGGGCGGTCACGGTCACCCGGAGCGCCACCATGACCCCGGCCTTCCCGGCCCGGTCGTCCAGCTCGGTGACCGCGCCGGCCAGCACCTTCGCGGTGCTGACGGTCTTCGCCTCCTGGATCTGCTTCACGAACCCGTCGCGTCCGTCGACCAGTTGCCGGTGCAGGTCCCCGGTGGTGGAGTCCTCCCAGCTGTCGAGCCCCTTCTCCAGCTGCGCGTGGTCGAGCGTGTTCATGTTCTGCACGGCCTGCTCCCCCGCCGCCAGCACCTCGTCGCGGGTCTGGGCGTACGCGGCCGAGCTGTCGTGTGCCGCCCGGTACCGGGACACCCCGCCCCAGCCCGCGGCGCCGGCCGCCGCGACCGTCAGCACGATCGCCGCCGCGACCAGCGGATTCCTCGTCATCGCTACCCGTGCCATCGCTGCCTCTCCCTGCCGGCGGTCCCGCCGTGCTGTGCTGTCGGTGCTCTGTGGTGCGGTGGTGCCTTGCCGGAGCTAACGGGAAGTGATCTCCACGATCGTCCAGTGCCCTTCGCGCAGTCGGGCCGTGACGGAGAGCTGAGCGGCCGCCTTGCTCGCGGCCTTCCCCTTGCGCTCGTAGACCTGGTCGAGGAAGACGAGCAGATGGGCGCTGTCGGGCGTCAGCCTGGTCACCCCGGCGCGCACGACGTGGGTGGTGAGGGTGAGCTTCTGGTCGGCCGACTGCTTCTCGACCTGGCCGAACAGTGCCGCGTACTGCTGGAGCGCCTTGCCGGCGAGCAGCTTCTGCGCGGACGCCTTGGTGGCGGCGGTGCCTTCGGGGCTGTACGAGAAGACCTTGCCGAGGGCGCTGGTGACCTCGCCGGCCACCTGGGCGGTCGCCGCGCTGTCGGTCAGCGCCCGGTTGGAGGTGGCGGGCGTGTCCCGCAGCTGCCTCCCCGCCACGTACATCACGGCCCCGGCGGCGAGCAGGGCGACGACGAGGACCGCGGCGAGGACGCGCGGCCACCGGCGGGCCGGGCGGGCGCCGGTGTCGTCGGTGTCCTCGGTGTCCTCGGGCGGCTCGACGGCGGCCTCGGGGGTCTCGGGGCTCTCGTCGGCCGCCTTCGCGGTGTCCTCGTTCTCCTCGACGTCCGTGTTCACGCTCATGCGCCGCTCCCTATGCCGAGCGCCGTGAGCGCCTTGATCTTCCAGCCGTCCCCGGTCCGGGCGAGCGTGGCCTCGAAGCGCTTGCGCTCGGTGCCCGCCTTGCCGGTGCGCGGGGTGACCTCGACATCGACGGTCGCGATCATCAGCGCGGTGCCGGTCCGCTCGTCCAGCTCCGTGAGCGCGGCGTCGGTGACCTTGCCGCGCGCGGTGGCGCCGGACGCCTTGAGGTCGGCGGCGTCCTTCTTCCGGGTCCGCTTCAGCTGGTCGTGCAGCGGGCCCGTGGCGGACTCCAGCCAGCCGGCCAGGCCCGCGTCCACGCTCGTCGCGTCCTTGCCGTCCAGGGTGTTCAGCCGGGCCAGGGCCTGCCGCCCGTCCGCGAGGGCGGCGTCCCGGCTCTTGGCGTAGGCCAGGTCGTCGTCGCCGCGCGCCTGGGCGTACGACCAGCCGCCCAGGGCACAGACGAGGGCCGCGATCAGCAGGACGGCCCAGCCGCCGAGGCCGCGGATACGGGGGTTCACTCGCCGTCCTCCTCTTCCAGGCCGAGCAGCCCGGCCATGCCCCGGGCCTCCGGTGCCGTGTCGGTCGCGGCGCCGAGCACACCGGGCAGCCGGTCCTCCTCGGTGTCGCCGAGGAGCAGCGCGCCGGCCTTCGCCGGTTCGGGGAGCGGGCCGCCCTTCGGGGCGTTGGCGCTGCCCCGGACGTCGATGCCGGTGCCGGGCGAGGCGGTGCAGCGGGCCTTGGTGTTGAGGGCGGGGGCGGGTGAGAGGTCGAGACCGTTGCGGTAGGTCGTGCCCTCGTAGCCCGCGGTGCAGGGCAGCGGCTCGAAGAAGGTGATCGACATGCCGAACCGGGCGCCGTCCTCGTCCACCGCGCTGGCCCCGGCGGCGGCGACGGCGGGCAGCTTCACGAGCAGTTCCTCCAGGCCGCGCTGCCGGGTGACGGCGACGTCGGAGGTGGTGAGGAGGTTGGCGACGACGACCCCGAAGCTGGGCTCGACGTCCCGGAGCAGTCCGCTGATCTGGTTCGTCGCGTCGGGGGCGGCGGCGATCAGCTTGCGCAGGTCGGTGTCGGACCCCTTGAGCTGGGCGGCCAGTTCCTTCGCGCCGGAGGCGAACCCCTTGAGCGCTTCGCCCTGTTCGACCTGGGTGCGCAGGACGGTCTTGCCGTCCTCCATCAGCCGGATGTTGACGGGCAGCGCGTCGTCGGCGGCGTCCACGAACTCGCTGCCGGTGTCCAGGAGGACCTGGAGGTCGTCGCCGCGCCCGCTGAACGCGGTGCCGAACTCGTCCACCACGGTGCGCAGGGACTCCAGGTCGACCGAGGAGGTGAGGTCGTTGACGCTGGTGAGGACGTTGGTGACGGGCGCCGGGACGGTGGTCTCGGCCTCGTCGATGACCGAGCCGTTCGCGAGGTAGGGGCCCTCGGTGCGGGTCGGCCGCAGATCGACGTACTGCTCGCCGACGGCGGAGAGGTTGGCCACGACCGCCTTGAGGTCGTCGGGGATGCGGGGCGCCGACTTGTTGATCCGCAGCTCGGCCTCGACGCCGTCGTCGGTGAGTTCGATGGCTCCGACCCGGCCGACCGACACCCCTCGGTAGGTGATGTTGGAGTGGGTGAAGAGGCCGCCGGTGCGCGGGAGTTGCATCTTGACGGTGTAGTAGTCGCGCATGCCGACGTAATGGCCGAGGTCGGCGTAGCGCACGCCGAGGAAGCCGAGCACCAGGACGGAGATGATGAGGAAGGCGATGTTCTTGAGCCGGATGGCGAGGGTGATCATCAGTTGCTCCCCTTCGAGTCCGTGGGCCGGCTCGTCGTCGGCGCCGAGGTCGCGGGAAGGGGCAGCGGCAGTCCGGCGCCGGCGACCGCCTGGGCCTGGGCGGGCGGGGTCTGCGTGTCGGGCTCGTAGGCGGGGATGATCTGGGTGCCGGGTTCGGCCGTCAGGTCGAGGTACACGTTGAGGTAGTCGCCCTTCACGCCGCGCAGCACCTCGTCGGTGAACGGGTAGGTGAGCAGCACCTGGAGGGAGTCGGGCAGATCGTTGCCCGAGTCGGCGAGGGCCCGCAGGGTCGGTGCGAGGGCCTTGAGGTCGGCAATGGTGTCCGCCTTGCTCCGGTTGATGGTGGTGACGGCGACGTCGGAGAGGGTGTCCAGGGAGCGGAGCATCGTCATGAGCGATCCGCGCTGCTTCTCCAGCACCTTCATGCCGGGGCTGAGCTCGGTGAGGACGGTGCCCACCTGCTGTTTGCGGCCGGCCAGGGTGCTGGAGAGCCGGTTGACGCCGTCGAGCGCGGCGGTGATGTCGCCGCGGTGGTCGTCCAGGTCGGTGACGAGCTCGTCGACCCGGTGGAGCATGGATTTGACCTGGGGTTCCTGCCCGCTCAGGGCCTTGTTGAGTTCGGTGGTGATGGTCTTGAGCTGCTGGACGCCGCCGCCGTTGAGGAGCATGGACAGGGCGCCGAAGACCTCTTCGACCTCGGGGTTGCGGTTGGTACGGGTGAGCGGAATGCGGTCGCCGTCGGCGAGTGTGCCCTGCTCCTTGCCCTTGGCGGGCGGGGTGAGCTGGATGTACTTCTCGCCGAGCAGGCTGGACTGCTCCAGGTGGGCGTAGGCGTTGGCGGGCAGGTCGATCCTGCCGTTGACCTTCATGGTGACCCGGGCCCGCCAGCCGTCGGGCGCCAGCGAGATCTTGGTGACCCGGCCGACGGCGACGTCGTTGACCTTGACCGAGGACTGCGGGGAGAGGCTGAGCACGTCCCCGAAGTCCGCGGTGATCTCGTACGGGTGGTCGCCGAGGTCGGCCCCGCCGGGCAGCGGCAGGTCCTCGATGCCGGAGAAGTGCGGGGCTCCGCATCCGGTGGCGAAGAGGGTGCAGCACAGGCCGAGCGCGATGAGTGCCGGCCCGCCCGTGGTGCCGAGGGCGGCGGGTCTGCGCGGTCTCCGGTTCATCGGTTCGCCCCCTTCGTGTCCTTGGCGTCCTTGTCGCCCTCGGCGTCCTCCGGCGTTCCGTAGACCGTGCCCACGGCCGGGAGCGGCAGCGTGGGCAGGGCCTTCTGCCGTTCGGTGTCCACCGGGGAGAGGCCCTGGAGGGCGAGGGAGGACTCGAGGAGCGGGCCGCCCATGCTGAGTTCGTTGAGGTTGGTCCGGCCGTTGAGTGTGCGGTGCTCGGGGTCGTAGGCGTTGAGGACGTTGCCCGCCGAGAGCGGCAGGACGTCCATCGACTCGGCCAGCGAGGCGCGCTGGTCGACGAGGGCCTGGGTGATCGGCACGAGCGCGTCCACGTTCTTCTTGAGCTCGCCCCGGTTGTCCTGGATGAAGGTCTTCACCTGGCCGAGCGCGGTGCCGAGCTCCTTGAGCGCGGCGCCGAGGTTCTTCTTGTCGTCGGCGAGGAAGCCGGTGACGGAGTTCAGCTGCTCCTCGGCGGCGCGGACGTTGCCGTCGTTCTCCTTCAGCATGGTGGTGAAGGTCTGGAGGTAGGACAGCGTGTCGAAGAGGTTGCCGCTCGACTTGTCCAGGGTCTTGGTCGCCTTGCCGAACTGCTCGATGGAGTCGCCGATGTCCTTGCCGTTGCCCTTGAGGTTCTTGGCTCCGGTGTCCAGGAGACCGGCGAAGGCCCCTTCGGCGTTCGCCCCGTCGGGGCCGAGCGCGGTGGACAGTTCGGTGATGGACGCGTAGAGCTGGTCGACCTCCACGGGAACCGCGTTGTTGGCGGCGGGGAGCTGGGCGCCGTCCTGCATGGCCGCTCCCCCGGTGTAGGCGGGGGCGAGCTGGACGTACCGGTCGGCGACCAGGCTGGGCGCGACGACGACGGCGTGTGCGTCCTTGGGGACCTGGACGCCCTTGTCGATGTGCAGGACGACCTTGACGTCCTTGCCGCGCGGTTCGACGGATTCGACGCGGCCGACGCGTACGCCGAGTATGCGCAGGTCGGACCCCGCGTAGACGCCGGTGACCTGGTCGAAGTAGGCGGTGACGGTGGTGCCGCCCCGCTCCTCCAGGGCCGAGGCCCCGGAGATGGCGGCGACGGCCACGACGACGAGGCCGGCGCCGATGCCGATGACGCGGGTGGGTCTCATCTCAGTGCCCGCCTTCCTGCTTCGGAGGCATGCAGCCGGTCGCCGGGGGTGTGTTCGCGGGCAGGTAGTTCTTCGGGACGACACCGCAGACGTAGTTGTCGAACCAGCGGCCGTTGCCGAGGGTGTTGCCGACGAGCCGGTTGTAGGAGCCGGCGAGCGCGAGCACCTGGTCGAGGCTCTTGCGGTTCTTCTTGAGCACCGCGGTGACCCGGCCGAGCGCCTGGAGGGTCGGCTTCAGCTGCTTGTTGTTGTCGGAGACGAGACCGGTGAGCTGGGTGCCCAGGTCGCGGGTGCCGGTGAGCAGCAGGTGGATGGAGTCGCGGCGGGCCTGGATCTCGCCGAGGAGCAGGTTGCCGTCGTCCAGGAGGGTTTCGAAGCCGCTCTTCTTGTCGGCGAGGGTCTTGGTGAGCTGCTTGCTGCCCTTGAGCAGGGTGGCCAGCTGGGCGTCGCGTTCGGAGACGGTCTTCGACAGCGCGGAGAGCCCCTCGGCGGCGCTCTTCACGTCGGGCGGGGAGTCCTTGAAGGTGGCGGAGATCGTCTCGAAGCTCTTGGCGAGCTGTTCGGTGTCGATCTCGCCGATGGTCTCGCCCAGTCCGTTGAACGCCTGGGTGACGTCGTACGGGGATGTGGTGCGGGAGGCGGTGATGCGCTCGTCCGGGTCCTGCGCGGAGTCGCCGAGCGGGTCGACGGCGAGGTACTTCTCGCCGAGCAGCGTCTTGATGGCGATGCCGACGGTGCTGGCGTTGCCGATCCAGGCGTCCTTGACCTTGAAGGTGACCTTCACCTTGGCGCCGTCCAGGGAGACGCCGGTGACCTTGCCGACCTTGACGCCGGCGATGCGGACCTCGTCGCCCTCGCTGAGTCCGGCGGACTCGGTGAAGTCGGCGCTGTAGGTGGTGCCGCCGCCGATGAAGGGGAGCGAGTCGGCCCGGTAGGCGCCGAATCCGATGAGGGCGAGCAGGAGGAGGCCGACGATGCCGACGGCGACGGGGTTGCGGTGGCGTATCGGCTTGATCATGACAGGCACCTCGGCTGGGTGATCTCGATGCCGGTCGGCGGGGTGCTGCCGTCGCTCGTCGTCACGCCGCTGACCTTCGCCTCGCAGAGGTAGAGGTTGAGCCAGGAGCCGTACGAGGCGAGGCGGCCGATGGCCTCCATCTTGGCCGGGGTCTTCTGCAGGAAGTTCTCGATCTTCGGGGTGTTGTCGGCCAGGTTCCCGGAGAGCCGGCCGAGCTCCTTGATGTCGTCCTTGAGGGGCTTCCGCCCGTCCTCGAAGAGGTCCGCGGTGACGGTGGTGAGCGCGCCCATCGCGGTGACGGCCTCGCCGAGCGGCTTGCGGTCGCCCGCGAAGCCGGTGACGAGGGCCTGGAGCGTGTCGACCAGGTCGTTGAAGCCGTCCTCCCGGTCGTTGACGGTCTTCAGGACCGAGTTGAGGTTCTTGATCACCTCGCCGATCACCTTGTCCTTGGCGGCGACCGTGCCGGTCAGCGAGCCGACGTGCTGGAGGATGGAGTCGACGGTGCCGCCCTCGCCCTGGAGCACCTGGACGATCGAGCCGGCCAGCTCGTTGACGTCCGGCGGCGAGAGCCCTTCGAAGAGGGGCTGGAAGCCGTTGAAGAGCTGGGTCAGGTCGAGCGCCGGGGTGGTGCGCGACAGCGGGATGGTGGCGCCCGGGGCGAAGGTCTCGCCGACCGGGCCCGCGCCCTGGTCGAGGTCGATGTAGCGCTGGCCGACCATGTTGAGGTACTTGATCGACGCGGTGACCGAGGCCGGGAGCTTCTTGGTCCTGCGGACGCTGAAGCGGACCTCGGCGACCCGGCGGTCGGCGACCTCGATGGACTCGACCTGGCCGACCTTCACGCCGGCGACCCGGACGCTGTCCCCGACGATGAGTCCGGTGGCGTCGGTGAACCGGGCCTTGTACGAACGGGTCTCGCCCACACCGGTGTTGGCGATGGACAGGGCCAGGACCGTGGTGGCCAGGCTCGTCACCACGATGAACACGATCGATTTCGCGAGCGGTCCCGCGATGGAACGGCGCTTCACTTGAGTTTCACCTCCACACCGCGGAAGGCCGGGCCGATGAGCACGCTGCTCCACTCGGGCAGGGCCTGCGGCCGGACTTTCAGTGAGGGAGCGACCAGCTCGTTGACGAGGCGGCTCTCCTGTGGTGAGTTGGGCATGCCGAGCGACGGGTCGGCCGCGGGGACCTCGACCGGTGTGGCCGGGTCCGCCGCCCGGGCGGTGCCGGCGGAGGCCCTGGCGTCGGCGGTCGGCACGGTCTGGCCGACGTACGGGATGGAGTAGCAGTGCGGTCCGCCGGTGGCGTTGTACACCGGGGTGTCCTCGCCGGCGACGTACTTGCCCTTGGACGGCACGGTCTTGAGGGTGACGTGCAGCCCGGGCTGGTCGGTGCCCTTGCCGAGCGCCTTGTCCATGGCCGGGACGAAGTTGGCCACGGTGCGCAGGGTGCAGGGGAACTCCGAGGAGTACTTCGCCAGGGTCTCCAGGGTGGGCCTGCCGCTGGCGGCGAGCCGGATGAGGTTGTCCTTGTTCCGCTGGAGGAAGGCGGTGACGTCGCGGGCGGACGCGGTGGTGGACCCGTAGACGTTCGCGAGGTTCGCCTGCTGTTCGGCGAGGGTGCCGCTGGTGGTGGTGAAGTCGGTGAGGGCGTCCAGGACGTCGGGGGCGGCGTCCGCGTAGAGCCGGCTCACCTTGACGAGTTCCTTGATGTCCTCGTTGAGCGTGGGGAGCTGGGGGTTGAACCTCTTGAGGTGGGCGTCCAGCTTCACGAGGGTGTCGCCCAGCTTCTCGCCGCGGCCCTCGAGTGCGGTGGAGACCGCGTTGAGGGTGGCGGACAGCTTCTCCGGCTTCACCGCGGTGAGCAGCGGCAGGACGTTGTCGAGGACCTCTTCCAGCTCGATGGCGTTGCTGGACCGGTCCTGCGGGATGACGTCACCCGCGCCGAGCGTCTTCGCCGACGGCACGGGGGGCGGTACGAGGGCGACGAACCGTTCCCCGAAGAGCGTGGTGGGCAGCATCTGGGCGGTGACGTCGGCCGGGATGCGGTCCAGCTTGTCGGGCTTGATCGCGAGGGTGAGCCGGGCCCCGTCGCCGTCGGCCGCGATGTTCCGGACCTGGCCGACGACGACGCCGCGCAGCTTCACGTCGGCGTTCTCGTGCATCTCGTTGCCGACGCTCGATGTGCGTACGGTGACGGTCGCGTCGTGCGTGAAGTCCTTCTCGTACACCGAGACCGAGACCCAGATGAGGACGGCGGGCACGAGGAAGAGTGCGACTCCCGCGGTTCTGCGGGTGGTGGTGCGGATGGCGCGTGAGGTCATCAGCCGGCCACCTTCACCGTCGTCGTGGCGCCCCAGATGGCGAGCGAGAGGAAGAAGTCGGTGACGCTGATCAGCACGATCGCGTTGCGCACGGACCGGCCGACGGCCACTCCGACCCCGGCGGGCCCGCCGGTGGCGTGGAAGCCGTAGTAGCAGTGGGCGAGGATCACCATCACGCTGAAGATCAGCACCTTGAGCACCGACAGGAGCACGTCGGCCGGGGACAGGAAGAGATTGAAGTAGTGGTCGTACGTGCCCGCGGACTGTCCGTTGAACAGGACGGTGACATAGCGGGAGGCGACGTACGAGGAGAGCAGCCCGATCGCGTACAGCGGGATGATCGCGACGACCCCGGCGATGATGCGCGTGGTGACGAGGTAGGGCATCGAGCGCACGCCCATCGATTCGAGGCCGTCGACCTCCTCGTTGATGCGCATGGCGCCGAGCTGCGCGGTGAAGCCGGCCCCGACGGTCGCGGAGAGGGCGAGTCCGGCGACGAGCGGGGCGATCTCGCGGGTGTTGAAGTACGCGGAGATGAAGCCGGTGAAGGCGGCGGTGCCGATCTGGTTGAGGGCCGCGTAGCCCTGGAGTCCGACGACCGTGCCGGTGGCCAGGGTCATCGCGATCATCACGCCGATGGTGCCGCCGACGACGCCGAGGCCGCCGCTGCCGAAGGCGACCTCGGCCAGGAGGCGCTGGACCTCCTTGAGGTAGCGGCGCAGGGTGCGCGGAATCCAGATCAGTGCCCTCACGTAGAAGGTGAGCTGGTCACCGGATCTGTCGAGCCAGCCGAGCATTGACAAGGGTCAGCTCCCCTTCGCGGGGACGATCTGCAGGTAGATCGCCGTGAGGACCATGTTCACGAAGAACAGCAGCATGAAGGTGATGACGACGGACTGGTTGACCGCGTCGCCCACCCCCTTCGGGCCGCCGCGCGGGTTGAGGCCGCGGTAGGCGGCGACGATGCCGGCGATGAAGCCGAAGATCAGCGCCTTGACCTCGCTGACGTAGAGGTCGGGCAGCTGGGCGAGGGCGGAGAAGCTGGAGAGGTACGCGCCCGGGGTGCCGTTCTGCATGATCACGTTGAAGAAGTAGCCGCCGAGGGTGCCGACGACGGAGACCAGGCCGTTGAGCAGGACGGCGACGAGCATGGTGGCGAGCACGCGCGGGACGACCAGGCGCTGCACGGGCGAGACGCCCATGACCTCCATCGCGTCCAGCTCCTCGCGGATCTTGCGGGAGCCGAGGTCGGCGCAGATCGCGGACCCGGCGGCCCCCGAGACCAGCAGGGCCACGATGATCGGGCTGGCCTGCTGGATGACGGCGAGGACGCTGGCGCCGCCGGTGAAGGACTGGGCGCCGAGCTGCTGGGTGAGCGAGCCGACCTGGAGGGCGATCACCGCGCCGAACGGGATGGACACGAGGGCGGCGGGCAGGATGGTCACGCTGGCGACGAACCAGAACTGCTCGATGAACTCCCGCACCTGGAACGGCCGTCGGAAGGTCTCCCGGCTCACGGTCCCGGCGAGCGCGAACAGCCGCCCGGTCTCGCGCAGCGGCGCGGCGAGCTTGCTGGGGCGCGGGGCCTCGGGCGCCTTCGCGGGCTCCGGCGCGCGGTCCACCGGCTCCGGTTCGCCGGGGGGCCGTACGGGCATGGGGGCGGTCACCGGCGTCCACCGCCCACGGCGGGGCTGTAGCTGTTGAGGATCGCGGTACGGGCGGCCTCCGGCAGCTCGCCGAGCATCGACATGACGCGCTCCCGGCGGCGCAGGGCGCCCTGGCGCACCGGCAGGCCGGGGGTGGGCTCCAGCTGGGGGACGACGGTGCGCGGGGCGTTGGCCGAGGTGATGCCCTGGCCGTAGCCGTCTCGCTCCTCGGCGGCGAGGGTGGCGGCGTCCTTCTCCTCGGACATGCCGATGGGCCCCTCGCAGCGGCCGGCGAGGAACTGGTTGACGACGGGCAGGTCGCTGGTGAGCAGCACCTCGCGGGGCCCGAAGGTGACGAGGTTGCGGCAGAACAGCATCCCCATGTTGTCCGGCACGGTGGAGGCGATGTCGAGGTTGTGGGTGACGATGAGCATCGTCGCGTCGATCTGTGCGTTGAGGTCGACGAGGAGCTGGGAGATGTACGCGGTGCGGACCGGGTCGAGGCCGGAGTCCGGTTCGTCGCAGAGGATGATCTGGGGGTCCAGGACGAGGGCGCGGGCGAGGCCGGCCCGCTTGCGCATGCCGCCGGAGATCTCGCCGGGGAGCTTGTTCTCCGCGCCCAGGAGGCCCACGACGTCGATCCGCTCCATGACGATGCGGCGGATCTCGGATTCCTTCTTGCGGGTGTGCTCCCGGAGCGGGAACGCGATGTTGTCGAAGAGCGACATCGACCCGAAAAGGGCGCCGTCCTGGAACATGAGGCCGAAGAGCTTGCGGGTCTCCATGATGTCCCGCTCGGAACCGTTCACCATGTCGACGCCATTGACGAGAACGCGTCCGCGTTCAGGCTTGAGGAGGCCGATGATGGATTTGAGGAACACCGTCTTTCCCGTCCCGGACGGGCCGAGCATGACACTGACCTCGCCTGCGGGAAGCGTGAGCGACACATCCTGCCAGATGTTCTGCTTGCCGAAAGACTTGGTGAGCCCTTCGACCACTACTTCGATTCCCATCCCACCTCCTGCGTGCGCTCACGAAGTGACAGAAATGCGCTGAGGGGCGCACGTTAAGTTCACCGGCACCGCCAGGACAAGCCCTTGAGCAGCCCATTCGCAAAGATCCGGACCATTTGTCATCGGATGACAAGTTCCGTTTCCGATCTTGTGAAGTACTGCGCACTGCCGTCCGTCGGTGCAGGCCGGAACCCCGCGGCCCAGAGGGCCGGACACGCGCCCGGGCCCCCTGCCGACGGGTGAGCAATCCCCGGACGCGCCGGAGGAGTTGCTGACGGAGGTGACGCTACGGGTGGGTAACCTGGGCCGCAATACCAGGTCATCAAGTTTTCGCGCGAGACCGCGAAGGGGTCGATTCCTTCTCATCGGCTGAGCAGGACGGCCGGAAAAACTGTCTCCGAGTGACAAGTTCCGGGGCCGGCGAGCAGGGCCCGTACGCCCCGCGGGCCACCGGGGACCGCCGGGGACCGGCTCGGACACACAAGTGACAGACGGGATTCCGCATCTCCGGGCGGCCGAGGCCACGGCGGCGCCCGCACGGGTCTGCGCAGGAAGTGACAAGAAGGCCGGTGCTCGTACTCATCCCTGACGGATATGCACGACCCGTCCATAGATTCTCATACGACGGGATTGTGTACCGGTGTTTCCCGCCAGTAACCTCACGGCTCGGTGAATGGGATTTCGTACCGGACCCGTCCGACGCGTCCCGGCACCCGCATTCCGCATTCCGTGCTCAATTCGCTGCGCACATCGGAAACAAGGGGAAGACATGAGAACCTCGAACCGGGTACGTGTGGGGCTGCTGGCCTCCTTCACCGCGCTCGCCGCCATCGCGTCGATGGGTACGGCCACGGCCGCCACGACGACGCTGAACGGCAGCTGGGCGCCCTTCAGCCGCTGCCCGGTCGACGACCCGGCGATGCTGGCGGCCGACGGGGCGACGGACACCGCGATCTGTGTGTCGTCCCACTCGGCGAGCGGCTCCATCAAGCTCGGCAACACCGAGGTCCCGGTCGGCGCCAGCGACCTCCAGGTCGGCGTGGTCAACCACCCGGGCGGCACGTCCACCGTGATCTCCCCGGCCGGCGGCGCGCTCATCGCCGACTCCGCGAAGGTACCGGGCGGGCTGCTCGGGCTGATGTGCCCGAACGACGTGCCCGTCGTCACCGGCATCTGCAACACGCTCACCGACGTCAACCTGAACCGGGTGACGGCGACCATCGAGTCGGTCAACACCCCGACCGGCTTCCAGCTCGTGGCGGGCACGACGACCGGCAAGCCGATCCTCACCCTCCCGGTGCGCATCCACCTGGAGAACCCGCTCCTCGGCGACAAGTGCTACATCGGCTCCTCCTCGAACCCGATCCTGCTCAGGCCGCAGAACCTCACCCAGCCGGTCATCTCCAGCGAGAAGTTCGCCGGCGACGGCACCCCGGACACGGCCGGCCAGATGAACCGGCTCAACCTCCTGGGCGCCACCCAGACCGACACGACGTACTCGGTCCCCGGCACCAACGGCTGCGGCCTGCTCGGCTCGCTCAACTGGGCCGTGAACCTGAAGACGGGCCTGCCGTCGGCCTCCGGCAACAACAACGTCACGCTGAACGACGCGCAGACCTACGTGGCGACGATGAACCGGCCGCGCGACACCGCGCCCGACGCGGGCAAGCTGCTCGCGCAGTACTGGCACTCGGCGGTGCGGTAACCGCTCCCGCGCGTGAAGGCTGAAGGGGCCGCCTCGTGAGAGGCGGCCCCTTCGGTGTGCCGGGCGGACTACGCGGCGGACTACGCGGCGGGCTTGGTCCCGGGCAGTTCCGGCAGCGGGGGCGGGCAGTAGGACCGGGTGGGGTTGTCCGGGATGCAGGTCGGGGCCTGGTTCATGAAGACGCGGTTCCCGGGGCCCGAGATGGAGGCCGTGAAGAGCGGGTTGAGGTCCTCGCCGCCCGTACCGCAGCCGGTGAAGGACGGAATGTCCACCTGGCCCTCTAGGACACCGCCCAGGGCGACGTTCTTGTACGCCTCCCCGCCGTTCAGAACCACCTTGAACGGCTTCGACGTCCTGCAGTCGCTTCCCACGTCCAGCGGTGTGCCGTTGACCTTGACGTCGTGGAGACGCAGCGACTGCGTGAAGTACGCGGTGGAGAAGGAGACCCGGGTGGCACCGGTGCCGTAGCTGCCCGTCGAGATGGTGATGGGGCCGTTCTCGAACGAGACCTTGGCCGTCACCGGCTGGAAGCCGAAGGTGAGGAAGGTGGATTCGGCGTCGGGAAGGTCGAGATTCGCGAGCGAGTCGATGCGGAGGTATGCCCCTCCTTCCGCCTGCGCCGACCGGGACGCCGAGCGCTTCGAGGCCAGCACGCTGATGAGTGCGGGGCTGTCCGGGTCGTTGATGATCATGGCCCCGTTCAGCTTGCTCACGTTGGCCAGACCCAGCGCGTTGGCGCAGCTGAAGGTTCCGCCCGTGGGGGTGTCCCGTTCGGTGACGGGTCCGCCCGGCGCCGGCTGCGGCGCCTCGCTCGCGTCCATCTCGCCCACCGGCGGATCGACCGGGCAGAAGTCGGGGTCCTCCTCGTCGGCGCCCGCCGCCGGCTCCACCGTGATCTCCTTCCGCTCCGCCCTGGCTGAGCCACCCGCCGGGGTGGTGGGCGTCGGGCTTCCGGACGGCTCCGTGCCGGCCCCGTCCGTGACGCGCGTGGTCGCGATGTGCCCGCTCTCGCCCTCCTCCGGCCGGCACGTCAGCGTGGCGAGGGCCGGCGGGGTCTCCCCGGCCGCCGACGCGGCGGACAGCAGCTCGATGGTGAACTCCCCCACCGAGAAGTCGACATCGCCCGGAGACCCGAATGTCACGTAGGGGACCTCGCCGGAATGGACGAGCACCACGTCCCCGTCCGCGGCAAGCGGTGTACTCGCCGCGGTGAGCTCCCAGGACGCCTCGGCCGACTCACCGTTCTGGGCGACCTTCACCTTGAGCGCGGCCCGGCTCACGAGGGCTTCGGTGCCCTCGGGGAGCAGTCCCGCGACGTCGGCCCGGGCGAGCGTCACGGCGAGCGTCACGGGCCCCGGCTGGACGGGCCAGCCGGTCTCACCGGTCGCCGGGACGTCCGCCGTCAGTGCCACGGAGGCGGCCACGGCCGCCTCGCCGCCGTCCTCGTTGCCGCAGGTGGCAGCCAGGCCAAGCGGCCCGGGGCTCTCGTCGGCGGCCGAGCCTCCGCCCGACAACAGCCCGGCGAGCAGAGCGAGCCCGGCGACGGAGGCGACCCGCACGGAACGCCCCGCACGGGTCACAGGGATCTGGGTGTGCATAGGGGCCTGTCCTCCACGGGGGTGCGAGCGGTGGTTCGTAGCGGAACCGGGGCGGCCGGCGGCCTAACCGGTGATGTGGTACGTGGCGTTGAAGGGCACCAGGTCGTAGTCGGAGACCAGCCCGAGGCAGTCCGCGTTGAACGCGGTGAGGTCGTCGTCGATGACGAGGTCGCCGGTGGTGTTGTCGAAGTATCCGTGGAGGGAGCCTTCGAGGTCGACCCCGCACCCGAACCCCCCGACGTGGATCCCGACGTCCTCGATCAGGACATCGTTCGTGTCCGGGTTCGAGGCGCTCGGCCCGAGGTCGAAGGCCCGCACGGAGGTCGAGACGTCCACGAGGTCGACGGCCAGGCCCGTCATCGCGCAGTCGTCGAACGAAAGGGCGTCGACGTAGGCGACGGCGCCGGTGGCACTGGTGTCGCCCTGCGCATCGGAGGATTCGCATGTCAGGGGGAAGTACATCTGCATGCTCGGCTGATCGGCGTGAGCGGTGTACGAGTCCGACGGCGACCACGCGACGGCGGTCCTGGTGCCCGCCGTCGCGGAGGGCCCCGCCGCGACGCCGGCCGCGACGAGGAGGGCCGTCACGACGACGGACGCCCGGGTGGGAAGTCGCATGGGTCCACATCCTCACTGCTGGCTGCGCCGCACTCCGCGACGCCTCGAACGAGAAGGCCGGGCCGGCCGCGGAGAGGCTCCGCGGCCGGCCCGTATCGTGTGCTCCCGCGCCCCTTACGGGGTGCTGATCACCGGCGACGTGCCGGTGGAGGTGACCTTGACGTGGTACGAGGCGTTGAAGGACGCCACGTCGCCGTCGTTGATGAGCCCGAGGCAGTCGGCGTTGGACGCGACCAGGTCGCTGCCCGTTCCGTCGATGACCAGGTTGCCGGTGCTGTTGTCGTAGTGCCCGTAGACCTTGCCGGTGAAGTCGGCGGAGCAGCCGAAGCCTTCGATGTGGGCGGAGATGCCGGTGACGTTGCCCTTGACCCGGCTGGAGTTCGCCGGGTCCACACCGGAGACGTTGATCGTCCACGGCGCCGCGGTCATCGAGACGTCGAAGTCGAGACCCCCGACCGTGCAGTCGGTGAAGCCGATGTTGGCGATGGTGGCCATGTTGGCGCCCGTGCTGCTGGTGGCGTTGACGGTGCCCGACGTCACGTCGGACGACACGCACTCCAGGTTCGCGAACGGGACGTCCAGCGTCGGGTAGTCCGCGTGGGCGGTGTACGCCCCGGACGGGGTCGCCGACCACGAGGACGTGGTGCCGGCGGAAGCCGAGGTGACCGCCATCCCGAGGGCGGCGCCGGCGGCGGTGACGATGATGGCGGCTCTACGTGCAAGGGTGTTCACGGAATCCGGTTCCCTTCGAGGGTGTGTGACCTACACCGGGGGGCCACTTCCGGCCGGGTGAGCGGCGCTCCCGGAGTGGGGGGTCACGAGACAGGAATGTGGCAGTCCGACCTGACCGACTGCTCGACCTCTTGCGTTCGGCGATGACGCTACGGGCGGGTAATGTCGCTCCGCAACACACTGGAACAAAGAATCTCCACAATCATCGCTCCCCCTCAGAAATTGCTTGCGAGGCGAGTACGGCCCGCCGATTTTTTGTCGAGAAGTGAGTAGTTCCCCCGGAGTCGGAGCGCCGACTCCTGCTCACCCGGTGAGGGCGCACCCCCCGCCGCCGCCCAACGCCCCACGTCACAGCCCTGCCGTGCGCCTGCCCCCGCCGCCCCTGCCACACCCTTGACTTCCGCCCGCCGGCGCAGTGGAATTCACCGCGAATTGCGAAGGAGACATTGTCCGGGGAGCTCGGAGTACAGCTCGGAGCCACCGCCGCATTACCGGAATCCGAGCCCCCGCATCAGCCCCGCACGCGTGGTCCGCGAGCCGGTCACCAGCGCGGCGGCCACTCGGGCGGGTGGCCGAAACCCGACGGTACGTGCCCCCTGCATTTCGTCTTGTCCTGCCTGTGTTCAGGGCCACATACGTGGACTATCTTCGGCAACCGATGTTGGTACGCACCTGACGACGGATGGGAGCGCTCTCCCGTCCGTCCACCCCCCATCGGGCGCCGAAGAGCAAGAAGGGGTCAAGGTATGCCGGGAGTCGCGCAACCCTCGGAGCTGGGCGAGCCGCTGGGACCGCTGCCGCAGGAGTTCGCCACGATCGTGCGGCCCGAACTGCCCAGCCTCATCAAGGAGATCGGCCTTGAGGTCACCCGCGCCTACCCCGAGTACGCGCGACTCCTCGACGGCCCGTACGGCCAGGGCATCCGGGTCGGTGTCGAGCAGAGCATCTCCGTGTTCGTGGACCAGGTGGCCGAGCCGGCCGCGCCCTCCGCGCTGCGCGACGAGATGTGCCGCAGGTTCGGCAGGTTCGAGGCGTACGAGGGGCGCAGCCTGGACCAGTTGCAGGGGGCGTACCGGCTGGGCGCCCGGGTGGCTCTCCGCCGGGCCAAGAAGATCGGCAGGCGCTACAACCTCTCCCCCACCATGATGCTGACGTTCGCGGACGCGCTGTTCAGTTACGTGGACGAGCTGGAGGCCCTGTCGCGCGAGGGGTACTTGGAGGTGAGGTCGGCCTCCGACGACCACACGGACACCCTGCGGCGCCGGCTGCTCCATCTGATCCTCGCCGGGCGGCCCGTGCCGCGGGTGGCCATCGCCGAGCTGTGCGAGCAGACCGGCTGGGCTCTCCCGGACGAGGTGACGCTCGTCGCGGTGCGCCCGTCGCCCGATCTGGACCGGCTGGCGATCGACCGCGACGTCCTGGTCGACTTCACCGACCCGCAGCCGCACTTACTGATCCCGGGCCCCTTCGACGACATGCGAAGACGCATGCTGGAACACGCGCTGCCGGGCGTCCGCGCCGCCATCGGCCTGACCGTCCCCTCGTCGCTGGCCTCGGACTCGATCCGCTGGGCCCGGCGGGTGCTGGAACTCGTGGACGCGGGCGTCATCGACGACGCGCCGGCCATCCTCTGCGACGACCACCTCATCACCCTGTGGCTGCTCTCCGACCCGGTCCTCCTCGACCAGCTCGCGCGCCGCGAACTCGCCCCGATGGCCAACATCAGCGCCAACCGGCGCGAACGGCTCATCGAGACGCTGCGGATCTGGCTCGACACCCGGGGCACGGCGGCCCAGATGGGCGAGCTGCTCGACGTACACCCCCAGACCGTCCGCTACCGGATGCGCAATCTGGAATCGATCTTCGGCGATCAACTGGTCGATCCGGAGGCGCGGTTCTCGACGGAGACCGTGCTGCGCGCCATGCGGCTGCGCGCCCGCAGCAACGACACACCCATCTGAACAGCGCGCGACGCACCTTCGGCCCGACGAGCACATCACGCGACGTCAACCTACTTGCTGGTAAGAGGAAATAGCCGGTCATTCCCAAACGGTTGCCACACGGAGACGTACTCAACGAGAAACCAGGAACTGCGTCTCGTTATATGGAGTGGAGTCGGTCCGCCCACCCGGCGGACCGACGCCCGACCTCCTGGCCACCATCGAGAGGGAACCCCCCATGACCGCCTCGCACCTGCTCGTCCCCGTCCCGATCCCGGATCGCATCGCCGCGCTCATCGGCGCCTGCACCCCCGCGCACATCCTCCAGGCCGAGTTCGACGCCGACTGCGCCGCGCGCGAGGTCCGCAGGTTCCGCGGGCCCCGGCTGGGCATCGAGGACCAGGCCGACCGCGAGCTGGCCCTGTCCGAGCTGGCCCGCGCCAACAAGGTCCTCGCCGCCCACCACCCCCGCCTGGTGGTGCGCCCCGGTTCCGCCTGGTGACCCGTGGAGCGACCCGCACCGCACCTTGCGAAGAGACCGCCGCACCCTTACCTTACTCAAAAGTAAGTTGACTCCAGAGTAAGGAACTGGCGTGGCCGACAACAGCAGCGGCAAGGTCACCGACGAACTGGCCGCCCTCGACTTCGCAGCCGTCTCCCCCGAGGAGTTCGCGCGGATCGTGAAGGGGCTGTCCGCCAAGCAGCTCGCCGAGATCATGCACGGGGAACTGCGCGCCCGGGTGCTCGGCGAGGTCTTCGGCCGGATGAAGCAGCAGTTCCGCCCGGAGGCGGCCGGGGCGCTCACGGCGCTGATCCGCTGGAAGATCACCGGTGACACGGAGGTGGTCTACGAGACCTCGATCGCGGACGGCGCCTGCGCCGTCAGCGAGGGCCGCTCCGACGCGGAGCCGCGGACGACGCTGATCATGGCGGACGCGGAGTTCCTGAAGCTGGTCTCCGGCAACGGCAACCCGATCACCATGTTCATGATGCGCAAGCTGAAGGTGGCCGGTGACGTCGGCCTGGCCTCGGGCCTGACGCGCTACTTCGACATCCCGAAGGCGTGAGCCGATGAGCTACTTCTCCCTCGCGCTCACCGAGGAGCAGCAGGACCTGCGCGACTGGGTGCACGGCTTCGCCGCCCAGGTGGTGCGCCCGGCGGCGGCCGAGTGGGACGCCCGCGAGGAGACGCCCTGGCCGGTCATCCAGGAGGCCGCGCGGATCGGTCTCTACGGTTTCGAGTCGCTGGCCGACATGTACGGCGACCCCTCGGGGCTCTCCCTCCAGATAGCCAACGAGGAGCTGTTCTGGGGCGACGCCGGCATCGGCATGGCCCTCTTCGGCACCTCGCTCGCCGTCGCCGGCATCTTCGCCTCCGGCACCCCGGACCAGCTCGCCGAGTGGGTGCCCCAGTGCTACGGCGACGAGGACGACCCGAAGGTCGCGGCGTTCTGCGTGTCCGAACCGCAGGCCGGCTCCGACGTCTCCGCGATGACCACGAAGGCCCGGTACGACGAGGCCAGGGACGAGTGGGTGATCTCCGGCCAGAAGGCGTGGATCACCAACGGGGGCATCGCCGAGGTCCACGTCGTCGTCGCCTCGGTGGACCCGGCGCTCGGCGCGCGCGGGCAGGCCGCGTTCATCGTGCCGCCCGGCACGGCGGGCCTGGCCGCGAGCCGCACCATCAAGAAGCTGGGCCTGCGCGCCTCGCACACGGCGGACGTCTTCCTGGACGACGTGCGGGTGCCCGGGCACTGCCTGCTCGGCGGCAAGGAGAAGCTGGACGCCCGCCTCGCCCGCGCCCGCGAGGGCTCCACCGCCAAGGGGCAGGCCGCGATGGCGACCTTCGAGGTCAGCCGCCCGACGGTCGGCGCCCAGGCGCTGGGCATCGCGCGGGCCGCGTACGAGTACGCGCTGGAGTACGCCGGGGACCGCGAGGCGTTCGGGCGGCCGATCATCGAGAACCAGTCGATCGCGTTCGCGCTGGCCGACCTGCGTACCGAGATCGAGGCCGTACGGCTGCTGATCTGGCAGGCCGCGTGGATGGCCCGCAACGACCGGACCTTCGACGCCGGTCAGGGCTCCATGTCCAAGCTCCGCGCCGGCGAACTCGCGGTGGCCGCGACGGAGAAGGCCGTCCAGATCCTGGGCGGCGCCGGATACAGCCGGGAGCACCCGGTGGAGCGGATGTACCGCGACGCCAAGATCTACACGATCTTCGAGGGGACCAGCGAGATCCAGCGGCTGGTCATCGCCCGGGCGATCTCGGGACGGCACATCCGCTGACCCGGGGGGGGGGGGGGGGGCGGCGGGCCGGGGCGGGGGCGGGCCAGCGAGGATGGGCGGGTCCGCACCACCGCCGCACCCGGGGGAGACGCCCATGCCCGCCGTCCCGCGCCCGTCCGTCCTCTTCGTCACCGACCTCGCCTACGAGGCGCGCGGCCGGCGCTACTGCGACGAGGACATCCGCCTGACGGCCCGCCTCCGCGAGGACTTCGACCTCGCGCTCTGCCACCCGCGCGACGCCGCCGCCCTGCTGGAGGGCTTCGACGCCGTCGTCGTACGCAACAGCGGTCCGGTCCTGCACTACCGGGAGGCGTACGAGGCGTTCCGGGCGCGGGCCCTGGAGCTGGGAACCCGGGTCTACAACCCGCTGACCGGGCGCGGTGACATGGCGGGCAAGCAGTACCTCGTGGACCTGAGCAGGGCCGGATACCCGGTCATACCCACGGTGGACCGGACGGCGGACCTCGGGCTGCTGCCGGACGCCGAGGGCTATGTCGTCAAGCCGAAGCTGGGCGCGGACTCGGAGGGCCTGCGCTTCGTGAGGACGCCCGAGCCCGACCCGGGCGCCGACGGCACCCTGCTCGTCCAGCCCCGGATCGACTTCCGCTACGAGGTGTCCTTCTACTACGTGGACCAGGACTTCCAGTACGCGCTGCACGCCCCGGACCCGGAGCGGCGGTGGGTGCTCGAACCGTACGAGGCGAGCGAGGCGGACCTGGCGTTCGCCCGGTCGTTCGTGGAGTGGAACACGCTGGACCACGGCATCCAGCGGGTGGACGCCTGCCGGACGGCGGACGGCGGCCTGCTCCTCGTGGAGCTGGAGGACCTCAACCCGTATCTCTCGCTGGACCGGGTGGCCGCCCCCGTACGGGAGGCATTCGCCATCCGGATGACGGCCTCGCTGCGGGACCTGCTCGCTTAGGGGCCGCCTCTCGTTCGGATCGGGCCGGCTCGCGGGCTGATCCGAACGAGAGGCCCCACACGTCCGGACGTGCCCCGCATGCGGGTGACTCCGAGCGATGTGAGGGTGCAAAGGTGACCACTGCCAGCGAGACCGCCCCCGCCGCGCAGAGTGCCGCCGCGCCGCCCGTGCTCGATCCGCGCCGCCGCAACATCGTCTTCGCCACGATCGTGCTGGGCATCCTGCTGGCCGCCCTGGACCAGACGATCGTCGGCACCGCGCTGCCGACGATCGTCTCGGACCTCGGTGGCGCCGCGCACATGTCGTGGGTGGTCACCGCCTACCTCCTCGCGGAGACGGTGGCCACCGTGCTGGTCGGCAAGTTCGGCGACCTGTTCGGGCGGAAGATCGTCTTCCAGCTGTCCGCCGTCATCTTCATCACCGGCTCGTTCCTCTGCGGCCTCGCCACGAACATGACGCTGCTGATCGTGTGGCGCGGCCTCCAGGGCATCGGCGCCGGCGGTCTGATGGTCACCTCGATGGCGCTCATCGCCGACGTCATCCCGCTGCGCGACCGGGGCAAGTACCAGGGCGCGATCGGTGCCGTCTTCGGTGTCTCGACGGTGATCGGACCGCTGCTCGGCGGGCTGTTCACCGACCACCTCACCTGGCGCTGGGCGTTCTACGTCAATGTGCCGATCGCGATCGCGGTGGTCATCGCGGCGGCCCGGACGATCCCGTCCGTGAAGGCCGCCGGGCGGCCGGTCATCGACTACCTGGGCATCGCGCTGGTCACGGTCGGGGCCAGCGCCCTGATCCTGGCCACCAGCTGGGGCGGCAACGAGTACGCCTGGGGCTCCGGCGTCATCATCGGCCTGTTCGCCCTCGGGCTCGTGGCGCTCGCGCTGTTCTGCCTGGTCGAGTTCCGGGCGAAGGAGCCCATGCTGCCGATGCGGCTCTTCGCCAACCCGGTCTTCACGGTCTGCTCGATCCTCAGCTTCATCGTCGGGTTCGCCATGCTCGGCGCGATGATCTTCCTGCCGACGTACCTCCAGTACGTGGACGGGGACTCGGCGACCCTGTCGGGCGTGCGCACGCTGCCGATGGTCGTCGGTCTGCTCGCCGCGTCCGTCTTCAGCGGCAACGTGGTCAGCAAGACCGGCCGCTACCGGATCTTCCCCGTCATCGGCTCGCTGGTCATGGCGGCGGGGCTGTTCCTGCTCTCCCGGATGGGCCCGGACAGCGGGGTCTGGCTGGAGTCGCTGTACATGCTGGTGCTCGGCATCGGCATCGGGCTCTCCATGCAGGTCCTGACGATCGCCGTGCAGAACACCGTGGACTACGCGGACCTGGGCACGGCGACCTCGGGCGTCACCTTCTTCCGTACGCTCGGCAGCTCCTTCGGCACCGCCGTCTTCGGGACGATCTACGCCAACGCCCTCGGCCCGCACCTCAGGGACGGGATCACCGAGGCCGCGCGGGCGGGCGGCGATCCTGCTGTGCTGGCGAAGGCGTCCCAGAGCCCGGAGGGGCTGCACGCGCTGCCCGCCGCCCAGTCGGAGCCGCTGGCCCAGGCATACGCGGACACCCTGCACACGGTGTTCCTGTGGACGGTGCCCGTGGCGCTGCTCGGGTTCGTCGTCGCGCTGTTCCTCAAGCAGGTGAAGCTGCGCGACACCGTACGGGCGGGCTCCACGGACATGGGTGAGGGCTTCGCCTCGCCGAACACCCAGGACTCGGCCCAGCTGCTCGAATTCTCGGTGGCGAAGGTGCTGCGGCGGGTGGAGCCGGAGACGGCACGGCGGATCGTGGCGGAGTCGGACACCCGGCTCGACATGGCGGGCGCCTGGGCGGTGATGCAGGTCGAGCTGTTCACGCGGATGGTCGGCCACGCGGGGCTCCGGCTGATCGCGGCCCGGCACCGGATTCCGCCGGAGGTCCTGGTGCCGGTCTTCGACCGCATGATCGAGGAGGGCTTCCTCAGCGGCGACGGCCGTCTGTTCACGCACACCGCGGCCGGCAGCCGCGAGGCCCGGACCATCACGGACGCCTGGGCCCGCTGGCTCAACGACCAGCTGGGCGAGGACGGCGAGCGCCCGGACGACGCCCGGCTGCGCGCCGCGGTCGACGTGATCGCGAAGCGGCTGCTCGCGGAGGACCTGACGCAGGAGCTGGCCCCGGTGGCGCCGGCGGGCGCGCCGGTCTGAGGGGACCTGCCCCTCAGTCCGCGAAGACGGCGGTCTCGTAGACCCAGGCGCCCTCGTACCGGACGAAGCGGCTCTTCTCGTGCAGGGAGCCGGCGCGCCCGGCCACCGTGTAGTGGGCGCGGAAGGTGACGGTGCCGGTGGTGTGGAAGGCGCTGGCCTCGGTGGTCTCCAGGATTTCCAGACCCTGCCAGCGCTGCCCGGGGTCGAGGTCGAGGACGCCGGGCCGGTGGTCGGGGTGCCAGGTGCGCAGCAGGTACCCGGCGTCCCGGACGGCGAAGGCGGCGTACCGCGACCGCATCAGCGCCTCGCAGGTGGCCGCCGGAGCCCCCGCGTGCAGCCGGCCGCAGCACTCGGCGTAGGCGGCTGGCAGCCCGCAGGGGCACGGCGAGGCCGCGCCGATCTCAGGGGCGGGGGCGGGGCGGGGGCTCGCGGCGGACGGGCGCCGGGAGCGGGAGGTGCGTCGGGACATGGGTCCATTGTGACGTGCGCGGGTGCGCGGCCCCGACGGGCGGCTCAGGTCAGCAGGAAGTCGGCCTGGCCGGCCTTGGCGCCCTGGATGAACGCGGCGATCTCGTGCGGGGTGTAGATGAGGGCCGGACCGTCGGGGTCCGCCGACTGGCGCATGGCGATTCTCCCGTCGGCCAGTTTCATGGCCTCGACGCAGGTACCGCCGTTGCCACCGCTCCATGGCTTGGACCAGCCTTCGGAGCCGAGGTCAGCGGCGGGCATGCCGTTGTATATGGGTGTCATCACAGCTCCTTGCGGAAGTCCCGGAGGAGTTCCTTCGTGCGTTGTGCCGTCGCGGCCTGGGCCGCCATGCGGTCCATGACCTCGAGATAGGAGGCCACCTCCGGGCGCGCGTCGAAGTAGACGGCCCCGGTCAGATATTCGCTGTAGACCATGTCGGGCAGTTCGGGCACGGCGAACCGGAACAGCACGAACGGCCCGTACGTTCCCGGGTGGTGACCGGTGGAGAATTCCGCGATCTGCAGCGTCACATTGGGCATCGACGTCGCTTCGAGGAGCTTGTCCACCTGGGCGCGCATGATGCCGGCGCTGCCGACCGGGCGGCGCAGGACGGTCTCGTCCATCACCACCCACAGGCGCGGGGCGTCCGGCTTGGTCAGCAGGGCCTGCCGCTCCATCCGCAGCGCCACGTGGCGCTCGATGTCCTCGGCCCTGACCTGGCCCACGGCCCCGGTGCGCATGACGGTGCGCGCGTAGTCCTCGGTCTGGAGGAGTCCGGAGACGAAGTGGGGCTCGTAGACGCGCAGCAGGCTCGCCGCGCCCTCCAGGCTGACGTACATGGAGAACCAGTCGGGCAGTACATCGTGGAACCGCTGCCACCAGCCGGGCTTGTTGGCCTCCTCCGCGAGCTCGACGAAGGCGGCCGTCTCGGCGTCCGGGACCCCGTACGCCCTGAGGAGCGCCTGCACGTAAAGGATCTTGAGGGCGACCTCGGCGGTCTCCATCCTGCGTACGGTCGCCGGGGCGACGTGCAGCACCTTGGCGGCCTGGTCCCGGCTCATGCCGGCACGCTCCCGCAGATCCTGCAGCCGCTTGCCGAGAACGACCTGGCCCACGGTCGGGGCGGACCGCGGTTCGCTCACTTCAGACCTCCCCCTGCGCTGTATGCGTGCAGTGTGCCATGCGGTCGCCGCCATGGACACAGCCACTCTGCAATTTTCAGAGTGCCCCTTGCCAAGTGTTCGAGACAGGGGGAGAGTTGGGGGGCGAAACCAGTTGACCTGTCGCGCCCGCCGCCTTTTCGAAAGATCGCGAAGCGTGACGCAGCCCCCACTGTGAGGATTCGGTCGTGGCACCTGGCAGTGCGCTCATCCCCCGG
The DNA here is from genome assembly GCF_007096885.1 of Streptomyces sp. 130. GTDB lineage: Bacteria > Actinomycetota > Actinomycetes > Streptomycetales > Streptomycetaceae > Streptomyces. Next base: position 129,644 of record NZ_VJNO01000010.1, on the reverse strand, counting down.
CTCGTGGAGACCGGCCCGGGGACCGAAGCGCTCCGATACTGCTTCGCGCTGCGCGCGCATCCCGAATCGGTCGCCGCCGCCCGGCGCCTGACGAAGGCCCGGCTCGGCGAGTGGCGCACGGGCGGCGACACCCTCGACGCCGCGGTCCTGATCGTCTCCGAGCTGGTCACCAACGCGGTGGTGCACACCGCCGGCGCGCGCGTCCTGTGCGAACTGCGGTGCCTGGACGGCCTGCTGCGGGTCTCCGTGCAGGACCAGGGGCACCAGCCGGACGGACCGCGCCTCGGCAGGGGCGCGGACGACGACGAGCACGGACGCGGCCTGCTCCTCGTCGACTCACTGGCCCGCTCCTGGGGCTCACGCGACGCCGGGGACGGCTCGGGCCGCATCGTCTGGGCAGAACTGCCGCACGGCTCGGAGTACGCATGCTGAAGAACGCCATGAACCACTTCCTCGGACCCCGCCGCTCCCGCGAGCCCGTCGGCTCCCCCGGCTCCGCCGGCCGGGTCCAGCTGCCGCTGCCCACGACCCTCTCGGCGAGCCTCGGCTGCGACGCGGTCGGGGTGCCCGCGCGCCACGGTTTCCGGCTGATGTCCCATCTGCCGCGCACCGGCTGCGTCTTCGCGGACGCCGAGCGCTGGTGGTGGATCGTCCCGGCCGGTTCCGACCTCGACCTCGACTGGCCCGAGCAGGTGGCGTACGCGCGCGGGACGTGTGTGCCCGCGGTACGGCCCCGGCTCATCCATCAGCCCGACAGCCGGACGCCCTACACCCCGCCCATCCCCCTGTTCCTGATGGTCTGCCAGGTGACGGGCGTGGCACCGTCCTGGACCCAGGCGTACGGGCCCCGGGCCGTCTCCGCTCCCTGATCCGGACCGCGTCCCCGGCCTCTCCCGGCCTCGGTCACCCTGCGTTGTCAGTGGCGGGTCCTACGGTGGAACCACTGATCGAGAACCCGTCGAATACGGGGTCAACGGGCATGAAGGGGGCGGGCCGGTGCGTGCTGTGGAGCCTTTCGGGGGCGGTACGTCGCAGTTCGAGGAGACCGGGACGGACGAGGACACGTTCGTCTTCCCGGAGGGCTGGCGAAGCCTGGTCCATCCCCGGCGCGGGGGCATCCCGAGGACGCCGGCCCGAGTGGACCGGAAGCTGCTCGACGCGGTGGCGGAGCGGACGGACCAGGAGCGCGCCTGGATTCAGGAGTACCTGGACGCACCGCGCAGCGACGCCGCCCTGGTCGCCGAGGTCCAACACCATCTGAGCGGAGAGCCCTCCCCCGCCGGCGCGGCGGCGGTGGCGCGGATGGTGGGGATGTACGAGCCCCCGGCCAGCGCGTGGGCGGACAGCTGGGTGCGGCTGCACGGGCTGCCGTTCGCGGCCCGCGCCGCGGTGGAGCTGTTCATGATCAAGACGCACTGCATGCAGAGCGGGAGACGCCGTTACGACGCCCGGCTGGAGGCGGCGTCCACGGCACAGGAGACCGGGTCCGGGCACTACAGCCGGATCGCCGCCGACCGGGTGCGGGCCCTGCTCGCCGCCGCGGACGACGAGACCTACCGGGACACCGTCGAGGCGCTGTCCGCCTGCCGCACCGACCCCCACCGGAAGATCGTCACGGCCTACCTGGCACCGAGCGAGTCCGACTGGGTCGCCGAGCTCCGCGACGTCCCCGGGACGGTCGAAGAGCTCGACTCCGGCCTCCTCTCCCTGATCTTCTGCACGCTCGACGCGCCGGAGCAGGCGGCGCTCCACACGCCCTCCGCCGGATTCGACCGGTCCCCCGCCGTGATCGCCACCGCCGCCGAGGGCATCGGGACGGCGATCGTGCCCATGCTCACGAAGGAGCTGGAGCGGGGGTACTTCTACGCGGACGGGATGAGGAAGCTGGCCGAGGCGCTCGTGGAGTTCCCCACCGACGACGCCTTCGGTGCCCTGCTCGCCCACTCGGACAACAAGCAGGTCCGCCCGGCTCTCCTGGCCGCGATGGACCGCTACCCGGCCCGCGCCCTGCGGCTCCTCGCCGCGGACGCCCGGGACCGGGCGGAGTTCCCCGCGGCCTCCCCCTCCGTCCTGCTGCGCACGCACATCGCCCACCACCGCGCCCTCGCCGAGCAGCTGCTGCCGACGCTGGACGACGACCTCGCGGCCGTCGTGGAGCCCCTGCTGAATCCCGGCGGCCGCCTCCCGGACGCGCCCGCCGACGCCCTTCCGGCCGTGCTCACCACACCGCCGTGGACCCGGCAGCGGACCGTGCCGCGGCCCAGGACGATCACCGGCCTGACGCCGGACACGGGGAAGGCCGCGCTGTGGCGGCCCGGCGAGCGGGAGAAGTGGGCGGCCACCAGCAGCTGGTACACCCGGCGCGAGGCGGTGGTGGACTGGGATCAGACGCTCGACTCGCTGCGCCACGGGCTCGGCTCGTCGGACCTGCGCCCCGCCTGGATCTACGTCCACGGGCCGAAGGAGCGCGTCGCGCCCCTGCTCGACACCTGGGACCCGGCCGATGTGTGGGACGCCGCGGACACGCTGAAGCCGGTGGCCGCCCGCTTCGGCCTCGGGGCGCTGCCCCTGCTGCTGCGTGTCGTGCCGCGCCGGCCCGCCTCACTCGCCCCGCTCCTGATGCCGTACGTCGACGCGCGGGTCGCCCGGCTCATGGCCGACTGGGCGGTGCGCCTCAAGTCCACGGCGGACGTCGCCCGTGCGTGGTTCGAGCGGCACGGCGTACGGGCGGCCCCGCTGCTCGTGCCGGACGCGCTCGGCAAGGCCGGGACCGCGCGCCGCGCCGCCGAGCAGGCGCTGCTGCTGATCGCCGGGCTGCATGGGGACGCGGCGGTGCGCGAGGCCGCCGAGGGATACGGCGAGCAGGCGGCGGACGCGGTGGCCGGGCTGCTGGCCGCGGACCCGCTGGAGCGGGCGCTGCCCGCCGTCATGCCGGAGCTGCCGCAGTGGGCGGACCCGGTGCTGCTGCCCCAGCTCGCGGTCGGGTCGGGCGGGGCGCTGCCGGAGGAGTCCGTCCGCCATCTGCTGACCATGCTCGCCCTGTCCAGGCCCGGCGAGCCGTACCCGGGTCTCGCCGACGCGCTCGGGATCGTGGACGCGGCCTCGGCGGCGGAGTTCGCCTGGGCGCTCTTCGAGCAGTGGCGCGCCGCCCTCCTGCCCGCCGAGGAGGCGTGGGCGCTGCACGCCCTGGGAGTGCTCGGCGACGACGGGACGGTGCACCGGCTGACCCCGGTGATCCGCGCCTGGCCCGGTGAGAACGCCCATCACCGGGCGGTGGAGGGCCTGGACGTCCTGGCGGCGATCGGCAGCGACGTCGCGCTGCTCCAGCTGCACGGCGTGGCGCAGCGGGTGAGGTTCAAGGCCCTGAAGGTGCGGGCGACGGAGAAGATCGCCGAGGTGGCCGCGGGTCTCGGCCTGACGGGCGAACAGCTCTCGGACCGGCTGGTCCCCGACCTCGGGCTCGACGCGGACGGTTCCACGGTCGTGGACTACGGCGGCCGGACGTTCACCGTGGGCTTCGACGAGCAGCTGCGGCCCTGTGTCCGGGACGGCGACGGCAAGCTCCGCAAGGACCTGCCGAAGCCCGGGGCGAAGGACGACCCCGAGCTGGCTGTGGCCGAGCGCAAGCGCTTCATGGCCCTGAAGAAGGAGGTGCGGGCGATCGCTTCCGACCAGGTGCGCCGGCTGGAGGCCGCCATGGTGACGGACCGCTCCTGGACGGCGCGGGAGTTCACCGAGCTGTTCGTCGGCCACCCGCTGGTGTGGCACCTGGTGCGCCGGCTGGTGTGGGTGAGCGAGGCGGACGGGGTGACCACGGCGTTCCGGGTGGCGGAGGACCGCGCGTTCACCGGCGTCGGGGGCGAGGCGTTCGCGCTGCCCGAGGGGGCGGCCGTGCGGCTGCCCCACCCGTTGCGGCTGGGCGAGGAGGCGGTGGCCGCCTGGTCGGAGGTGTTCGCGGACCGGGGAGTCGTGCAGCCGTTCCCGCAGCTCGGGCGAGCGGTGTACGCCCTGACCGCGGAGGAGGCCGCCGGCCACCGCCTCAGGCGCTTCGAGGGGACGAAGGTGCCCACGGGCAAGGTCCTCGGCCTGGAGCGGTACGGCTGGCAGCGCGGGAATCCGGAGGACAACGGCGTCGAGCGCTGGATCTCCAAGCGGCTGGGAGACGCCGGCCACCTGGTGATCGCCCTGGCCGAGGGCATCGCGATCGGCGCGGTCGACACCTACCCGGAGCAGACCCTGGAGACCGTCTGGCTCGACGTCGAACCGTCCGACTACTGGCACCACCGCCCCCACGACCTCCGCTTCGGCGGCCTGGACGCGGTGACCGCTTCCGAGCTGCTGGCCGACCTGACCGCACTCACCGAGGGCGCGGTGTCATGACCGTACGCCCCCCAGATAAGCCAGCCCGGGGTGCGCCTTCACATAGCCGTCCACCAGGCGGCGGGCCACGGAGACCGAGTCGACCAGGGGGTGCAGGGCGAAGGCCTTGACCGCGTCCGCGCGCGATCCGCTCGCCGCGGCCTCCAGGACCGCGCGCTCCACGGCCTTCACCGCGGTGACCAGGCCGACCGCGTGGTAAGGCAGGGGGTCGGCCGAGACGGGGCGGGCGCCGTTGGCGTCGACCAGGCAGGGGACCTCGATCACGGCGTCCGCGTCCAGGACCGCGAGGGTGGACCGGTTGCGGACGTTGAGGATCAGGGTGGTCCGCTCGTCGCGGGCGATGGCCCGCATGAGGGCGAGGGCGACCTGCTCGTAGCCGCCGGAGTCCAGGTCGCTCTCGTCCCGCTCGCCCGCCCCGGCGACGTCCCGGTTCTCCGACATGTAGGTCGCCTCGCGCTCCGCGCGGGTGCGGTCCCAGGTGGCCAGGGCGGGGGTCGCCGGGTCCTTCATCCGGCCGTAGAAGCCCTCCTGCTGCTCGCGGAGGAAGGCGCCCCGGGTCTGCGCGGCCTCCTGGTAGGCGCGGACGGCCTCCCGGTTGAAGTAGTAGTAGTGGAGGTACTCGTTGGGGATCGCGCCCAGCGATGCCAGCCAGTCGGCGCCGAAGAGCCGGCCCTCCTCGAAGGAGCCCAGCAGCCCGGGCTCGCTGAGCAGGCGCGGGAGTTCGTCGCGCCCGTCGACGTACAGTCCGCGCACCCAGCCGAGGTGGTTGAGGCCGACGTAGTCCACGCGGGCCAGGTCCGGGTCGGCGCCGAGGACGCGGGCGATGCGGCGGCCGAGGCCCACCGGCGAGTCGCAGATGCCGATGACGCGGTCGCCGAGGTGCCGGGACATCGCCTCGGTGACGAGCCCGGCCGGGTTGGTGAAGTTGATGACCCAGGCGTCCGGGGCGAGCCGGGCGATGCGCCGCGCGAGGTCGTCGGCGACCGGTACGGTGCGCAGCCCGTACGCGATGCCGCCGGCGCCGACCGTCTCCTGGCCGAGGACGCCCTCGTCCAGCGCGACGCGTTCGTCGGCGGCCCGGCCCGCGAGGCCGCCGACCCGGATCGCCGAGAAGACGAAGTCGGCTCCGCGCAGGGCCTCGTCCAGGTCGGTCGTGGCGCGTACGGCGGGCGCGTCCGGGAGGGGACCGGCCTGCTCGGCGAGGACCCGGGCGACGGCGTCGAGCCGGTCGGTGTCCGTGTCGTAGAGGGTGACGGCCGTGACCCGGCCCTCGGCGTGGTCGGCGAGCAGCGCCCCGTAGACCAGGGGTACCCGGAATCCGCCGCCGCCCAGAATTGTCAGCTTCACGCTTCCGCATGGTACGTGGGGCGGCTCCGGCGTCAGTCGCCGCTCCACCAGCGGGTCACGACGCGCCAGAGGCGGGCGGGGCCGCCGGGCTTGCGCTGGCGCGGGACCCGGCCGCCGGCCGTGCCGTCGCCCGCCGCCCCGGACAGCGCCTCCGCCGATCCGTCGACCGTCGCGGTCGCCCCCGCCGGGGTGGCGGCCGACGGCGCGTGGGCCGGGTCCAGGGGGGCGCGGACGGGGGTCGGGGCGGTGTGCCGTACGGCGGACTGGACCTCCCAGTCCTGGCGGGCCGCGCTGGGCCGGCCCATGGACGGCGGCTCCCGGTCGTCCTGCGGGGAGCGGGGGGCGAATTCGGCGGGCAGCTCCACCAGGTGACGGCTCATGAAGTTGCCGACCCAGCGCAGTTCGTTCTCGTCCACCGCGAGTTCGAGGTCGGGCAGTCGCAGCAGCAGGGCGTCCACACCGACGTCCGCGATGGCCCGGCCGATGTCCTGTCCGGGGCACTCGTGGGGGCCGCCGCTGAACGCCAGGTGGGAGCGGTTGCCCTCCATGTTGGCGGTCAGGTCGGGACGGACCACGGGGTCGGTGTTGGCCGGTGCGATGCCGACGATCAGGGCGTCGCCGGCCTTGATGTGCTTCCCGCCCAGTTCGGTGTCACCGACGGCCCAGCGGCCGAAGACGGCGGTGAACGGCGGCTCGTCCCACAGGGTCTGCTCGACCGCCTCGGGGACGGTCATGTGGCCGCCGCTGAGCCGGGCCCGGAAGCGCGGGTCGGTGAGCACCATGCGCAGGACGTTGGCGATCAGGTTGACGGTGGCCTCGTAGGACGCGATCAGGATGAGCCGCAGATGCTCGGCGACCTCCTGGTCGTTCATGTTCGCGGGGTGCTCGACGAGCCAGGTCGCGAAGTCGTCGGCCGGTTCGCGGCGGCGGCGCTCGACCAGGCGGGTGAGCACTCCCACCACGTAGGCGTTGCTCTGCACGGCGGTCGCGGTGCCCTTGATCATGTCGCGGGCCGCCTCGACCATCCGGTCGTTGTACTCCTCCGGCATGCCGAGGATGGCGCACATGACCATCATGGGCAGCCGCTCGGCGAAGTCGGCGACGAGGTCGGTGCGGCCCTCCCGGCAGAAGCCGTTGACGAGCCGGTTGCTGTACCGGTTGACGTGGCGCCGCACGCCGCGCGTGTCGATGCGGGCCATCGAGTCGGTGACGGCGCCGCGCTGGCGTTCGTGGGTGGCTCCGTCGGCGAAGACGCAGATCGGCTGCCAGGTGAAGATCGGCGCCAGCGGGTGGTCGGGGGCGACGCTGCCGTCCTGCAGGGCCCGCCAGCGGCGCGAGTCGCGGGAGAACTGCGAGGGAGTACGGGTCATGTGCAGGTTCTCGCTGTGGCCGAGGACCAGCCAGGCGGGCACGTCGCCGTGCAGCAGGACCGGGGCCACCGTGCCGTGTTCGGCGCGCAGTTTCTCGTACAGGCCGTGCGGGTCCTGCTCGGCCTCGGGGCCGTAGAGCCGGCGCAGGCCGCCGGGTCCGACGCCCAGGCCGTGGGCCGGGCACTCGGGGGGCGGGACCGGGCCGTGCTCGTAGGGGAAGGGGGTTGTCACGATCGCTCCAGGGGTCGGGCCTCGGGGCCCGACGGTCGGGGGCGCGGTGGGGACGCGCGGAACGGGTTCGGGAAGGGTGCGCGCAGGGGTCAGCCGAGCGGGAGGGCGAGGCTGTGCAGATAGCGCATCAGGGTCAGCAGCACATCGCGGCTGGAGCCGCGCAGCCGCGCGTCGCAATCCACTATCGGGACCTCTTCCGGGAGGTCCAGGGCGGCGCGCAGCGCTTCGACGGGGTGCTTCGGTGCGTCGGGGAAGGTGTTGATGGCGACGACGAACGGCACCCCGCGCTCCTCAAGCCGCCCGATGACGTCGAAGCTCGTTTCGAGCCGGCGGGTGTCGAGCAGGACGACGGCTCCGAGAGCGCCTTCGAACAGGCCGTTCCAGAGGAACCAGAAGCGTTCCTGGCCGGGCGTGCCGAAGAGGTAGAGGACCAGTTCCTCGCTGATGCTGATCCGGCCGAAGTCCATGGCGACGGTGGTGGCGGTCTTGCTCTCCACGCCGAAGTTGTCGTCCACGCCGACGCCGGCCTGGGTCATCGTCTCTTCGGTGGTCAGCGGCCGGATCTCGCTGACCGAGCCGACCATGGTCGTCTTGCCGACCCCGAAGCCTCCGACGATCACGACCTTCACCGCGGCGGTGGCCGTGGTGGGCAGGACGTCCTCGCTGCGGGGGCCCGTGATCGTGTCAGAGTTTCTGAAGTCCATGCATCACCGCTTCGAGGAGGGAACGGTCCGGGAGGGTCGCGCGGACGATCGGCGCGCGCGATTCGATCAGACCGGTGGCGAGGAGTTCGGTGAGGAGCGAGGTCACCACGCTGAACGGCAGGCTGAGGTAGGCGGAGAGCTCGGCGACGGATAACGGGGCCTGGCAGAGCCGGAGGATCACGGCCTGCTCGGGCTGGACCGTCGGCGTCGGCTCCGACTTCGAGACGATCATCGTGACCAGGTCGAGCGCTGCCCGCTCGCTGCCGTCGGGATCGCCGGTGATGACGTAGAGCCTCTCCGGGTCGCTCAGTGCCGGATCGGCCGTGCGGCGTTCTCGTCGGGGAGAGTTCATCCGGCCTGCCCGTCGTGGCGGGGCGGACTCGTGAGGTGGCCGCCGATGCGTACGACCATGTCGCGCATCCGCGCCCCGACGTGCCCGGCGTCCACCGTCTCGCCGGCCAGGACCGCGAGGTAGGCGCCGGTCCCGGCGGCCATCAGGTAGAAGAAACCGCCGGTGACCTCGATGACGACGAGCCTCATCCGGCCGTCGCTGTACGGGATCTCGGAGGCGACGGCCGCCGCCAGGCTCTGGAGCCCGGCGCAGGCCGCCGCGAGCCGGTCGGCGACGTCGGGGTCGCCGCCGTGCTGGGCGATGCGCAGTCCGTCGGCCGAGAGGACGACGATCTGGTGGATGTCCGGGACGTCGTCGGCGAGTTCCTTGAGCATCCAGTCCATGTTGCCCCGCTGCTGGATCACCGCTGATCTCCCTTGTCCCACGCGTCGTCTGAGTCTTCGTCCGCCCTCGGCTCCTGGGGCACGCCGTTGGCGGCCTTGGTGAACGCCTCCAGCCAGATGCCGGGGGGCGGTTCCTTGCTGTTGTCCTGGCCGTAGCCGTGGCCGTTGGTGCGGCCGGCGGTGGGGTCGGCCGCCTGTGCGGGGAGGTTGTGCGAGCCGAGCGGGGCGCGGCCGCGGCTGCGGCGCTGCGGGAGTCCGCCGGCGGTCCACTCGGTCACGACGGGCACGTCGTCCTGCATGGCGAGGGCCGGGGTGGCCGGGGCGGCCGGGCCGGGCTCGGAGACGACCGGGCCGGTCGCGGGGCGTGCGGCGACGGGGCTGGGCTTGCGGCGCTTGCCGCGGGGCGGCACGACGTGCTGCATGTCGGCGAGGTCGATGTCGCTGGTGGGCCGCGAGGTGGCGCCGATGCCGTGGGCGATGCCGGGGGCCGGGCCGGTGGTGATCATGGCGCGGGGCACGATGAGCACGGCGCGGACGCCGCCGTACGCGGACTGGCGCAGCGAGACCTGGAGGTCGTACATCCGGGCGAGGCGGCCGACGACGGCCATGCCGAGGCGCGGGGACTCACCGAGGTCGTTCATGCTGGACCCGGCCCGTGCCCGGGCGAGCATGTTCTCGGCGCGGGCCCGGGCCTCCTCGCTGAGGCTGACGCCGCCGTCCTCGATCTCGATGGCGATGCCGGTCTGCACCTCGACCGCGGTGACGTGCACCCGGGTCTGCGGGGGCGAGTAGCGGGTGGCGTTGTCGAGTAGTTCGGCGCAGGCGTGGATGAGCGGTTCGACCGCGGTGCCGATGATGGCGACCTTGGCGATCGAGTGCAGATCGACGCGCGGGTACTCCAGGATGCGCGACATGGCGCCGCGCAACACGCTGAACAGCGGGACGGGCTTGGGCCACTGGCGGCTGGGGCGGGCGCCGCCGAGGACCGCGATGGAGTCGGCGAGGCGGCCGATCAGCGCGGTGCCGTGGTCGATGCGGAGCAGGTCGTCGAAGACGTCGGGGTTGCGCCCGTGGTGCTCCTCCATCTCACGGAGCTCACTGGCCTGCCGGTGGACGATCGCCTGGACGCGCCGGGCGACGTTGACGAAGGCGCGCTGCGCGGAGTCCCGGGTCGCTTCCTCGTTGTCGATGATGTCGAGAACCGTGTAGACGAGGGAGCGCTGGGAGTCGGGCAGGTGGCGGTAGACCGGGTCGGAGTCCACCACGTCGCGCAGCACCTCGTCGGGCGAATTGCCCACGCGCAGACGGTGGATGGCGGACGGCAGCAGCTCCTTGCTGATGCGGGTGGTCTCTTCGTCGTGCTCGGCGATGCGCCGTTCCAGGGCGGAGACGCGCTGCTGGTACTCGGCGTTCCGGCGGCGGATCGTCCGGCCGCGGCGGGCGATCTCCACCGCGAGCGCGGCGACCACGACGGTGGCGAATGCCCCGCACCACACGACTGCTATCCGCGCGGGCTCGGCAACCAGCGCCGCCGCGGCGGTGGTTGCCCCCGCCATCACGACGACGGGCAGCAACAGGGCGCGGGCGACGGGGGCTTCCCGGCCGGCCGGCGGTGATTCAACACGGGCCATCTGAACCTCTGGCGGTTGATTCGGGATGTATTCCGGAGATTCGGCGCTTGTATGAACGAAGAGAACAAGCGCGCGAATTCACCTCAACTCGGCTTCACTGCGCGTGAGCTTAGTCAGATCGAATCAGCGCTTTTGCACATTCCTCCAACCCCCTGCGCGAGCGCTCCCGCGGTAGTACGCTCACGAGTTTTCATACGCACCGCCTTCGGGCGTGTGCGGGGAGTGACGGGGCGGAGGAATAAGGAAGAATCGCCCTGCGGGGCGAGAGATGGGCACATATGAACGAAGGCGCCCGTATGAGTGATGCCGTGCGGCGCCGCCTACCGGCGGGCGCCCCCGATGCGCCCCTCCAGCTGCACCAGGAGCTCGCTGAGCTGCGCGCTGAGCCGGTCGCGGGTCCCGGCGTCGAGGCCGGAGAGCACCGCGCGTTCGTACGCCAGCTGCCGGGGCAGCAGTCCGTCGACCAGGTCGCGGCCCTCGTCGGTGAGGCGGACGTAGGCGACCCTGCGGTCGCGCTCGTCCCCGCGCCGGGCGATCAGGCCGCGCTCCTGGAGGACCCGCAGCCGCTTGGTGACGGCGGCGCCGGAGGAGAAGGTCTCCCGCGCCAGTTCACCGGGGGTGAGTTCGCGGTCGGTACGGCGTACGGCTCCGAGGAGGTCGAACTCCGCGCGGGTCAGCCCGGCCGCCCGCAGCGGGGCGTCCTCGGCCTGCTGGAGCAGCGCGGAGCAGCGGTTGATCCGGCCGATGAGCTCCATGGGCCCGGTGTCCAGTTCCGGGTTCACGGCCTGCCACTGCCGGACCACCGAGGCGACGATGTCGTCGGTCACACCGCTCCGTTCTCCTGGGCGGGGACGAACAGCCCCTGCCGTTTCGCTGTCGCCGCGAGCGTACGGTGTCCGGCCTGCTCGGCGGCGAGCACCGCCTCCCGGGGCAGGGCCGGCTGCCACCACTCGCCGGCCGCGGTCTCGTCCGCCTCGCGCAGCTCGACCAGGGTGCCGGTGAGCCGGCGGCGGGCGGCGTCCAGGGCGGCGGGCGCGGTTCCGGGCTCGGCGAGGGCCCGCACGGCGTGGGCGCGGGCGCGTTCGGCGTCGGCCAGCGCGCGCTCGACGCGTCCGGTGGCGCGGCGGTTGGTGACCAGGACGGCGGCGAGGAAACCGATGGCGGCGCCGATCACGGTGTCCAGGACCCGGTCGCCGATCAGCTCACCGGCCGGATGGCTGCCCGCGTACTCCAGGACGAGCAGGGCCATCGGGGTCACCGCGACGGAGCCGAGCCAGTAGTTGCGGGTGATCAGCGCCTCGGCCGAGAAGGCGAAGAGGAGGCAGAAGCCGATGAGGGCGAGCGGGGCGGTCCGGGCGGCCGGGAGGACGGCGGCGAAGACCAGGACGCCGATGAGGTTGCCGAGGGTCCGCTGGAGGGTGCGGTTCCAGGAGAGCGTGACGTTGGCCTGGTAGAGCGAGGCGGCGGTGACGATGGCCCAGTACGGACGGCCGACGCCCACCGCCGAGCAGACGTACCCGGCCAGGGCGCAGCCGACGAGCGTGCGGGCGGCGACCGGGAGCAGCGGGGAGCCGGGGGCCATCCGGCTCAGCAGTGCGCGGAGCGGGGCGCCGGCCAGGGCGGTGCGCTCGGCGTCGATCCCGAAGAGTTCGGCGCCGGTGCCGGGGGCGGGGGGCGGGGTGGGCACGGGGCCCCGGGCGCGGGTGAGCCGGGCCCACTCGCGGAGCCGGCCGGCGTCGGCGGGGTCGGGGGTGCTCGCGAGGACCGAGGTCTCGGCGTGGACGAGGAGGCGTTCGAGGGCCCGGCGGGCCGGGGTGGGGCGGCCGGCGGCCAGGAGGGTCTGCCAGGCGGCGTGCACGGCGGCGACGGCGGCGCGGCGGGTGGCGGGGCCGGGGGCGGCGGCGTGCGCGGCGGCGGCGTTCAGGGCGCGGGCGGTGGCCCGGCGCTCGGGTCCGTCGCGGCGGACGAGGGCAGGGGCGACGACGGCGACGAGCCAGGCGACGGCGCCCGCGCCGAGGGTCAGGGCGAGGTGGCCGGGGACCTGGGCGAGCGTCTGGGGGACGAAGAGGGCGGCGGAGCTGACGAAGGTGAAGATCACCGGTCCGGGCGGCCCGATCCGGGTCGCGTCGCAGAGCAGCTTCTGGCCGGCGGCCAGCAGCGCGCCGGCGGCGATGAGGACGGCGGCCGATCCGGTGAGCGAGGCGACGACGAGGGCGGCGCCGAGGCCGGCGGTCATGCCGAGGACCACCGCGGCGACGGTGCCGGCGCGGCGGGCGTACGGGAGGTTGTGGCCGTACAGCGCGCAGAGCGAGCCGGCCATCGTGTACATCACCAGATCGAGCCGGCCGAGAGCGAGGAGCACCAGGTTGGGTATCGCGGTGGCCACGACGACGCTGGTGGCGGGCTTGAACCACATGTCGGACGGCCGCGCCAGGCGCAGCGGGCCGGTCAGCGGGAGCCTGCGGACGGAGGGCCGGCCGGCCCTTATCGATGTATCACTCACCCATACACCTTAGCAGGTATTACACCCGTAAACTATTTGCCCGCGGCGTACCGGTGTCCGGGGGCGCCCGCCCTCACCCGCTCTGTTCGTCCATCACCTGGACGTGGTCCGCGATACCGACCACGAGGACCCGGGTGCCCGGCTCGATGGGGCGCCAGCGGTGCACGAGACCTCCGGCGCAGTAGAGCGTGTCACCCCGCTCCAGGCGGTAGAAGTCGCCGTCCGCCTCGACCTCCGCCGAGCCGTCGGCGACGTAGAGGATCTCGTCGTTGCGGTGCCGGAACTCGCGGCCCCAGTCATGGTCACCGGTGAACTCCAGCGCGTGCAGGCGCTGGTGGCCGCGGACCAGGGGCCGCATCCGGCCGTCGCCGTCCGCGCCGGACTCCCGCACGGAGGCGGAGGTGCCGCGCACCACGTCGACGGGGCGGGGCGCCTGTGCCGTCGCCATCAGCTGCACCGCCGTCGTGTCGAGCGCGTCGGCGATGCGCTGCAGCGATCCCATGCTCGGCCGGGAGCGGCCGTTCTCGATCTGGCTGAGGAAGGGGACGGAGAGCCCCGCCCGCCGCGCGACCTCCGCGAGGGTCAGTTCGAGCGCCCGCCGCCGGCGGCGGATTCCCGGCCCGACCAGCAAGGTGTCCGCTTCGCTCATCTCATCCACTCCGTGTCCCACGTGCCGCACGCCACAGCCGGCGGGGCAGTGAGCAGCCTACCGGGCCGGTTAATCTTTTAACTGCCACCTAAAAAAATTAACCAGGAGGGCCGATTCATGCCTCTCGTCGACCAGAACCAGCGACGGCGCCGCGGTACCGGGCTCATGGCCCTGGACGAAGACGCCAGCTATGGCGGATACACCCTTTTCGCCCCGCTGACCGGCGGCGGCGAGGTGTATCTGATCGACCTCCGCGGCGAGGTGGTCCACCAGTGGAACCTCCCGTACCGGCCGGGGCGGCACGCCCGCATCCTGCCCAACGGCAATCTGGCCTACAGCGGTGTCCTGCCGGACGAGCCGGCGCTCTTCCCGATGTGGCACAAGTACCGCGGCGGGATCATGCAGGAGATCACCCCGGACGGCGCGGTCGTGCGTGAGCACCGCGACCGCTACCAGCACCACGACGCCCACCACTACGGCGACGGCCGCATCCTCTACACCGCGCTGGAGCCGCTGACCGGCGACGCCGCCGCTGCGGTCCGGGGCGGCGTGCCCGGCTCGGAGGCCGAGGGGACGGTGTGGGCGGACACCATCGTCGAGGTGGACGCGGACGGGAAGACGGTGTGGGAGTGGAAGGTCTCCGAGCACCTCGACCGCGAGGCCTTCCCGCTGCACCCCGACTACGCGCGCGAGCACTACCCGCTGATCAACAGCGTGCTGCCGACCAGTGACGGCAACATCCTGGCGAGCTTCCGGTCCGTCTCCGCCGTCGTCGTCATCAGCCGCGCGACCGGTGAGATCATCTGGCGCAGCGAACCCGGCGTCGTCTCGCAGCAGCACTGCCCGACCGAACTCGACAACGGCAACTTCCTCGTCTTCGACAACGGCGTCTTCCGGCCGCACTGGGACGTGCCGTTCAGCCGGGTCATCGAGATCGACCGGTCGAGTGGCACCATTGCCTGGGAGTACCACGACCCGGCCCGCGAGTCGTTCTTCGCCCCGTTCATGGGCAGCGCCCAGCGCCTGCCCAACGGCAACACCCTGGTGACGGACTCCCCGGCGGGACGCCTCTTCGAGGTGACCGCGGACGGCTACCTCTGCTGGGAGTACGTGGTGCCGTTCTTCGGCGGCTACCAGGAGGAAGAGGTGCGCAAGCTGTTCCCCTCCGAGCCCAACGCCGTGTTCCGCTCCTACCGCTACTCGGCCCAGGAGCTTCCCTGGCTCGACGTCCCGAAGGGCTGAGCCGGACCGTGGCCTCCCCCGTCCCCGCCGCCGCCCCCGAGGCACCGGCCCCGTCCGTCGCACCGGTCGACGAGCGGCTGCCGCTCCCCCGGCTGGCCCCGCTCGCCTTCCAGCACCTGCTCGCGGGGGTCGCCGCCCCCGTCTCCTCCGTCATCCTGATCGGCACCACCCTGTCGCTCACCGCGTCCCAGACGGCATCGCTGCTCAGCGCGACGCTGCTGCTCTGCGGCATCGGCGCGCTCCTGCAGTCCCTGGGGGTGAGGGCCCTGCGGATCGGTGCCCGGCTGCCGTTCCTGATGCTGCCGGGCGGCGCGGCGGTGGCGATCTTCCTCCAGGTCGCCAAGGAGCACGGTCCCGCCACCGCCTCCGGTTCGGTCCTCATCGCGGCGGTCTTCCTGATCGCCGTGCTGCCGCTCTACGGGCGCCTCGTGCGGTACTTCCCGCCGCTGGTCATGGGCACCACGGTGGTCCTGATCGGCATCAACATGATCAAGATCACCGCGCCGATGATCGCCTCAGGGCCGGGTCTCGGCTTCGCCACGCTCGGCATCACCGCGCTGTTCTTCCTGCTCCTGCGCGGCATCTGGCGGCAGATGTCGGTGCTCTTCGGGCTGGCGGGCGGCACGCTGGTCGCCGCGCTCAGCGGTACGGCCTTCCACATGGCGCACGGCAGCGCGTTCGCGCTGCCCGACCCGTTCCCGTACGGCACCCCGCACTTCGATCTGCTGGCGGCCGTGCCGCTGCTGGTGTTCGCGCTGGCCTCGCTGGCCGAGGCGACCGGGCAGACCGTGCTCAACAGCGAGGCGGTGGGCCGGACCCCGGACGCGGCGCGCGATGTGCCGCGGATCTCCCGCGCCGACGCCGTGACCTCGCTGGGCGCCGGTGTCTTCGGTACGTCGCTGATGGTGACCAGTGCCGAGAACATCGGCATCGTCCAGCTCACCCGGGTGCGCAGCCGGTTCGTCACGGCGGGCGCCGGGGTGCTGCTGATCGCGTGCGGTCTGATCACGCCGCTCACCCGGCTGCTCGCCGCCATCCCGGAGCCGGTGGTCGGTGCCGCGGGGCTGATCATCTACGCCGTGATCGCGACGATGGGGTTCTCCATGCTCAGCAGGGAGGACCTCGGCCACGGCACGAACGGCATCGTGGTGGCCCTGGCACTCTGCGTCGGCCTGCTGCCGGTCTTCGCCCCCGACATGTACGCGGGACTGCCGGTGTGGGCCCGTACGGTGTTCGGCAGCGGGGTGGCCGCCGGAGCCCTGGCCGCCGTGGTCCTCGCCGCGGTGTTCTCCCGGCTGGGGCCCGCCGACGAGGGGCCGCCGGACCGCGCCCCCCGCTGAGCGCACGAGGACGCCCGCACCCGGTCCGGGGTGCGGGCGTCCCTGTGCCCGGGCGCGCGGGGCCCGGGCTCAGCCCAGGCCGCGGGCGTCCTGCTTGAGGGCGGTGTCCACGGTCAGGGCCGTCGCCACCACGAGGCTCAGCAGCGGCTCCG
The DNA here is from genome assembly GCF_007096885.1 of Streptomyces sp. 130. GTDB lineage: Bacteria > Actinomycetota > Actinomycetes > Streptomycetales > Streptomycetaceae > Streptomyces. The sequence goes on along the minus strand of NZ_VJNO01000010.1, from coordinate 113,360 downwards.
GCAGCTGGTAGTGGATCTGGAGGACGTAGTTGTCCGCCGTCGTGAACAGCGTCTTCGCCAGCCCTTCCCAGGTCTTGGTGATCCGGGCGATCTCCTGGTCGTTGTGGTCGACGATCGCGAAGTTCCAGGCGCGCCAGTTCTCGGCCTTGATCGCACCGATCTGCTGTCCGCCGGCCATGATCGCGAAGTTGATCTTGCCGATGGCGTTCTGCTGGACGATCTCGCCGACCGGCTGACCGTCGGGGCGCTCCACGACGACCCGGGACTTGATGAACTTCGCGGGGCGGGTCAGCAGCAGCTGCGGCCGGCCGTGCGCGTCGCGGATCTCCAGGCGGTGGGTCAGGTACTGGTCGATGCTGGTCAGGAACCGCAGCACCTTGCGCATGGCGCCCTGGCCGACCTGGACGACCGAGCCGATGGTGTTGCCGTGCTGATCGAAGACGCTGTACTCGTTCGTCACCTCGATCAGCTTGGCCTTCTGGTTCACGACCAGGACCTGCTGATCGAAGAGCGAGCCGCCGGGGGCGCCGCCCTGCGGGTGCTGCGGGGCACCCTGCTGGGGAACGGCCGTGGGCTGCGGCGCCGCCGGCTGCTGCGGCACCTGGGCCTGCGGCTGCTGCTGCGGCTGCGCGGGGGCCTGGGCCTGATCGCCCGCGGGGTGGGTGTGCTCCGTCCACTGGGAACCGTCCCAGTAGCGCAGCAGCTGAGGGGCGCCGTGCGGATCGGGATACCAGCCCGCAGATACGTTCGAGTGCGTGGTCACCGGGGCACACTATCTCGCCACGGCCGGAACCGAGCTCCCGCCGGTGGAATCCACAGGTTCGCCGCTTCTTCCCGCGCACTGCTTGAATCTTCAACGCGCCGCGTACGATGTGCGGGATGAACAGGGTGAGCGAGGGGGCGGAGCGGCTGCGCGGCACCGGTGCGCCGGTCGCGCTCGCCTGGCTGTTCGTCCTGGTCACACTCGTCTCGTGCTGCGCGACGCAGCCCGTACGCCCCCACCCCTCCCCCGAGTTCGCCCCGGCCTCGGCCCTCGCGACGCAGACCGACCTCACGGTGGTCCGGGTCGTGACGGCCGACGCCCCCGGCGACCGGGGCGTGGGGGATTCCTGCCACGACGCCTCGCAGCATTCGGCGCCCGTCGTGCTGCCCGCCCAGCCGGGTCCGGCGGCGGTCCCCTCGACGGCCGTGGCGCTGCTCCCGCACCGCCCCCTGACCGGCGGTGAGTCGATCCGGGGCCCTTCCAACGACGCGGTCGGCGAGGTCGACCCCCTGCGCCTTCAGGTTCAGCGGACCTAGGACGGCCGGGGACGCCCGTGCCCGTTCGCGGGTGCGGCGGCTCCCCCTGCCGTACGCAGTCCGTCTCACGACCCTATGAACCGAAGGACCCGTCATGGCTTCCGCCGACAAGCAGAACACCGGCAAGCAGAACACCGGGAAGCAGAACAGCCCCGCCGCCGCCCGCCGCGCCAAGCTGGAGGAGGCCCGCCGTCAGGAGCGGGCCCGTGAGCGCCGCTCCCGCGTCATCACGCTCGCCGTAGGCGTGCTGGTGGTCGCCGGGCTCGTGGTCGGCGGCGGTTATCTGATGAATGCGGCCGATGAGCAGGACAAGGCCGAGGCCGAGGCCAAGACCTCGCCCGTCACCGGCGAGAAGAGCTGGGACAAGCTGACCCAGAACCATGTCGACAAGACCGTCGACTACCCGATGAACCCGCCGGTCGGCGGCGACCACAACCCGGTGTGGATGAACTGCGACGGTGACGTCTACACCGACGCCATACCGAAGGAGAACGCCGTGCACTCGCTGGAGCACGGCGCGGTGTGGGTCACGTACACCAGCGAGGCGAAGCCCGCCGACGTCAAGAAGCTGAACGAGCGGGTGTCGGCCACGCCGTACTCGCTGATGAGCCCGGTGGAGGACCAGGCCGCGCCGCTGATGCTGAGTGCCTGGGGGAAGCAGCTCACGGTCAAGAGCGCCACCGACCCCCGTGTCGCGCAGTTCTTCACGAAGTACGTGCAGGGCCCGCAGACCCCTGAGCCGGGCGCCGCCTGCACCGGCGGGATCGCCGGGTGACGGCCGCCCCGCGCACCTCACGGCCCCTGGTGGTGGCCGGTGGTGCGGTGCTGCTGCTGGCGCTGGCCCTGATCGCGCTGACCTTCGTACGCCCGTCGACGTCGGCGCCCTCGGCGGCGGCGTCCGCCGCCGCGCCGGCCGAGACCTCGGCCGATGTGGGGTTCGCGCGGGACATGGCGGTCCACCATCAGCAGGCGGTCGAGATGGCGTTCATCGTCCGGGACCGCACCTCGGACGAGGCGGTGCGCCGGCTGGCGTTCGACATCATCAACACCCAGGCCAACCAGCGCGGCATGCTCCTGGGCTGGCTGGAGATGTGGGGCCGGGCGAAGAGCTCCCCCGGGCCGCCCATGGCGTGGATGGGGCACACCTTCACCCCGCGGGGTGACGGCGCGCTGATGCCCGGCATGGCCACCGACGCCGAGCTGGACGAGCTGCGGGCCGCTAAGGGCAGGGACGCCGAGATCCTGTTCCTGAGGCTGATGACCACGCACCACAGGTCCGGCGCCGAGATGGCGCGGGCGGCGGCCTCGGCGGCGAAGACCGAGGAGATCAGGAACCTGGCGTCGGGCATGGCCCTGGCCCAGAAGTCGGAGATCGCGCTCATGGCGGACATGCTCGAGGAGCGCGGGGCGTCCGCCTCCTGAGCCCCGGGCCGGGCCCCGCGGTGCGGGGCCCGGTTCGCCCGGATCGCGACCGTACTGGCGTACGGAATCGCATAGGCTCAGGTCCGATATGAAGAGCAACCTCACACCGCTGGGGCCCAAGGCCGACAAGGACACCGTCCGGCGCAGCAATCTGAGCCTCGTGCTGCGGGCCGTCCGCGACGAGGGCGAGGCGACCCGGGCCGGTGTCGCCGCGCGCGTGGGGCTGACCCGGGCCGCCGTGTCCTCGCTGGTCGAGCAGCTGCTCGAAACCGGGTTCCTGACCGAGTCCGGCAAGACGTTCAGCGGGCAGGCCGGCCGCCCCGGGACCGCGCTGAGAACCGCCCGCACGGGGCCGGCCGGGCTCGGGGTCGAGGTCAACATCGACTACGTGTCGGTGTGCGTGGTCGACCTGGCCGGCACCGGCCGGGTCCGTCTCACCGAGCACCTGGACAACCGGGGCACCCCGCCCGCCGAGGTCCTCGCGCGGGCGGCCGGGATCGCCGCGCGCACCCTGGACTCGGCGCGGGAGCAGGAGCTCTACCCGGTCGGTGTGGCCCTGGCGCTGCCGGGCCTGGTCTCGGGCGGCGCGGTGCGCCAGGCACCGAACCTGGGCTGGAACCAGGTCCCGGCCGAGGAACTGTTCGCCGCCGCGCTGACCGCCGAGCACCCGGGCCACCAGGAGCTGCCGGTCCGCTCGGAGAACGAGGCGAATCTGGCGGCCCTGGCCGAGCTGTGGTTCGGCGGCCTGGAGCGCATCCGCAGCTTCCTCTATCTGACCGGTGAGATCGGCGTGGGCGGTGCGCTGGTGATCGACGGCGAGCTGCTGCGCGGGGCGCACGGCTTCGCCGGGGAGATCGGCCATGTGGTGGTGGACCCGAGCGGTCCGCAGTGCCGGTGCGGTTCGCGCGGCTGCCTGGAGCAGTACGCGGGACAGGCGGCGCTGCTGCGGGCGGCCGGGATCGACGGGGGCGGCGGACTCGGGGTCGCGGAGCTGGAGCGGCGGGTGCGGGCGGGCGACGAGCGGGCGGTCGGCGCGGTCGCGGAGGCCGGGCGGATGCTGGGGCGGGTGCTGTCGGGCGCGGTCAATCTGCTGGACCCGGACGCGGTGGTGCTCGGCGGGATCTACCGGAACCTGATGCCGTGGCTGGCCGCGCCGGCCGACGGGGAGCTGACGGGCCGGGTGGTCTCCGGGCTCTGGGCGCCCGACGGGGGCCGGCTGCGCGCGTCGTCGGTCGCGGGGGACGCGGCCCGGGGCGCGGCGGCGCTGGTGATGACGGACGTGCTGGCCGACCCGGTTGCGTACGCGCGCCCGGCGCCGGCCTGAGAGGTACGGAAGGCGCCGGCCCGGGACGTACGGAAGGCGCCGGCCCGGGACACACGGAAGACGGCGGCCCGGGACATGCGAAAGACGGCGGTCCGGGACACGCGGAAGGGGCGGACGCTTCGTGCGTCCGCCCCCTTGCCGGCCCCGTGGGGTCAGCGGACGCCGAGCAGGTGGTCCATCGCCAGCTGGTCCAGGGCCTCGAAGGCCATGCCGCGCTCGGCCGCCGCGTCCACGTCGAACTCCTCGAACGCGGAGCGGTCGGCGAGCAGCCCGGCCACGCCGTCCTCGGCGGTGCGCTGGGCCAGCTCGTCCAGGCGGGCGGCGCGCAGGGCGTCCTGGACGGCCGGGTCGGCGCGGAAGGCGGCGGCGCGCTCCTTGAGGATGAGGTAGTTGCGCATGCAGCCGGCGGCGGAGGCCCAGACGCCGTCGTAGTCCTCGGTGCGCGGCGGCTTGAAGTCGAAGTGGCGCGGGCCGGCGTAGTCGGAGTTCTCCAGGAGGTCGACCAGCCAGAACGCCTGGCGCAGGTCGCCGGCGCCGAAGCGGAGGTCCTGGTCGTACTTGATGCCGGACTGGCCGTTGAGGTCGATGTGGAAGAGCTTGCCCGCCCACAGGGCCTGGGCGATGCCGTGCGGGAAGTTCAGCCCGGCCATCTGCTCGTGCCCGACCTCCGGGTTGACGCCGACCATCTCGGGGCGCTCCAGGCGCTCGATGAAGGCGAGGGCGTGGCCGATGGTGGGGAGGAGGATGTCGCCGCGCGGCTCGTTCGGCTTGGGCTCGATGGCGAACTTCAGGTCGTAGCCCTGCTCGGTGACGTAGTCGCCCAGGAGGTCGAAGGCTTCCTTCATCCGGTCGAGCGCGACGCGGATGTCCTTGGCGGCGCCGGACTCGGAGCCCTCCCGGCCGCCCCAGGCGACGTAGGTGGTGGCGCCCAGCTCGACGGCCAGGTCGATGTTGCGCATGGTCTTGCGCAGGGCGTAGCGCCGGACGTCCCGGTCGTTGGCGGTGAAGGCGCCGTCCTTGAAGACGGGGTGGGTGAAGAGGTTCGTCGTGGCCATGGGGACGACGAGGCCGGCCGCGTCGAGCGCCTGGCGGAAGCGCTTGACGATGCCCTCGCGCTCGGTGTCCGAGGAGCCGAAGGGGATCAGGTCGTCGTCGTGGAAGGTCACGCCGTACGCGCCGAGCTCGGCGAGGCGCTGGACGGAGTCGACCGGGTCGATCGCGGCGCGCGTCGCGTCACCGAAGGGGTCGCGGCCCTGCCAGCCCACGGTCCACAGACCGAAGGTGAACTTGTCCTCGGGGGTCGGTGCGAAGCGTTCCGTCATGGTGGTGCCGCCTTCGGGGCCGTGGGTCCGCAGCCGGTCGGGCGGCCGAACCTCAATTTGTTCACTGTCATGACTAATCATGCACGGACAGCCCGTGCGACGTAAAGCCCCAGGAGCGGAGAGGTCCGGACGCCGCTCCGGCGAACCCGGTCCTGGGCCTGTTCCGCGCGGGTTCGATCACGTAATTTGTTTTGCGTACGATCAAATACATCAGCGAATGAGGTCAGCCATGCCGCCGCATACCGTCGTCATCGGTGTGGACAGCTCCACCCAGTCCACCAAGGCGGCGTTCACCGACACCGCCACCGGCCGGCTGCTCGCCGTCGGCCGCGCCCCGCACGTGGTCACCGGCGAGGGCGGTGCGCGCGAGAGCGACCCCGAGGTCTGGTGGCAGGCCCTGCGCGACGCGGTCGCCGCCGGGCTGAAGGAGTCCGGGATCGCCGCGACGGACGTGGTGGGCATCGCGGTCGCCGGCCAGCAGCACGGCCTGGTCGTCCTGGACGCCGAGGGCCGTCCGCTGCGCCCGGCCCTGCTGTGGAACGACACCCGGTCCGCCCCGCAGGCCGCGGCCCTCACCGCCGCGCTCGGCGGCCCGGACGCCTGGACCGCGCGCACCGGTTCCGTCCCGGTGGCCGCGATGACCGCGTCGAAGTGGCAGTGGCTGCGGGAGAACGAGCCGGAGACCGCCGAGGCCGTCGCCGCGGTGCGCCTGCCCCACGACTTCCTGACCGAGCGGCTGTCCGGCCGCGCGGTCACCGACCCGGGCGACGCCTCGGGCACCTGCTGGTACTCCACCGCGACCGGCGCCTACGACCCCGAACTCCTCGCGCTCATCGGCCTCGACCCGGCGCTGCTGCCCGAGGTGGCCCCGAGCGGCGGGGCCCGGGCCGGTTCGCTGACGGACGCCGCCGCCGAGGCGCTGGGCCTGCCCGCCGGGATCGCCGTCGCGGCGGGCACCGGGGACAACATGAGCGCCGCCGTCGGGCTGGGCCTGGGCGGCGGCGGGCTCCTGGACCACCCGGTGCTGAGCCTGGGCACCTCGGGCACGGTCTTCGCGGCGTCCCGGACCCGGCCGGCGTCGGCCGCGCTCTCCGGCTTCGCGGCGGCGGACGGTACGTATCTGCCGCTGGCCTGCACCCTCAACTGCACGCTCGCCGTGGACAAGGTTGCGGCGCTGCTGGGCCTGGACCGCAATGACGCGGCGCCCGGCGGCGAGGCGGTGCTGCTGCCCTATCTGGACGGCGAGCGCACCCCGGACCTGCCGACGGCCGCCGGTCTCCTCACCGGACTGCGGCACGACACGACCCCGCGGCAGCTGCTCGGCGCCGCCTACGAGGGCGCGGTGGTGACCGTGCTGCGGGCGCTCGACGAGCTGTCGCGGGCCTGCGGTCTCGACCCGGCGGACCCGGAGGTGGCGGCCCGGCCGCTGCGCCTGATCGGCGGCGGCGCGCAGGGGCGCGTGTGGGTGGAGACCGTGCGGCGGCTGTCCGGGCGGCCGGTGATCGTGCCGGGCGCCGGGGAGCTGGTGGCGCTCGGCGCGGCGGCCCTCGCCGCTTCGGCGGCGACGGGCGCGGACCCGGTCGCGGTCGCCGCCGGGTGGGAGACCGGCGAGGACGTGCTGCTGGAGGCGGTGGAACGGGATCTGACGGCGTGGGAGCGGGTCAACTCCGTACTGGAGCGGGCGGCGGGGCCGCTGCTCGGCGGGGACCGCTCCGCCTGACCGGCCGTCATGTCGCCGCCGTGCGCGCGTACGGCGGCAACCAGCCGTTTTGGATAGCGAACTGATGTTCACTACTATCCGGCGATGATCATAAGAAGAAGGCTGACGGTCGGGGTGGGCGTCCTGCTCGCCACCCTGACCGCCGGGCTCGGCTCGGCGCTGCCCGCATCGGCCGACGAAACCCCCACGAAAGCCTCCCCCAAGGTCGAACTGGTCCTCGACGTCAGCGGTTCCATGCGCACCCGCGACATCGACGGCCAGTCCCGGATGAGCGCGGCGAAGCAGGCGTTCAACGAGGTCCTGGACGCGGTGCCGGAGCAGGTGCAGCTCGGCATCCGCACCCTCGGCGCCGACTATCCGGGCGACGACCGCAAGGTGGGCTGCAAGGACACCAAGCAGCTGTACCCGGTCGGCCCGCTGGACCGCACCGAGGCGAAGACCGCCGTCGCCACGCTCGCCCCCACCGGCTGGACCCCGATCGGCCCCGCGCTGCTGGGCGCCGCCGACGACCTGGAGGGCGGTGACTCCACCCGCCGGATCGTGCTGATCAGCGACGGCGAGGACACCTGCGGCCCGCTCGACCCGTGCGAGGTCGCCCGCGACATCGCGGCGCGCGGCATCCACCTGGTCATCGACACACTGGGCCTGGTGCCCAACGCGAAGATCCGCCAGCAGCTGACCTGCATCGCGGAGGCCACCGGCGGCACCTACACGGCCGTCCAGCACACCGACGAACTGTCGGGCCGCGTGAAGCAGTTGGTGGACCGGGCGGCCGAGCCCGTGGTCACCCCGGTCGCCACCAAGGGCGCCGGCAGCTGCACGGACGCGCCCGAGCTGAAGCCGGGCCTCTACACCGACCGCGAGAAGTTCGCCGAGCACCGCTGGTACAAGGTCGAGCTGCTGCCGGGCCAGGAACTGCGCGCCTCGGTCAGCGTGTTCGCCGACCGCGCCGTCAACAACGACTACGGGATGCTGCTGCGCGCGGTGACCACGCACGGCCGCGAGATCGTCCGGGGCGCCGAGTCCGGGACGGGGCGCACCGACGCCATCTCGTCCGGGCTGCGCTATCCGAAGCCCGAGCAGGACGAGGACGAGCGGACCCCGGAGACCGTGTGCCTCCAGGTCAGCAACTCGTTCTCGGCCCCGGCCTCGGTGAAGACCGCCCCCGGCATGCCGCTGGAACTGACCGTCGACGTGGTGGACGCCCCCGACGAGGCGGCGGACGTCGCCGCGTTCGGCCTGGGCCACGGCTGGTGGCTGCTGGGCCTGCTCACCCTGACCGGCCTGATCGTGGGTCTGCTCTTCGGCTGGATCTCGCGCTGGCGCATCGCTGTCTGGAGGACCCGCTGATGTCCCGTACGAGACGCGTGCTCGCGGGCGCGCTGCTGACCGGCCTGGCCCTGCTGACCGGGGCGGGCGCCGCCGCGGCCGACGACGCGTCGCCGAGCCCGAGCGCTTCCGGTGACGGCTCGGGCCCCACGGAGGCCGGCACCGCCTTCCGTACCGCCACCGCGATCCAGCAGGGCGAGACCGCCACCGCCGGGGCCTCCACCGGCGACTACCTGTACTGGGTCTTCCCGGCCGACGCCGGGCAGCGCGCCACGGTGACGGCGAAGGTCACGCTGCCCGAGAGCGCCAGCCGGCACGGGGCGCAGACCTGGCAGGTCGACGTGTACGACGGGCTGCGCCGCCGCCAGGCGTGCATGTACGGCAAGCAGACCGGCACCGCCGCGGCCGACGCCGCCACGGTCGAGCTGACCTGTGTGCTGCGCACGGTGCGGGCCAACGCCGAGCCGTGGGCCAACGACCCGCTGCCGGGCAGTTACTACGTCCGCCTCACGGTCGTGGACCTGGCCCAGGCCGACCTCGGTCTGCCGGTGCGCACCGAGGTCGAGGTGAACTCGAAGGACCAGGGCGGGTCCGTCGACGTGGACGGCAGCCTGTCGAAGCCGCTGGTCCCGGGGGTCTCCACGGCCGAGCGGGCCTCGGACGACGCGGCCGGCACGGACGCCTCCGCCGAGCCGGTCGCGATGGCCGGTGAGCCCGAGGACGGCTGGTCCTCCGGCTGGTGGACCAGCCGCTGGCTGTGGACGGCCGGCGGCGGTGTGCTCGCCGCGCTGGCGGGCGTCTTCGGCTACTCGGTGACCCGGGGCCGGGGCCGCCCGTCCCACGTGCCGCCGGGCGTCTGACGGTGTGCCGGGGCCGGGCGGGCGCGGACCCGCCCGGCCCCGGCGCTTCACGAGAAGGCGAACGCCCCCCGCGTTCCGAAGGCCAGCGCGGCGAAGCGGTCGCCCATGCGCAGGTGCGTCGCGGCGTCCGGGTGGAGGGCGTCGGGGAGGGGGAACTCCTCCGCGTCCGCCTCGCCGTACAGCTCGCGCCCGTCCAGATAGCGCAGCCGCGGGTCGCCGGCGGACCGCTGAGCCACCAGCCGGGCCAGTTCGTCGCGGATGACGCGGAGCGTCAGCTTGCCGGTGGCGCTGTCCTCGGGGTCGCCCATCGCCGCGAAGCGGACCCGGCCCTCGCCGAGGCGGCCGAAGTCGGGGACGCTGGGCCCCGGGGTGTCCTCGTGGATGGGGCACAGCACGGGTGAGACCACCAGGAGCGGGGTGTCCGGGTGGCCCTCGCGGATGGTGTCGAGGAAGCCGTGCACCGCCGGGGCGAAGGCGCGCACCCGCATCACGTCGGCGTTGACGAGGTTGATGCCGATCTTGACGCTGATCAGGTCGGCGGGGGTGTCCCGCATCGCGCGGGCCGTGAACGGGTCGAGCAGGGCGCTGCCGCCCAGGCCCAGATTGACCAGCTCGACGCCACCGAGCAGCGCCGCACGCGCGGGCCAGGTGGTCGTGGGGCTCGCGGCGTCGGAGCCGTGGCTGATCGAGCTCCCGTGGTGCAGCCACACCTTGCGGCCGGAGGCCGGGGCGGGCGTGACGGGCGCGTCGGTGTGCAGGGCGACGAGTTCGGTGCGCTCGTCGTACGGGAGCCAGATCTCGACGTCCTTCTCGCGGTCCGCGAGTGCGTCGAACCGTACGGACCCGACCGGTCCGGCGCGCAAGTGTGTCGCCCCGGTCGTCATGTCGACATCGAGGACGTTGCCGCCGCTCGCCGATCCCCGCGCCGCGAGGACGCCGTCCACCAGCAGGTCGTACACCCCGCCGGACCGAGAGGGTGCGCCCTGGTAGGCGGTGCGGGTGCGCCGCGCCTGCAGTTCGACCGCGGTGGCCCGGGTCCGGAAGGCCAGCCGTACGCCGGAGGGCTGGGCCTCGGCCAGGGCGATCTGGCCGTCCGGGGCCTGGGCGCGGGCGGCGGCGGGCAGGCGGTGCGGGAGCAGCCCGGTGTCGGTGCGCTCCACGGCGAGCGCGCCCCGCAGGAGGGCGGGGGTGACCGGGGTGGTGAACGGGAGGGGTGCGGGCGTGTCGGTGCTCATGGCTCCACCTGGGGCTCGGGGGTTACGAGGTCCGGGGTGCGGGCCAGTTGCGCAGGAGGGCGTCCAGCGCGTCGAGGGTGCGGGTCCAGGACTCCTGCGAGCCGGGGGCGCTGTGGCTGAACCCGCCCTGGGCCTCCAGGCTGACGAATCCGTGGAAGACGCTGCCGAGGAGCCGCACGGCATGCGTCTGGTCCGGCTCGGTCAGGTCGTAGCCGCGCAGGACGGCCCGGGTCATCCGCGCGTGCCGGCCGCCGGCACTGGCCGCCGCCGCCTCCGGGTCGAGCTTCATCTGGGCCGCCGCGTAACGGCCGGGGTGCTCGCGGGCGTAATCCCGGTAGACGTCGCCGAAGGCGCTCAGCGCGTCCTTTCCGGCCCGGCCCGCGAGCGCGGCGGCGCCCCGGTCGGCCATCTCCTCCAGGGCGAGCAGGGCGATCCGGGTCCTCAGGTCGTGGGAGTTCCTCAGGTGCGAGTAGAGGCTCGCGACCTTGACGTCGAACCGCCGGGCGAGCGCCGAGACCGTCACCCGGTCGAAGCCGACCTCGTCGGCCAGCTCGGCGCCCGCCCTGGTCAGGCGTTCGGCGGTCAGTCCCGCGCGCACCATGGTCGCCTCCTCGTCCGGGACGACCATCATGCGCGTGCCTAAGGGGCTTAGGCAAACACGGAAGGTGTCAAGGCGCGGTCACGCCCCGCGCACCGTCACCGTCCCCCTCCCCTCCGCCGCGGCCCCCGTCGCCTCGGCGACCACGCGGTAGGGGCGGTCGATGCGCTCCGAGGTGACCGTGAGGGTGTCCCCCTCGCGCGTCACCCGGAAGGTGGCGGCGGTGGCGCCCGCGTGGTCCGGCACGGTGACCGTCGTACCGTCCCCCTCGCCGAAGACCCGCAGCGTGAGCCCGTCCAGCCAGTCGCCGTCCGGGCGCCGGTCGTCCCCGCCCCAGGGCAGGACCGCGCCGGGGCGGACGAGGAGCGGGAGGCTGTCGAAGCCGTGGGTCTCCTGGCGCCAGGCGGGACCGGTGACCGTCTCGCCGGTGAGCAGATGGGTCCAGGTCCCCTCGGGGACGTAGTACTCGACCTGCCCGTCCTCCGTGAAGACCGGGGCGACCAGCAGGTCGGGGCCGAGCATGTACTGCCGGTCCAGGGTGCGGGTGGCCGGGTCGCCGGGGAATTCGAGCAGCATGGGCCGCATCACGGGGACGCCGGTGCGGTGGGCGGTGGCGGCGGCGCCGTAGAGGTACGGCATGAGCCGGTGCTTGAGCAGGGTGAACCTCCGGGCGACGTCCACCGCTTCCTCGCCGAACTCCCACGGCACCCGGTAGGACACGTTGCCGTGCAGCCGGCTGTGCGAGGAGAGCAGGCCGAAGGCGAGCCAGCGCTTGAAGACCGCCGGGTCCGGGGTGCCCTCGAAACCGCCGATGTCGTGGCTCCAGAAACCGAAGCCGGAGAGCGACAGGGACAGGCCGCCGCGCAGCGACTCGGCCATCGCCGTGAACGAGGCGAAGCAGTCGCCGCCCCAGTGCACCGGGAACTGCTGGCCGCCGGCCGTGGCCGAGCGGGCGAAGAGCACCGCCTCGCCCCGGCCGCGCTCCTCCTCCAGGAGTTCGAAGACGGTCTGGTTGTAGATCTGCGCGTAGTAGTTGTGCATCCGCTCGGGGTCCGAGCCGTCGTGCCAGACGACGTCGGTCGGGACGCGCTCGCCGAAGTCCGTCTTGAAGCAGTCGACGCCCTGGTCGAGCAGCAGCCGCAGCTTGCCGGTGTACCACTCGCGCGCGGCGGGGCTGGTGAAGTCGACCAGGGCCATGCCGGGCTGCCACAGGTCCCATTGCCAGACGTCGCCGTTGGGGCGGCGGACCAGGTGGCCGAGCTCGGCGCCCTCCGCGAACAGCGCCGACTTCTGGGCGATGTACGGGTTGATCCACATGCTGATCCGCAGCCCGCGTTCCTTGAGCCGGGCGAGCATGCCCTCCGGGTCCGGGAAGACCTCCGGGTCCCAGAGGAAGTCCGACCACTGGTACTCGCGCATCCAGAAGCAGTCGAAGTGGAAGACGGACAGCGGGATGTCGCGTTCCGCCATGCCGTCCACGAACGAGGTGACGGTCTCCTCGTCGTACGAGGTGCAGAAGGACGTCGTCAGCCACAGGCCGAACGACCAGGCCGGCGGGAGCGCCGGGCGGCCGGTGAGCGCGGTGTAGCGGGCCAGCACCTCCTTGGGCGTCGGTCCGGCGACGATGTAGTACTCCAGCGACTGGTCCTCGACGCTGAACTGCACCTGTCCCACGGACTCCGAGCCGACCTCGAAGGAGACCCTGCCCGGGTGGTTGACGAAGACGCCGTAGCCGCGCGAGGAGAGGTAGAACGGGACGTTCTTGTAGGCGAGTTCGCTGCTGGTGCCGCCGTCCGCCTGCCAGATGTCGACGCTCTGGCCGTTCTTCACGTAGGGGGTGAAGCGCTCGCCGAGCCCGTAGACGTTCTCGCCGACGTCCAGGGCGAGTTGCGCGACCATGTGGTGGGCGCCGTCCGGGGTGGTGGCGAAGGCGGTGCCCTTGGGATCGACCCCGGTCAGGCGGCGCCCCGCGGCGTCGAGGAAGGTGAGGCCCCAGGGCCCGCCGGCGTCCATGCGCAACGTCAGCGGGCCGCTGGTGAGTTCGGTGACCTCGCCGTCCTGCCGGGTGCGGGCGCCGGAGCCGGCCGGGTCGAGCCCGGGGAGGGCGAAGTCCGGGCCGCGGCGGGCCTTGCCGGCGTGGTGTGTGGTGCGGACGCCGATGATCCCCTCGGCCGGGGAGAAGCAGTCGACGGTGATGAGCGGGGTGTTGAGGGTGTCGCCGCGCGCGGCCACCCGTTTCACGGCCGCGTAGGCGGTGAAACGGTCGGCGCTCACGCGCAGATCGCGGATCTCGGTCGCGTAGGAGGCGCGTACGCCCTCACGCATGAGCCAGAAGCCGTCGGTGAACTTCATGCGGACTCCTTGCCGGGGGCAACGGAAGGGGGAACGGGGAGACTGCGGTGTGTCACGCGCCGGTCCCGGTGAAGCCGAGCCGGGCCAGCCGGACGGTGCCGCGCAGGGCGACGCGCAGGTCTTGCGCGCCGGAGGCGGTCAGACCGGCGTGGAAGGTGCGGTGGTCGTAGGGTCCGTCGGTGGCGGGCACCGGGACGGTGACGGTGGAGCCGTCGACGGTGATCAGGACGGCGCCCTCGCCCGAGGCGAGCACCTCGGCGCCGCTCACGCCCGCGCCGAAATCGCATCGCCGGTAGAGGAGTTCGTTGGCCTCCGCGGTGGCGGTGACCGCGTCGCCGTCCGTCTTCGCCCGGTCCACGATCGCGGTGCCCAGCTGCTCGTCGTAGTCGGCCGCCTCCAGACCGCGGACCAGGACCGGGCGCGGCCCGGCCGGTTCGCCGTCGACGGTGACGACCGTGACGCTCCGGATGTCCGAGCTGGAGGCGCCCGCCTGGATCTCGTAGGCGCCGGGCTCGACGGTCCAGCGGCCGTGCGCCACGTCCCAGTGGCCCAGCTCTTCGACCGGCACGGCGAAGGCGACGCGCTCCGCCGCCCCGGGCGCCAGGTGCAGCCTGCGGTGTCCGGCGAGTTGGCGCAGCGGCCGGGTGACGGACGGGGCCACGGCCCGTACGTACAGCTGGGCGACCTCGTCGGAGGCGACGGCGCCGGTGTTGGTGACGTCCAGCGAGACGTGCAGCAGGCCGTCCTCGACCGAGGCGGTCAGGTCGCTGTACGTGAAGTCGCTGTAGGTGAGCCCGTGGCCGAACGGGTACAGCGGGGTGCCGTTGTAGTAGAGGTAGGTCTGCCGCGAGCCGATGATGTCGTAGTCCAGGAGGTCCGGCAGCTCCGCGTCGGAGGCGTACCAGGTCTGCGGCAGCCGCCCGGCCGGGGAGACGTCGCCGGCGAGCACGCGGGCGAGCGCGGTGCCCGCCGCCTGGCCGCCGTGCGCGGTCCACAGCAGCGCGGGCAGCGTGGCGGCGGCGTCGGCCAGCGCGTACGGGTAGGCGGAGGTGACCGCCAGGACGGTGCGCGGGTTGGCGGCGTGGGCGGCGCGCCAGAGGCGTTCCTGCTGGGCGGGCAGGTCGAGGGTGGCGCGGTCCTCGGTCTCACGGCCGTTGATGTGCGGGTCGTTGCCGACGACCACGATCACGGTGTCGGCGGCAGCGGCGGCGCGGGCGACGGCGTCCTCGCCGCACTCGGTCACCTCGATCTCGAAGACGGTGGCGCGGGGCGCGGAATTTTCCTCGTCCGGGACGGCAACCTTCACGCCGTCGGCGGCGACTGAGACATACCCACCCGTTCCGATGTGCAGAAGGCGGTGACCGCCGGCATGCCCTTCCACCGCCTCCCACCGGAAGGTCTCCTGGACGATCCAGCCGCCCGGCTCGTCCGCGGAGGCGCGTACGCGGCCGTCCTCGGCGACCGAGAGATAGCGGCCGTCCGGCTCCCGCAGGGTGATCACACCGCCGCCCCAGTCCACGAGCGCCAGCTCGGACGGGGTGTCGGCGCAGGTCAGCGGCGGCAGGTCGGTGCGGCCCGCGAGCAGTGCCGGGTCCAGGGCGCCCTCCGCGCCGCGCTCCGCTTCCCCGGCCGGGCCGGCCTCGGGGATGTGCAGCCAGCCGTCCGCGCACTTGACGCGGATCAGGTCGGCGCCCTCGGCGTGGACCACGCGGTCGGCGCCGAAGCGCTCGCGGAGTCCGTCGAGGGGCGTCGACCGGTGGATCAGGGTGCCGCTGTACCAGTCGAGTTTGCAGGCGTCCGCGAGGAGCCCGACGACGGCGACGGTCCGGCCGGCGTCCGGGTCGAGGGGCAGCAGTCCGTCGTTCTTGAGGAGCACGACCGCCTGCTCGGCGGCCTCCAGGGCGAGCGTCCGGTGCTCCTCGGTGTCGAGGGCGTCGGTGTCCGCGTACGGGTCGAGGCCGGGGTCGAACTCGCCGAGGGCGAAGCGCATGTGGAGCAGGCGGCGGACGGCGGTGTCGATGTCCTGCTCGTCGATGAGGCCGCGCTTCAGGGCGCCCTGGATGCGGCCGGTCATGACGGAGGAGTCCTGGCCGTGGTCGGTGAAGCTGTCGACGCCGGCGCGCAGGGCGGCGGCGGTCGCCTCCTCGTGGGTGTCGAAGTAGTGCTCGGAGTCGACCAGGTTGCTGGGCGCCCCGGCGTCGGAGCAGACCGCGAGGGGCTGTTCGGTCCAGCTGCGCAGGTGCCGGGAGAGCAGCGGGGACACGTGGTTGGGGCGGCCGTTGACCAGGTTGTACGCGGGCATCACCCCGGCCACCGCGCCCGCCCGGACGGCGTCGCGGAAGGCCCTGAGGTCGTATTCGTGCAGCACCCTCGGGCGGACCGAGGAGGACGAGGTGTCGCGGTCGGTCTCGTTGTTGTGGGCGAGCCAGTGCTTGAGGACGGGGGCGGTGCGCCAGTAGTGCGGGTGGTCGCCGCGCAGGCCCCGGGTGTACGCGACCGCGATGGCGGAGGTGAGCCCGGCGTCCTCGCTGTACCCCTCCTCGCCGCGTCCCCACAGCGGGTGGCGCAGCAGATTGACGGTGGGCGCCCAGACGTTGAGCCCGACCCGGTCGTCGTGGGCGCGCTTGGTGCGGACCTCGTCGCCGACGGCCGCGCCGATGCGGCGGACCAGCTCGTCGTTCCAGGTGGCGCCGAGGCCGACGGCCTGCGGGAAGACCGTGGCCCGCCCCATCCAGGCGACGCCGTGCAGGGCCTCCTGGCCGGTGCGGAAGGCGGCGAGCCCGAGCCGGTCGACCGCGGGGGCGAACTGGTGCAGCATCGCGACGCGCTCGTCGGGGGTCAGCCGCCGGAGCAGGTCGTCGACGCGCTCCGCGAAGGGCAGTCGCGGGTCGCGGAAGGGCTGCGGTTGTTCCGTCACGTGCGGGTCCTTCGTCAAAGGTGGGAGGTATGGCGGTGCCGGCGCGTCGTGCGGGCCACTGAGCAGCCTCGGACGATCTTTCGAAGCGCTTCGATGCTCAAGGGCTCACCCCAGGTGTGTCAAGGCCTTGTCCTCGACCCTTGCCGCCCGCGCCTCCTTGCTGCACCAGGAGGGCCGGAGCAACAGGTCGGAGGTATCTGTGAACGGACTCTTGTGCGACCGGGACCCTTCACTTAACCTCGCTGCAACATCGAAGCGCTTCGACAGAGCTTCGACAGATTTGCGACGGGGCGCCCTCGCCCCTGATTCCCCGGGACGGCGACACCGTATGGCGCCTCCCTGTTGAACCGCCGCACCTGGTGCGCCTCGAAGGGTTGACGCAATGACGCCGAATGACTCCCCCTCCGCCTCCGCCCCGAGCCGGAGAAGCTTCCTCGCCACGGGCGCGGTGGCGGCCGTCGCCGTGGCCGGCGGGGTGCCGCTGCTCGCCGCGTGCGGCGGTTCCGGCTCCGGCGCCGGGAGCAAGGAGGGCACGACCACGGGCAAGGCCCTCAAGAAGGTCGTACCGAGCTACGTGCCGCTGAATCTGGTCCAGCCCGACGTCCCCGGCGTCAACGGTTCGAGCCCCGGCTTCACGAAGCTCCCCGACCCGCTGGTGGTCTCGGTCAAGTCGGTGCCGGGCAAGGGCTCGGAGTTCCGGGTCATGACCCCGCTGTGGGGCACGGTGCCGAAGAAGAACAACCCGTACTACACGGCCGTGAACAAGGCGGTCGGGGCGACGCTGAACTTCGACCCGCAGGACGGCAACACCTACCAGGACAAGATCGGCGCGGTCCTCGCCGGCTCGGACATCCCGGACGTCATGACGATCCCCGGCTGGAACATGCAGGGGCAGATCCGCAACGCCATCACCGCGAAGTTCGCCGACCTCTCCCCGTATCTCGCGGGTGACGCCGTCAAGAAGTACCCCAACCTGGCCAACATCCCCACCGGCGCCTGGCAGTACTCGGTCTTCGGCGGCAAGCTGCGCGGCCTGCCCATGCCGACGCCGATCATCGGCAACGCGATCTTCTACCGCAAGGACCTGATCGGCTCCGGGGCCGTCCCGGCGAGCGCGGACGACCTGCTGGCCTTCGGCAAGGAGTACACCTCCCCCAAGAAGAAGGTGTGGGCCTTCGACGATCTGTGGGTCTGCATCCAGAAGATGTACGGGCTGCTCCCGGACGCGCCCCACTACTGGCAGCTGGAGGGCGGCAAGCTGGTCCACAAGATCGAGACGCAGGCGTACCGGGAGGCGCTGGCCTTCGCCCGCAAGCTCCACGACGGCGGGTACGTCCACCCGGACGCCGAGGCCGGCAAGGACGCCGACTCCAAGATCCGCTTCACCAGCGGACATGTCGTCATGTACAACGACGGCACGGGCGGCTGGAAGGGCATGGTCACCGAACAGGCCACCGCCAACCCGAAGTTCGACATGCAGGCCCTGGACTTCTTCAGCCCCGACGGCGGCAAGCCGACCCTGTGGCAGGACGACCCGGCGGGCATCTTCACCTTCCTCAGCAAGGAGCTGTCCAAGGAGAAGATCGAGGAGTTCCTCGCGATCGCCGACTACGCCGCCGCGCCGTTCGGCACCGAGGAGTTCATGCTCACCAACTACGGCGTGAAGGGCACCCACTACACGATCAAGGACGGCACCCCGACGTACACCCCGCAGGGTGTCGAGGAGGCGCAGCCCTCCACGTTCCTGTTCGTGGCCTCCCCGCCCACCTCCATCGCCTACCCGGACCAGCCGCAGCTGGCCAAGGACTACGCCGGCTGGATGGCGCGCCAGGCGCCGAACATCAAGAAGCCCCTCTTCTTCGGCATGCAGGTGGTCGAACCGCAGCGCTACGCCTCCCTGTACACCCCCTTCGACGACCTCCAGAAGGACATCCGCCGCGGGCGCAAGAAGGTCGCCGACGTCGAGGACGCGGTGAACACCTGGAAGAAGAGCGGCGGCGACAAGCTGCGCGACTGGTACCAGGACATCCTCGACAAGAACGGCTCCGGCAACTGACGCGCAGGTACGGGAACGAAGGGGCCGCCGGGCACACGCAGCCCGGCGGCCGGGGTCAGGAGCACGACATGGGGAGCACAGGGTGAAGGCACGGGCCACGGTCGCGGCCGACCCGGGCGGCACCGCCGGCGGGGCGAGCGCCCCGGCCGCCGGGAGCGGCACCGGGGACGGCGACGGCGAGGAGACGAGGAGCGCGGGCAGGTCGCGGGCCCGGGGCGTCCCCGGACCACGGAAGGAACAGGGCGGTATCACCTGGCGGCACCGGCTGCGGCGGGACCGCACGCTGATCCTGATGACGATGCCGGCCATCGCGCTGCTGCTCGTCTTCAACTACGTCCCGCTGCTCGGGAACATCGTGGCCTTCCAGGACTACGACGTCTACGACCTGGGCATCACGGGCAGCCCGTTCGTCGGGTTCGACAACTTCACCCGGATCTTCGAGGACTACCGCTTCTGGGAAGTCCTGGTGAACACGCTGGTCATCTTCGTGACCCAGCTGGTCCTGTTCTTCCCCATCCCGATCGCCATCGCGCTGCTGCTCAACACGATCATGAGCGCGCGGGTCCGGGCCTGGGTCCAGGCGGTCGTCTATCTGCCGCACTTCTTCTCCTGGGTGCTCGTCGTCACCGTCTTCCAGCAGATGTTCGGCGGCGCCGGGCTGGTCGCCCAGTGGCTGCGGGAGCACGGCCACGAGGGCTTCGACCTGATGACCAACCCGGGCTTCTTCAAGTTCCTGGTCAGCGCGCAGGCCGTGTGGAAGGACGCCGGCTGGGGCGTCATCGTCTTCCTGGCCGCGCTCGCCGCCGTCAACACCGATCTGTACGAGGCCGCGGCCGTGGACGGGGCCGGGCGCTGGCGCCGCATGTGGCACGTCACGCTGCCCGCGCTGCGCCCGGTCATCGCCCTGCTGCTGGTCCTGCGGGTGGGCAGCGCGCTCAACCTCGACTTCGAGCAGATCCTGCTCCAGCGCGACCAGGTCGGCGCGGGGGCCTCGGAAATCCTGGACACCTACATCTGGTGGACGGGCATCAAGACCGGTGACTTCGGCTACGCGGCCGCCGCCGGCATCTTCAAGGGGGTGTTCAGCGTCGCCATGGTGCTGGGTGCCAACAAGGTCGCCCACATGCTGGGCGAGCAGGGGGTGTACTCCAAGAAATGACGACTCTCCTGGACCAGCGGGCGGACCCGGCGCCCCGCGGCGAGACACGCCTCCAGCGCGCCCTGCGCATCGAACCGCGCCCCGTGTGGGAGGAGGAGCCGACGAAGGCCGGCCTCGCCTTCAAGGGCTTCGGGCTCGTCGCGATCTGCGCGGTCATCATCATCCCGATCTGGGTGGTCCTGGTGACCAGCCTCTCCGACACCAAGACCATCAATGACGCGGGCGGCCTGGTCGTCTGGCCGAAGCACATCACCTTCGTCGCGTACAAGGAGCTGCTCAGCGGGGGCGCGGTGACCCGTGCCGCCGCCGTCAGCGTCGGCCTCACCGTCGTCGGCACGGCCGTCAGCATGGTCGTCTCGATCCTCTGCGCGTACGGGCTCAGCCGCCGCGACTCGTACGCGCACCGGCCCCTGCTCATGACGCTGATGGCGACCATGTTCTTCGGTGCCGGGCTCATCCCCACGTATCTGCTGGTCACCGGGATCGGGCTGAGCAACAGCTACTGGTCCATGATCCTGCCCAGTGCGATCAGCGTGTTCAACGTGCTGGTGCTGCGCGGCTTCTTCATGGACACCGCGCCCGAACTCATCGACGCGGCACGCATCGACGGGGCCGGCGAGTGGCGCATCCTGCTCCAGATCATCATGCCGCTGTCGCGTGCGGTGATCGCCGTGATCTCGCTGTTCTACGCGGTGGGCTACTGGAGCCAGTGGTTCAACGCGATGCTCTACATCCAGGACAGCGACAAGTACCCGTTGCAGATGATCCTGCGTCAGCTGGTCCTCCAGCACCAGGTGCCGCCGGGCGCCATGGGCGCGGCCGTGAGCAACGGGCAGATCAACAGCCTCGCCGTGCAGATGGCGGTGATGATCCTCGCGCTGATCCCGGTCGCGGTGCTGTCGCCGTTCGTCCAGAAGCACTTCCAGAAGGGCATGCTCACCGGCGCCGTGAAGGGCTGACCCGCCGCTCCTCCCCCGCACACCCCCACCCCAGCAGAACCGGAGACGCCATGCCGTCCCTGCGCGACGCGGCCCGTGGCCGCATCCTCTTCGGAGGCGACTACAACCCCGAGCAGTGGCCCGAGGAGGTGTGGGAGGACGACGTCCGGCTGATGAAGGAGGCCGGGGTCAACTCCGTCACCCTCGGCGTCTTCTCCTGGGCGAAGATCGAACCCCGCCCCGGCGCGCGGGAGTTCGGCTGGCTGGACCGGCTGATGGACCTCACGCACGCGCACGGCATCGGCGTCGTGCTCGCGACCCCGACCGCGTCCCCGCCACCCTGGATGGGGGCGCGGCACCCGGAGACCCTGCCGCGCGCGGAGGACGGGTCCATCGTCTGGTACGGCTCGCGCCAGCAGTTCTGCCCCAGCTCGCCGGTCTACCGGCGTTACGCCGCCGCGCTCACCGAGGACCTGGCCGCGCGGTACGCGGAGCACCCGGCGCTCACCGTGTGGCACATCAACAACGAGTACTGCACGCACTGCTGGTGCGACGAGACGGCGGGCCACTTCCGCCGCTGGCTGCGCGAGCGGTACGGGACGCTCGACGCGCTCAACGAGGCGTGGGGCACCGCCTTCTGGAGCCAGCGCTACGACGCGTGGACGGAGATCCTGCCGCCGCGCAAGGCGCAGTACATGAGGAATCCCACCCAGGTCCTGGACTTCAAACGCTTCACGTCCGACGCGCTCATGGAGTGCTTCACCGCCGAACGCGACATCGTCGCCCGGCACACCCCGCACGTCCCGGTGACGACGAACTTCATGCCGCTGTGGTCCGGGCAGGACGCCTGGGCCTGGTCGGCCGAGGAGGACATCGTCTCGGTCGACGTCTACCCGGACCCGCGCGACCCGTGGGGCGGGCAGTACAACGCCATGCTCGCCGACATGACGCGCTCGCAAGCCGCCGGCCCGTGGATGCTGATGGAGCAGGCCGCGGGCGCGGTCAACTGGCGGGGCGTCAACCAACCTAAGCCGGAGGGGCTGAACCGGCTCTGGTCGCTCCAGTCGGTGGCGCGCGGCGCCGACGCGATCTGCTACTTCCAGTGGCGGCAGTCCCGGCAGGGCTCGGAGAAGTTCCACTCGGGGATGCTCGGCCACGCCGGCGAGCAGGGCCGCGCCTTCCGCGAGACCCGGCAGCTGGGCGGCGAGCTCGCGGCGATCGGCTCCGCCGTGTCCGGTACGGGCGTGTCCGCCGAAGTGGCCGTCCTGCACGACTGGGACGCCTGGTGGGCGGGCGCCCAGGAGGGCGGCCCGTCCGCGCTCCTCGACTACACGGAGGTGATCCGGCGCTGGCACCGCGCCCTGTGGGAGAACGGCACGCCCACGGACTTCGCCCGCCCCGACGCCGACCTCGGCCGTTACAAGGCGGTCCTCGTCCCGCACCTCTACCTGCTCGACGACCCGGCGATCGACAACCTCCTGGCGTACGTGCGCGGCGGCGGGCGCCTGGTGTGCGGGTTCTTCAGCGGCGTCGCGGACGTGGACGACCGCGTCCGGCCGGGCGGCATGGACGTCCGGCTGCGCGAGCTGTTCGGGATCGCCGTCCTGCACGAGTGGTGGCCGCTGGACGCGGACGAGACCGTGGAGTGCGACGGATTCCGGGGCACCCTCTGGTCCGAGGAGCTGGAGGCGGCCGAGGGCACCGAGGTGCTGGCCGCCTACCGCGAGGGCGAGCTCGCCGGGCTGCCCGCCGTGCTGCGCCGGGGCGGCGCGGTCTATGTGTCGACGCTGCCCGAGCCGCCGGCGCTGCGGGCCCTGCTGGCCGACGTGGTCCGGGAGGCCGGGGTGGAGCCGGTCCTCGCCGGGCTGCCCGAGGGGGTGGAGGCGGTGCGCCGGGGCGAGGTGCTCTTCCTGCTGCACCACCGCCGCGAGATGGTGACCGTCGCCGTGCCCGGCGCGTACGAGGACCTGCTCACCGGGCGTGCGGTGCGGGACCGGATCGCGCTCGGCCGCTACGGCGTCGCGGTGCTGCGGAGATCCGCGCCGTGACCGGGCGCACGGACATCGACGGCAGCTGGGAGCCGCGCCCCGCAGCCCGCTGGGAGGACGCCTTCCTCGGCGGCAACGGCCGGCACGGGGCCATGGTGTACGGCGACCCGGCCGACGACCGCGTGATCGTCAACCACCACACCCTGGTCCGGCCCAACGGCAGTCAGCACGTCCGGCCGCCCGAGCTCGCGGACCGGCTCGGCCGGCTCCAGAGCGCGCTGCTCGCCGGGGACACCGAGGCGGCGGAACACTTCGGCGCCGGCCGGCCGCTGGTGTGGGTGCAGCCCTTCCACCCGGCCTTCCAGACCCGCGTGCGGCCGGTGCCCGGGAACGCCGCCGACCCGGCCGCCGGCTACCGCAGGGCGGTGGACTTCGCCACGGGTGAGATCACCGCCGGCTGCGAGTCGTGGCGCAGCCGGGTCTTCGTCTCGCGCGCCGACGACGTGATCGTCCAGTACGTCACCGGGCCGGGGCTGGCCGTGGACGTGACGCTCGACCACGCCCTGCCCGGCGCCCCGCCCCGCCTGGCGGTCGGCCGGAGCACCGTGCTCACCCCGGACGGGGCCCGGCTCGCGCTGCGCGCGGGCTACCCGGACAGCGACCTCGCGTACACCGGCGCGACCGTGCTCCGCGCGGAGGGCGGGCGCGTCTCGGTGGCGGGCGAGGGGGTCCGCGTCGAGGGGGCGAGGAGCCTGCTGCTGCTCACCCGGGTGCGCCGTCACCCGGGCCACCTGGACCTGGCGGCGGAGTGCGCCGCGCTGCCCGGGGACGGGTACGACGCGCTGCTGGCCCGCCATGCGGCGCTGCACCGGCCGGCCTTCGAGCGGGCGGCGCTCACCCTGGACGCGGACCCGGCCGAACGTGCCCTGCCCGGCTCCGAGCTGGTCCGGCGGCCGGACAGCCCCGCGCTGCTGGAGCGGCTGTGCGCGGCGGGCCGCTACCACCTGCTGTCCGCGTCCGGGGCCCTGCCGCCGCGGCTGACCGGGCTCTGGACGGGCGACTGGGACACCGCGTGGTCGGGGGCGTTCACGACGAACGCCAATCTGAACCTCCAGATCGCCTCGGCCGCGGCGGCGGCGCTGCCCGAGGTGTCCGAGGCCCACGCGGCGCTGGTGTACGGGCAGCTCGCGGACTGGCGGGACAACGCCCGGGCGGTCTTCGGGGCGCGCGGCATCGTGGCACCGTCGCACACGGACGGCGAGTCCGGGCACACCCGCCACTACCAGCGCGCCTACCCGCTGCACCTGTGGACGGCCGGCGCGGACTGGCTCCTGGAGCCGCTGATCGAGCACGCGGAGACGACGGGGCACGAGGACGCCCGGCTGACCGCCGCCCTGCACGAAACGGCCCTGTTCTACGAGGACTTCCTCACCCGGACCGGCCCGGACGGGCGGGTGGCCGTCGTGCCCTCGTACTCACCGGAGAACCGCCCGGCCAACGCCAGCTGGGTCACGGTCGACGCGACGATGGACCTCGCGGCGGCCCGCCACGCGCTCACCGCGTCGGCCGACCGCTCCCCCGGCGCCCCGGTCGCCGAGCGCCGCCGTGCGCTGGCGGACCGGCTCGCCGACTACCGGGTCAACGAGGACGGCGCGCTCGCCGAGTGGGCGTGGCCGGGGCTGGCGGAGACGTACGACCACCGCCACCTCAGCCACCTGTACCCGGTGTGGCCGCTGCACGCGATCAACCCGTACGACACCCCCGGGCTCGCCGCCGCCGCGCACCGGGCGCTCGAACTGCGGGGCGCGGAGAACGACTCGGCCCACGGCCACCTGCACCACGCGCTGATCGCGGCCCGGCTGCGGGACGGGGCGCGGGCCTCGGCGGCGGTCCGCTCGGTGCTCGCCGGCGACTTCTTCCACGACTCGCTGATGAGCGCCCACTACCCGGCCCGCGATGTGTACAACGCGGACGCGGCGCACGCCCTGCCCGCGGCCGTCATCGAGTCGCTGATCCAGTCGGCCCCGCACCGCCTGGTCCTGCTGCCCGCACCGCTCGCGGGCTGCCCGGGCGGTGAACTGCGCGGGGTGCGTACGCGGTTCGGGGCGAGGGTGGACCTGCGCTGGTCGGCGGACGGCACCGCGACGGCGGTGCTGCGCCCGGAGCGGGACGCCCGCGTCGATGTCCGTACGGGCGAGGGGCACGTGCTCGCCGGTGCCGCCGCCCCGGCCCCGCTGGAGCTGACGGCGGGCGTGGACCACGTTCTGGAGCTGGGGCCCCGCTAGGGCCTGTCCGGCGGATCTTCAGCGGGCCCACGAAGATCCGCCGGGCAGGCCCTGGGGCCTGCCCGTGCGTCACACCGGGGCGGGCCCGGTGCTCTCACGTACCGTCAGTTCCGGTGCCAGGAGCTCGACTTCGTCCTTGCCCCGGCCGGACAGCTTGGCGACGACGTGTTCGACGGAGCGACGGCCCATCTCCTGGGCCGGTATGGCGACGGAGGTCAGCCGCACCGACGCCTGGGTGGCCACCTGCTCGGGGCAGATCGCCACCACCGACACGTCTTCGGGGACGGCCCGGCCCTGCTGGCGCAGCAGGTTGAGCAGGGGCTCCACGGCCGCCTCGTTCTGCACGATGAAGCCGGTGGTGCCGGGGCGCTCGTCGAATATCCGGGACAGGGTCTGGGCCATCGCCGCGTACCCGCCCTCGCAGGGCCGGTGCAGGACGCGCACACCGGTCTCCTGCGCCTTGGCGCGTATGCCGTCGACGGTCCGCTCGGCGAATCCGGTGTGGCGCTCGTAGACCGCGGCGGCCTCGCCGATGACGGCGATCTCGCGGTGCCCGAGGCCGGCCAGGTGCTCCACGCAGAGCGCCCCGGTCGCCTCGAAGTCGAGGTCCACGCAGGTCAGTCCGGCGGTGTCGGCGGGCAGGCCGATGAGCACGGCGGCCCGGTCGGTCTCCCGGAGCAGGGGGAGCCGTTCGTCGTGCAGCTCCACGTCCATCAGGATCATCGCGTCGGCCAGCGAGCTGCCGGCGATCCGCCGCACCGCGGCGGGGCCCTCCTCACCGGTGAGGAGGAGGACGTCGTAGCCGTGGGTGCGGGCGGTGGTGGCGACCGCGATGGCGATCTCCATCATCACGGGCACGTACATGTCGGTGCGCAGCGGGACCATCAGCGCGATGATGTTCGACCGGCTGCTGGCGAGCGCCCGGGCGCCTGCGTTGGGGTGGTAGCCGAGCTGCTGGATGCTCTGCTCGACGCGCTCGCGGGTGGCGACGGAGATGGAGCGCTTCCCGCTGAGGACGTAGCTCACCGTGCTCGCGGAGACTCCGGCGTGCTGCGCGACCTCGGCCAGGGTGACCATGCGGCTCTCCCTCACGGTCAGATGTGGCGAAGCGCTTCGACTCCGCTCTCTCCACCCGTGACGTGGAGAGACAGCGCGAGCCTAGCTCTGCCGTGACGGCATGTCCAGACCACTGTCGAAGCGCTTCGACTCGGGGAGCGCCTCGGGTCACCGCAACGATATGCCCGCCGGCCGCTCCCCCGTCGGACCGGCTCAGCCGCCCAGCAGGACGGGGAAGGACTCCATGTCGTTCTGCGTCATCACCGGGAGGTTGCGCAGCTCCGCGTCGGGGATCGCGAGCCGCAGATCCGGGAAGCGCGCGAAGAGCGCCGGGAGGGCGATGCCCGCCTCGACCCGGGAGAGCGCCGCGCCGGGGCAGATGTGCGGGCCGTGCCCGAAGGTGATGTGCCGGATCGGGGTGGGGCGGGTGATGTCGAACGCGTCGGCGTCGGGGCCGTGTTGCCCGGGGTCGCGGCCGATCACCCGGTAGGAGATCACCACGCCCTCGCCCTTGGCGATGACGGCGTCGCCGACCTGGATGTCCTCGGTGGCGAACCGCATGAGCAGATGGGTGGTCGGGGTGTCCCAGCGCAGGGTCTCCTCGATGACGGTGTCCCAGGACACCTCGCCGTCGAGGACCATCCGCAGCTGGTCGGGGTGGGCGAGCAGGGCGCGTACGGCGTTGAGGATGAGCCCGATCGTGGTTTCGTGCCCGGCGGCGACCATCGCCTTGAGGTTGCCGATGACCTCCTCCTCGGTCAGCGGCTCGCCGCCCTCCTCGGCCAGGATCAGCGCGGACGTCAGGTCGTCGGTGGGGTGCGCGGTCTTCTCCCGTACGAGTCCGGCGTAGAAGACGTCCAGGTCGGCGAGGAGCGCGAGCCGCTCGTCCTGCGGGGTGAGCATGGAGAAGAACGCCTTGTACTGACGGGTCAGCATGGCGTTCTCCGCCGGGTCGACCCCCATCAGCATCCCGACGACCCGCATGGGCAGCGGCTGGGCGAACACCGACTTGAGGTCGACCACCGCCCCGTCCCGGCCGCCCTCCTCCAGCGCGTCCAGCAGCTCGGCGGTGAACTTCTCGATGTCGGGGCGGATCGCCTCCAGGCGGCGGGGCGTGAGCGCCTGGGAGGTCTTGGTGCGCAGCCTGCGGTGCTCCGCGCCGTCGACGGTGAACATGGACCGCCCGGCGTCGATCATGCCGATGAGCGGCCAGGCGTGCGTCACCTCGCCGCTCCGCCAGAGCCCCCAGGCGTTGATGTCCTTGACCAGGCGCGGGTCGACCAGGAGCCGCCGGGCGTCCGCGTGCCGGGTGAGGGTCCACGCCGGCACGCCGAGGAGTTCGATCCGGGCCAGCGGTCCGGCGTCGCGCAGCCGCGCGGTCTCGCCGTCGAGGTCCCGCACCAGGGGGTCGATGACGACGGTGGCACCCTGCTGGGCCGCCTGGGCGGCGTGGGGGCAGTTCACGAGAGGTCTCCTGTCGTGCGTACGGGGGTGAACCGGACGGGGAGGGTGGTGTTGCCGCGCAGGAAGGGGGAGGGCCGGCGGACCAGGTCCTCGACGGCGACGTCGAGCCGGAGGTCGGGCAGCCGGTCGAGCAGCACCTCGATGCCGGTCCTGGCGATGATCTCGGCGATCTCCTGGGCGGGGAACGGGCAGCGGTACTCGCCGTGACTGAAGGCGAGGTGCGCGCCGTTGCCGCCCTGGGCGGGGCCCGCGCCGCCGGAGACGCCCTGGCGGATCAGCGGGTCGGTGTTGGCGGCGCCGAGCCCGAGGAGGAGCATGTCCCCGGCCCCGATGCGCTGCCCGCCCAGCTGGGTGTCGCGCGCCGCCCAGCGGCCGGCCAGGATCTGGGTGGGGGTGTCCTCCCACAGCACCTCGTTCATGGCCTCGCCGACGCTGCGCCGGCCGCCGGCCATGGAGTCGGCGAACTCGTCCTCGGTGAGCATCAGCCGGACCGAGTTGCTGATCCAGTCGGCGGTCGGGAGGTGCCCGGCGGCCGTGACGGCCATCAGGTCGAGGGTGTACTCCTCGTCGGTGAACTCCTCGGGGAAGTCCAGCATCCGGGAGGTCACGTCGTCCCCCGGCGCGGCCCGCTTCGCGGCGAGCAGCCGGGCCATGTGCTCCCCGAACCGCTGATGGGCGCTCTGCGCCTGCGGCCCGCCGTCCGCGAGGTCCTTCAGGACGCGGGCGATGGCGGCGCCCTCCTCGTCGGGGAATCCGACGAGCCGGGCGAGGACGAGCACGGGCAGGGGCTCGCAGAACTCCGCGACGAGGTCGGCGGTGCCCCGGGCGCACACCGCGTCGAGCAGCCGGTCGGCCAGTTGCTCGCAGAGCCGGCGGATGCGGAACGGGTCGGCCGCTTCGAGGGCGGGGGTGACCATGCGCGCGTGCCGCAGGTGCTCCTCGCCCGCGCTGAAGTAGATGGACGGCAGGGGCCGCCCGACCATCGGCAGCAGGGGCCAGTCGTCGGGGACGTTCGGCCACTGGTTCCACAGGCCGACGTCGCGCGGGAACAGCTCGCCGTCGCTGGTGACCCGGTGCAGCTCCCGGTATCCGATGACCAGCCAGGCCGGGAAGCCGCCGGGCAGCTGCACGGGGACGACCGGCCCGTGGTCGCGGCGCATCGCGCGGTAGACGCCCTGGGGCTCGGCCTGGAAGCCGGGTCCCCAGAGCGGCACGGCGCCGGCGTGGGCCGGGCAGCCGGACGGGGCGTTCGGGGACGCCGGCGCGGACTCGGCCGGGGAGGGGCGCGTCATGAATCCTGACTCCTGTGGCGGACGACTGCACGCGCCAAGATCACGCGGTCAACTCCCGCCCACTATAAGGATTTTATGTGCAGCAGGATGGTCATTCGCGATCAATCCCGAACGGTGGACGGCCGCACCGGCCGGCCCGCGCCGAGCCTCACCCGGTGCGCAACCCCGGATCGCTCACCCCGGGCTCGCCCGTCTCGACGTGCCCCGCGAAGCGCCGCAGGAAGGCGGCGTCCGCGTCGCTCGTGACGGTGATGTCGTACCAGCGCCCGCTGCGGCGCAGGTCGACCGTGTGCGTCACGGTCCGGCCCGCGCGCACGGCGAACGTCCACACCTCTCCCCCGTAGGCGGCGGCGCTGCGCACGGTCAGCCGGACGGAGCCGGTGCCGGTGTGGGCGAGCGTGAGTTCGAGGTTGCCCGTCGCCGCGTTGTGGCGGGCCGTCACCTCGGGGCCTGCGGCCTTGCCGGGGCCGCGGAACGAGCGCAGGAAGCCGTTCGGGCCGTGGACGGTGAGGTCGGTGACGCCCTTGGAGTACGCGGTGTTCCAGGTGTCCGCCACGGAGGCGCCCGCGTGCGTGGTGTAGGTCCAGGGCCCGTCCGTGCGGTTGCCGGACGTCACGAGGAACTGCGCCCCGGCCGCCGCTCCCCCGCCGAAGGTGAGCCGGAAGGTGCCGGCGGCCGGGTCGGCGGCGCCGTCCACCAGCGGGGCGTAGGGCAGCGGGCGGGTGGGACGCACCCCGGGCTCCTGCTTCGGCACCGCGCCGGTGGCGGGCGGCAGGGGCCGGTAGTCGGGGTGCCGGTCGCCGTCCGGCGGCTCGTAGCCGGCGGTGGACGGCAGACCGGGCGCCGAGGGGTCCGTACGCCGGAAGTCGAAGGCGGAGGTCAGGTCGCCGCAGACGGCCCGCCGCCAGGGCGAGATGTTCGGCTCGCGGACCCCGAAGCGCCGCTCCATGAACCGGATGACGGAGGTGTGGTCGAAGACCTCCGAGCAGACGTAGCCGCCGGTGCTCCACGGCGACACCACGGTCATCGGCACCCGCTGGCCGAGGCCGTACGGTCCCGCCGTGTAGCGCAGGTCGCCCGGGAAGTAGTCGGCGGCGGTCTCCACGGTGGACAGCCCCTGCGCGGGCCCGGACGGGACGTACGGCGGCACGACGTGGTCGAAGAACCCGTCGTTCTCGTCGTAGGTGATGAACAGGGCGGTGCGGCCCCAGACCTCCGGGTCGGCGGTCAGTGCGTCCAGCACCCGCGCGATGTACCGGGCGCCGTAGTTGGCGGGCCAGTTGGGGTGTTCGCTGTACGCCTCGGGCGCCACGATCCAGGACACCGAGGGCAGCGTGCCGGCCTCGATGTCGGCCTTCAGGTCGTCCAGCAGGCCGCCCCCGTTCCGCACGTCACTGCCGGTGCGGGCCTTGTCGTACAGCGGGTCACCGGGCCGGGCGTCCCGGTAGGAGTCGAAGTACAGCAGCGAGTTGTCGCCGTACGTGCCCCGGTAGGCGTCCCCGATCCAGCCCCAGGACCCGGCGGCGTCCAGCCCGTCGCCGACGTCCTGGTACACCTTCCACGACACCCCGGCCTCCTCCAGGCGCTCCGGGTAGGTCGTCCAGCCGTACCCCCGCTCGTCGTTGCCCAGCTCGGGTCCGCCGCCGGCGCCGTCGTTGCCGGTGTACCCGCTCCACAGGTAGTAGCGGTTGGGGTCGGTCGAGCCGATGAACGAGCAGTGGTACGCGTCGCAGACGGTGAACGCGTCGGCGAGCGCGTAGTGGAACGGGATGTCGTCCCGGGTGAGGTGGGCCATCGTGGTCGCCGTCTTGGCGGGCACCCACTGGTCGTAGGCCCCCTTGTTGAACGCCCGGTGGCCGCCCGCCCAGTCGTGGTTCAGGTCCTGGAGGAACTGCATGCCGAGCTTGTCGGCCGGCGGCCGGAACGGCAGCACCTCCCGGCCGGCCGCGTCCGTCTGGTGCCACACCGGTTTGCCGCTGGGGAGCGTGACGGGGCGCGGGTCGCCGTAGCCGCGCACGCCCCTCATCGTCCCGAAGTAATGATCGAAGGAACGATTCTCCTGCATCAGGACGACGATGTGCTCGACGTCCTCGATGGTGCCCGTACGCACGCGCGCGGGGAGGGACGCGGCGCGGGCGATGCTGCTCGACAGGGCGGTGAGGGCGACGGAGCCCCCGGCGAGCTTCAGGAGCCGGCGGCGGTCGATGTCTGCCATGGGAGGAAAGCCTTCGCGGTGGGGGGATGCGGGGTGGAGGGCGTCTGGAGTGTTCCAGTCCCGCCGGTCCGCGCGTAAGGCCCTTGCGGTGTGCGCGGAGTGACACCGGGCGGAACAGTCGGCGAACCTACCCGCCGGGGCCGGAACCATTCCCCGGGCCCGGGCACACCGCCCGGCCGGCCGTGCGCGGCGGCGGCACCGGGCCTGTCACGACGTGCTCGCGGAGATCACGCGCGGCACCGGTGCCGGGGTCCGGCACCCGGTGGCGGGCTGAGCGGTGAGGTGTACGCGCCGCCCGTCGCGAGGCCCGCGGCGGCCATGCGGTCGTACGCGGCCAGGACGAGGTCCTTGGTGCGGTAGCCGCCGTACCGGGCCACGTCCCTGCGCCGCACGATGGGGAAGGTGTCCAGGATGTACGCGCTGTCGGCACGGCCGATCCCGTACAGGCGGAAGAAGAACGCGTCGAGTTCCGCGCGGATGTGGTGGCGGCGGTCCTCGTCCCAGTGGAACGGGCCGTCCGCGTCGCCCAGGTCGGCGGCGAAGGGGGCCATGTCGTGCGCGGTGAAGGTGAGTTCGAGGACGCGCGGGATCAGGAAGTCCGTGTGGCGGCGGACGGTCTCGGGCGGCAGGACGGGGAGTTGGCGGATGTGGAAGAAGTTGAGGTTGAGGCCGGCGGCCTTCTGGCGGGTGACGTAGTCGTAGACGAAGGAGTTGAAGTGGGCCACCAGGACGGCGCTGTCGCGTGAGCTCCTGGTGTGCAGCAGGAAGACGGAGTCGCCGATCGCCGCCGGGGGCAGGATCGCGGAGATCATGGTGCGCTGGTTGGTGGGGCTGCTGATCCGGAGGAAGGCGAGGCGGCCCGGCGGGGCGGCGGGTGGTGTCTCGGCGCGGTCCACCCAGTGGCCGGGAACGGCGAGACGGGACGCGGAGGCCCAGGCGTCGGGTGTCAGGTAGGCGGGCTGGTTCTGGCGCTTGACGGCGGTCGCGCTCCTGACCACGTCGGCCGCGCGGTGGTTGTAGGCGTCGACCATCTTGGCCTCGTACAGCGGGAGCATGACCCGGTCGCCGTTGACATAGTGGTTTCCGGCCGCCTGCCAGCCGGTGGCCGTCAGCTCCTCGCGGCTGCGGAAGCGGTGCGAGTCGTTGGCCATGTGGAACATCGTGCCGAAGGTGACACCCCACGGGTTGCCGTCCGGGTCCCCCTCCTTGATCAGGACGGGCAGCCGCGCGTAGACGCCCAGGGTGATCTCGGCGTCCCGGCGGGTCCGGAAGACCGGGCAGGTGCCGGTGTTGGGGTTGAGGAGGGTGATCTCCTCGGGCGTCAACGCGAACGCCCGTTCCGGCTCGTCGAGTTCGGCCGGGTCGCGGAGGAAGAAGGCGAACCGGGCGGCGGGTTCGCTCAGGGCCCGGCCGGTCAGGGACAGGATGCTGAATTTGAACGAGCGGTGGACGTCGGGGAAGACGGGCGCGGCGTTCTCGAAGTCGTACAGGGCGGCGAGCGCACCCCTGTCGACCAGGTCCTTGAAGAAGAAGCGGGTCGTCGCGTCCGTGGCGATGCCGGTCGGCACGATCATGCCCATCCGGCCGCGCGGGCCGGTCAGCGCGCGGCCCGCCTCGGCGAAGACGGCGTACGTGTTGATGTCGCCCCGCCCGGTGAGCGGATACCGTCCGCCGTTGCGCAGGAAATGACTCGTCCCTTCCGCCGTGCGCCTGGCCGCCTCGAACGCGGTGTGCAGGGCGGCCCGCTCCGGGTCCTCCCTGAGGGCGGCGATCAGGCGTTTGCGGGCGGCGGCGGTCTTCGCGGCGGCGATCTCCGCGTCGTGCTGGGCGAAGAACTCCTGCTCCTGGAGCTTGATGCGCTCCCAGGGCGGGTTGCCGATGACGCAGTCGAAGCCGCCGGCGCCGTCCGGGCCGAAGACCTCGGGGAACTCCAGGTGCCAGTGGAAGAACCGGTACCGCTCCCGCAGCCGCGCGATCTCCTCGCGGGTGGCCCGGGGCGCGCTCCGCGGGTCGCGGAGGGCCGCGTCGGTGACGGCGGGCGGCGCGTCCGCCGTCCCGCGCCACAGGAACGCGGCGCACCAGGCGTCGGCGGCGTCGCGCCCCGGTGCGGCGGCCCGGCCGCACGAGGCCTCCCGCTCGGCCCTGTTCCGCTTCCTCAGGGCCCTGGCGTGCGCGCGGTCGTCGCCGGCGAGCGGGGTGAACGCCGTGTCCGGGATGCCGCGTCGCAGCAGCTCCGGCGCCGCGCCGATCAGGGCGTTGCCGTGCTTGACGCGCGCGTCGAGGAAGGTGAGCGGCCGGCCGGGCTCCGGGGCCTCCAGCCACAGGGCCATTCTGGTCAGTTCGACGGCCATCGGGTCCAGGTCCACGCCGTGCAGGCAGCGGGCGACGACCTCGCGGAGCGCCTCGCGGTACGGCTCGGCGGTGTGGCCGCGGGCGGCCGCGAGGCGCCGGGCGATGCGGCGGGCCGCCGCCACCAGGAAGTGGCCGGAGCCGCAGGCCGGATCGCAGACGGTGAGGGCGAGCAGCTCCCGGGCCGCGGCCTCGTCCGGGCCGGCGGCGCCGGACGCCTCGGCGCGCGCTGCGGCGGCGTCGAGGACGGGTTCGAGGGCGGTGTCGAGCAGGCGCTCCACGAGGGCGGCCGGGGTGTAGTAGGAGCCGGACGTCTTACGGGCGTTGCCCGCCACCCCGACCAGCGCGAAGGACCGGTCCGCCGCGTCGATCCGGGGCACGAGCTGGAGGAGCGATTCGTGGACGGACCCCAGCTCCTCCGCCGCTTCCAGGCGGCCGAAGTCGACCTCCCGGGCGCGCCGCGTCTCCGGGTCCGGGGCTTCGGCCAGCCGGCGCACCGCGCTGAGCAGATCCTCGTCGAAGAGGGCGAGCCCGTGCAGCGGGGCGTCGGCCTCCGTGACGGTGAAGAGGCCGCCGAGACCGGGCAGGCCGAGGGCGGGGTCCCCGGCCGGGTCACCGAGGGCGTCGAGTACGGCGCGCAGCGCAGGGTACAGCTCACCGTGCTCCGCACGGCCGCGCGCGTGGGCCCGCAGGCGGGCCGTGGAGAAGTGCGTCGCGTACCGCGCCCCGGCCCGGGCGGTCGCGTCCGGGGACAGCAGGACACCGCGGTCCTCGGCGACGAAGAGGAAGAGGAGCCGGAAGACGAGGCGCAGCAGGGCGTCGTGCAGGGCGGGGGCGTCCGCGTGCGCGCGCAGGGCCGCGTTGGCGGGGTGACGCAGGAAGCCGGTGCCGAGGATGGTGAGCGCGGCACGCACCCCCTTGCGGAGCCGGCCGGGGGTCCGGCAGCTGGCGAGGGCGGACATCAGGCAGGCTTCCCGGCGGTGACGATGCCGAGCGTGGTGAGCGCGGCACGCACCCCCTTGCGGAGCCGGCCGGGGGTCCGGCTGCTGGCGGGGGCGGGCATCAGGCGGACTTCCCGGCGGTGACGGTGCGGAGCGGGGACGGGGACCGGAATCGTATCCGAGGCGGTCGGCGTCCGAGGCCCCCGCCCGGTACCGGCCATCCTGACGGCCGTTGCGCATGTGATCGCGGGTGCACCGGCGTCAGCGGGCGGTCGGCCGGGTCGGGGGGCCACGGGCGCTGCCGGCGCCGGCGACGAGCTGATGGAGTCGCACCGGGACGCGGAGGAGGCGTAGCCCCTGTCTACGATCGATCGCGTGTGCGCACATGTGATCGTCGCCGAAGACGACGAGAATCAGGCCGAACTCCTCCGCCGCTATCTCGAACGGGAGGGCCACCGGGTGACCGTGGCGCCCGACGGCCTCGCGGCTCTCGACGCGGTCCGGCAGCGGGAACCGGATCTGCTGGTCCTCGATGTGATGATGCCCCGGGCGGACGGCCTCGACGTGGTACGCGTGCTGCGCGCGGAGCTCCGGGAGCTGCCGGTGCTGATGCTCACCGCCCGCACCACGGAGGACGATCTGCTGCTCGGCCTCGATCTGGGCGCCGACGACTACATGACCAAGCCGTACAGCCCGCGCGAGCTGATGGCCCGGGTGCGTACGCTGCTGCGCCGCAGCCGGCGGGGCGCGGGCGGCGAACCGGAGGACGCCGGGGTGCTGCGGGTGGGGGCGCTGGTCGTCGACCCGGTCCGGCACGTGGTGTCGGTGGAGGGGCGGGCCGTGGAGTGCACCCCGGGCGAATTCCGCATCCTGTCCGCGCTCGCCGCCGAGCCGGACCGGGTCTTCTCCCGGCAGCGGCTGCTGGGCGAACTGCACGGCTTCGACCGCTACATCAGTGACCGGACCGTCGATGTGCATGTGATGAACCTGCGCAAGAAGATCGAGCAGGCCCCGCGCCGGCCCGTCCGGCTGCTCACCGTCTTCGGTGTCGGCTACAAGCTGACGGACCCGGCGAAGGCGGCGGCCCGTGCGGCGACTTCGTAGGTCTTCCGGCACCGGTGCGCGGCGGCCCGTGCCTCTGCGCAAGAGCCTGTTCGCCCGGCTGCTGGCGGTCTCCGCCCTGGTCGCGGCCTGTTCGGTGGCGGCGACCGCCTGGCTCGCCGTGCAGACGACCTCGGGCGCGATCCGCCAGGAGCAGGGGCAGAACCTGGCGGCCGACGCCCGGATCTACCACCGGCTGCTCGGTTACGCGGCGGCTCATCCGACCTGGGACGGCGTCGGGGCCACGGTGCGCGAGCTGGCCGAGCAGTCCGGGCGGCGGATCGCGCTGACGACCCAGTCCCGCGCCCCGCTGGCCGACTCGGCGGCCCGGGGCGCGGCGGCGCTCCCGGCCCAGGTGTCGGCGGTGGTCGATCCGCTGTCCGTGGACACCGCGCTGTCGGCGGGCGCCGGGGCGGCGGGCACCACCACGGACCGGGTCGACCCGCGCGCGGTGGGGCCGTTCCGGCTGCCCGCGGCGGAGCGGGCCGGGCTGCGGAGGACCGCCGAGCGGGGCGTGGCCTGCCTGGGCGACTTCGGGATCGCCGCCGATGTGGTGGCCGGCGCGAGCGGGCGCCCGCTGATCCGGGTGGTGGGCGGCAACGACCCCGACCGCATCCGGGGCACCGGCTGCGCGGTGGACGCCCTGGACACCCCGACGTCCACGGAGCGCAAGGCGCTGAACGCACTCAACCAGCTGGCGGACGCCTGTCTGGCGCGCCAGGGCCGCGACGGCGTCCACCTCGCGCTGGGCCTGTCCTGGGGGCAGGCGGCCGAGCCCGTGCCGGCGGAGGCGGTGCCGGTGCCCGCGGCGCCGATGGCCACGATGCCGCCGACCCCCGTGCCCAGCCCGGCGCCGACCGAGGCACCCCGCGCGGAGCCGAGCGCGGTGCCCGGCGCGGTGCCGGGCCCCGGCGACCAGCAGGCGGCGGCCACCGGCGAGAACGACCGGGCCGTCGCCTCCTGCGTGGGCACGGCCCGCCGGGAGCAGCTGAGTTCCTACGTGGCCTCGCCCGCCCTGCTGTTCATCGGCGACCCGGGCGGCGCGACCGTGCCCGGCTTCGACCTGTCACCGGCGAACACCGCGCGGATCGCGGGCGCGGCGGCCCTGGTGCTGGCCCTGACCGTGGGCGCGTCGGTGCTCGTCGGCGCCCGCCTCGTACGCCCGCTCCGGGCGCTCACGGGGGCCGCCCAGCGGATGCGGGACGGCGAGGACACCGCGCCGGTGGTGGTCGCCGCGGACAACGAGATCGGGCGGCTCGCCGCCGCCTTCAACGACATGTCCGCCCACCGCGCCCGCCTGGAGGCGCAGCGCAAGGCCATGGTCAGCGATGTCGCCCATGAACTGCGCACCCCGCTGAGCAACATCCGGGGCTGGCTGGAGGCGGCGCAGGACGGAGTGGCCGACCCGGACCCGGACTTCATCGCCTTCCTGCACACCGAGGCGGTCCAGCTCCAGCACATCATCGACGACCTCCAGGACCTGGCGCAGGCGGACGCCGGAGCGCTGCGGCTGCACCCCGAACCGGTGGCCGTGCCGGAGCTGTTGGGGCAGGTCGCCGCCGCGCACCAGGCCCGGGCCGACGCGGCGGGCGTCGCGCTGGGCGTCCGGCCGCCGGACCGCCCGCTGCCGCCGC
This sequence comes from Streptomyces sp. 130, assembly GCF_007096885.1. Lineage (GTDB taxonomy): Bacteria > Actinomycetota > Actinomycetes > Streptomycetales > Streptomycetaceae > Streptomyces. The sequence continues at coordinate 76,504 of NZ_VJNO01000010.1, read as the reverse complement.
TGACGGCCGACCCGGTCCGGCTGCGGCAGGCGGTGGGCAACCTGGTGTCCAACGCGGTGCGTCACACCCCGGCGGGCGGGGAGGTCACGCTGCGGGCGTACGGCTCCGAGGACGGGGACGCGGTGCTCCTGGACGTCGCCGACACGGGCAGCGGCATCCCGGCCGATGACCTGGCCCGCGTCTTCGACCGGTTCTGGCGCGGCGAGAAGTCCCGGTCCAGGCGCACCGGCGGCAGCGGGCTCGGCCTGGCGATCGTGCGGAAGCTGGCGGAGGCGCACGGCGGTACGGCCACGGCGGTCAGCACACCCGGTGAGGGCTCGGTGTTCACGCTCCGCTTTCCGGCCGGGGAGACGCCCGCCGCCGACACCGGCCCCGACGCTGATGCGATGAACACAACGATCTGACAGCTTCCTCACAACTTGGCGCGAGCCTGTCCGCACGCCTCGCGCCGCGGTGCGCACCCGCCCCGCGGCCGCTCCTGAGGCCATCCGGAACGGAGCCCTGCCCATGCCCCTGCGCACCACCCTGCGTACCGCCCTGCTCGCCGCCGTCGCGGCCGGTGCGGTCTGCCTGCCGGCCACGTCGGCCCTCGCCGACTCCTCGGCCACCCCCTCGCCCGCGCCGACCGAGCAGTCCGCCGAGCCGACCGTGGCGCCGTCGGCCGAAGCGACGGAGCCGCCGTCGGCGGTCCCGTCCGAGGCACCGCGCGGCGGGGTCGCGGCCGGTGAACAGCCCGCCGGTTCCCCGGACAGCGGCACGACCGCCGTGGCGGGCTTCGCCGCCGCCGCGCTGCTGCTCGGCGGCGGCGGGACGTTCGTCGTGCGCCGCCGTACCGCCCGCCGCGACGGCTGACCAGTCCCGCAGCCGATGAACCGCAGTGGCGCCGCCTGTGCGAATGGGGCGGCGCCACTGCCGTACGTACGACCCCTGGAGCCCTGTCCCATGCCCCGCACCGCCTTCCCCGTCACCGCCGCCCTGGCCCTCGCCGCGCTCGCCGCGCTGACCGGCTGCTCCGGCGACCCCGCCCCGCAGCCCTCGAAGGCCCCCGCGTCGACGGCGGCCCGCGAGGCCCCCGCCCCCGCCCCCGAAGCCACCGCCACCGCTCAGCCCCCCGCCCACGTCTCCATCCCGTCCCTGGGCGTGGACAGCGACATCATGCGGCTCGGTCTCAACCCGGACCGCACGGTCGAGGTGCCGCCGGCCGACAAGGGCATGACGACCGGCTGGTACACGGGCAGCGCCGTCCCCGGCGAACCCGGCGCCGCGGTCCTGATCGGCCACAACGACACCCGCTACGGCCGGGCCGTCTTCCACGACCTGAAGAAGATCGCCGAGGGCGCGGAGATCGTGGTCCGGGACGCCGGGGGCAAGGACGTCCGCTTCGAGGTCACCGCCCGCGAGACGGTGCGCAAGGACGCCTTCCCCACCGCCCGCGTCTACGGCCGCACCACGGAACGGGCCCTGCGCCTGATCACCTGCGACGGCGCGTTCGACGCCGCCGGGCACCCGGTGGACAACCTGATCGTGTACGCGAAGCGGAAGTAGGCGGGCGCTCTCAGCCCCGCGCCTTCGCCAACCGCTGCCGCCGCGCCTCGTACAGCACGATCGACGCCGCGTTCGAGGCGTTGAGGGAGCTGGCCGAACCCGTCATCGGGATGCTGATGACGTGGTCGCAGCGGTCGCGCCAGGCGTTGCTCAGGCCCGCCGTCTCGTTGCCGATGAGGAGCAGGACCGGCTGGGTCAGGTCGAATTCGGAGGCGTCGCACTCGCCGTCCTCGTCGGTGCCGACGACGAGGACCGGGCGGCCCCGGCCGCGCTCCGCGTCCAGCCAGTCGCCGACCTCGCGGTGCGAGGGGGCGCGGACGACGGGGAGGGCGAAGAAGGAGCCGGTCGTCGCGCGGACCGCCTTCGGGTCGTACGGGTCGGCCGCGTGCCCCGTCACGATGAGTCCGCGGGCGCCGAAGGCGTCGGCGGAGCGGACGATGCTGCCGATGTTGCCGGGCTGCGTCGGGCGGTCGAAGACGAGGCCGAGGAAGTCCTCGTCGACCCGCAGGCGGGTCAGGTCGTCCGGCTCCATCCCGACCACGGCCAGGACCTCCGGGGCGCCCTCGGCCTTCTCGCTCAGCTCCGCGAGCAGCTCGGGGGCCATGGCGATGCGTTCCGTGGTGATCCCGCGCACCAGCTCCTCCGCCCAGCGGGAGAGCGGGCGGCTCGCGTCGTACAGGAGGGAGCGGATCGTCCAGCCGTGTTCGACGGCCATGGTGATCGGCCGGACGCCCTGGACGATGAACTCGCCGGCGCGTCCGCGCTTGGTCCGGTTGGTGAGCAGCGTCTGGAACTGCTGAAAGCGGGCGTTGCGGGTCGTGATCCGCTGCACAGCCACCGGGGGTCCTCCAAAGGTGATCGGCTCCTCCGGAGACGGCGCGGGACCGCCCCGGAAACCAGAAATTCCCACGGTTCGCGATGAACCGTGGGAACTGGATGAGTGTCCGAGGGGGGACTTGAACCCCCACGCCCGATAAAGGGCACTAGCACCTCAAGCTAGCGCGTCTGCCATTCCGCCACCCGGACCAGGTGATCCGCCCCGGTTTCCCGCGGCGACAAAGAAAACAATACCAGGGGTTTGGGGTGCCCTTCACCCGCTTATCGGGGGCCTGCCCGTGGACATTGCGCTGGTCAGTGCGGTGCGGGGGCGCCACGGCGCGATCTCGCGGGGCCGTTTGGCCCATCGGCGTACGGACCGTCGCCGGGCACGCACGGAACGTACTGCCGGAGGGTCGGCCGCGGGTTCCGCCGGTGGCCGGACGGGGCGGGTTACGTTCGCCGGCATGAGTGATCGCGGCTCCCGCCCTCCCCGCGCGCTGTCGCCGCTGCGTGAGCACCTGCGCGAGACGTTCTGGTTCGCCCCGGCCCTGACCCTGGTGTGCGCGTGCGTGCTCTGGTTCGCAGCGGCGGCGCTGGACGAGCGGATCGTCACGTTCCTGCGCGAGGAACAGGCGTACGACGAGATCAGGGACCTGGTGAAGGTCGCCGAGGACACCAAGCAGATCGTGGTCACGGTCAGCTCGGCGATGATGACCTTCATCGGTGTGGTGTTCAGCATCTCGCTGGTCGCGGTGCAGATGGCGAGCGGCCAGCTCACGCCCCGGGTGGTGCGGATCTTCGTCCGGAGCCGGATCAGCAAGCTGACCCTGTCGGTGTTCCTCGCGACGTTCGTGTTCTCGCTGCTGGTCCTCAGCTCGTACGAGAGCGAGACCGACCCGCGCCGGGTCACCTCGCTGCCGTTCGTGCAGAGCGTGCTGACCGCCCTGCTCGTCGGGCTCAGCCTGCTGCTGTTCATCGCGTACGTGAGCTCGACGCTGCGCCTGATGCAGATCGGGCCCGTCCTCGACCACATCACCCGGGACACCTTCCGGGCGCTGGGCCGGATGCCCGCCGGCCGCCCGGGCGGGGAGCCGCTGCCCGGCGAGACCGGGCAGATCCTGTACGAGGGACGGGCCGGGGTGCTCCGGGACGTCAACGTCGCCCGGCTGGTCCGGGCGGCCCGGCGCCAGGGCGTGGTGCTGCGGCTGATCCCCCGGCTCGGGGACTTCGTGGTGCCGGGGACGCCGGTGCTCGCCGTGCACGGCGGCGCGGCGCCGCCCCGGCGCGCCCTGCGGTGCACGGTCTCGGTGGGCGTGGAGCGCACCTTGCACCAGGACCTGGCGTTCGGGCTGCGCCAGCTGTCGGACATCGCGCTGCGGGCGCTCTCCTCCGCGGTGAACGACCCGACGACGGCCGTGCAGTGCCTGGACCGGATCGTGCAGTTCCTGGCGGCGGCGGTACGGCTGCCGCTGGGCACGGTGCACCACCGCGACCGCACGGGGGCGGTGCGACTCGTGCGGGACATCCCGGGGTGGGAGGACCTGGTGGACCTGGGCTTCGAGGAGGTGCGCCGGTGTGCGGCGGGCGTCCCGCAGGTGTCGCGGCGGCTGCTCGCCGGGATCGACGACCTGGTGCCGCCGGCCGGGCCGGACCGGCGGGGGCCGCTCCTCCGGCACCGCGCGCTCCTCGTACAGGCGGTGGAGCACGCGGTGCCGGACGCCGACGAGCGGGCGTTCTCGTTGCTGCCCGACCGGCAGGGCATCGGCTGAGGCGGGCCGGCCCCTCAGTCCTTGCCGCCGAACGCCGCGTCGAAGGACGCGCTCGGCGGGTCGAAGTCGTACCGCTTCAGGGCGGCCAGCGCTTCCGGTGCGCCCGCCAGCCGGTCCATGCCGGCGTCCTCCCACTCCACCGACACCGGGCCCGCGTAGCCGATGGACCGGAGCATCCGGAAGACGTCCTCCCAGGGCACGTCCCCGTGACCGGCCGAGACGAAGTCCCAGCCCCGGCGGGGGTCGCCCCAGGGCAGATGGGAGCCGAGGCGGCCGTTGCGGCCGTCGAGGCGCTTGCGGGCCTCCTTGCAGTCCACGTGGTAGATCCGGTCCCGGAAGTCGTACAGGAAGCCGACCGGGTCCAGGTCCTGCCAGACGAAGTGGCTCGGGTCGAAGTTCAGGCCGAAGGCCGGCCGGTGGTCCACCGCCTCCAGCGCGCGGTGGGTGGTCCAGTAGTCGTAGGCGATCTCGCTGGGGTGCACCTCGTGGGCGAAGCGCACGCCCTCCGCGTCGAAGACGTCCAGAATCGGGTTCCAGCGCTCCGCGAAGTCCTCGTAGCCGCGCTCGATCATGTGCGGCGGGACCGGCGGGAACATCGCGACCAGGTGCCAGATCGAGGACCCGGTGAAGCCGATGACGGTGTCCACGCCGAAGGCGGCGGCGGCCCGCGCGGTGTTCCCGATCTCCTCCGCGGCGCGACGGCGCACCCCCTCCGGCTCGCCGTCGCCCCAGATGCGGGCGGGCAGGATGCCCTGGTGGCGTTCGTCGATCGGGTGGTCGCAGACGGCCTGGCCCACCAGGTGGTTGGAGACCGCCCAGCACTTCAGGCCGTACTTGTCGAGCAGAGCCCGCCGGCCGTCCAGGTACGCCGGGTCGGCGAGGGCCTTGTCCACCTCGAAGTGGTCGCCCCAGCAGGCGAGTTCCAGGCCGTCGTAGCCGAAGTCGCGGGCGTACCGGCAGACCTCCTCCAGCGGGAGGTCGGCCCACTGGCCGGTGAAGAGGGTGAAGGGACGGGGCATGGGGCGGGACCTCCTAGAGGGTTACGGGGACGAGGGCGGAGTTCTTCGCGGCGCTCTCCTCCACCGCGGCCAGCACCCGCTGCACCTGGAGGCCGTCCGCGAAGGACGGCACGGGCGCGCCGCCTCCTCCGGCGATGGCGCACACCACGTCGCGGGCCTGGTGGACGAAGGTGTGCTCGTAGCCGAGGGTGTGGCCCGGCGGCCACCACGCCTCCAGGTACGGGTGCTCGGGCTCGGTGACGAGGACGCGCCGGAATCCGGCCGTGGCGGCGAGTTCGGTGTGGTCGTGGAAGGACAGTTCGTTGAGGCGTTCCAGGTCGAAGGCGAGCGAGCCGCGCTCCCCGTTGATCTCCAGGCGCAGGGCGTTCTTGCGGCCGGCCGCCATCCGGGTCACCTCGAAGGACGCCAGGGCGCCGGAGGCGAGCCGGCCGGTGAAGACGGCGGCGTCGTCCACGGTGACCGGGCCCGTGCCCCCGGCCGCCGCGCCGCCGCGAAGGCCCCCGGACGGTCCGGCTGGCCGGGGGCGTTCGCGTACGAAGGTCTCGGTCAGCGCCGACACCTCGGTCAGCGGCTCCCCCGCGAGGTACTGCGCGAGGTCCACCACGTGGGCCCCGAGGTCGCCGAGCGCGCCGGAACCCGCGCGGTCCTTGTCGAGACGCCAGGTGAGAGGGGAGGCGGGGTCGGTCAGCCAGTCCTGGAGGTAGACGGCGCGTACGTGGCGCAGGGCGCCGAGGCGGCCTTCAGCGACGAGCCGCCGGGCGTGGGCGAGGGCGGGCACCCGGCGGTAGTTGAAGCCGACGAAGGCGGACCGGCCCCGGGCGGCGGCGCGGCCGGCCGCCGCCGCCATGGCCTCCGCCTCGGCCACGGTGTTGGCGAGCGGCTTCTCGCACAGGACGTGCTTGCCGGCCTCCAGGGCGGCGACGGCGATCTCCGCGTGGCTGTCGCCGGGGGTGCAGATGTCGACCAGCTGCACGTCGTCGCGGGCGATCAGGGCGCGCCAGTCGGTCTCGGCGGCGGCCCAGCCGTGCCGGTCCGCCGCGGCCTCGACCGCGGTGCGGTCGCGTCCGCAGACCGCGGCCAGCACCGGCCGCAGCGGCAGGCCGAAGACGTGTCCGGCGGTGCGCCAGCCCTGTGAGTGGGCGGCGCCCATGAACGCGTATCCGACCATGCCGATCCCGAGCGCCGGCGGCGCTGCCGTCTCGTGCTGCGTCTGATCCCTCTGGGCCATCCGGGGCTTCCTCCTCGTCGGTGGTGCGGCACGTGCGGTCGCGGGGCGGGTCAGTTGAAGCCCGTCGGCAGGTACTGGTCGACGTTGTCCTTGGTGACGACGGCGGAGTACAGGGTGAGGCTGGTGGGGATCTCCAGCTCGGAGAGGCCGGTCACGCCCTTGGACTGGCCGAGGGCGCGGGCCAGGTCGATGGCGGAGGCGGCCATGGTCGGCGGGTAGAGGACGGTGGCCTTCAGGACGCTGTCGTCCGCCTTGATGGCGTCCATCGCGGACTTGGCGCCCGCGCCGCCGACCATCAGGAACTCGTCGCGGCCGGCCTGCTGGATCGCGCGGAGGGCGCCCACCCCCTGGTCGTCGTCGTGGTTCCACAGGGCGTCGAACTTCTTCTGCGCCTGGAGCAGCTGCGCCATCTTGGCCTGGCCCGACTCCACGGTGAAGTCGGCCGCCTGACGGGCCACCAGCTGTATGTTGGGGTAGTTCTTCAGCGCGTCGGCGAAGCCCTTGCTGCGCTGCTTGGTGAGCTCCAGGTTGTCGATGCCGGCGAGCTCGACGACCTTGGCGTTCTTCTTGTCCTTGAGCTGTTCGCCGATGTAGGTCCCGGCGTTGAGGCCCATGCCGTAGTTGTCGCCGCCGACCCAGCAGCGGTACGCCTGCGGCGAGGCGAAGATCCGGTCCAGGTTGATGACGGGGATGCCGGCGCGCATGGCTTCCAGGCCGACCTGGGTGAGGGCCTTGCCGTCGGCGGGCAGGACGACCAGGACGTCGACCTTCTTGTTGATGAGGGTCTTGACCTGGCCGATCTGGGCGGCGGTGTCGTTGGAGCCCTCGGTGGTCTCCAGGGTCACTTCGGAGTACTTCTCCGCCCGGGACCTGGCGTTCTCGTTGATGGCGTTGAGCCAGCCGTGGTCCGCCTGGGGTCCGGCGAAACCGATGGTGACGGGCTTGCCCGGCTTGTCGTCGGCGGCGGGCGCCCCGCTCCGCGCGGGCGCGTCCTTCTCCTTGGGTTCGTTGCTGGTGCAGGCGGTGAGGAGGGCGCCGGCGGAGACGGCGGCGGTGCCGAACAGGAGCCCTCTGCGACTGGTTTGCGGCATGGCTGTGGAACCCTTCGTCCGGTGGGTGGGTGCGGGAGGTGAACGGGCCGGGGCCGGTCAGGTCTCGGTACGGGCGGTGCGGCTCTGGACGAGGACGGCGGCGACGATGATCGCGCCCTTGGCGATCTGCTGGACGTCGCTCTGGAGGTTGTTGAGCGCGAAGATGTTGGTGATCGTGGTGAAGATCAGGACGCCGAGGACGGAGCCGGTGATGGTGCCGCGTCCGCCGCTGAGGAGGGTGCCGCCGATGATCGCGGCGGCGATGGCGTCGAGTTCGTAGAGGTTGCCGGCGGTGTTCTGGCCGGAGCCGGACAGGATGATCAGCATGAAGGCCGCGATGCCGCAGCAGAGCCCGGACAGCAGGTAGAGGCAGAGCCGCTGCCTGCGGACGTCGATGCCCGCGAGCCGGGCCGCTTCGGCGTTGCCGCCGATGGCGACGGTGCGGCGGCCGAAGGTCGTACGGTTCAGCAGCAGCCAGCCGGCGGCGGTGACCGCGGCGAAGATCAGGACGAGCGGCGGGACGCCGAGGACGTAGGAGTCCGGGAGCCCCAGGTCCAGGACCGCGTCGACGGTGACGATCTGGGTCTTGCCGTCGGTGATCATGAGGGCGACTCCGCGCGCCGAGGCGAGCATCGCCAGCGTCGCGATGAACGGCACCACCCTCCCGTACGCGATGAGCACCCCGTTGACCAGCCCTGCGCCGAGACCGACGAGGACGGCGGTGAACAGGATGCCCGCGAGCCCGTACTCCTGGGTGGCGACCGTGCTCGCCCAGACGGAGGCGAGGGCGACCATGGCGCCGACCGAGAGGTCGATGCCGCCCGAGGTGATGACGAAGGTGACGCCGACGGTGACGACACCGATCACCGACGCCTGGGTCAGGACGAGCTGGAGGTTCCCGGTGTCCAGGAAGGCGTCGGGCTCGGTGAATCCGCCGACGGCCACCAGCACGGCGAGGATGCCGAGCAGGGACAGGGTGTGCAGGTCCGGGCGCAGTCCGAGGGTGCGCGGAGGTGCGGGCTTCTTCGGGGTCACGGGGGCGGGGGCCTGGTCCGGCCCGCTCTGCCGCGCCGTGGGAACGGGGTGGGTCATGGCGTCGGGCTCCCTTCCATCACGAGGTCGAGTACGCGGTGCTCGTCCAGGTCCGCGGCGTCGGCGGTGTGCACGACCCGCCCCTCGCGCAGCACGAGCACCCGGTCGGCGAGGCCCAGGACTTCGGGCACTTCGCTGGAGACGAGCAGCACGGCCAGCCCTTCGTCGGCCAGCCGGCGGATCACGGCGTAGAGCTCGGCCCGGGCGCCGACGTCGACGCCGCGGGTCGGTTCGTCCAGCAGCAGCACCCGGCAGCCGCGCAGCAGCCAGCGGGCCAGGACCGCCTTCTGCTGGTTGCCGCCGGAGAGGGTGCGGACGGCGGTGTCCGGGTTGTCGGGGTGCAGCGACAGGGCACGGGCGGCCTCGCTCGCCGCCCGGCGCTCCGCGACGCGGTCGAGCCGGCCGGCCCTGGAGTAGCGGGACAGGGTGGACAGCGAGACGTTGCGGGTGACGGACTCGAGCATCAGCAGGGCCTGGGCCTTGCGCTCCTCGGGGGCGAGGCCGATGCCGGCCGCGACGGCGGAGCGCACGCTCCCGGGCCGCAGCGCCTTCCCGTCGACGGTGACCCGTCCGGCGGTGGCCCGGCGGGCGCCGTAGACCGTCTCCAGGATCTCGGAGCGCCCGGACCCGACGAGCCCGGCGAGGCCGACGATCTCGCCCGGCCGCACCTCCAGGTCGACCGGGGCGAACTCCCCGTCCCTGGCGAGTCCTTCGACGGTGAGTACGGGGGCGGCCTCGGCGCGCCGGGCGGGCGGCGGGGTCCGGGGCGGGAAGACGTACTCCACCTCGCGGCCCGTCATCAGCGCCACGATGTCGTGCGTCGGGGTGGTCTCGGCGGGCAGCCCGGTGGCGACGGCCCGGCCGTCCTTCAGCACCGTCACCCGGTCGCCGATGCGGCGGATCTCCTCCAGGCGGTGCGAGATGTAGACGACGGCGACGCCCTGGGCGGTGAGCGAGGCGATGACCCGGAAGAGGTTGCCGACCTCGTCGGGGTCGAGCGCGGCGGACGGTTCGTCCATCACGATGAGCCGTACGTCGTGCGAGAGGGCGCGGGCCATGGACACGATCTGCTGCTGGGCGGCGGAGAGTTCACCGACCGGGCGGGCCGGGTCGATCTCCGGGTGGCCGAGCCGGGCCAGCAGGGCGGCGGCCTCGGCGCGGGCGCGGCGGGAGCGGACGACGAAGCCGGCGCTGGTGAACTCGTGGCCCAGGAAGACGTTCTCGGCGACCGACAGGCCCCGGACCAGGTCGAGTTCCTGGTAGATCGTGGCGATGCCGAGGCGCATCGCGGCCAGCGGCGACTTGAGTTCGGCGGGTGCGCCGCGCCAGGTGATCTCGCCGCCGTCGGGCTGGTGGGCGCCGGCCAGGACCTTGATGAGGGTGGACTTGCCGGCCCCGTTCTGGCCGAGGAGGCAGTGCACTTCGCCGGCCTGGACCTCCAGGTCGACGCCGTCGAGGGCGCGGACACCGGGGAAGGACTTGGTGATGCCGGACATGGTGAGCAGCGGTGGTTGCGGAGCCATGACGAATCCCCTCGGCGGACGAGGTGCGGGTGTGTGGGGCCGGCCGCACGGGCGGGCCGGGCGGGTCAGGCGGGTGAGAAGAGGTGGTCGCTGATGAGCCTGGCCGCGCCGGTGACTCCGGCGGCGGGCCCCAGCTCGCCCAGGACGATCGGTAGGTTGCCGGTGGCCAGCGGCAGGGAGCGCCGGTAGACCTGGGCCCGGACGGCGGCCAGCAGGGTGTGGCCGAGTCCGGTCACCCCGCCGCCGATCACCACCAGGGCGGGGTTGAAGAAGCTGACGAGGCCCGCGATGACCTGGCCGACGCGGTTGCCGCCCTCGCGGATCAGGAGGAGCGAGGTGGCGTCCCCGGCGGCAGCGGCGGCGGCCACGTCCGCGGCGGTGAGCCGGCCGGACGCGTCGAGGCGGGCCGCCAGCTCCGCGGACCGTCCGGACCGGGCCGCGTCCTCGGCGTCGCGGGCCAGGGCGGCGCCGCTGAAGTGGGCTTCCAGGCAGCCCCGGTTGCCGCAGGCGCAGAGCCGGCCGCCGGGTTCGACCTGGATGTGCCCGATGTCGCCGGCGCTGCCCGTCGCGCCCCGGTGGACGGCGCCGCCGACGACGATGCCGCAGCCGATGCCCGTACCGATCTTGACGCAGAGGAAGTCGCCCACGGAACGGGCGACGCCCGCCTGCTGCTCCCCGAGGGCCATCAGGTTCACGTCGTTGTCGACCATGACCGGGCAGCCCAGCTCCTGGCTGAGCGCCTCGCGGACCGGGAAGCCGTCCCAGCCGGGCATGATCGGGGGTGCGACGGGGACGCCCTCGGGGAAGCGGACCGGTCCGGGGACACCGATCCCGGCGCCGTCGAAGCCGGCGGCGAGCCCGGCGTCCCGGAGCTTCGCCGCCATGGACAGCACCTGCTCGAAGACCGCGACGGGGCCTTCGCGTACGTCCATCGGGTGGTTGAGGTGGCCCAGGACCTCCAGCTCCGCGTTGGTGACCGCCACGTCGACGGAGGTGGCGCCGATGTCGACGCCGAGGAAGCGCAGGTGCGGGGCGAGGCGGACGTTGTGCGAGCGGCGTCCGCCCCGGGACGCGGCCAGCCCGTCGGCGACGACGAGTCCGGTCTCCAGCAGCCGGTCGACCTCGACGGCCAGCTTGGACCGGGAGAGGTCGACCTGATCGCCCAGCTTCGCCCGGGAGTTGGGCCCGCCGTCGCGCAACAGCCGGAGCAGCCGCGCCTGGTGGGCGTTCGCGGGTCGTGCCGTCATGCGTCTCACGCGCCCCTCCCGCCTCGTCGGCCTGTCCGTCGGGCTTGGGAGGGGAACGTAGCAGCGGTTGCCGGGGCTGGGAAGAAGTCGCGCGGAAATCCGGCGAACTTTCTCCACTGCGAGGACAAAGGCTGGGTCACCCTCGGTTCACGGGCAGCTGATCACCTGTCCCGCGTAGCTGAGGTTGCCGCCGAAGCCGAAGAGGAGCACGGGCGCGCCGCCGGGGATCTCGCCCCGTTCGACGAGCTTGGACAGGGCCATCGGGATGGAGGCGGCGGAGGTGTTGCCGGAGTCGACCACGTCGCGCGCGACGACGGCGTTGACCGCGCCGATCCTCCGGGCGACGGGCTCGATGATCCGCAGGTTGGCCTGGTGCAGGACGACCGCGGCCAGGTCCTCGGGGGTCAGGCCCGCCTTCTCGCAGACCTTGCGGGCGATGGGGGGCAGCTGGGTGGTGGCCCAGCGGTAGACCGCCTGGCCCTCCTGCGCGAAGCGCGGCGGCGTCCCCTCGATGCGGACCGCGTCCCCCATGCCGGGGACCGACCCCCACAGGACCGGTCCGATGCCGGGGCGCCCGCTCCGCGCCGTATCGGCGACGACGACGGCCGCGCCGGCGCCGTCCCCCATCAGCACGCAGCTGGAACGATCCGTCCAGTCGACGATGTCGCCCATCTTGTCGGCGCCGATGACCAGGGCCCGGGTGGCGGCACCGGCCCGCAGCGTGTGGTCGGCGGTGGCGAGGGCGTGGGTGAAGCCGGAGCACACCACGTTGATGTCCATCACCGCGGGCGCCGCCATGCCGAGGCGGGCGGCGACCCGGGCCGACATGCTCGGCGAGCGGTCGATGGCGGTGGAGGTGGCGACCAGCACCAGGTCGATGTCGGACGGCTGGAGACCGGCCGAGGCGAGGGCCTTGGCGGCGGCGTGCGCGGCCAGCTCGTCCACCGGCTCGTCGGGGCCGCCGATGTGACGGGTCCTGATGCCGACGCGGCTGGTGATCCACTCGTCACTGGTGTCGACCATGGCAGCCAGATCGTGGTTGGTGAGCACCTTGGCGGGCTGGTAGTGGCCGAGCGCCACGACACGTGAGCCGGTCATAAACAAAGGTCCCCTCGCTCCATCTGTCAGGAACCAACCAGTCTTGGTCGCTACCGCCCGGTACGGGGGCAGGTGATCCCACAGGATTACCGGCCCCGGCTTGGAGGGCTCGGCACCACCCGCCGGTGGCCGGGGACCCGCCCCTCCCGTTGCGGCACCGCCCCGGAGGTGCAGGACAATGGCAGCGTCGGGTGCACCGCCGGTGCGCCCTCATCCCCACCTCACACACGGAAACACGGGTTCAACGGTCATGGGACGGGTCACCGAGCGCCGCCGCACCATCCGCATCCGGGACGGGGCCGTCTCCTCCCGCCCCGACACCCTGGTCGCCGAGGAGCCCCTGGAGATCCGGCTGAACGGGAAGCCGCTGGCCATCACCATGCGCACCCCGGGCGACGACTTCGCGCTGGCGGCGGGCTTCCTGGTCAGCGAGGGCGTGATCGGCGACCGGGGCGATGTGCGGTCGATCGTGTACTGCGCGGGCGCGACCGCGGAAGGGGTCAACACGTACAACGTGGTGGACGTCGGGCTCGCGCCGGGCGTCGAGGTCCCCGACCTCACGCTGGAGCGCAACGTCTACACCACGTCGTCGTGCGGGCTGTGCGGCAAGGCCAGCCTGGACGCCGTGCGCACCACGACCCGGCACCCCGTCGCCGACGCTCCCCCGCTGCTGCTGGCCCCCTCGCTGCTGGCCGGACTGCCGGACCGGCTGCGGGCGGCCCAGCGGGTCTTCGACCGGACCGGCGGCCTGCACGCGGCGGCGCTGTTCTCGGAGACCGGCGAGCTGATGGACGTACGGGAGGACGTGGGGCGGCACAACGCGGTCGACAAGCTGGTGGGCCGGGCGCTGACCGACGGGCGGCTCCCGCTGTCCCGGTCGGTCCTGCTGGTGTCGGGGCGGGCCTCGTTCGAGCTGGCGCAGAAGGCGGTGATGGCCGGCATCCCCGTGCTGGCGGCCGTCTCGGCGCCCTCCTCCCTCGCCGTCGACCTGGCCGCCGAGACGGGCCTGACCCTGGTCGGCTTCCTGCGGGGGCCCTCGATGAACGTGTACGCGGGAGAGCACCGCATCGCGCTGGAGGCGGGTCAGCCCACCGGTACGGCCTCCGGCGACGCCTCCGCCTGAGCGTCACGGGCGCGCCGTCCGGCGATCACCGCGCAGACCATCAGCTGCATCTGGTGGAAGAGCATCAGCGGCAGCACCGCCAGGCTCGCCTGCGCGCCGAAGAGGACGCTGGCCATGGGCAGCCCGGAGGCCAGGCTCTTCTTCGAGCCGGCGAACTGGATCGCGACGCGGTCGGCCCGGCCGAAGCCGAGGCGCTTCGCGCCGTACCAGGTCACCGTGAGCATCAGCGCGAGCAGGACCGCCTCGGCCGCGAGGAGCGCGCCGAGCCGGGCCGGGGTGACCTGGTGCCAGATGCCGGCGACCATGCCCTCGCTGAACGCGGTGTAGACGACGAGCAGGATCGAGCCGCGGTCGACCAGGCCGAGGACCTTGCGGTGCCGGGCGACGAACCCTCCGACGCGCCGGCGCAGCAGCTGCCCCGCGGCGAACGGTGCCAGCAGCTGGACGCCGATCTTCAGCAGGGCGTCACCGGAGAATCCGCCGCCGCTGCCGCCCAGCAGCGCGGCGGCGAGGAGCGGGGTGAGGAAGATCCCGGCGATCGAGGAGAAGGAACCCGCGCAGATCGCGGCGGGCACGTTGCCCCGGGCGGTCGAGGTGAAGGCGATCGACGACTGGATGGTCGAGGGGACGAGGCACAGGAAGAGGAAGCCGCTCTGCAGCTGCGGTGACAGGACATACGGCACGAGTCCCGCGCTCGCCAGGCCCAGGACGGGGAAGACGACGAAGGTACAGGCCAGCACCGTGAGGTGGAGCCGCCAGTGCCGCAGCCCGTCCAGTGCCTCGGCCGTCGACAGGCGCGCCCCGTACAGGCAGAAGAGGAGCGCGACCGCGCCCGTGGAGGCCCCGCCGGCCACCTCGGCGGCCGGGCCCGAGGCCGGAAGCAGCGCCGCGAGGACGACCGTGCCGATCAGCGCCGCTATGTACGGGTCGGCCGGCAGCCAGGACGGCGGCTTCGGTATGCGGCGGCTCAGGTGTTTCACGTGTTCTTCCGTTCGGGTCGTGTCGTGCCCGGACCCATCCTGCGCGCGGGGGGCCGCGATCGGGAAATGCGAGCGTCGGGCCGTTACCGCCCTCACCATCGGGGTGAGCAGGCATGACGGGGCGCCGGGCCGGGAAGGACGCACGGGACGCGAGGGCCGGTATCGGGCGGACCGATCCCCTCACACCGCCCGAAGCGGGACACAACCGCCCACACCGGCAGTGATCGCGGCGTACAGATTCGGTGGAGATTCCCGTGCGAGCCGCTTACCCCGCGGTCCCAAGCACGCCCGAGCCTTGCCCATCTGGCCGGATTTCGGCCCCTGACCTGTGCGGATGCCAAGTGGTGGGGACCGCTTTGGACCCTCCCGCCCCAAGGCCCCTTGGGGTAGCGTCGCGGCGCTGTGCGGAGCACCCCAAGGAGCAGGTCATTGCGCGAGTTCACTGTCCCACCCATGGCGGCCGCGCCCCTCGTGGGCGGCCTCGCCGACGTCGTGTTCGACCACGCCGACACGGAGCCGCACCGGGTGGCGCTCGGCCGGAAGGACGCGGACGGGAACTGGCAGGACGTGACGTCCGCCGCCTTCCGTGACGAGGTGCTGGCGCTGGCCAAGGGGCTGATCGCGCACGGGGTGCGGTTCGGCGACAGGGTCGCCCTGATGTCGCGTACGCGCTACGAGTGGACCGTGTTCGACTTCGCGCTGTGGGCGGTGGGCGCCCAGTCGGTGCCGGTCTACCCGACGTCCTCCGCCGAGCAGGTGCTGTGGATGCTGCACGACGCCGAGGTGTCGGCGGTGCTGGTGGAGCACGAGGACCACGCGATGACGGTGGCCTCGGTCATCGACCGGCTGCCCCGGCTGAAGCGGCTGTGGCAGCTGGACGCCGGCGCGGTGGCGGAGCTGGTCGAGGCGGGTGCGCACGTCGAGGACGAGGTGGTGCACCGGCACCGGCGGGCGGTGACCCCGGAGTCGGTGGCGACCGTCATCTACACCTCGGGCACCACCGGCCGCCCCAAGGGCTGCGTCCTCACGCACGCCAACTTCATGTTCGAGGCGGACACCATGGCCTCGCGCTGGGAGCCGGTCTTCCACTCCAGACCGGACGACGAGGCGGTGACGCTGCTCTTCCTCCCGCTGGCGCACGTCTTCGGGCGGATGGTGGAGGTCACCGCGATCCGGGGCCGGGTGAAGCTGGGGCACCAGCCGGAACTGTCCGCGAAGGCCCTGATGCCGGACCTGGTCTCCTTCCGGCCGACGTTCATCCTGGCGGTGCCGTACATCTTCGAGAAGGTCTTCAACGCGGCCCGGCGCAAGGCGGAGGCGGAGGGCAGGGCGGGCCCGTTCGACAAGGCGGTCGACATCGCGGTGAAGTACGCGGAGGCGATGGAGGCCCGGTCCTTCGGCACCGGCCCGGGGCCTTCGGCCGGGCTGCGGATGCAGCACCAGTTCTTCGACAAGGTCGTGTACAAGAAGGTCCGCGAGGCGATGGGCGGCCGTATCCGGCACGCCATGTCGGGCGGCTCCGGCATGGAGCGCCGGCTCGGGCTGTTCTTCGCGGGCGCCGGGGTGACGGTGTACGAGGGGTACGGGCTGACCGAGACGACGGCCGCGGCCACCGCCAATCCGCCGGAGCGCACCCGGTACGGCACGGTCGGGCAGCCGATCCCAGGCAGCACGGTGCACATCGCACAGGACGGGGAGGTGTGGGTGCACGGCGCCCATGTCTTCGGCGGGTACCTCGGCGACCCGAAGGCGAGCGACGCGGTGCTCAACGACGGCTGGCTGGCCACCGGGGACCTGGGGGCGCTGGACGAGGACGGCTATCTGACGATCACCGGGCGGAAGAAGGAGATCCTGGTGACGTCCGGCGGCAAGAGCGTGTCGCCGACGGCCCTGGAGGAGCGGGTGCGGGCGCATCCGCTGGTGGCGCAGTGCATCGTCGTCGGCAACGACCGGCCCTATGTGGCGGCGCTGGTCACCGTGGACCAGGAGGCCGTGGAGCACTGGCTGGCCATGCAGGGGCGGCCAACGCTGACCCCGGGCGAGCTGGTCCGCGATCCCGGCCTGGAGATGGAGGTGCGCCGGGCGGTGGTGGCGGCGAACACCGCGGTCTCGCAGGCGGAGTCCATCCGTACCTTCCGCATCCTGGCCCACCAGTTCAGCGAGCAGCACGGACTGCTCACCCCGTCGCTGAAGCTGAAGCGCAAGGCGATCGAGGCGGCCTACGAGGCCGAGGTGGACGCGCTGTACCGCTGAGCGCGGAACGGATCGGCGCGGGCGGGAATGCGTGGGCGTCCTTGATCGTTGATCCTGGGAGTCAGACCCCTCAACGTTAGGATCCTCAGCTCGTGAGCCAGGTCCCCTCCCTCACCCTCAACAACGGCGTCGAGATGCCCCAGCTCGGGTTCGGAGTCTGGCAGGTGCCGGACGACGAGGCGGCGAAGGCGGTCGCCACCGCCATCGAGTCCGGGTACCGCAGCATCGACACCGCCGCGATCTACCAGAACGAGGCGGGCACGGGCAAGGCCATCGCCGCCTCGGGCGTCGCCCGCGACGAGCTGTTCGTGACCACCAAGCTGTGGAACACCGAGCAGGGCTACGACGCGACGCTGCGCGCCTTCGACGCCTCGCTGGAGAAGCTGGGCCTCGACTACGTCGACCTGTATCTGATCCACTGGCCGGTGCCGGCCAAGGACGCGTACGTCGACACCTACCGGGCGTTCGAGAAGATCTACGCCGACGGCCGCGCGAAGGCCATCGGGGTGTCGAACTTCCTCCCGGAGCACCTGGAGCGGCTGCTCGGTGAGACCTCCGTGGTGCCGGCGCTCAATCAGATCGAGCTGCACCCGCAGCTCCAGCAGGCCGAGTCCCGTGCCCTGCACGCCAAGCACGGCATCCTCACCGAGGCGTGGTCGCCGCTCGGTTCCGGCAAGGGCCTCCTGGAGGTCCCGACGGTCCTCGCGGTCGCCCGCAAGCACAACCGCACGCCCGCCCAGGCGGTGCTGCGCTGGCACCTCCAGACGGGCAACGTGGTGATCCCGAAGTCCGTGACGCCGTCGCGGATCGCGGAGAACATCGACGTGTTCGACTTTGAACTGGACGCCGACGACCTGGCCGCCTTCGCGGCGCTGGACGAGGGCAAGCGGCTCGGCCCGAACCCGGGCGAGTTCAACGCCGGCGCCTGACCGCCTCGCTCCCGCGCAACCGCCGCCCCCGCTCCTGTGCGAGCGGGGGCGGCGGTTGCGTCGTCCTGGGACCGGCTCAGGCGTCGCGCCGGCCCAGGTGGAGGGTGCGGGCCAGGAGCAGGAAGACGTCCGGGCGGCGGTGCAGGGATGCCGGGTCCCCGGGGTCGAGGAGCCGGTCGAGCACCGCGTTGTCGTCGGCGCCGAGGTGGTCGCGCAGCCCCTCGCGGCGGCGGGTGAAGTCCGCGACGACCTGTTCCCGGGCCGCGTCGCCCAGGGGTGCGGGCAGGTCGAGCAGGAAGCTGCGGGTGCCCTGCGGGGTGAGCCCGGCGGCGTCGAAGAGGGCCGCCCAGTTCTCGACCTCGCGCCGGGCGTCGGGCAGCTCCGCGCGCATCTCCTGGAAGAGTTCCGCCTCGGCGGCCTCCATCCGGGCTTCCAGGCCGGGCCTGCCGAAGCCCAGGTCGCGCGGGAGCTGCCGGGGCTGGAGCCCGCCCTCGACCAGGGCGACGGTGCCGCCGGGGCGCAGCAGCCCGCCGAATCCGGCGAGCACGGCGCGCTGGTCGCCCATGTGGTGCAGGGTGTTGCCGGCCCAGATCAGGTCGGCCTCGCCGAGGGCGGAGAGCTCTTCGGGGAGGGTGGCGTGCAGGGTGGTGACGCGGCCGTCCAGCCCGAGCCGGCGCGCCCGGTCCCGGGTGCGCTCCAGGAGGGCGGGGGTGCCGTCGACGGCGACGACCTCGGCGTCCGGGAAGACCTCGGCGAGCAGGCAGGCGACGACGCCGGGGCCGGCACCGACGTCGAGGACCCGGCGGACCTCCGGGGCGGTGGGCAGGGCGGCGATCCAGCGGGCCGCCTCGGTGTACTGCGCGCTGCTGAGCTCGGCGTTGCGCTCCAGGAGCGGGGCCATGACGTCCCAGTCGGGTTCGGACCCGCCGTGGTGGTGCCCGTGCGCGGAGGGCTCGTGGTGCAGGCTGTGGTGGCCGTCGTGGTGATGGCCGTGGCCGGAGTGGTTGCTCATGGCACCAGGGTCACCAAGGCCCGCCCCCGAGGCAAACATCCTTGCCGTTCCGGCAAGCCGCCGGTCTCGTCGCAGTCCGTTGCCCCCTGATCGCGATCCGGTACCGGGAGGAGACTCCGGGCCCCGGCCGCCGCTCGCAGGGAACGGGCCAGAGGTCTGTACCAACGACGTATTGCCGTGCGGCCACGGGGGTCATAACGTGCGGTGATGGAGCTGGAGTTGCGCCATCTGCGAACCGTACGTGCCATCGCCGACACGGGCAGCCTGACGAAGGCGGCCACCGCGCTGGGCCTCGCGCAGCCCGCGCTCAGCGCGCAGCTGAGGCGGATCGAGAAGGCGCTGGGCGGCCCGCTGTTCGACCGCGACCACACGGGCGCGCGGGCGACGCCGCTGGGCGAACTCGTCCTGGAGCGGGCCCGGGTCGTCCTGCCCGCCGTCAGCGAGCTCCAGGAGGAGGCCGTCCGGTTCGCCAACGCGATGGGGTCCATGGAGCGGTTCCGGCTGGGCGGCACGCACGGCCCGCTGCTCGGCGGTCTCGTGGACCGGCTGGCCGCCGCGCACCCGGCGGCGCCGGTTTCCACGTACACCTCCTGGTCGGTGGCCGAGATCGCCTCGCAACTGGTGGACGGGCGGCTCGACTTCGCGCTGATCGGGACCTGCGGCGAGAGCGCCCCGCCGGAGACGGACCGGCTGGAGTGGCAGGTCGTGGGGGTCGATCCGGTCTTCGTGATGCTGCCGGAGACCCATCCGCTGGCCGCCCGGGCCGAGTTGGAGCTGTCCGAGCTGGCGGACGAGTGCTGGGCGGACGTGCCGGGCGACGGCTGCTTCGCCGACTGCTTCGTGGCGGCGTGCGCGCGGGCGGGGTTCCGCCCGGTGTCGGTCTACGAGACGGACACCTCGTCCGTCGTCCATCTCGTCCAGGTGGGGCGTGCGGTGGGGCTGTGCCGGGCGACGTTCCCGCCGGCACCGGGCGTGGTGACGCGCCCGGTCGCCGGGGCCCCGCTCAGCTGGCGCCACCTGCTGGGCTGGCATCCGCGCTCGGCCGCCGCGTCGGCGGCGGCCGGAGCGGTGAGCGGTCACACCCGGGCGGCGTACGCCCAGGCGGTGGAGCGCAGCGAGAGCTACACGCGCTGGCTCGCCACGCACCCCGGGTTCGGGTCCTCGGTGTGAGCGAAAGCGGCTACTCCGCCCCGTGCCCCGGCGCCACCGCCGCGACCCGGGCGGCCAGGCCCAGGTCCTTCTCGGTGACCTTGCCGCCCGCGTCGTGGGAGTTCACGGTCAGCGCGACCGTGTTGTAGCCGAGGGTCAGGTCGCTGTGGTGGTTCAGCTCGTCCTGGATCGCGGCGACGTGCATCGCGAGGGCGGCGGCGGCGAGGTGCGAGGGCAGCCGGTAGGTGCGGGCGATCCGGTCCCCCTCCAGCGTCCAGCCGGGCAGCTCGCGCAGCCGGTCCTCGATCTCGTTCCGCGACAGCGGTGCGGCGGGCATGGGGCGGCTCCCTCACTGGTGGTCGATGCCGGTCGGCGGTGCCGGTGACGTTACGGTCTCCGTATGACAACTGTCGCGCTCGACACGGGGGTAGGGCCGCTGCTGCGCAGCTGGCGGGAGCGGCGCCGGGTCAGCCAGCTGGAGCTCGCGCTGCGGGCCGGCTCCTCGGCCCGGCACATCTCGTTCATCGAAACGGGGCGCTCGCGCCCCAGCGAGGAGATGGTGCTGAGGCTCGCCGAGCACCTGGACGTGCCGGTACGGGAACGCAATGCCCTGCTGGTGATGGCGGGTTACGCCCCGCACTACGCGGAGACCGCGCTCGACGACCCGGCGATGGGGGCGCTGCGGGACGGCCTCGACCGGCTGCTGCGGGGCTACGAACCGTATCCGGCGTTCGTCGTGGACGGGACGTACACGGTGGTGGCGGCCAATCGGGGGATGACCCGGCTGCTCGACGGCGTACCGGAACACCTGCTGGCGCCGCCGCTGAACGCGATGCGGCTCACCCTGCACCCGGAGGGCCTGGCTCCGCGCATCCGGAATCTGCGCGAGTGGCGGGCGGACCTCCTCGCGCAGATGGAGCGCCAGATCGCCCTGCTGCGTTCGCCGGAGCTGCGCGAGCTGTACGAGGAGGTCGCGGGCTACCCGCTGCCGGCGGGGCCGGACGGGGGCGAGGTCCGGCGACCGCCCTCGTCGCCGGTGCCGTTCGCCCTGCCGCTGGTCATCGAGCACGACGGGCACGTGCTGTCCTTCGTCGCCTCGATCGCCACCTTCAACACGCCGATGGACGTGACGGTGGCGGAGCTGGCCATCGAGACGCTGTTGCCGGCCGACGCGGACACCGCCGCGTATCTGCGCTCGCCGTCGCCCTGAGGGCGGGCCGGGCCCGTGTCCGCCCGTCGGGTGACACGGGCCCGTCCGCGCTACACCCGCGCCCCGTTGTCGTGCGGGTCGCGGCGTCCGGCGCCCTGCCGGGGGCGCGGGGCCCGGGTGCGGGCGGGCGGCGGGACCTTGCTGGTGCGTTCCAGCAGCAGCGCGGCCGGTACGGCGGTCATCACCGAGGAGTACGTGCCGATGACGATGCCGATGAGCAGGGCGAGCGCGAAGTCCTCCAGCGAGTCGCCGCCCAGGACGGCGAGGGCGGTGAGGATGAACAGGGCGCCCATCCCGGTGTTCACCGTCCGGGGCACGGTCTGCAGGACCGCCCGGTTCGCCACCTCGGCGAGGGGTTTGCGGCGGGCCTTCGCCCACAGCTCCCGCACCCGGTCGAAGACCACCACCGAGTCGTTGACGGAGTAGCCGATGACGGTGAGGAGCGCCGCCAGGAAGATGCCGTCGATGGTGCGTCCGAGCCAGGCGAAGGTCCCGATCAGGATGATCACGTCGTGCACGAGCGCCCCCACCGAGGCGACGGCGAACGTCCAGCGGAACCGGACCGCCAGATAGGCCAGTTGCACGAGTACGGCGATGGCCAGGGCGATCAGGGCGTTGCGCCGCAGTTCGTCGCCGAGGCTGGGGCCGATCAGCTCGTCGCGGACCTTGGTGGTCTCGCCGCCCTCGGCGGCCAGGGCGGCCCGCAGCGCGTGTTCGCCGTCGTTGTCGAGCTCGCCGGTGCGCACGGAGATGTCGCCCGCGCCGGCCGTGGTGACTTCCGCGTCCCCGAACCCGGCGCCCGCGAGGGCGGTGCGCGCGGCCTCGACGTCCACGGGGCGGCTGGTGGAGTACTCGACGAGGCGTCCGCCGGTGAACTCGACGCCGAAGTTCACCCCGCGCACCACGATGCCGGCGACGGCCACCGCGATCAGCACGGCGGAGACCGTCAGCCAGCGGCGCGGGAAGCGCATCGGCTGCGGGTCGCGCCGGGTGAGCCAGGTCCGCACCCGGCCCGGGATCGCGATGCCGTTGACGCCCCGGTAGTTCGCGACGAACCGGGAGCGGGCGGCGGTCTCGGTGAGGGCGCGGGCGATGACCAGCGCGGAGAACATCGACGCCAGGACGCCGATGGCGAGCGTGACACCGAAGCCCTTGACCGGTCCGGAGCCGAGGAAGAACAGCAGCCCGGCCGCGATGAGCGTCGTCACGTTGGAGTCGGCGACGGCCGTCCAGGCGCCCTTGAACCCGGCGGCGAGCGAGGCCCGCAGGCTCTTCCCGGACCGCCCCGCGTACTCCTCCCTGGCCCGCTCGAAGACCAGCACGTTCGCGTCGACGGCCATGCCGATGGCCAGCACGAAGCCGGCGAGGCCGGGCAGGGTCAGCGTGACGCCGAGGGCGACGAGGGTCGCGTACGAGATCACTCCGTACGCCGCGAGCGCCACGGCGGCGAGCGCGCCGAAGAGGCGGTAGATCACGATGATGAACAGGGCGGTGGCCGCCGCCCCGATCAGGGCGGCCCGCGCGCTGGCGTCGATCGCGGCGGCGCCGAGCGTCGGGCCGACCGTCCGCTGCTCCACGATCTCGACGGGCACGGGCAGCGCGCCGCCCTCGATCAGCAGCGCGAGCTCGCGGGCCTCGTCCGCGCTGAACGAGCCGGTGATCTGGGTGGACCCGGAGGGCAGGCCCGTGCCGCAGGAGACCGTCGGCGAGACCTGCGGCGAGGAGATCACCCGCTTGTCGAGCACGATGGCGACCCGGCGCCGCTCGTCCTGCACCGGGTGGCAGGCCGCCTCGCCGGTCAGCCGGGTCCACTCCCGGCCGGCGTCCTTGTGGAAGTCGAGCGACACGGTCCAGCCGGCGCCCTGCTGGGCGTCGAAGGACGCGGACGCCTCCTTGACCCCGGCGCCGGAGAGCGCGGCGGGTCCGAGGTCCAGTTCGCGGCCCTGTTCGTCGGGGAGGGTCAGCCCCTTGCCGTCTCCGGCGGCCTTCTCCTTCCCCGGGCCCTGGACGGCGTGGAAGGTCAGCTGGGCGGTCTTGCCGATGACCTCGGCGGCCTTGCGGGGGTCCTGGACGTCCGGGAGCTCCACGATGATCCGGTCCTCGCCGGACCGGGTGAGGACCGGCTCCGTCACCCCGAGCGAGTCGATGCGCCGGCGCAGCACCTCCAGGGTCCGGTCGGTGCTCTCGCGGTCGGCCTTCGCGGTGTCGGAGTCCTCGGCCTGGAGCACCATCCGGGTGCCGCCCCGGAGATCGAGGCCGAGTCTGGGGGACATGGTCAGCGTGATGAACACGGAGACGAGCAGCACGGCCGCAGCCAGAACCGCCCGCACCGTGGTGGCGCGCGTCATTACGGGTTTCCTCCGAGGGGGCGCCGGGCGCGCCCCCCACCCGGTCAGGACGGCGGGAACGGCACGGCGTTGCTGGATTGCGGGACCGGAAAGCGGTCCCCGGGCCGGTGGACACCGGCGCTCGGAGGCCCGCGCACGCCGGGCAGCGCCACGCTCGGGCACTGGACGGCGAGGACGGGGGCGGTACGGACGGGCCAGGGGACGGAACGCGGGAGCGGGGCCCGCGCGGGGCACGGGACGAGCCCGCCGGGGCCGGGCGGCGGCAACTGGTGTGCGGTACGGGGGTGCTCGGCGGCAGCCCACGGTGTGGGGTCGGGGCCCCGGTCAACGGTGGCGGCCGACGGGACGGCCGGGGCGGGCGGGGCGGTACGGGGCCCGGTGGCCGGGGCGGGCGGGGCGATACGGGGCACCCCGGTGGCCGTGACCGGCCGGGCGGTACGGGGACCGGCGGCCGGGGCGGGCGGGGCGGTACGGGGCACCCCGGTGGCCATGACCGGCCGGGCGATGCGGGGCCCGATGGCCGCGGCCAGCGAGGCGGTGCGGGACCCGGCGACCGCGGCCGGCGGGGCGATGCGGGGCCCGATGGCCGTGGCGGGCGGGGCGGTGCGGGGCTCGGCGGCCGGGGCGGGCGGGACGGTGCGGGACCCGGTGGCCGTGGCGGGCGGCGCGGTACGGGACCCGGCGGCCGGGGTCGGCCGGGCGGTGCGGGACCCGATGGCCGTGGCGGGCGGGGCGGTGCGAGGCCCGGTGGCCGTGGCGGGCGGCGCGGTACGGGACCCGGCGGCCGGGGTCGGCCGGGCGGTGCGGGACCCGGCGGCCGAGGCCGGCGGGGCGATACGGGACCCGGCGACCGCGGCCGACGGGCCGGTGCGGGACCCGGTGGCCGTGGCGGGCGGGGCGGTACGGGACCCGGCGGCCGGGGCGGGCGGGCCGGTACGGGACCCGGCGACCGCGGCCGACGGGCCGGTACGGGACCCGATGGCCGCGGCCGACGGGGCAGTACGGGGCCCGGCGGCCGGGGCCGGCCGGGCGGTGCGGGGTGCTCCGGTCGCCGTCGGCTCGGCGGGCCGGTCGGCGGTCGGCTGCCGCGCGGCGGGGCTGTGGGCGGGCGTCGCGGGAAGCGCCGCCGTCGCGCGTACGGGCAGGCTCGCCCCGGCCGCGGCGGGCGCGCCGCCCACGAGGGCGAGCACGGCGAGGAGCAGTGCGAGGAGGCAGTGCCGGGCGGCGGGCGGGCGCCCCGGGTGCGCGTTCCCCGGGGGCGGCCCCGGGAGCGGGGTCACCGGGGGCGGCCGGGCAGGGCGGGCGCCGCGGCGTGGCGGAGGACGGAGCTGAGGACCAGTCCGGCCCCGCGCACCACCGTGGTCGCCGGGTCGTCCGTGCGCCGGACCGGGACGCCGAGGCGGACCGCTATCCGGTTGGTGACGTCGGGGCGCAGCGCACCGCCTCCGGCGAGCAGCGGCCCCCTGCGCAGGGCGCCGAGCAGCGCGCCGTGCGGGTCCTGGCGCCACATGGCCATGACCATGTCCAGGACGGCGCGGACGGCGGCGGTGGGCGGTTCGCCCGGGTCCAGGTCGCTGAGCCCGGTCTCGGCGAGCCGTGCGTCGCGCACCAGGCCGTCCACGAGCAGGGTCGCCTCGGTCAGCTCCGCGCCGATGTCGAGGACGAGGAGCGGGCCGCCGCCACCCGGCCCGGCGCACGCGGCGGCGGCGCGGGCGCTGTCCAGGACGATGACGTCCGAGGGGCCGAGCGTGCGGAGCAGGTCGCGGGCGGCGGCCCGGTGTCCGGGGCCGGCCAGCACGGGGTGGCTGAGGACGATGACCGTGTCCTCGCGCCGCTCGCCCAGGGCCCGGTCGGCGATGCCGGCCAGCATCCGGCCGCACGCGTCCGGGTCCACGATGCGCCCGCGCCGGACGGGCCGGCCGGAGCCGTGCTCGCCGGCCTGGTGGACGGTGTCGGCGACGAGGCCCCGGCCGGGCACCCAGGCCCGGGTGCGGGAGCTGCCGAGGTCGAGGGCGAGGCCCCGGGTGGCGCCCCGGTAGTGCCGGTGGACGGAGCGGTCGTGCCGCCGTCCGTCGCGCAAAGAACGCATCGCCCCTCACCCCCGGCACGCAGCCGCGGCCGTACACACACCCAGTGACCCGCTGATCGCGAGGCATGGCCGAGCCCTCACTATGCAATAGGGAGGCAAAGAAAGCCACTCCCGCGCAAAATCGAAGGACGCGGCCCGGCCCCGCGCACCGTGGGCGTGACGCTCAGGCGTCGACCGGCAGGAACTGCGCTATCAGCTCCGCGAACTCCTCCGGCGTCGCGATCCGCACCCCCAGCTCCTCCGCCTTGGCCCGCTTGGAGCCCGCCTTCTCACCGGCCACCAGCAGCGTCGTGCGCTTGGAGACGCTGGAGGAGGACTTGCCGCCGGCCCGCTCGACCAGCTCGTTCATCTGATTGCGCGACAGCTTCTCCAAGGCGCCCGTCATGGCTCCGGTGACCACCACGGTCATGCCGGCCAGCGGAGCGCCCTCGGCGCCGGCGGCCGTCTCCTCGCCGGCCTCCTCGCCCGGTGCGGGCGGCGGGGTCGCGCCCGGTTCGGTCATGTTCACCCCGGCGGCGGCCAGCTTGTCGATGAGCGGTGCGAGCTCGGCCAGCTCCGCGACCACGCCGGCCGCCTTCTCCTTGCCTATGCCGTCGACCCGCTGCAACTCCTCCTCGTCGGCGGCCCTGATCCGGTCCATCTCCGCGAAGTAGCGGGCGATCCGGCGGGACATGGAACGCCCGGTGCCGCGCACGCCGAGGGCGCAGAAGACCCGGGACAGCGGCTGCGAGCGGGCCGTGTCGATCGCGGCCAGCAAATTGTCGGTGCTGGTCTCCCCCATCCGGTCGAGCGTGAGCAGCTGTTCGCGCTCCAGCATGAACAGGTCGGCGAAGTCGGCGACGAGACCGGCGTCGACCAGCTGGACGACGCGGGTCGTACCGAGCCCCTCGATGTCGAGCTGGTCGCGCCCGGCGGCGTACGAGACGGAGGCGACGACGCGGCAGTCGCGGCCCCGCACACAGCGCCAGCGCTGCTCGCTGCTGTCGATCTGCGAACCGCACTGGGGGCACGCCTCGGGGAAGACGATCGGCTGCTCGTCGCCGGTGCGCAGATGGGCGACGGGCGCCTCGATCCGGGGGATGATGTCACCCGCCTTGTAGACCATCACGTGGTCGCCGATGCGCAGGTCCCGGCGGGTGATGTCGGCCGGGTTGTGCAGGGTGGCGTAGCCGACGGTCGAGCCGTCGATCTCGACGGGCTCCAGCACGGCGCGCGGCGCGATGATGCCGGTGCGGCCCACGTTCCACTCGACGCCGAGGAGGCGGGTGACCTTCTCGACGGCGGGCAGCTTGTAGGCGATGGCCCAGCGCGGGGCCCGGGAGCCGGAACCGGCGTCGCGCTGGTCGGCCGCCAGGTCCGCCTTGACGACGATGCCGTCGATTCCGAACGGCAGCGCGGCGCGCCGCGCGGCGACTTCCTCGATCCGGGCCTGGACCTCCTCGACGGTGGCGGCGGTGCGCGGCGCGACGTCCGTGTCCGCGGCGGTGTGCACGCCGAGCTCCGCGACCCGGGCGAGCACCCGGCTGTGCGGCAGTTCGGCCAGCTCGGCGGCGAGGGCGCCGGAGTCGGGCAGCGGAAGGGCTCCATAGGCAAAGAACGTCATCTCCACCGTGTACGCGCGGTCCTTGGCGCGCAGGGTGCCCGCCGCGCCGTTGCGCGCGTTGGCGAAGGGGGCGCCGCCGTGCTCGGTGCGGACGCTGTTGGCCTGCTCGAACTGCTCGGTGGTCATCAGGATTTCGCCGCGTATCTCGATCGTGACCGGCTCCGCGAGCTCCGCGGGGAGCCCGACGACGGTCCCGGCGGCGTGGGAGACGTCCTCGCCGGCGGTCCCGTCGCCCCGGGTGATCAGCCGTTCGAGCCGGCCCTCGCGGTACCGCGCGGCGACCGCGAGCCCGTCGAGCTTGGGCTCGACGCTCCAGGCGCTGACGGGCCGTTTGATCCGGCGCTCCAGGGAGGCGGTCCAGGTGGCGAACTGCTCGGCCGAGAAGACGTTGTCGAGGGAGAGCATCGGCACGGTGTGCGGCACGTCCCCGAGGGCCGCGCCGCCCGCCACCTTGCCGGTCGGGGAGGCGGGCAGCACCTCCTGCGGGTGCTCCCGCTCGTAGGCGGCGATGCCGCGCGCCAGGCGGTCGTAGGCGTCGTCGTCGAGCGTGCTCTCACCTGTGGCGTAGTACGCGGCGGCGGCCTGCGCGGCCTCCTCGACGGCGGCGGCGTAGGAGGCGTGGTCGGCGAGCCCGACTGCTGAGTTCGTCATGTCCTCCATCCTGCCGCCCACCACTGACAACGCCCCGGGAAGTCCGTGCGAGGCCGGAGGACGCCGCCGGGGTGTCAGGGGAGACGGTGTCCCGACGCCACCGGCACCTGGGGCCCCGACGCCTCCTGGAGCCAGTGCCGGAGGACCCGGTGCACGGCCTCGGCCCCGACGAGTTCGTCCGGGCGCTCTCCGTCCTCGCCGGTGACGGCGTCCAGCGGGTCCGTCATGGTGCGTGGCCACAGCAGGAACGGCCGGGACTGGTCGCCGCCCAGGCCGCCGTGCGAGCCGATCTGCTCCTCGAAGGCGTGCACGGTGCCGGTGGCGGGGTCGTACATGGAGTTGACCATCACGTCCGCGACGTGCGGGAAGGTGTCCGTCCGCCGGATCGCGTCGGCGGCGCCGGGACCGTACACGGCCAGCGGCCCCTGGCCGTCGGCCAGCTCCGCCACGGGCACCCGTACGCCGTCGCGGGCCAGCACCACCGAGCCGTGGTGCTCGCTGCGGACCAGCAGGAAGCCGATGCCGGGGTGGTTGGCGAGCGTGGAGAGCAGCGCGGGGTGGCGGCGCTCCAGCTGCTCCTGGGACGCGCGGCCCTCGATGTCGGGGAAGGAGATCAGGCCGAGATTGCCGGAGGCCAGGACTATCGGGTCGGACGGGACCGCGACGTGTTCCTCCGGTCCCTCCGCGACCGGCCGGCGCAGCGCGATCCGGACCGCGTCGCGCGCCTCGGAGGCGCTGCGGGTGCGCTGCGCGCGCCGGGGCACGGGCAGTCCGCTGCCCGCCCGCACGAGGTCCTTGAGCGTCAGCCCGTACACCCCGGCGAAGGTGTCCCCCGGGCTCTGGCCGTGGTCGGACAGGAGCACGATGCGGTAGGTGCGGGGCGCCTGCTCGGCGACCTCGGCGATCAGGGCGAGCGCCCGGTCGAGGCGGGCGAGCACCTTCTCCGCGTCGCGGCTGCGCGGTCCGGAGTGGTGTGCCACTTCGTCGTACGCGACGAGGTCGGCGTAGACGGCGGTCCGGCCGGCGAACATGTCGCCGATGACGGCGGCGACCACCACATCGCGCTCCACGACGGTCGCGAAGGCGCGGATGAAGGGGTAGAGGCCGCCGCGCTTGATGCGGGGCGTCTCCTTGCGCAGGCGGGAGCGGGTCGACTGGGCGATCTCGCGGCAGACCTCCGCGGCGAAGGAGCCGGCGGTGCGGACGGCGTTGGCCGGGTCGGAGAAGTAGGCGAAGTACCCGGCGCGTGAGCGGCGGCCCTTGCCCAGTCTGGCGGCCATCGAGAGGACGAGCGCGAGCTGGGCGGCGCCGCCGCTGAAGAGGTTGCCCCGGCTGGCGCCGTCGAGGGTGAGCAGTCCGCCGTCCCGGGTGCGGGCGATGGCCCGGCGCTGCATCTCCAGGGCGCTGGCGGGCTTGCTGGAGACCATGACGAGGCCGGTCTCCTTCTCGTACCAGCGGAAGGCGGGCACGTCGTGGTTGCTGCCGTGCAGGATGCCGAGCTGGCTGGCGCCGGTCTGGCTGGACCAGTCGGTGCGCCAGGGCATGAGCCGGTGTCCTGCGGGGTCGGCCAGCCAGTGGGCGACGGTCGGCATGACGCCGGCCGCGGCGGCTGCGACGAGGGCGTCGTGGCCGACCCCGTCGAGCTGGATGAAGACGGTGCCCGGCGGGCCCCCGCGCGCGTCGTCTTCCGTGCCGCTGCGCCGGCGGCGCCGGTCGGCCAGGCGGGAGAGGCGGCGGCGGTAGGCGTTGTCGTCGCGCACGGCGAGGGCGGTGGAGGTCGCGGAGGCGACGGCGGACATCACGGCCGCGACGGCGACCGCGGTCTCCGGGGCCGCGGCGCCCCGGCCGTCCGGGATCAGCCACAGCGCGATCAGCAGCAGCGAGCCGTTGAGGAAGAAGACGAGCGCGCCGAGGACGAGGGCCGGGACGATGAGCAGGGCCCGCACCAGTACGGGCCAGACCAGCGCGGAGAGCAGTCCGAAGGCGCCCGCGCCCCAGGCCGCGGTGAAGGCGGTCTTGGTGATGCTGTCGCCGTCGGGGGCCTGGAGCCGGAAGTCGGGGAGGATGCCCGCGAGCGCGAGCATGGTGAGCGTCGAGACGGCCCAGACCGCGATCACGCGCATCAGCGCCGCGCCGGTCCGCCGCCATCGTCTGTCGCCCACGCCCTCGTCACCTCACGTCCGGGCCCTGCCGTTCGGGGCCCTGTCCCAGCGTCCCAGCCTTTCACAGCGGGCCGGACGGTCCCGAGGCCGGTCAGCAGCCGTCGTATCCGGCGGTCGGCATGGAGAGCCGGCGGTGCACGCCCGCCTTGCCGTCGGCGGTGTAGGACGGCTCGGCGAGCCCGGCGATCTCCAGCCGCACGCCGCGCCGCTCGCATTCGGCGGTGAACTCCGGCACCGACGCCAGAGCGCGGGCGAGGACCCGGTCGCAGGGGGCGACGAACAGCTCGACCTCGCCGCTGTCGATGTCGCACCAGAGCGCCGGGTGGTCGGGGCGCAGCCCGTAGAGGCGCAGCTGCCGGGTGACGACATAGCCCTGGTCGGCGGCCCAGCGGGCGCACATGGCGTGCTGGCCCCGGGTGTCCACGAGGAACGGATCGCTGTCCAGTTCCTCCAGCGGCGTCAGGCTGGCGATGGCCGCCACGCGTACGTCCCCCATGGCCCGTCTTCTCCCGTGCTCGTCGTTCCCCCGGCCCGACCCTATGCGCCCGTTCGGGCAGGTCGGAGGAGCGTTCCGGGGCGGCGAGGGGGCGCACGGGGGCACGGGGCCGGACCGGCGGTCCTCGGGTGCGCCGGGGTGCGCCGACGGCCGGGCGCGAGTGGCCGTAGGCTCGCTGGGGCAGGTGTCGAGGGGTCCGAGGGGTCCGGTGAGCACAGGAGGAGGCGTCGCGTGCCGGTGGAGATCACTTGGTGGGGGCATGCCACGTGCACGATCGAGGACTCCGGGGTCCGTTTCCTGACCGATCCGCTGTTCGTACGGCGCTTCGCGCATCTGCGGCGCCGCCGCGGCGAGCTGCCGGGTCCGGACGCGGCCGTGGCCGATGTGGTCCTCATCTCGCATCTGCACTCCGACCATCTGCACCTGCCGTCGCTGGCGCGCGTCGCCCCGGGGGCGCGGGTGCTGGTGCCGCGCGGTTCGGTGCGGTCGGTGCCGGGACTGCGGCTGCTGCGCCGGGCGCGCCGGCTGCGGATCACCGAGGTGGCCGCGGGTGACGAAGTGCGCACGGGCGGAGTGCGGGTCCGGGTGGTGCCGGCGCTGCACGACGGCCGGCGGCTGCCGCTGGGCCCGCACCGCTCCCCCGCGCTCGGTTACGTGGTGGAGGGCGCGGCGCGTACGTACTTCGCCGGGGACACCGGGCTCTTCGACGACATGGCGCGGGCGGTCGGCCCGGTGGACGTGGCGCTGCTGCCGGTCGGCGGCTGGGGGCCGTATCTGGGCCACGGGCACCTGGACGCGGGGCGGGCGGCCCAGGCGCTGACCCGGCTGAGGCCGCGCGCGGCGGTGCCGGTGCACTACGGCACGTACTGGCCGATCGGGATGGACGGGGTCCGGCCGCACGAGTTCCACGCGCCGGGCGAGGAGTTCGTGCGCAAGGCGGCGCTGGTGGCGCCCGAGGTCGCGGTGCACCGGCTGGCGCACGGCGAGCGGGTGCGGCCGGAGGGCCGCGCGTGATCGAGTTCCTGCGCCAGACGGCGCAGCTGCCCGCCGAGTCGACACAGCAGGCGGTCGGTTATCCGTCGCTGTTCCTGCTGGTGGCGCTGGGCGCGCTGGTGCCCGTGGTGCCGACGGGCGCGCTGGTGAGTTCGGCGGCCGTGGTGGCGTTCCACCAGTCGTCGCCGTTCTCGCTGCTGGTGGTGTTCGCGGTGGCGTCGGCGGCGGCGTTCCTCGGGGACATCTCCCTGTACTGGCTGGGGCAGCGAGGGGTGCGGTCGAAGAACGGCTCACGGTGGCTGCGGGCCATCCGGGACCGGGCGGCGCCGGATCGGCTCGAACAGGCGCAGCGGAAGCTGGACGAGCACGGGGCGACGGTGCTGGTGCTGTCCCGGCTGGTGCCGGCCGGGCGCATCCCGGTGATGCTGGCGTGCCTGCTGGGCCGAATGGAGCTGCGGCGGTTCGCCAGGGGCGACGTGCCGGCGTGTCTGGCGTGGGCGGCGACGTACCAGCTGATCGGCATCCTGGGCGGTTCGCTGTTCCCGGAGCCGTGGCAGGGGGTGGTCGCGGCGGTGGGTCTGACGCTGCTGATCAGCGGGGCGCCCGCGGTGTGGCGCCGGACGCGGGCGTGGTGGGCGCGGTGACGCGGGCCGGCCGGGAGCGGCGGGGGTGCGCGCGACGGCGTCGCGCGCGGCGGACGGAAGTCGTCAGACGGGCCCCAGCAGGCGGGAGCCGCCGATGGGCAGGTCCCACAGCCGGTCGCGGGCGTGCCCGGCGCGCTGCCAGGCGGTACGCAGCCGGGTGAGGGGTTCGAGGACCGGTTCGGCGGACAGCAGGAAGGTCGCCCAGTGCATCGGGGCCATCGCGTGGGCGCCGAGGTCCTCGTACGCGCGCACGGCCTCCTCCGGGTCCGTGTGGACGTCGCCGAGCCACCAGCGGGGCTCGTACGCGCCGATCGGCAGCAGGGCGAGGTCGAGGCCGGGGTGGCGGCGGCCGATCTCGGCGAACCAGCGGCCGTATCCGGTGTCGCCGGCGAAGTAGATCCGGCTGCCCTCCCCCGGCCCGGTGGTGTCCTGGAGAATCCAGCCGCCCCACAGCGAGCGGCAGGTGTCGGTGAGGGTGCGCCGGGACCAGTGGTGGGCGGGCACGAAGTCGAAGCGGACCCCGTCCAGCTCGGCGCACTCCCACCAGTCGAGTTCGGTGACGCGGGTGAAGCCCCGGCGGCGGCACCACTGGCCGAGCCCGGCCGGGACGAACAGCGGGGTGTGCCGGGGCAGCCGGCGCAGGGTGGGGGCGTCCAGGTGGTCGTAGTGGTTGTGGCTGATGACGACCGCGTCCACGGGCGGCAGGTCCGCCCAGCGGACCCCGACGGGCGTGATCCGGGCCGGGGTGCCGAGGATGCGGCGGGACCAGACGGGGTCGGCGAGGACGGTGAGGCCGCCGGTGCGGATGATCCAGCTGGCGTGCCCGGCCCAGGTGACGCACGCGGCGCCCGCCGGGACGGGCGGCAGGGGCTCGGGGGCGTACGGCAGCCGGTGGATGTGGCGCAGGCCCTCCGCGTCGGGCCGGACGGCGTGCTCGCGGGCCAGCCGGGTCATGCCCCGGACGCCGGGGAGCGGGGCGGTGAGCCGGTCGGCGAAGCTGCGGGGCCAGGTGCGGGCCTCGCCGAGAGGGCGCGGGCCGACGACTTCGCCCCGGACGGCGGGGGGTGCGGCCGGGGGCTCGGTCCGGTCCGTCATCGGGGCTCCCGTCCTGGAGGGCGCCGGCGCGGTGGGTCGGCGCGGTGCGTCGAGGGCTGCTCGGGACACCCTCAGCGCGGTGCGTCGAGGGCTGCTCGGAACATGCTCAGCGCTGCCGCGATGTGCGGCAATTCGAGCGGGTCCGGGGCGGTGAGCGCCTCGGCCTGCCGCTCCGGGTCCGTGCCGAGGAGCGAGCCGGTGCCCAGGCGGACCCGGAGCGCGCCGAGTTCGTCGCCGAAGCGGTGGCCGCCGGGGGCGGGGGTGCCGAGCCGGCCGGACAGGTACTCCTCCAGTTCGAGCGAGTCGGTGACGCCCCGGGCGGCGAGCCGGGAGCGGAGCGGGCCGAGGTCCGCGTAGAGGTGGCGGCCGGCCTGCGGGGGCCGGGCGAGGGCGCCCCAGCCGAGGACGGCGCGGTGCGCCTCGGTGGCGAGCCGGGCGTACAGGGCGGCGGCGCGGCGGGCGCGTTCGGTGACGGCGTCCGGTTCGCGCAGCGCGTGGGCGGCGGCCACCGCGACCGGTCCGGCGACGAAGGCGCCGAGCGCGGTGAGGACGTCGAGCGTACGGGCGTGGCGGGCGGCGGAGCGCGCGGTGTCCGGGAACCGGGCGACGGCGACCGGCCAGGCGGCCGGGGTCAGCGCGCCGTACAGGCCGCAGACCACCGTCACGTCGTCGGGGCACATCTCGGCCGGGCTGACCAGGACCGTGTCGTGCGGGCGGTGCAGGGTGTCGCGCCAGGTCTCGTCGCTGACGATGTGCAGCCCCTCGTCCACGGCGGCCTCGCACGCCTCGCGCACGAGTTCCGGCGGGGCCAGGGTGGCGGTGGGGTCGTCGGCCACCGAGAGCAGCAGCAGCCTGGGCCGGCCGCCCTCCGCGCGCACCCTGCGGACGGTTTCGAGGAGGGCGTACGGATCGGGCACCCCGCCGCTCTCGGCGGGCGTGGGCACCTGGTAGGCGGGCCGGCCGAGCAGCCTGGCCTGCGGTATCCAGGCGGCGGGGCAGGGGCGCGGCAGGAGCACGTCGCCCCCGTGCGCGGCGATGAGGGCGAGGAGCAGCGGCGCGGTGCCGGGGGCCGCGGCGACGCGCTCGGGGCCGCCGCGCAGTCCGCGCCGGTCCCAGTAGGCGCAGGCGGCCTCGCGCAGGGCGGCCGATCCGCCGGCGGGTTCGGGGGTGGCGCGGCCCGCGGCGGAGGCCAGCACCTCGGCGAGTTCCGGCAGGACGGGCAGGCCCGGCCAGGGGGCCGGCGGCCCGTACCGTACGGGGCCCCGGTCCTCGCGGACCGCGTCCGTGCCGTGCTCGTGCCGCCCGGTCCGCTCCCGGCCCATCGGGCCCCCTTCGCCGTCCGTCCTCCGGACCTTTATACGAGGGAACGGGACGGGGCGCCTGCCCTGGTGCGGCTCACACCCCGCTTTGGACGTGTCCGAGGCGGCCGGACAGCTCGTCGGCGCCCTCGACGGCGAGGCCGGCGAGTTCCCGCTCGCGCTCCGCGCTCCAGCGGATCATCGGGACCGAGACGGAGAGCGCGGCGACGACCCGCCCCGACCGGTCGTGCACGGGGGCGGCGACACAGCTGACGCCGGGGCCGGACTCCTGGTGCTCCGTCGCGACACCCCGTTCCCGTACGGCGTCGAGGGCGGCCCGCAGCTCGCGCTCGCCGGTGAGGGTGTGCGGGGTCAGTGCGGCCGGTTCGAGGCCGTCGAGCCGGGCGTCGAGCTCCGGAGCGGGCAGTGAGGCCAGGAGCATCTTGCCGGCGGACGTGCAGTGGGCGGGCAGCCGGTGGCCGGCCGCCGACACCGTGCGGACGGCGTGGGTGGAGTCGGCCTGGGCCACGCACACGGTGTCGGTGCCGTCCAGGATCGTCACGTGCACGGACTCGCCGCACCGCTCGGCGACGCGCCGGGCGACCTGGCGGCCCTCGGCGGCGAGGTCGAGCTGTTCGGCGTACCGGCTGCCGAGCTGGTAGGTGCGCACGCCCAGCCGGTAGCGGCCGGGCCGGTCGGGGTCGGTGACCAGGTACGACCGGGCGGCGAGCGTGGTGAGCAGCTCGTGGACGGTGGTGCGGGGGAGCTGGAGCTTGCGGGTCACCTCGGGGGCGGACAGCGTGCCGTCGCCCTGGAGGAAGAGTTCGAGCACGTCGAGCGCCCTGGTCACCGCGGGGACGAGTCGCCCCATGGCCGTGCACCCCCCTCTCCTGTCCGGCGTCCAGGCCGGTG
This sequence comes from Streptomyces sp. 130, assembly GCF_007096885.1. Taxonomy (GTDB): domain Bacteria; phylum Actinomycetota; class Actinomycetes; order Streptomycetales; family Streptomycetaceae; genus Streptomyces. The sequence continues at coordinate 41,126 of NZ_VJNO01000010.1, read as the reverse complement.
ACCGGTATGACGATCACAGGCTACCTTCGGCGTGGCCGCTGGTTCGGGGCGGCGATCCGGGGTATCCGCTGTCGCATGTCGTCAGCGAGCAATGCTTCCGTCCCGTCCCGGACCGCCGGGCTGCGCGACCGGTTCCACCGGCGCGATCTCGCGGTGTTCCAGAACCTGGCCCAGCGGCACTGGCCGGCCGCGGGCCCGGTACTGCCCCGGCTGAGCCGCAGCGCCAACCACGGGCTCCTGTGGTTCGGGGCCGCGGCCGGTATGGCCGCCTTCGGGGGCAGTGCCCGGGCCCGGCGGGCCGCGCTGCGGGGCATCGCCTCGCTCGCGGTGGCGTCGGCCGCGATCAACACGGTGGGCAAGGGGGCGGTCCGCAGGCAGCGGCCGGTCCTGGACGCCGTGCCGGTGATACGGCGGCTGAAGCGGCAGCCGGTGACCACGTCGTTCCCGTCGGGGCACGCGGCGTCGGCCGCCGCGTTCGCCACCGGGGTCGCGCTGGAGTCGCGGGGCTGGGGGGCGGTCGTCGCGCCCGTCGCGCTGTCCGTGGCGGCGTCCCGCGTGTACACCGGGGTGCACTACCCGAGCGATGTGCTGGCGGGGGCGGCGCTGGGCGTGGGGGCGGCGTTCGCCCTGCGGGGGGTGATACCGACGAGGGGGCAGCTGCCCGCGCCGGGCCGGCCGCCCGCCGACGCGCCCGCCCTGCCCGGGGGCCGGGGCCTGGTGGTGGTCGCCAACCAGGAGTCGGGGACGGCGACCGCGACGGCCTCGCTGATCAGGAGCGCGCTGCCGCAGGCGGAGATCGTGGAGTGCCCGCCGGGCCGGCTCGCCTCGGAGCTGGCGCAGGCGGCGGACCGGTGCACGGCGCTGGGGGTGTGCGGCGGGGACGGCACGGTCAATCTGGCGGCGTCCGTGGCGGTGGAGCACGGGGTGCCGCTCGCGGTGTTCCCCGGCGGGACCCTCAACCACTTCGCGTACGACCTGGGCATCGAGACCGTCGCCGACGCCTGCTCCGCGCTCGTCGGCGGGAGCGCGGTGCGGGCGGACCTGGGCCGGTTCCGGCCGGGGCCGGACGGCGCCGAGGGCTACTTCCTGAACGCCTTCAGCCTCGGTGTGTACCCGGAGCTGGTGCGGATGCGGGAGCGCTGGTCGCCCCGTATCGGCGGCTGGCCGGCGGGGGTGCTCGCGGCCTTGCGCGTGCTGCGCGGCGAGCGCCCCCTGGAGGCCGAATTCCAGGGCCGGTGCCGCCCGTTGTGGCTGCTGTTCGTCGGCAACGGCCTGTTCCAGCGGGTGGGCCCGGCGCCCGGGCGGCGGCACAACCTCGCCGACGGACTGCTCGACGTGCGCGTGGTGCACGGTGGCCGGACGCCCGGTCTGAGGCTGCTCGCGGCGGCGGTCGCGGGCCCGCTGACCCGCTCCCCCATGCACGCGGCGGTGCGCCGGCAGCGGGTGCGGATCTCCGGGCTGAAGCCGGGGACGCCGTACGCGTACGACGGTGAAGTCGCGCACAGCGAGAGCGAGTTGCTGATCGACAAGCTGCCGGAGGCGCTGACGGTCTACTGTCCGCGCCCGGTGTAGGAGAGCCGGTCAGGGGCGGTCGGCACGGAGCCGGCCGCCCCTTCTCGCGGCCCGTCGTACGTCCACATCGCAAGATACCCATCTCATTATTCGGCGAGAGGCCTTACGGTGGTCCTACCGATCAGCGCTTTCGCGGATCGCGCTTCGAGAGAGGATGCACGGCCATGCCGAAGGAGACCGCCGTCTACACCCACGGCCACCACGAGTCGGTGCTGCGCTCGCACCGGTGGCGCACCGCCGCCAACTCCGCGGCCTACCTCCTCGGCGAACTGCGCCCGGGGCTGGACGTGCTGGACGTCGGCTGCGGCCCCGGCACCATCACCGCGGACCTGGCCGCACTGGTCGCCCCGGGCCGGGTGACCGCTGTCGACACCACCGACGACATCCTGGCCCAGGCGGCCGGGGTCGCCGCCGAACGCGGCCTGGACAACGTGGAGTTCGCCGTCGCGGACGTCCACGCCCTGGATTACCCCGACGACTCCTTCGACGTGGTCCACGCCCATCAGGTCCTCCAGCACGTCGGCGATCCGGTCCAGGCACTGCGCGAGATGCGCCGGGTGTGCCGCCCGGGGGGCGTCGTCGCGGCGCGCGACAGCGACTACGCGGCGATGACCTGGTTCCCGCAGTCGCCGGGCATGGACCGCTGGGCGGACCTGTACGGCAGGGTGGCCCGCGCCAACGGCGGCGAGCCGGACGCCGGGCGCCGGCTGCTGTCCTGGGCGCGGCGGGCCGGGTTCACCGACATCACGCCCACGGCGGGCTCGTGGTGTTACGCGACGCCGGAGAGCCGGGCGTGGTGGAGCGGGCTGTGGGCCGACCGCACCGTCGGATCGGCGTACGCCGGGCGCGCGGTGGACGGCGGGCACGCCACGGAGCGGGAGCTGGCGGAGATCGCCGAGGCGTGGCGCGAGTGGGGCGGGCAGGACGACGGCTGGTTCATGGTGCCGCACGGCGAGGTGCTGTGCCGCGTCTGAGCGCGGCCGAACGGATCACATGGCGGCGGGCGGCCGACTGGCTATCCTGGCCGCCATGGAGATCCTGGGAACCACGCTGCGTATCTGCGTCGACGACCTGGAGGCCGCGGTGGGCTTCTACGAGCAGCTGACCGGCGCTCGGGCCCTCCGCTTCGAGCGCGGCGGGGTGTCCGTCGCTGCGATCAGCTGCTTCCTGCTGATGAGCGGCCCCGAATCGGAGCTGGAGATCCTGCGCAGGGTCACCGCGACCATCGCCGTGAAGAACGTGGACGAGGCCCACGCCTCCCTGACCCGGGTCGGCGCCCGCGTCCTGGCGGGCCCGGTCCCGACCCCGGTCGGCCGCAACCTGATCGCGGTGCACCCGGACGGCTCGGTCTTCGAGTACGTCGACCGCAACCTCCCCGTCTAGCCGAGACCGGTTAGCCGAGACCGGTCCGCGCCAGCACCTGGCCGGCCAGCTCATCGGTGGGCAGTTCGCCGTCGAGCACCACCGTGTCCTCCCGCAGACTGCCCACCGCCGCCACGCACTCGGCGATCCGCGCCTTCCCCCAGCGCCGCGCCGCCTCGTCGCGCTCCGGGTCGCCGGGGACCAACACCCGGTCGTGCAGACGCCGTTCGAGCACGGGCGCGGAGACGTCGAGGAAGAAGTGGCGGACCGGGACGCCCGCCTGCTCCAGGGCCCCGAAGATCTCGTCGGCGTACGCCCTGCGGACCACGGTCATCGGTGCCAGGACCGGCCGGCCGTACTCCTCGGCCAGCCCCCGGGCCAGCGAGGCCACCTGCTTGCGCCACAGCGGGATGTTCTGGAAGTCGCCGCCGGGCACCTCCACGATCTCGCGCAGCAGGAAACCGACGTGCTCCGGGTCGAAGAGGAGGGCGCCCGGCAGTCGGCGGTGGAGTTCGGCGGCCAGGGTGGTCTTGCCGCTGCCGAAGGCCCCGTTGATCCAGATGATCATGTCGTGCTCCTGCTGTCAGGCCCGCGGGCGCATCCGGTAGTCGTACGCGTCCGGCAGCGGTTCGTCCGTGAACCGGTGCCACACCTCCTCGAGGATCTCCGCGCCCTCGCGCAGATCGGCCACCTCGAAGCCCGCGTCGAACACGGCCTTCGCGGCGTCCTTCCGGCCCTCCGCGATCAGCAACTGGGCCTCGAGCAGCCGGAACCGGCCGCGCGTGCGGACCTCCGGGGGCAGACCCGTCCACACCGTGCGGGCTGCCTCGGCGCGTCCGGCCGTGAGCAGCGCCTCGATCGCCTCCCGGCCCAGCGCGGCGGTGGCCGCCGTCCACGCCTCGTCGTCGGTGCGGCGCTCCGCGCTCAGCCCCTCGAACGCCTCCGCGTAGTGATCGGCGGCCAGTTCCCGCTGTCCGCTCACCAGGGCGGCGACGGCCAGGCAGCGCAGCAGCGGCCAGCGGGTGGCGGCCGCGGCCAGACCGCGTTCCCAGCTCCGGACCGCCTGCGCGCGGTCACCGGCGTGCCACTGCGCGATGCCGAGGTGGTATTCGGTGTGCGGTTCGGCGGGGGCCGTCTCCAGCATGTCCCGCCAGTGCCGGGAGACCAGCGTGGGCCCGGGGACCGTGCTCTCGGGGCCGGGGAAGGTGCCCTGGTCCAGCAGTTCGAGCCAGGGGGCCTGCTCCTCGCCCAGCGTGTCGTCGGTGAACGGGGTGCCGGGCAGCTCGTACCGGCCGCGCCGCACCTCCAGGGCGCCCCAGCCGGACCCGGTGGCGAGGCGTTCACCCGGTTCGGTGTCGGCGTGGGCGCGCCAGGCGGTGAACGCGGCGTCCACCTCGGCGCGCGGCAGGGCGTTCGCGAGCCGCCGCTCGGTCTCGGCGCGGGCCGCCGCCCAGTCGTCGCCGTGCACGGCGCGGGGGTCGGCGGCGAGCGGCCCGTAGGACTCCAGCCAGCTGAACTCGCCGCCCGGTTCCAGCGGCACGTGTTCGAGCTGGGTGCGGGCCAGTCCGGCCTGGATCTCCGCGTAGCGGCCGGTGCCGGGTTCGGTGAGCCATTCCTGCCGGCGCCGCCCGCCGGGCCCGCTGCCCCAGAGGAAGAGCTTCCGGCCCCGCAGGAGATCGGTGGAGGTCTGGACGAGTCCGTGGCCCCGCTCGTCCAGGGCGGCGATCCAGCGGCGGGCGCCGTCGGGCACCTCGTAGAAGTAGTCGGCGGGGTACGCGCCGCGCTGCGGGTACGTGCGGTCGGTGCCGCCGCTCCCGGGGACCGGGACCCGGGTCAGGGTGCGCTCGTACCCGAAGTGCCACGCCTCGTCGGCCGGGGCGATCACCCGGGTGCCCGCGTCCTCGGGGACGGCGGTGTTGGACCACCAGTAGACGGGCGCCAGCTGCTCGTGCGGGTTGCGTATCCGTACCCCGACGTGCAGGAACGCGGAGTCGGCGGGGAGCCACAGGTCCACCTGGAACGGCAGGTCGCGCAGCCGCTCCCACTCCCAGAGCCGGAGCATCTCGCCGCCGTCGGGCGCCGGGACGAGCGCCGCGTGCACCGGGGCGCAGGAGAGCGTGGTGTGCCCGGTGGCGCCGGTGTTCCACTCGATGCCGCCGGAGAACCAGGCGCCGTTGAGCGCGAAGCCGGCGGGCTGGAGCACCGGGTTGGCGTAGACGAGGCCGCGGCCGGACGGCTTGTGGACGAGGGAGTGGACCCGGCCGCCGAGGCCGGGGAGCACGGTGACGCGCAGATGATCGTTCTCGATGACGATCGCGTCGAGGTCCGTGGGGACGCGCTCGCGCCCGTAACCGTCGAGGAGGCGGACGGGCAGGACCGTGGTCAGCGGGGCGTGGCCGAGCTGACGGGCCATGTCGCGCGGGAGTCCGGACCGGTCCCGTTCCCCGATGACGTGCGTCTCGTCCAGTGGCCGCAGCGCGGGCAGCGGGTTCTCCGGCCCGGTCGCCGCCGCGGGCAGGGTCAGGACGGCACGTCGTACGGTGGTGGCCAAGGCAACCTCGCTCCCTCGCGCGGGCCGCCACAGGTCCGGCCGCCCCCCGATGACCATGGAACACGCCGGTCGCCGCCCGGACAAGGGGTGTCTCGGCGCCCGGAATTCCGTTTCCGTCCCGCTCACCGCCCCCGTACGCTCGCTGCGGAAACCGGACGCGGCAGACGAGAGGGACAGCGCGACAGATGAGTACGCAGCACACCTACCGGGTGATCGTGCGCGGCACGTTCCAGGACCTGACGGACGCGGCGCGCGAGCGGCTGCTGGCCGAGGTCGAGGAGCACGGTCTCGCCGCGATGCAGTTCACCGAGGAGGGTTCGCTCACCTACGACCGGGTCCTGAAGCACTTCAGCTTCCGCTATGTGGTCGTCTCGGACGCCGAGGACGGCGAGGAGATGGCCGGTGTCATCGCCGAGGACCGGGCGCGGACGGCGCTGAGCGAGGCCGGGTACGGCCACGGGGAGCTGCGGTCCACGGCGACGGACATGGACACGATGAAGATCAATTACAAGCGGCGCTGACGCCGGGCCGGGCGCCCGATGGGGGGCAACCTGCCCCCGGGAGGTGATGGACCGCGCGGATCCGGGAACCCGTTCCGTCGTCCCGCCCCCACGCGAAAGGCCCGGCCCATGACCAGCGAACAGACCAGCACGCTCGGCCCCGACAGCGATCTCACCGAGGTCTTCGAGCTCGCCCAGCAGCTGCGGGTGGACTCGGTGCGAGCCAGCACCTCGGCGGGGTCCGGCCACCCCACGTCCAGCCTGTCGGCGGCCGATCTGATGGCGGTCCTCATGACCCGGCATCTGCGGTACGACTGGGACGCGCCCGAGAACCCGGCCGGTGACCACCTGGTCTTCTCCAAGGGCCACGCCTCGCCGCTCCTCTACGCCATGTTCAAGGCCGCCGGTGCCGTCACGGACGAGGAGCTGATGACGACGTACCGCCGCTTCGGCCACCGGCTCCAGGGCCACCCCACGCCCGAGCTGCCCTGGGTGGACGTGGCGACCGGCTCGCTGGGCCAGGGCATCGCCTACGGCGTGGGCATCGCGCTCGCCGGGCGGGACCTGGAGGACCAGCCGTACCGGGTGTGGGTGCTGTGCGGGGACAGCGAGATGGCCGAGGGGTCCGTCTGGGAGGCCCTGGACAAGGCCGGCCGGCACCAGCTGGGCAACTTCATCGCGATCATCGACGTCAACCGCCTCGGCCAGTCCGGCCCGACCGAGCTGGAGTGGGACACCGCCGCCTACGCGCGCCGGGTGGAGGCGTTCGGCTGCCGGGCCCTCGTGGTCGACGGCCATGACCTGACCGAGGTCGACCGGGCCCTGAAGACGGCGGCGGACGGCAGCGGCCCCACCGTGATCGTCGCGAAGACGGTCAAGGGGCGCGGGGTGAGCGAGGTCGCCGACAAGGAGGGCTGGCACGGCAAGCCGCTCCCCGAGGACCTGGCCGGGCGCGCCATCGAGGAGCTGGGCGGCGTCCGCGACCTGCGGGTGGAGGGCCCCCGGCCGCCGGAGGCCGCGCCCGCCGCCAGGCGCACCGGCGGGGCCGTGGAGCTGCCGCGCTTCGAGAAGGGCGACGAGGTCGCCACCCGGGTCGCCTTCGGCAAGGCGCTGGTGGCGCTCGGGGTACGGCCCGAGGTCGTGGCGCTGGACGCCGAGGTCGGCAATTCCACGCACTCGGAGGACTTCGCGAAGGCGTACCCGGACCGCTTCTTCCAGACGTACATCGCGGAGCAGCAGATGGTCGCCGAGGCCGTCGGCATGGCCGTGCGCGGCTTCCGCCCGTACGCGACCACCTTCGCGGCGTTCCTCACCCGGGCGCACGACTTCATCCGGATGGCGGCCGTCTCGGACATCACGATGGCGCTCTGCGGCACGCACAGCGGGGTGGAGATCGGCGCGGACGGGCCCTCCCAGATGGGTGTCGAGGACCTGGCGATGATGCGCGCGGTGCGCGGTTCGACCGTCCTCTACCCGAGCGACGCGACCTCGGCCGCGGCCCTGACCGTGGCCATGGCGGACATCGACGGGATCTCGTACCTGCGCACCACGCGCGGCGCCTACCCGGTGCTGTACGGGAGCGAGGAGACGTTCCCCGTGGGCGGCTCCAAGACGCTGCGCCACGGCGACGACGACCGGGTCACCCTGGTCAGCGCCGGGGTCACGCTGCACGAGTGCCTGGCCGCCGCCGACCGGCTGGCGGAGGAAGGCGTACGGGCCCGGGTCATCGACGTCTACTCCGTCAAGCCGCTCGACGCGGAGGCCCTGAACCGCGCGGCCCGGGAGACGGGGGCCATGGTCGTGGTGGAGGACCACCACCCGGAGGGCGGTATCGGCGAGGCGGTGCTCTCGGCGCTGGCGGCGTCCGGCAGCCACCCCGCGTTCGCCCACCTCGCGGGGAGCGACCTGCCGGGGTCGGGCACCACGGCGGAGCTGCTCGACGCGGCGGGGATCTCCCGCGACCACATCGCGGACGCGGCCCGCCGCCTGGTCGGGTAGCCGGCGTCGAGCCGTCAGCGCATCTCCGTGGTGATCGCCCAGCGTTCGTGGTCGCGCCAGGCGCCGTCGATGTGCAGGAAGTCCGGTGAGTAGCCCTCCAGCCGGAAGCCCGCCCGGCGTACGAGCGCGGCCGACCTCTCGTTGTCCGGCTGGATGTTGGCTTCGAGGCGGTGCAGGGCGAGCGGGCCGAAGGCGTGGTCCAGGACGAGGCCCAGCGCCTCGCCCATGAGGCCGCGCCCGGCCGCGTGCGCGAAGGCTCCGTAGCCGAGGGCGCCGCAGCGGAAGGCGCCGGCGACGATGTTGTTGATGTTGATGAATCCGGCGATCGCCCCGGCCCCGCCCGCCGGGTCCCGCTCGCACACGAGGAATCCGGCCCGTGCGGGGTCCTCGATGAGCGTCCCCGCGTAGGCGGCGTACGTCTCGGGCGTGGTGGGCGGGAAGAGCCAGGGCCGGTGCAGGACGGTGCTCTCGCGGGCCCTGGCGGTGAACTCGTCGGCGTCGCCGGGGGTGAAGGGGCGGATCGCCGTGCGCGGCCCCTCGGCGAGAAGGCGGGTGTCGGACATCGCCCCAGCGTAGAGCGGCCGTGCGGGCAGGGCCTGTGCACCCTGTCCGCACGGCCGCCGCCGCGCCGCTACTTGGACCGCCTGCGGAAGACATAGGCGCCGCACGCCATGCCTGCCAGGAACATCACGACCAGCCATACGTAGAGCGGCGCCGTCACCAGCGGGACGATGAGGCGGACCTCGACGTCCTTGGTGTTCTCCACGATGAACACGATCGACAGGACCGCGATCACGAGGACCAGGATGCGGGCCGGGGTGAAGGCCCCGCTTCCGCTCTTCCCGCTGCTCGACACGTCCTTCGGGCTCATGAGCAGCCCCTTTCCCGGCCCTGGTACGGCCGTCGCCCCGGGGCTCCAGCATGGCCCCGCCCCCGCCCCCACCGGCGGAGTTGTTCGGCCGTTCGGGTGACGGGGGCGGGGCTTCGGCAGGTCAGAGCAGTGCGGGCACCTCGACCGTGAGGGTCGCCGGCCCGCCGTCCGCCGGGGCGTCGAGCACGGCCGGCACCCCGAGCGGGACGGTGAGCCCGGTGGGCCCGTGGCCGAAGCCCAGCTCCTCCACGACCGGCACGCCCAGCGCGCCCAGCCGGTCGGCGAGCACCGCCCGCACCCGCTCGTACGGCCCGCACCCCGCCCACGATCCGCAGGCCACCCCGGCGACCCCGTCGAGCGCCCCGGCCCGCAGCAGCTGGGTGAGGATGCGGTCCAGGCTGTACGGGTCCTCGGTGGTGTCCTCGATCACGAGCAGCCCGCCCCGGGCCGAGCGGCGGGCGTGCGGGGTGCCCAGGTCGGCGGCGAGCAGGCTCACGCAGCCGCCGTAGGTGATGCCGCGCGCCCGCCCGGGCACCAGCGCCCTGGCGTCTTCCAGGCCCAGGGTCCGCTGTGTCTCCGGCTCGAAGAGCGTGGCCCGCAGGGACTCCTGGGTGCGCGGGTCCTTGAGGAAGGCCTCGGTCCCCGTCATCGGCCCGTGCAGCGTGGCGAAGCCGGCCCGCAGCGCGAACGCCTCGTGGAGCACGGTGACGTCGCTGTAGCCGACGAACGCCTTGGGCCCGGCCGCGCGCACCGCCGCCCAGTCCACCAGGTCGGCCATGCGGTGCGCCCCGTACCCGCCGCGCGCGCAGATCACCGCGTCCACGGCCGGGTCGCACCAGGCGTCCTGGAGGTCCCGGGCCCGGGCCTCGTCCGTACCGGCGAGGTAGTCCAGGTCCCGGTGCACGTCCAGCACATGGGGCATCGGCACCGGGTCGAGGCCCCAGCCGCGCAGGATGTCCAGGCCGGATTCCAGCCGGTCCGCGGGGACCGGCCCGCTCGGCGACACCACGGCGACCCTGGCCCCGGGGCGCAGCCGCGCCGGGCGGGTCAGCGGGGCGAGGGTCACCGCTTCAGCTCCAGGGTGGCCACATCGGGCCGGTCGAAGCCGAAGACCTGGGCGTACAGGGAGAGTTCGGACTCCAGCGCGTCGATCATCGTGCCGGCGCGGCGGAAGCCGTGGCCCTCGCCCGGGTAGCTGCGGTACGCGTGCGGGATGCCGCGCCCCTCGACGGCGGCGAGGAAGCGCTCGCACTGCACGGGCGGGCAGATGGGGTCGTCCTCGCCCTGGAGCAGCAGGAACGGCGCGGTGAGCCGGTCGGTGCGGCCGACCGGGGAGCGTTCCCGGTAGCGCTCGGGGACCTCGGCGAGGGGGCCGACCAGCGATTCCAGGTACTGGGACTCGAAGTCGTGGGTCTCGTCGGCGCCCCAGCCGGCGAGGTCGAGGATCGGGTAGATGATGGTGCCGCAGGCGTAGACGTCGGTGCCGGTCAGCGAGGCGGCGCTGGTCCAGCCGCCGGCGCTGCCGCCCCGGATGGCGAGCCGGTCCGGGTCGGCGGTGGACTCGGCGGCGAGCGTCCGGGCGACGGCGGCGCAGTCCTCGACGTCCACGACGCCCCACTGCTCGCGCAGCCGGTTGCGGTACGCGCGGCCGTATCCGGCGGAGCCGCCGTAGTTGACCTCGGCGACGCCGATGCCGCGTGAGGTGAAGTAGGCGATCTCCAGGTCCAGGACGAGCGCCGCGTGCCCGGTGGGGCCGCCGTGGGCCCACACCACGTAGGGCGGCAACTCGTCTTCGGGACCGGTGTGTCCGGGGTTGCGCGGCGGGTAGATCTGGGCGTGGATCTCGCGTCCGCCGGGCCCGGTGAAGGTGCGCAGGACGGGCTCCGGGTAGTACGCGGGATCGACGGCGTCCTCGTGCGGGGCGCCGATGATCCTGGTGTGCCCGGTGGCGGTGTCCAGCTCCACGATCTCGTAGCCGCTGTGCGGGCCCGCGGCGACGCCGGTGACCCGGGAGCCGTGCACCGTGAGCGTCGGCACCCACTCGGTCCAGGGGCCGGCGACATCGACCAGCTCGCAGGTCTCCGGATCGAGTATGCCGAGGGTGGTGGTGCCCTTGCCGTGGAGGACTGCGACCAGCCCGCTGTCCAGGGGGCGGAACCAGACGAGCCCGATCTTCCAGAGCGGCCCGGCGAACTCCTCCTCGCGCGGGCACAGTTCCCGGCTGTCACCGGTGTCGGGGTCGACCCGGCACAGGTTCCACCAGCCGCTGCGGTCGCTCGCCAGGAGCAGCCGCCCGTCGGCGGTCCACTGGACCTGCGGCACGGATTCCTCGGCGCCTCCGGCGACGGCCCGGGCACCCTGGAAGGTGCCGTCCTCGCCGATGTCCGCGACCAGCACCTCGGTGCCGTCCCAGGGCATGCGCGGGTGGTCCCAGCCGATCCAGGCGGCGCGCCGCCCGTCGGGCGACACCTCGGGGCCGGTGACGAACCGGTGCCGCCCGTCGCTGAGCTCGCGTACGGCGGACCGGTCGCCGGCCGCCGATCCGTCCAGCGGCACGGCGGCGAGCACCCGGCGCAGCGCGGTGGGCGCCTGGCCGGTGAACTCCTCCAGGACGCACCACACCTCGCCGGCCGCGCCCCGGTCCGGGTGCACGCGCGGGTCCACCCAGCGCAGCCCGCCGCCGACGGCGGAGATGGGGGTGAGCGGCCAGGGTTCGCGTGCGCCGTCCGGCTCGTAGGCGTACAGCCGCTGGTCGGCGAAGTGGACGAAGACGATCAGCGGGCCGCCCTCCGCCCGCTCGGTGCCGGCCCAGGGCTGTCCGCCGTACTCGATGACCCGGCTGCGGACGTCCCAGGGGGCGGGCAGTTCGGTGGTGGTGCCGTCGGCGGTGCGGCGGACCAGGGCGCGCCGGCCGGCTTCGGCGGGGCGCGGTTCGGTCCACCACAGCTCGTCGCCGACCGCGCCGGTGTATTCGGGCCGCCCGTCGTGGGAGGCGGCGAGCGCGGCGTCGATCGGTGAGGGCCAGCTGCCGTGGGGCTGTGCGGTGGGCATGGGTTTCGGTCTCCCCCGAGTGGTTCAGGCGGTGCGCAGGTAGTGGTCCAGGACCCGGACGCCGAAGTGCAGCGCGTCGACGGGGACGCGTTCGTCCACGCCGTGGAAGAGGGCCTGGTAGTCGAAGCCGACGGGCAGCTTCAGCGGCGAGAAGCCGTAGCCGGTGATGCCGAGCCGGGAGAACTGCTTGGCGTCGGTGCCACCGGACATGCAGTAGGGCACGACGTGCCCGTCCGGGTCGAACCGCTCGACGGCGGCCCGGAGCTTGCCGTACGTGGGTGAGTCGACCGGGGCCTGGAGGGCGACCTCGCGGTGGGCGAACTCCCAGTCGACCGAGGGGCCGGTGAGCCGGTCCAGGGTGGCGTGGAACTCCTCGTCGCCGCCGGGGACGGTCCGGCCGTCGATCTGGGCGGTGGCGTGGCCCGGGATGACGTTGACCTTGTAACCGGCGTCCAGCATCGTCGGGTTGGAGCTGTTGCGGACGGTCGGGGCGACGAGGGCCGCGGCCGGTCCGATCTTGCCGAGGAGTTCGTCCACGTCGAAGCCGGGGGCGTCGAGGTCGGGGTGGATGCCGTGGAGCGCGGCGAGCTCGGTGAGCGCGGCCCGGACCGTGGGGGTGAGCCGGACCGGCCACTCGTGCTCGCCGATGCGGGTGACGGCGGCGGCGAGCGCGGTGACCGCGTTGGCGCGGTTGACCTTGGAGCCGTGGCCGGCCTTGCCGTGGGCGGTGAGCTTCAGCCAGCCGGTGCCGCGTTCGCCGGCGCCGATGGGGTAGAGCGCCATGTCCGGCCCGGCGTGGAAGGTGAAGGCGCCGGACTCGCTGATGCCCTCCGTGCACCCTTCGAAGAGGGCGGCGTGCCGGTCGGCGAGGAAGCCGGAGCCGTCCTCGGCGCTGGCCTCCTCGTCGGCGGTGTACGCGATGACGATGTCGCGGCGGGGGCGGATGCCGGCCCTTGCCCAGAACCGGACGACGGCCAGGACCATCGCGTCCATGTTCTTCATGTCGATGGCGCCGCGCCCCCACACGGTCCCGTCCCGGACCTCGCCGGAGAAGGGGTGCACGGTCCAGTCGGCGGCCTCGGCCGGCACCACGTCGAGGTGGCCGTGGACCAGGAGGGCGGGGGCGGACGGGTCGGTGCCGGGAATCCGGGCGACCACGTTGGTGCGGCCGGGGGTGCGTTCCAGGAGCTCGGGTTCCAGGCCGGTGGCGGCCAGGCGCTCGGCGACGTACTCGGCGGCGGGGCGTTCGCGGCAGTCGCCGTCGCCCCGGTTGGTGGTGTCGATGCGGATCAGTTCGGAGGTGAACGTCACCGATTCGTCGAGCGCGAGGGCGTCGACGGAGTCCTGGGGGGCGGTCGCCTCAGCCATACTGCTCCTCCACGGCGGACGACACGATCGTCGTCACCGCCTTGAACGTGCGAATACCTTCGTACATCGTCGCGCTGGTGTAGGAGACCCGCCTCTCGCCGCTCGGCGCCACCCCGGGTACGACGGTGGCCGCCGCGGCCAGGTGCTCGGCGTCGAATTCCAGCTCCACGGTGAAGGGGCCGCCCTCCACCGGTGTGCGGCGCCCGGCCAGGGAGACGGCCCGGGCGGCGGCCGCCCGGATGTCGGCGGCGGTCCGGGCGGGGGTGCGGCAGACGGCGGCGTACCGCGACACGTAGTCCTTGACGGCGACCTTCGCCGCCTCGGGGGCGTATCCCTCGGCGTCCGCACAGGTCAGGTCGTCGCCGGTGACGAGGACGACGGGGACGCCGTACTCGGCGGCGACATGGGCGTTGAGCAGGCCCTCGCTGGCCCGTACGCCGTTCAGCCAGACCCCGGTGATGGAGTTGGCGAGGTAGGTGTGGGCGAGGACGCCTTCCGTACCGGCGCCGGTGTGGTAGCCGACGAAGGCGACCGCGTCGACGTCTCCGTGCTGGATGCCCTCGACCATGCTGAGCGACTTGTGCTTGCCGGTGAGCATCTGGACGCGGTCGTCCAGTCTCTCCAGGAGCAGGTTGCGCATGGTCCAGTGGGCCTCGTTGATCAGCACCTCGTCCGCTCCCCCGTCGTAGAAGCCGAGGGCGGCGGCGTTGACGTCGGAGGTGAACAGGGAGCGGCAGCGCTCCCACTGCGGCGTGCCGGGCAGCACGTCGGCCGGCCAGGTCACGCCGGTGGCGCCTTCCATGTCGGCGCTGACGAGGATCTTCATGCGGCCACACGGTACGCGCCGATGAACGCCCAGGCCAGGGGTGCCGGGTACGCCACAGGTCCAAACCACTGACGCCCCCGGCGGCCGGTGCGGGCCGCCGGGGGCGGGGCCGAGGGGGCCCAGGTCGTCAGCCGCGCTTGGCGCCCTTCAGCAGCTTCTCGATCCGGCTGAGTTCCTTGTCGGTGAAGTCCAGGTTCCGGACCGTTGCGACGTTGTCCTCCAGCTGGGCGACGCTGCTCGCGCCGACCACGGCGGAGGTGACGCGCCCGCCGCGCAGCACCCAGGCCAGGGCCAGCTGGGCGAGCGACTGGCCGCGCGCGGCGGCGAGTTCGTTCAGCTCGCGCAGCCGGGACACCAGGTCCGGGGTGACCGCCTCGGCCGACAGGAAGGGGCTGCTGCCGGCGGCGCGGGAGTCCTCCGGGATGCCGTCGAGGTAGCGGTCGGAGAGGATGCCCTGCTCCAGCGGCGAGTACGCGATGGAGCCGACGCCCAGTTCGTCCAGGGCGGTGAGCAGCCCGTCCTCGGGGCGGCGGTCGAGCATCGAGTAGCGCGGCTGGTGGATCAGGAGCGGGGTGCCGAGCTCCTTCAGGATGCGGGCGGCCTCGCGGGTCTGCTCGGGTGAGTAGTTGGAGACGCCGACGTAGAGCGCCTTGCCCTGGCGCACCGCCGCGTCGAGCGCGCCCATGGTCTCTTCGAGCGGGGTCTCCGGGTCGGGCCGGTGCGAGTAGAAGATGTCGACGTAGTCCAGGCCGAGCCGGGTGAGGCTCTGGTCCAGCGAGGCGAGCAGGTTCTTGCGCGAGCCCCACTCGCCGTACGGGCCGTCCCACATCAGGTAGCCGGCCTTGGTGGAGACGATGATCTCGTCCCGGTGGGCGGCGAAGTCCGTGGCGAGCGCCTTGCCCATCGCGGTCTCGGCGGAGCCGGGCGGCGGGCCGTAGTTGTTGGCCAGGTCGAAGTGGGTGATGCCGAGGTCGAAGGCCCGGCGCAGGATCTCGCCCTGGGTCTGCGGTGTCCGGTCCCCGCCGAAGTTGTGCCACAGGCCGAGCGAGAGGGCGGGCAGCTTCAGACCGCTGCGCCCGGTGCGCCGGTAGGGCATGTTCGCGTAGCGGTCGGCGGACGGGATGTACATACGGGCTCCATGGGAGGGGTCTGCTGGCCACGACCGGCCGGACTCCCCAAGGCTGGCCCACTTCGATCCAGTAGTCCAACAGGAGATTCCGCTTGGATTCAGGGCCTAGAGTTCTCAATCATGGAGTTGCGCCAGCTGGAACATTTCGTGGCCGTCGCCGAGGAACGGCATTTCACCCGCGCGGCGGAGCGGGTCGCGGTCTCGCAGTCCGGGCTGTCCGCCTCCGTACGGGCGCTGGAGCAGGAGCTGCGGACGCCGCTGTTCAGCCGGACCACGCGCAGCGTACGGCTGACCGAGGCGGGGCGCGCCCTGCTGGTCGAGGCGGAGCGCACCCTGGCCGGGGTGCGGGCCGCGAAGGAGGCCGTCGACGCGGTACGGGGGCTGCTGCGCGGGACCCTGTCGGTGGGCGTGGAGCAGTGCGTGGCCGGGCTGCGGCTGCCCCGGCTGCTCGCCGCCTTCCACCGCGCCCACCCGCACATGGAGATCCGGCTGCGCCAGGAGGGCACGGCGCGGCTGGTGGACGGGGTGGCGGGCGGCCGGCTCGACATCGCGTTCGCCGCGACGGTGGACCCGGCGGGGTGGCGCGGGGAGCTGGTCCCGCTGGCCCGGGAGCCCATGGTGCTGCTGTGCGCGCCGGGCCACCGGCTGGCGGGGGCGGACCGGGCGGCCTGGGCGGAGCTGGCGGGTGAGCCGTTCATCGACTTCCACCCGGACTTCGGTCCGCGCCGCGCGGCCGACGCGGCGTTCACGGCGGCCGGGGCACGGCGCACGGTGGCGCTGGAGGTGACCGACGTGCACAGCCTCCTGGAGCTGGTGCACGAGCAGCTGGGCGTCGCGCTCGTGCCGCACCACTTCTCCCGCAAGCCCGAGGCGCGCGGACTCGTCGCGGTGCGGCCCGAGGGTGCCGGTGAGGCGTACTACGAGAGTGCCGTGGTGCTCCCCGAGGCGCGGGCGCTCAGCCCGGGGGCGCGGGCGCTGATGGCGCTGCTGCGGGACGGGTCGGGGAGCTGAGGCCGGGGGCGGGTGGCGCCCCCGGCGTCCGGTCTCAGCCCGCCGCCAGCACGAACCACCTCGCCGGCAGGTCGATCCTGGTGCCGTCGGGCAGGTTCTCGGTCTGCGGCAGGACCGTGCCGCCGCTGTCCAGTACGGTCAGCCCGGCCGCCGCCAGCAGCCGCGGGACCTCCTCGTCGGTGGCGCTCGCCGGTTTCAGCCCGTGCTCGAAGACCCGGCGCAGCTTCGGACCCGGCCCGTCCGGGCCCTGCGCGGCGCGTTGCAGGACGTCCTTGGATGCGGGGGTCAGCTCGGCGACGAAGGCCCGGCCGCGTGCGCCGAGGAGCGTGGCGACGGCGGCGGCGACGGCCGGGCGGGCTTCGGGGTCGCTCTGGTGGATCACCGCCCGCATGTAGACGTTCGCGTCGCCGACGCGCTCGTGCAGGGCGCGCACGGCGTCGGCGTCGGTGAGGTCGAGCCGCTCGTACGCGGCGGTCTCCTCCGGGTCCGCCTTCCGCGCGTGCTCGATCGCCGCTTCCGAGAGGTCCACGCCGAGGGCGCGGGGGAAGAGGGTGGCGAGGTGGCGGGTCTGTGTGCCGTTGCCGCAGCCGAGGTCCACGACGGGCAGGGTGGTGTCGGCGTGCGGCAGGAGCAGCCGGCTGTACGGTTCGGCGCTCAGCTCCGGGCCGGAGTCCCAGATCGCGTCGCCGGGCTCGTGGGAGGTGGCCGCCCAGTAACCCTCCCACGCCTCGCGGTATTGCCGTGTCACACCCATGCGCACTCCAAGGTCCCGTCGTACCGGCTTGTTCTGCTCAGCCAGGGACTACTGCCCAGGGGTGCCGGGGGGCAAGGGTGCGGAAGGACACAACCTCCTTACGGACGGCGGCTGTTGGTGCGGGTCCTGGGCGCCCGGGGCAGGGCCAGCTCGAACCAGACGGTCTTGCCGCGCGCGGTGCCGCTGGTGCCCCACTCCCTGGCGAGGGCGCTCACCACCATGAGGCCCCGGCCGAATTCGTCGCTGTCGGTGACACCGAGGAGCGAGGCGGGGGCCGGTTCGTCGTCGCTGACCTCGCACAGCAGCGCGTCGGTGCGCACGAGGCGGAGCCCGATGTGGTGGGTGCGGCCGTGCTTGAAGGCGTTGGTGACCAGCTCGCTGACCATCAGCTCGGCCGCCTCCACCGCGTCCGGCAGCTCCCAGTCGAGGAGTTGGCCGCGCACCATGTGGCGGGCCCGGGACACCTCGCGGGGGTCCAGGGCGAGCTGCCATTCGGCGACGTCCTCGTCCGCGATGCCGTTGAGCCGGGCCATGAGCAGGGCGACGTCGTCCTTGCGCCCGCCACCGGTGTTCAGGGCGCGGATGATGGTGTCGCAGGCGTCGTCCATCGAGGCGGCGGGGTGGGCGGCGGACGCGCAGAGCGCGGCGAGCCCGGCCCCGATGTCCTGGCCGCGCACCTCCACCAGCCCGTCCGTGCACAGGACGAGCCGGTCCCCGGGGCGCACCCGTACGCCCGCGGTCTCGAAGGCGACCCCGCCGACGCCGATGGGCGCGCCGGTCGGCAGGTCGAGCAGTTCGGCCCGGCCGTCCTCGGCGCGGACCAGCACGGGCGGGATGTGACCGGCGTTGGCGATCTGGAGCTCGCCCGCGATCGGGTCGTAGACCGCGTACAGGCAGGTCGCGAGGTACTGCTCGCCCAGGCGCTGGGCCAGGTCGTCCAGGTTGCGCAGGAGCTGGGCGGGCTCCATCTCCATGGTGGCCATGGTCAGCACCGCCGTGCGCAACTGGCCCATCATGGCGGCCGAGTTGAGCCCGTGGCCCATGACGTCGCCGACGACCAGCGCGGTGCGCGAGCCGGGCAGCTTCACCGAGTCGAACCAGTCGCCGCCGATCCGCCCGAGCCGGGTGCCCGGCAGATAGCGGGTCGCGATGTCGCAACCGGCCATGCGGGGCTCGACCTTGGGCAGCATGCTGTCCTGGAGCGTCTCCGCGACGTTCTCCTGGTACGTGTACATGCGGGCGTTGTCCAGGACGAGCCCGGCCCGCGCGGCGAGTTCGGCGCCGGTGGTGCGGTCCATGTCGTCGAAGGGCTCGCGGCCGGGACGGCGCATCAGGACCATGAAGCCGAGGACCACGTCGCGGGCCTTGAGCGGCACGATGAGCAGCGAGCGGTGCGTGATCAGGGGGCGCAGGTCCCGCTTCTCGAACTCGCCGGAGATCCGGTTGCTCAGCTCCTCGCTGACGTGGGGCACGAGCACGGGCTCGCCGGTGACCATGCACTGGAAGAACGGGGTGTGTTCGGGGAAGGCGATCGCCTCGCCGACGGGCACGGTGTCGTCCCAGCGGCCCGGTTCGTCGTTGTGCTCGACCCAGACGCGGTGCCAGACGGTGGTGACGTCGGGCGGTCCGTCGGGGAAGCCCTCACCGGCCAGGACGGCGGCGCGCAGATGCGTGCCGGCGAAGTCGGTGAAGCGGGGGACGGCGGCGCTGGTGACCTCGCGGATGGTGCGTTCCAGGTCGAGGGAGGTGCCGATGCGGCCGCTCACCTCGTTGAGGAATTCCAGCCGTTCGCGGACCGCCGCGTATTCGAGGTCGAGCTCGGGGCGGGGTGCCGTGCGCGGCGGGACCGGCACCGCGTCCCCGTCGTATCGCTCCGCCCGCACCGACGGCGCTCCGGCGCGCCTGGGCACGCCCCAGTCCGGGGTGACGGGGATGCGTTCGTGGTGGCTGAACTCCAGGACCGGGTAGCCGAGTTCCAGCACCTGGGCGACGATCCCGGTCGCTTCCTGGACGCTCATGTTCGGCAGGATCTCGGGCAGCCGGGCGGACAGCTCGGGGTGACCCGGGAAGTCGGTGTGCAGGGCGAAGCCGGGGGCGATCGTACGGGCCGGCCGGTCGTCGCCGTCCTGCGCGTCGTCCAGATGCGCGCAGTCGGCGGCGAGCACCAGGAGCCGGGCCGGTCCGGGGCCGGCGAGCGGATAGGCCCACCACAGCACGTCGATCCGGCCGCGGCCGGGCTCGTCGAGGCGGGCCCGGCCCGAGGCCGGGTAGGGGAAGTCCCCGCTGAGCGAGCTGTCGAGCGCGGGGCCCTCGTCGTACTGAGCGGGAGCGCCGTCCGTCCCCAGCACACCGGAGACGGGCAGGAGTTCACCGGCGGGGCAGCCGACCGCGTCCTCGCGGGCGACGCCGAAGAGCCTTCTCGCCCCGGTCGACCAGTGCGAGACGAGCCCCTCCGCGTCGACCACGGCCACGGCGAGCGGCACGCGGCCCGCCGCGCCGTCACGCGGGTGTGGTGTCCTCTGCGGCGGCACACCGAGGTCCATGAGGGGAGGGCTCCTTCCTCACCGCGGCATTCCGCGGCGCGTGACTCCACGGTACGGGGCCGCGACCGGCGTCCGCGGGCCATCGGCGGAATCCCCCTCGGGGGTGGTGCGCCCCGCGCGCTGCGGGGCGCAACGGCTGCCCGGGCCCCGGGCGTTCAGTCCTCGTGGCCCAGCTGGAGGTCGCGCTCGGTGCGTCCGCCGCCCGCGACCTGGAGGACCGTGGCGACGGGCGGGTAGCCGGCCGCGATCACGGTGTACTCGCCGGTGGACAGGTCCACGAAGCGGAACGCGCCGTCCGGCCCCGTGGTCACGGTGTCCACGACGTTGCCCGCCGCGTCCAGGAGCGTGACCCGGGCGTCCTCGACGGGCCGGCCGGCGGTGGCCCGGACGATCCCGCGCAGCACGGCGCCGCCGGCCAGTTCGATGTCCTGCCTGGTCTCCCGGGCCGCCTGCACGCTGACCGGGAGCGCGGCGGGCCGGAAGGCCGGGGCGGAGGCGGCGAGGGTGTACTCGCCGGCGACCAGTTCCGTGATCACGTAGCCGCCCTCGCGCCCGCTGCGCGTGGAGGCGACGACCTCGCCGCGTACGTCGGTGAGGGTCACGGCCGCGTCCCGCACCGGCACTCCGTCCGCCGTGACGACGGTGCCCGCGAGCCGGCCGGCGCCGCCGAGCACCACGTCCAGCTCGACCGGGCGTTCGCCGACGGTGACGCTGACGGCCTGCGGCTGGTGGCCCCCGGCGGCGGCGATCAGGACGTACGAACCGGCGCCCGGCACGCTGAGCGCGTACCGCCCCTCGTCGCCGCTGGCGCCCCGGCCGACCTGCTGGCCCTGGACGTCGATGAGGGTGAGGGCGGCGCGCGGCACCTTCGTACCGTCGGAGTGCTGGACGCTGCCGGAGACCGGGACGCCGGAGAGGTAGCCGGCGGACGGCACGGCCGCGTCGGTGCGGGCGGAGGGGATCGGGGTGTACTCGGTGGTGGCTTCGGGTCCTGCGGTGGTTTCGGGGCTGTGGGACACCAGCGGTTTCTCCTTGAGGAAGAAGGCGAAGAACAGGCCGAGCACGAGGACCGGCACGAGGTAGAGGAAGATCCGGGGCATCGCGTCGGCGTACGCCTGGATGTAGGCGTCCCGCAGCGCGGGCTCCATCGCGTGGACCAGCTGCGGGCTGATCGACTCCGGGTCGGGGAGGTCCGCCCCGGCGGGCAGCCGGACGGCGAGCGCGTCGGCCAGCCGCCCGGCGAACAGGGTGCCGAAGACGGCGGCGCCGACGCTGCCGCCGATCTGCCGGAAGTAGTTGTTGGCGCTGGTGGCGCTGCCCAGGTCGGCGGGGCGCACGGAGTTCTGCACGGCGAGGACCAGGACCGGCATGATCAGCCCGATCCCGAGGCCGAGGACGGCCTGCGCGATGCCGTATTCGAGGCGGGGGGTGTCGGTCTCCAGCCGGGACAGCAGCCACATGCCCACCGCCGAGACCGCGCTGCCCGCGATCGGGTAGACGCGGTAGCGCCCGGTGCGGGAGATGAGCTGGCCCGAGACCACGGAGGCGCCGACGACGCCGCCCATCATCGGGAGCATCAGCAGCCCGGACTCGGTGGCGGTGGCCCCGTCGACCATCTGGAGGAAGGTGGGCAGATAGCTGGCCGCGCCGAACAGCGCCACGCCGACGACCGCGCCGACCAGGGCGGTCACGTTGAAGATCGAGTCGCGGAACAGCCGGAGCGGGATGATCGGTTCGGCGGCGCGCCGCTCCACGAGCAGGAACAGCAGAGTCGTTCCGGCAGCTCCGGCGCCCAGCCCCAGGATGGTGCCGGAGCCCCAGGCGTACTCCGTGCCGCCCCAGCTGGTCAGCAGCACCAGGCAGGTGGAGGAGGCGGCGAGGAGGGCGGCGCCGAGGATGTCGAGCCGGGGGCGCACGGTGGGCCGGGGGAGCTTGAGGACGACGGTGATCACGGCGAAGGTGATCAGGCCGAACGGCACGTTGATGTAGAAGCACCAGCGCCAGGAGGCGTGGTCCGTGAAGAAGCCGCCGAGCAGCGGCCCGGCCACCGAGGCGAGGCCGAAGGCGGCGCCGATGAGGCCCATGAACCGGCCGCGTTCGCGGGGCGGGACCACGTCCGCGATGATCGCCTGCACACCGATCATCAGCCCGCCGCCGCCGATGCCCTGGAGCGCCCGGAAGGCGATGAGCTGGTCCATGGTGCGGGACCAGCCGGCCAGCGCGGAGCCGACGACGAAGACGATGATGGCGAACTGGAAGACGCTCTTGCGCCCGAAGAGGTCACCGAGCTTGCCGTAGATCGGGAGACCGATGGTCGAGGCGAGCAGATAGGCGGTGACCGCCCAGGACATCTTCTCCAGGCCGTGCAGCTCACCGACGATCTTGGGGAGCGCGGTGGCGACGATCATCTGGTCGAGCGCCGCGAGCAGAAGCGTGAGTATCAGCCCGACGAAGATCAGCCGGATGCTGCGGGGGTCCGTCGAGATGTCGTCGGACGGGTCACCGGCGGCGCTCTCCGTCGCGGCGGGGGGCGGCGGGGGCGGGGCGGGCGCGGGCGCCGCCTCGGCGTCCCCCGGGCCGCCCGGCTCGTCCCCCTCCAACAGTGTGATGCCACCCACCACGTGCCGCTCCCCTCGTCGCGCTGCCGCACATTTCTCGCACCATGCGACAAGTGAGGGCAAACGCGACGAGGGGCTCCGGCGGCGCACTCAGGGGGCGTAATCCCCGGTCGGAGGCGCTACGGCGCACAACCGCCCCGCCGCAAAGACCACCCGAACCGGTGAGCCGGGCGGAGGCGACGCAGCGTCAGTTCTCCACCTCCGCGGCGAGGTTCGCCAGGAGCTCGTCGTAGATGCGAGCGAGGCCCTTGGGCGCGAAGGCCTTCTCGAAGAAGCCGCCGATGCCGCCGGCGCCGTTCCACACGGTCGTGACGACGGCCTTGGACCTGCCCTCGCCGGCGGGGGTGACGGTCCAGGTGGTGACCATCGAGGAATTGCGGTCCTTCTCCACGAGCTGTCCGTCGGTCGGCTCGGTGACCTCCAGCAGGCAGTCGCGCACCCGCTTGCTGGTGGCCTGGAGCTTCCAGTGGACGAGGGTGCCCTCGCCGTCGCCGCCCTCGCGCACCTCGTACTCGCTGTAGTGGGCGGGGAGCACCTTGCCGCGGACGTCCTTGTAGTCGGCCAGCGCGTCGAACACCGCCTCCGCGTCCGCCGCGATGATCCGCTCCGTCGTGGCTTCGACCTGCGCCATGCCTGCTCCTCCAGCACTCGGTTCTTCGGGTGTGCCGAGCCAATCACCTTGTGTGTCCGGCTCAAAATCCGGGCCGGGACGAAGGGGAGAAAACGATCACGGGAACACATGTTCTATTCTCGGTCCGGAACTACCGAGGAGGCGTCCATGCGCTGGGACAATCTGGCTGAAGACAACGCCAACCACCCCACGAGCGGCACGGGTGCGCTCTTCGCCGCCGCAGCGGTGACCACCCGCACCTTCGACACCCCGGAATTCCGGGGTGTCACCTTCCACGAGGTCCGGGCCCGCTCGATCGTGAACCGGGTGCCCGGTGCCTCCCGCATGCCGTTCGAGTGGACGGTGAACCCGTACCGCGGCTGCACACACGCCTGCGTCTACTGCTTCGCCCGCAAGACCCACAGCTATCTGGACCTCGACACCGGCCTCGGCTTCGACTCGCAGATCGTCGTCAAGGTCAACGCCCCGGAGCTGGTCCGCCGCGAGATCGCCTCGCCGCGCTGGCACGGCGCGCACATCGCGATGGGCACCAACGTCGACTGCTACCAGCGGGCGGAGGGCCGCTACCGCCTGATGCCCGGCATCCTGAGCGCCCTGCGCGACCACGCGAACCCGTTCTCGATCCTGACGAAGGGCACGCTGATCCTGCGCGACCTGGAGCTGCTGCGGCAGGCCGCCGAGGTCACCGAGGTCGGCGTCTCGGTCTCGGTGGGATTCACCGACCCCGAGCTGTGGCGGACCGTGGAGCCCGGCACGCCCTCCCCGGAACGCCGCCTCGACGTCGTACGGAGGCTGAGCGAAGCGGGCATCGGCTGCGGGGTGCTGATGGCGCCCGTCATCCCGCACCTCGGCGACAGCCCCGAGCAGCTGCGGGCCACCGTCCGCGCGATCGCCGCCGCCGGAGCGACGTCGGTGACCCCGCTCGTGCTCCATCTGCGCCCCGGCGCCCGGGAGTGGTTCATGCGGTGGCTGGGCCACCACCACCCGCACCTCGTACGGCGTTACGAGCGGCTGTACGCGGACGGCGCCTACGCACCCACCTGGTACCAGCGGCGCGTCACCCGTCACGTGCACGAGCTGGCCGCCGAGTACGGCATCGGGCCCTCGCACCGGGGCACCGCCCGCAGGCTCCCCCGGCGCGACCCCCGCCCGCCGCTCGACGGTCCCGGGCCGACCCAGCTCACCCTGCTCTGAGCGGGCGGGCAAACGGGTCATCTCTCACCACAACGGGTCCTTCCGGCGCCGATTGCGGGGAACATGCGGCGGGGGCTGCCCACCGCGCAGCCGTGTTCCGCCGTTCCGGGAGGCCATATGACGAACCGTTCCGTACTGCTGTGCGCCCTCGGGGCGACGGTCGCCGGTCTGGTGACCGCCGCGCCGGCCGCGGCGGACACCGCGACGCCGCGCGCCGCACCGCTCGCCTGGAAGGACTGCGGTACGAAGTCGTCGCCGACGCTGCAGTGCGCGACGGTGCGCTCGCCGCTCGACCACGAGGACCCGGCGGGCCGCCAGGTCACCCTGGCCCTGACGCGGGTGCCGCACACCTCGAAGACCTTCCAGGGCCCGCTGCTGGTGAACCCGGGCGGCCCCGGCGGCAGCGGCCTGTCGCTGGCCGCCTTCGTCGCGGCCTCGCTGCCGAGGGCGGTCGCCTCGCAGTACGACGTGATCGGCTTCGACCCGCGCGGCGTCGGGAAGAGCCGCCCGGCCCTGGACTGCCTGCCCGGGTACTTCGACCCGGTCAGGCCCGACCCCGTGCCCCAGTCCCTCGGCGGCGAGCGGGTCAGCCACAACCGGGCCCGTGACTTCGCGGCGGCCTGCGGCGAGAAGTACCCGGACCTGCTCCCCCACATGGACACGGTGAGCGCGGCCAAGGACCTGGACGTGATCCGCCGCGCGACCGGGGCGCGGCAGCTCAACTACCTCGGCTACTCCTACGGCACCTATCTCGGCGCGGTGTACGCCAAGCTCTTCCCGGACCGCGTCCGGCGCCTGGTCCTCGACTCGAACGTGGACCCCGAGGGCGTCTGGTACGAGGACAACCTCGCCCAGGACTACGCGTTCGACACCCGGCACAAGGCGTTCGCGGCCTGGGTCGCGAAGTACGACGCCACCTACCGCCTGGGCGCCGGCCCGGCACAGGTCGAGGCCGCCTGGTACCGGATGCGGGACGCGGTGAAGAAGCGTCCGGCGGGCGGGAAGGTCGGCGCGGGCGAGCTGGACGACACCTTCCTGCCGGGCGGCTACTACAACGGCTACTGGCCGGTGCTGGCCGAGGCGTTCGCCGCGTACGTCAACGACCGGGACGAGAAGCCGCTCGTCGCGGCGTTCGAACGGTTCGGCGCGGTGGACGCGGAGGGCGACAACGGGTACTCGGTCTACACGGCCGTGCAGTGCCGGGACGCCTCCTGGCCGCGCGACTGGAACACCTGGCGGAGTGACACCTGGCGGGTGCACGCGAAGGCCCCGTTCATGGCCTGGGGGAACACCTGGTACAACGCCCCGTGCGCCGACTGGCCGGTGGAGCCGCTGAACCCGGTGCGGGTCTCCAACCGCGCCCTGCCCCCGGCGCTCCTCTTCCAGGCGACGGACGACGCGGCCACCCCGTACGAGGGCGGCGTCACCCTGCACCGCAAGCTGCGCGGCTCCCGCCTGGTGGTCGAGCAGGGCGGCGGCAACCACGGGATCACCCTGAGCGGCAACGCCTGCCTGGACCGCTATCTGGCGGACTACCTGGCGAAGGGCGCCCTCCCCCGCGCCGGCCGGGGCGACGTGGACGCGGTCTGCGCGAAGACCCCCGACCCGGAGCCGGAGACCGCCAAGTCGGCCCGCCCGGCGGTGCGTCCGGACGCGGACCGGGGCAGCGTGCTGCACGGGCTGCTGGGGTTCCGGGGCTGAACCCGGGCACCGAGGGGCGCACGCGGGACGACCGCGTGCGCCCCTGCGCTCATTCGCTCCCCAGCCGGCCGAGCGCCTCCCGGGCCGCCTCCGCCAGGCGTGGCCGGGGCAGTGCCGCCTCCAGGACCGGGCGGGCGCGGGCGTCCCCCAGGGTGCCCAGGCCCTCCACGCAGGCCAGGGCGACGCGCCAGTGCGGTTCGTCCGGGGTGAGCAGGCGGGACAGGGTCTCGATCAGGGCGGGTACCGACTCCGGGGCGTTCAGCGTGGTGAGCAGGCGGACCGGGTGGAGGGCGTAGGCGGTGCGCAGCGGGTTGGTCGCGAGGGCGGCGGCGGCCCGGGGGGTGCGGGGGTCGGCCAGCCGGGCCAGGGCGTGGGCGGCGCTGACGCAACGGCCGGGGTCGCGGTGGTTGAGGAGGAGGACCAGGGGTTCGAAGGCGCGGGGGTCACCGGCGCAGCCCAGGCGGAACGCGGCGATCTCGCGGGCCCAGAGCGGGCGTTCGGGTGCGACGAGGACCCGGGCCAGCTCTTCCTCGTCCTCGGTGGCGAGCAGGGCGCGGTAGGCCGCCGGCTCCCCCGCCTCGTCGGCCAGCCGGTGCGCGAGCGACCGGAACTCCTCGTCGTCCATGACCGTCAGCGTATCGGCGGACACGGTGTGTGCCGACGGGCCCCGGAAATGTGGTGCGGCCCACAACTGACCGGGGCTGGCGCGCTCGTTACTCGCTGGTTAAGCTCAGTTGAGCGGGATCTGATCCCGCCGCTCCGCTGGCCTGGTGACGCAGCCACCCGGAGTGTTGTCGGTTCGGCAGCTGTACGAGACGCGGCCCCGGGACAGGGTCCGTCGCTCATTTTCCGGTCCCGTGCGTGGATCACGCCCGGTGGTCGAACACCACGACAGGCACCTTCCGCGCGCCTCGCGCGCCGTGCGTTCTCCCAGTCGTCACTCACCCCTGGAGTCCCGTGATGGACACCCCTCTCTCCACCATCGCCGTCGTCGGCCTCGGCACGATGGGCACCGGAATCGCCGAGGTCCTGGCCCGTTCCGGCCGCGAGGTCATCGGCATCGACACCGACGAGGCCGCCGCCCGCCGGGCCGTCGCCTCGCTGGAGGCGTCCACCGCCCGTGCCGTGGAGCGCGGGCGGATCACCGAGGAGGAGCGGCGCGACGCCCTGGCCCGCTTCCGTACGTTCTCCGACCTCCAGGCGGCCGCCGACGCGGAGCTGGTCATCGAGGTCGTGCCGGAGTCGTACGAGATCAAGCAGCAGGTCTTCCGGGAGCTCGACACGATCGTCTCCCCGGCCACGATCCTCGCGACCGGCACCAACGCCCTGTCGGTGACCCGCCTCGCGGCCGAGTCGCAGCGCCCGGAGCGGGTGCTCGGCCTGCACTTCTTCAACCCGGCCCCGGCGATGAAGCTGGTCGAGGTGGTCTCATCGGTGCTGACCGCCCCGCCCGCCGTGGAGGCGGTCACCGAGCTGGCGCGCCTGCTGGGCAAGGAGCCGGTGGCCATCGGCGACCGGCCCGGGTTCGTCGCGGACGGCCTGCTGTTCGGCTATCTCAACCAGGCCGCCGCGATGTACGAGGCGAACTACGCCACCCGCGAGGACATCGATGCCGCGATGAAGCTGGGCTGCGGCCTGCCCATGGGTCCGCTGGCCCTGCTGGACCTGATCGGCATCGACACGGCCCGCACGGTCCTGGAGGCGATGTACTCCGCCTCGCACGACCGCCTGCACGCCCCCGCGCCCGTCCTCGGCCAGCTCGCCGCCGCCGGTCTGACCGGGCGCAAGGCGGGCCGCGGCTTCTACACCTACGCCGAACCGGGCGGCCAGACCGTGGTGCCGGACGCCCTGACCCCGGCGCCGCCCGCCGAGGAGGCCGCCGGGCGCACCGTGCGGTCGGTGGGCGTCGCGGGCTCGGGGACGATGGCCTCCGGGATCGCGGAGGTCTTCGCCAAGGCCGGCTACGACGTGGTGCTCGCCGCGCGCGGCCAGGAGAAGGCGGACCTCGCCAAGGCCCGGATCGCCAAGTCGCTGGACCGGTCGGTGGCCAAGGGGCGGCTGAGCGACGAGGCCCGGGACGCGGCGCTGGGCAGGATCACCCCGGCGGCCTCGCTGGACGCCTTCGCGGAGGTGGACCTCGCGGTCGAGGCGGTCGCGGAGGACCTGCTGGTCAAGCAGGAGCTCTTCGCCACGCTGGACAAGGTGTGCCGGCCGGGCGCGGTGCTGGCCACGACGACCTCCTCGCTGCCGGTCGTCGCGATCGCCCGGGCCACCGGGCGGCCCGGGGACGTCGTCGGGATGCACTTCTTCAACCCGGCGCCCGCGATGAAGCTGGTCGAGGTCGTGCGTACGGTGCTCACCGCCGACGATGTCCGCGCCACGGTCCACGAGGTGTGCCACGCGGTCCGCAAGCACCCGGTGGACTGCGGGGACCGGGCCGGTTTCATCGTGAACGCGCTGCTGTTCCCGTACCTCAACAACGCGATCAAGATGGTCGAGGAGCACTACGCGTCCCTCGACGACATCGACGCCGCGATGAAGCTGGGCGGCGGCTATCCGATGGGCCCGTTCGAGCTGCTGGACGTGGTGGGGCTCGATGTCTCGCTGGCCATCGAGAAGGTGCTCCACAACGAGTTCCGCGACCCGGGCCTGGCGCCCGCCCCGCTCCTGGAACACCTGGTGGCCGCGGGCTGCCTCGGCCGCAAGACGGGGCGCGGATTCCGCGAATATGCCCGCCGCTGACGCGGGAGCCGGCTGGGGCGGGCTGCTGGGGCCTTCGGGCGGCCCGCCCCCTCAGGCGCGCTCTCCCGGCCCCATGCAGTACGTTCACACCATGTCCCAGCCCGCCAGGTCCTCCCGTGTGTCCGCCGCGCCCGACGTCCCGGAAAGCGCCGTCGGCACCCGAGCCGCCGCCCAGCGGCTCAGAATGCGCCGCGAACTGGCCGCCGCGGCGATGGAACTCTTCGCGACGAAGGGGTACGAAGCGACCACGGTCGACGAGATCGCGGGCGCGGCGGGCGTGGCCCGGCGGACCTTCTTCCGCCACTTCCGCTCCAAGGAAGAGGCGATCTTCCCGGACCACGACGACACCCTCGTACGGGCCGAGGCCGTCCTCAACGCCGCCCCCGCGCACGAGCACCCGCTCGACACGGTGTGCCGCGGCATCAAGGAGGTCATGCGGATGTACGCGGCCAAGCCCGCGGTCTCCGTGGCCCGTTACAAGCTGACCCGCGAGGTGCCGACCCTGCGCCAGGCGGAGATCGCCTCGGTGGCCCGCTACGAGCGGCTGTTCACGCGGTATCTGCTGGGCCACTTCGACGAGCGCGACCACCAGCCCGGCAACGACGACCCGTTGCTGGCCGAGGTCGCCGCGTCCGCCGTCGTCACCGCGCACAACCACGTGCTGCGCCGCTGGCTGCGGGCGGACGGGCAGGGCGATGTGGAGGCACAGCTCGACCAGGCGTTCGCCATCGTGCGCGACACCTTCGGCACGGGCATCGGCGCGGGGCGCACGGCGGGCGCCGAGCCCGCGAAGCCGCCGGCCGCTTCGGTGGAGACCCAGGGCGAGGTGCTGGTCGCGGTGGCGCGTACGGACGCGCCGCTGGACGAAGTGATGCGGACGATCCAGCAGGCCCTCAAGGAGCGCTGAGCCGCCGGGAGACCCCGTTGGCCGCCGGGAAACCCCGTTGCCGGTGCGGGGCCCCGATGCTGGGGTGTGGCGCATGAACGATCATGTGACATCCGCCCCGGCCCGCCTCCTCGCCCGTTTCGACCGGGTGATGCGCGAACAGGCCCGCCCCGACGGCCCCGGCGCCCGCGCCGAACGCGTGGGCGACGTCGTACGGCTGGTGGGCGCCGCGCACGACTGGAACGGGGTGGTGTGGTCCGCGCCGGACCTGGACGCCGCCCGGGCGGACGCGGCGATCGCCGAGCAGGTGGCGCACTGCGAGCGGGCGGGCCGCGAGGAGTTCGAGTGGAAGCTGTACGGGCACGACCGGCCCGCCGACCTGGGCGCGCGGCTGTCGGCGGCCGGTTTCGAGGCCGGGGAGCCGGAGACCCTGCTGGTGGCGCGGGTGGCCGAGCAGGCCGGGCGGGTGCGGCTGCCGGACGGCGTCCGGCTGGAAGAGGTGCGGGACGAGGCGGGCGTGGAGCTGATGGCCCGCGCCCATGAGCGGGCGTTCGGCACGGACGCGTCCCGGCTGCGCCGGCAGGTCCTGGCCCGGTTGCGCGAGGACCCGGAGCGTTTCGTGGCGCTGGTGGCCGTGGCGGGCGGCGAGCCGGTCAGCTCCGCCCGGATGGAGTTGCATCCGGGCACGGGGTTCGCGGGGCTGTGGGGCGGCGGCACGGTCCCGGCCTGGCGCGGGCGGGGTGTCTACCGGGCGCTGGTGGCCCGCCGGGCGGCCGTGGCGGCGGAGCGCGGCTACGAACACCTTCAGGTCGACGCCACCGAGGACAGCCACCCGATCCTGGAGCGGCTCGGCTTCACGGCACTGACCACCACGACTCCGTACGTCTACCACCTCACACACCGCTGACCGGCCATACCAGGACGCCTTCGGGCATACCGCCGCCCGTGTTGCTCATGCGTGGCGACCGTCTGACAATTGAGGGAAATTACTGGCACCGAGTGCCTTGTCAGCTGTCACGCAGTGCCATACGTTGAAGGCATCCGGGCGGCCGGCGTGCTGGCAACTCACGTACGCCGGCTGTCCCCGCAAGCCACCGTGCCTGCGCGCCCGGGCGCCTGCGTCACCAGGCAACCCTTCTGCTCCACCGAGCAAGCAGCCGAGCACCACCCCGCCGAACCGACGGCACACCTCCAGACCCGTCCCCCTGTCCGCAGGGACCCCTCAGCGTTCCCTCAACGCTTCCCCGAGCTCTCGACTCCGCTCGAAGCCGGGGAGACCCCATCCGCCGGAGGCACCCGTGAAGGAAATCCTGGACGCGATCCAGTCGCAGACCGAAGCGAAGGGCGGCTCCGCCGCGCCCACCGCCGCCGACTTCGCGGCGCTGCCCGTGCCCGAGTCGTACCGCGCGGTCACCGTCCACAAGGACGAGGCCGAGATGTTCGCGGGCGTCGAAAGCCGCGACAAGGACCCGCGCAAGTCGCTCCACGTGGAGGACGTGCCGGTGCCGGAACTCGGCCCGGGCGAAGCCCTGGTCGCGGTCATGGCCAGCTCGGTGAACTACAACTCCGTCTGGACCTCCATCTTCGAGCCGGTCTCCACCTTCGGCTTCCTGGAGCGGTACGGCAGGGTCAGCGAGCTCACCAAGCGCCACGACCTGCCGTACCACGTCATCGGTTCCGACCTGGCGGGCGTCGTCCTGCGCACCGGCCCGGGCGTCAACGCCTGGAAGCCCGGCGACGAGGTCGTCGCGCACTGCCTCTCCGTCGAACTGGAGTCCTCGGACGGCCACAACGACACGATGCTCGACCCGGAGCAGCGCATCTGGGGCTTCGAGACGAACTTCGGCGGTCTCGCCGAGATCGCGCTCGTCAAGTCGAACCAGCTGATGCCGAAGCCCGGTCACCTCAGCTGGGAGGAGGCCGCGGCTCCCGGGCTCGTCAACTCCACCGCGTACCGCCAGCTCGTCTCGCGCAACGGCGCCGGCATGAAGCAGGGCGACAACGTGCTGATCTGGGGCGCCAGCGGCGGACTCGGCTCGTACGCCACGCAGTTCGCACTGGCCGGCGGCGCCAACCCGATCTGCGTCGTCTCCAGCGAGCAGAAGGCGGAGATCTGCCGGAAGATGGGCGCCGAGGCGATCATCGACCGCAACGCCGAGGGCTACAGGTTCTGGAAGGACGAGCGCAACCAGGACCCGCGCGAGTGGAAGCGGTTCGGCAAGCGCATCCGTGAACTGACCGGCGGCGAGGACGTGGACATCGTCTTCGAGCACCCCGGCCGCGAGACGTTCGGCGCGAGCGTCTACGTGACCCGCAAGGGCGGCACCATCGTCACCTGCGCCTCGACCTCGGGCTACAACCACGAGTACGACAACCGCTACCTGTGGATGTCGCTCAAGCGCATCATCGGCTCCCACTTCGCCAACTACCGCGAGGCCTGGGAGGCCAACCGCCTGATCGCCAAGGGCAAGATCCACCCCACGCTCTCCAAGGTCTACTCCCTGGAGGAGACCGGCCAGGCCGCCCACGACGTGCACCGCAACGCCCACCAGGGCAAGGTCGGCGTCCTGGCGCTGGCCCCGCGCGAGGGCATGGGCGTGCGCGACGAGGAGACGCGCGCCGAGCACCTGGACGCCATCAACCTGTTCCGTGACGCGCCGGCGGAGCGGACCATCAGCCACAGCCGGAACGTCTGAGGTCCGAAGATGACCCAACGTCAGAAGGACCGCCCCTGGCTCATGCGGACGTACGCGGGCCACTCCACGGCCGAGGCGTCCAACGAGCTCTACCGGCGCAACCTCGCCAAGGGCCAGACGGGTCTGTCGGTCGCCTTCGACCTGCCGACCCAGACCGGCTACGACCCCGACCACGTCCTGGCGCGCGGCGAGGTCGGCCGGGTCGGGGTGCCCGTGTCGCACCTCGGTGACATGCGCCGGCTCTTCCAGGACATCCCCCTGGAGCAGATGAACACCTCCATGACGATCAACGCCACCGCCATGTGGCTGCTGGCGCTCTACCAGGTCGTCGCGGAGGAGCAGGGCGCCGACCCCGGCAGGCTCCAGGGCACCACGCAGAACGACATCGTCAAGGAGTACCTCTCGCGCGGGACGCACGTCTTCCCGCCCGGGCCCTCGCTGCGGCTGACCACCGACATGATCACGTACACGGTCAGCCGCATCCCCAAGTGGAATCCGATCAACATCTGCAGCTACCACCTCCAGGAGGCGGGGGCCACCCCGGTCCAGGAGATCGCGTACGCGATGTCGACGGCCATCGCCGTCCTCGACGCCGTACGCGACTCCGGGCAGGTGCCCGAGGAGAAGTTCGGGGCGGTCGTCGCGCGGATCTCGTTCTTCGTGAACGCGGGCGTCCGCTTCATCGAGGAGATGTGCAAGATGCGCGCCTTCGGCCGCATCTGGGACCGGGTCACCCGCGAGCGCTACGGCATCACCGACGCCAGGCAGCGCCGCTTCCGCTACGGCGTCCAGGTCAACTCGCTCGGCCTGACCGAGGCCCAGCCGGAGAACAACGTCCAGCGCATCGTGCTCGAAATGCTGGCCGTGACCCTCTCCAAGGACGCCCGGGCCCGCGCGGTCCAACTGCCCGCCTGGAACGAGGCGCTGGGGCTCCCCCGGCCCTGGGACCAGCAGTGGTCGCTGCGCATCCAGCAGGTCCTGGCGCACGAGAGCGACCTGCTGGAGTACGAGGACATCTTCGCCGGTTCGCACGTCGTCGAGGCCAAGGTGGACGAGCTGGTCGCCGACGCGCTGGCCGAGATGGACCGGATCGAGCGGATGGGCGGCGCCCTGGCGGCCGTCGAGTCCGGCTACCTCAAGTCCGAGCTGGTCTCCTCGCACGCCGAGCGGCGGGCCCGGATCGAGGCCGGCGACGAGAAGATCGTCGGCGTCAACGTCTACGAGACGACCGAGCCCAACCCGCTCACCGCCGACCTCGACGGGGCGATCATGACGGTCGACCCGGCGAACGAGGCGCAGGTCGTCGCCGCGCTCCACGCGTGGCGCGACAACCGCGACGAGCCCCGGGCCACCGAGGCGCTGGCCGCCCTGAAGAAGGCCGCCGCCGGCACGGAGAACCTGATGGAGGCGACCGTCGAGTGCGCCCGTGCCGGGGTGACCACCGGCGAGTGGGCCTGGGCGCTGCGCGACGTCTTCGGGGAGTTCCGGGCGCCGACCGGGGTGTCGTCCGCGCCGGTCGCGGTCACCGCCGAGGAGGGTTCGCCGCTCGCCCTCGTACGCGAGAAGGCGGCGCGGACCGCCGCGGACCTGGGTGTCGGGCGGCTGCGGCTGCTGGTCGGCAAGCCGGGCCTGGACGGGCACTCCAACGGCGCCGAGCAGATCGCGGTGCGGGCCAGGGACGCCGGCTTCGAGGTCGTCTACCAGGGCATCCGGCTGACGCCCGAACAGATCGTCTCGGCCGCCGTCGCCGAGGACGTGCACTGCGTCGGCCTGTCCATCCTGTCCGGCTCGCACGCCGAGCTGGTGCCGGACGTGCTGGCCCGGCTGCGCCGCACCGGGGCCGGCGACATCCCGGTCATCGCCGGCGGCATCATCCCCCCGGCCGACGCCGAGGCCCTGATCGGGGCGGGTGTCGCCGCCGTGTTCACCCCGAAGGACTTCGGCATCACGGAGATCATCGGCCGTATCGTCGACGAGATCCGCAAAGCGAACGAGCTCGACCCTCTGGAGGTCCCCGCATGACCACGCCCGTCAACCGACTGCGCCCGCGCCGCTCGTGTCTCGCGGTCCCGGGAAGCAACCCCCGGTTCCTGGAGAAGGCCCAGGGCCTCCCCGCCGACCAGGTCTTCCTGGACCTGGAGGACGCCTGCGCGCCGCTCGCCAAGGAGGGCGCCCGCCACCACATCGTGGACGCGCTCAACAACGGCGACTGGACGGGCAAGACCCGGGTGGTCCGGGTCAACGACTGGACGACGCACTGGACGTACCGCGACGTGATCACGGTCGTCGAGGGCGCGGGGCAGAACCTCGACTGCATCATGCTGCCGAAGGTCCAGGACGCCCAGCAGGTGGTGGCGCTGGACCTGCTGCTGACCCAGATCGAGAAGACGATGGGCTTCGAGGTCGGCCGGATCGGCATCGAGGCGCAGATCGAGAACGCCAAGGGCCTCGTCAACATCGACGAGATCGGCGCCGCCTCGCCGCGCCTGGAGACGCTGATCTTCGGCCCGGCCGACTTCATGGCGTCGATCAACATGAAGTCGCTGGTCGTGGGCCAGCAGCCGCCCGGCTACCCGGCGGACGCCTATCACTACATCCTGATGCGCATCCTGATGGCCGCCCGTACGCACGACCTCCAGGCGATCGACGGCCCCTTCCTGCAGATCCGCGACGTGGACGCCTACCGCGAGGTCGCCGGCCGCGCGGCGGCGCTCGGCTTCGACGGCAAGTGGGTGCTGCACCCCGGGCAGGTCGAGGCGGCCAACGAGGTGTTCTCGCCCTCGCAGGAGGACTACGACCACGCGGAGCTGATCCTCGACGCCTACGACTGGTGCACCTCCGAGGAGGGCGGCAAGAAGGGCTCGGCGATGCTCGGCGACGAGATGATCGACGAGGCCAGCCGCAAGATGGCCCTGGTCATCGCGGGCAAGGGCCGGGCGGCCGGCATGCAGCGCACCTCCAAGTTCGAAGCTCCGGAGGCCTGATATGCAGTTCGGCCGCACATACGAGGAATTCGAGGTCGGTGCGGTCTACAAGCACTGGCCCGGGAAAACCGTCACCGAATACGACGACCACCTCTTCTGCCTGCTGACCATGAATCATCACCCGCTGCACATGGACAGCAACTATGCGGAGAGCACGACCGATTTCGGCAAGAACGTCGTCGTCGGCAACTACATCTACTCGCTGCTGCTCGGGATGTCGGTGCCGGACGTCTCCGGAAAGGCCATCGCCAACCTGGAGATCGAGTCACTGAAGCACGTGGCGCCGACCTTCCACGGCGACACGGTCTACGGCGAGACGACGGTCCTGGACAAGACGCCGTCACGGTCGAAGAGCGACCGCGGAATCGTCCACGTCGAGACCAGGGGCTACAAGCAGGACGGCACGCTCGTCTGCGTGTTCCGCCGCAAGGTCATGGTCCCCACCGAGACGTACATCAAGGAGCGGGGCGGGGAGCAGCCCGGCCGCCCGGAGCCCAGCCAGCCCTCGCAGAAGAACGTGGAGAAGTAGCCATGACGCGACTCGCCCAGACGGCCGGGCTCACCGAGGTCCAGCGGGAGATCCTCTCGACGGTCAGGGACTTTGTCGACAAGGAGATCATTCCGGTCGCGACCCGGCTGGAACACCGGGACGAGTACCCCACCGAGATCGTCGAGGGGCTGAAGGAACTCGGCCTGTTCGGCCTGATGATCCCCGAGGAGTACGGCGGGCTGGGCGAGTCGCTGCTCACGTACGCGCTGTGCGTGGAGGAGATCGCCCGGGGCTGGATGAGCGTGTCGGGCATCATCAACACGCACTTCATCGTGGCGTACATGCTCAAGCAGCACGGGACGCAGGAACAGAAGGACACCTTCCTGCCGCGCATGGCGCTGGGCGAGGTGCGGGGCGCGTTCTCGATGTCGGAGCCGGCGCTCGGCTCGGACGTGTCGGCGATCAGCTCGAAGGGCGTCCGGGACGGCGAGGAGTACGTCCTGAACGGCCAGAAGATGTGGCTGACGAACGGCGGCACGTCGTCGCTCGTCGCCGTCCTGTGCCGG
This sequence comes from Streptomyces sp. 130, assembly GCF_007096885.1. Taxonomy (GTDB): domain Bacteria; phylum Actinomycetota; class Actinomycetes; order Streptomycetales; family Streptomycetaceae; genus Streptomyces. The sequence goes on along the minus strand of NZ_VJNO01000010.1, from coordinate 5,082 downwards.
AGTGACGAAGGACACCCCGAGGGCACCGCGCCGCACAAGTCGATGACGACGTTCCTGGTGGAGAAGGAGCCGGGCTTCGGCGAGGTCCGTCCCGGGCTCACGATCCCCGGAAAGATCGACAAGATGGGTTACAAGGGGGTCGATACCACCGAGCTCATCATGGACGGACTGCGAATTCCGGCCAATCGCGTACTGGGGGGTGTCACCGGCCGGGGGTTTTACCAAATGATGGACGGAGTCGAGGTGGGCCGGGTCAATGTGGCCGCCCGTGGCTGCGGTGTCGCACAGCGTGCTTTCGAACTGGGCGTTTCCTACGCACAGCAGCGCCAGACCTTCGGAAAGCCCATCGCTCAGCACCAGGCGATCCAGTTCAAGCTGGCCGAAATGGCCACCAAGGTCGAGGCCGCCCATGCGATGATGGTAAACGCGGCACGCAAAAAGGACTCCGGGGAGCGAAACGACCTGGAGGCAGGGATGGCGAAGTACCTCGCCTCCGAGTACTGCAAGGAAGTCGTCGAGGACGCCTTCCGTATCCACGGCGGCTACGGCTTCTCCAAGGAGTACGAGATCGAGCGCCTCTACCGCGAGGCCCCGATGCTGCTGATCGGTGAAGGTACCGCCGAGATCCAGAAAATGATCATCGGGCGCCGGCTCCTCGAGGAGTACCGTTTCCAGGGTTGATCGTCCCTTTCGTGGTGATTTCGCCGCGAAGAAGATCACACTCTGTCATCCTCAACCGGTGCCTTCCAGACGTCCGACTCGGCTGCTGGCTTGCCCAGTTGCGGTCAGCAACCGATAACATCGCCGGAAAAGCCGCCGTCCCCCGTTGCCAGCGCGGCTCAATCCGCTACGAAGGTCATCCATGCCCGACAGCCATACCTCTGCCTCACGCGGCCGGGTCCGCATCGCACGCGGAGCTTCGCCGTGGCTCCTGCCGACCGTCGCCACCGCCGCCCTCAGCCTGACCCGCGCCCGCCGGTCCGGGCGCTGGGCGGCCGTCGCCGTGCCCACCACCGCGCTCGCGGCGGGCATGCTCTGGTTCTTCCGGGACCCGGAGCGCGAGATCACCCGGGGGCGCGTCATCTCACCGGCCGACGGCGTGGTGCAGAGCATCATGCCGTGGAAGGACGGGCGGACCCGCGTCGCGATCTTCATGAGCCCGCTGAACGTCCATGTGAACCGCGCGCCGCTGGCCGGCACGGTGACGTCGGTGGAGCACGTGCCCGGCGGCTTCGTCCCCGCGTTCAACAAGGAGAGCGAGAACAACGAGCGCGTTGTCTGGCACTTCGACACCGAGCTGGGCGACATCGAGATGGTGCAGATCGCCGGCGCGGTGGCCCGGCGCATCGTCCCCTACATCCCGCAGGGCACGAAGGTGGAGCAGGGTGAGCGCATCGGGCTGATCCGCTTCGGCTCCCGCGTCGACATCTACCTCCCGGAAGGTGTGGACGTCGCGGTCGAGGTCGGCCAGGCCACCACCGCGGGGGTGACTCGCATTGACCGTGATTGATCCGGACACGCAGACCGGCTGGGTCCCGGAGGCGGAGACGGAGGACGACGCCGACGACATGCCGCTCTCGCTGCGGCTGTCGATAGCGGACACCCTCACCCTCGGTAACGCCACGTGCGGGTTCATGGCGGTGTACTTCACCACCACGGGCATCCTGATCCCGCACCTCACGGGCAGTGACGAGAGCGGCATGGCGCGCCACTCCGCGGCCACCGCCGTGATCCTCATGCTCATGGCGGCGATCTTCGACCTGTTCGACGGGCTCGTCGCCCGCAAGCTGCGTTCCTCGCCGATGGGCGCCGAGCTGGACAACCTCTCGGACCTCATCAGCTTCGGGCTCGCCCCGGCGTACTTCGTCCTCGTGTACGGCATGGTCGCGGACGACGCACACCAGCGGGTCTCGGCGCTCGCGGCGATCGTGGTGCTGCTCGCGGTGGTGCTCAGACTCGCGCGGTTCTCGTGCGTGACGATGAAGGACGGCATGTTCCAGGGCATGCCGAGCCCCTTCGGAGCGCTCACGGTCATCTCCATCGTGCTCCTGGAGCTGCCGTTCGTCCCGACGCTGCTCGCCATCATCGGGGTGGCGTGGCTGATGGTCAGCCGGGTCGAGTACCCGAAGCCGCGGGGTGTCCTCGCGGTGGCGATGCTCGGCTGGATCGTCTCCGCGATGGGGCTCCTGGCGGCCTGGGCGCTGGACGCCCCCGGCGGTCAGCTGCTCCTGCAGACCGGCTGCGCGCTCCAGGTGGTCCTGGGCGCGGTCATCCCGCTCTTCGCGACCGCCCGCCGGGTGAACACCTTCCGCGGCAACCGCCGCGAGGCACGCGCGGCGCAGCTGCCGTAGCGGACCGCACGAACGATACGAGGGCCCGGATGCCGGCAAGGCATCCGGGCCCTCGTGCGTGCTCCGGCGCTTCGCCCGCAACCCCCGCACAGCGCACATTCTTCCCATGCAGGCGTCGATTATTTGAGTTCGTGCGACGAATTCTTGCGCAGCACCGTGGACTTCCTTGCGAAGGTGCTTCTAGCCTGTGGGGCGTCCGAAGAGCCCCCACGAGCCGCAAGGACGACTTCGACGTGACTTCCCCACCCCGCCGCCCACTGCTCAGGCGGTCCCTGTCCGCCTCCCTCTCACTGGCACTCGCCGCCTTCGGCACCGCCGCCGCCGTGGTGCTGACCGGCGCACCGGCCGCCCAGGCCGCCGGTGTCCCCGCCCCCTCGCCGCTCGCCGTTCCCGGCCGCGGCGCGACCGTCCCGTTCAAGGAACAGGAGGCCGAGTACGCGGCCACCAACGGCACCCTGATCGGCCCGGACCGCCTCTACGGCACCCTCCCGTCCGAGGCGTCCGGCCGGCAGGCGGTGACCCTGGACGCGGTCGGCGAGTACGTGGAGTTCACGCTCACCGCCCCCGCCAACGCGATGTCCTTCCGGTACTCGCTGCCGGACAACGCCGCCGGGACGGGCCGGGACGCCTCGATCGACGTACGCGTGAACGGGGCCTCGCCCAAGGCGGTGCCGGTGACCTCCAAGTACGGCTGGTACTACGGGGGGTATCCGTTCAACAACAACCCGGGCGACACCAACCCGCACCACTTCTACGACGAGGCCCGGACCATGTTCGGGTCGACGCTGCCGGCCGGTACGAAGGTCCGGCTCCAGGTGTCGTCCACCGCCGCCTCCCCGTCGTTCACCATCGACCTGGCGGACTTCGAGCAGGTGGGCGCGCCCATCGCCAAGCCCTCCGGCGCGCTGGACGTCGTCTCCGACTTCGGGGCCGACCCGACCGGGGCCGCGGACTCCACCGCCAAAATCCAGGCGGCGGTGGACGCGGGCCGGGCGCAGGGCAGGGAGGTGTACATCCCGCGGGGCACGTTCCAGGTGCGCGACCACATCATCGTGGACCAGGTGACCCTGCGCGGCGCCGGACCCTGGTACTCGGTGCTGACCGGGCGCGACCCGTCCAACCGGAGCAAGGCCGTCGGCGTCTACGGCAAGTACGCCGGGGACGGCGGCAGCAGCGACGTCACGCTCAGGGACTTCGCCATCATCGGTGACATCCGCGAGCGGGTGGACAACGACCAGGTGAACGCCATCGGCGGGGCGATGTCCGACTCGACCGTCGACAACGTCTGGATGCAGCACACCAAGTGCGGGGCCTGGATGGACGGCCCGATGGACAACTTCACCATCAAGAACAGCCGCATCCTGGACCAGACCGCCGACGGGGTGAACTTCCACTACGGCGTGACCGACTCGACGGTCACCAACACCTTCGTCCGCAACACCGGTGACGACGGGCTGGCGATGTGGGCGGAGAACGTCCCGAACGTGAACAACGAGTTCACGTTCAACACGGTGATCCTGCCGATCCTGGCCAACAACATCGTCACCTACGGCGGCAAGGACATCACCCTCTCCGACAACGTCATGGCGGACACCGTCACCAACGGCGGCGGCCTGCACATCGCCAACCGCTACCCCGGCGTCAACTCCGGCCAGGGGACGGCCGTCTCGGGCACCACCACGGCCGCCCGCAACACCCTGATCCGCACCGGGAACAGCGACTACAACTGGAACTTCGGAGTCGGCGCGATCTGGTTCAGCGGGCTCAACGAACCGGTCAACGGCGACATCGACATCACCGACAGCGAAGTCCTGGACAGCTCGTACGCGGCGATCCACCTCATCGAGGGCGCGACCAACGGGCTGCACTTCAAGAACATCAGGATCGACGGCACCGGCACCTACGCGCTCCAGATCCAGGCCCCCGGCACGGCCACCTTCGACAACGTCACGGCGACGCACATCGCGCAGTCGAACCCGATCCACAACTGCGTCGGCAGCGGCTTCCGGATCACCCGGGTCTCCGGGAACTCCGGCTGGTACGCGGACCCGCCGGCCTGCACCGGTGTCTGGCCCGCCCCCGTGTGGACCAACGGCGGCGTCCCGGGCGGCGGCACCGGCCCGACCGACCCGCCGACCGACCCGCCGACCGACCCGACCGACCCGCCCGAGGAGACCGGCAACCTCGCCCAGGGCCGCCAGGTCACCGAGTCCGGCCACGCCGACGTCTACGGCGCGTCCAACGCGGTCGACGGCAACGCGAACACCTACTGGGAGAGCACCAACCACGCCTTCCCGCAGTCCATCACCGTGGACCTCGGGGCGGCCAAGTCCGTCAAGCGGCTCGTCCTGAAGCTGCCGCCGTCGTCCGCCTGGGCGACCCGCACCCAGACCCTGGGCGTATCGGGCAGCACCGACGGCAGCACGTACACCCCGCTGAAGGGTTCGGCGGGTTACACCTTCGATCCGTCGAGCGGCAACCAGGCCACGGTCACATTGCCCGGTACGCCGGTCCGCCATCTGCGGCTGACGTTCACCGCCAACACCGGCTGGCCGGCCGCGCAGCTCTCGGAACTGGAGGCGTACACCGGCTGACCGCCGCGAGGCACCCGGCCGGGGGGGGGGGGGGGGGGGGGGGGGGGGGGCCGGGGGGGGGGCGGGGGGGGGGGGGGCGGGGGGGGGGGGGGGGGGGGCGGGGCGGGGGGGGGGGCGGGGGCGGCGGCCGGGGCCGC
>NZ_VJNO01000096.1 GCF_007096885.1 Streptomyces sp. 130 | reverse complement strand
GTCGCGGGGTCTGTGGAGGTCCAGCGGACGGTGATGCGGTCCGCGACGTCCAGGCCGCTGTTCTTGCGGGCTTCCTGGATCAGGCGGATCGCGTCGCGGGCGAGGCCGGCCCGGCGCAGTTGCGGGGTGATTTCGAGGTCGAGGGCCACGGTCGCGCCGGAGTCGGAGGCGACCGACCAGCCCTCGCGGGGGGTCTCGGTGATGATGACCTCGTCGGGTGAGAGGGTGATCCTCTCGCCGTCGACCTCCAGGGAGGCGGTGCCCTCGCGCAGGGCGAGTGACAGGGCCGCCGCGTCCGCGTCCGCGACTGCCTTGGCCACCGCCTGGACGCCCTTGCCGAAGCGCTTGCCGAGCGCCCGGAAGTTCGCCTTGGCCGTGGTGTCGACGAGCGAGCCGCCGACCTCGGAGAGCGAGGCGAGGGAGGAGACGTTCAGCTCCTGGGTGATCTGGGCGCGCAGCTCCTCGGACAGGGTGTCGAAGCCCGGGGCCGCGACCAGTGCCCGGGACAGCGGCTGGCGGGTCTTGACGCCCGACTCCGCGCGCGTGGCCCGGCCCAGCTCCACCAGGCGCCGCACCAGTGCCATCTGGGTCGAGAGGGCGGGGTCGATGGCCGCCGGGTCCGCCTTCAGCCAGGACGACAGGTGGACCGATTCCGGCGCGTGCGGGGTGACCGGGACGATGAGGTCCTGCCAGACCCGCTCGGTGATGAACGGGGTCAGCGGGGCCATCAGCCGTGTGACGGTCTCCACCACCTCGTGCAGGGTGCGCAGCGCCGCCTTGTCGCCCTGCCAGAAGCGGCGCCGGGAGCGGCGCACGTACCAGTTGGACAGGTCGTCCACGAACGCGGACAGGAGTTTCCCGGCGCGCTGGGTGTCGTAGCCCTCGAGTGCCTGGGTGACCTGGTCGGTCAGGGTGTTGAGCTCGCTGAGCAGCCAGCGGTCCAGGACGGTGCGGTCGGCGGGTGCCGGGTCGGCGGCCGAGGGCGCCCAGTGGGATGTGCGGGCGTACAGGGCCTGGAAGGCGACCGTGTTCCAGTACGTCAGGAGGGTCTTGCGGACGACCTCCTGGATGGTGCCGTGGCCCACGCGCCTGGCCGCCCAGGGGGAGCCGCCGGCCGCCATGAACCAGCGCACCGCGTCCGCGCCGTGCTCGTCCATGAGCGGGATCGGCTGGAGGATGTTGCCCAGGTGCTTGGACATCTTCCGGCCGTCCTCGGCCAGGATGTGGCCCAGGCACACGACGTTCTCGTAACTGGACTTGTCGAAGACGAGCGTGCCGACCGCCATCAGCGTGTAGAACCAGCCGCGCGTCTGGTCGATGGCCTCCGAGATGAACTGCGCCGGGTAGCGGGACTCGAACAGTTCCTTGTTCCGGTACGGGTAGCCGTACTGCGCGAACGGCATCGAGCCCGAGTCGTACCAGGCGTCGATCACCTCCGGCACACGCGTCGCCACCGCCGGGCAGCCCTCGTGCGTGCAGGGGAAGGTGACCTCGTCGATGAACGGGCGGTGCGGATCCAGCGCCGACTGGTCGGCCCCCGTCAGCCGGGACAGCTCCTCACGCGAACCGACACACGTCAGATGACCCTCCCCGCAGCGCCAGACCGGCAGCGGGGTGCCCCAGTAGCGGTTGCGGGACAGCGCCCAGTCGACGTTGTTGGTCAGCCAGTCACCGAAACGGCCGTGCTTGACCGACTCCGGGAACCAGTTGGTCTTCTCGTTCTCCTCAAGCAGCCGCTCCTTCACCGCCGTCGTACGGATGTACCAGGACGGCTGCGCGTA
>NZ_VJNO01000095.1 GCF_007096885.1 Streptomyces sp. 130 | reverse complement strand
AACTCCGGCAACGTCACCAACTCCCCCGACCGCCCGGCCACACTCCAGCCCGACAGCCGCTCACACTCCCCCGGCAGGAGCACGTCGACCTCGTCCACCCGGACGGACGCGTCGGCGGCGACGGCTTCGAGGACCCGCGCGAACCGGCCGGCCAGGGTCCGCGCCGTCTCTTCGTCGAAGATGTCGACCGCGTACTCCAGCGCACCGTTCAGCCCGTCCGGGGCGCCGTCCGGGCCGCATTCCTCGGCCAGCTGCAGCGTCAGGTCGAACTTCGCGGACCCCAGCTCCACCGGCTCCACGGCCACGTCGAGTCCGGGCAGATCCAGCCGGCCCCGCACGTTGTTCTGCAGGACCACCATGACCTGGAACAGCGGCTGCCGGGCCGCCGAGCGCTCCACGCCCAGCGCGTCCACCAGCCGGTCGAACGGCACATCCGCATGCGCATGCGCACCCAGATGCACCTCCCGCACCCGCTCCAGCAACTCCACGAACGACGGATCACCCGAAACATCCGTACGCAGCACCACCGTGTTCACGAAGAACCCGACCAGATCGTCCAGACCCTCATCCGACCGGCCCGCCACAGGGGCGCCGACCGGCAGGTCGTCGCCCGCGCCCAGCCGGGAGAGCAGCACGGCGAGGGCCGCGTGCAGCACCATGAACAGGGTCACGCCCCGCTCGCGTGCCAGCTTGAGCAGCGCCCGGTGCACCTCGGCGTCCACGGAGAACGGAACGGTTCGCCCGCGGTGGGACGGCACGGCGGGGCGCGGGCGATCGTAGGGCAGCACCAATTCCGCCGGGGAGCCGTCCAATGCCTCGCGCCAGTAGGCGAGTTGTTCGCCGAGCACGCTCGTCGGGTCGTCCTCCGACCCCAGCACCTCACGCTGCCACATCGCGAAGTCCGCGTACTGGCCCGGGAGCTCGGGGAAGTCGGGCGTGGTGCCACGATGCCGCGCGGCGTAGGCCGTCGACAGGTCCCGCAGCAGCGGGGCCATGGACCAGCCGTCGGCGGCTATGTGATGGAGCACGATCAAGAGCACATGGCTGTCGGGCGCGACCTCGAAGAGCGTGACTCGCAGCGGAATCTCTTCGGCCAGGTCGAAGCAGTACGCCGCCGCGTCGGACATCGCCCGCGACAGCCCGTCCTGCGTCACCCGGGCCCGGATCAGCTCCGGCAGGACGTCTTCCAGGATGAGCTGGCTGGGCTCACCGTCCCGTATGGCGATGACCGTACGCAGACTCTCGTGCCGTTCGACCACGTCTTCCAGGGCCGCCCGCAGCGCCGGCTCGTCCACCTCGCCGGTGAGCCGCAGGGAGACGGCGATGTTGTACGCCGCGCTGGGGCCCTCGAGCTGATCGAGGAACCAGATTCGGCGCTGGGCAAAGGACAACGGGATCATGATGTGCCCCTCTCTCGCGACATACGGCGGAACTTGGGCCGCGCCGGACGTGCAATGGGAAGAAGTTCGGAAAGTTGAGCCACTGTCGGTGCCTGGAAGACGTCCTTGGCGGTCATCTGCACACCAAGGCGTGCGGCGATGCGGACAGTGAGTTTGCTGACGAGCAGAGAGTGTCCGCCGAGGTCGAAGAAGGAGTCGTCGATGCCGACCGTCTCGAATCCGAGGACCTCAGCGAAGAGTTCGCAGAGCTGTTCTTCGTTCTTGGTACGGGGCGGCCGAGCCGTGGAAGCGCTGGTGTACTCGGCTTCGGGCAGGGCCTTGCGGTCGATCTTGCCGTTGGTCGTCAGCGGGAAGGCGTCCAGGACCACGACCACGGCCGGGACCATGTACTCCGGCA